>NZ_JBIBHT010000001.1:147406-1313399 GCF_042957155.1 Streptomyces sp. NPDC008121 | reverse complement strand
CGCCTGGCACGCACGCTCGCTGCGTTGTCGGTCGTCGGCGCAGCCCGCTGCGCTCTCCTCCCTCCGCCTTGCGATCGCACGCACCAGACGCCCCCGGCCCCGCCCTGCGGGCGGACGACGCTACTTCCGACACACGCCCTAGGTCAGCGCGGCGCCTGCGACCTCGCCACGACGCTGTCCTCGCAGGGGCCGTCCGCCAGCAGCTTGACGGCCTCGACCTCGTCCTTGTCCGCGGACAGGCCCCAGCGCAGCTTGGTGCCCACCCACTCGGCGGCGTAACGGCAGTACTGGGCCGTCACCGAGGGGAGCCATTCGGCGGGGTCCCGGCCGGCCTTGTCCTTCTGGCTGCGGGCGGTCACCGCGACGAGCGTGGCGGCCGCCCCCTGGTCGTTGGCGTACTTCTCGCGGCGCGCTGCGGACCAGCCGGACGCGCCCGACTCCCAGGCCTCGCTGAGCGAGACGAGGTGGTCGACGCGGAGCGCGGCGGGGTCCGTGACGCTCTGACCGTCGTAGTACGACGTCCACTTGCCGTCCATGAGCGCGCAGCCCACGCCGGTCTTGGGGGCGTCCACGGCCTCTTCCAGGAGTACCTCGCCGCGGGTGTCGCAGCCGTCGGCGGGGTCGAGGCCCTGATTCCAGTGGCGGAACGCGGAGGCGGTGTACCCGGCCGCGTCCTCGGTGGCCACGTCGAGTTCGGCGAGGGCGTCGGGGAGCAGCACGACGCTCGCCGAGAGGGCGGGGGAGGGGGCCGCGAGGGGGGAGAGGATCAGGGCGACCGGGGTGAGTCCGCGCATCAGGTTCTTGATCATGTCGCCGTGGATAGCGGTGGCGGCGGGGGCGCGGGGACGAAACGCGGGTGTGTTCGCCCAAGCGGGTGTGGATCTTCACCGCAGAAACGATGCGCTGACACCACTGCCCCCGTAAGGGTCCGCGCACGTGAAAGAGCGCGGAACCAGGGACCGTAAACCTGGTTCCGCGCTCTCGTGATGCCCGCCCGACGGTGCGAGGCTGGCGCGACAGGACGTTCGCACCGCCGGGCGGAGTCTCGGGGTGTGCCCCCATGGGGGCGTTGGGACCGCGGCGGCGGCGACGGGCGTCGCGGACGGTCCTCTTCCTTCAGGTCAGGAAGAGGGTCCGGACGTCCTTACCACCGCACTGGCTCGCTCGCCGCCGCGGTCCTCACGCTGTCCGTACCGCCGGCCACCCCTCATCCGGGCCGCCGGTCCGGACGGCGTACGGCTTCTGACCTCCCGTCATCCGCCGTACGCGGTCTGGTACCGCGTGGGATCAGTCCTCGCGCAGGGCGCGGACCGCCTCCTCCACGCGCTTGCCGTACTCCGGGTCGGCCGCGGCGAAGTGCGCGATGTTCTTCTCGACGACGTCCTCGCGGGACACCTGGGAGAGACCGCCGGCGATGTTGGCGATCAGGCGGCCCTTCTCGTCCTCGGACATCAGGCGGTAGAGCTCACCGGCCTGGAAGAAGTGGTCGTCCTTGGCGTGCTCGGGCGCCGCGTGGGTGCCGGTCCAGCCGTGGATCGCCAGCGGGGCGGAAGGCACCTCGTCGCTCTGCGAGGGGCCGGAGTACGAGTTGGGCTCGTAGTTCTTGTCGTGGCGCGAACCCTGACGGGTGGCCATGAGGCCGTCGCGGCCGTAGTTGTCCGCCACGGTCGCCTTGGGCGCGTTCACCGGCAGCTGGGTGTGGTTGACACCGAGACGGTAGCGGTGGGCGTCGGCGTAGGCGAAGAGACGGCCCTGGAGCATCTTGTCCGGCGAGGGACCGATGCCCGGCACGAAGTTGTTCGGGGAGAACGCGGCCTGCTCGACCTCGGCGAAGACGTTGTCCGGGTTGCGGTCGAGGACCAGACGGCCCACGCGCTGCAGCGGGTAGTCCGCGTGCGGCCACACCTTGGTGAGGTCGAACGGGTTGAAGCGGTAGTCCGCGGCCTCGGCGGCCGGCATGACCTGGACGTAGAGGGTCCAGGAGGGGTTCACCCCGCGCTCGATGGCCTGGAGCAGGTCCGTCTGGTGCGAGTTGGCGTCCTTGCCGACGACCTCGGCCGCCTGCTCGGCGGAGAGGGAGCGGACGCCCTGGTTCGTCTTGAAGTGGTACTTGACGAAGAAGGCCTCGCCGGCCTCGTTGGTCCACTGGTAGGTGTGGGAGCCGTAGCCGTTCATGTGACGGTACGAGGCGGGGATGCCGCGGTCGCCCATCAGCCAGGTGATCTGGTGCGTCGCCTCGGGGGCGTGCGCCCAGAAGTCCCAGACGTTGTCCGGCTCCTGCTTGCCCGTGAAGGGGTCGCGCTTCTGGGAGTGGATGAAGTCGGGGAACTTGATCGGGTCCTTGATGAAGAACACCGGGGTGTTGTTGCCGACGAGGTCGTAGTTGCCCTCCTCGGTGTAGAACTTCAGCGCGAAGCCGCGCGGGTCCCGGACGGCGTCCGCGCCACCGAGCGAGTCGGCGACGGTCGAGAAGCGGATGAACGTCTCGGTCCGCTTGCCGACCTCGGAGAGGAAGGCGGCCTTCGTGAAGCCGGTGACGTCGTCGGTCACCTCGAAGTGGCCGTACGCGCCGGAGCCGCGGGCGTGGACCACGCGCTCCGGGATGCGCTCACGGTTGAAGCGCGCGAGCTTCTCCAGCAGGTGCTGGTCCTGCAGCAGGATGGGGCCACCGACGCCGGCGGTGGCGGAGTTCTGGTTGTCGGCGACAGGTGCGCCGGACTCGGTCGTAAGCACGCGCTTCGACATCGTGACCTTCCGTACGGGAGCTCTGCAGACGGTGCGAGGAGCGTAAATTCGCCTCGAACATCACGTCAACAGTTTGTTGAAGATGAAGGGAGGTGTTCCGGTCGGCGGTGGCGCCTGGGCGCGACAGGACAGGTGTCAGCGCCACCGCCGACCGGAAATCTGGGTCAGACCTGTTGGCCGGAGAGACGCTCGACGGCGCGGAGCAGGGCCGAGTGGTCCAGGCCGCCGTCACCCTGCGCGCGCAGGGAGGCGACGAGCTGGGCGACGACGGCGCCGACCGGGAGGGCCGCACCGACGTTGCGGGCGGCGTCGGTGACGATGCCCATGTCCTTGTGGTGCAGGTCGATCCGGAAACCGGGCTTGAAGTCGCGGTTCAGGAAGTTGTCCTTCTTGCGGGTCAGGACCGTGGAGCCGGCCAGACCGCCGTTGAGGACGTCCAGGGCGGCCTGGAGGTTCACGCCGGACTTCTCGAGGAAGACGACGGCCTCGGCGCAGGCCTGGATGTTGACCGCGACGATGAGCTGGTTGGCGGCCTTCACCGTCTGGCCGGAGCCGTGCGGACCGCACAGGACGATGGTCTTGCCGAGGGCCTCGAGGACCGGCAGGGCCGCGTCGAAGTCGGCCTGCTCGCCACCCACCATGATCGACAGGACGGCCTCGATGGCGCCGGCCTCGCCGCCGGACACCGGGGCGTCCAGGACGCGGATGCCCTTCTCCGCGGCGTTCTTGGCCAGGTCGACCGAGGTCTGCGGGGTGATCGACGACATGTCGATGATCAGCGCGCCCTGCCTGGCGTTCTCCAGGATGCCCTCGGGGCCGTAGGAGATGGCCTCGACCTGCGGGGAGGCGGGCACCATCGTGACGATCACGTCGGCGTCCTTGACGGCCTCGGCGATCGAGCCGGCGACGGTGCCGCCGGCCGCGGCGAGACGGTCCAGCTTGTCCTGCTCCAGCGTGAAGCCGGTGACGGAGTAGCCCGCCTTGATCAGGTTCTCGGACATGGGCGAGCCCATGATGCCGAGACCGATCCACGCGACCTTGGGGAGATTGCTCATGGTGAGGGTGCCTCTCGAAACTGGTGGTACGGAAGGAGGTCAGCGGGCCGCGCGGGCCTCGGCGGGGAGCCACTCGAAGGACGCGGCGGCGTCGGCGGCCTTGTACTCCAGGCCGACCCAGCCGTCGTAACCGGCCTTCTTGAGCTCGTCCAGCAGCTGCTCCAGCGGCAGCTCGCCGGTGCCCGGCGCGCCACGGCCCGGGTTGTCGGCGATCTGCACATGGCCGGTCTTGTCCGCGTACGCGGCGATGACCTGGCTGACGTCCTCGCCGTTCATCGACAGGTGATAGATGTCGAGGAGGAACTTGGCGTTGCCGAGTCCGGTGGCGGCGTTGACCTTGTCGACGACCTCGATCGCGGAAGGGGCGCTCACCAGCGGGTAGAGCGGCGACTCCGGCTTGTTCAGGGTCTCGACCAGGAGGATCGCGCCGACCCGGTCGGCCGCGCGGGCGGCCAGGACCAGGTTCTCCAGGGCGAGGGAGTCCTGGATCTGCGGGTCCACGCCCTCGACGCGGTTGCCGTAGAGCGCGTTGAGCGCGGTGCAGCCGACCGAGGCGGCGAAGTCGGCCGCCACGTCGATGTTGGCGCGGAAGCGGTCCGACTCCTCACCGGGTACGGAGAGGGCGCCGCGGTCGGGTCCGGGCAGCTGCCCGGCGTAGAAGTTCAGGCCCACCAGCTGGGTGCCGGCGTCGTCCAGAGCCTTTTTGAGGGCGTCGAGCTCGCTCTGGTCGGGGGTGGCGGTGTCGATCCAGGGCCACCACAGCTCGACCGCGGTGAAGCCCGCCGCGGCGGCGGCCGCGGGGCGCTCCAGAAGCGGGAGTTCCGTGAAGAGGATCGACAGGTTCACATCGAAGCGCTGGTCCGTGTATCCCATGAGGGGCGGCGCTCCTTCCGTATTGCGGAAGTAAGTTTCTGTCTGACGGAATGTTGCACGGAGGGGTGCGGGGGTGTCAAGGGGGCACCCGCGCAGGTCGGCCCCGCGCGGGGTCCCGGCTGATCGTCGAAGCCCGTGGCCGCCTTCTCCGCGGACCGGCCTCCCGGGCGGGTTCCGCGCCCAGTAGCGTGGGGCCATGGTGCGTTTGAAAGTGGAGTTCACGACCGAGCCGTTCGACCTCGACGAGGCACCGGCCCACGCGGTCGTGGCGCGCGAGGTCATCCAGGCGGCCGAACTGGACGCGGTGGACGTCGGCCCGTTCGGCAACACGGCGGAAGGCGCCGCCGACGAGGTGCTGACCGCCGTCGACGCCCTGCTGCGCAGGTCCCTGGCGGCCGGCGCGACCCGCGTCTCCCTCCAGGTCAACGTGATCGGGGAGGACGAGAAGTGACCGAGCACCCCCTGGTCGCCGCGGTGAAACCGCTCGTCGACGCCATGGGCGCCGAGATACTCGGCCCGGAGCAGGCCGAACCGGACGACGTCGTGCTCGCCTGGGAGGGCGAGGACGTGCTCGCCGTACGCCTGCCGCAGCTGTCCGACTCGCTCGACCACATCCTGGCCGCCATGGAGCGCCGGCACGGGATGCCATTGGCCGAGCTGGACCGCAAGGCCAAGCAGGAGGCCGTCCGGATGCTGGAGGCACGCGGTGCCTTTTCCGTACGCCACGGGGTGGAGACGGTGGCCGGGGCGCTCGGTGTCAGCCGGTTCACCGTGTACAACTATCTGAACAGGGAAACCGCCCTGAACAGGCAAAAGACCGCCCAGGCCGACTAGGGCGCGTTCCGATAGGCCCGTCCGGCCGGGGTGTCCCCGGCCGTGCCCGGTGCAAGCCGCCGTCCGGATGTCGGGACGGCGGCTTTTGTGTGGCCGAGTTTTCAACAAAGTGTTGACGGGATGTTGCGCCAGGGCGTTAGCTATCCGCAGCCCGTCCGACGCACAGTGAAAAACAGCCACGGAGGCTTCCCGTGACTTCAGGTTCGACTCCGGGCCTCGCCCGGTTCAACACCTCGGCGGACAGCGACGCTGTCGCCGCGCTCCACGAGGTGTGCTCCAGCTCGGCGTGGGGGAGCAAGCTCGTCGCCCAGCGCCCGTACGCCACCGTCGAAGCCCTCTTCCTCGCCAGCGACGCCGCCATGGCCGAACTGACCGCCGAGGATCTGGCCGAGGCGATGGCGGGCCACCCGCCGATCGGTCGTCCGAAGGCCGGGGACCCGACCTCCTCCCGCGAGCAGAGCGGGATGGCCGGGGCCTCCGAGGAGCTCAAGGCGGAGATGCTCGAACTCAACCTGGCCTACCAGGACAAGTTCGGTCATGTCTTCCTCATCTGCGCCACCGGCAAGACCGGCGAGCAGATGCGGGACGCGGTCCGCGAGCGGATCGAGCACGCGCCCGAGGAGGAGCGGGAGATCGTCCGCACCGAACTGGGCAAGATCAACCGTATCCGCCTGACCCGTCTCGTAGAGGAAGAGAGCGCCGCATGAGCACCGACACCACCGCCTCGGTGTCCACCCACATCCTGGACACCAGCGTCGGCCGCCCCGCCGAGGGCGTGGCCATCACGCTCGCGGCCCGCAGCGGCTTCGACGCGTCGTGGGTGGCGCTCGGCGGCTCGGCCACCGACGCGGACGGGCGTTGCAAGGACCTGCCGGCGCTGCCGGAGGGAACGACCCATGTACGTCTCGACTTCGAGACCGAGGCGTACTTCTCCAAGAAGCAAGCCGAGGCGCAGCAGGACGCCCCCCGCGTAAGGGACAGCGGTGCGTTCTTCCCGGAAGTGACCATCACCTTCGCGGTGAATCCGGGCGAGCACTATCACGTACCGCTGCTGCTCAACCCGTTCGGCTACTCCGTTTACCGAGGGAGCTAGCAGACATGCCCACGATTCTCGGCCAGAACCAGTACGGCAAAGCAGAGAACCGCGTCGTCAAGATCACGCGGGACGGCGAGACGCACCACATCAAGGACCTGAACGTCTCCGTCGCCCTCTCCGGCGACCTCGACGACGTCCACCTCACCGGCTCCAACGCCCACTGCCTGCCCACCGACACGACGAAGAACACCGTCTACGCCTTCGCCAAGGAGTACGGGATCGAGTCGGCCGAGCAGTTCGGCATCCACCTGGCGCGTCACTTCGTGACCAGCCAGGAGCCGATCCGCCAGGCCCGGATCCGGATCGAGGAGTACTCCTGGGAGCGGATCGCGACCTCGGACGCCAACTCCAAGTTCATCGGCGCCGACGAGGTCAACCACTCCTTCGCCCGCAAGGGCCAGGAGACCCGCGTCACCCAGATCACCTACGACGGCGAGAAGTGGGAGGTCATCTCCGGCCTCAAGGACCTCATCGTCATGAACTCCACCAACTCGGAGTTCTGGGGCTACATCAAGGACAAGTACACGACGCTCCAGGAGGCGTACGACCGCATCCTGGCCACGCAGGTCTCCGGTCGCTGGCGGTTCAACTGGACCGACGACGACCAGCGGATGCCCAACTGGGAGAAGTCCTACGAGCAGACGCGCAAGCACATGCTCCAGGCCTTCGCCGAGACGTACTCGTACTCGCTCCAGCAGACGCTGTACCAGATGGCCACCCGGATCATCAACCACCGTTCGGAGATCGACGAGGTTCGCTTCTCGCTCCCGAACAAGCACCACTTCCTGGTGGACCTGGAGCCCTTCGGGCTCAAGAACGACAACGAGGTCTACTTCGCCGCCGACCGCCCGTACGGCCTCATCGAGGCCACCGTGCTGCGTGACGGAGCCACGGCGCAGATCCCGGTCGACATGACCAACCTCTAAGCGGCACGCGTGGCCGCCCCCGCCGCCCGCCCGCAGGAGGGCGGGGGCCGCCACCACCGGAGGGACAAACCATGGCACAGCCCGCAGTCGGGCCGGCAACCGCCGAAGGCCCGTGTACCACCCCGCCGGCCACCTCGGCCGAGGTCCACCCGGTCGACGAGAAGCTCCCCGCCTCGCGACTCGTTCCCGCCGCGCTCCAGCACATCGCCGCGATGTACGCGGGCGTCGTCACCCCTCCGCTGATCATCGGCCAGGCGGTCGGCCTGGACGCCGCCGGGATGACCCGTCTCATCGCCGCCGGCCTGCTCATCGCCGGATTCGCCACCATCCTGCAGACCATCGGCGCCGGCCGCTTCGCCGGAAACCGGCTCCCGTTCGTCAACGCCGCCTCCTCCGCGGGCATCGCCCCCATGCTGGCGATCGCCGAGACCAGCGCCCCCGGACACCAACTCCCCGCCATCTACGGCGCGGTGATGGTCGCCGGAGTCTTCTGCCTCGCCGTCGGCCCCTTCTTCGGCCGGCTGCTCCGCTTCTTCCCGCCGCTCGTCACCGGCGTCGTGATCACCCTCATCGGGGTCACCCTGATGCCCGTCCCGGTGAGCTGGGCCCAGGGCGGCGACCCGACCGCGGGCGACTTCGGCGCGATGAAGTACCTCGCGCTCGCCGCCTTCACGCTCGTCGTCATCCTGCTCTTCCAGCGCTTCGGCAAGGGATTCGTCAAGCAGATCGCCCTGCTGCTCGGCCTGTTCATCGGAACCCTCGCCGCGATCCCCTTCGGGATGGCCGACTTCGGCGCCTTGCGCGAGGCGCCCGTCGCCGCGCTGCCCAGCCCCTTCGCCTTCGGCGCCCCCGAGTTCCAGCCCGCCGCGATCCTCTCCCTGTGCATCGTGATGCTCGTCCTCATGACCGAGTCCAGCGCCGGCATGCTCGCCCTCGGCGAGATCTGCGACCGCAGGAGCGACGGCCGGACGATCACCCGCGGGCTGCGGACCGACGGCATCGCCACGCTGCTCGGCCCCGTCTTCGGCGGCTTCCCCACCTCGGCCTTCGCCCAGAACGTCGGCGTCGTCTCGCTGACCCGGGTCCGCTCCCGCTACGTCGTCGCGGTCGCCGGCTGCGCCCTGCTCGTCCTCGGCGCCTTCCCGGTCCTCGGCGCGGTCGTCTCCATGGTCCCGATGCCCGTCCTCGGCGGCGCCGGCATCGTCCTCTTCGGCTCGATCGCCGTCTCCGGCATCCGTACCCTCTCCGAAGCGGGCCTCGACGACAGCTCCAACATCATCCTGGTGGCCGTCGCCCTCGGGGCGGGCATCATCCCGCTCGCCGCCCCCACCTTCTACGCCGGCTTCCCGGCGTGGGCCCAGACCGTCCTCGGCTCCGGCATCAGCGCCGGCGCGCTCGTCGCGGTCACGCTCAACCTGTTTTTCCACCACCTCGGCACCCGGAGCCGTCACGCGGCCCCGGCACTCAAATCCTCCTAGGGTCCTGCCGTGCCCGCCCCCTACGACTCCGTCGTGGTGGGACCCCCAACCAAAGAGGAATGAAGGAACCACCGCCATGGCAGCACCTTCGGCAGCCCAGCGCATCGTCATCGAGAACTGTGCGATCGCGACCGTAGACGCCAACGACACCGAGTACGCCTCCGGTCACCTCGTCGTCGCCGACAACAAGATCGAGTCCATCGGAGCCGGCAAGGCGCCCGAGGGCCTGGAGAACGTGGTCCGCAGGATCGACGCCACCGGACACCTGGTGACGCCCGGTCTGATCAACACGCACCACCACTTCTACCAGTGGATCACCCGGGGCCTGGCCACCGACCACAACCTCTTCAACTGGCTGGTCGCGCTCTACCCGACCTGGTCGCGCATCGACGAGTCGATGGTGCGCGTCGCCGCCCAGGGCTCGCTGGCGATGATGGCCCGCGGTGGTGTCACCACCGCCATGGACCACCACTACGTCTACCCGAAGAACTCCGGCGACCTGTCCGGCGCCATCATCGGCGCCGCCTCCGACATGGGCGTGCGCTTCACCCTCGCCCGCGGCTCCATGGACATGAGCGAGAAGGACGGCTTCCTCCCGCCGGACTTCGCCGTCGAGACGACCGAGGGCGCGCTCGCCGCGACCGAGGAGACGGTACGGAAGTTCCACGACGCCTCCTTCGACTCGATGACCCAGGTCGCCGTCGCCCCCTGCTCGCCGTTCTCCATCTCCACCCAGCTCCTCAAGCAGGGCGCCGAGCTGGCCCGCCGCCTCGGTGTGCGCATGCACACGCACGGCTCGGAGACCGTGGAGGAGGAGAAGTTCTGCCACGAGCTCTTCGGCATGGGCCCGACCGACTACTTCGAGTCGACCGGCTTCCTCGGCGAGGACGTGTGGATGGCCCACTGCGTCCACATGAACGACTCCGACATCGAGGCCTTCGCCCGTACGAAGACCGGCGTCGCCCACTGCCCCTCCTCCAACGCACGCCTGGCCGCCGGCATCGCCCGCGTCCCGGACATGCTGAAGGCAGGCGTCCCGGTCGGCCTCGGCGTCGACGGCACCGCCTCCAACGAGTCGGGCGAGCTCCACACCGAGCTGCGCAACGCGCTCCTCGTCAACCGGCTCGGCGCCCACCGCGAGGCCGCCCTCAACGCCCGCCAGGCCCTCCGTCTCGGTACGTACGGCGGCGCGCAGGTCCTCGGCCGCGCCGACTCGATCGGCTCGCTGGAGGCCGGCAAGCTCGCCGACTTCGTCCTGTGGAAGATCGACGGCCTCGGCCACTCCTCGATCGCCGACCCGGTGACCGCGATCGTCTTCGGCGCCGCCGCGCCGGTGACGGCCTCCTTCGTCAACGGCAAGCAGATCGTCGAGAACAACCGCCTGCTGTTCGCGGACGAGGAGTCCATCGCCCGCGACGCGCGCGCGGAGGCGCAGCGCCTGGCCCGCATCACGGCCCAGGGCTGACCCTCCCCAAGGAGTCCGACCGAGGGGGACGGCCCTCGGTCGGTCGCCACGGACCCGAGCGGGGCCCGTGGCCGGCCGGACGGGGGGTGCCCGTACGAAAAGAGGTACGGCACCCCCCGGACGGTCGACATCGTGTCCACCCCTCCCCGGGCACACCGAGCGCGGCGCCCCCAGGCCGACGCGAGCACACGTCCTCATGAGCCGCACTTCGTGAGGCGCCTTCACCGCACGACTGCACCACCTCCCTGACATCCGCGTCACCGCCGACGTGTAACCGACCGGAGGAACCGCCGTGGCCACCAAGCCCAGGTTTCGCAATGATGCACAAGACGCAGGCGCCGATACCGAGACCCGGAGCAAGCATCCGGTCGACGAGACGCTGCCGCCCCTGAAGATGTTCACCAGCGGTCTGCAGCACGTGGCCGCCATGTACGCGGGTGTGGTGGCCCCGCCACTGATCGTCGGAGCGGCCGTCGGCCTCTCCGGCACCGAGCTGACCTTCCTCACCGGAGCCAGCCTCTTCACCGCCGGACTCGCGACCTTCCTCCAGACCCTCGGCGTCTGGAAGATCGGCGCCCGGCTGCCGTTCGTCAACGGCGTCACCTTCGCCGGTGTCGCCCCGATGCTCGCGATCGTCGACACCACCGACGACAAGGCCGACGCACTGCCGCTGATCTTCGGCGCGATCATCGTCGCCGGCGTCCTCGGCTTCATCGCCGCGCCCTACTTCTCCAAGCTCGTCCGCTTCTTCCCGCCCGTCGTCACCGGCACCGTGATCACCCTCATCGGTGTCTCGCTGCTCCCGGTCGCGTTCGGCTGGGCGCAGGGACCCGATCCCGGTGCGAAGGACTACGGCTCCACGACCTACCTCACCCTCGCCGGGATCACGCTGGCGGTGGTCCTGGTCCTGCGCCGGTTCACCCGCGGCTTCCTCAAGCAGATCGCCGTCCTCGTCGGTCTGGTCATCGGCACCCTGATAGCCATCCCCTTCGGGGTCACCGACTTCAGCCCGGTGACGGAGGCCGACATCGTCGGCTTCCCCTCGCCGTTCCACTTCGGCGCACCGCAGTTCGCCCTCGCGGCGATCATCTCGATGTGCGTGGTCATGCTGGTGTCGATGACCGAGTCGACCGCCGACATGCTGGCGCTCGGCGAGATCGTCGACCGGCCCGCGGACGAGAAGACCATCGCGGCCGGACTGCGCGCCGACACCCTCGGCTCGGCGCTCAGCCCGCTCTTCAACGGCTTCATGTGCAGCGCCTTCGCCCAGAACATCGGCCTGGTCGCGATGACGAAGATCCGGAGCCGGTTCGTGGTCGCCTGCGGCGGCGGATTCCTCGTCCTGATGGGCCTGTCGCCGGTGATGGCCTCGCTGATCTCGGTCGTCCCGCGGCCGGTCCTCGGCGGCGCCGGAGTCGTCCTCTTCGGCTCGGTCGCGGCCAGCGGCATCCAGACGCTGGTCAAGGCCGGTCTGGAGAAGGACAACAACGTGCTGATCGTGGCGGTCTCGCTGGCCGTCGGCATCATCCCGATCACCGAGCCGGAGTTCTACCACGCCTTCCCGGAGACCGCGAAGATCATCCTGGACTCCGGCATCTCGACCGGCTGCGTCGCGGCCGTCCTGCTGAACCTGGTCTTCAACCACCTGGGCAGGCGCGGCGACGAGGACACGGTCACCGCGCCGATGGAACCGGGCGAGGAGATCTCCGAGACCCGGGGCGCCAAGGCGGTACACGTCCACTGAGCCCTCCTCCGCCGTCCGCCGAGCCGGTCCCCGCGTACGACGCGGGGGCCGGCCGCGGGCGTTCGGTGGTGCTGGTCAACCCGAACACCTCCGCCGCCACGACGGCGATGATGACGGCGATCGCCCGGCGGACCCTGGGCCCGGCCGTACGCGGGGTGACGGCGAGGCACGGCCCTCCGATGCTCACCGATCCGGCCGCGCTGCGGGCCGCCGTGCCCGAGGTCGTCGCGGCCGGCCGCCGCGCCCTGGCCGCCGGCGACTGCGCGGCCCTGATCGTGGCGGCCTTCGGCGACCCCGGCCTGGACGCGCTGCGGGCCGTGGCGGGGGAGGTCCCGGTCGTCGGCATCGGCGAGGCGTCCCTGCGGGAGGCCTCCGCCGGCGGCACCCGTTTCGGCATCGCGACGACGACCCCGCGCCTCGCGGTCTCCCTCGCGGACGGGGTCGCCGCGCTCGGCCTGACCGGCCTCTTCACCGGCGTCCGCCTGACCGTCGGGGACCCCGCGACCCTGTCGGCCGACCCGGACGCGCTCCTGGAGGGCCTGGCGCGCGCGGTCCGGGAGTGCGTCGCCCGCGACGGCGCCGAGGCGGTCGTCATCGGCGGCGGCCCCTTCGCCGCCGCGACCGAGACCCTCGCCCCCCACAGCCCCGTCCCCCTGATCGCCCCGGTCCCCGCGGCCTGCCGAAGGGTGCGCCGGCTGCTGACCGGATGACACGCTCCGGGGCCCCGGCAGCCGCCGGCGCGGGGCGGCGCACAGCGTGGCCGCCCGGGGAGAGGCGGCCCACGAAGGGCCGGTCGGCGAAGGCCCTGACGCCTTCTCCCACACCGGTCCGCGGCGAGGCGGCCGGCGGTGGGCCCGTCGGCGAAGGCCCCGAAGCCCTCCCACACCGGTCCCGTGGCGAGGCGTCCGACCGTGGGCCCGTCGGCGAAGGCCCCGACGCCTCTCCCGGGCCGGTCCCGTCGCTGCCCCGCCGCCCCCCTACGCCGCCCCCTCCGGGCGCCAGGCCGGGTCGCGGCCGCTCAGGCCGATCACCCGGTCGAGGAGGGGCGCCTCCGGGGGGACCGGGACGACCGGGCCGAAGAAGCCGTCGTCGGCCGGGGCGTCCGCCTCGGGGGTCAGCAGCTCCTCGGAGACGGCCAGGTCCTCCTCTCCCGGGGCGTAGGCCTGGTGCGTCGCGCGCGCCAGGTCCCAGCCGTGGATGACCAGTTCGTTGAGCGCGATGCGGCCCATGACGGCGGCCGGCAGCTCGACGCCGCCCGCCTCGGTGTCCCCCTCCCACGCCCCCGGCTCGCGCCAGGCCGCGGCCAGCTCCTCCAGGGCCTTCGGCAGCTCCGACCGCCAGCCCTCCGACAGGACCGGCCGCACCGAACCGGGCGGGGTGCCCGTCGTCGGGCCGAGGTCCTTGCGGGCCGCGTCCCGGAAGGCCACGCTCAGCGAGGCGAGGTGCGCCAGGATCTCCCGTACCGCGTACTCCGGACACGGCGTCGGATCACCCAGCCGCCGGTCGTCGATGTCCTCGGCGAGCCGCGCCACGCGCGCGGCGGCCGCTCCCAGATCGATCTGCGTCGACTTCTCCATGCAGGGCAGACCGCCGCGAGCCCCGGAACTCATCGCTCCGCCCCGATCCGCCGTCGGCACTCCCGCTCCAGCGCGGGATAGGCCGCCGCGATCGCCTCGTACAGACGCAGCCGCAGCAGCCGTTCGGCCTCGGCCCGCCCGGTCGCGCCGTACAGCCCGTCGAGCAGCGCGTCGTACCGCGCCAGGGCGTGGCGCAGATAGCTCACCTGCCACCGCACCAGCGCCCCGGCGGCCGCCTCGCCCGGCCCGCGGGCCCCGAGCAGATGGCGGTGGCGGACCGCCCGGCGCTCCAGCTCGGAGGCGGGCAGGCGCGGCACCTCGATCGGCTCCGCGCGGATCGCCGCCATGACCGCCCGCCGCCGGCGCTCCGCCCCCTCCTCGGTCGCGGACGGGCACCGCCCCGCCGCCGCCGCGCACCGGACGAACTCGGGGGTGCGCGCCACCGCCTGCACCCGGGCCAGGAGGAAGAGCCGGACCGGCGCAAGCGACCAGCGGCGCGGGTCGCGCCCCTGCACGTCCGGCTCGCCGAGCAGGCGGCTCACCATCGCGTCGGTCCAGCCCCGCTCGCGCAGTCCGGCGAGCGTCACATAGGTCGTACGGTCCGTCATGGTCCCCCCTCAGGACAGTCACGGAGAGTGACGAATCCAGTGAAGCGCACCCCACTGACAACGACCGCCCGCCGCCCCCTTGCCGCATCCCCCGCCCAGGTGCCATAAAGGTCTGGACCAGGGTCTGGACCATGTCGACGGACGGAGGCATTTCCGTGCAACGCCCGCCCGCCACCACCCCGTGGGCCCTCGCCCTCGCCGCACTCCTGACCACCGCGCCGGTCCTCGCCGGCTGCTCCGCGTCCCCGCCCGAGGACACCGCCGCCCCCGCCGCCCCCACCGGCGTCACGGCCGCCTCCGGCAGCGCCCGCACCGTCCACGTCATGTGGAACGCCGCCGCCGACGACCGCGCCGTCACCGGCTACGAGGTCTACCAGCAGGGCCGCAAGGTCAGGGACCTGCCCGCCACGACCCTCATGACCGACGTCCTCGGCCTCACCCCCGCCACCCCCTACACCTTCACCGTCCGCGCCCGCGACGCCGCGGGGAACCGCTCGCCGCACAGCGCCGCCGTGCCCGCCACCACCCTCGCCGCGACGGCCGAGGACCGCACGCCCCCCACCACCCCCGGCGCCCTGCGCGCCGCCCCCGACGGCGCCCGCGCGGCCACCCTGACCTGGAAACCCTCCCGGGACGACACCCGGGTCACGGCCTACGACGTCTACCAGGCGGACGCCCGGGTCCACACCGTCCCCGGAACCGCCACCACCGCCCGGGTCACCGGCCTGCGCCCCGGCACGATCTACTCCTTCACCGTCCGCGCCCGCGACGCCGCCGAGAACTCCTCGCCGGACAGCGCCCCCGCCGACCTGACCACCGCCCGGGCCGCCGGCGCCCCCGGCGGCACCGCTCCCACGGACCTCACCGTCACGGCCTCCCCGGGCTCGATCACCCTGACCTGGACCCCGCCCCGCGCCGACGCCCCCATCACGTCCCACCAGCTGTACCTGAACGAGAAGTTCGCCACCACCATCGTCTGGGGCGCCGCACCACCCCCCGGCCGCGCCACCTACACCTTCACCGTCCCCGACCCCCCGGGCACCCGCTTCAGCGTCAAACTCCGCGCCCGCCTCCCCGACGGCACCTGGGGTGACTTCTCCGCCCAGCGGACCGTTGTCGTCCCATGACGGCGCCGTCCCGCGCGTCGGCGTCCGGCCCCCGCCGGAACTACCCTGGGAAAGGTGGCTGGCACCGTGCTCACCAACACCGGGCTCGACGCGTTCCTCGACGGAACCCCGGAGACCCGTGACCCCTCGTACGCCCGCGCCGCCGACGCCGTCCTCGGGCTGCTGTCGCTGAGAGGCGCCGACCGGCGGACCGGGCTCCCCGAGCCGACCGTGGGGCTGGTGCGGCACCTCCTCGTGGAGGACGCGCCCGCGTTCGTCTACGCCACGCCCGAGGAGCTCGCCGCCTACCCCGCCGTCCTCGCCGCCCTTACCGAGCGCGTCCGGCGGGCCGGCCGGCTCAACGGCAAGCGCCAGGCCCGGATCCTCGCCGCGATCGACGAGACGGTGCCCGACTTCGAGCGGGCCATGAACGACCCCGGGAACCTCACCTGGCAGCGCTGGTACGCCTCCCTGCTGCGCGCCGACGGCACGGACCCCGCCGACGCCGACGCCGTACGGAGCTGGCTCGCCGCCCACCGGGGCGGCACGCCCCCGGACGGACTGCACCGCGCCGACCTGATGAACCGCAGCGTCCTCGCCGACATGGTGCTCGCCGAAGTGCTCACCGGCGCCTACGTCCGGGACACCGAGACGCCGTCACCCGCCGGGCCGCTGCTCTCCGACGCGGACGTCTCCCACGGCGTGAGCCGGGTCGGCGGCCTGCTGGTCGACCGCTGGACCGCCGAAGGGCTCGCCGAAGCCCTCGCGGGGCCGTACGCCCACCTGGCCCCCGGGCCCGACGCCTTCCCGCACCTCGCCCTCGCCGACACCCTCCTCGACGAACACCTCGACTACTACGGCGACTCCTGGACCCCGCTGCCGCCCCCGCCCGTGGAGGCCGACGACCCCGAGCCCTCCGTCGAGGCCGCCGCGGACCGGCTCGCCGCGACCGTCGAGGAGATGAAGGCCGAGGACGGCGGCCTGTTCGACGGCGAGGCCACGCACCTGCTCTACGCCCTCTACCAGCGCGGCTCCTGCGCCGAATCCGTGGCCCGCCGGGCCGCCGAGTTCGAGGACTGGCCGGTCGACCCGCGCCAGGAGGACGCTCCCGTCCTCGTCCCGGCGGAAGCGCCCGACAGCTACGAACTCCCCTCCGCCGAGGAGCTGTCCCGGCTGTGCGGCACCGCCGTCTCGGTGACCGAGGCCGACCGGGCCGGCCTCGAAGCGGCGGCGAAGGCCATGGCGGCGACCGTCGACCGGCTCGCGGCCGGCGGCACGGTCTTCCGTACCGGCGACGCCTTCGGACTCACCGCCCACGGCATCGAGGTGGTCCGCTACCTCCTGCGCGCCGGACACGTGGCCGCCCCCGACGCCGCCGAGGCGGCCGCCTGGGACGCCCCCGCCGTGGTCGCCGCCGCCGAGGGCTGGTCCGCCTCGGCCGCCGCGCGCGTGCTGGCCGACTGGCTCCACGCGCGCGGGGACACCGCCGCGGCCTGGTCGGAGCTGCTGGCGGCGCTCGGCACCGTCAACGCCGGCACCTGGGAGGCCGCCGACACCCGCGCCCTCTTCGGCTTCCTGGACACCGGCGCCATCCCCGCCGAGGCCCTACGCGGCGTCCTCGACGACCCTGCCATGGGCGCGTACGCCTACGAGGTGCTGCACGCCCGCGGCGAGCCCGCCGACGAGGCCCGCGTGCCCCGCTCCGCCCAGGCCGTCCTGCTCCTGGACCGGCTCCGCGGACCCGACGCGCGCACGCTCCTCGACGCGGCCGCCGCCGACTGGCCGGGAGGCGGCACCGCCCTGGTACGGGAGATGGCGGCGGCCGACCCCCACCGCGCCGAGCGGGTCCTGCCCACCCTCGGCATCGACGTCCCGGCGCCGTCCAAGGGACGGGCACGCCGCCGCCGGGGCCGCCGCCGCGTGCGCTGAGCCCGCACCGGCCCCTCCCGCCCCCGTCGGACACCGGACACCGGGCACCGGGCAGGAAAACGGCTCCGCCCCCGGTGCTGTGCGTACACCAGGGGCGGAGCCGGTTCAGGGTGCTATTCGGCCGCTGTGCGGTCAGCCGATCAGCTGGTCGTACGCCGGAAGCGTCAGGAAGTCGGCGTAGTCGGCGTCGAGCGAGACGTGCAGCAACAGGTCGTGGGCCTGCTGCCACCGGCCGGCCGCGAAGGCCTCCTCGCCGATCTCCGCGCGGATGGCGGCCAGTTCGGCCGCCGCCACCTCGCGGGCCAGCTCGGGAGTGGCCGCCACCGCCTTGCCGTCGTGCTCGAAGACGACACCGGCGTTGATCCACTGCCAGATCTGCGAACGCGAGATCTCGGCGGTGGCCGCGTCCTCCATCAGGTTGAAGATGGCGACGGCACCGAGGCCGCGCAGCCACGCCTCGATGTACCGGATGCCGACCTGGACGGCGTTGCGCAGACCCTCGTAGGTGGGCCGGGCGTCGAGCGAGTCGATGGCGATGAGGTCGCCGGGCGCCACGGAGACGTCCTCGCGCAGGCGCTCCTTCTGGTTCGGCTTGTCGCCGAGGACCGCGTCGAAGGAGGCCATCGCGATCGGCACCAGGTCCGGGTGGGCGACCCACGAGCCGTCGAAGCCGTCGCCGGCCTCGCGGTCCTTGTCCGCCTTGACCTTCTCGAAGGCGACCTTGTTGACCTCGGCGTCACGGCGCGAGGGGATGAAGGCCGCCATGCCGCCGATCGCGTGCGCGCCGCGCTTGTGGCAGGTGCGGACGAGCAGTTCGGTGTACGCGCGCATGAACGGGGCCGTCATCGTGACCGCGTTGCGGTCCGGCAGGACGAACTTGGCGCCGCCGTCACGGAAGTTCTTGACGATGGAGAAGAGGTAGTCCCAGCGGCCGGCGTTGAGGCCCGCCGCGTGGTCGCGGAGCTCGTAGAGGATCTCCTCCATCTCGTACGCGGCCGTGATCGTCTCGATGAGGACGGTGGCGCGCACGGTGCCCTGCGGGATGCCCACGTAGTCCTGGGCGAAGACGAAGATGTCGTTCCAGAGGCGGGCCTCCAGGTGCGACTCCGTCTTCGGCAGGTAGAAGTACGGGCCCTTGCCCAGCTCGATGAGGCGCTTGGCGTTGTGGAAGAAGTACAGGCCGAAGTCGACCAGCGCGCCGGGGACCGGGCGGCCGTCGACGGTCAGGTGACGCTCCTCCAGGTGCCAGCCGCGCGGCCGCATCACGACCGTCGCCAGCTCGTCGGCCGGCTTGAGCGCGTACGACTTGCCCGACTTCGGGTCCGTGAAGTCGATGTTCCGGGTGTACGCGTCGATCAGGTTGACCTGACCGAGGACCACGTTCTCCCAAGTGGGGGCCGAGGCGTCCTCGAAGTCCGCCAGCCACACCCGCGCGCCCGAGTTCAGCGCGTTGATCGTCATCTTGCGGTCGGTCGGACCGGTGATCTCGACCCGGCGGTCGTTCAGGGCGGCCGGGGCCGGCGCGACCCTCCAGGACGCGTCGGCGCGGATGGCCGCGGTCTCCGGGAGGAAGTCGAGGGTGGAGGTGCGGGCGATCTCGGCGCGGCGCTCCGCCCGGCGGGAGAGGAGCTCGTCCCGGCGGGGGGTGAACCGCCGGTGCAGCTCCGCCACGAAGGCGAGGGCCGCGTCGGTGAGCACCTCCTCCTGCCTCGGCAGGGGCTCGGCTTCGACGACGGCCAGAGCGGACGGCGCTGGTGCGGACATGAACTGTCACTTCCTTCAGCGGGCTTCACGAGCGGTGCCTTGTGGCCGCCGGGCGTCACGGTCGGCACGGAGTGCCGCAGGCGCCGAGATACGGCCACGAGCGCCGTCAGAGGTTTCAGGCGCTTCTGAACAGTGGATATTAGTTTCCTCATAGTGGAAGTTCAAGGTGTGTCGATGTCGAGATTCTCCGGATCGACACAACGTGGCGCTCAGTGCCACCCCCTTCACTCCTGGTGTGTCCGCTCCGGCCGGGTTCATTCCAGATGTGCCAGATCCGCCTCCGTGTCGATGTCGTAGGGCTCGGCCACATCCGAACAGTCCACCAGGGTGATCGCATCCCGGTGCGCCTTCAGATAGTGGCGCGCCCCCTGGTCCCCGGTCGCCCCCGCCGCGATCTCCGCCCACCGGTCCGCGCCGAACAGCACCGGATGGCCGCGCTTCCCGTCGTACGAGGCGGCGGCGAGCGCCGCCCGGGAGGCGTAGGCCGACCGGACCCGCGCCACCGCCTCGGCCCCGATCCCCGGCTGATCCACCAGGGAGACCAGCGCCGCGTCCACCGGCAGCGCCGCCGCCGCCAGCGAGGCCAGGCCCACCCGCAGCGACGAGCCCATGCCCTCGGCCCACTCCGGATTGTCCACCAGCACGCACCCCGGCAGCCGGGCCCGCTCCCGCACGGCCCCGGCCGAGGCGCCCAGCACCACATGGACGACCTCGCAGCCGCCCTCGCGGAGCACCCGCACCGCGTGCTCGACCAGGGGCCGGCCGCGATGGGACAGCAGCGCCTTCGGGCGGCCGCCGAGCCGCCGCCCGCCGCCCGCGGCGAGCAGCAGCCCGGCCACCACCGGCGCGGAGGAGGCGTCCGGGGGAGGGGCGGAGGACGGGGCGGACGGAGAGGAGGAAGGGGGCGTGTGCGTCATGAGGACTGCATACCTCATCCCCACGGGGGACACCGAAGCCCGAATTACGTCCACGGAGTGGCGCGCCGGGCGGACGATGGCGTTAACTGACCCGCGACTCACGGCGCCTGACGGCCGTTCGACGGCCCGCCAGGAGCGTGGAGATCGGCGCACAGAGTCGTGCGAGGGGGAGAAACTTGTTGCGTAGCGTGGGGCAGAGGCGTGTGACAACAGGCGGCGACGAGGACCCGAGGGTGGCGGAGCTGCGCGCCGCCGTCTCGCGGCTCCGTCGTGAACTCGCCAATCACCGGGTGGAGTTCGCCGACCGGGGCATCGCCGAGGACGAACTGGCCTCCCTGGACGCCATGGCCGCGGGCGGCCTCCCCGAGGTACGCCGCCTGCGCCGCTCTCTGCTGCTCATCGCCGGCTCGATCGGCTCCGTCAGCGCCCTCGGGGACGGCCTCTCCGGGGTCCGCAAGGCCGTGGAGATGTTCGGCGAACCGCCACGCGACCTGCCCTGACCCAGGCGGGACGGAGCCGTCGCGACCCGGACGGGAAACGCGGCGCGCCGGCGCGGCGCCGTCGCCGCGGCCACCGCTCGGGCCCGGCCCCGACGGGTCCGGTCCGTACCGGCTCCCGCCCACCCTCCGGCGGGCCCGGTCCGTGCCGGCCCCCGTTCGGACCCGGTCCGTACCGGCTCCCGCTCGGACCCGGTCCGCACCGGTCCACGGCCGCCTCCCGGCCGGTCCGGTCCGTACCGGCTCCCGCCCGCCCCCCGGCCGGTCCGGTCCGTACCGGCTCCCGCCCGGCCCCCGCGCGCGGCTTGCGGGGCGGCGGACGTCGGGTCATAGTCCGAGGTATGGACGCGCGCGAGACGGCGCTCCGCCAGGCCCACGCCCATGCCGTCCGCTGGCTGGCCGGCCTGTCCGACCGCCCCGTCCCCGCCCGCGCCTCGGTCGACGAGATCGTGCGCGCGCTCGGCCCCGCGCTGCCCGACCGCCCCACCCCGCCCGCCGACGTCGTCGACCTGCTCGCCACGGCCTGCGAACCCGGGCTCACCGCGTTCCCCAGCGGCCGCTTCTACGGCTTCGTCGTCGGCGGCGGCGAACCGGCCGCCCTGGCCGCGGACTGGCTGGTCAGCGCCTGGGACCAGAACTGCGTCATGCGCGCCGTCACACCCGCCTACGCGGCGGCCGAGGAGATCGCCGGCGACTGGCTGCTCGATCTGCTCCGACTGCCCGCCGGCAGCTCCGTCGGCTTCACCACCGGCGCCACCATGGCGAACTTCACCGCCCTCGCCGCCGGGCGCGACGAGGTCCTGCGGCGCGCCGGCCGGGACGCCGCCCGCGACGGGCTCGCGGGCGGTCCCGCCGTACGCGTCCTCGTCGGCGAGGCCCGGCACATGGCCGTCGACCTCGCGCTGCGCTACCTCGGCCTCGGGCAGCCCGAGACGGTGCCGGCCGATGCACAGGGGCGCATACGGCCCGAGGCCCTGCGGCGCGCCCTGGCGGCCGGCGAACAGGCGCCCACGCTGGTGGTCCTCCAGGCCGGGGACATCCACTCCGGCGCCTTCGACCCCTTCCCCGACGCGATCCGCGCCGCCCGCGAGGCCGGGGCATGGGTCCACGTCGACGGGGCCTTCGGCCTCTGGGCGGCAGCCTCGCCGCGGTACGCCGCGCTGACCGAGGGCTGCGCGGACGCCGACTCCTGGGCGACCGACGCCCACAAGACCCTCAACGTCCCCTACGACTGCGGTCTCGCGATCGTGCGCGACCCGTCCGCGCTCCGGGCGGCGATGGGCCGGCACGGCGACTACCTCATCCACGACGCGCTCGGCGACCCCATCGACAAGGTCCCCGAGCTGTCCCGGCGGGGCCGGGCCTTCCCCGTATGGGCCGCGCTCCGCTCCCTGGGCCGGTCGGGCGTCGCCGACCTCGTCGACCGGCTGTGCCGGCACGCCGCGGCGTTCGCCACGGGCATCGCCGGCATCGACGGCGTCACCGTCCGCAACGACGTGGTCTTCACCCAGGTCTGCGCCGAATTCGGCGACGACGCGCGCACGGACCGGGTCCTGGCCCGCCTGCTCGCCGACGGCACGACCTGGATCAGCGGCTCCACCTGGCACGGCCGCCGGGTGATGCGCATCTCGGTCAGCAACTGGTCCACGACCGACGACGACGTGGCGCGGGCCCTCGCCGCGATACGCCGCGCCGCCGCGGAACCCTGAGACGCGCCGCCGTCACCCCGACCGACAGCGCCGCCGCGCGCGGCCCCGGCCCGCGCCGGTGTCCGGGCCCGCGCCCCCGCCCTGACGCCCGGAGCCCGCCCGTCAGCGCCTGATCAGGCGGCGGGCCGTCGCCGCGGCCACCGCCGCCGTGCGGGAGTCCACGCCGAGCTTGGCGAAGACGTGGACCAGATGGGACTTCACCGTCGCCTGGCTCAGGAAGAGACGCTTGCTGATCTGCTGGTTCGACAGGCCCTCGCCCACCAGCTGCAACACCTCCAGCTCCCGTCTCGTCAGCGCCTCCGACGGCATCCGCATCCGGTCCATCAGCCGGTGCGCCACCGCCGGCGCGAGCGCCGACCGGCCCGCCGCGGCCGTACGGACCGCCGCCGCCAGCTCCTCCGGCGGCGCGTCCTTCAGCAGATAACCGCAGGCCCCCGCCTCGACCGCCGCCAGGATGTCGGCGTCCGTGTCGTACGTCGTCAGCACCAGCACCCGCGGACCGCCCGCCACCGCCGTGATCGCCGCCGTCGCCTCCGAGCCGTGCATCCCCGCGCCGAACTGCAGGTCCATCAGCACCACGTCCACCCCGCCCGCGGCCGCCAGCTCCACCGCCCGCTCGGCCGTGGCCGCCTCCCCGACCACGGTGACGTCCGGCTCCGTGTCCAGGACCGCGCGCAGCCCCGCCCGGACGACCGGGTGATCGTCCGCGAGCAGCAGCCGGACCGTCATGCCGCCACCTCCACCGGCAGGGGAAGACAGACCGCGACCGCCGTGCCCTGCCCCGGCGCGGACTCCACCGTGAACGTGCCGCCGAGCGACCTCGCCCGCGCCCGCATCGCCGGCAGCCCGAAACCGCCCTCCGCCGTCGGCGACGGCGCCGCCGGATCGAAGCCCTCCCCGTCGTCGACCACGTCCAGCGTCACCGAGGCCCCCATGAACGACAGGGTGATCTCCGCCCGCGAGGCGCGCGCGTGCCGGACCGTATTGGCCAACGCGGACTGGGCGATCCGCAGCAGCGCCACCTCGTACGGCGTCGGCAGCTCCACCGGGGCCCCGCTCACCGTGAACCGGGCCCGCACCCCGGTGTCGGGGGCCGGCCGGCACAACCGCTCCAGCGCCCCCGCCAGCGAGCCGTGTTCCAGGTCCGCAGGGGACAGCGCCCGGACGAAGCGCCGCGCCTCCGCCAGGTTGTCCTGCGCCGCCTGCCGCGCCCGTGCGAGGTGCCCGGCGGCGGGCGAGTCCCCGGGCAGGGCCCGCTCCGCCGCCCGCAGCAGCAGCTGGATCGAGGAGAGCCCCTGCGCCAGCGTGTCGTGGATCTCCCGGGCCAGCCGTTCCCGCTCGGCGAGCGTCCCGGCGTGCCGCTCGGCCGCCGCCAGCTCCGCCCGGGTCGCCACCAGCTCCTCCACCATCCGCCGCCGCCGCTCGCTCTCCCGGTACAGCGCCTGGTAGCCGAAGACCGTCGCCACCGCGACCGCCGCGCCCAGCAGCGGTCCGATGAAGACGCCCGGGTTGAGCGGGTCGCCCTGGCGTACGTACGAGAGGATCGCCGCCCCCGCCGTCAGCGCGACCGACGGCAGCGACCAGCGGGCGGGCAGCAGGTGCAGCTGGAGGAAGTAGAGCGGGAACGCCACCCAGAGCCCGTCCGGTGTCAGCCACAGCAGCGCCAGCCAGGCGACGCCCAGCACGACAAGCCACCCCGCGGCGGCCCGCGGGGAGCGCCGGACGGACGGCAGGAGGGAGCCGGTGGCGTAGACCGCGGCCGTCACGACCGCGGCGGTCACGCCCGCCGCCGTGTCCGACCGGAGGGCCGCCAGCGCGAGCAGCCCCGCCACCATCAGATGCAGACATAGGCGCAGCGCGCGCAGGGCGGGGGTGAGGGCACGTGGATCCATGGCCCGTCCAGCGTAGGCGGGCGGCGCCGGTCCGGACTCAACCGAAAGTTTGATCACGGAGCCATCCGTGGCGCGATGTCCGCGCCCGCCCCGGCCCCGCAGGCTTGGTCCCATGTTCGTGGCATGGAGAGACCTGCGCTTCGCCAAAGGGCGATTCACCTTGATGGGCACGGTGGTCGTGCTGATCACCCTGCTCGTCGGACTGCTGTCCGGGCTGACCGCCGGACTCGCCCGCGAGAACATCTCGGCGATCACCGGTCTGCCCGCCGACCGGCTGGCGTTCGCCGCCCCACCCGCCGGCCGGTCCGTCTCCTTCACCGGCTCGACCGTGACGGAGCGGCAGTGGCGGGAGTGGTCGGGGCGTCCCGGTGTGACGAGCGCCCGGCCGCTCGGCATCCGCACCCTCGAGGCCGCCGCCGGGGACCGTACGGCCGCCGTCTCCGCCTTCGGTACGCGGCCGGCGGACGCCCTCGCCCCGGAGAGCCGACGGCTGGGACCCGGCCGGGTCGTCCTCTCCCGGTCGGCCGCCGCCGAACTGGAGGTCGCGGACGGCGACACCGTACGGATCGGGCCGCTGGAGGCGACCGTCGCGGCGATCGCCGGCGACGCCTCGTACAGCCACACGCCCGTCGTCTGGACCTCGCTCGACGACTGGCAGCGTCTCGGCCACAACGGCAGCACGCCCGAAGAACAGGCCACGGCGCCCGAAGAACAGGCCACCGTCATCGCGCTCACGACCGCCGAGGGGGCGGACCTCGCTGCCGCGGACCGGGCGATCGGCACCTCCGCGCGGACCGTCGACGAGGCGCTCACCGCCCTGGGGTCCTACCAGGCCGAGAACGGCTCGCTCCAGCTGATGCGCGGGTTCCTCTTCGTGATCTCCGCGCTCGTCATAGGGGCGTTCTTCACCGTCTGGACGATCCAGCGCGGCGGTGACATCGCCGTCCTCAAGGCCCTCGGCGCCTCCACCCCCTATCTGCTGAAGGACGCGCTCGGCCAGGCGGTGCTGATGCTCACCGCCGGAACCCTCCTCGGCACCGGCCTCGCGGTCGGGATCGGCGCGCTGGTGAGCGGAGGGGACGTGCCGTTCCTCCTGGAGCCGGCGACCGTCCTCGGCCCGGCCGCCGTGATGATCGTCCTCGGCGTCCTCGGCGCGGCCCTGTCCATCCGGCGGATCACCGCCGTCGACCCCCTGACCGCTCTCGGGAGCGCGCGATGACCCTCCTCCTCGACGACGTGACCCTGACCTACCCGGACGGCGAAGGCCGGCTCACCGCCCTCGACTCCGTCCGGCTGGACGTGCCCGCCGGGCGCCTCACCGCGGTCGTCGGGCCCTCCGGCTCCGGCAAGTCCAGCCTCCTCGCCGTCGCGGCGACGCTGGCGACCCCGGACCGGGGGCGGGTGGTCGTGAGCGGTACGGACACCGCCGGGCTGGACCGGGCGGGGAAGGCGGCGCTGCGGCGGGAGCGGATCGGGATCGTCTTCCAGCAGCCGAACCTGCTGCCGTCGCTGACGGCGGTCGAGCAGCTCCTCGTGATGGCGCACCTCTCCGGCGGCCGGCCGAAGGCGGTACGGGAGCGGGCCCTCGCCCTCCTCGACGCGGTCGGCCTCGCGGACCTGGCGGCCCGCCGCCCGCACCAGCTCTCCGGCGGCCAGCGCCAGCGCGTCACCCTCGCCCGCGCCCTGATGAACGAGCCGTCCGTCCTCCTCGTCGACGAGCCCACGAGCGCGCTGGACCACGAGCGGGGCGCCGCGGTCGTCGACCTCCTGGCCCGCCTCACCCGGGAGCGCGGCACGGCGACGGTGCTGGTCACGCACGACCGTACGCATCTGTCCCGCGCGGACGTGACGGTCACCGTCCGGGACGGCCGCCTGTCGGAGCCGGCCGGCGTCTGAGCCGTGACCGTACGGAAGGGGCGGCGGCGCGGGCGGTCGGGGCGGGGATGCGCGGAGCGCCCGGGGCCTGAGGCTCCGGGCGCTCCTTCGGTGCGTGGCCCTACGCCTGGCCGTTGCCCGCCGTGTTGGCGAGGGCCGTGGACAGCTCCTTGGCGACTTCCTGGAGGATCGGGACGATCTTCTCCGTCGCCGCCTCGGTCACGCGGCCCGCGGGACCCGAGATGGAGATCGCGGCCGCGGTGGGGGAGTCCGGGACAGACACGGCGAGGCAGCGGACCCCTATCTCCTGCTCGTTGTCGTCGACGGCGTACCCCGCGTCGCGGACCAGGGCGAGCGCGTCCAGGAAGCCCTCGGGCGTGGTGATCGTCTTCTCCGTCGCGGCGGGCATGCCCGTACGGGCCAGCAGCGCGCGGACCTCGTCCGCGGGGGTGTAGGCGAGCAGCGCCTTGCCCACGCCGGTGGAGTGCGGCAGCACGCGCCGGCCGACCTCGGTGAACATGCGCATCGAGTGCTTGGAGGGGACCTGTGCGACGTACACGATCTCGTCGCCGTCGAGCAGCGCCATGTTCGCGGTCTCGCCCGTCTCCTCGACCAGACGCGCCAGATACGGACGCGCCCAGGTGCCGAGCAGCCGTGCGGCGGACTCGCCGAGCCGGATGAGCCGGGGCCCGAGGGCGTACCGCCGGTTGGGCTGCTGACGGACGTACCCGCAGGCCACCAGCGTGCGCATCAGCCGGTGGATGGTGGGCAGCGGCAGCCCGCTGCTGGCGGACAGCTCGCTGAGCCCGACCTCGCCGCCGGCGTCGGCCATCCGCTCCAGGAGATCGAAGGCACGCTCAAGGGACTGGACGCCGCCGGCGGCGGGCTTGGCGGCGTCGGTGGTGCTGGCGCTGGACGTCGGCACGTCAAGGTCCTTTCGAGGCAGGCGGGCAAGGCAGCAGCCTACCGGGCCGTCCCGCCGGACACACGGCCCCGGCCCCGGCGTACGAGCCGGTCAGGGGGGTGTTTGTCCGGTGTCGGCGGGCACCGGTCGGCGTGCGGGTCGACCACGCATGTGGGGAGCTACGTTCTACTGTACGAAATTTTCCTTCCACTTCATGGAAACCTCCAAGCGGAGTTCCGGAAGGCCCGTTGTGGCGCCGCAGGAAGCCCGCGAGCGCACCGCTGCCGGGGCGCTCCACCCGGGTCATGCTGAAAGTGTGCCCTTGACGACATGTCGTCCTGAGTGAAGACTCCTTCAACAGTTCGTTGAATTTCTGCTGGTGGAAGAAGAAGGGGTACGGGTGGACGTCAACCTGGTACTGCGCTCGACAAGGGTCATCACCCCCGAGGGAACGCGCCCCGCGTCGATCGCCGTCTCCGGCGGGACCATCGCCGCGGTGCTGCCGTACGACGCGGAGATTCCGGCCGGCGCCCGGCTGGAGGACGTCGGCGACGACGTCGTACTCCCCGGCCTCGTCGACACCCACGTCCACGTGAACGACCCCGGCCGCACCGAGTGGGAGGGCTTCTGGACCGCCACCCGCGCGGCCGCCGCCGGCGGCATCACCACGCTCATCGACATGCCGCTCAACTCCCTGCCGCCGACGACCACCGTCGAGCACCTGCGGACCAAGCAGGAAGTCGCCCGCGCCAAAGCACACATCGACGTCGGCTTCTGGGGCGGCGCCCTCCCCGACAACGTCAAGGACCTCCGCCCCCTCCACGACGCCGGCGTCTACGGCTTCAAATGCTTCCTGTCGCCGTCCGGAGTCGACGAGTTCCCCGAACTCGACCAGGAACAGCTGACCTCCTCGCTCGCCGAGATCGCCGGCTTCGACGGCCTGATGATCGTGCACGCGGAAGACCCCCACCACCTCGCCGCGGCCCCGCAGCGCACCGGCGGGAAGTACGCCGACTTCCTGGCCTCCCGGCCGCGCGACGCCGAGAACACCGCCATCGAGAACCTCATCAACCAGGCCCGCCGCCTGAACGCCCGCGTCCACGTCCTGCACCTGTCCTCCTCGGACGCGCTGCCGATGATCGCCGCCGCCAAGGCCGAAGGCGTCAAGATCACCGTCGAGTCCTGCCCGCACTTCCTCACCCTCACCGCCGAGGAAGTCCCCGACGGCGCCACCGAATTCAAGTGCTGCCCGCCCATCCGCGAGGCCGCCAACCAGGACGCCCTCTGGGAGGGACTCGCCGACGGGACGATCGACTGCATCGTCTCCGACCACTCGCCCTCCACCGCCGACCTGAAGACCCCCGACTTCGCCTCCGCCTGGGGCGGCATCTCCTCCCTCCAGCTCGGCCTCCCCGCCATCTGGACCGAGGCACGCCACCGCGGCCACGACCTGACCGACATCGTCCGCTGGATGTCCGCAGGCCCCGCCCGCCTCGCCGGCCTGGACCGCAAGGGCGCCATCGAAGCCGGCCGCGACGCCGACTTCGCCGTCCTCGACCCCGAAGCCACCTTCACCGTCGACCCCGCCGAACTCCAGCACCGCAACCGCGTCACCGCCTACGCCGGCCGCACCCTCCACGGCGTCGTCACCTCCACCTGGCTGCGAGGCGAACGCATCGCCGACCGCGGCACCCTGGCCGAGCCCTCCGGCCGCCTCCTCGAAAGGAACAACTGACGTGTCCGCCATACCCAGCTTCACCGGTGACGCCAGCCCCTACGGAGGCGGCGACCCGTACGCGGACTACCGCACCGCGGACTTCCCCTTCACCCAGTACGCCGACCTCGCCGACCGCCGCCTCGGCGCCGGCGTCATCGCCGCCAACGACGAATTCTTCGCCGAGCGCGAGAACATGCTCAAGCCGCAGGCCGCCGAGTTCGACCCGGAGCACTTCGGACACAAGGGCAAGATCATGGACGGCTGGGAGACCCGCCGCCGCCGCGGCGTCTCCGCCCAGCAGCCGCACCCCACCGACGACGACCACGACTGGGCGTTCGTACGCCTCGGCGCCCCCGGCGTCATCCGCGGCATCGTCATCGACACCGCCCACTTCCGCGGCAACTACCCGCAAGCCGTCTCCGTCGAAGCCACCTCCGTCGCCGGCTCACCCTCCCCCGACGACCTCCTCGCCGACGACGTGAAGTGGACGACCCTCGTCCCGCGCACCGCCATCGGCGGCCACGCCGCCAACGGCTTCGCCGTCGACATCGAACAGCGCTTCACCCACCTCCGCGTCAACCAGCACCCCGACGGCGGCATCGCCCGCCTGCGCGTCCACGGCGAAGTCGCCCCCGACCCCGCCTGGCTCCGCGTCCTCGGCACCTTCGACCTGGCCGCCCTCGAAAACGGCGGCCAGGTCGAGGACGCCTCCGACCGCTTCTACTCCCCGGCCACCAACACCATCCAGCCCGGCCGCTCCCACAAGATGGACGACGGCTGGGAAACCCGCCGCCGCCGCGACAAGGGCAACGACTGGATCCGCTACCAGCTCGTCGCCGAATCCGAGATCCGCGCCATCGAGATCGACACCGCCTACCTCAAGGGCAACAGCGCCGGCTGGGCCGCCCTCTCCGTCGCCGCCGACGGCTCCGACGACTGGACCGAAATCCTCCCCAGGACCCGCCTCCAGCCCGACACCAACCACCGCTACGTCCTCGACACCCCCGCGGTCGGCTCCCGCGTCCGCATCGACATCTACCCCGACGGCGGCATCTCCCGCCTCCGCCTCTTCGGCTCCCTCACCGAAGCGGGCTCGGCGCGCCTGACGGCCCGCCACCAGGAACTGGGCGGGTAACGACACCCCGCCCGGCACGCGAGGGCGCACCGGCCCGACAGCACCGGTGCGCCCTCCTGTTTTGTTTTTTGAGGCTCGGTTCCCCTCCGGGCGCTGAGAGCCGGACTCACAGCCCCGTACGTGCTCGCCCCCTCGTTCCTCGGGGGCTCTGCGCGTTCGGGGCTGTTCCCCCGGCGCGCCCTTCGGGTCACTCGCCTGTCGGGGGCCGGCGTTCGGGTCTGTTCCCCCGGCGCGCCCTTCGGGTCACTCGCCTGTCGGGGGCCGCTTCCGCCGGTCCCGGCGTTCGGGGTCACTCGCCGTCCGGGGCGCTCCCTCTGGGCGCTCGGACGTGGGTGTCACGCCGCGTGGCCGCCGTCCACCGCGAACTCCGCGCCCGTCACGTACGCCGCGTCCGGGCCCGCCAGGAACGCCACCATCGCGGCGACCTCGTCCGGCGTGCCGAAACGACCCAGCGCCGTCCCCGCCGCCTGGGGCTCCGCGTACGGGCCGGACGCCGGGTTCATGTCGGTGTCGACCGGGCCAGGGTGGACGATGTTGGCCGTGATGCCATGGCCGCCCAGCTCCCGCGCGAGGCCCTTGGTCAGCCCGATCAGCGCCGACTTGCTCAACGCGTAGAGCGTCGCACCGGGCCCGGGAACCCGCGCGGTGACACACGAGCCGATCGTCACGATCCTCCCGCCCCGCCCCATCCGTGCCGCCGCCGCCTGCGAGGCGAGGAAGACCGCCCGCACATTCACCGCGAGCACCCGGTCCACGTCGGCCAACGACAGCGACGCCAGCGGCCCCAGCACCCCCACCCCCGCGTTGTTGACCAGGGCGTCCAGCCGCCCGAGCGCGTCCGCCGCCCACTCCACCGCGCCCGCCGCGTCCCCCGCGTCGGCCGCGTCGGCCCGCACGGGGAAGGCCTTGCGCCCCACCGCCTCGATCGCCTCGGCGACCTCCCGCGCCCGCTCCTCTCCCCGTACGTACGTGAACGCCACGTCCGCCCCCTCCCGCGCCAGCCGCACAGCCGTCGCCGCGCCGATCCCCCGGCTGCCGCCCGTCACCAGAACCGCCCTGCCGTCCATCGTGGACATCCCGAACCTCCGTCGATGCGTACTCATGTCATGACTGGTTGCGGGTTCAATGAAAGTCGGGTGGGGCTCAGGGCACCGGCGGGAAACGGACACCGATGAGATCCGCCGGGCGGTGGAGTCGGAGTGAGTGGGACACGATGGACCGGGGGACACCCGGCCGACACCGAAAGGCACCCGCCATGGCCACGCTCAGCCTCACCCAGTTCCTCTCCCTCGACGGCGTCTACCAGGCCCCGGGCGGCCCGGACGAGGACCGCAGCGACGGCTTCGGTCAGGGCGGCTGGTCCGTGCCGTACGGAGACGAGGACTTCGGCCGCTTCATGGACGGGGTCTTCCGGCGGCCCAGCGCCTTCCTCCTCGGCCGGCGGACGTACGAGATCTTCGCCGGCCACTGGCCGCGGCAGACGGACCCCGCGAACCCGGTCGCCTCGAAGCTCAACGCCCTCCCGAAGTACGTCGCGTCGAGAACCCTCGAAAAGGCCGACTGGGCCGGGACCACCGTCCTCGGCGGCGACGTGATCGCGGAGGTCACCGCGCTGAAGGAGGGCACCGACGGCGAGGTGCAGATGCACGGCAGCGGCGGCCTCGCCCGGACCCTGCTCGCCCACGACCTGATCGACACACTCCACCTGCTCGTCTTCCCCGTCGTCCTCGGCGAGGGCCATCGCCTCTTCGCCGACGGCGCCAGGCCCACCGCGTTCCGGCACGTCGAAGGCAGCACCACCGGCTCCGGCATCGCCATCCACACCTACGAACTGGCGGGCCGCCCGGAGTACGGGAGCTACGCCTGAGCGGGCGCGGACGGGCACGTCCAGGAAAGGTGTAGCCGCCACGCGCCGCTCCGGGTACGGTGATCGTCCCCGTGCGAGCCGCCGAAGTCTCCACCCCGGACCACGCGTTGGAGCAGGCCCGCCCATGACAGCCACGTCGCCGACCGCCGCCCCCCTGCCCCTGCGCGCCCCCCGCCCGGCCTGGCTCACCGACCTTCCGGTGCTCCTCGTCGCCGTCGTCTGGGGCGCCAGCTACCTCGCGGCCAAGGGCATCACCACCACCCACACGGTCGTCGCGGTCCTCGTCCTGCGCTTCGCCGTCGTCCTGCCCGCCCTCGTCGTCGCCGGATGGCGGGGGCTGCGCGCGCTCGGCGCCGCCCAGTGGCGCGGCGCCGGGATGCTCGGCCTGGTCCTCAGCGGGATCTTCCTCCTGGAGACCTACGGCGTCGTCCACACCTCCGCCACCAACGCGGGCCTGATCATCAGCCTCACCATGATCCTCACCCCGCTCGCCGAGGCCGCCGTCACCCGCACCCGCCCGCCCCGCGCCTTCCTCCTCGCCGCCGCGCTCTCGGTGACCGGCGTCGTCCTGCTCACCCAGGGCGGCGGGTTCACCACCCCGTCCCTCGGCGATCTGCTGATGCTGCTCGCCGCCGTCGCCCGTACCATCCACGTCCTGGCCATGTCCCGGATCAAGGCGGTCCGCGGCGCCGACTCGCTCTCCCTCACCACCGTCCAACTCGGCGCCGCCGTCGCCGTCTTCGCCCTGCTGGCCGCCGCGCCCGGCACCGGTGCGTCGCCCTGGTCCGTGGCGCTGGACTTCGGCCCCCGGGAGTGGGCCGGGCTGCTCTTCCTCTCCGTCTTCTGCACGCTCTTCGCGTTCTTCGTCCAGATGTGGGCCGTCCGCCGCACCTCCCCCTCCCGGGTCAGCCTGCTCCTCGGCACCGAACCGCTCTGGGCCGCCGCCGCCGGCATCGCGCTCGCCGGCGACCGCCCCGGAGCCCTCGGCATCGCGGGCGCCGTCCTCGTCCTCGCCGGCACGACCTGGGGACGCCGGGCCGCGGACGAGGGCACCCGCTAGGGGGGTCCGGGCCCTACGCCTTCCGCACCCGGTCCGAGACGATCAGGATCACCAGGCCGAGCACCGCTATCACGATGTTCGCGAACAGCTCGCGGCCCTGGAGGAACCAGACGTTCTCCGTCAGGAAACGGGTCAGACCCATCAGACGGAACCAGCCGTCCGTCAGCTCACGGATCACGCCGCAGACGCCGAAGACCAGGGTGAGGAAGCCGACGACTTCCAGGAATCGCTTCATGGCACCAGCATGATCCTTCCGGCCTCGCGCCCGCGTCCACCCCCCGGACATCCCCCGTCGACGGAAGTCTTCCGTCCCGCGACTTTGGTAGCCGAGGCCCCTTCCTACCCGCTCCCGCGGCCCTCACCTGCGTACGTTGGTGGGTATGACTCGGACGGACCGCCACGCCTGGCTGCTGCCCTCGGCGATGGCCGACCCCCCGGCGGACAGCCCCCCGGGCCGTCGGCCCCGCCGCACCGTGCGCGACTGGTTCGTCGACACCCTCCTCTTCCTCCTCGCCGCCTTCGTCGGACTCATCGCCGCCGACTCCACCGAGCAGCTCACCAGCGAGATCGTCGCCTTCGCCGACCAGATCGTCGGCGCCGCCGCCTGCTGCGCCCTCTGGCTCCGCCGCCGCTGGCCCGCGGGAGTCGCCGTCGTCCTCACCGTGATCAGTACGGTCGCTCCCGTCGCCGGCGGAGCCGCCCTCGCCGCCCTCTTCGGCGTCGCCGTCCGCCGCCCCTTCCGCGAGACCGCGCTCATCGGCGGACTCGCCGTCGCCTCCTCCACCGCCCAGGTCTTCCTGCGGCCCGACCCCAGCCTCCACCCCGCCGCGGCCGTCGTGATCGGCATCGTCATGACGCTCCTGGTGACCGCCTGGGGCATGCTCGTCCGCTCCCAGCGGCAGCTCCTCGTGGCCCTGCGCGAACGCGCCCGGCGCGCCGAGGCCGAGGCGGAACTCCGCGCCGAACAGGCCCAGCGCCTGGCCCGCGAGGCCATCGCCCGCGAGATGCACGACGTCCTCGCCCACCGGCTCACCCTGCTCAGCGTGCACGCCGGAGCGCTGGAGTTCCGGCCGGACGCCCCGCCCGAGCAGGTCGCCCGCGCCGCCGGCGTCATCCGGGACAGCGCCCACGAAGCCCTCCAGGACCTGCGCGAGATCATCGGCGTCCTGCGCGCGCCCGGCGAGGACGGCGGTGGCGACCGGCCCCAGCCCACCCTCGACACCCTCGACGAACTGGTCGCCGAATGCCGCGCGGCCGGCATGAAGGTCACCCTCGACCTCGCCCTGGACGGCGCCGACGGTCCCCGCGCCGTCCCCGCCGCCACCGGACGCACCGTCTACCGCATCGCCCAGGAGGGCCTCACCAACGCCCGCAAGCACGCCCCCGGCGCCGATGTCGACATCACCGTGCGCGGCCGCCCCGGCGACGGCCTCACCGTCCACATCCGCAACGCGGCCCCCACCGGCCCCGTCCCGCACGTCCCCGGATCGGGCCAGGGACTCATCGGACTCACCGAGCGCACCACCCTCGCCGGCGGACGGATGGACCACGGCCCCGCCCCCGACGGCGGCTTCGCCCTGCACGCCTGGCTACCGTGGCCCGCATGACCATCCGGCTGCTCATCGTCGACGACGACCCCCTGGTCCGCGCGGGCCTCACCCTCATGCTCGGCGGCGCGGAGGACATCGAGATCGTCGGCGAGGGCGCCGACGGCCGCGACGTCCCCGAACTCGTCGCCCGGCTCGCCCCCGACGTCGTCCTCATGGACATCCGGATGCCCCACGTCGACGGCCTCACCGCCACCGAACGGCTCCGCGCCCGCCCCGGAGCCCCCGAGGTCGTCGTCCTCACCACCTTCCACGCCGACGAACACGTGGTCCGCGCCCTGCGGGCCGGAGCGGCCGGCTTCGTCCTCAAGGACACCCCGCCCGGCGAGATCGTGGCCTCCGTCCGCCGGGTGGCCGCCGGCGACCCCGTCCTGTCCCCGGCCGTCACCCGCCAGCTGATGACCCATGTCGCAGAACAGCAGCCCCGGACCCGCCGCGCGCACGCCACCGCCCGCCTCGCCGAACTCGCCCAGCGGGAACGGGAGGTCGCCGTCGGCGTCGGCCGCGGCCACTCCAACGCCGAGATCGCCGCCGCCCTCTACATGAGCGTGCCGACCGTCAAGACCCACGTCTCCCGCGTCCTCGCCAAACTGGGCCTCAACAACCGCACCCAGATCGCCCTCCTCGTCCACGACGCCGGCCTCCTGGAGGACGACGGGACCCCGTGAGGCGCCCGGGCCCGCCCGCCCCGCCGACGTGCCGGGACCGTTCCGACCGCCCGGGAACCCCGCGCCCCACCCGGCTACGCTGGACCGATGTCGGACATCGATCTGGGGGAGTACGGCCCGGACTTCACCGTGAATCCCCACCCGTACTACGCGAAGATGCGCGAAGCCGGCCCCGTCCACCGGATCCGCACCACGGACGGCAGCCGTCTGTGGCTGGTCGTCGGCCACGAGGCGGCCCGCGCCGCCCTCGCCGACCCGCGGCTCTCCAAGTCACCGTCCGTCGTCGGCATGACCATGCTGGACGAGCGGGTCATCGGCCCCAACCTCCTCGTCCTCGACCCGCCCGACCACACCCGGCTGCGCAGACTGGTCGCCGGGCAGTTCACCGCCCGGCGGGTAGAGAGCCTGCGGCCCCGCGTCGAGCGGCTCACGGGCGAACTCGCCGACGCGATGGCACCGGCCGGACACGCCGACCTGATCGACTCCTTCGCCTTCCCGCTGCCCATCACCGTCATCTGCGAACTGCTCGGCATCCCCGCCGCCGACCGCGACACCTTCCGCGCCTGGTCCAACGAGATCGTCGCCCCGACCGGCGCCGGGCCCGAGGCCGAGGCGATCGAGGGGCTCGCCGCCTACCTCGACTCGCTCATCGAGGACAAGCGCGCCGCCGGCCCCTCCGACGACCTGCTCTCCGACCTGATCACCGCCCGCGCCGAGGACGGCGACCGGCTCTCCCTCGCGGAACTGCGCGCCCTCGCCTACCTCCTGCTCATCGCCGGCCACGAGACGACCGTCAACCTCATCTCCAACGCCGTCCGGGCCCTGCTCACCCACCCCGCCGCCCTCGCCGCCGCGCGCGCCGATCCCGGTCTCCTCGACGGCGTCGTGGAGGAGACCCTCCGCTGGGAGGGGCCGGTGGAGAACGCGACCTTCCGCTTCACCCGGGAACCGGTACGGATCGGGGAGACGGTCATCCCCGCGTACGAACCGGTCCTGGTCTCGCTGGCCTCGGGCGACCGGGACCCGGCGCGCTACCCCGACGCCGACCGCTTCGACCCGCACCGCGACCCCCGGGGGCACCTCGCCTTCGGCCACGGCATCCACTACTGCCTGGGCGCCCCGCTCGCCCGCCTGGAGGCGCGGACCGCGCTCGGCACGCTCCTGGAACGCTTCCCCCAGCTGGAACTCGACCCGGAGGGCGGGGCGCCGGAGTGGCTTCCCGGCCTCCTCATGCGAGGCGTGCGCCGCCTCCCCGTCCGATGGTGAGGCCATGACCGCACTCGATCTCGCACACGCCCGACGGGTCCTGGACGCCCAGCCGTTCAGCCGCCTCCTCGGCGCCCGGCTCACCGCCTTCGGCGAGGGGTCCGCCGCCCTGGAGCTCGACCTCCGCGAGGAGCTGCGGCAGCAGAACGGCTTCGCGCACGGGGGAGTGCTCTCGTACGCCGCCGACAACGCCCTCACCTTCGCCGCCGGCACCGCTCTCGGCGGCGCGGTCCTGACCGCCGGCTTCTCCATCCAGTACGTCCGCCCGGCTCTCGGCGTCACCCTGATCGCCCGCGCCGAGGTGGTCCACGCGGGCAAGCGCCAGGCGGTGGTCCGGTGCGACCTGCTGACCGTGTCCGAGGACGGGTCCGAAGCCCTCTGCGCGGTCGCCCAGGGTTCGGTGCTCGCCGCCGACGGCTGACCCGCGGGCCGTGAAGACAGCCGCGGCGCGAGCACCGACCGGCTGACCGACCGGCCGGGGGAGCCCTCAAGGCCCGCACGCGCGATCCCGGTCAGGCGTCCGGCCCGGCCCCGTCCGCGGGGATCTCCGCCAGGGCGACCGGCCGGCGCTCGCGCCGTGACCGCTCGCACGCCTCGGCGATCCGCAGCGCCCGCAGGGCCTCCCGGCCGTCGCAGGGGTTGGGCGCCGTGCCGCGGACCAGGCGTACGAACGCGTCCAGTTCGGCCTCGTACGCCGGGGCGAACCGCTCCAGGAAACCGGACCAGGGCTTCTCGGGGGGCGGCGGGCCGTGAGGCTCGACGGAGGAGAGCGGGGTCCGGTCGTCCAGGCCGACCACGATCTGGTCCCGGTCACCCGCCAGTTCCATCCGTACGTCGTACCCGGCGCCGTTGCACCGCGTCGCCGTCGCCGTCGCCAGCGTGCCGTCGTCCAGCGTGAGCACCGCCGCCGCCGTGTCCACGTCCCCCGCCGCGCCGAACATCGCGGGACCGGCGTCCGAGCCGGTCGCGTACACCTCCACGACCTCCCGCCCGGTCACCCACCGCAGGATGTCGAAGTCGTGCACCAGGCAGTCGCGGAACAGCCCGCCCGACAGCGGCAGATACGCGGCGGGCGGCGGCGTCGGGTCGGAGGTGGCCGCCCGGACCGTGTGCAGCCGCCCGAGCCGGCCCGCGCGCACCGCCTCGCGGGCCGCGCGGTAGCCGGCGTCGAAGCGGCGCATGAAGCCGAGCTGCAGCTCCGTGCCGGCGCTCTCCACCGCCCGCAGCGCGCGGAGGGTGCCCGGCACGTCGAGGGCGATCGGCTTCTCGCAGAACGCCGGGAGCCCGGCCCGCGCGGCGCGCGCGATCAGCTCGGCGTGCGCGGCGGTGGCGCTGGAGATGACCACCGCGTCCAGCGGACGGCCGAGCAGGGCCTCCACGGTCGGCTCGGCCCCGGCCCCGACCGCCCCCGCCACGGCCGCCGCCCGGCCCGGGTCGGCGTCCGCGACGACCAGCGATTCGATCTCCGGGTGACGGGCCAGCACGCCCGCGTGAAAGGCCCCGATACGGCCCGTTCCGATCAGTCCGATGCGCATGGCCCCAAGGTGCTGCCGGCACGACCCCCTGTCAAGGATTTGTCAGGACAATCGGACGTCACCACTTCCTGTCATCTTTTCCTCCGACTACGCTCGCCCCCGTGGCCAAGCAGTCCCCGCCCCCGCCGAGGTCCGTCGCCTCCCTCCCGCACCTCTCCGTCGACCGCACCAGCCCGGTCCCGCTGTACTACCAGCTCGCCCGGCAGCTGGAGGCGGCCGTCGAGAGCGGCGACCTGACGCCCGGCACCCTCCTCGGCAACGAGATCGACCTCGCCACCCGCCTCGGCCTGTCCCGGCCGACCGTGCGCCAGGCCATCCAGACCCTGGTCGACAAGGGACTCCTGGTCCGCCGCCGGGGCGTCGGCACCCAGGTCGTGCACAGCCAGGTCCGGCGCCCGCTGGAGCTGAGCAGCCTCTACGACGACCTGGAGTCGGCCGGCCAGCGCCCCGCCACCCTCGTCCTGGTCAACCGCGTCGAGCCGGCCACCGCCCGGGTCGCCGCCGCGCTCGGCGTGTCGGAGGGCAGCGACGTCCGCTGCCTGGAACGGCTCCGCGCCGCCCACGGCGAGCCGATGGCCCGGCTGCGCAACCACCTGCCCGCCGGTCTGCTCGACTTCGACACCGAACGACTGGAGGCCACCGGCCTCTACCGCCTGATGCGCGGCGCCGGTATCACTCTGCACAGCGCCCGCCAGACGGTGGGCGCCCGCGCGGCGACCCCCGCCGAGGCGGAGCTGCTCACCGAGGAGGAGGGCGCGCCGCTCCTGACGATGGAGCGCACCACGTTCGACGACACCGGCCGCGCCGTCGAGTTCGGGTCCCACGTCTACCGGGCCTCGCGGTACTCCTTCGAGTTCCAGCTGCTGGTCCGGCCCTGACCGACAACCCCGGTGACGGCCGGGCGCACCCCCATGACCGATACTGCAATGCACGCAGAAGGACATAAAGGAGGGCACGGCCTCGTGACCAGGGTTCGGACAGGAGGGGTACGCGCGGCCATCGGCGCCGTGCTCGCGGTGACGCTCACCGCCGCACTCGCCGGCTGCAGCAGTACGGGGGGCAAGCGGGCCGAGGACGCCCGCAAGGCCGCCGCCGCCCAGGGCAGGGCCGCCGTCGACACACCGAGGTGGACCTTCGCCATGGTCACCCACTCGGGCGACGGGGACACCTTCTGGGACATCGTCCAGAACGGCGCCAAGCAGGCCGCCGTCAAGGACAACATCAACTTCCTGTACGCCCACAGCGACGAGGCCCAGCAGCAGGCGCAGCTGATCGACTCGTACATCGCGAAGGGCGTCGACGGGCTCATCGTCACCCTCGCCAAGCCGGACGCGATGAAGACGGCGGTCGCCAAGGCGGTGAAGGCCGGCATCCCGGTCATCACCGTCAACTCCGGATCGGAGCAGTCCAAGGCCTTCGGCGCGCTCACCCACATCGGCCAGGACGAGGCCGTCGCCGGCGAGGCGGTCGGCGAGGAACTCGACAAGCGGGGGCGCAAGAAGGCCCTGTGCGTCCTGCACGAGCAGGGCAACGTCGGCCACGAGCAGCGCTGCGGCGGAGCGAAGAAGACCTTCGGCGGCGACCTGCAGAACCTCTACGTCGACGGCACCAACATGCCCGACGTGCAGGCGTCCATCGAGGCCAAGCTCCAGGCCGACCCCTCCATCGACGCGGTCGTCACCCTCGGCGCGCCCTTCGCCGACGCCGCCGTCCAGGCGAAGAAGACCGCCGGCAGCGACGCGGAGATCGACACCTTCGACCTCAACGCCAAGGTCGCCACCGCCCTCGGCGCCGGGACGCTCGGCTTCGCCGTCGACCAGCAGCCCTACCTCCAGGGGTACGAGGCCGTCGACCTGCTCTGGCTGTACAAGTACAACGCCGATGTCCTCGGCGGCGGCAAGCCGGTCCTCACCGGCCCGCAGATCATCACCAAGGACGACGCCACCGCGCTCAAGGAGTACACCGAGCGGGGCACCCGATGAGCACCACCAGCCCGTCCGGCCTCGACCACGTCGACGAACGGCTGCTGCGCACCTCACCGCTGCGCAAACTGCTCGCCCGGCCCGAACTCGGCTCGGTCGTCGGCGCGGCCGCCGTCTTCCTGTTCTTCGCGATCGTCGCCGACAGCTTCCTGCGCGCCTCCAGCCTCGGCACGGTCCTCTACGCCGCCTCCACCATCGGCATCATGGCGGTGCCCGTCGCCCTGCTGATGATCGGCGGGGAGTTCGACCTGTCGGCCGGCGTGATGGTGACCAGCTCCGCGCTGATCTCCTCGATGTTCAGCTACCAGATGACGGCGAACGTCTGGGTCGGCGTCGGCGTCTCCCTGCTCGTCACCCTCGCCATCGGCGTCTTCAACGGCTTCATGCTGACCCGCACGAAACTGCCCAGCTTCATCATCACGCTCGGCACGTTCCTGATGCTGACCGGTCTCAACCTCGGTCTCACCAAGCTGATCAGCGGCACCGTCTCCACCAAGTCGATCGCCGACATGGAGGGCTTCCCCTCCGCCAGGAAGCTCTTCGCCTCCCAGCTGACCGTCGGCGGCGTCGAGCTGAAGGTCACCATCCTGTGGTGGCTCGTCCTGGTGGCCCTGGCCACCTGGATCCTGCTGCGCACCCGTTTCGGCAACTGGATCTTCGCCGTCGGCGGCGGCGCCGACGCGGCCCGCGCGGTCGGCGTCCCGGTCTTCAAGACCAAGATCGGCCTCTACATGGGCGTGGCCTTCTGCGCCTGGGTCTCCGGCCAGCACCTGCTCTTCTCCTTCGACGTCGTCCAGTCGGGCGAGGGCGTCGGCAACGAGCTGATCTACATCATCGCGGCGGTGATCGGCGGCTGCCTGATCACCGGCGGCTACGGCTCCGCCATCGGCTCGGCGGTCGGGGCGTTCATCTTCGGCATGACCAGCAAGGGCATCGTCTACGCCGAGTGGAACCCGGACTGGTTCAAGTTCTTCCTGGGAGCGATGCTCCTCCTGGCGACCCTGCTGAACGCCTGGATCCGCAAGCGCGTGGAGGCGACCAAGTGACCACGACCCCTCCGCCGGCCCCGTCGCCCGCGCCCTCCGCCGCGCCGGATCCGGCGCCGCTGGTCGAGCTGGACGACGTCAGCAAGTACTACGGCAACATCCGGGCCCTCGAAGGCGTCTCGCTGGAGGTCCACCCGGGCGAGATCACCTGCGTCCTCGGCGACAACGGCGCCGGCAAGTCCACCCTCATCAAGATCATCGCGGGGCTCCACCGGCACGACGCCGGCACCTTCCGCATCGAGGGCGAGGAGGTCTCCCTGGCCAACCCGCGCGAGGCGCTGGACCGGGGGATCGCCACCGTCTACCAGGACCTCGCCGTCGTCCCCCTGATGCCGGTCTGGCGCAACTTCTTCCTCGGCTCCGAGCCCACCAAGGGCGCCGGACCGTTCAAGCGCCTGGACGTCGAGCGGATGCGCCGGACCACCCGCGCCGAGCTGCTGCGCATGGGCATCGACCTGCGCGACGTCGACCAGCCCATCGGCACCCTCTCCGGCGGCGAGCGCCAGTGCGTGGCCATCGCCCGGGCGGTCCACTTCGGGGCCAAGGTCCTCGTCCTCGACGAGCCGACCGCCGCGCTCGGCGTGAAGCAGTCCGGAGTGGTCCTGAAGTACGTGGCCGCCGCCCGTGACCAAGGCCTCGGCGTGGTGCTCATCACCCACAACCCCCACCACGCCTACCTCGTCGGCGACCGGTTCATCCTGCTCAAGCGCGGTCTCATGTCGGGCAGCCACACCAAGACCGGCGCCGGCGCCGTCACCTTGGACGAGCTGACCCGCCAGATGGCCGGCGGCAGCGAGCTGGAGGACCTCCGCCACGAACTGGAGCGCCCCTCCGCCACGTGACGGCGCCCCGACACCCCACCTGGCAGAATCGAGCCGATGAGTACCTACCGCGACCTCACCCAGCGCGGCTCCGCCCGGGGCACCGTGCTGCGGACCGTCGGCACCCGCGAACGGCGCTCCCACCTGACCGCCCCGAAGGTGCCCACCGTCGGCATCGACATCGGCGGTACGAAGGTCATGGCCGGTGTCGTCGACGCGGACGGCACCATCCTGGAGCAGCTCCGCACCGAGACGCCCGACAAGTCCAAGAGCCCCAAGGTCGTCGAGGACACCATCGTCGAGCTGGTCCTGGACCTCTCCGACCGGCACGACGTGCACGCCGTCGGCATCGGCGCGGCCGGCTGGGTCGACGCCGAGCGGGCCACGGTGCTCTTCGCCCCGCACCTGGCCTGGCGCAACGAACCGCTGCGCGACGCGCTCGAGTCCCGGCTCGCCGTCCCCGTCATGGTGGACAACGACGCCAACACCGCGGCCTGGGCCGAGTGGCGCTTCGGCGCCGGACGCGGCGAGGACCACCTCGTCATGATCACGCTCGGCACCGGCATCGGCGGGGCGATCCTGGAGGAGGGCCGGGTCAAGCGCGGGAAGTACGGCGTCGCCGGCGAGTTCGGCCACATGCAGGTCGTCCCCGGCGGCCACCGCTGCCCCTGCGGCAACCGCGGCTGCTGGGAGCAGTACAGCTCCGGGAACGCCCTGGTCCGCGAGGCCCGTGAGCTGGCCGCCGCCGACTCGCCGGTCGCGTACAACATCATCGACCGGGTCCAGGGCAACGTCCCCGAGATCACCGGCCCGCTCATCACCGAGCTGGCCCGCGAGGGCGACGCCATGTGCGTGGAGCTGCTCCAGGACATCGGCCAGTGGCTCGGCGTCGGCATCGCCAACCTCGCCGCGGCCCTCGACCCCTCCTGCTTCGTCATCGGCGGCGGCGTCAGCGCCGCCGACGACCTCCTCATCGGCCCCGCCCGGGACGCCTTCCGCCGGCATCTGACCGGCCGCGGCTACCGCCCCGAGGCCCGTATCGCCAAGGCCCAGCTCGGCCCCGAGGCCGGCATGGTCGGCGCCGCCGACCTCGCCCGGCTCGTCGCCCGCCGCTTCCGCCGCGCCAACCGCCGCCGGGTCGAACGCCACGAACGCTACGAGCGCTACGCCCAGGCACTGCTCAACGGCACCGCCGGACGCGCCTCCCGCACCACCCAGGACCCGCCCTCATGACCGTCCCCTCCCCGTCCGCCTCCCCCGAGCAGCGGACGAAGCTGCCCGAGGACCGGCGCCACATGATCCGCCGCCGCTGGCTGACGGCGATCATCATCGTCCTCCTCGTCGGCATCCCGGCCGGCTATCTGCTGATCTCCGCGGGCCAGAGCCGCGACAGCGGGCGGGACAAGGAGCGCGAGTCCTCGGCCGCGGGCCTCCAGGACAACTGGCCCTCCCAGATGAAGCGCCGGATCTTCGAGGTCCCCATCCCGGCCGGCAGCACCGACGTCGCCTACTACGAGACGAGCAACTGGCGCACCAGCCGCCTGTACGTCCGGTTCACGACCAGCGCCGGCAAGCTCGACACCTTCCTCGACCGGCTCGGCACCAGCCGCTCCGGCCTCACGGCCGGCGAGGTCACCATCGGCGAGCGCGACGCCTCGATCGTCGGCTGGGACTTCCCGCGCGACCGCGACTGGTCGGGCACCAGCATCACCCGCGACAAGCCGAGACCGGGCCAGGACCTCACCGTCGACCTCACCGACCCGGCGGCCCCGACCGTCTACGTCGTCTCCACCACCACGCCCTGACAGGCGCCCGCCACCCCCGGGAGGACGCCCCGGAGCCGGCCCGCTCCGGCCGGAGCGCCCTCGTCGGCACACCGCCCCCGGAGAGTGCTCATCGCCCCCCGCCACGGGCCGACCACGGGATGTGAGAGCGTGCAGGGCGTGAGTGAGACACCGACGAACACCCTGCAATACCGCGTCGACGGGCCGGACCAGGCCCCGGTCCTGGTCCTCGGCCCCTCGCTGGGAACGACCATGCACATGTGGGACCGGCAGATACCGGAGCTGACCCGGCAGTGGCGGGTCGTCCGCTTCGACCTGCCCGGGCACGGCGGCGCCCCCGCCCGGTCCTTCACCACCGTCGCCGAGCTGGGCGACCGGCTCCTGGCCACCCTCGACGAGCTGGGCGTCCAGCGCTTCGGGTACGCGGGCTGCTCCATCGGCGGCGCGGTCGGACTCGACCTCGCCCTGCGGGCACCCCACCGGGTCGCCTCCCTGGCCCTGATCGCCGCCTCGCCCCGGTTCGGCAGCGCCGACGAGTTCCGCCAGCGCGGGGTCGTCGTCCGGACCCACGGCCTCGAACCCATGGCGCGCACCGCCCCCGAGCAGTGGTTCACCCCGGGCTTCGCCGCCGGCCAGCCGGCGATCGTCGAGTGGGCCGTCCAGATGGTGCGCACGACCGACCCCGGCTGCTACGTCGGCGCCTGCGAGGCCCTCGCCCTCTTCGACGTCCGCGACGCCCTGGGCCGGATCGGCGTCCCCGCCCTGGTCCTGGTCGGCTCCGACGACCAGGTCACCGGCCCCGCCGAGGCCCGCACCCTGGTCGCCGGGATAGCCGACGCCCGGCTCGCCGTCGTCCCCGGCGCCTCCCACCTCGCCCCGGTCGAACAGCCCGGAGCCGTCACCGACCTCCTCACCGGCCACTTCGCGGGGATCGTCCACGACACCCAGAGCGCCCTGCCCGCCCCGCCGATGCCGCCCGTCTCCGCCCCGGTCGCCCCCGTCGCCGAGATCGCCCCGTCGGCGGCCGTCCCCGAGGGAACGGGTTCCGTGCGGCCCGACCCGTACGACGAAGGCCTCAAGCTGCGCCGCGAGGTCCTCGGCGACGCCCATGTGGACCAGGTGCTCGACGACGGGTTCGGCGCCGAGTTCCAGGCCCTGGTCACCCGCTACGCCTGGGGCGAGGTGTGGAACCGCGAGGGCCTGGACCGCCGCACCCGCAGCTGCGTCACCCTCACCGCCCTGATCGCCGGCGGTCACCTCGACGCCCTCGCCGACCACACCCGGGCCGCCCTGCGCAGCGGACTGTCCCCGGCGGAGATCCGGGAGGTCCTGCTGCAGACGGCGGTCTACTGCGGGATGCCCGCCGCCGACAGCGCCCTGCGCGTGGTGCGGCGGGTGATCGAGGAGGAGACCACCCCGTAGGGTGGGCCGTTCCATGCCGTCGTGAGGGGGACCCCTGTGAAGCTGACGAAGAAGTCGCACGCCTGCATCCGCCTGGAGAAGGCGGGGCGGTCCCTCGTCGTCGACCCCGGCGGGTTCAGCGAGGAGGACGCCGCACTCGGCGCCGACGCCGTCCTCGTCACCCACGAGCACCCCGACCACTTCGACGAGGGACGGCTGCGGGCCGGTCTCGAGGCCAACCCGGCGGCCGAGATCTGGACGCTGCGGAGCGTGGCCGAGCAGCTCTCGGCCGCGTTCCCCGGCCGGGTCCACACCGTCGGCGACGGCGACACGTTCACCGCCGCCGGCTTCGAGGTGCAGGTCCACGGCGAGCTGCACGCCGTGATCCACCCGGACATCCCCCGGGTCACCAACATCGGCTTCCTGGTCGACGACGCGGTCTTCCACCCCGGCGACGCCCTGACCCTGCCCGGCCGGCCCGTCGACACCCTGATGCTGCCGGTGATGGCCCCCTGGAACAAGATCTCCGAGGTCATCGACTACGTCCGCGAGATCAGACCGCGCCGGGCCTACGACATCCACGACGCCCTGCTCACCGACCTCGCCCGGCCGATCTACGACCGCCAGATCGGCGCACTCGGCGGCACGGACCACGGCCGGCTGACCCCCGGCGACTCCACCGAGCTGTGACCGCGCCGCGGCCGCGGACGCGGTGACTGTCACACCCCGCCGTTAGGCTTGCGGCCATGCGCATCGCCACGTGGAACGTCAATTCGATCACCGCCCGGCTGCCCCGCCTCCTGGCCTGGCTGGAGAGCAGCGGCACGGACGTGCTCTGCCTCCAGGAGACCAAGTGCACCGCCGAGCAGTTCCCCACCGACGAGCTGCGCGAGCTGGGATACGCCTCCGTCGTCCACGCCACCGGGCGGTGGAACGGCGTCGCCCTGCTCTCCAAGGTGGGCCTTGACGACGTCGTCATGGGCCTGCCCGGCGCGCCCGACTACGAGACCGCGCAGGAGCCCCGCGCGATCTCCGCGACCTGCGGCCCGGTGCGCGTCTGGTCGGTGTACGTCCCCAACGGCCGCGAGGTCGCCCACGAGCACTACGCCTACAAGCTGCGCTGGCTGGAGGCGCTCCAGGCCGCCGTCGCCGAGGACGCGGCGGGCGGGCGCCCCTTCGCCGTCCTCGGTGACTACAACATCGCCCCGACCGACGACGACGTCTGGGACATCTCCCTCTTCGAGGGCGCCACGCACGTCACCGCCCCCGAGCGGGCGGCGCTCGCCGGTCTGCGCGAGACCGGGCTGACCGACATCGTCCCGCGCCCCCTCAAGTACGACCACCCCTATACGTACTGGGACTACCGCCAGCTCTCCTTCCCGAAGAACAAGGGCATGCGGATCGACCTCGTGTACGGCAACAAGCCGTTCGCCGACGCCGTGAAGGACAGCTACGTCGACCGCGAGGAGCGCAAGGGCAAGGGCGCGTCCGACCACGCCCCGGTCGTCGTCGACCTGGACATCTGACCCCCCGGCGCGCGCCGGTCCGCGCGCCGGGGGTTCGCCGCGCGCCCCGGCGCCCGGACGATCTCCGCGCGCCGGGTGGTGCCGGGCGAGGGTCCGGTGCGACGCTGGACGGATGTACATCCCGTTCCTGGACAACTGGCGCAAGCGGCGCGAAGCCGAGAGCACCCCGCTGGCCGCGGCCTTCGACCGTGACCCGGAGGGGATGGGGGAGCTGCTCGCCGAGTGCGAGCTGCTGCGCGCCAGGGCCGAGGAGGCCGGGATCGCCCTGGATGACACTCCGCGCTCGCTCGGGGCGATCGACCAGCTCACTCCGCGCTGGCGCGACGATCCGGAGGAGCTGCCCTGGCTGGGCAATGACGCCGGCCTCTATCTGGGCACGGTGATCGTGCGCACGGTGCCCGGGGCGAGCTGGCAGCTGTGGCCCGGCGGGCAGCCGATCGTCCGGCTGGCCTCCGGCCGGGAGATCAACGTGGTCGAGGCCGGACTCGACTGGGCCGTGAGCGGATCGCCCGAACTCTCCCAGGTGTACGCGGAAGCCGCCGAGTACTGACCGTTTTCCTCGCCTTCGGCAGTAAATACGGCTTATCCCCGTTTCATGCGTGTCGGTCGGCACGTCCCTTTTCGTGCTGAATAGTTTGCGCTGACCTCGACACCGCTGAGAAATGGGGCAGGGCAGCGTATGGCCGTCGTCGATCCGTTGATCGAGCTGCGTGACGTCAACAAGCACTTCGGCACCTTGCACGTCCTGCAGGGCATCAACCTCACCGTCGGGCGCGGGGAGGTGGTGGTGGTCATCGGGCCGTCCGGATCGGGCAAGTCGACCCTCTGCCGGGCGATGAACCGGCTGGAGTCGGTCGAGTCGGGCGAGATCCTGGTCGACGGACGCCCCCTCCCCGAGGAGGGCAGAGCGCTCGCCCGGCTCCGGGCCGAAGTCGGCATGGTCTTCCAGTCGTTCAACCTCTTCGCCCACAAGACCGTCCTCGCCAACGTCTCGCTGGCCCAGATCAAGGTCCGCGGGCGCAAGCGCGAGGAGGCCGACCGGCGCTCACGCGAACTCCTCGACCGGGTCGGCCTCGCCGACCACGCGGACAAGTTCCCCGCCCAGCTCTCCGGCGGCCAGCAGCAGCGCGTGGCCATCGCCCGCGCACTCGCCATGGACCCCAAGGCGCTCCTCTTCGACGAGCCGACGTCCGCCCTCGACCCCGAGATGATCAACGAGGTCCTTGAGGTCATGCGACAGCTCGCCCGCGAGGGCATGACCATGGTCGTCGTCACCCACGAGATGGGCTTCGCCCGCTCCGCCGCCCACCGCGTCGTGTTCATGGCCGACGGCCGGGTCGTCGAGGACCGCACGCCCGAGGACTTCTTCACCGCCCCGCGCAGCGAGCGCGCCAAGGACTTCCTGTCCAAGATCCTCAAGCACTGACCGGGGAGGGACGCCATGCACCGTACGAAACGAACCCTCGCCGCCCTCGTGCTGCTGCTCGCCGCCGCCGTGACGGCCGCCTGCGGCAGGGAGGGCAGCCCACCGGTCAAGGGACCGCAGCCGGACGCCCTGCCCGTCTACCAGGTCCGGACCGACTTCCGGCTGCCCTCCTCCCCGACGTGGGAGAAGGCGAAGCGGCGCGGCCACCTGGTCGTCGGCGTCAAGGAGGACCAGCCCTATATGGGCGAGAGGGACCCCGCCACCGGGACGTTCTCCGGCTTCGACATCGAGATCGCCAAGATGATGTCGGCCTCCCTCGGCTTCGACCCCGCCACCCTCGCGTACCGCACCATCGCCTCCGCCAACCGCGAGACAGCCCTGCAGAACGGCCAGATCGACTACTACGTCGGCACCTACACGATCAACGCCAACCGCAAGAAGCTCGTCGGCTTCGCCGGCCCGTACTACATGGCGGGCCAGTCCCTGCTCGTCCGTACCGACGAGAACGACATCCACGGCCCCCAGGACCTCGACGGCAAACGGGTCTGCTCGGCCGCCGGTTCCACCCCGTACCAGCGGATCGAGAAGGACTACCCCAAGGCCGACCTCGTCGCCTACGACACCTACTCCGTCTGCGTCGACAACCTGCTCACCTTCCAGGTCGACGCCGTCACCACCGACGACACCATCCTGATGGGCTACGCCGCCAAGGCCCCCGACGAACTCAAGGTCGTCGGCAAGCCGTTCTCCCAGGAGCCGTACGGCATCGGCGTCCCGCACGACGACAACGCCCTCCGCTTCGCCCTCGACGACGCCCTCGCCGCGCACGAGAAGAACGGCGACTGGAAGAAGGCGTACGACGCGACCCTCGGCCTGTCCGGGGTGCCCGCCCCCGCGCCGCCGGCCATCGACCGCTACCCGGCGAACTGAGGAGGAGAACGGCGACATGGACGTCCTGACACAGAACTTCTCCCTCTACGGCGACGGCTTCCTCGGCACCGTCGAACTCACCGTCTACGCCTCGGCCCTGGCCCTCGTCCTCGGCTTCCTGATGGCCTCCTTCCGGGTCGCCCCGGTCGGCTCCTTCCGCGTCTTCGGAGCCGTCTGGGTGACCGTCCTGCGCAACACCCCGCTCACCCTGCTCTTCTTCGCCGTGATGCTGGGCCTGCCCCGCTTCGGACTCGTGCTCCCCTTCGAGCTGTTCGCGGTCCTCGCCCTCGGCTGCTACACCTCGGCCTTCATCTGCGAGGTGCTGCGCTCGGGCATCAACACCGTGCCGCGCGGCCAGGGCGAGGCGGCCCGCAGCCTCGGCATGACCTTCGGGCAGACCCTGAGCACCGTCGTCCTGCCCCAGGCGTTCCGCTCGGTCATCCCGCCCATCGGCTCCACGCTCATCGCGCTCGCCAAGAACTCGGCCATCGCCGGAGCCTTCAGCGTCACCGAACTCCTGGGCACCTACAAGACGTTGAGCGAACTCGGCTACAACATCATCTGGACCTTCGTCTGGATCGCCGTCGGCTATCTGATCATCACCCTCACCATCAGCGCGATCTTCAACATCATGGAGAAGCGCTGGGGAGTCGCCCGATGAGCCAGTCCACCGCCCTCTACGACATCCCGGGCCCGCTCACCCGGCGGCGCCACCGGCTCTACGGCGTCCTCTCGACCGTGGTGATCCTCGCCCTGATCGGCTGGATCCTCTCCCTCCTCTTCGACACGGGGCAGTTCACTGCGACCAAGTGGGCACCGTTCACCTACGAGGGCATCCAGGAGCTGCTGCTTCGCGGCCTCGGCAACACCCTCAAGGCCTTCGCCTACGCCTCGGTGCTCTCCCTGGTGCTCGGCGGGATCCTGGCCGCCGGCCGGCTCTCCGAGCACCGGATCCTGCGCTGGGTCTCGACGCTCTTCGTCGAGTTCTTCCGCGCGATGCCCGTCCTGGTGATGATCTTCTTCATCTTCGTCGCGCTCAAGGTCCAGCCGCTGCCCGCGCTCGTCGCCGGACTGACCCTCTACAACGGCTCGGTGCTCGCCGAGGTGTTCCGCACCGGCGTCGACTCGGTCGACCGCGGGCAGCGGGAGGCGGCGTACGCGCTCGGCATGCGCAAGACGCAGGTGATGACCTACGTCCTGGTCCCGCAGGCCCTCCGCGCCATGCTGCCGACCATCATCAGCCAGCTGGTGGTGGCGCTGAAGGACACCTCGCTCGGATTCCTCATCACCTACGAGGAGTTCCTGCACGCCGGCAAGCTGATCGCGTCGAACCTCGACTACGACCTGCCGTTCATCCCCGTCGTGATGGTCATCTCGCCGATCTACATCGGCATGTGCGTGCTGCTCTCGTGGTTCGCCACCTGGGTGGCGAGGAGGGAGCGCCGCAACCCCAAGACCAAGGCCGTGGAGCTCCCTCCCCCCGACCGGGGGACGCTGCTGCCGGGCGGGGGGCCTCCCACCGGCGCGTGAGGCGCCACCGGGGACACCGCGGCCGCACGGCGGCTCGCGAGGGGGCCGTACCCGTCCGGCAGCAGCCGGTGATCACTCCTCCCGCAGCGGAACCGACACGTACGACGGGTCGGTCGACGGCGAGGAGAAGGTCAGCTGCGCGCCGGTCGGGTTGTGCTCGATGTAGAGCGGGTCGACCGTGTCCACGACCACGGCGAGACGGTGACCTGCCGGCACGTCGTAGGCCGTGGAGAACAGCTCCAGGTCGACGGTGAACGGCCGGCCGGGCGTCTGTCCGTGGAAGGTGTACGGGGCGTTGCTGACCAGCTTGCCGAGGCCGAGCGGGCCCACGTCGTAGAGGTACGCGACGAGGGTGCCGCTCTCCTTGGTGGAGGTGACCGTGGTGTGCAGCCTGGCCGTGCCGCGCACCTTCCGGGCGGTGTCGTACCGCTCGGACTGCCAGACGCCGGCGAAGGCGCGGGGGAGCAGCGGGATGGAGGCGACGGGCGGGGTGTGGAGGAACTGGTCCAGGAGGTTGGAGAGGAGGACCACGCCGCCGTTGGCGCCGGAGTCGACGTTGGCCCATATCTTCCGGGAGCCGCCGAGCGCGATCCTGGCCTCGTCGGCGCCGACCGACTTCCAGTCGGGGTAGCCCTCGTAGCCGCCGGAGGAGCGGGGCTTGAGCTGGACGGGCTGCTCGCGGTCGATGCCGTTGTCGGCGCCCTTGAGATGGCGGTCGAACCAGCGGTGGGCGTTGGTCCAGGTGTCGTTGGGCAGTCCCAGCAGACCCGTCGCCTCGGCGGTGGCGTGGTCGCCGGGGCGGAACTCCAGGCGCTTGGGGCCCTGGAGCTTCTCGTAGAAGGAGGCGTACTGGTTGGGCGGGAAGATGGTGTCGCCCCAGGCGTTCCCGAGCATGATCGCGGCGCCGTTGGCGTTGATCCGGTCCAGGTAGGTGGCGGCCGAGCGCTTCTTGCCCCAGGCGATCATCCCCTCTTCCTTGGTGAGGTCGGAGGAGAGGAAGTCGTCGAGGATGGAACGGAGTTCCGGCCCGGGGCGGCCGGTGAGGAAGCCGGCGCCGCCGAGCAGGCCGGCGGCCTGGCGGTGCTGGGTGCGGCCGCTGTAGATCGACTCGATGAGGTCGGCCCAGCCGCTCAGGGCGGCGACGGCCTTGACGCGCTTGTCGCGCGCGGAGGTGAGCAGGCTGATCCCGGCGCCGTACGAGACGCCCGCCATGCCGACCTTGGCGGGGTCGGCGGGGGTGTGGGCGAGCGCCCAGTCGATGACCTTGGTGGCGTCGGCGACGTCCTTGGGGCCCGCGGTCTCGATCTCGCCGCCGGACTGCCAGAAGCCGCGGGAGTTGTAACTCACCACGACGTAACCGGAGTCGGCGAGCTTCTTCGCCTGGGCGAGGTACTCGATCTGGGGCATCGCCCAGCTGGTGGGGAGCACGATGACGGGGTAGCGGGCGGAGCCGTCGGCTCCGGCCGGGGTGACGACGTTGGCCTTGAGGACGGTGCCGCCGTCGCCGGCGATGTCCACGAAGCGGATGCCGGTCTCCGAGGCATCGGCGGCGGGCGCGAGCCCGAACGCCGTCCCCGCCACGAGAGCGGCCGAGACGGCGAGGGCCAGGGGTATGCGCACGGGTCACTCCTCACTGGGTGTCACTGATGGGGGGCAGTGAAAGTGACCCGACGGTAACCGCGGAGACTTACTCGGGGTAACTGGTCGGTGAGTTACGTGCGGGTAACGATTATTGGACGAGCTGTCAGTTAAGTGCGCTCTTGGAACGCCACTCCGCCCAGGACAGATTCCACTCGCCGTAGCCGTTGTTCAGGGCCTGGGTCCCCTTGGCGTCGGAGCCGGTGATCTCGAAGGGGTCCCCGACCCGCACCGCGTCGTACACGGACCGCGCGTCCGCGTCGCTCATGCCGATGCAGCCCGAGCTCCTGTTGGCGCTGCCGAAGTAGGAGGCGTTCCAGGGCGCCGCGTGCGCGTACATCCCGGACCAGGTCAGCCGCATGGAGAAGTCGACCATCTTGTCGTAGGCGTCTCCGAGTCCGACGGTCTCGGAGCGCATGTTGATGGTGCCCTCCTTCGACATGAGCACCGTCTTCCCCCGCCAGGACGCCTTGTCGCCACCGGGCGTACCGGCCGACATGGGCACGTCCTTCACCACCGCGCCGTCCCGCAGCAGGGTCAGCCGGTGACGGTCGAGGTCGACCTTGACGACCTGCCGCGCGCCGATGCCGAAGGTGGTGGTGTAGTCGCGGACGAACCAGCCGCCGGCGCCCGAGTCGACGCCGTTCAGCCGGGCGTCCAGCGTGACCTTGGTGCCCGGCTTCCAGTACTCCTTCGGCCGCCAGTCCACCCTGTCCTTGCCGGACCAGTCGCGCATCCAGCCCCAGGAGCCCTCGGTGCGGTTCGAGGTGGTGACGCGCAGGTGCCTCTCCACCTCCGCCTTGTTCTTGACCGGGTGGTCGAAGACGATCGACAGCGGCTGGCCGATGCCGACGGTGGTGTTCTTGCCGGGCGCCAGCGTCAGCTTGTTGACCTTCTCGGGCGGGGCGGTGGTGAAGGCGGCGGTGGCGCTGCCGCCGCCCGTGTCCTTCGCCTGGATCGCGTAGGCAGTCCCCGGGGCGGCCTTCCGCGAGGAGGTCCAGCTCCGGCCGTCGGCCGCGACCGTGCCGTCGAGCCGCGCACCCCGCGAGTCGGTCACCTCGACCCGGGCCAGCCTCCCCTCGGCGAGGCGCACCACGACCGGCTCGCCCGCGTTCGCGCGCTGACCGGTGAGGTTCACCGAGATCCGCGTCGCCGGCTTGGCCGGCTTGCCGTCGTCGGCCGCCGTCGTCCCGCCGGAACACGCGGTGAGGGCGGCCAGGGCGAGCGCCCCGGCGGCGGCGGTGAGCAGGGGACGCGGGCGTATGCGGTTCACGTGGGACGACCTCCGGTGTGGATCTCTTTCCCGGGGAGAGAGGGCCACGGGGCCGGAAGGGTTGCGACAATCCGATCTTTTTCCCCGATGTCGGATGTGAGACGGGACACGGCCCCACCGGCCCGCCCGGCTGAGTGCACGGGCTCTGCCCGGACACGACCTAGGCGCAGCGGCGGCCGATCGAGGCCAGCAGGCGGCGCATGCCGACGGCGTGCCCGCCCGTACCGACCACCAGCAGCCGGTAGAGAGCGCCCGACGGGCCGGGGAAGGAGGCCCGGCTCTCCGCGCGCAGTCGCGTCCGGCCCGGGCCCGCGGGGTCGAGACGGAAGGTCAGGGCGTACACCGAGAACCGGTGGCGCCCTTCGAGCGCCAGCTCGCGGTCGGGGTCCGCGCGGACCACCCGGAAGCCCGGCAGCGTGGAGCCCGCGACGAGCGGGCGCGGTCCGGACGCCGTGGGGTCGGCGCATCCCACGAGCCGGGCGTAGCGTGCCCCTCGGGGGTGGGAGAAGGTTCCGTCGACCGCGGCGAGCAGCTCGCGCCAGACGGTCTCGGCCTCCGCGGGGACGACGGTCGCGTGCTCGTCAAGGTACGGCAGCGGGGTGAACTCCATCCGACCGTCCCCCCTTTCGTGGTCGCCGGCGCCTGCGACGCGGTCCCACGGCCAGTATCCGCCCGCGTCACCGCCCATGGAGCACCGGCCCCGGCCGGTCTCGGACTCGATCGGGTCCGCGCCCCGGCCGTCCGTGCCAAGCTGGTCCCGTGGAGAGTCCGAGCGACGTACCCGGCGTGCCCGATGTCTTCGACCCCCGCCGCTACGCCCGAGGCCTGCCGCACGCGGCTTTCCGGACCCTGCGCGACCGGTATCCGGTCGCCTGGCAGGAGGAGTACGCCGTGCTCGGCTGGCCCGCCGGCCCCGGGTTCTGGGCCGTCACCCGCCACGCGGACGTCGTCCGGGTGCTCAAGGACGCCGCCACCTTCTCCTCGTCCCTCGGCGCCACGCAGATCCGTGACCCCGACCCCGCCGACCTGCCGTTCATCCGGCGCATGATGCTCAATCAGGACCCGGCGCCGGATCCCCACGCGCGTGCGGACGCCGGCGACCGTCATGACCACGGCAGGCTCCGACGGCTCGTCAGCCGGGCCTTCACCCCCCGACGGATCGAGCGCTTCGCGGCCACCGCCCGCGAGCGGGCCCGGACGCTGCTCGCCGCCGCGGCGGAGGCGGGGCCCGAGGTGGATCTCGTCCGCGCGGTCACCGACGACTACGCCCTGCTCAATCTGACCGACCTCCTCGGCGTCCCCGCGCCCGACCGGGGCCTCCTGCTCGCCTGGACCGAGCGGGTCATCGCCTACCAGGACCCCGACGAGCCGCCCGTCCTCGACCCCGAGGGCCGGCCCGTCAACCCGCGCTCCCCGGCCATGCTGGCCGAGATGTTCGCGTACGCCCGGGACCTGGCCGCGTACAAGCGGCTCCACCCCGCCGACGACGTGATGACCGCGCTGGCGACGGGCGAACTCCGGGACGCGGAGCTGGAGATGTTCTTCTTCCTGCTGACCGTCGCCGGCAACGACACCGTGCGCTCCGCCGCCCCCGGGGGACTGCTCGCCCTCGCCGAACACCCCGGCGAGCGACGCCGGCTGTGGGACGGGGAGGTGTCCGTGGACAGCGCCGTGGAGGAGCTCCTGCGCGTCCACCCGCCGGTGCTCTCCTTCCGGCGCACCGCCGCCCGCCCCACCGAACTGGCCGGTCGGACCATCGCCGCGGGGGAGAAGGTCGTCGTCTTCCACGCCTCCGCCAACCATGACGAACGGGTCTTCCCCGACCCCCTGCGGCTCGACCTCGCCCGGCGCCCCAACCCCCACGTCTCCTTCGGGGACGGCCCGCACGTCTGTCTGGGCGCCCACTTCGCCCGGCTTCAGCTGCGCGTCCTCCACGAGGAGGTGCGGGAGGCGGCGGCGCGGGGCGCCTTCACCCGCCTCGCCCCGGCCGGCCCGCCCCGCAGGCTGGTCTCCAACTTCGTCAACGGCATCAAGTCGCTGCCGCTTCGGGTGCGGTAGCCGTCCGCGCCGCCCGGGTCACGTCGGCGACCAGCTCCACCACGTCGGGTCCGTACGCCTCGGAGTTGACCACCTTCAGCAGGAGCACGAAGGGGCCGGAGCCGTAGCTGCGGGCCAGCTTCTCGTGGTGCCGCGCGAGATAGCGGGTCGCCGCCTGGTTGGTGACGGCGAACTGTCCGCAGAAGAGGAAGACCGGCCGGCCGCCCTCGCCGCCCGTGAGCCTCGCGAGGAGGACGTACTCCCGCTCGCCCTGCACCCCGCGGTACACCTCGCCCCCGACCGTGATCATGCCCCGGTCGGCGACCGGATCCGACTCCACGTTCATCGTCAGACCGGGCAGCAGGGAGGCCAGATGGGCCGCCATCCGCCGATTGGAGTACGGCCCGCCGACGCAGAACTCCGTACGGTCGCCGAGGCCCTGGCGCGCCATGTCGTGCTGGACGATATGGGCTTTCGCCCCGCAGTCCTTTATCAGCGCGGAGAGCTCCAGGAGCGCGGAGACGTCGACGTTGTGCACCGCGGCGTCGCTGCCCGCCTTGCGGTTCATCACCAGGACGCACTCGGACCCGCTGGGGAGCCCGAAGAACGCCTGCTTGCGCCGGAGCCCGCGGCGCCACGCGTAGGTGCGGGTCAGCCAGCCCAGCGACGCGCTGACTCCGGTCGCGAGCACGCCGAGGACGACATTGCGCAGGTCTTCATTCATGGGCGCGCATGCTAGCGGGGGCGCCGCGGCGCGTCCGAGGCGGTCCTGACGATGCGGCCGCCCGGAAGTTACGCTGCGCGGACGGCTGTTGACTGGAGGTAGGGATGCGTCGTTCCGTGGCCCGCAACGGGTCGGTTCTCGTCGTCGCCACGACCGTGCTGCTGGCGGTGGGGGCGGCGGCCCCGCCGACCGGGGCGGTGGCCGCTCCGGCGGCCGTGACCCGGTCCGGCCCCCCGGCCCCCGGCCCCGCGAAGGTACCGGTCGCCGTCGGGTACGGCGGAGCCGTCGCCAGCGTCGACCCGGACGCCTCCGCCGCCGGGATCGAGGTGCTCCGCGACGGCGGCAACGCCGTCGACGCGGCCGTCGCCGTGGCCGCGGCCCTCGGCGTCACCGAGCCCTACTCCGCCGGCATCGGAGGCGGCGGCTACCTCGTCCACTACGACGCCGCGAGCCGTACGGTGCGCACGGTCGACGGCCGCGAGACCGCGCCGCTCTCGGCCGACGCGCGCCTCTTCGTCGAGGACGGCGAACCCCTCCCCTTCGAGGAGGCCATGACCAGCGGCCTCAGCGTCGGGACCCCCGGCACCCCGGCGACCTGGCGGACCGCCCTCGACGCCTGGGGCACCAAGCCGCTGCGCCGCCTTCTCGCCCCCGCCACGCGGCTGGCCCGCGACGGCTTCACCGTCGACCCGACCTTCCGCGCGCAGACGGCCGCCAACGAGGCCCGCTTCCGCGACTTCCCCGCCTCCTCGAAGCTCTTCCTGCCGGGCGGCGCCCTCCCCGTCGTCGGCTCCACCTTCAAGAACCCGGACCTCGCCCGTACGTACGAGAAGCTCGGCCGGGAAGGCGTCGGCGCGCTCTACCGCGGCCCGCTGGCCCGGGACATCGTCGACACCGTGCGCAAGCCGCCGGTACGGCCGGGCGCGACGCGGGTGGTCCGCGCCGGGGACCTGACGGAGCGCGACCTCACGGTGTACGAGACCGAACGGCGCCGGCCCACGAAGATCTCGTACCGCGGCCTCGACGTGTACGGCATGGCGCCCTCCTCGTCCGGCGGCACCAGCGTCGGCGAGGCGCTCAACATCCTGGAGCGGACCGATCTCTCGGCCGCCTCCGAGGCCGCGTACCTGCACCGCTTCATCGAGGCGAGCCGGATCGCGTTCGCCGACCGGGGCCGTTGGGTCGGCGACCCCGCCTTCGAGGACGTGCCCGTCCGCGGCCTGCTCTCGCAGCGGTTCGCGGACTCGCGCGCCTGCCTGATCCGCGACGACGCCGTCCTGACCAGCCCGCTCGCGCCGGGGGACCCGCGTCACCCCGCCGACTGCGCGCGGGGCGGGACGGCGGCGCCGACGACGTACGAGGGCGAGAACACGACGCACCTCACGGTGGCCGACCGGTGGGGGAACGTCGTCGCCTACACCCTCACGATCGAGTCGACCGGCGGCAGCGGGATCACCGTGCCGGGGCGCGGCTTCCTGCTCAACAACGAACTGACCGACTTCTCCTTCGTCCCGGCGAACCCGGCGGTCCACGACCCGAACCTGCCCGGCCCCGGCAAGCGCCCCCGCTCGTCGATGGCCCCGACCATCGTGCTCGACCGGCACGGCCGGCCGGTCCTCGCCCTGGGCTCGCCGGGCGGGGCGACGATCATCACCACCGTGCTGCAGACCCTGACGGGCGTCGTCGACCGGGGACTGCCCCTCGTCGACGCCATCGCCGCGCCCCGGGCCAGCCAGCGGAACCAGACGACGACGGAGCTCGAACCGGGTCTCTGGAACAGCAAGCTGCGCGGCGAACTGGAGGCGATCGGCCACGCCTTCCGGCAGAACCCGGAGATCGGGGCGGCGACCGGCGTCCAGCGGCTGCCGGACGGCCGTTGGGTGGCGGCGGCGGAGACAACCCGCAGGGGCGGAGGCTCGGCGATGGTCGTACGGCCCCGGGGCTGAACCGGGGCCGTTCGAACGGAGTGCCGGGGTGCCGGGTCAGGAGGGACGGGCGCCGGACCCGGTCGAGCGAGGCGCCGGGTCCGGGCGGTCCCTCGTGGTCGACGACCCGGCCGGTCTCGCGCTTCGCCTGCGGGGACGCCTCCGTCGTGAGCCCATGACGCCAATTACTATACCGGTATTAGAATGGGTGGATGGTACGTACCCCCTTGACTCCCGAAGAGCGCGAGCGCGGCGAGCGCCTCGGCCTGCTGCTGCGCGAAGCGCGCGGCGACAGGTCCATGGCCGAGATCGCCACGGCCGCCGGCCTCTCCGCCGAGACGCTCCGCAAGATCGAGACCGGACGGGCCCCGACCCCCGCCTTCTTCACCGTCGCGGCCCTAGCCGGCGTCCTCGGCCTCTCCCTGGACGAGGTCGTCACGCGCTGCGCGCTCGTCCCGGTCTGACCCCCCGAGCCGGTCCGATCCCTCGGGCGCCCGGAGCCGTGGGGGAGCGGCCCGGGGGCCTTGTTGGGGCCTCCGGCCCGGTGGCATAGCCTCGGCCGCATGATGCCCGAGGAGCTGCGACGCGGCCGCTATGTCAGCCTGACCACCTTCCGCAGGAACGGCACCGGCGTGGCGACGCCCGTCTGGTACGCGGTGGAGGGCGACGAGCTCTACGCATGGACCCGTACGGACTCCTGGAAGGTCAAGCGGCTGCGCAACGACCCCCGGGTCACGGTCGCCGTCTGCGACCTGCGCGGGAACGTCGCCCCTGACGCGACCGCGACGGCGGGCACCGCCCGCCTGCTGACCGGCGAGGAGCTGCGCCAGGTGCGCAAGCTGCTCGCCCGGAAGTACACCTGGCAGTTCTGGTTCGTGGACTGGCCCGCCATGGTCGCCCGCCTCGGGAAACGCCCGCACACCGGCATCGCCGTGACGTTCCCCACCGACGCGTCCTCTCCTGAAAACCGTCCGTAGCCGCCCCGTAACACGACTGCGGTCGAATGCCCGCGGACCGGAATGTTCCAGTCGAGGGCACGGGCGGTGCGGCGGTATGACGGTGTATCAACTTCCGGCGGAGGTCCACGCTTTCGCGCGCTGCCTTCGAGAGCTCGCGGGCCGTCTGGATCCGGGCGCGGGCTGGTACGGCGTCTTCGTGAGCCGGGACCCGGAGGGGCTGCGAGCCTGCTTCGACGGCACGGAGATCATGCCCTGGGACCTCGTCGAATCCCTCCTCCAGGACCTGGGGGAGGCCCCCTCCGGACCGACGGCCGCGCGGGTCGGTGCCCGCTACGCCGCGGCGGCCGTGGCCCACGACCGCCGGCCCGGCGGCGCCGAGGCCCTGCGGGAACGCAGGGAGCTGAGGGAGCGGGAACGGCGGCACGCCGAGAACCGGGCGCGCGAAGTGGGCGCGACGGAGGAAGCCCCCCAGGCCGTCGCCGTACCTCAAGCCGTCGCCGTGCCCCCGACCGCCGGTGACCACGCGGCCGCACCGCGCGGCGCCCGGTTCGCCGCGGCCGAGGCCGCCCCCGAACCCCGGCCGCGCCCCCTCCTCCCCGCCGCCGACCTCGCCGCGGCCGAGCGCGCCGCCGGAAACGCGGTGTACGCGCTGGGCCGGCTGCGGGCCCAGGGCCGCAGCGGCGAGGCGCACGCCCTGCTCTGCGAGGCACTGGCCGGTCCGCCCGCCTGGCTGCCCCCGCTCGCCGCGGAACTCCACCGCGCGGGACTCGGCGCCGACTGGACCACCCTGCTCTGGGAGGCGGCCACGCTGCCGCCCGGCCGGCTCGCCGCCGTCGCCGGGGCGCTCGCGGACGCCGGCCGCGACGACGACTGCGATCAGCTCCTCCGCCAGGGCGTGAGCCGTCCCGTCGAGGAGCTGGCCGGCGCCTGCGCCGCCCTGCGCGCCGAGGAGCACCACCCCGAGGCCCGTGCCCTGCTCACCGCCTTCGTCCGGGTGCGCACCCCCGAGGACGCGGCCCGGCTCGCCGCCGTCGACCCGTACACCCTCGTCCCCCAACTCCTCGACGCCGCCGGGACGCTCTCCCCGGCCCACGTCCGGGCCCTGTCCCACGCGCTCCGGGTCGCCGGCCTCGCCGGCGCCTGAAGGCCGGGCGAGCCGCCCTCGCGCCGGTCACATCGGTCACACCGGAACAGGCCCGGACGTGTCGGTGCGTGTCCGACGTGGACCACTCGGGTATGAAACATGATCGACTCCTTTGCTTCGCGGCGGCGGTCTTGCTCCGGGGTGTGACGGGGCTTACGTTCTCCATCTACGCACCGCGTCTACGTGCGTAGAGGCTCTCTGACGCCGTGCCGAAGGAGCAGCTCATGACCGCTGTCGTACGCGCCGCACTCGTCCAGGCGACCTGGACCGGCGACACCGAATCCATGATCGCCAAGCATGAGGAGCACGCCCGCGAGGCGGCCCGGCAGGGCGCCAAGGTCATCGGGTTCCAGGAGGTCTTCAACGCCCCCTACTTCTGCCAGGTGCAGGAGCCCGAGCACTACCGCTGGGCCGAGCCGGTCCCCGACGGGCCGACCGTGCTGCGGATGCGCGAGCTCGCCCGCGAGACCGGCATGGTGATCGTCGTCCCCGTCTTCGAGATCGAGGACTCCGGCTTCTACTACAACACCGCCGCCGTGATCGACGCGGACGGCTCCTACCTCGGCAAGTACCGCAAGCACCACATCCCCCAGGTCAAGGGCTTCTGGGAGAAGTACTACTTCCGCCCCGGGAACATCGGCTGGCCGGTCTTCGACACCGCCGTCGGCAAGGTCGGCGTCTACATCTGCTACGACCGGCACTTCCCGGAGGGTTGGCGGCAACTGGGACTCAACGGCGCCCAGTTGGTGTACAACCCGTCCGCCACCCACCGCGGTCTCTCCTCGCACCTCTGGCAGCTGGAGCAGCCCGCGGCCGCCGTCGCCAACGAGTACTTCATCGCCGCGATCAACCGCGTCGGCCAGGAGGAGTACGGCGACAACGACTTCTACGGCACCAGCTACTTCGTCGACCCGCGCGGCCGGTTCGTCGGCGACCTCGCCTCCGACAAGACCGAGGAACTCGTCGTCCGCGACCTCGACTTCGGACTGATCGAGGAGGTCCGGCAGCAGTGGGCCTTCTACCGCGACCGGCGCCCCGACGCCTACGACGGGCTGGTGAGCCCGTGAGCGCCCTCCACGACCGGCACAAGGCCGTCATCCCCGACTGGGTCGCCCTCTACTACCGGGACCCGCTCGAGATCACCCACGGCGAGGGCCGCCACGTCTGGGACGCCGAGGGCCGCAGGTACCTCGACTTCTTCGGCGGCATCCTCACCACCATGACCGCCCACGCCCTGCCCGAGGTCACCAAGGCCGTCGCGGAACAGGCCGGCCGGATCATCCACTCCTCCACGCTCTACCTCAACCGCCCGATGGTGGAGCTCGCCGAACGGATCGCCGCCCTCTCCGGCATCCCCGACGCGCGCGTCTTCTTCACCACCTCCGGCACCGAGGCCAACGACACGGCGCTGCTCCTGGCCACCACCCACCGCCGGTCGAACCAGATCCTGGCCATGCGCAACAGCTACCACGGCCGGTCCTTCTCCACCATCGGCATCACCGGCAACCGCTCCTGGTCGCCCACCGCCCTCTCGCCGCTCCAGACCCTGTACGTCCACGGCGGCGTCCGCACCCGCGGTCCGTACGCCGCGCTCAGCGACGACCGCTTCATCGAGGCGTGCGTCGCCGACCTCGAGGACCTCCTCGGCCACACCCGGGACGTCGCCGCGCTGATCGCCGAGCCGATCCAGGGCGTCGGGGGCTTCACCTCCCCGCCCGACGGGCTCTACGCCGCCTTCCGCCGGGTCCTCGACCGGCACGGCATCCTCTGGATCTCCGACGAGGTGCAGACCGGCTGGGGCCGCACCGGCGACCACTTCTGGGGCTGGCAGGCCCACGACCAGGCCGGACCGCCCGACATCCTCACCTTCGCCAAGGGCATCGGCAACGGCATGTCCGTCGGCGGGGTCGTGGCCCGCGCCGAGGTCATGAACTGCCTGGACGCCAACTCCATCTCCACCTTCGGCGGTTCGCCGGTGACGATGGCCGCCGGCCTCGCCAACCTCGGCCACCTCCTGGAGCACGACCTCCAGGGCAACGCCCGCCGCGTCGGCGGACTGCTCCTGGAGCGGCTGCGGGCCGTCGGCGCCGGAGTGGAGGCGGTACGCGAGGTCCGCGGCCGCGGCCTGATGATCGGCATCGAACTGACCGTACCGGGCACCGACGAGCCGCACCCCGAGGCGGCCGCCGCCGTCCTGGAGGCCGCGCGCGAGAACGGGCTGCTCATCGGCAAGGGAGGCGGTCACAGCACCAGCTCCCTGCGCGTCGCCCCACCGCTCTCGCTCACCGTCGCCGAGGCCGAGGAAGGGGCCGCGATCCTCGAAGCGGCGCTCCGCGCCCTCTAGCCCCACCCCCCCGGGCCCCACCCCCCGGGCCGCGCCGCCGGCCCCGTCGGCCCGGGGGAGCCCGCCCCCCAAGCCCTCACACCCCAGCGCACCCACCCGGTTCCTGTCAGGGGGAGACCCGTGAGCACCCGTACCCTCATCCGCGGCGGTCTGGTCGTCACCGCCGCCGACGAGCTGCACGCCGACGTCCTGATCGAGGACGGCCGCATCGCCGCCCTCGCCACCCACGGCTCCGACGCGGCCGCCCGCTGGACCGCCGACCGGACCATCGACGCCACCGACCGCTACGTCATCCCCGGCGGCGTCGACGCGCACACCCACATGGAGCTGCCCTTCGGCGGCACCGCCGCCTCCGACACCTTCGAGACCGGCACCCGCGCCGCCGCCTGGGGCGGCACCACCACCATCGTCGACTTCGCCGTCCAGAGCGTCGGCCACAGCCTGCGCGAAGGACTCGACACCTGGTACGCCAAGGCCGACGGCGTCTGCGCCGTCGACTACGCCTTCCACATGATCCTCTCCGACGTCAACGAGCACACGCTCAAGGAGATGGACAAGCTGGTCGAGGAGGGCGTCACCTCCTTCAAGCTCTTCATGGCGTACCCCGGCGTCTTCTACAGCGACGACGGCCGGATCCTGCGCGCCATGCAGCGCTCGGCGGGCAACGGCGGCCTGATCATGATGCACGCGGAGAACGGCATCGCGATCGACGTCCTCGTCGAACAGGCCCTGGCCCGCGGCGAGACCGACCCCCGCTACCACGGGGAGGTGCGCCGGGTGCTCCTGGAGGCCGAGGCGACCCACCGGGCCATCCAGCTCGCCCGGGTCGCCGGGGCGCCCCTCTACGTCGTGCACGTCTCCGCCGACGAGGCGGTGCGGGAGCTTGCCGCCGCCCGGGACATGGGGCTGCCGGTCTTCGGCGAGACCTGCCCCCAGTACCTCTTCCTCTCCACCGACAACCTCGCCGAGCCCGGCTTCGAAGGCGCGAAGTACGTCTGCTCCACGCCCCTGCGGCCCCGGGAACACCAGGAAGCGCTCTGGCGCGGGCTGCGGACCAACGACCTCCAGGTCGTCTCCACCGACCACTGCCCCTTCTGCTTCGCCGGCCAGAAGGAGCTCGGCCGCGGGGACTTCTCCAAGATCCCCAACGGTCTGCCCGGCGTCGAGAACCGGATGGACCTGCTCCACCAGGCCGTCGTCGACGGCCGCATCAACCGCCGCCGCTGGATCGAGATCGCCTGCGCGACCCCGGCCCGCATGTTCGGCCTCTATCCGCAGAAGGGCACCCTCGCCCCCGGCGCCGACGCCGACGTCGTCATCTACGACCCGCACGTCCGGCAGACCCTCTCGGCGGAGACCCACCACATGAACGTCGACTACTCCGCGTACGAGGGGAAGACCGTCACCGGCCAGGTCGAGACCGTCCTCTCGCGCGGCGAGGTCGTCATCGACAAGCGGGAGTTCACCGGCCGGGCCGGACACGGCTGCTTCATCCCCCGCTCCACCTGTCAGTACCTGAACTAGGAGAAGCAGTCGTGGACTTCGGACTCGTCCTGCAGACCGACCCGCCCGCGTCGGCGGTCGTCGGCCTGATGCGCCGGGCGGAACGCAACGGCTTCCGCTACGGCTGGACCTTCGACTCCGCCGTGCTCTGGCAGGAGCCCTTCGTCATCTACAGCCGCATCCTGGAGCACACCACCAAACTGACCGTCGGCCCGATGGTCACCAACCCGGGGACGCGGACCTGGGAGGTCACCGCCTCCACCTTCGCCACCCTCAACGAGATGTACGGCAACCGGACCGTCTGCGGCATCGGCCGCGGCGACTCGGCGATGCGGGTCGCCGGCCGCAAGCCCAACACCCTGGCCCGGCTCGGCGAGGCCATCGGCGTCATCCGCGACCTCGCCGAGGGCCGCGAGGCCGAGGTCGACGGCAGCACGATCCGCATCCCCTGGGTGAAGGACGGCCGGCTCCCGGTCTGGATGGCCGCCTACGGCCCGAAGGCGCTGGCCCTCGCCGGGCAGAAGGCCGACGGCTTCATCCTCCAGCTCGCCGACCCCTTCCTCACCGAGTGGATGGTCAAGGCCGTCCGGCAGGCCGCCACCGAGGCCGGCCGCGACCCCGACGCGCTCACCATCTGCGTCGCCGCGCCCGCCTACGTGACGGCCGACGACTCCCCGGAGGCCCTGGCGCACGCGCGCGAGCAGTGCCGCTGGTTCGGCGGCATGGTCGGCAACCACGTCGCCGACCTGGTCGCCAGGTACGGCGAGCACTCGGGGATGGTGCCGGAGGAGCTGACCGCGTACATCAAGAACCGGCACGGCTACGACTACAGCCACCACGGCCGGGCCGACAACCCCGACACCGCCTTCGTCCCCGACGAGATCGTCGACCGCTTCTGCCTCCTCGGCCCGGCCGAGGAGCACGTCAGGAAACTGCGCAGGCTGCGGGAGCTGGGCGTCGACCAGTTCGCCGTCTACGCCATGCACGACGCCAAGGAGGCCACCATCGACACCTACGGCTCCGACATCATCCCGGCGCTCGCCGACTGACCCCCGTGCCCGCACTCGCGCGGAGTGAGGGCAGCCGCCTCCCGTGACCGGGCCTCGCCCCGTGGCGGGAGGCGACTCCGGGCCACCGGGCCACCACGTGAACGGATGTACGGGGGCGGTCCCCGGTCGCCACCCCGACCACGGGGGGCCCGGGCCGGGCCGAGGAATCGTGCCTCCGAAGCCGCTTGGACCTTTACCTTCCGCTCGCCCGTCCCCTAGCCTGAAGTGGCGCCGATCACATCGGCGATCACCTGCATGTCGTGGTTCCCCATGGAAAAAGCGAAGGATAGGCGGTTGCCGATGGCCGGCACCCAGGACAAGGCCCGCGAATCCGGGACCGAGTCCTCCGAGTACACCCAGCGGCTGGCACGTCTGGAGCAATCGGGACTCAAGAGGTTCCTCCCCACCCAGGCGCCCTACAGATGGAATCTGCGCCGCCTCAAGCTCGGCCGTGTCCTCGACGTCGGGTGCGGCCTCGGCCGCAACCTGCTCAACTGCGGACCGGACAGCGTCGGCGTCGACCACAACGCCCACTCCGTCACCACCTGCCGTGAGCGAGGGCTGAACGCCTACACCCCCGAAGAGCTGGCCAAGGCCGAGGACTGCGGTCCCGGATCCTTCGACAGCCTGCTCTGCGCCCATGTCCTGGAGCACATGGAAGAGGGCATGGCGGTCGACGTCCTCGCGCAGTACCTCCCGCTGGTGAAGCCCGGCGGATCGGTCGTATTGATCACCCCACAGGAATCCGGCTACAAGACGGACGCCACGCACGTGCGCTTCGTCGGCTTCGAGGAACTGCGGCGCCACGCGGAGAAGGCGGGGCTCGACGTCGCCCGGACCTACTCCTTCCCCTTCCCGCGGCCGGTCGGAAAGGTCTTCCCGTACAACGAGTTCGTCCTCGTCGGGACCCTCGCCACTCCCTGAACGCGCCCCACGGACCCGTTGCGACGACACCCCCACCGGGCGCGCGCGGCGGGTCCGTTCGCGTCCCCGCCGCAGCCGCGCGGGTCCGGTGCCGCGTCCGGCGCCTATTCTTGGTCGTGCCGGTCGCCGGACGGCGGCCGGTGGCCGACGAAGGAGTCCGAACGTGCCGTCGATGCTCGATGCCGTCGTCGTGGGGGCGGGCCCCAACGGACTGACCGCCGCGGTGGAGCTGGCCCGTCGCGGGTACTCCGTCGCCCTGTTCGAGGCCGCGTCCACGGTCGGCGGCGGCGCCAGGACCGAGGAGCTGACCCTGCCGGGCTTCCGGCACGACCCCTGCTCCGCCGTGCACCCGCTCGGCGTCACCTCACCCGTCTTCAGGACGATGCCCCTGGACCGCTATGGCCTGGAGTGGCTGCACCCCCGGCTCCCCATGGCCCACCCGCGGGACGACGGCACGGCCGCCGTCCTCTCCCGGTCCGTGGGGGAGACCGCCGCCTCCTTCGGGCCGCGCGACGCCGGGACCTACCGACGGCTGGTCGCGCCCTACCTCAGCCGATGGGACACGCTGGCACGGGACTTCATGTCCCTGCCGCTGACCGCGCTGCCCCGCGACCCCCTCACGCTCGCCCGCTTCGGCCTCGACGGACTGCCCCCCTCCACCTGGCTGCTGCGCCGCTTCCAGGACGACAAGGCGCGCGCCCTGTTCGCCGGGCTCGTCGCCCATGTCATCGCCCCCCTCAACGGCTTCGCCACCACGGCGATCGGCCTCGTCTTCGCGCTGGCGGCGCACGCGGGCGGCTGGCCGCTGCCCCGGGGCGGCTCGCAGTCGATCTCGGACGCCCTCGCCGCGTACCTGAAGGACCTGGGCGGCGCCGTCCACACCGACTTCCACGTCAAGCGGCTCGACGACCTGCCGCCGGCCCGCGCGTACGTCTTCGACACCTCGCCCACCGCCCTCGCCCGGATCGCGGGCTTCGGCGGCCACTACGACCGCTACCGCTACGGCGCCGGCGTCTTCAAGATCGACTACGCCCTGGACGGACCCGTGCCCTGGACGGCCGAGGAGGCACGGCACGCCGGCACCGTCCAGATCGGCCCCTCCACCGCCGAGATCGGCACCGCGCTCCACCAGGCGTCCTCCGGGACGGCGCCCGACACGCCCTTCCTCATCACCGCCCAGCCCAGCCTCGTCGACCCCTCCCGCGCCCCCGAGGGGCGGCACGTCTTCTGGGCGTACGGCCATGTGCCCAACGGCTGGGACGGCGATCTCACCGACGCGATCGAGCGCCAGATCGAGCGCTTCGCGCCCGGCTTCCGCGACCGTGTCCTGGCCCGCGCCACCGCCGGACCGCCCGAGCTCGCCGCCCGCAACCCCAACTACGTGGGCGGCGACATCGCCTGCGGCGCGGCCCGCGGTCTCCAGCTCCTGCTGCGCCCCAAACTGTCCCTCTTCCCGTACCGCACCCCGCACCCCGCCGTCTTCCTCTGCTCCTCGGCGACCCCGCCGGGCCCGGGCGTCCACGGCATGTCCGGCCACAACGCGGCCAAGGCGGTGTGGCGCCGCCTGCGTGCGTCCGGCCGCTGACCGGGGGCGCCGTCCGCCTGCGTACGCGGACGGCGCCCCGGAAAACGGGCGGCGCAGGCGCCCGCCCCCGGGCGAGGATGACCCCATGACCCGTACGACGCCTCCCGGCATCACCCTCGTCCTCGGCGACATCACCGCCCAGCACGCCGACGCGATCGTCAACGCGGCGAACTCCTCCCTGCTGGGCGGCGGCGGGGTCGACGGCGCCATCCACCGCAAGGGCGGCCCCGACATCCTGGCGGAGTGCCGTGCGCTCCGCGCCGGGCACCACGGCCGCGGCCTGCCCACCGGCCAGGCCGTCGCCACCACCGCCGGCCGGCTCGACGCCCGCTGGGTCGTCCACACCGTCGGCCCGGTCTGGTCCCGCGACGAGGACCGTTCCGCACTGCTCGCCTCCTGCTACCGCGCCTCCCTCCGGGTCGCGGACGAGCTCGGCGCCCGCACCGTCGCCTTCCCCGCCGTCTCGACCGGCGTCTACGGCTGGCCCCTGGACGACGGCGCCCGCATCGCCGTCGAGACCGTCCGGGCGACGGAGACGGCGGTGGTCGCGGAGGTCCGCTTCGTCCTCTACGACGAGACGGCGTACGAGGCCTTCGCACGCCACCTGCGCTGACCGGCGCACGTGCGCGGGCGGATCCCGGCTGCCGAACGGACCACTCGCAGAGCCCCGCAAGGGCGGCTCGGATAGGGTGACTGCGTAGGAATGACACCCCCCGGGGTTAGGTCGATGCGTTGGACACTGATCAGTCGCGGAGCGGGAAGCCGGGGCGGCCGCCGGCGGCCATCGGATACGCGGGTGTGCTGCGCGAAGTGCTGCCGATCGCCCTCTGGAGAGAGGACGCCGACGGCCGCGTCGTCGAATGGTCCCTCGCCGCCCAGGACCTCCTCGGTTACCGCCCCGACGAACTGCTCGGCCGCCCCGCCACCCCCGTCCTGGTCCCCGAGGCCAACCAGGAACTCGCCGACGACCTGACGCGCCGCGTCCACTCCGGCGAGACCGTCGTGGGCACCCTCCCCGTGCGCCACCGCGACGGCCACGACGTCACCATGGAGATGTGGATCGTCCCCGAGGTCGACCCGCGGGGGCGGCCCGGCGCCATGCTGATCGCGGTCGAGACCTCCGAGGTCCTGCGGATGCGGGACTCGCTCGCCGCCCTGCAGAGCCTCTTCACCCAGTCGCCCATCGGCCTCGCCACCCTCGGCCCCGACCTGCGCTTCCTGCGCGTCAACGACGCCCTGGCCCGGATGAACGGCGTCACCGCCGCCGCGCACCTCGGCAGACGGCTCACCGAAGTGGTGCCCGGCGTCAACGCCGCCGCCCTGGAGGCGACCATGCGCCAGGTGCTGGACCGCGGCGAGGCCGTCGTCGACGTCCGCCGCACCGGCCGCACGCCCGCCGACCCCGACCACGACCGCACCTGGTCCTGCTCGTACGCCCCCCTCCTCGACGGCTCCGGGCGGCGCCTCGGCCTGATCGCCTCCCTCATCGACATCACCGACGGCCAGCGCGCCCTCGTCGAAGCGGAACGCGCGCGGTCCCGCTTCGCACTCCTCGCCGAGGCCGGCGCCCGCATCGGCACCACCCTCGACCTGGGCCGGACCGCCGAGGAGATCGTCCGGGTCCTGGTGCCCCGGTTCGCCGACTCGGCCGACGTCCAGATGCTGGAGGCCGTCCTCGCGGCCGACGAGACCGCCGCCGCGGCCGGGTCCTCCGCCCAGGGCCTGCTGCGCCGGATCGCCGCCGTCTTCCCCGACCCGACCGCCCCCACCGCCCGGCTCACCGTCGGACAGACCTTCCAGATCCCGCTCGGCACGGTCTACGAACGGGTCGTCGCCGAAGGCCGTCCGATGAACCTCTACCACTCCGACCTCCCCGCCCTCTTTCCCGACCCCCGCTCCGCGGCCCTGCGCTCCTACTTCGAAGGCAACATCGGCTCGGCCCGCCTCGTCCCGCTGGTCGCCCGCGGCAAGGTGCTCGGCGCCGTCACCGTCACCCGGGTCTACGGCCGCGAGCCGTTCGACGAGCAGGACTGCGTCCTCGTCGACGAACTGGTCGCCCGCGCGGCCCTCAACATCGACAACGCGCGGATGTACACCACCCAGCGGGAAGCCGCCCTCACCCTGCAGCGGAGCCTGACCAACAGCTCGCTGCCCAGGGTCGAGGGACTGGAACTGACCGGCCGCTACCTCCCCGCGAGCGACCACGACGTCGGCGGCGACTGGTTCGACGTCATCGCCCTCCCCGAGGGCCGCACCGCCCTCGTCATCGGGGACGTCATGGGGCACGGCATCCACGCGGCCGCCGTCATGGGCCAGCTCCGCACCGTCGTCCGCACCCTCGCCCGGCACGGCGTCCCGCCCACGGAGCTGCTCCGCTCCCTCGACGCCGCCGTCGCCGACCTGGGCGAGGACGAGATGGCGACCTGCGTCTACGCCGTCCACGACCCGGCCACGAGCAGCGTCGTCATCGCCCGCGCGGGCCATCCGCCACCGGCCGTGGCGACGGCCGACGGGGCGATCACCTTCCTGGAGGGCCCGCCCGGCACACCGCTCGGCACCGGCGTCCAGGACTTCCGCACCGACGAGGTGCGGCTGCCCCCGGGCAGCCTGCTCGTCCTCTACACCGACGGGCTCATCGAAGCCCGCGACCGCGACCTCGACCAGGGCATGGACGAACTCGCCCGGGCCCTGTTCGACCTCGAACGCCCGCTCACCCAGCTCTGCGACGGCATCCTCGAACGGCTGCTGCCCTGCGCCCCGACCGACGACGTCGCCGTGCTCCTCGCCCGTACGCCACTGGGCTGACCGGGGGCTCACCAGGCCAGGCGCTCCAGCGCGTCCAGGTCCGGCACGCCCATCGCCGCCGCCTCCGCCGCGGGCGCCGTGGTCAGCGTCAGCTCCGCCCAGATCACCTTGCCGCGCTCGGTGTACCGGGTGCCCCAGCGCTCGGCGAACTGCGCCACGAGGAACAGGCCCCGGCCGCCCTCGTCCGTGGTCGTCGCGTACCGCAGATGCGGAGAGGTGCTGCTCCCGTCGGCGATCTCGCAGATCAGGCGGCGGTCGCGCAGCAGCCGTACCTTGATCGGTTCCGCGCCGTACCGGATGGCGTTGGTGATCAGCTCGCTCAGGATCAGTTCGGCGGTGAAGGCGACGTCCCCCAGCTCCCAGGCGGCGATCTGGGCCGAGGCCGCGTTGCGCACCCCCGAGACGGCGGCCGGGTCGGCCGGCACGTCCCATTCGGCGATGCGGTCGGCGGGCAGCCGGCGGGTGTCCGCCACGAGGAGCGCGATGTCGTCGTCCGGAGCGGGGACGAGCAGCGCCGTCAGGACGTCCGCGCAGGCCTGCTCCGGGCTGCGGCCGGGCCTGGCCAGGGCGGAGCGGAGCAGGCCGAGGCCGGTGTCGAAGTCCCGGTCGCGGTTCTCCAGGAGGCCGTCGGTGAACAGCACCAGACGGCTGCCCTCCGGCAGGGACAGCTCGGTCGACACGAACGGCATCCCGCCCACGCCCAGCGGCAGGCCCGCAGGCAGTTCGGGGAACTCCACCCGCCCGTCGGCGTGCACCAGGGCCGGGCCGGGATGCCCGGCGCCCGCCATGGCGCAGCGGCCGCTGACGGGGTCGTAGATCACGTACAGACAGGTCGCGCCCGTGATCGGATCGCGCTCGGAGCCGACCGGCCCCTGCTCGTCCTCGTCCTGGCCGTCGCCGTTCCCCGTCTCCGGCCGGTCGATCCGGTCGATCAGCTCGTCGAGATGGCCGAGGAGTTCGTCGGGCGGCAGGTCCAGGGTGGAGAAGTTGTGCACCGCCGTGCGCAGCCGGCCCATCGTGGCGGCCGCGTGCAGACCGTGCCCGACGACGTCGCCGACGACCAGCGCCACCCGCGCGCCGGGCAGCGGGATCACGTCGAACCAGTCGCCGCCGACCCCCGCCTTCGCCGGCAGATAGCGGTGCGCCACGTCGACGGCGGACAGCTCCGGCAGCACGCGGGGGAGGAGGCTCCGCTGGAGGGTGACGGCCATCGCGTGCTCACGCGTGAAGCGGCGGGCGTTGTCGATGGAGACGGCGGCCCGTGCGGTCAGCTCCTCGGCGAACGACAGGTCGTCCTCGCCGAACGGCTCCGCGGTCTCCGCGCGCCAGAAGTTGGCCATGCCGAGGACGACTCCCCGGGCCTGCAGCGGCACCGCCACCAGCGAGTGCAGGCCGTAGTCGAGTGCGGCGGCGGCCCCCTCCGGGTCCTGCGCCCGCCAGCCGTCGGCCGCGCCCAGCTCCTCCACCAGGACCGCGTGTCCGCGGTCGAGCGCCGTCGCCATGGGCGTGGTCGGCACGACGCAGCGGATCGGATCGCCCACCGGCTGGAGCGGATGGTCGTCCCTGATGCCGGTGAGCGCCGCCCGGCGCATCTCCGTGTACGCCCCCGAGGGCTCCTCGCCGCGCAGCACCGGCTCCAGCAGCTCGACGGTGACGTAGTCGGCGAACCGCGGCACCGCGACCTCCGACAGCTCCTCCGCCGTGCGCTCCACGTCCAGGGTGCTGCCGATCCGCACCCCGGCGTCGTACAACAGCTGGAGCCGCCCCCGCGCCACCTCCGCCCGGCCGGAGAGCGCGGCGAGTTCGGTGGAGTCCCGGAGCGTCATCACGGTGCCGGTGGGGCGTCCGCGGTACGGCTCGGTGGGCCGTACGTTCACGGCCAGCAGGCGGTCGCCCGCCAGGTGCACCTCGTCCGTCACCGCCCGGCCGGAGGCGAGGAGAGCGGCGGTGGCCGGGTCCAGGCCGAGTTCGGTGACGTGCCGCTGCTCGGCGTCGGGCGGGAGGTCGAGGAGCCGGCGGCCCTCGTCGTTGGCGAGCAGCAGCCGGCGGTCGGCGTCGATGATGAGCACGCCCTCACGGACGGCGTGCAGGACCGCCTCGTGGTGTTCGTTGATCCGGGTCATCTCGACCGGGCCGAGGCCGTGCGTCTGGCGGCGCAGCCGCCTGCTGACCAGCGCGGCGCCGCCCACCGCGAGCAGCAGCGCCCCGGCGGCGGTGCCGAGCAGCAGCGGCAGCTGCCCCTCCACCACGTTCGACACGGCGTCGATCTCGATGCCGGTGCCGACCAGGCCGACGATGTCGCCGTCCTCCGTCCGCACCGGGACGATCGCCCGGACGGCGTCGGTCGGCTCGCCGGTGAAGATCTCGGTGAACGACTCGCCGCCCCGAGCCCGCGCGATGTCGCCGGTGGCGCGCTGCCCGATCAACTCGGGCCGGGCGTCGGTGTAGCGGATCCCGTCCGGGGTCATCACGGCGAGGAAGTCCAGACCCCCGGCCACCCGGGCCTCCTCGGCCGCCGTCTGCAGCTCCGCCGTAGGGTCGGGCGCCCGCAGCGCGTCCACCAGGCCGGGCGCGTGGGCGAAGGCCTCCGCGGCGGCGAGAGAGCGGTTCCGCGCCTCGCGCTCGCTGTCGTAACGGGTCTGGAAGACCAGGGCGAGCGCGCCGACCGTCACCAGCAGGACCACGATGACCGCCTGCAGGGCGAACACCTGTCCGGCGACACTGCGCGTCCACAGCCCCCGTGGTCGGCCGAGACGTCCGGTCATGGGGTTCTTCTCGTGGATGTGGCTGTCATCACGGACTCGGCTGTCACCCGTCCACTTCCTCGGCTCGCCGCCGCCGCACACTTTCCTTCCTCCCATGCTGCCCCCGCCGGGCCCGGAAATCGAGGCGGCACCGGCCAGACGAGGTCGATGTCGTTTTCTCGCCAGCCGGGGACGGCCGCCGTCCACGATCCTGGACCCATGCACACCGACACCGAGCGCTGTGTGCGGGCCGTCCGGTCGAAGGACGCCCGCTTCGACGGCGTCTTCTTCACCGCGGTCCTCACCACACGGATCTACTGCCGTCCCAGCTGCCCGGTCGTGCCGCCCAAGGCGGAGAACATGGTCTTCCACCCCAGCGCCGCCTCCTGCCAGCGCGCCGGATTCCGGGCCTGCAAGCGCTGCCGGCCGGACACCAGCCCCGGTTCCCCGGAGTGGAACGTCCGCGCCGACGCCGTCGCCCGCGCCATGCGCCTCATCCAGGACGGCGTCGTGGACCGCGAGGGCGTCTCGGGACTCGCCGCCCGGCTCGGCTACTCCACCCGCCAGATCGAACGCCAGCTCCTCGCCGAACTGGGCGCGGGCCCCCTGGCCCTGGCCCGCGCCCAGCGGGCCCAGACGGCCCGCCTGCTGATCGAGACCACCGCGATGCCCATGGCGGAGATCGCCTTCGCCGCCGGATTCGCCTCGATCCGCACCTTCAACGACACCGTCCGCGAGGTCTTCGCGCTCGCCCCCGGAGAGCTGCGGGCCCGCGTCGGCGGCCCCCGCCCGGGGGGCTCCCGTGTCTCCGCCGGCGCCCCGGCGACGCCGGGTGTCCTCGCGCTGCGCCTGCCGTACCGCGCCCCGCTGAACCCCTCCAACCTCTTCGGCCATCTCGCCGCGACCGCCGTGCCCGGGGTGGAGGAGTGGCGGGACGGCGCCTACCGCCGGACGCTCGCCCTGCCGCACGGCCACGGCATCGTGGCCCTGGCCCCGCGACCCGACCACATCGCCTGCCGGCTCTCCCTCACCGACCCGCGCGACCTCACCCACGCCATCAGCCGCTGCCGCTGGATGCTCGACCTCGACGCCGACCCGGTCGCGGTCGACGAGCAGCTGAGCCGCGACCCGCAGCTCGCGCCGCTCGTCGAGCGGGCGCCCGGACGGCGGGTGCCGCGCACCGTCGACGCCGCCGAGTTCGCGGTACGGGCCGTGCTCGGCCAGCAGGTCTCCACCGCGGCGGCCCGCACTCACGCCGCCCGCCTGGTCACCGCGCACGGCGTCCCCGTCGAGGACCCCGAGGGCGGCCTCACCCACCTCTTCCCGACCCCCGCCGCGCTCGTCGGCCTCGACCCCGAGACGCTCGCACTGCCCCGCAGCCGCCGCCACACCCTCCTCACCCTCGTCGAGGCACTCGCCGACGGCTCCCTGGAGCTGGGCCCGGCCTGCGACTGGGAGGAGGCCCGCGCCCGGCTGCAGGCCCTGCCCGGCTTCGGGCCCTGGACCACCGAGGTCATCGCCATGCGCGCCCTCGGCGACCCGGACGCCTTCCTCCCCGGCGACCTGGGCGTCCGCCGCGCCGCCCACCACCTCGGGCTGCCGTCCACCCCGGCCGCGCTGACCGCCCGCGCCGCCGACTGGCGGCCCTGGCGCGCGTACGCCGTGCAGTACCTCTGGGCCACCGACAGCCACCCCGTCAACCACCTCCCCGCCTAAGGAAGCAGCCCCCGCCATGCCCACCGTCCAGCACCTGGTCGTGGACAGCCCGTACGACGCGCTGACCCTGGTCGCCGTCGACGGCGTCCTCAGCCGCATCCACATGACCGACCAGCGCCACCGCCCGCCGGAGGAGACCTTCGGCGCGCCCGACCCCCGCCCCTTCGGCGAGGCGGTCCGTCAGCTCGACGCCTACTTCGCCGGTGAACTGACCGCGTTCGACCTGCCGTTGAGGCTAATCGGCACCCCGTTCCAGCTCCGGGTGTGGGAGCAGCTGTGCCTGATCCCGTACGGCGAGACCCGGACGTACGGCGAACTGGCCGAGGCCCTCGGCAACCCCGGCGCCTCCCGGGCGGTGGGCCTGGCCAACGGCAAGAACCCGCTCTCCATCGTCGTCCCCTGCCACCGCGTGATCGGCGCGAGCGGTTCCCTGACGGGATACGGCGGCGGCCTCGGCCGCAAACAGCGGCTGCTCGCCTTCGAGTCCGGCCGGTCCGACACCCTTTTCTGACGCGGACCGGCCCCCGGGAGACGCCCCGGGCGCGCGCGTCAGAGCAGTCGGTCCAGGAGCGCCGGGAGCGCGGTGCCGATCGGCTCGCGTACGACCTCGTCGGCGATCTCGTCGTACGGCGTGGGCTGGGCGTTCACGACGACCAGCCGCGCCCCGTGTTCCGCGGCGATCCCCACCAGGGAGGCGGCGGGATGGACCTGGAGGCTCGTGCCGACCGCGAGGAAGACCTTCGTGGCCTTGGCGATCGACATCGCCGTGCCGAGGACGACCGGGTCGAGCCGCTGGCCGAAGAGCACGGTCGCCGACTTGAGGATGCCCCCGCAGTCCCGGCACGCCGGATCGTCCTCGCCCGCCCGCACCCGGTCCAGTGTCTCGTCCATGGGGGACCGGACATGGCACCGGGTACACACCACGGCCCGCGCGGAGCCGTGGAGTTCGAGGACCTTGCGCTCCGACACCCCGGCGAGCTGGTGGAGCCCGTCCACGTTCTGCGTGAGCACCCGGACCGGGTTCCCGCGCTTCTCGAACGCGGCGATCGCCCGATGGGCCACATTCGGCTCGGCACGCCCCACCGGCCCGTCCAGGCGCATCCGCCACGCCCGCCGCCGGATCGCCGGATCGGCCATGTAGTACGCGTACGTCACGACCTTCTCGGCCTCCGGGTCGCGCGTCCACTCCCCGTCGGGCCCTCGGTAGTCGGGGATGCCGGAATCCGTGGAGATTCCGGCGCCGGTGAGTATCGCGACCATGGTCATGACCGGAGCGTAGGACCCGGCTCACGGGCGTCGCCACGGATTTCCGGCCTCCTCGGCCGCCCGTCCCGGCGGCCTCGGCCCGTATGGGCAGGGCGCACGAACCGGCCTGTCGCCCCCCGTTTGATCGATCGTCGGGGATCCCGCGCCCCGCTATGAGCGGGAATATCGCCTCATCGGGGGGTGGCACGGCCTCTTCCGCTCCGGATAGGGTCGGCCTCGGCGCGACTGCCTGTTCGAAAGCAAGGGATGCAAGGTGACGGACGGAGCAGTAACCGAGGTCGCACAGGGACGAGCACGCGTGCTCGTCGCGGCCGACAAGTTCAAGGGTTCGCTCACGGCCGTGCAGGTCGCGGAGCGGGTCACGGCTGGGCTGCGGCGGGTCGTCCCCGAGCTGGAGGTGGAGACGCTGCCCGTCGCGGACGGCGGCGACGGCACGGTCGCGGCCGCGGTGGCGGCCGGTTTCGAGCGCCGTGAGGTGCGGGTGACCGGGCCCCTCGGCGAGCCGGTGACGGCGGCGTTCGCGCTGCGCGGGACGACGGCGGTCGTGGAGATGGCGGAGGCTTCCGGCCTCCAGCTGCTCCCGCCCGGTGTCTTCGCGCCGCTGACCTCGACCACGTACGGCTCCGGCGAGCTGCTGCGCGCCGCCCTCGACGCGGGCGCCACGAGCATCGTCTTCGGCGTCGGCGGCAGCGCCACCACGGACGGCGGCGCGGGCATGCTCGCCGCGCTGGGCGCGGTCTTCCTTGACGCGGCCGGCGAGCCGGTCGCCCCCGGCGGCGGGCCGCTGCGCGAGCTGGCCTCGGCCGACCTCTCCGGTCTCGACCCGCGCTTCGCCTCCGTCGACCTGGTCCTCGCCAGCGACGTGGACAACCCGCTGACCGGCCCCAAGGGCGCTCCGGCGGTCTACGGCCCGCAGAAGGGGGCGTCCCCCGAGGACGTCGAGACCCTGGACGCGGCCCTCGCCCACTTCGTCACCGTCCTGGAGAAGGCCATCGGTCCCAAGGCCTCGGAGTGCGCCGTCGCCCCGGGCGCGGGCGGCGCCGGCGGCATCGGCTACGGCGCGCTGGTCGGCCTGGACGCGAGCTTCCGGCCCGGCATCGAGCTGATGCTGGACGTCCTCGGCTTCGCCCCGGCCCTGGAGCGGGCCACCCTCGTCATCACCGGCGAGGGCTCCCTGGACGAGCAGACCCTCCACGGCAAGGCCCCCGCGGGCGTCGCGTCCGCGGCCCGCGCGGCGGGCAAGGAGGTCGTCGCGGTCTGCGGCCGCCTCGCCCTCGCCCCGGAGACGCTCGGCACGGCCGGCATCCGCCGCGCCTACCCGCTCACGGACCTGGAGCCGGACACGGAGAAGTGCATTGCCGAGGCGGGCCCCCTCCTGGAGCAGGTCGCGGCGAACATCGCACGCGACTTCCTGGCCTGAGGCGCCGAAGCCCGGTGTGGCGGGCGGGTCGGGCTGGCCGGCGTGACGGTCCGACGGGACCGGCCCGCCGGCCCGGGGCCGGCCTTCCCGTCACGTGCCGGTCTCTCCGTCACGGCCCCGCCCGGCGGTCACGGTCCCGTGGCCACGGGCGGGGCATGCCACCCCCGCCTGGTTCGTCCGGGGCGCCGCCGCACCCCCCGCTCCGGCGCCACCGCGCCGCCGCCGGGCCTGAGCACTGCGGGGCCTGAGCGCCGCCCGGCCAGTGTGGCCGTACGCCGAGGACCTCTGCCCAGATCGCGCGCAGGGCCTCCTCGACGGATCCCTCCGCGCTCTCGCCGTCCGAGACCGCGTCGGCGGCCCGCCCGGTCTGCGTGCCCGCGCCCCGCCGGGCCTGCGTGCCCGCACCCCGCCGGGCCTGAGCGCGCCCGTACCCCGCCCGGCCTGTGTACCCGCACGGCGCCCGCCTGCGCGCCCGCACCCCGCCCGCACTCCTCCCGCGCCGCCGCCGTCCCCCTCACCCCGCCGCCGTCAGCCGGAACGCGTCCAGGGCCAGCGTCATCTCCGTCAGGTCCCTCGGTCGCGACAGCGACCGTGACGTCAGCTGCTCCAGGCGCCGCAGCCGGTTGAAGACCGTGTTCCGGTGGCAGTACAACCGCCCCGCCGCCCGCCCCGCCGAACCCTCGCAGTCGAGCCACACGTCCAGCGTCTCCAGCAGGATCGCCCGGTCCGCCGGATCCAGTTCCAGGAGACCGCCCAGCACGCCCGTGATCAGCAGCCCCGCCATCTCGGGCTGCCCGACCACCAGGGCGGCCGCCATCCGCCGGTCCAGCCGGACGATCTCGTGGGACTCCGGCGGGCAGGTGCGCAGTGCCAGCTCCGCGAGCCGGCGGGCCCGGCCCAGCTCCGCGAGGCCCGAGACCACCGGACTGATCCCGCCGGGGCCCGGGCAGCGACCGGTCAGCAGCTCGGACAGCGCGTCCAGACCCGTGCCCTCCGTCAGCGACACCACCCCGATCTCACAGTCCGCCCGCATCCGCCACAGGAACCGCACCCCCGCGCCCTGCACCCGCCGGTGGAACGGCTCCGGCACCTCCCGCCGGTCGTAGCGCAGCACCACCACCGCGTACCGCCCGTGCTCCGGCAGATCCAGGCCCGCCGCCGCCCGCGAGACCACCTCAGGCGTCCGCTGGCCCTGCAACAGCGCGTCGAGCAGCGCCTGCAGCTGCTCGTCCGTACGCCGCCGCAGCTCCAGCTCCGTCGCCCGATAGGCCTCCGACGCCGTGTCCGCCTGCGCGTCCACCGCGTGCCACACCATCGTCGCCGACTGCATCAGCGCCGTCAGCTGCGCCGGATCCGCCGCCGCGCCCTCGATCAGCGCCTCCCAGACCAGATGCCCGGCCGACCGGTACGAGTGCACCACCAGCTCCAGCGGCATCCCCTGCTCCGCCCGCAGCCGGCCCATCTCGTCCGCGTGCTCCAGATCCCGCCGGGGCGAGTCGCGGGGCGCCGAGATCATCTCGATCCCGATCCGCATCGCCTCGTGGGCCTCCTGCCAGTGCTGGTCGTGCGGCACGATCCGGCCGTACGCCGGCTCGTACGCGTGCAGCTCTCTCAGATGCTCGTCCACCAGCTCCGGCAGCCGTGCCAGGAGCGCCGCGCACGCCTGTGCGAGCAGCTTCCAGTCGTCGCCGGTCCGCGGTCTGCGCCGTCCCATGCCCGGAGGATGCCATCCTTCCGCCGTATCCCACAGGCCCCTGACACGCACTGTTGTGCCCGTGCACAACCCGCCGCCGCGCCCGCTGGTCACCGGCAGCGTTTCCGCCGCCGGACGTGGACGGGCGGCCCCCGCGGTGCTGGGGTGAGCGCCACTGAACAGGCCACGGAATCCGAACAGGCCCCGGGAACGGGGCAGGCCGACGCAACGGACAGGCCACGGAGACCGGGCAGGCCACGGAAGGGGAGCCATGGGGGGTACCGCACTCGCGCTCGAGATAGCGGACCTGTCGGCGGGATACGGACCCGTACGCGCACTGCGAAGGGTGTCGCTCGACGTACCGGAAGGCGCCGTCGTCACCGTCCTCGGCGGCAACGGCGCCGGGAAGTCCACGCTGCTGCGCGCCGTCTCGCGCACACTGTCGTTCCACGGCGGCGCCGTCGTCTCCGGCACCGTCCGCTTCGGCGGCCGGGAGCTCGGCGGGCTCGCGCCCGACCGGGTCGTCGCCGCCGGCGTCTCCCAGGTGCCGGAGGGACGCCAGGTCTTCGCCCGGATGACCGTCGAGGACAACCTCCGCGCCGGAGCGCTGGGCGCCCGCGGCGACCGGGCCGCGAAGGCCTCGGCTCTCGCCCGGGTCCACGAACTCTTCCCGGTCCTCGCCGAGCGCGCGGGGCAGCGCGCCGGGCTGCTGTCCGGCGGCGAACAGCAGATGCTCGCCGTCGGCCGCGCCCTGATGGCCTCGCCGAGGCTGCTCCTCCTCGACGAGCCCTCGCTCGGCCTCGCGCCGCTGATGGCGGCCCGGATCGCCGACACCATCCGCGAGATCAACGCCCAGGGCACGGCCGTCCTGCTCGTCGAACAGAACGCCGCGCTCGCCCTGCGCCTCGCCTCCCGGGCGTACGTCCTGGAGGTCGGCGAGGTCACCCTCTCCGGCCCGGCCGACGAACTCGCCGCCTCCGACGAGGTACGCCGCCGCTATCTGGGCGTCGTCGACGAGGACGCCGCCGCCGACGCGGCCGGCGCCACCGCCGCCCATCCGGTGCTCTCCCGCTGGGAGGAGGCCCGATGAGCGACGACGCCACCACCCCGCCGGCCGCTCCGCAGGGCGTCGGCACACCCGTCCCCGCCCTGGAGGTACGGGACGTCACCGTCAGGTTCGCCGGACTCACCGCCCTGGACTCCGTCGGGTTCACCGTGCGCCCCGGCACCGTCCACGCGGTCATCGGCCCCAACGGCGCCGGCAAGTCGACCTGCTTCAACGTGCTCTCCGGGGTCTACCGGGCCACCTCCGGCTCCGTCCGCTTCGGGGACCGGGAGCTCACCGGCCTGCCCCCGCACCGGATCGCGGACCTCGGGGTCGCCCGGATCTTCCAGAACCTCGCCCTCCCGCCCCGGGTCACCGTCGAGGACAGCCTGATGCTGGGCCGCCACCGGCTCACCCGCACCGGCTTCGTCGCCGCCGGGCTCCGGCTCCCCTCCGCCTCCCGCGAGGACGCCCGGCACCGGGCCCGGGTACGCGAGATCGCCGCCTTCGTCGGCCTGGAGCAGCAGCTGGCGCAGCCCGCCGGGTCCCTCCCGTACGGACAGCAGAAGCTCGCCGAACTCGCCCGGGCGCTCTGCATGGAGCCCAAGCTGCTGCTCCTCGACGAGCCCGTCGCCGGGATGACCGCCGACGAACGCCGCCGTACCGCCGCCGTCATCGCCGGTGTGCGCGACAGCCTCGGGATCTCCATCGTCCTCGTCGAACACGACATGGGAGTGGTGATGCGGCTCGCCGACGCCGTCACCGTCCTCGACTTCGGCCGTCGCATCGCCGACGGCACCCCCGGCGACGTACAGAACGACCCGGCGGTCGTCCGCGCCTATCTCGGAGAGGAGACCGCCGAGTGACCACCTTCGCCGAACTCCTGCTCAACGGCGTCTCGTTGGGCTCGATCTACGCCCTCATCGCCCTCGGCTTCGTGGTGATCTTCCGCGCCACCGAGGTCGTCAACTTCGCCCACGCCTCGCTCCTGCTCGCCGGCGGCTACGTCACCGCCGTCCTCCACGAACCCCTCGGATTCTGGCCGGCGCTGCTCGTCGGCATCGCCGGCGCCGCCCTGGTCGGCGCGGCCGTCGAGTTCCTGGTCATGCGCCGCTACCGAGGCTCCGACCACAGCGTCCTCGCCATCGTCACCATCGGCGTCGACATCCTGCTCGCCACCGAACTCACCCGCCGCATCGGCACCGACATCCTCGCGCTCGGCGACCCCTGGGGCGACTCCGTCGTCACCCTCGGCCCGGTCACGATCGCCCAGACCCGGATCGCGGCCTTCCTCGCCGCCGCGCTGCTCATCACCGCGTTCCTGCTGGCCTTCCGCCACACCTCCTGGGGCGTCGCCATGCGCGCCGCCGCCGAGAACCAGGAGACCGCCGCGCTCATGGGCATCCGGCTCGGCCGGGTCTCGCTCGGCGCCTGGGCGGTGGCCGGCGGGCTCGCCGCCGTCGCCGCTCTCTTCCTCACCGTCTTCCCCACCCCCGGCCTGGAGCGCTCCACCTCCCTCGCCGCGCTGAAGGCCTTCCCGGCCGCGATCCTCGGCGGCCTCGACTCCACCACCGGCGCCCTCGTCGGCGGACTCCTCGTCGGCATCACCGAGTCCCTCGCCACCGGCTACCAGGGCGACCTGACCTTCCTCGGCCGGGGCATCGGCGACCTCGCGCCGTATCTGGTGATGGTCGCCGTCCTGCTCATCCGCCCGGCCGGTCTCTTCGGCACGAAGGAGCTGGCCCGTGTCTGACGCGCTGCCCCGCCGCGGGTTCGCCGCCGTCGCCCGCCCCCGGGTCTACGGCTGGGCCGTCGCCGGCCTCGTCCTCGCCGCCTTCCCGTTCTACCTGGACCGCTTCTGGCTCCAGGCCGGCCTGTTCGCCATGGCCGCCGCCATCGGAGCCATCGGCATCAACCTGCTGACCGGCGCCACCGGCCAGCTCTCCATGGGACACGCCTTCTTCCTCGCCGTCGGCGCGTACGGCTACTGCGCCTTCGCCGGCGACGGCACGGACGGACTGGCCGGCCTCGGCCTGCCGGGCTGGCTCGCCGCCGTCCTGGCCGTCGCGCTCGCGGGCCTGGCCGGTGGGGTGTTCTCGCCGATCGCCGGGCGCCTGCGGGGCGCGTACCTCGGCATCGCCACCCTCGCGCTGATCTTCATCGGCCAGCACGTCCTCTTCAACGCCCATGACCTCACCGGCGGCTTCAACGGCCGGGCCGTGCCACCGCTCAGCCTCTTCGGCCTCACCTTCGACGACAGCGAACTCCTCGTCGCCCAGGTGCCGTTCGGCGCCGCCGAGAAGCTCTGGTACCTCGGTCTGGTCCTGCTCCTCGCGGGCGCCCTCTTCGCCCGGGGTGTCCTGCGCGGCCGCCCCGGCCGCGCCATGAACGCCATCCGGGACCACCGGATCGCGGCGGGCGTCATGGGCATCCCCGTGGCCCGCTACCGCGCCGCCGTCTTCGTGCTCTCCTCGATGTACGCGGGTCTGGCGGGCGTCCTCCTCGCGCTGGTCTTCCAGCGCACCGTGCCGGAGTACTTCGGCATGATGCTCTCCCTCGAATACCTGGCCATGATCGTCATCGGCGGTCTCGGCTCGGTCGCCGGAGCGGTGGTCGGAGGCGTCTTCGTCTCCCTGCTGCCGCAGCTCCTCAACCGGTACAGCGACGCGCTTCCCCTGGTCTCCGCCCCCGGGACGGGCGGGATCGCACCGGGGGAGGCCTCGCGCTATCTCTACGGCGCCGCCGTCGTCGCGGTGGTGCTCTTCCTGCCCGGTGGCCTGGTCCGGCTGGCCGCACGGCGCACCACACACCCCTCACGCACCAAGCAACCCTCAAGCACCACGCGATCCTCAGGGGAGGACAGATGAACCACCGACGACAGGCTGTGCGGGGCCTGACCGCCGCACTCGCCGTCCTGGTCACGCTCACGGCCGCCGGATGCAGCTCCAAGGCGAAGAGCGGTGATGACCAGGGCACCGGCGCGGGCGGGGTGAAGGCCGGCAAGGGCGTCACCGACAAGACCATCGCCATCGGCGCGCTCACCGACATGACCGGGGTGTACGCCACCCTCGGCAAGAGCGTCACCCAGGCCCAGCAGCTGTACGTCAAGCAGACCAACGCGGCCGGCGGGATCTGCGGCCGGCAGCTGGAGCTGACGGTCCGCGACCACGGCTACGACCCTCAGAAGGCGCTGTCGGCCTACACCGAGCTGGAACCGAAGGTGGTCGGTTACGCCCAGTTCATCGGCTCCCCGTTCGTCGCCGCCGTCAAGCAGCGCATCGACGGCCAGGACAAGGGGGTCGTCCTGCCGCAGGCCTGGTCGGCCTCGCTGCTCGGCTCCCCGTACATCCGGGTCCTCGGCGCCACCTACGACGTGGAGACGATCAACGCGGTCGACTTCCTGGTCAAGGAGAAGGGCCTGAAGGCGGGCGACAAGCTCGGCCACGTCTACTTCGAGGGCGACTACGGCGAGAACGCCCTGGCCGGCTCGAAGTACGCCGCCGAGAAGGCCGGTCTCACGGTGGTGGAGCAGAAGATCAAGCCCACCGACAACGACATGTCGGCGCAGGTGGCGGCGTTGCGGAAGGAGGGGGTCAAGGCCATCGTCATCAGCGCCGGCCCGCGCCAGGCCGCCTCCCTGGTGGGTGTCGCGGCCGCCGTGAAGCTGCTGGTGCCGATCGTCGGCAACAACTCGGCGTTCGCCCCGCAGCTGCTCGGCACCCAGGCCGGACCGGCGCTGGAGAAGATGTACTGGTTCGCCTCCCCGAGCCTGCCGATCGGCGCGGACACCCCGGCCGCCAAGAAGCTCGTCGCCGACTACAAGACGGCCTACCCGAGCGACACCCTCGACAACGGCATCGTCGCCGGCTGGACCGCGGCCACCGTCTTCGGCGAGGCCCTGAAGAAGGCCTGCGCCGACAAGGACCTCACCCGCGAGGGCGTCGACAAGGCCCTCCTGACCCTGAACGCCCACGACGCCGGCTTCGGCATGACGCACGACTTCAGCGACCCGAAGGCACCCTCGGCACGCGAGTCCGTGATCATCCAGCCGGACAAGACCGTCCCCGGAGGCATGCGCACGGTCCGCGAGCCCTTCGTCTCCGAGGCGGCGCGGAGCTTCACCCCGAAGACGGGCTGACGGGGCCCCACGGGGGCTCTCCGGGGCGGGCGGGGCGGGTGGACGAGCATCCGGCCCCGCCCCGCCCCCCACGACGCACTCTCCAGCGGCTCCGACCGCCTCGCGGCACCGGAGACGAGAAAGGGCCCGGACGCATCGGCGTCCGGGCCCTTTCTCTCTGTCCGTACTTCCGCTACGGCAGCTGGGCCGCGCGAGCCTCCCGGCTCTCGCGGCGGTTGCCGCGGAAGGTGTTCACCCGACGGGCCGTCGCGAAGAGGGGGATCACGGCGCCCATCACGACCTGCAGCGCGCAGCCGGTCTGGAGCAGGAACTGTCCGCCCGGGGCGTCGAACGCCCAGGCCGCCAGCATGCCCATGGCACCGACGATCCAGGCGAGCATCGCCACCGCGAGGACACCCCGCGGCTTGGGGTACTCGACCCGGCTCACCATCAGCCACGCCACTCCGATGATCGCGAGCAGCGTCGGGATGAACGGCAGCTCCAGCAGCACGATCGAGACGACCGTCAGCGCGCCGAAGGGGCTCGGCATGCCCTGGAACATGCCGTCCTTCATCGTCACGCAGGAGAATCTCGCCAGCCGGAGCACCACCGCGAGCAGCACCACGATCGCGGCCACCGCCGAGACCTTCTGCTGCGCGTCGTCCGCGACCATTCCGTACACCAGCACGAAGTAGGCCGGGGCCAGACCGAAGCTGATCAGGTCCGAGAGGTTGTCCAGCTCGGCACCCATCGGCGACGAGCGGAGCTTGCGCGCCACGATGCCGTCGAAGAGGTCGAAGATCGCCGCGGCCAGCATGAGGATCACGGCGGTGGCGGCGCTGTTGCGCGCCATGCCGTTCTCGGCGCTGCCCGTGAGGTGCGGGATGAGGATGCCGGTGGTGGTGAAGTACACCGCCATGAAACCGCACGTGGCGTTACCGAGCGTGAGGGCGTCCGCTATGGACAGCCTCATCGACAGCGGCATCTCCTCGGCGTCTTCGGCACCGTCCGCTTCGGCGTCGGCGACCCAGTCGCCGGCATGTGTGTCGGGATCAATCACGGTCAATGCGAGTCACCCCCGCGGTCGTGGTCTGACCGACCTCGACAGCGACGTCGACACCTTCCGGAAGGTAGATGTCAACGCGCGACCCGAAACGGATCAGACCGATGCGCTCGCCCTGCTCGACCTTCGTCCCCTGCGGGATGTACGGCACGATGCGGCGGGCCACGGCCCCCGCGATCTGCACCATCTCGATGTCGCCCAGCTCGGTGTCGAAGTGCCAGACAACGCGCTCGTTGTTCTCGCTCTCCTTGTTGAACGCCGGGACGAACCCGCCGGGGATGTGCTCCACGGACGTCACCGTGCCGGCCAGCGGCGCGCGGTTGACGTGGACGTTCAGCGGGCTCATGAAGATGGCGACCCGGGTCCGCCCGTCCTTCCACGGCATGATGCTCTGCACCACACCGTCGGCGGGGGAGATGACCCGGCCCTGAGCGATCTCGCGCTCGGGGTCGCGGAAGAACCACAGCATGCCCGCCGCCAGAGCGGTGGTGGGCACGGCGACAGCGGCCCAGCGCCCGGACCGGCGGGCCCGGGTGAGGCTGAGCGCCGCGGTGGCGACGGTCGGCAGAAGCCACGGCGATGCTCCGCGCGCGAGGCGTACGCCAGCGAGGCTGTCGCGAGGTGCAGAGGTTTGGCTGTGGGGCATGAATGACCTTCGTAGCGGATGATGCCGCACGGGCAAGGGGGACGGCGGCTTTCCGGCGATGCTATCGGTTGCGGGGCGCAACTGGGCAAGCCAGAAGCCGAGTCGGTCGGCCGGAAACCCTCGGCAAACGCTGACAGGGTGTGATCTTCTTCGCGGCCGAACCGACTCAAAAGCGACATCAACCCTGGAAGCGGTACTCCTCGAGCAACCGGCGACCGATGATCATTTTCTGGATCTCGGCGGTACCTTCACCGATGAGCAGCATCGGAGCCTCGCGGTAGAGGCGCTCGATCTCGTACTCCTTGGAGAACCCGTATCCACCATGGATACGGAAGGCGTCCTCGACGACTTCCTTGCAGTACTCGGAGGCGAGGTACTTCGCCATCCCTGCTTCGAGGTCGTTTCGCTCCCCGGAGTCCTTTTTGCGCGCTGCGTTCACCATCATCGCATGAGCGGCTTCCACCTTGGTAGCCATTTCGGCCAGCTTGAACTGGATCGCCTGGTGCTGGGCGATCTGCTTGCCGAAAGTATGACGCTGCTGGGCATAGGAGACACCCAGCTCGAACGCACGCTGAGCGACACCGCAGCCACGGGCGGCGACATTCACCCGGCCGACTTCGACACCGTCCATCATTTGGTAAAACCCTCGGCCGGTGGTCCCGCCGAGGACCCGATTGGCCGGAATGCGCAGTCCGTCCATGATGAGCTCGGTGGTGTCGACCCCCTTGTAACCCATCTTGTCGATCTTCCCGGGGATGGTGAGGCCCGGGCGGACCTCTCCGAAGCCGGGCTCCTTCTCGACGAGGAAGGTGGTCATCGACTTGTGCGGGGCGGTGCCCTCGGGGTGTCCTTCGTCACTTCGGACGAGAACGGCGACCAGCGTTGACGTTCCGCCGTTCGTCAGCCACATCTTCTGGCCGTTCAGGACGTACTCGTCGCCGTCCTTGACCGCCTTGGACGTGATCGCCGACACGTCCGAGCCGAGGGCCGGCTCCGACATCGAGAACGCGCCGCGCGTCTCGCCGGCCGCCATGCGCGGAAGGAAGTGGTCCTTCTGCTCCTGGGTGCCGTGCTGCTTGAGCATGTACGCGACGATGAAGTGGGTGTTGATGATGCCGGAGACCGACATCCAGCCACGGGCGATCTCCTCCACGCAGAGCGCGTAGGTGAGGAGCGACTCGCCCAGGCCCCCGTACTCCTCGGGGATCATCAGACCGAAGACGCCGAGCTCCTTGAGCCCGTCGACGATCTCCTGGGGGTACTCGTCACGGTGCTCCAGCTCCGTGGCGACCGGGATGATCTCCTTGTCGACGAAGTCCCGGACGGTGGAGAGGATCTCCTGCTGCACATCGGTCAGACCGTGGGTCTGGGCGAGTCGCGCCATGACTACTTCCCCTGTTCCTTGAGCTGGGGGCGGCCGGGCTGCTCGCCGCCGCGCTCCTTGATGTACGTCTCCGTGGGGACCATCACCTTGCGGCGGAACACGCACACCAGGGTGCCGTCCTGCTTGTAGCCCTTGGTCTCGACGTAGACGATGCCCCGGTCGTTCTTCGACTTCGAGGGGGTCTTGTCGAGGACAGTGGTCTCGCCGTAGAGGGTGTCGCCGTGGAAGGTCGGCGCGACGTGGCGCAGCGACTCGATCTCCAGGTTGGCGATCGCCTTGCCCGAGACGTCCGGCACGGACATGCCGAGCAGCAGCGAGTAGATGTAGTTGCCGACGACGACGTTCTTCCCGAAGTCCGTCGTGTTCTCCGCGTAGTTCACATCCATGTGCAGCGGATGGTGGTTCATCGTCAGCAGACAGAAGAGATGGTCGTCGTACTCGGTGACCGTCTTTCCGGGCCAGTGCTTGTAGACGGCGCCGACTTCGAACTCTTCGTAGGTACGGCCGAACTGCATCGGACTCAGGCCTCCGGGATCTCGAACTTGGTGGTGCGCTCCATGCCCGCGGCGCGGCCCTTGCCCGAGATGACCAGGGCCATCTTGCGGCTGGCCTCGTCGATCATCTCGTCGCCGAGCATCGCCGAGCCCTTCTTGCCGCCCGCCTCGGAGGTGTAGTAGTCGTACGCGTCGAGGATCAGTTCGGCGTGGTCGAAGTCCTCCTGCGAGGGCGAGAAGATCTCGTTCGCCGCGGCGACCTGGTCCGGGTGGAGCACCCACTTGCCGTCGAAGCCGAGGGCGGCGGCGCGGCGGGCGACCGCCTTGTAGCCCTCCTGGTTGCGGATCTGCAGGTAGGGGCCGTCGATCGCCTGGAGGTTGTTGGCGCGGGCCGCCATCAGGATCCTCATCAGGATGTAGTGGTAGGCGTCGGCGTCGTAACCGGGCGGCTGCTCGCCGACCACCAGGGACTTCATGTTGATGGAGGCCATGAAGTCGGCCGGGCCGAAGATGATCGTCTCCACGCGCGGCGAGGTCTGCGCGATGGCGTTGACGTTGTTGAGGCCCTGCGCGTTCTCGATCTGCGCCTCGATGCCGATCTTGCCGACCTCGAAGCCCATGGTCTTCTCGATCTGCGTGAGCAGCAGGTCGAGGGCGACGATCTGCTGGGCGTCCTGGACCTTCGGCAGCATGATGCAGTCGAGGTTCTGGCCGGCGCCCTCGACGACCGTGACGACGTCCCGGTAGGTCCAGTGGGTCGTCCAGTCGTTGACCCGCACGACCCGCGTCTTGCCCGTCCAGTCACCCTCGTTCAGGAACTTCACGATGGTGTGCCGCGCCTCGGGCTTGGCGAGCGGCGCGCAGGCGTCCTCCAGGTCGAGGAAGACCTGGTCGGCGGCGAGCCCCTGGGCCTTCTCCAGGAAGCGCGGGTTGGAGCCGGGGACCGCCAGACACGAGCGACGCGGGCGGAGTCGGTTCACGGGGCTGGTCATGCGGGGACCTCCAGGGGGTCGAGCTTGTTCGCTTTCCGGATCTCGTCGACGATACGGCCGATGATCTCGGTGATTCCGAAGTCCTTCGGTGTGAAGACGGCGGCCACGCCCGCCCGCTTCAGATCCGCGGCATCGGCGTTCGGGATGATGCCGCCGACGATGACCGGGATGTCGTGCGCCCCCGCCTCCCGGAGGCGGTCCAGCACGTCCGGCACCAGCTCGGCGTGCGAGCCGGAGAGGATCGACAGGCCGACGCAGTGCACGTCCTCCGCGAGGGCCGCGTCGACGATCTGCTCGGGCGTCAGCCGGATCCCCTGGTAGACCACCTCGAAACCGGCGTCACGCGCGCGTACGGCGATCTGCTCGGCGCCGTTGGAGTGCCCGTCCAGGCCCGGCTTGCCCACCAGGAGCCGCAGCCGGCCGGAGCCCAGCTCCGAGGCCGTCCGCGCGACCTTCTCCCGTACCACGGCCAGCGGCGTGCCCTCCTCGGCCGTCACCGCCACCGGGGCGGAGGAGACGCCCGTGGGGGCGCGGAACTCGCCGAAGACGTCCCGCAGCGCCCAGGACCACTCGCCGGTGGTGACGCCCGCGCGGGCGCACTCCAGGGTGGCCTCGAAGAGGTTCCCGTCCCCGGCGGCGATCGCCTTGAGCGCGGCCAGCGCCTCCTGGGCGCGGGCCTCCTCGCGGTTGTCCCGCCACTCGTGGAGCTTCGCCACCACCCGGGCCTCGTTGGCCGGGTCGACCGTCATGATCGCCGTGTCGAGGTCGGCGGTGAGCGGGTTCTCCTCCGTGGACTGGAAGATGTTGACGCCGACGATCTTCTCGTCGCCGGCCTCGATCCGGGCCCGCCGCTCGGCGTGCGAGGAGACCAGCTGCGACTTGAGGTAGCCGGACTCCACGGCGGCCATCGCGCCGCCCATCTCCTGGATCCGGTCGATCTCGGCCAGGCACTCCTCCACGAGGGAGCCGACCTTGGCCTCGATGACGTGCGACCCGGCGAAGATGTCCTCGTACTCCAGCAGGTCCGACTCGTGCGCGAGGACCTGCTGGATGCGCAGCGACCACTGCTGGTCCCACGGCCGGGGCAGGCCCAGCGCCTCGTTCCAGGCGGGCAGCTGGACGGCACGCGCGCGTGCGTCCTTGGAGAGGGTCACGGCCAGCATCTCGAGCACGATCCGCTGGACGTTGTTCTCCGGCTGCGCCTCGGTCAGCCCGAGGGAGTTGACCTGCACGCCGTAGCGGAACCGGCGCTGCTTGGCGTCCTCGATGCCGTACCGCTCGCGCGTGACCTTGTCCCAGATGCGGCCGAAGGCGCGCATCTTGCACATCTCCTCGACGAAACGGACGCCCGCGTTCACGAAGAAGGAGATACGGGCGACCACCTCGCCCCTGCGCTCCTCGGGGACCTGCCCGGAGGCGAAGACCGCGTCGAGCACCGCGATCGCGGTGGACATCGCGTACGAGATCTCCTGGACCGGAGTGGCCCCCGCCTCCTGCAGGTGGTAGCTGCAGATGTTGATCGGGTTCCACTTCGGGATGTGGTTCACCGTGTAGGTGATCATGTCCGTCGTCAGCCGCAGCGACGGGCCGGGCGGGAAGACGTGCGTCCCGCGCGACAGGTACTCCTTCACGATGTCGTTCTGGGTGGTGCCCTGGAGCCGGGCGACGTCCGCGCCCTGCTCCTCGGCCACCACCTGGTAGAGCGCCAGCAGCCACATGGCGGTGGCGTTGATGGTCATCGAGGTGTTCATCTGCTCCAGGGGGATGTCCTGGAACAGCCGCCGCATGTCACCGAGGTGCGAGACCGGGACCCCGACCCGTCCGACCTCGCCGCGGGCGAGGATGTGGTCGGGGTCGTAGCCGGTCTGCGTCGGCAGGTCGAAGGCGACCGAGAGGCCGGTCTGCCCCTTCGCCAGGTTGCGCCGGTACAGCTCGTTGGACGCCTCGGCGGTCGAGTGACCGGCGTACGTCCGCATCAGCCACGGACGGTCCTTCTGGCGCTCAGTCATCTTTGGTCCCGGGCTCAGACGTTACGGAAGCGGTTGATGGCGTCGATGTGCTTGGCCCGCAGCTCCTGGTCGCGCACGCCCATGCCCTCCTCGGGGGCGAGGCAGAGCACGCCGACCTTGCCCTGGTGGACGTTGCGGTGCACGTCGTGGGCGGCCTGGCCGGTGTCCTCCAGGGAGTACACCTTGGACAGGGTCGGGTGGATCTTGCCCTTGGCGATCAGGCGGTTGGCCTCCCACGCCTCGCGGTAGTTGGCGAAGTGCGAGCCGATGATCCGCTTTAGGGACATCCAGAGGTAGCGGTTGTCGTACTCGTGCATGTACCCCGAGGTGGAGGCGCAGGTGGTGATGGTGCCGCCCTTACGGGTGACGTACACCGAGGCGCCGAAGGTCTCGCGGCCCGGGTGCTCGAAGACGATGTCGATGTCCTCGCCGCCGGTCAGCTCGCGGATGCGCTTGCCGAAGCGCTTCCACTCCTTGGGGTCCTGGGTGTGCTCGTCCTTCCAGAACTTGTAGCCCTCGGCGTTGCGGTCGATGATCGCCTCGGCGCCCATCGAACGGCAGATGTCCGCCTTCTGGTCGCTGGAGACGACACAGATCGGGTTGGCGCCGCCGGCCAGCGCGAACTGGGTGGCGTACGAACCGAGGCCGCCGCTCGCGCCCCAGATCAGGACGTTGTCGCCCTGCTTCATGCCGGCGCCGTTGCGGGAGACCAGCTGGCGGTAGGCGGTGGAGTTCACCAGGCCCGGCGCCGCCGCCTCCTCCCAGCTGAGGTGGTCCGGCTTGGGCATCAGCTGGTTCGACTTCACGAGGGCGATCTCCGCCAGCCCGCCGAAGTTGGTCTCGAAGCCCCAGATGCGCTGCTCCGGGTCGAGCATCGTGTCGTTGTGGCCGTCCGAGGACTCCAGCTCGACGGAGAGGCAGTGCGCGACGACCTCGTCGCCGGGCTTCCACGAGTTCACACCGGGGCCGGTGCGCAGGACGACGCCCGCGAGGTCGGAGCCGATGATGTGGTACGGCAGGTCGTGGCGCTTGCTGAGGTCGCTGAGCCGGCCGTAGCGCTCCAGGAAGCCGAAGGTGGACACCGGCTCGAAGATCGAGGTCCAGACCGAGTTGTAGTTCACGGAGCTGGCCATGACGGCGACCAGGGCCTCGCCCGGGCCGAGCTCGGGCAGCGCCACGTCGTCCACGTGGAGCGACTTGCGCGGGTCCTTCTCGCGGCTGGGAAGGCCGGAGAACATCTCGGCCTCGTCCTTGTGCACGGTCACCGCGCGGTAGGACTCGGGGAGCTTGATGTTGGCGAAGTCGGCGGACGTGGACTCCGACGACTGGATCGCGTCCAGGATTTCCTTCACGGGTGTGCCTCCGGCGGTGCGGCGTCCGAGGGGACGCTGAGGGATGCGTCTGGGGTTCTGCTGTGGAGGTGTGCCGTCGGTTCGGCGGGTGGTGCGTGGCTGCGCCGGGTGGGCGCGGAGGGTGCCTGTGACGCAGGCGTCCGGGCGCACAATCACGATCGCTTGTGGGGACAGCCGGCGCACGAGGAGACCTCTGCGCGCCGGCCGCCCGGACAACATCAACGTATGGCACCGCGTGTCACCTGACAAGGCACTGCGTGCCAACAATTTCACTCAGATGCAATCCGCCGGTCACACATGAGCGATGATCGATCGAAGGGCGGTGCAAAACGGACGAAGGCCGCCCCTCGTGGGGACGGCCTTCGCCTGGAAACTCGCCGGTATCTGCCGGAAGCCGCCGGTCAGTCGCGGGTGAGCGCCTGCTGGATGGTCCGCATGACCTCGTCGAGCGGAGCGTCGGTACGCGCCACGGCCACGACCACCCCGCCCTCGGCGGAGACGGTCGCCGCCTGCGAAGCGACCGCCCTGGGGGCCGCGGGAGCGGACTGCGGGGCCGACGGCGCCTGCGCCGGGCGGCCGGCGCCTATGCCCGAGCCGAAGGTCTCCCGCACGATCGCGAAGGCGTGGTCCAGCTGCGCCTCCACGTCCCCCTGGCCGCCGGCCCGCAGCCAGCGGCGCAGGACGTGGTTGTGGGCGGTGACCACCGCCGACGCGGCCACCTCGGCCAGCAGCGGGTCGTCATTGCCGTCGTGGTGGTCGCGCTCGTCGAAGTGGCCGAGGAGATAGCGGGTGAACAGCCGCTCGTAGCGGGCCACCGAAGCGATCTCGCGCTCCCGCAGGGTCGGTACCTCGCGGGTCAGCCGGTAGCGCTCCACGGAGACCGCCGGGGACCCCGCGTACATCTTCATGACTTCCTTGATGCCCCGGCAGACGGTGTCCAGCGGGTGCTCGTGCGGCGGCGCGGCGTTCAGCACCGCCTCCGCCCGCACCAGGGTGTCGTCGTGGTCCGGGAAGATCGCCTCTTCCTTGGAGCGGAAGTGGCGGAAGAAGGTACGCCGCGCGACCCCCGCCGCGGCGGCGATCTCGTCGACCGTGGTGGCCTCGTACCCCTTGGTCGCGAACAGTTCCATGGCCGCCGTCGCCAGCTCACGGCGCATCTTGAGCCGCTGAGCGGCCGCGCGGGTGCCCGCCGCACTCTCCTGGGAGTCGGACGGGGACGTGGCACGGGGTGACTTAGCAGCCTTGGACATGTCCTGAACGTACTGCATCAGCGCGGGCGTGTGCCCAGGTGGGGGAGGGTCGCCGGGGGAGCCCGAGGGGCTCAGCAACCCTCCCCAGCCCGCGTACGGATCAGCGTCGGGCATATTCGCGGAAGCCGCGCCCCGTCTTGCGGCCGAGGCAGCCGGCGGCCACCAGGTGCTCCAGGAGCGGTGCCGGGGCCAGGCCCGGGTCGCGGAACTCGCGGTGCAGCACCCGCTCGATCGCGAGCGAGACGTCGAGTCCGACGACGTCCAGCAGCTCGAACGGTCCCATCGGGTAGCCGCCGCCCAGCTTCATGGCGGCGTCGATGTCGTCCAGGGTGGCGTAGTGCTCCTGGACCATCTTGATCGCGTTGTTCAGGTACGGGAAGAGCAGCGCGTTCACGATGAAGCCGGCCCGGTCGCCGCAGTCCACCGGATGCTTGCGGATCTTCGCCGTGACCTCGCGGACCGTGGCGTGGACGTCGTCGGCGGTCAGCACCGTCCGGACGATCTCGACCAGCTTCATCGCCGGGGCCGGGTTGAAGAAGTGCATTCCGATGACGTCCTGCGGCCGCGAGGTGGCGCGGGCGCACGCGACGACGGGCAGCGAGGAGGTCGTGGTGGCGAGCACCGCGCCCGGCTTGCAGATCTTGTCCAGCGTGGCGAAGAGCTGCTGCTTGATCTCCAGGTCCTCGGCGACCGCCTCGACCGCCAGATCGACCTCGGCGAAGGCGTCGAGCGAGCCGGCCGGGGTGATCCGGGCCAGCGTCTCGTCCCGGGCCTCGCCGCTCATCCGGCCCTTGTCGACCGAACGGGTGAGGGACTTGGTGATCCGGGCCTTGGCCGCGTCCGCCTTCTCCTGCGAGCGGGCGGCCAGGACCACGTCGTAACCGGCCTTGGCGAAGACCTCGGCGATGCCCGAGGCCATCGTCCCGGAGCCGGCGACGCCGACGGAGCGGACCGGGCGGGTCGTCCGGCCGGCCGTGCCCCCGTCCTCCAGCGGCGTCAGCGCGTCACGGACCACGGTGGCCGAGCCGGGCGCGTCGTACGTGTAGAACCCGCGGCCCGACTTGCGGCCGGTCAGCCCCGCCTCGCTGAGCTGGCGGAGGATCGGCGCCGGGGCGTGCAGCCGGTCGCGCGACTCGCTGTACATCGCCTCCAGGACGGTACGGGCGGTGTCGATGCCGATCAGGTCGAGCAGCGCCAGCGGACCCATCGGCAGGCCGCAGCCCAGCCGCATGGCGGCGTCGATGTCCTCGCGGGAGGCGTACTTGGCCTCGTACATCGCCGCGGCCTGGTTGAGGTAGCCGAAGAGCAGGCCGTCGGCGACGAAGCCGGGGCGGTCGCCGACCGCGACGGGCTCCTTGCCGAGGGCGAGGGCGAGGTCGGTGACGGCCTGGACGGCCGGCGGGGCGGTGAGGACCGAGGAGACGACCTCCACCAGCTTCATCGCCTGGACCGGGGTGAAGAAGTGCAGCCCGAGCACCCGCTCGGGGTGGGCGGAGTCGGCGGCGAGACGCGTCACGGAGAGCGCGTTGGTGCCGGTGGCGATGATCGCGTCGGGCCGGACGATGGAGTCCAGCGCCCGGAAGACCTCCTGCTTGGCCTCGTACGACTCGGGCACGACCTCGATCACGAGATCGGCGTCGGCCGCCGCCTGGAGGTCGGAGAAGGTACGGAACCGGGCGAGGACGTCACGGCGCTCCTCCTCGGTGATCCGCTCACGGGCCACCGCGCGGGCGGTGGAGGACTCCAGGGCGGCGACGGCCCGCGCGGCGGCGACGTCGCTGATGTCGATGCCGATGACCTCACGGCCGGCCCGGGCGAGGACGTCGGCGATGCCCGTACCCATGGTGCCGAGACCGACGACGGCGATGGTGGAGAGAGGGGTGTCCATCAGGGGACTCCAGGGAGAGAAGAGTGACGACTGAGGGCGGCAATGCGGGCGCGCACAGAACGCGCGGGAAAAGGCGACGGGCTCTGTCCCGGAGCCACGTCGAAAACTGCCGAACCGACAAACTCGTACTCACCACGGCTGCGTCACCAGGCCGTTGCGAGCGAAGCGGGGGTGACCCGCTCACCTGAGGTTAACCGGCGGGTAACGAGCGCGCCAGTCCCGGGAAGTTCGGAAAATGTGATCTGGATCGCGGATACGCTGAACGCCATGGATATCGCCCGTGATCCCGAATTCTGCTCGATGATCGATCGATTGCGGAACGAGATCCACGGCGACTCCGCCGCATTCGAAAAACTCGTCTCCGCCGAAGACGAAAGCCTCTTCGCGGACGTCCTCACCGCGCCGGGGCAGCCCCTGTGGGCCCGCGAGATCGCCGCCTTCCGGCTCGGCCTCGCCGGCGACCCGCGCGCCTTCGAAGCGCTCGTCCTCCTGCTCAACCACCGCGACCCGGAACGCTGTGTCTCCGCCGCGTACGCGCTGACCCGGCTCGGCGACCCGCGTACGGCGCGGGCCGCCGCCGCCCTCGCCACCAACGAACTGCGTGCCGCCTACGCCCTGCTGCCGGTCCGTCTGCTCACCGATCTACGCGCCCCCGAATCCGTACCGGCCCTGATCACCGTCCTCGAACGACGGCTGGCCGCCGGCGATCCGCACTGGCGCATCGGGCTCGCCTGCGTCGAGGGCCTGGGCGCGCTCGGCGACGACCGCGCCCGCCCCGCCCTCACGGCGGCCCTGCCCCACCCCCGGCTGGCCCCGGCGGCCCGCTCCGCGCTCACCCGACTCGACGGCTAGCGAGAGCGGGCGAACCGGTTCCGGCGGGCGGGCGGCCTCAGCCCGCGTGGCCGAGGAGGCCGTGCAGGGTCGCCCCGGCCGCCCGGTCCCCGGCGGAGCCGCGGCCCCGGGGGGCCTTCGCGGGCTCGGGCTCCGGCAGCGTCGCGCAGACCGCGTCCGCCTCCGCGCCCTCGGCGCCGCGTGGCACGCGCCCGGTGGCGAGGTACGCCTCCAGGTGGCCGTCCACGCAGTCGTTCCCGGCCAGCGACACGCCGTGGTTGCCGCCGCCCTCCTCGACCACCAGGCTGGAGCCGCGGACCATCCGGTGCAGCGCCACGGCCCCTTCGTAGGGGGTGGCCGCGTCGTCCGACGCCTGGAGGACGAGCACCGGCGGCACCGCCTCGTTCGTGACGTCCGGCGGCGTGAGCGACTCCACCGGCCAGAACGCGCAGGGCGCGTTGTACCAGGCGTTGTTCCAGGTGGAGAAGGGCGCCTTCGCGTGCACGTCCCAGTTGTCCTTGCGCCAGACGCTCCAGTCGCGCGGCCACGCCGCGTCCCGGCACTGCACGCTCGTGTAGACCGAGTAGCCGTTGTCGTCCGCGGCGTCTGCCGCCGCGATGCTCGTGTACGTCCGGGCCAGCGGGGCCGCGTCCTTCCTGGTGACGTACGCGGAGAACGCCTCGGCCAGCCTCGGCCAGTAGCCGTTGTAGTACCCGCCGGGCAGGAAGGTGTCCTCCAGCTCGCCCGGGCCGACCTTCCCGCCCGCGGGGGCCGTCCGCAGCTCGTCGCGCATCCGGTACCAGGCGGCCTCCACCGCCGCCGGGTCCGTGCCCAGCCCGTACGTCGTGTCCCGCCGGGCCACCCAGGCCATGAAGTCCTTGTGCCGGCTGTCGAAGGCGTAGTCCTGCGCGAGGTTGTCCTCGTACCAGACGCCCTGCGGGTTGACCACGGAGTCCAGGACGAAGCGCCGCACCCGCTCCGGATGGAGCCGGGCGTAGACCGCCCCGAGGTACGTCCCGTAGGAGTAGCCGAGGTAGTTGAGCCGCTCCGCGCCGAGGGCGGCCCGCAGGACGTCCAGGTCGCGGGCCGTGCTGACGGTGTCGATGTACGGCAGCACGTCGCCGTACTTCTTCCCGCAGGCCGCCGCGAAGGACCGCGCCCGCTCGACGCCCGCCGCCTCACCCTCGGCTCCGCCCGGCACGGAGTCGTGCCGCACGGGAGCGAAGTGGCCCGGCCGGCAGTCCAGGGCGGGCTCGCTCCTGCCCACCCCGCGCGGGTCGAAGCCGATCACGTCGTACTCCGCCGCCACCTTCGCGGGCAGCGCGGCGGCGACGTACCCGGCCAGGGCCCGCCCGCTGCCCCCGGGCCCGCCCGGATTGACGACCAGCGGCCCCTGCGACTGCTTCGCGGTGTGCGGGACCCGGGTCAGCGCGAGCGTGATCGTCCGGCCCCCGGGGGCGTCGTGGTCCAGCGGCACCTTCAGCGTGGAGCACTGGAGCCGGGGGTAGGCGGCGGTGGCGCAGCCGGTCCAGACGACGGGCGCCAGGGGGCGGGCGGTCGGTTCGGGCCGGGGCTCGGCGGACGCGGGCAGGACGGTGACCGTCCCGGCGACCAGTGCCCCAGTGGCGATCAGCATCCCTGCGCGTGAGTTCATAGGGCGTCCGTGCCCGGAACCCGGTGCGGAAGGGCCTGTTCCGCCGAGAGCTCACCCGATCAGAGGAGCGTGAGCTGTGTCGGCTCCGCGAGCGCCGGCTCTTCGGGTACGGAGATCCGCCGCGCGGCGCCCCGGCGGGCCGGGCCGATCCCGAACTCGTCGGCCAGCTCGTGGACCTGACGGGTGATCCGGCGCTGGTACCAGGTCGGCGCGTAGGCCCCGTCCGCGTACATCCGCTCGTACCGCCCCACCAGGCCCGGGTGGTGCTGCCGCAGCCACGCGAAGAACCACTCGCGCGCTCCGGGCCGCAGATGCAGGACGAGCGGGGTCACGGAGGTGGCGCCGGCGTCGGCGAGGGCGCGGACCGTCTCGCGGAGCTGCTCCGGGCGGTCCCCGAGGAACGGGATCACCGGCGCCATCAGGACCCCGCAGCCGATGCCGTGCTCGCCGAGCGTCCGCACGACCTCCAGCCGCCGCAGGGGCGAGGGCGTGCCGGGTTCGACCGTGCGCCACAGCTCCTCGTCGGTGAAGCCGACCGAGACGGAGATGCCGACGTCGGTCACCTCGGCGGCCTGCGTCAGGAGGTCGAGGTCGCGCAGGATCAGGGTGCCCTTGGTCAGGATCGAGAAGGGGTTGGCGTGGTCGCGCAGCGCCGCGAGGATGCCGGGCATCAGGCGGTAGCGGCCCTCGGCGCGCTGGTAGCAGTCGACGTTGGTGCCCATCGCGATGTGCGCGCCCTGCCAGCGCCGGGAGGAGAGCTGGCGGCGCAGCAGCTCGGGGGCGTTGGTCTTCACCACGATCTGGGAGTCGAAGCCGAGGCCGGTGTCGAGGTCCAGATAGGAGTGGGTCTTGCGGGCGAAGCAGTAGACGCACGCGTGCGTGCAGCCGCGGTACGGGTTCACCGTCCATTCGAAGGGCATCCGGGAGGCGCCCGGCACCCGGTTCAGGATCGAGCGGGCCCGCACCTCGTGGAAGGTGATCCCGCGGAACTCGGGGGTGTCGAACGTACGGGTGGTGACCGCGTCCGCGCCGAAGAGCGCCGCCTCGGCCGCGGTGGCGGGGTCGTCGCCCAGATTGTCCCAGCGCATGGCCGCCTCCTCGTTCGCCGATGTCCAGCCCTCCGGCCACAATAGAACATATGTTCCCTTGATCGCCGCAACCCGGATTTGGGAGCCCCGGGCCCAGGTGGTTGGCTGGTGCCCCACCCTGAGGAACCGAGTGCTGGAGGAAGTGCAATGGCGCAGGTCGAGGCCACCACGGAGCGGATCATCGCGGCGGACGCGGAGACGGTGTTCGACGCTCTGGCCGACTACAACGGCACGCGCGCGAAGGTGCTGCCCGAGCACTTCAGTGAGTACGAGGTCCGGGAGGGCGGCGACGGCGAGGGCACCCTCGTCCACTGGAAGCTCCAGGCGACCAGCAAGCGGATCCGGGACTGCCTCCTGGAGGTCACCGAGCCCACCGACGGTCAGCTCGTCGAGAAGGACCGCAACTCCTCCATGGTCACCACCTGGACCGTCACCCCGGCCGGCGAGGGCAGCTCCAAGACGGTCGTCACCACCGTCTGGAATGGCGCGGGCGGCATCGGCGGCTTCTTCGAGAAGACCTTCGCCCCCAAGGGGCTGGCCCGTATCCACGACGCCGTTCTGGCCAACCTGGCCGCCGCCGTGGAGAAGTAACGCTCCGGCGGTCACCGATTCGAGTGGTCTCCCCGCGCCCCCGTACGAGCGCCCCGCGCGCCCAGGGGGCGCGGGCGCATGCGTAAACGCGCTGATGAGCGCCCCAAGTGCCACCCGGCGCAGGGCCGTTCGCGCCCCGTGCCGCCACGGCGACTCCGTACCGCCCGACTTGCTCCCCCTTCGCGCGCAATGCGAAGAATGGCGCGGCGCTGACGCCGTGACGAGGGGAGCAGCACGTGGGTGCGATCACACTGGCGAAGGACGACGTGCCGCTCGTCGCGGGCGACCCTCCCTCCGGCCACCGACCGCCCCCCGGCCCCGACGCGGCCCTCGACCCCCGCCGGGTCCGGCTCGTCTTCTGCGGACTCATGCTCGCGCTGCTGCTCGCCGCGCTGGAGCAGATGATCGTCGCCACCGCCCTGCCGAAGATCGTCGGCGAACTCCAGGGCCTGGACCGGATGTCCTGGGCGATCACCGCCTATCTCCTGACCGCCACCATCGGCCTGCCCGTCTACGGCAAGCTCGGCGACCTCTTCGGCCGCAAGGGCGTCTTCCTCTTCGCGATCGTCGTCTTCGTCATCGGCTCGGCCCTCGCCGGCTGGTCACGGACCATGGACGAGCTCATCGCCTTCCGGGCCGTCCAGGGCATCGGCGCGGGCGGACTCATGATCGGCGTCCAGGCGATCATCGCCGACATCGTCCCGGCCCGGGACCGCGGCCGCTACATGGGACTCGTCGGCGCCGCCTTCGGCCTCGCCTCCGTCGCCGGGCCCCTGCTCGGCGGCTTCTTCACCGACCACGTCTCCTGGCGCTGGTGCTTCTACTTCAACGTCCCCTTCGGCCTCGTCACCCTCGCCGTCGTCGCCGTCGTCCTCAAACTGCCCAAGCCGCGGGCCCGCGGGAAGCTCGACGTCCTCGGCACGCTGCTGCTCGCCGCCGCCTCCACCTGCCTGGTGCTGCTCACCAGCTGGGGCGGGACCGAATACGCGTGGGGCTCCCGGGTCATCGTCGGTCTCGGCTGCGGCGCCGCCGCGACGACCCTGCTCTTCCTGGCCGTCGAACACCGCGCCTCCGAACCCCTCATCCCGCTGCGGCTGTTCCGCGACTCCGTCTTCACCCTCACAAGCCTCGTCGGCGCCGTCGTCGGCATCGCCCTCTTCGGCGCCGCCAGCTATCTGCCGACCTTCCTGCAGATGGTCGAGGGCGCCACCGCCACCGAGTCCGGCCTCCTCATGCTGCCGCTGATGGGCGGCATCGTCATCGCCTCCATCGTCTCCGGCCAGCTCATCAGCCGCACCGGCCACTACCGGATCTACCCGGTCCTCGGCGGCGCCGTCTCCGCCGTCGGCATGTGGCTGCTCTCCCGGATGGAGACCGACACCCCACGCCTGCACCACAGCGTCTGGCAGGCGGTCCTCGGCATCGGCATCGGCCTGGTCATGCCGGTCCTCATCCTGGCCGTGCAGAACTCCGTGCGCCCCTCCGACCTCGGCACCGCCACCAGCGCCCACAACTACTTCCGGCAGATCGGCGGCAGCGTCGGCGCCGCCGTCTTCGGCACCCTCTTCGCCTCCCGGCTCGACGACTCCCTCGCCGACTCCCTCCCGCGTACGGCCGGGACGGCGCTGCCCGCCGCCGAATCGATCACCCCGCAGACGGTGCACGCCCTGCCGCCCGCCCTGCGCGACGCCTACATCCAGGCCTACGCGGACGCGATGCCGCGCATCTTCCTCTACCTCGTGCCGGTCCTCGTGCTCGGCCTCGTCCTCGCCTTCTTCCTCAAGGAGAAACCGCTGGTGTCCCACCACACCCCCGCCCCCGAGGCCCCCACCGCCGTCCCCCGGGCCAGGGACGCCGCCGCCCACCCCGCCCCCCAGACCGCCGGGCTCCCCGTCTGCGGCACCGTCCAGCACCACGACGGCAGCCGCGTCCCCCGTGCCGCGCTGACCCTGATCGACGTCCAGGGGCGGCAGATCGGCCGCGGCGGCAGCGGCGAGGACGGCCGCTACGCCCTCAGCGTCCCGGGCCCCGGCGCGTACGTCCTGATCGCCGCCGCCGGCGGACACCAGCCGCAGGCCGTCTCCGTCACCGTCGGCGAACGGCCCGTCGAACTCGACGTCGTCCTCGGCGGAGCGGGCCGGCTGGCCGGAACGGTCCTCACCGCCGACGGCTCGCCGGTACGCGACGCGGCCGTCACCCTCACCGACGTGCGCGGGGAGGTCGTCGCCTCCACCCGCAGCGGACGCGAGGGCGGCTACGTGATCACGGAACTGGTCGCCGGGGAGTACACCCTCGCCGCCAGCGCCCCCGCCTTCCGCCCCGCCGCCCTCCCGGTGAGCGTCCAGTCCTCCCGCGAGACCCGCCAGGACATCGAGCTCGCGGGCGGCGCGGTGCTGCGCGGCACGGTGCGCGCGGGCGGCGGGCGCGCCGTCGAGGACGCCCGCGTCACCCTCCTCGACGCGGCGGGGAACGTCGTCGACACCCTGACCACCGGCCCGGACGGCACCTTCCGCTTCGTGGACCTCTCCTCCGGCGAGTACACCGTCATCGCCGCCGGATATCCGCCGGTCGCCACCGTCCTCCACCTCGCGGGCGGCGGCCGCACCGAACGCGATCTGCAGCTCGGCCACGAGGACTGACGACGGGTCCGCGACCGCTCCGCCGACACTTGTCCACAGGGGTGGTCGCGCCGCCGGTCGCCGCGTACGGTTTCCAGGCATGAAGATCCTGATCAGCGCCGACATGGAAGGCGCCACCGGTGTCACCTGGCCCGCCGACGTGCTGCCGGGCACCCCGCAGTGGGAGCGGTGCCGGTCCATGTTCACCTCGGACGTGAACGCGGCGGTGCTCGGCTTCTTCGACGGCGGCGCCGACGAGGTCCTCGTCAACGAAGCGCACTGGTCGATGCGGAACCTCCTCCTCGAACGGCTCGACGAGCGGGCCGAGATGCTCACCGGCCGCCACAAATCCCTCTCCATGGTGGAGGGCGTCCAGCACGGCGACGTCGACGGCATCGCCTTCGTCGGCTACCACACCGGCGCCGGCGCCGAGGGAGTCCTCGCCCACACCTATCTCGCCAACTCCATCACGGGTGTCTGGCTGAACGGCGAGCGGGCGAGCGAGGGCCTGCTCAACGCCCATGTGGTGCAGGAGTACGGCGTGCCGGTGGTCCTCGTCACCGGCGACGACCTGACCTGCGAGGACGCCCTGGGATACGCCCCGGAGGCGCCCAAGGTCGCGGTCAAGGACCACGTCTCGCGGTACGCCGCGGTGTGCCGGACCCCGAGCCGCACGGCCGCCGAGATCCGCGCGGCGGCGAAGGCCGCGACCGCCCTCGCCGTGCGGTACGAGCCGGTGCGCGGCGGCCCGTTCACGGTGGAGCTGGAGTTCGACGCCGAACACCTCGCGGCCGCCGCCACGGTCGTGCCCGGCGTGGCCCGGAGCGGCGAGCGCCGCGTCGCCTACACCAGCGGGACGATGTACGAAGGCATTCGCACGTTCAAGGCGGTCACGACCATCGTCTCGGCCGCGGTGGAGGAGCAGTATGGCTGAGCCGACCCAGCAGCCCGACGCCGAGGCGCTCGACGAGGTGGTGGCCTTCACCTCCGAGCTGATCCGCATCGACACGACCAACCGGGGCGGCGGCGACTGCCGCGAGCGGCCCGCCGCCGAGTACGTCGCCGAACGCCTCGCCGGCGCCGGCCTCGACCCCGTCCTCCTGGAGCGGACCACCGGCCGCACCAACGTGGTGGCCAGGATCGAGGGCACCGACCCGTCCGCCGACGCGCTGCTCGTCCACGGCCACCTCGACGTGGTCCCCGCCGAGCCCGCCGACTGGGCCGTCCACCCCTTCTCCGGCGAGCTCCGCGACGGCGTGGTCTGGGGCCGCGGGGCCGTCGACATGAAGAACATGGACGCGATGGTCCTCGCCGTCGTCCGCTCCTGGGCCCGCCAGGGCATCCGTCCGCGCCGCGACATCGTCCTCGCCTACACCGCGGACGAGGAGGACAGCGCCGTGGACGGCTCCGGCTTCCTCGCCGAGCGGCACGCCTCCCTCTTCGACGGCTGCACCGAAGGCATCAGCGAATCGGGGGCGTTCAGCTTCCATCCGCAGCCCGGCATGACGCTCTATCCCATCGCGGCCGGCGAACGCGGCACCGCCTGGGTCAGGCTCACCGCCCGGGGCAGGGCCGGCCACGGCTCGAAGGTGAACGCCGCCAACGCCGTGACCCGGCTCGCCGCCGCCGTCGCCCGCGTCGGCGCCCACACCTGGCCGGTCCGCCTCACCCCCACCGTCCGGGCGGCCCTGCGCGAACTGGCCGCGCTGTACGGCATCGAGACCGACGTCACCGCCGACGACCTCGACATCGACGCGCTCCTGGAGAAGCTCGGCCCCGCCGCCGCGCTCGTCGCGCCGACCGTCCGCAACAGCGCCAACCCGACCATGCTCCACGCCGGGTACAAGGTGAACGTCATCCCCGGCCAGGCGGTCGCCTACGTCGACGGGCGGGTGCTGCCGGGCGGCGAGGAGGAGTTCACCGAGACGATGGACCGGCTCACGGGGCCGGACGTCGACTGGGAGTTCCACCACCGCGAGATCCCCCTGGAGGCGCCGGTCGACTCGCCGACCTTCGCCAAGCTGCGGGCCGCCGTGGAACGCTTCGACCCGGCCGGACACGTCCTCCCCTTCTCCATGTCCGGCGGCACCGACGCCAAGCAGTTCGCCCGCCTCGGCATCACCGGCTACGGCTTCTCACCACTGAAGCTCCCCCCGGAGCTCGACTACGGCGCGCTGTTCCACGGCGTCGACGAGCGCGTCCCCGTCGACGCGCTGCACTTCGGCGTCCGCGTACTCGACCACTATCTGAAGACGGCGTAGGGGAGTTCGACATGGTACCGACCGGCCCCTACGGCAGCTGGCCCTCACCCATCGACGCCGCCCTCGCGGCCTCGCACGACGGACGCCCCGAATACCTCGGCGCCGTCGGCGACGAGCTGTGGTGGACGGCGCCACGCCCCACCGAAGGAGGCCGGCGCGCCCTGGTGCGCCGCCGGCCCGACGGCGCCGAGGAACAGATCCTGCCCGCGCCGTGGAACGTCCGCAGCCGGGTCCACGAGTACGGCGGACAGCCCTGGGCCGGACAGGCCCGCGAGACCGGCGGCCCGCTGATCGTCTTCAGCCACTTCCCCGACCAGCGGCTGTACGCGTACGAACCGGACGGCGCCGGCGACGCGGCCGTGCCCCGGCCGCTCACCCCCCTCTCGGCCACCGGCGGGGGACTGCGCTGGGCCGACCCGGTCGTCCACCCCGACCGGGCCGAGGTGTGGTGCGTCCTGGAGGAGTTCACCGGGCCCGCGCCCACCGACGTGCGCCGGGTCGTCGCCGCCGTCCCCCTGGACGGATCGGCGGCCGAGGACCGCGCGGCGGTACGCGAACTCTCCGACGGCCGCCACCGGTTCGTCACCGGCCCCCGGCTCTCCCCGGACGGTCGGCAGGCCGCCTGGATCGCCTGGGACCACCCCCGCATGCCCTGGGACGGCACGGAGGCGATGCTCGCCGACGTCACGGCCGACGGCGTCTTCGCGGACCCCCGGCGCGTCGCGGGCGGACCCGCCGAGTCGGTCCCGCAGGTCGGCTGGACCCCCGACGGGCAGCTGCTGTACCTCAGCGACCGCAGCGGCTGGTGGAACCTCTACCGCGCCGGAGCGGACGGGGAGCCGGTCGCCCTGTGCCCCCGCGCCGAGGAGTTCGGCGGACCGCTCTGGAAGATCGGCCTCGGCTGGTTCCACCCCCTGGCGAACGGCCTCGTCGCGGTCATCCACGGCAAGGGCGCCACGGCCCTCGGGATACTCGACCCGGAGAGCGGCGAGCTGGTCGACGCGGCCGGCCCCTGGACCGAGTGGGCCCCCACGCTCGCCGCGCACGGCAGCCGCGTCGCCGGCGTCGCCGCGAGCCCCCGCAGCGCCTACGAGATCGTGGAGCTGGACACCTGTACGGGCCGGGCCCGGGTCGTCGGCTCGGCCCACGACGACCCGGTCGACCCTGCGTACTACCCCGAGCCCCAGATCCGGACCTTCGCCGGACCGGACAACCGCGAGATCCACGCCCACGTCTACCCTCCGCACAGCCCCGACCGGATCGCCCCCGGCGACGAACTGCCGCCCTACGTGGTGTGGGCGCACGGCGGGCCGACCGCGCACGCCCCCCTCGTCCTCGACCTGGAGATCGCCTACTTCACCTCGCGGGGCATCGGCGTCGCCGAGGTCAACTACGGCGGCTCGACGGGCTACGGCCGGGAGTACCGCGAACGGCTCCGGGAACAGTGGGGCGTCGTCGACGTCGAGGACTGCGCCGCCGTCGCCGAGGCGCTCGCCTCGGAGGGCACCGCCGACCCGGCGCGGCTCGCGATCCGAGGCGGCAGCGCGGGCGGCTGGACCACCGCCGCCTCGCTGGTCGGCAACGACGTCTACGCCTGCGGCACGATCATTTATCCCATCCTCGACCTGCTCGGCTGGGCCACCGACGAGACCCACGACTTTGAATCCCGCTATCTGGAGTCGCTGATCGGGCCGCTCGCCGAGGTGCCCGCCCGCTACAAGGAACGCTCACCGCTGGGCCATGTCGACCGGATCTCCGCGCCGTTCCTGCTGCTCCAGGGCCTCGACGACGTGATCTGCCCGCCCGCGCAGAGCGAGAGATTCCTGGCGGCGATGGCCGGACGGGGCATCCCGCACGCGTACCTCGCCTTCGAGGGGGAGGGGCACGGCTTCCGGCGCGCCGAGACGGTGGTCCGTGCCCTGGAGGCCGAACTGTCGCTGTACGCCCAGACCTTCGGCATCGAACGGCCCGACGTGCCCCGACTGGAGCTGCGGGGGTGAGGGCGGACCGGACGGCGGCGGGCCCGGCGGGTGCGGGCGGCCCGGCGAGGCCGGGTGGCTCGGCGGGTGTGGGTGGCGCGGGGCGCGCGGGGGGTTCGGTGCGGGCGCTCGTGCGGCCCGCGCGGTTGAGGCCCGGGGCCCGGGTCGCGGTCGTGGCGCCCAGCGGACCCGTTCCCGAGGAGCGCCTCGCGGCCGGCCTCGACATCCTGCGCGGCTGGGGCCTGGACCCGGTCGTCGCCCCCCATGTCCTCGAGACCCACCCCGCGTTGGATTACCTCGCGGGTGCGGACGCGGCCCGCGCCCGCGACCTCCAGGAGGCCTGGTGCGATCCCGGGATCTCGGCGGTGATCTGCGCGCGGGGCGGCTACGGCACCCAGCGGATGGTGGACCTGCTCGACTGGACCGCGATCCGGGCGGCGGGCCCCAAGGTCTTCGTCGGCTACAGCGACCTCACCGCCCTGCACGAGGCCTTCGCCGTGCGCGCCGGGCTGGCCACCCTGCACGGTCCGATGGTCGCGGCGGCGACCTTCCTCAACGACCTCCGCACCCAGGAGTCCCTGCGGGCCACCCTGTTCGCACCCGAATCGGTGCGGACCCTCGGGCTGGAGACCGCGCGGGCGCTGGTCCCCGGCCGGGCCCACGGCGTCACCCTCGGCGGCTGCGTCAGCCTGCTCGCCGCCGACCTCGCCACCCCGCACGCGCGGCCCTCGGCCCGGGGCGGCCTCCTGCTTCTGGAGGACGTGGGGGAGGAGCCGTACCGTCTGGACCGCGTCCTCACCCAGCTCCTGCGCTCCGGCTGGCTGGACGGCGTGGCGGCCGTCGGGCTCGGGTCGTGGGCGGAGTGCGGCCCCTACGAAGCGGTGCGCGCGGTGCTGGCCGACCGCCTCGGCGGGCTCGGTGTGCCGGTGGTGGAGGAGATGGGCTTCGGCCACGGCGAGACGGCGCTGACGATTCCGTTCGGGGTGCCGGGGGTGCTGGACGCCGAGACGGGCACGCTCACGCTCGACGTACCCGCGCTGACCTGAGGCCCGGCTGTCCCCAGGGCCACGCCTGTGCTGGCCTGAGGCCCGGCCGTCTGCTCCCGGACCGCGTGCCCGCGCCGGGCTGAGGCCCGGCCGTCCCCGGGGCCATGCCCGCGCTGGCCTGGGCCCCGAGGCGCGCGCGGTCTGCCTGGCGGCCTCCGGCGCCCCGTGTCACGGGGCGCCGGGGTCGGCCGGAGCCGGGCCGCCGCCGACCGCTGCGACCCGACGGCGCGGGCGACCGGCGGCGGGAGCGGTCAGCGCAGGGCGGCGTAGCCCGGGCGCACGACCTCGTGGATCAGCCGCTGCCGCTCGGGGAGCGGCAGGAAGGCGGCGTCGAGCGCGGCGACCGTGAACTCCTCGAAGACCTCGGGGCCGTACCCGAAGGCGTCCGCCATGTGCTGGAACTCCTTGCTCATGGTGGTGCCGGAGACCAGACGGTTGTCGGTGTTGAGGGTGATGCGGAAGCCGAGCCGGCGCAGCTCGTCGATCGGGTGCGAGGCGTAGTCCTTCGCCGCGCCCGTCTGCAGGTTGGAGGTCGGGCAGACCTCCAGGGCGATGCGGTTGTCGCGGACGTAGGAGGCGAGGTGGCCCAGGGTGCCGTCCTCGGCGATGTCGTCCGTGATCCGCACGCCGTGCCCGATCCGCTCGCTGCCGCAGACCTGCACGGCCTCGTGGATCGACTCGGCGCCGACGGCCTCGCCCGCGTGGATCGTGAAGTGGCAGTTGTGCCGCTTCAGATGCTGGAAGGCGGGGAGATGGCGGGCCGGCGGGTTGCCGATCTCGCCACCGGCGATGTCGAAGCCGGCCACGCCGTTCTCGCGGTGCGCGACGGTGAGCCGCGCGATCTCCAGCGAACGGTCGGTGTGCCGCATGCCGGTGAGCAGGGCCCGGACGGTGATCCGGCCGCCCGCGCGGCGCTCGCCCTCACGGAAGCCGTCGTTCACCGCCTCGACGACCTCGTCCAGGGTGAGCCCGCCCTCCAGGTGCTGCTCGGGGGCGTAGCGGACCTCGGCGTAGACGACACCGTCCGCCGCCAGGTCCTCGGCGCACTCGGCCGCGATCCGCTCCAGGGCGGAGCGGGTCTGCATCACCGCGCAGGTGTGGGCGAAGGTCTCCAGGTACCGCTCCAGCGAACCGGAGTCGGCGGCGTCCCGGAACCAGACCGCGAGCGCGGCGGGGTCCTCGGTCGGCAGGGAGGTGTAGCCGCACTCGCGCGCCAGCTCGACGATCGTCGCGGGGCGCAGCCCGCCGTCGAGGTGGTCGTGGAGAACGGCCTTCGGGGCGCGCCGGATCCACTCGGAGACGGCGGGGGCGGCGGGGGCGGCGAGGTTGTCAGACAAGTGCATGGCGCGGAAGTGTACGCGACGGTGGGCCCCCGCCGCTGTGACGGCGGTGACAGGGGGCGGGCAGGCGGTCGGGAAGGGCGGCCCGGCGCCGCGGCCGAGCGGACCTGCCGCCCCCGCTCGGCAGGGCGGCGCGGAACGCCGCGCGTGGCCGTATCGGAGGGGCCGGGGCGCGCGGAACCGAGCGCTCCGGGGCTCAGTTCGACTGCAGGACGGGCAGCGCCGGCGCCCCCGTCGGAAGCATGTGCTTGGCCGCCAGGACCGGGGTCTCCCCGACCCGTACCACCTGGGTGACCAGTACCGCCGGGGTGTCGGCCGGGCGCCCGAGCTGCTCCCCGCGTCGCTGTCCGACCAGGGTCGCGGTGACGCTGCTGTGTGCCCCGAGCGAGACCCCGCGGGAGGAGGCCGCGAGCACCGCCAGCATGGAGACGCGGCCCGGCGCCGGTTCGGTGCGCAGGGCGCGGGCGAAGTCCGGGTGCGCCCGGTCCAGGACGTCGTCGGCGGCCGCCCACTCCTGGCTGAGCGCGGCCGCCGTACCCTCTCCGACCAGCAGGGACTCCCAGAACCTCAGCTCCGAACGGGCCGGGGCGAGCAGGTGCTGGGTGGTGAAGTCGGTGGGTTCCTCGACCGCCCGCAGCAGGGCCCGTACCCGCAGCGGCGAGCCCGTGCCGATCAGCTCCTCCAGTGGCTGGATGTGCTCGAAACCGCGCCGCGGCGGGTGGTCGGCGACGGTCCGGCCGACCCCGCGCCGCACCGAGAGCAAGCCGTCCTCCTGGAGCAGCAGCAGCGCCTCCCGCAGCGCCGGCCGGCTCACCCCCAGTTCGCCCGCGAGCTTGGGCTCGGAGGGGAGGGTCGAACCCGGGGGATAGGTGCCGTCGTGGATGGCGTCCGCGATCCGTTCGTAGAGCACCACGACCGGTCGCCGCCGCTGTCCGCTGACTGCCACTGCCCCTCCTCGGCTCACTTGTCGGCAAGTCAACGGTATTCGGATTCACAGGTCAAAGGGTCTTGACGTGTGACGCGCGTAGAGTCCAGCCTGTCTTCGCGCTACTTGTCAGACAAGCTTGGTGGGTGGCGTGCACAACGACGTGACATCCATGGCAAAGGGGCCGACATGTCAGCCAAATCCGACCTCACGGGCCGCGGCCCCATGCTGGTGGCGATGGTCCTCGCCGTCCTCGGCTACCAGATCAATGCCACCATGCTCAGCCCCGCACTGCCGGATGTCATCGAGCGTCTCGGCACCACCACGGCCGCCGCCGGTCTCTCGCAGACCCTCTTCTTCCTGATGGCGGCCATCGGCCAGGTCACCCTCGCCCGCCTCAGCGACAAGCGCGGCCGCAAGCCGATGATGATCGTATGCGCCGTGGTGCTGATCGTCGGCAACCTGCTCTGCGTCTTCGCGCCGAACATCGAGGTCTTCATCGCGGGCCGCATCCTGCAGGGCATCTCGGCCGCGATGTTCACCCTCGCCTTCCTCACGCTCAACCAGCTGCTCAGTCCCGCGGGCTTCGGCAAGGCGGCGGGCGTCATCACCGCCGTCAACGGCGGCCTCGCGGGCGTCGACGCCATCGCCGGCGGCCAGATCGCCGACACCATCGGCTTCCGCGGCATCTTCGTCTGCTCCACCCTGATCGCCGTGGCGGGTCTGCTCGGCGTACGGAAGTACGTCCCCGACGTCCCTGCCACCTCCCCCGAGGGCCGTTTCGACTCGCGGGGCATCGCCGCCCTCGCGCTCGGTCTCACCGGCATCCTCGTCGGCCTCGCCCAGGGCGCCGCTTGGGGCTGGACCTCCCCGCTCACCCTCGGCTTCCTGCTGGGCGGCCTCGCCTCGCTCGCCTTCTTCGTCGTCTCGCAGAAGAGCGCGGCCGACCCCGTCATCGACATCGAGGTCCTGGCCTCGCGCCGCGCCTGGCCGCTGCTCCTCACCACGATCTGCACCCTCGGCGGCGCGTTCGGGGCCATCGCGCTCACCATCCCGCTGTTCTCGCAGGACGTCCGCGTCGGCCTCGGCCTCTCCGCCGTCACCGCCGCCGTCCTCTTCCTGACGCCGATCCAGCTCATCGGGGTCATCTCCGCCCCGCTGACCGGCCGCCTCGGCCCGAAGATCGGCTGGCGCACCATCGTCGTCACCGGCGCGATCGCCAACTTCGTGATCTTCCTCTTCGCCACCTTCTTCCTGCACAACGAGTGGATCCTGGTCGCCTCGCTGGCCGCGCTGGGCGTCACCTACGGCGGGTTCATGCTCACCGGCCTCAACGGCCTCGCCGTCACCACCGCCCCCAAGGACAAGCCGGGCTCGCTCTCCGGCCTCAACGGCGCCTGCTTCGGCATCGGGGCCTCGCTCGGCATCGCTCTCGCCTCCGCCATGATCACAGCGGGCAGCGACGCCGGAGGCGTCACCGAGGCGGGCTACCAGCACGCGATGTACGCGGCGCTCGCGCTGCTCGGCCTGGGGGTCGTCACGGCCCTGCTCATCCAGCGGCCGGACCCGGCGGACGCGTCCGAGGACGAGCCCCAGCTGGTCCTCGCCCACCACTGACCGGGCGCGGCGACCCCGCTCGTACCCCGCGGTGGGGCCGGGCGGGGCGGCCGAGCGCCCGCCGCGACCCCGGCGGGGCCCCGTCGGGCGGGCCGGTGCCGCCGAACGCCGTCCGCATCCGCCGTCCCGTCCGCCGAGTGCCCCGCTCCGGGTGCGGCGATAGCATGATCGGATGAGCGACGACCCCGGCCGGTACCTCGCGGCGGGCCCGCGCGTCGGCCTGCGGGCCTACGCGCTCGACGACGCGGCCGAGTTCACCGCCCATGTCCGCGCCGGCCGCGCGCTGCACCGCCCCTGGCTCTTCCCGCCGGACAGCCCGGAGGCGTACGCGACCTACGCGCGGGCGATCCTGGCGGATTCCGCTCGGGAGGGCTTCCTCGTCTGCGAGCGGGCGGAGGGCGGTCGCCTCGCCGGCTTCGTCAACATCAACAACATCGTCCGCGGAGCGTTCCTCAGCGGGACCCTCGGCTACGGCGCCTTCGCGCACGCCGCGGGCCGCGGGGTGATGTCCGAGGCGCTCGGGCTCCTGCTCCCGTACGCCTTCGGGCCGCTGGGGCTGCACCGGCTGGAGGCCAACATCCAGCCGGGCAACGCCCCCTCGCGCGCCTTGGTCCGCCGCGCCGGGTTCCGTCTCGAGGGCTTCTCGCCCGCGATGCTCTTCATCGACGGCGACTGGCGCGACCACGAACGCTGGGCGATCACCGCACCGCGGACCGGCCCCGCCGATCGCCCCGCACCCCCTGCCGGCTCCTCAGGGCCGGCCGCTCACCGCTTGTAGTTGATCTTCATCGTGTCCATGTCCGTCACGGACGACTTCAGCTCCCCGTGGCCGTGGCCGGATTCCCTGAGCGCGGTCTCCACCCGGTCCTCGGCGATCACCGCCGCCATCTCCTCGCCGTCCTCCGCGTCGGAGACGACGATCAGCCGGTACGAAAAGTGCTTCAGCGTCCTGTCATAGGCGAGCGAGCCCTCGGGCGTGAAGCGCATCCCCGTCAGACCGTGCTCGTCGACCTCGGCGAGGAGCCGGGCCCGGCTCTCCTCCGACAGGCCGTCGAACGTGCCGCGCACGATCACGCGGTAGGTGTGCTGGGGCCGGCTGCTCATGTCGCTCCGTAGGTACGTCGTCGTCGGAGAAGCAGAGTACGGCGGAGAGGCCGAGACGCATACGGAATATTTCGGGGCCCTCGACGCCCCGTCCGACCTCGGTTCGCCACCTCCGTACGGGCTGCTGCCCGCCGAACTGGACTCGCCGCTCGGTACGTTGGTCCGCTCCGAGCGGTGCGTCGGACTCGGCGTCACGATCTTCTACGAACCGATCTCGGCCCTGATCTCGACCCCGCCGGCTTCGCCGGGGCGCTCCTCGCCGACCTGGTCGTCTCCGCGCTCGCCGGCCCGCCGGCTACGCGTCGGCGGCCGGGCGCCGGTCGACGTATTCGAAGACCGAGCCGTCCGGGTGGATGGCGACGAGATTGCGGCCGACGGGCGTGGGCACCGGCCCGGCGACGATCTTCGCGCCGGCCGCCGTCAGCGCGGTGAAGGCGGCGTCCACATCCTCGACGGAAAGGGTCGCCGCCACCTTCCGCAGCACCTCCAGCTCCGACTCCGGGCCGCTCATCAGCAGGAAGCAGCCGACCGCCGCCACCGAAACCCCGCCCCGCTCGAAGCGCAGGGCCGGGCTTCCGGTGAGCCGCTCGTAGAAGTCCACCGCCGGGTCGAGGTCGTCGACGCAGACACGCAACGTGGATCCCAGGATCTCCATGGTGGAGAGCCTAGTTGGCGACCGGCGACGTGTGCCGCGATCTCACTGATCAAGCACGCGGCCGGCTGCCGTTCAGTCGGCGGGCAGGCCGAACCAGCGCAGGAGGACGGGGCGTGCGTCGTCGGGGGCGTCCTCGGGGTCGCGGGCATAGCGCGCGAGCAGGGCCAGATAGTCGTCGTGGAACGAGTCCAGCTCACCCCGCGTGAGGTGGATGAGACTGCGTGAACCCCGCATCCAGCCCTCGGACTCGGCCTGCCCGGCGGTGAACTGCCGGGCAAGCTCGACGTCCTCCTCCATCCGCATGCGGTCCAGCTCGGCCGACATGGCGCGCTCGGCCACCGTCAGCTCACCCTGCGGCGGTCTGCGGATGTCGAGGCCCCGCACCCCGCGCCACCAGCGCTCACGCCCTCCGGAGCGCTCGGGGATGTCCTCGATGAGGCCACTGCGCTCCAGCATGCGCAGGTGGTAGCTGAGCGTCCCGGTGTTCTCCCCGAGGGCGGCGGCGAGCGTGGTCGAAGTGGCCGGGCCCGCCGCGTTGAGGTGGCGCAGGATGCGCAGGCGCAGGGGGTGCGACAGGGCTTTGAGTACCTCGGGGGTGTCGACCGTGCGGTGCGCCGCGGCGTCCGCTGTCCGCTCTTCCGTCATGGCGGCAGTCTAACCGGATGGCAGCAATTTCTCTGCAGAGCTTCCTCTGCAGAGAAATCTCTGCAATGCTCTGTGTATGACGCTGAACCGAGAGATCCTGAACCGCACACTCCGCCGCTTCGCAAGTGCCGCTGCGGCGGCGCTGCTTGCCGGACTCGCCCTGGGTGCCGCACCCGCGCAGGGAGCTGAAGGGGTCGCGGAGCTGCCCGAGTTCGACTTCTCCGCGTGTCCGACCGTCGACGAGCTGCCCGCGGGCGCGGACCCCGGGACCTGGCGCTGCGAGGTCATGCACGCCACGGGCCGTCTGCGCATGGGCGCCATCGACGAACCGCTCACCGAACCCATGAAGATCACCTTCGCGGAGGGCCGTGTGGGCGGTGAATTTCGCCAGGTCTTCGGGAAGATGACAGCCGCGCCGATCCGGGTGGGAGGCACCCCGCTGACCCTGACTCCGCGGTACGGCGGATACTCGGACTTCCTGTCCGACGACACCCGGCGCGGCGAGTTCGACATCACGTTCGCCATAGGCGTCGCGCACGGGCTGCCGGCCCCGCTGTCGTCTCGCTGTTCGGTGGGCAGCGCGGAGAACGCGGTCCACCTCGTGCTCAAGGACACCGATCCGACCCGGGTGATATCCAAGGACCCCCTGGTCGCCGCGTTCGGTGCCCAGGACGCGGAGTTCGCCGCCCCGGGCACGAGTGGCTGCGGCCCCCTCCGCCGCGTGCTCGACCGGGCCCTGGGCCTGCCGTCCGCGGCGGGGGCGAACGCCTTCGACATGGATGTGACGGTAGCCATCCGGCCCTATGGGGAGACCGGTTCGGGCGCGTGATCGAGGCGGCCGCCGCGCTGCCGACGGCCTTGGTGACCTCGACCTGAACCGGACCGTTACGGCGGGGCGGGCGGGCGGATCGGCCAGCGGGCGTTGGGCGTCGCCGGCGGTGGTGGCAATCCGCAACGTTGCGGAGTCACGACCTTCCGTCGCGGTGGCACAGTCGCATCCCGAGGGGGCCGGACGGCGCCCCGTGCCGAGAGGAGCCACCGTGCCCACCGCTACGCACAGCAGATTCGGCCTGGCCTTGCTGGCCACCGGCGCCGTGGTCGCCGGCACGCTCGCCCTCGCGCCGCCGGCCGGCGCCGCCGGCGGCTCGTGCTCCGGGGCGGGACCGACGACGCCGTGGGGAAAGCCGACGGTCTACTGCGACACCTATGTCACCGCCAGCGTGCACCAGGGCGACACCCCCTTCGAGGGCGACTCGCGTGAGGTCGGCATCCTGTACGCGGGCCGCAACTGGTTCGTGTGCCAGAGCAAGGGCCGGGACAATCCGGTGATCCAAGGCGCCCAGAACAACTGGTGGCTCACGACCCTGGCCGATGTCGTCACGCGTCCCGGCGCCTCCGGCTGGGGCTCGTTCCCCGCCACCGCCGTGGTCCAGGGCGACGCGTGGCAGCCCGTCCCCGGCGTCCCGCTCTGCTGATCGGCCCTCCGTCACCCTCCGTCTCGAGGGCGGTGGGCGGGTCAGGCACCCCTCCGTGCCGAGGGCAGTGGAGCCGGTCAGGGGACCCGGCACAGGATCTCGCCGTGCGGCACCAGGAACCACGCGTCCTCCCGGCGCCCCCACTCCCGCCACGCCTCCGCGATCGCGGTGAGACCGGCGGGCGTGATGTGGCCGCCGTCCACCGCGAGTCGCGCGTAGACGGACTCGGTCGTACGGTCCGCCCACAGCCCGCTCCACCAGGCACGCTCCTCCGGCGTCGCGAAGCACCACGTGGCACCGGTCGTGGTGATGTCGGTGAAGCCGGCCCTCCGGGCCCAGGAGAACAGCCGCCGCCCGGCGTCCGGTTCGCCGCCGTTGCCCCGGGCGACCCGGTGGTACAGCTCCAGCCACTGTGCCAGGGCGGGCGGTTCCGGGTACCACGCGAAGGCGCCGTAGTCGCTGTCGCGCGCCGCCACCACCCCGCCCGGCCGGCACACCCGCCGCATCTCGCGCAGGGCCCGCACCGGGTCGCCCACGTGTTGCAGCACCTGGTGGGCGTGGACGACGTCGAAGGAGTCGTCGGGAAACTCCAGGGCGTGGACGTCCGCCACCGCGAACCGTACGTTCGTCAGACCGCGCGCGGCCGCCGTCGCGCGCGCCGTGTCCAGGACGTCCTCGGCGGCGTCCACCGCGGTCACCCGGCCCGGGGTCACCAGCGCCGCCAGGTCGGCCGTGATCGTGCCCGGACCGCACCCCACGTCCAGGACGTCCAGGCCCGGACGCAGTTCGGGCAGCAGATAAGCCGCGGAGTTGGCGGCGGTACGCCAGCTGTGCGAGCGCAGCACCGACTCGTGATGGCCGTGGGTGTAGACGGCCGTCTCCCGAGGGGCGCCCCGTGGCGCTTGCCCCGGCGCCACCCGCCTGTCGCCCTCGGCTGCTGCCGGGGCCTGCGCTCGGGCCCTCGCCTCGCCCCCTCTCGAACCCTCGCTCGGCGTTTCCGACGGTGGCATGGAGCTGAGCGTCATGACCGGACTCCTTTGTAGAGGTCTGCCGAGGGGTGTGACAGCCACGGTACGCCGATCGGTCGCATGTTGAGATAGGGATCTTGCTATATGGACAGTGGTGGAGTGACCCCCGGGTTACACCCGCCCTTCCTGGGCACCCGCGTGAGGAGCACCGCTGACCGTGCCCGCGCCACGCAGCCGTGGAGGAAGATCCGCCATGAACGCATCGTTGTCCGCGCTCGCCCAGCAGCTCCGTGTCGACGCCGTGCGCGCCGCCGACGCGGCCGGTTCCGGACACCCCACCTCCTCGATGTCCGCCGCGGACATCGGCGCGGTGCTCCTCGCCCGGCACCTGCGCTACGACTTCGCCCGCCCCGACCACCCGGGCAACGACCGGCTCGTCCTGTCGAAGGGCCACGCCTCCCCGCTGCTGTACGCCATGTACCGGGCGGCCGGGGCCGTCGACGACGACGAACTGCTCACCTTCCGCCACCGCGGCAGCCGCCTCGAAGGCCACCCGACGCCCCGGCTGCCCTGGGTCGACGTCGCCACCGGCTCCCTCGGCCAGGGCCTGCCCATCGGGGTCGGCATGGCGCTCGCCGGAAAGTTCCTCGACCGGGTGCCGTACCGGGTGTGGGTGGTCTGCGGGGACAGCGAGATGGCCGAAGGGTCGATCTGGGAGGCCGTCGAGCACGCCGCGTACTCCGGGCTCGACAACCTCACCCTGATCGTCGACGTCAACCGGCTCGGGCAGCGCGGCCCCACCCGCCACCAGCACGACCTCGGCGCCTACGCCGCCCGCCTGGAGGCCTTCGGCTGGAACACGCTCTCGATCGACGGCCACGACCTCGACGCCGTCGACGCCGCGCTGCGCGAGGCCCGCGCCGGTGCCGGCCGGCCCACCGCGATCCTCGCGGCCACCCGCAAGGGCAGGGGTGTCGCCGCCGTCGAGGACCGCGAGGGCAAACACGGCAAGCCTCTCCCGGACGCCGAGGCCGCCATCGCCGAGCTGGGCGGCCGCACCGACCTGCGGGTCACGCCGCCCGAACCGCCCGCCGCCCAGGTGGTCCGTCCCGCACGCGACCGCACGCCGGACCTGCCGCGTTACGACAAGGGCGGCGACGAGGTGGCCACCCGTAACGCCTACGGCGAGGCCCTCGCCGCGCTCGGCTCGGTCCGCGAGGACGTCGTCGCGTTCGACGGCGAGGTCGGCGACTCGACCCGTACCGAGTTCTTCGCCAAGGCGCATCCCGAGCGGCACTTCGAGTGCTACATCGCCGAGCAGCAGCTCGTCGCGGCCGCCGTCGGAGTCCAGACGTGCGGCTACGTCCCGTACGCCACGACCTTCGCCGCCTTCCTCACCCGCGCCCACGACTTCATCCGGATGGCGGCCGTCAGCCGCGCCGGAATCAACCTCGTCGGCTCCCACGCGGGCGTCGCCATCGGCGAGGACGGACCCAGCCAGATGGGCCTGGAGGACCTGGCGATGATGCGGTCGGTGCACGGCAGCACCGTCCTGTACCCGTGCGACGCCACCCAGGCGGCGAAGCTCGTCGCGGGGATGGCCGACCTCGACGGGGTCCGCTATCTGCGCACATCCCGGGGCAAGACGCCGGTCCTCTACGACCCGGACGAGGAGTTCCCGGTGGGCGGCAGCAAGGTGCTGCGCAGCCATGGCGAGGACGACCGGGCCACCATCGTGGCCGCCGGGGTCACCGTGCACGAAGCGCTGCGCGCCGCCGACCGGCTGGAGGAGCGGGGCGTGCCCGTCCGCGTCATCGACCTCTACTCCGTCAAGCCGGTGGACAAGGCCACCCTCGACCAGGCGGCCGGCACGACCGGCTGCGTCCTGACGGTCGAGGACCACCGGCCGGAGGGCGGTATCGGCGACGCGGTCGCCGAGGCCTTCTCCAACGGCCACGGCGACATGCCCCGCCTGGCGCGCCTCGCCGTCCGCTCGATGCCGACTTCGGCGACTCCGGAGGAGCAGCTCCACGACGCGGGTATCGACGCGGACGCAATCGTCTCGGCGGTCGAGCTGATGGTGGAACGGGTCCTGGTGCGCTGACCTGCGGGGGCGGGGGGCATCGCGCGAGAGCCCTCTGCCCGCGCTCCACGAACGCCCGGCCACCGATCACCGGCCGCCGGCCACCGTTCACCAGACACCGATCACCGGCCGGCGTTCACCCGTTCACCCGTCGCCCCGGACGGCGGCCGGCCCGCCCCCCGGCAGCCCTCCTTCCCACCCCGGGGCAGTGCTCCCCGCCGGTCCCGCCGGCCCCGGAGCGCCCACCCGACCGGCCCCCGCGCCGTCCCCCGAGGCGGGCGTTGAAGCGGCGGGGTGCCGTGAATCTTCGTATAAAGGCAGTGGCGCCCTGGGTGTGCCGAACGAGGCTCGGGAGGTGCGGGACATGCGGCAGACGGCTCCGGAGGGCCGAGGCCCGGTGCGCTACGGACCCCCCGTTCCGGAACCCGGGCTGCCGGTCCTCCCCGGCCTGGCCTCCCTCCTCGCCGGGGCGGCCGCCCGCACCGCCGTCGAACCGCCCGGTGGCGGCCCCGTCCTGCGCGAGGCCGCGAGCGGTTACTGGTGGCGGCGCGGCCTGCGCACCCACCCCGAGGACGTCGTCGCCGCCCCCGGCGCACAGTCCCTGCTGTTCGCCCTGATCGCCGCCCACGGCGGCGACGTCCTGATGCCCCGCCCCTGCCCGGCCTGGTGGACCCCCCAGGCCCGCCTCCTCGGCCGCCCGGCCTACCACGTGCCGACCCCCGCCGAGTGCGGCGGCGTCCCGGACCCGTACGCCCTCCTGGAGACCGTCCGGCGGGTGCGCGCGGAGGGCGGCCACCCCAGGCTGCTCCTGCTCTCCGTCGCCGATGATCCCACCGGCACCGTCGCACCGCCCGAACTGGTGAGCGAGACCTGCGAGGCGGCCGTCGGCGAGGGGCTGCACATCATCAGTGACGAGACCTGGCGGGACACCCTGCACAGTCCCCGGGACACCGTCCTGGTCAGCCCTGCCGAGATGTGCCCCGAAGACGCCACCGTCCTCTACGACCTGGCGGCAGCGCTCACCCCGGCCGCCTGGCCCTGCGCCGTCGCCCGGTTCCCGCCCGCCGCCCCCTCCCGTACGGACCGCTACGCCGACCCCCGGGCCCGTACCCTCGACGTCCTCACCGCGCTCGGCGCCGTCGTCGCAGGACCCGTCGCGCCCGTGGCGGCGCACGCGCTCGACGAACCCGAGGACGTGACCGTACGGGCCGGGCGGACCGCCGCCCTGCACGCGCGCGTGACCGCCGCCGCGCACCGGGCCGTCCTCGCCGTCGGCGCGCTCGCCCTGCCCCCGCGGGCCGGCCGCCACCTCTACGCCGACCTCGGGCCGCTGCGCGCCGGGCTCGCCGCCCGGGGCGTCACCGACTCCCTGGAGCTGGAGAACCACCTCACCGAGCGGCTCGGCACCCCGGTCCCCGGAGGGCACCGCTTCGGCGACGAACTCGGTTCGCTGCGGGCCCGGTTCGACACCGGGGTCCTCCTCGGCGAGACCGAGGAACAGCGGATGGAGGCGTTCGCCTCCGCCACGCCCGAGGAATCGCCGCACGTCGCCGGTGCGTTGCGTTCCTTCGCGGCCGCCCTGGAGGAACTGCGGTGAGCCCGGGGACACTCCGGCCCCGCCCCAAACCCCGACATCCCCGACGAGCCGCCGAGAACGGAGCCCGCAGATGACGGAACAGACGGCACAGCCGGCCCAGGCCCCGCGTACCGACGGCGCACGCACCGCCCCTCCCGTCCTCCAGCCCCTCGGCCGGATCCGGGACGACTGGCCGCGCTCCTTCGCGGACCGCCTCACCGCCCCCCTCCCCGGCGTCCGCGCCATGGCCCGCCTCGCCCGCGAGGGCGCCATCCGCCCCGGCGCCGACGGGCTCCGCGACATCCCGCTGCTGCCGTACGAACCCGGCCCGCTGCCCGCCATCGCACCGGGGACCGTCGCCCTGAGCTGGGCCGGGCACGCCAGCTGGATCGTCGGCATCGGCGGCCTCACCGTCCTCACCGACCCCGTCTGGTCCCGCCGGATCCTCGGCACACCGGCCCGCATCACCCCCGTCGGCGTGCGCTGGGAGGACCTGCCGCCCGTCGACGCGGTGGTCATCAGCCACAATCACTTCGACCACCTCGACGCCCCCACGCTCAAACGGCTGCCCAGGGACACCCCGGTCTTCGTACCCGCCGGACTCGGCCGCTGGTTCACCCGCCGGCGTTTCACCCGCGTCACCGAACTCGACTGGTGGGAGGCGGCCGAACTCGACGGCGTCCGCTTCGAGTTCGTCCCGGCCCACCACTGGTCCAAGCGCACGCTTCTCGACACCTGCCGCTCCCTCTGGGGCGGCTGGGTCCTGGCCGACCGGTCGGGGCGCCGGGTCTACTTCGCCGGGGACACCGGCTACGGCCACTGGTTCGCCGAGATCGGCCGCCGCCACCCCGGCATCGACCTCGCGCTGCTCCCCATCGGCGCCTACGCGCCCCGCTGGTGGCTCAGCGACGTCCACACCGACCCCGAGGAGGCCGTCCGCGCCTTCCAGGACCTCGGGGCACGGCGGATGGTGCCGATGCACTGGGCGACCTTCGTGCTGTCCTCCGAGCCCGTCATGGAACCCCTCACCCGGGTCCGCGCGGCGTGGGAGCGGGCCGGGCTGCCCCGGGAGAACCTCTGGGACCTCCCGGTGGGCGCCTCCCGCCTCCTCGCCACCCCGTGACGACGGGCCGGGCACGGTTCTCCGACCACCCCGGCCCCTACGGCCCCAGGCCCCCTCAGATTCCCTCGGCCCCCTCAAGCTTCCTTCGCACCGCTCCGGCGCGTGCCCCGCGCCCGCTTCCACAGCGCGGGAGCGCCGCTGACCAGCACCGTGAGGACCACCGCCGCGAGCACGCCCTGCCACGGCTCCGGGAACAGCGAGCCGCCGAGTATCCCGATCAGCTGGTAGGTCGCCGTCCACGCCAGGCAGGCCGGCAGATCCCCGCGGGCGAACCGACGCAGCGGCATGGCCGCCAGCAGGCACGCCAGCATGACCGGGATCCGCCCCGCGGGCACCAGCCGCGAGAGCACCAGCACCGACACCCGGTGCGTCTCCAGACGCTCCCGCGCGTGGTCCAGCAGCTCCGGCGCCGCCCGGTCGCGCAGCGCCTCCAGCCACCGCGACCCGTTCTTCGAGCCGACCCCGCGCCTGCCCAGCCAGTACAGGGCCACATCGCCCAGGAGCGCGGCGGAGGACGCCACGAGGAAGACGAAGAGCAGCGGCCACGGCGCCGTCTGGTGGAAGGCGACCACCGCCGCCGTGCTGACGATCGCCCCCGTCGGCACCACCGGCACCAGCGCGCCCAGGGACACCAGCAGGAAGAGCGTGGGATAGCCGACGGCCTGCTGCGCCGACTCGGGCGGCAGCTCCCGTACCACCTCCCACAGTCGGTCGATCACCGGGCGACCTCCGGCCGCACCCGTTCGCCGTGGCCGAGCCGGTGCACCGTCACCTTCGGCGCGAGCCGGCGCGCGTGGCGGACGAACTCGTCGCCGGGCGCGTGGAACTCGTGCGGCCGTACCGCGTCCATCCCGATCGGCCAGTACGTGCCGTAGTGCACCGGCACCGCCGCGGCCGGCGAGAGCGCGGCCAGCGCCTGCGCCGCCCGGCCCGCGTCCAGATGGCCGTGCCCGAGGTGCGGGCCCCAGCCGCCGACCGGGAGCAGTGCCACGTCCACCGGCCCGACCGCCTCCGCCATCCCGTCGAAGAGGCCCGTGTCCCCGGCGAAGTACGTCCGCGCCTCACCCTCCAGGACGTACCCGAGGGCGGGGGAGCGGTGCGGCCCCACGGGCAGCCGCCGGCCGTCGTGCAGCGCCGGTACGGCCCGTACGGTCACGGCGCCCACGGCCAGCTCGTCGCCGGGCTCCACCTCGCACAGCCGCAGCCCGTGGGCGGCCAGCCTCCGCAGCCCCGGGACGGCGCCGGGGGCGCCGCGCGGCACGATCAGCCGGGTGCCCGGCGCGACGCGGGCGAGGGAGGGCAGATGGAGATGGTCGGCGTGCAGATGGGAGACGAGGACCGCGTCGGCGACCGCCGCCTCGGGTGGCGGAGCGGCACCGCGCCGGCGCCGCAGGTGCGCGAGACGGCGCGCGAAGAGCGGGTCGGTGAGCAGCCGGACCCCGGAGTCCTCGACCGTGCAGGTGGCATGACCCCACCAGGTGACCTCCACCGGTACGCCCGCCCCTCTCCTCGTCGACGACCTCGCCACCGCCGGGGCCCCCCGGCGCACCTCCGGTGCGCTTCGGTACGACCCCGCCGCGGGCGCGGGCACCCAGCGTGCCCGCACTTCCGCATGCCCTCGGTACGGCCTTGGTACTCCGCGCTCCTGTGACGAGGGTAGATCTCCCGCGCGGACGACGCGGGGCGTCCGCGATGGGAGGCGGGGGGCCAGCCGTCGGTCGGCGACGCGAGGGGAGCCGCGGCGAGCACCCGGGGGACCACCGGACACGCGGCGCCGTGTCCGCGCCGCGGAGGCGTCCCGGCCGTCACCGAGGACGGCCGGCGCGCCTGCCACACCTGCGGATACTCCTCCCCGCCCTGACACCCGAACGCCCCCGGGAACCGCCGCGTGCGCCCTCCTCGCGGACCCGTGTTCGGAGTAGGGTCGGCCCCATGGACGACGTTCGGGTGGCGGCGATCGCCAGCCTCACCCCGCTCGAGGAACTCGACAGCGACCCCTTTCTGGTCGACACGCGCAGCCAGCACGCGATGTGCGACCGCTGGGCCCGCGACAAGGGCTACGTCGTCGCGAGGCAGCTGCTCTTCTACGCGATCCGCCCCGACCACGCCGCGCTCTGGGCGGACGTGGACGACGACGAGGTCGACCTCTTCGTCGCCCCCAACGACCGCGTGCTCGCCCGGGCGTTGACGGACGTGCACGGCTTCTACGCGGAGTGCGAGCGCCGGGGCGTCCGGCTGGAGACCGCGGGTCTCGACGAGCCGACGTACGACGCGCCCGCCAAGGCGGACGTCCACCGCCGGCTCTCCATGCCCACCGCGGGATACGACGGCTGCTAGAACATGTTGCGAACGTCCCGCCCGGCCGGGAACGCCTGATCGCCCGGGCCCTCGCCGTCGGCCCGTGGGAGAACGTCCTGGACCGCCTGGCGGCCGTCGCGCCGGACGCCGTCCGGGTGGTGGCGGCCGAGCTGTTCTCCGGACCGTAGCGGCCCGCGACGAACGCGCCGCACATGCTCCGTGGTCCCGCGGGCCGCTGCGCCCACGCCCGGGAGCCGCCCCGCCGATACGGCCCCGGGGCCCGGGAGGCGGTGTGCCAGGCTGGGGGCAGGAACAGGTGAAAGGTGAACCAAGCGTGGGTGACGGGCGATGGCGCAGTGCCGACCGCTGGCGGAAGGCGGGCAGTGCCCTGGGGCGGGTGATCGTGGTCTGGGCCGTGTCGACCCTCACCCTGCTGGCCCTGGCCGGGCTGCTGCCCGACTTCGAGCTCCAGTCGTCCCAGGACGGCGACAGCATCACCCGGACCGCGCTCACCGCCGGCTGGGCCGCGGGCGCGTTCGGGCTGCTCGGCGCGCTCGTGTGGCCGCTGATCGTACGCGCGCTGCTGCTCGTACCGGCCCTCCTCCTCGGGCTGTTGGTCTTCTTCCTCAACGGCTCGCTGCTCCTCCTCGCCCTCTGGCTGATACCCGACGGGCGCGGCACGGCCGAGCCGGAGACCGCCGTCGTGGTCGCCGCGGTGATGTCCGCCGTCGCCTCGGCCACCTCCACCGCGCTCGCCGTCGGCGACGACGACGCCTACCGCCGCCGCCTCTACCGCCTCGCCGCCCGCCGACGCCCCCGGGCGGTCGTCTCGCCCGGCGGGTCCGGCGCCCCCGAGGCGTCCCACGGCACCGTCTTCCTGCAACTCGACGGCGTCGGCCATCGAGTGCTGCGCGACGCCGTCGCCGCCGGGCTGATGCCGACCGTCGCCGGCTGGCTCGACACCACCCACCGGCTCACCCCGTGGCGCACCGACTGGTCCAGCCAGACCGGGGCCAGCCAGCTCGGCATCCTGCACGGCTCCAACGAGGACGTGCCCGCCTTCCGCTGGTACGAGAAGGACACCGGCCGGCTGATGGTCAGCAACCGGCCGGCGAGCGCCGTCGAACTCCAGCGCCGCGCCATCGAGCGCACCGGTGACGGCGGGCTGCTGACCGTCGACGGGGCCTCCCGGGGGAACCTGTTCAGCGGGGGCGCCGAGCAGCTCGCGCTCGTCCTGTCGATGGCCGCCCGCCGGGGCCGCCGCAACCGCTCCCGCGCCGGCTACTTCGCCTACTTCGCCGACCCCGCCAACGCCGTCCGCACCGCCGGTTCGTTCGTCGCCGAGGCCGCCCGCGAAGTGGTCCAGTCGGGCCGGGCGCGGCTGCGCAAGGAGTCCCCGCGGGTCTCGCGCGGCGGCGCGTACCCCGTCATCCGGGCCTTCGCCACGGTCGTCGAGCGGGACGTGGTGGTCGCCGCCGTGATCGGGGACGTCCTGGCGGGCCGGACGGCCGTCTACGCCGATCTCGTCGCCTACGACGAGGTGGCACACCACTCCGGTCCGCACGGCAGGGACGCCGACCGGGTCCTCACGCGGCTCGACCGCTCGATCGCCCTGATAGCGGAGGTCGCCGCGCACGCGCCCCGGCCGTACCGGATCGTGCTCCTCTCCGACCACGGCCAGAGCCCGGGGGAGACCTTCGAGGGCGCGTACGGGCTCACCCTCAAGGACCTCGTACGCGCCGGGTGCGGGCTGCCCGTCCCGCGCAAGGTACGGCGCACGCCCAGCGGCTCGGAGGCCAGGGACGCGGCGCGCGACGCGCTGCGCAGCGCGCTGCACCGGCCGGCCGACGGGGAGGACGGCGACGCCGCCGAGGGGTCGGGCCGGCCGGCCGGCCCGCTGGTCCTGGCCTCCGGCAATCTGGGGCTGATCTCCTTCCCCGGCGTCCCGCACCGCATGACCCGGGAGGAGATCGACCGCCGCCACCCCGCGCTCCTGCAGACCCTCGCCGACCATCCCGGCATCGGCTTCCTGCTGGTGGCGAGCGACGAGCACGGGTCCGTGGTGCTCGGCCCGAACGGCGCGGAGGTGCCGGTCGCGGAGCTCGCCGACGAAGGGCCGCTCGCGGTCTTCGGGCCGGGCGCGGCGGACGCGGTGCGGCGGACGGACGGCTTCCCGCACGTCGCCGACATCATGGTCAACTCGATGTACGACCCCGAGACCGGCCGGGTGCACGCCTTCGAGGAACAGATCGGCTCGCACGGCGGCCTCGGAGGGGAGCAGGCGCGTCCGTTCCTCATGTCGCCGCTGGACCTCTCGGCGCCGCCGGCCGGCCTGGCGGGAGCCGAGCAGGTGCACCGCGTGCTGCGGGGGTGGCTGAGGGAGTGCGCGGGACCGCAGGTGCCGCTCCCGCAGGTGACGCCCGCGCGGGCGTCGCAGGAGATTTCACGGCCCGACATCGATTCGGAATCACTTCTTCCGGTTGACGGGGCGGCGGGGCAGGACAAAACCAGCTAATTTGGACGGGTGTTCGGCGTGTCCGACCATGGTCGGGTTTGTACGACGGAAGGCGCACCACCCCTCATGAGCACGGCCCCGACTCCCCAGGCCACCGCCCCCGCCCGCCAGGACGGCACGCCGGGCAGACCGCAGGGCGCCCCCGCCCCGCTCGACACGGAGCCCGGCGGCCCGCGGGACGGTGGGCAGGACGGCAAGCACGCCCGGCGGTTCGGGCTGCCGGTCGCGACGGCCCTGGTCATGGGCAACATCATCGGCGGCGGGATCTTCCTGCTGCCGGCCTCCGTCGCCCCCTACGGCACGATCAGCCTGGTCGCCTTCGCCGTCCTCACCCTCGGCGCGATCGCCCTCGCCCTCGTCTTCGGCCGCCTCGCCCGGCGCCACCCGCGCACCGGCGGCCCGTACGTCTACGCCCGCGAGGCGTTCGGCGACTTCGCCGGCTTCCTGGCCGCATGGTCGTACTGGATCACGGCCTGGGTCTCCAACGCCGCCCTCGCCGTCGCCGCCGTCGGATACCTCGACGTCCTGATCCCCCTCCACGGCTCCACGCCCGCGACCCTCGCCGCCGCGCTCACCCTCCAGTGGCTGCCCGCCCTCGCCAACCTCGCCGGCACCCGGTACGTCGGCGCCGTCCAGCTCGTGGCGACCGTGCTGAAGTTCGTACCCCTCCTCCTCGTCGCCGTCGGCGGACTGTTCTTCTTCGACGGCGACAACCTCGGGCCCTTCCTCGCCGAGGGCGACAGCGCCGCCGGCGCGCTCTCCGCCTCCGCCGCGATCCTGCTCTTCAGCTACCTCGGCGTCGAGTCGGCCGCCGTCAGCGCCGGCGAGGTCCACGACGCGCGGCGCAACGTCGGCCGCGCCACCGTCCTCGGCACGCTCGGCGCCGCCGCGATCTACCTCCTCGGCACGCTCGCCGTCTTCGGCACCGTCGGCCACGACCGGCTCGTCGACTCCACCGCACCGTTCTCCGACGCCGTGAACGCGATGTTCGGCGGCTCCTGGGGCGGGACGGCGATCGCCTGCATGGCGCTGGTCTCCATGGTCGGCGCGCTCAACGGCTGGACGCTGCTCAGCGCCCAGACCCCGTACGCCGCCGCCCGCGACGGGCTCTTCCCGCAGGCCTTCGCCCGCAAGCGGCGCGGGGTCCCCACGGTGGGGGTCGTCGTGACCGTCGTCCTCGCCTCCCTGCTCACCGTCTACAACTACACGGTCGGCACCGAAGGCGTCTTCAAGACCCTGGTCCTCGTCACCACCTTCACGGCGACCGTCCCCTACCTCCTCTCCAGCGCCGCCCAGATCTACTTCCTGGCCTCCGGCCGTCCGGAGCGCGTCGACCGCGGCCGCCTGGTCCGCGACACCGTCCTCGCCGGGGCGGCCTTCGCCTTCTCGATGTGGCTGGTCGCGGGATCCGGTTACGCGGCCGTCTATCAGGGGGTGCTGTTCCTCTTCGCCGGCGTCCTCGTCTACGCGTGGATGGCGGCCCGCAGGAACCGCGCGGCCGCCTGACGCCAACGTCCCCGCGCCGCCGCCTGACGCCGACGTCCCCGCGGCCGGGACGGCGGTGCCATGCATTGGTCGCGCCCGCCACGCCCCCGGTCCGGTGAATTCCGGCGTCCCCGCGTAGGCCGCCCGGGCGTATCACGGCCGGGGGAGGGAGAAGCCAGGGCGAACCGGGGCAGTTTGGATCTCCATGAGGTCCCTGTCCGCGCCACCCACCGCTTCCGACGCCCCGGCGGCCGGGACCGGCACGGCCGGGCAGCGGCGGCGGATCGGCCGGCGAGCGCGCCGGCGCGCCGTGCTGGTTCCCGTCCTCCTCGTCCTGGCCGCTCTCTTCGGGGCCGGTTGCGGGGCGGCCGGTCCCGCCGCCGTCGAGACCCGGTCCGCCGCGTCCACCACGCCCGACCCGGTCGGGGAAGCGCACGACACGGCCGAGTCCGAGAACGCCGCTCCCGGCCGGGACCGGTCCCGGCGGAGGGCCGCCGCCCGGGGCGGACGGTTCTCGCGCACGGCCCCGACCGCCCCGCGGGCAGGGGCCGACGCCCCGCTGCCACGACCCGTTCCGCGCGCCGGCGCCCCGCGGTGTCGGGTGATGCGCTGCTGAGAGGCCCGTGCCCCTCACCAGCCCCTCACCCCCGCACCGCAAGGAGCTTCGCCATGCCCATCGACCACTTCGCCGTGCTCAACGCCCTGCTGCGCGCGGAGGCCTCCCGCGACGAACGGCCCGTCCACGCCACCGCGCCGGAACCGGAACCCGCCCCGGCCCGGGAGGCCCCGGCCGCCGGCGTCCGCGCCCCCGCCCGGGAGGAGCACGCCGCCCGCTGAGCGAGATCGGCACCCGCGCCCGGTCAGTCGGCCGGCGGGTCGGCTTGCCGCGCGGTCGAGGGCTCGACGCCCGTCGACCGGCCCGGCGGCCCGGCGGCCCGCTCGCCGGCCTGCCCCCGCCGCCCCCACCGGGCCCGTATACGACCGGTCTCCTGGGGTTTGGCAGACTCGGCACCATGATGATCAGAGACGCCGTGGCGGAGGACTGGCCGAGCATCTGGCCGTTCTGGCACGCGATCGTGTCCGCCGGGGAGACGTACGCCTGGGACCGCGACACCGGCGAGGACGCGGCCCGGGCGCTGTGGATGGCGCCGGGGAGCCGGGTGTTCGTGGTCGAGGAGGCCGGCGAGGTGCTCGCCTCCGCCTACGTCCGCCGCAACTACGGCGGCCCGGCGGCCCGTGTCGCCAACGCCGGGTTCATGGTGGCGCCGGGCGCGGCGGGCCGGGGCGTGGGCCGCCGCCTCGCCGAATACGTCCTGGCGGCGGCGAAGGAGGACGGCTACACGGCGATGGTGTTCAACGCGGTCGTGGAGACCAACCCGGCGCTCGGGCTGTGGCGCTCCCTCGGCTTCACCGTCGTGGGCACGGTGCCGGGAGCGTTCCTGCACCCCGTGCACGGTCCGGTGGGCCTCCACATCATGCACCGGGAGCTGTGACCCGCCGCGCCCGGACGGCGGCGACCGCGCCCGCCACCGGCGTCTCCCGTCAGACGTCGGAAGCTCCAGGGGCGCCCGGGGTGCCGGGGGCCGTGGCTGGGGCGGGAGCGGTCGACGGGCGGCGGGCGTGTAGTGCGACGAGCAGCGACAGCGTGCAGGCGAGCAGCACCAGCGCCACGAGCGCCGGGACCAGGCCGACCAGCGGGCCCGCCACCAGACAGCACAGCCCTCCCACGGCCAGGGCCGTCGGCCGCCGGCCCGTGGAGCGCAGGACGATCGCGGCCGCGCCCAGCAGGAACACCCCGACACCGCCCGTCAGCGACCAGGCCACCACCCCGTGGAGCGGCTCCGCGAGACCGTAGTGCCCCGTGTCGGCGACCTGGTGGACGACCGTCTTCATGCCGAGGGCGCAGAGCACGACGCCCGCGACCAGCGGCAGGTGGAGGAAGGTGTACACGTCCCGGGCGAAGCGCGTGCGGGCATCGCCGGAGAGCCCCGCGAGCCGGTGCTCGGCCGCCTCGCCGAGCTGCCGGAAGTACAGCCGCCACAGCGCCGCCGAGAGCAGCAGCCCGGCGGCCGCCCCACCGAGGACGGCCGCGGTGAGCCGGAAACCGGACATCCCCCTGCCCAGCGCCACGATCGACTCGCCCAGCGCGATGATCACGATCAGGCTGTGGCGCTCGGCGAAGTGGCCCGGGGAGCCGACCCGCCAGCCGACGAGCCGGTCACGTAGATCCCGCCGTAGTCGACGGCCACCGCACCCGGCCACAACAGCAGCCGCACGTTGCCGTCGTACGCGCTGCCGATCAGCAGCAACACCAGCGGCGGCAGCACGGAGGCCAGCGCGGTGCGCCGCAGCGTCGCGCGCAGGGGCGCGTCGTCCGGGTCGGAGAGCCGAAATGCGCCTGTGCGGTACGGACGTTGGACTCCCGTCCGCCCCTCGGGCCACCCACCCCGGGCTCCCCGGGGCCCGTTTGGCAGACTTCCGCTGTCCCGGCGGGGAAACGCCGGATGGACAGCGAGGAGCACCGGCGTTGAGCGTCAGCATCGAAGGACGGATAGACCTCGCGGGGCCGGTGGGCAAACTGCTCCACCGGCGCCCGCTGAAGAACGGCACGGTCATGCAGTCGTTCGGCGTCGACCCCGTGTCGGGCGACATCTTCGTCGCCCAGCTGATGGGCGGCGGCACCCGGCTGCCGGACGAGTCCGCGCCGCTCTCCTATGCCGACCGCAACCTGCGCGGTGACCTCTGCGTCACCCGCCTCGACCCCGCGGGGGCCGTCACCGGGCACATGTATCTGCGCGGCTTCGGCCACGGCGTCGCCCTCGGTGTGGAGAATCGGGCCGGGGTGGTCCGCCTCTGGACCGAGACCGCGTCCGAGCCGAACGGCAAGAACGAGGGCTTCGGCACCGCCGTCACCAGCTTCGACTTCCGATCCGGCACGGTCCTCGACCACGGTTCCCCGCTCCACACCCCGCCCTACCGTCCCGCGCCCGGCGCCGAGTTCGTCACCTGCACGATCGACCGCGGCGCCGCCGAACTCGTCGTCCGCTTCCATCACGACGGCGCCGGCTACTTCGAGCGCCACGACCTGGAGAAGGCACGGGCCGGTGTGTGGGAGCCGCTCCAGCGCATCCCCCACCCCGACCAGAAGGGCTGGTTCCAGGGATACACGTCCCACGCGGGTGTGCTGTACCTGCTCTCGGGCATGCCCATCAGTCCCGACCACCCCGACAATCCGCCGCCGGGGAACGTCCATCTGACCGCCGTCGACTGGGCGACCGGCGCCATCCTCGACCAGCGGCTGTGCGTCGCCGCGCCCGGCCTGCCGTTCCGCGAGCCCGAGGGGATGACCGTCGTGGTACGCGACGGGGTGCCGCACCTCTGCTTCGGCTTCGCCGGCGAGCTGACCGGCCCGCGCACCTGCACCCTCATGTTCCTGTCCGGCGCGCCGGAGACCGACGGGGTGAAGGTGCTGACGGACTGGCGGCCCCTCGCCCTGGCGGCGGGGGTCACCGCCGACCGGTACGCCCCCGAGGGCCGGCTGATCGCCCTCGGCGGGACGACGTTCCTCCAGCTCAGGGGCGGCGTGAAAGGCGCCTTCGCGGCCGACGGGATCATCGCCACGCTGCCCGATGCGCTGACGCCGACCCTGGCCGTCCGGGCCAACGTCCCCCGCAACAACACCGCCGGCGTGTGCGTGGCCCGCGTCGAGGCGAGCAGCGACCGGCAGTTGCGGATCTACGGCGGACGCGACACCCACGTCATCACCTGGGCGCAGCTGGACAGCTTCAGCGCCGTCTGGAGCTGACGGCCCGGCGCGCGAGCCGAGCCACCCGCCCCCGCCCTTCCTCCGACACACCTCAAGGAGACGACCCCCCATGCCCCAGAACCGCCGCGGCATCCTCGGTGCCGCCCTCGCCCTGCCCGCCGCCCTCACCGTCGGCAGCCTGGCCGCCGCCTCCCCGGCCGCCGCCGCCCCCGCCGGCGTCGAGGCCGGCGAGTGGACCGACCTCGTCCTCGAACCCGGCATCACCCCGCAGGCCGGGGCCACCCCGCAGGTCCGCATCCTCACCCTCGCCGGAACGGCCTACCTCCAGGCGCGCGGCCTGATCTCCTGCAACCTCACCGCGGACGCCCGCATCGCCACCCTCCCGGCCGGCCTCACCCCGACCTGGTACGCCCGCGCCACCGCACCGCGCAACAACCACCAGGGCGTCAACGCCTGCCGCTTCGAGGTCAACCCGTCCGGCGCCGTCAGCGTCTACGGCGCCACCGCCACCAGCCCGATCACCTGGGTCCAGCTCGACTCGGTGCAGACCGTCTGGCGTTAGCCGTATCGACCCGCGGCACCCGGCCGCGGGGCCCCGCATTACCTGGGACGTCATCGACCCCGGCCGTGCGCGGCGGCATCGTGGTGGCCACCGGGACTCGGGCGGCGCACTCCGTCCGAGCTCCGGGCCCACCATCGGCCCGAACTCCCCACGGAGCGTGATCCGCCATGTCCCAGGCCCTGCTCACCGGTCTCTCCCGCACCACCCGCCCCCAGTCCATGGTGCGCCGCTTCCTCGCCCTCGACGCCGCCGTCACCGGCGGCAACGGGCTCGCCTACCTCGCCGCCTCCGGACCGCTGGGGGAGCTGCTCGGCGTCGGCTCCGGGCTGCTGCTCGAACTCGGCCTGCTGCTCACCGCGTTCGCCGCCGGGGTCGCCTGGCTCGCGACCCGCCCGCGTCCCGCCGCTCTCGGCGTGCGGCTCGTCGTCGACGTCAACGCCCTGTGGGCCGTCCTCAGTCTCGTCGCCCTCGTCGCCTGGCTGGAGCCCACCACCGCCGGCCTGGTGTGGATCCCGGCGCAGGCGGCCGTCGTCGCCGCCTTCGCCGTACTCCAGTGGTCGGCCCTGCGGGCTACGGAGTAGAACCCGACGCCCGCAGGTACGCGACCGTCGCCGGGTCGGCCGGGAGGAGCGTCTCGATGGCCAGCTCGGCGACCGTCACGTCCATCGGCGTGTTGAACGTCGAGATCGACGACACGAACGACAGCACCCGCCCGTCGTGCTCGATCCGCAGGGGCAGCGCGACATACGGGTACGGCTCCGGATCCTCCCGGCCCGGCCCGTCCTCCCCGTCGGCCGCGGCCTCCGGCACGGGATACGCGGCCACTTCCTCGTACAGCGCCCGCAGCGCCGCCGAACGGGCCAGGCCGATCTGCCGCTCCATCTGGTGCAGCAGGTGCGCCCGCCACTCACGGAGATTGCGGATCCGCGGAGCGAGCCCCTCCGGGTGCAGCGTCACCCGCATCACGTTCACCGGCGGGGTCAGCAGGTGCTCCGGCAGCCCGGCCAGGAGCCGCCCGATCGCCTCGTTGGCCGCCACCACGGTGTACGAGCCGTCCACGACGAGCGCCGGATACGGGTCGTAGCCGGAGAGGAGCTGCTCGATCCCCTTCCGCAAGGTCTCCATGCGCGGGGCATCGAGCGCCGTCTCCGTGTACCGGGGGGCGTAACCCGCCGCCAGCAGGAGCGCGTTGCGCTCCCGTACCGGCACGTCCAGGTGCTCGGCGAGACGCAGGACCATCTCCTCGCTCGGCCGGGACCGGCCCGTCTCGACGAACGAGATGTGCCGGGCCGAGGAATCGGCCCGTATCGCCAGCTCCAGCTGGCTCAGCCGACGCTGCTCGCGCCACCCCCTCAGGAGCGGCCCTACGCCCGGACCCGTCACGAGAGTTGTCATGGCCCGACGGTATCCCAGGTGTCGGCCCGGGTATCGAGTCTCCGGGACCGTATCGTCACGGTCAGCAACCCCGACCGGAGGGAGTACGGACATGCCCACAGAGCCGCTGTCGCAGAAGGAGATCGAGGACCGCCTGCGCGAGCTTCCCGGCTGGACGCTCGCGGACGACCGGATCACGCGTACGTACCGTCTCGGCGACCACTTCGCCGCCACCGCGCTCGTCGTCCACGTGGCACAGATCCAACAGGAGCTCGACCACCACTCCGACCTGACGCTCGGCTACGACACCGTCGCGGTCTCCGTGCACACGCACTCGGCCGGCGGCACGATCACCGAGAAGGACTTCGCCCTGGCGGAGCGTGTGGAGGCCGTGGCCCCGGCCCACGGAGCGAACTGACCCGGCGGCCGGCCCCCACGCCCCGCCGGGGCCCACCGCCCGCGCGGCCGGGTGAAGCGCAGCATGCATGGTGCCGGCGGGGCCGTGACACGCCCTAGGAGCGTGGCGGCGTTTTGGCCCCGCCGTTCCTGACCGGGCGCGTGTGGATCTTCGCGAAGCAGGCCGGGATCGCGGCGCCCTCGTCGTGGCCGCGGGCCCGGTAGGCGCTCGGGGTCTCGCCGACCAGCTCGGTGAAGCGTGTGCTGAACGACCCCAGGGACGTGCACCCGACCGCGAAGCACACCTCCGTGACCGTCAGGTCGCCCCGCCGCAGCAGGGCCTTCGCCCGCTCGATCCGGCGGGTCATGAGGTAGCTGTACGGCGTCTCCCCGAAGGCGGCCCGGAAGCTGCGGGAGAAGTGGCCCGGCGACATGAGCGCGACACGCGCCAGCGCCGGCACGTCGAGGGGATCCGCGTACGCGCGGTCCATCAGGTCGCGGGCCCGGCGCAGCCGGACGAGGTCCTCCAGGGTCACCCGACCACGATCCCACACGGCCGAGCCGCGCGGGGCGTGCCCGCGCGCCCCGGTCCGCCCGCCCCGGTCCGCCCGCTCCGGGAAGGGGCGGGCCGGGCGACCCGGGGATCAGCGGGACGACGGGCCCCGGCCCCGAACGCCCCGGTCGCGAAGGCCCCAGCCCCGAACGCCCCGGTCGCGGAAGCCGTGACCTCGCGGGCCTCGCGGGCCTCGCGGCCCAGGACGCGCCTGACCCCGCCCGTCACGGACGCGTTGTGCCCATCGAGCGGAGCCCCCGACGGCCCGGCGCTGAGTTTGCCGGAACGGCAAGACATGTGGCGTTTCCGGCCCGCCCGCCGCAGCCTGGGCCCATGAGTCCTCACGAGCCCGAGCACGGGCACCGGCACCGGAGCCCGCACCAGAACCCGCACCCGCACGGCGGGCAGCCCCGCCAGGGCGCCGGCCACGGCCACCACGAGGTGGGCCACGCCGTCGACTGGGCCGAGATGGCCGTGCTCCTGGAGCGCCAGGCGGAGATCGAGAGCCCCCTCTACGCGGAGGCGGCCGCCTGGCTCGGAACCCTCCTCCCCGACGACGGCGTCCGCCGGATCCTGGACATCGGCAGCGGCCCCGGCGTCCTCACCGCGCTGCTCGCGGAGGCCTTTCCCGCCGCGGAGACCGTCGCCGTCGACGGCACCCCGGAGCTGCTGGAGCGGGCCCGGGACCGCGCCGAGGCCCGCGGTCTCGGCGGACGGCTCACCACCCTGCACGCCGAACTCCCCGCGGCCATCGGCGGACTGGGCGACGCCGACCTCCTCTGGGCCGCCAACACCCTCCACCACATGGGCGATCAGCGGGCCGCGCTGGCGGCCTTCGCCGAACGCCTGCGGCCCGGCGGCCTCCTGGTCCTCGTCGAGGGTGGCCTGCCCGCCCGCCACCTGCCGTGGAACCAGGGCATCGGCCGCCCCGGCCTGGAGGCCCGGCTCGACGCGCTGCACGCGGAGTGGTTCGGCGAGATGCGGTCGGCGCTGCCCGGCGCCAGGGACGAGGTCGACGACTGGCCCGCGCTGCTCTTTGCCGCCGGGCTCACTCCGGCCGGCACGCGCACCTTCCTGGCCGACAGCCCCGCTCCCGTCGCCCCGGTCGTACGGGAGCAGGCCGTCGCCCACTTCGAGCGCCTGCGCGTCACCTACGAGGGCTCGGCCGCGGAGGACGACCTCAAGGCCCTGGACCGGCTCCTCGACCCGTCCGAGCCGCTCTCGCTGCCCCGCCGGACGGACCTGTTCCGGCTCGCGGCCCGGACCGTCCACGCCGCCCGGAAGGGGTGACCGCCGCCGTCCGGGGCGGGCTCGGCGCGCGGGCTCAGGACACCGGCTCCAGCCGCCACCACTGGGAGGGGGAGTCCGTGTCCTCCCACTGCCGGACGTTCCCGCCGTCGTCCATCGAGCCGTCCTCGACCTCCAGGAGCAGCCCGCTGACGAAGCTCACCAGCGCGACCGTGCCCGGCGTCTGGAGGTCCTGCTCGATGATCCACTCCTGGGCGCCGAAGTTGTTCGCCTTCCACAGCTGGACGTTGGCGCCGTTCTCGGTCGAGGCGTTCGCCACGTCGAGCCGCTTGCCGCCGGCCGCGTTGACCAGGTGATGGAGGCCGCCGCCGTTCGGGACCGGCGTGATGTGCCAGTGCTGGCCGGGTGTGCCGCTCTCCTTGCCCTGCTGGACGTTGGCGCCGCTGCGGTTCGACCCTCCGTACACCTCCAGCAGCAGTCCGCTGGCCACGTTCCTCACCCGGTAGAGACCCTCCTCGACCGGTGCGGGCGATCCGCTCACTCTCTACCCCTTGTTCGACGTGGCCAGGTGGAAGGTGCGCCGGTAGGTCGCAGGGGAGACCCCGACGGCGCTGCGCATGTGCTGCCGAAGGGAGTTGCCGCTGCCGAACCCGGCCCGGTCCGCGATGTGGTCCACCGGCAGATCGCTGGTCTCCAGCAACTGCTTGGCCAGCTCGAGGCGTTGGGCGGTGAGCCACTGCCCGGGCGTGGTCCCCGCCTCGTCGCGGAAGCGGCGCGTGAAGGTCCGTACGCTCATCCGCGCGTGCCCCGCCAGCTCGTTCAGGGTCAGCGGCCGGTCGAGCCGCTCCAGGGCCCAGGCGCGGGTGGGCGCGGTGGTGGCGGCCGTCGGCTCGGGGACCGGACGCTCGATGTACTGCGCCTGGCCGCCGTCCCGCCACGGCGGGACGACGCAGCGGCGGGCGACGAGATTGGCCATCGCGCTGCCGTGGTCCTTGCGGACCAGGTGCAGACAGAGGTCGACCCCGGCCGCGACCCCCGCCGACGTCAGGATGTCCCCGTCGTCCACGAACAGCACGTCCTCGTCGAGCAGCACGTCCGGGAAGAGGGACCGGAAGTGCGCGGCCTCCCACCAGTGGGTGGTGGCACGGCGCCCGTCGAGCAGGCCGACCGACGCCAGGGCGTACGCACCCGTGCAGATGGAGACGATCCGGGTGCCGGGGCGCACCCGCCCCAGGGTCTCCGCCAGCCGGTCACGGAGCGAGCCGTCCTCGGCGAGCGCGCGCAGTTCGTAGGTGGGCGGCACGACGAGGGTGTCGGCCAGCGCCAGCTCCTCCGGCCCGTGCTCGGGGACGATCGAGAAGCCGTCCGAGGTGCGGACCGGCGCGCCGTCGAGGGAGCAGACGCGCACGTCGTAGAGGGACGAGCCGTCCACGGCGGCCGGGGCGCCGAGGATCCGGGCGGGAATGCCCAGCTCGAACGGGATCACACCGTCCAGGGCGAGCACCGCCACCCGGTGGGGCGGCGGCAGGGAGGGGTCGCGGTGCTCGGGTGGCGACGGCCGACAGGTGGTCATGGCCAGATTCTGTCACATCATGGCCTTCTGGCCAGTACTGGGCGGCGGGAATCTCGCCGACGCTGGAGGCTCACCACGCGACACCGCACCGGACACCGCACAGGAGAGCCCTTCATGAACGCCGCCCCCGCCGCCGCCCCCACCACGATGCGCGCCGTCACCGCCACCGAATGGGGCGGCCCCGAGGTCCTCACCGAGACCCGCGTCGCCCGCCCCGAGCCCGGCCCCACTGAGATCCTGGTCCGGGTCCACGCGGCCGGCCTCAACCCGATCGACTGGAAGTCCCGCGCCACCGGCGGCTTCGGCATGTGGGACGAGACCCCCGTCCTCGGCTACGACGTCTCCGGCGTCGTGGAGGCCGTCGGCCTCGGTGTCACGCTCTACGCCCCCGGCGACGAGGTCTTCGGCATGCCGGAGTTCCCGCGGCAGGCCGGCGGGTACGCCGAGTACGTCGCCGCCCCGGCCCGTCACTTCGCCCGCAAGCCCGCCTCCCTCTCGCACGTCGAGGCCGCGGCGCTCCCGCTCGCCGGCCTCACCGCCTGGCAGGCCCTCGTGGAGACGGCCGCGCTGCGGCCCGGCCAGCGGGTCCTCGTCCACGCGGCGGCGGGCGGCGTCGGCCACCTCGCCGTCCAGATCGCCAAGGCCCGCGGGGCGTACGTCCTCGGCACGGCGAGCGCGGCCAAGCACGACTTCCTGCGCTCGCTCGGCGTCGACGAGCCCGTCGACTACACGACGACCGACTTCGCCGAGACCGTACGGGACGTGGACGTCGTCCTCGACTGCTTCGGCGGCGACTACGGCACCCGTTCGCTTCCGGTGCTCCGCGACGGCGGCACGCTGGTGACCCTGCCGTCCCCGGACGCCGTCCCGGCGCCCGAGCGGGACATCCGCACCGGCTTCACCCTCGTCGAGCCGGACTACGCCGGGCTCCTCGGCCTGGCCGAACTGGTCGAGTCGGGACGGCTGCGGCCCGAGGTCGACACGGTCCTCCCCCTGGCGGAGGCGGCGAAGGCGCACGAGCTGGGCGAGTCGGGCCGCACCCGCGGCAAGATCGTCCTCACCGTCGCCTGACCACCGCGAACGACCGCCCTACCGCCGCACACGACCGCCCTCCGGCCGGGGATGCATCCTCCGGCCGGAGGGCGGTCGTGCGGCGCCGCGGACGCGGTGCCGAAGGGTCGTGCCGATCTCGCCGGGGTCTGATCGACAGGAACCCCTGGGGCTCAGGCGCCGGCGTTGAACTCCGCCGGGTCCGGGCCGAGGCGGCGGCTCTCGTCGAGGACGGCGATCGCGCCCATGTCCTCGTCGTCCAGCTCGAAGCCGAAGACGTCGATGTTCTCCCGGATGCGGTCCGGGGTCACCGACTTCGGGATGACCACGTTGCCGGTCTGGAGGTGCCAGCGCAGCACCACCTGGGCGGGGGTGCGGCCGTGCTTCTGGGCGATCGCGACGATCGCCGGAACCTCCAGGAGCCCCTTGCCCTGCCCCAGCGGCGACCACGCCTCGGTCGCGATGCCGTGGTCGGCGTGCGCCTTGCGGGACTCCTGCTGCTGCAGGTGGGGGTGGAGTTCGATCTGGTTGACGGCCGGGACGATCGACGTCTCGCCGATCAGCCGCTCCAGGTGCTCGGGGAGGAAGTTCGACACGCCGATGGCCTTGGCGCGGCCGTCGGCGTGGATCTTCTCGAACGCCCGGTACGTGTCGACGTACGCGTCCTTGGCCGGCACCGGCCAGTGGATCAGGTACAGGTCGACGTAGTCCAGGCCCAGCCGGTCGAGCGAGGCGTCGAAGGCGCGCAGGGTCGAGTCGTACCCCTGCTCGGTGTTCCACAGCTTCGTCGTGACGAAGAGCTCGTCGCGCGGGATCCCCGAGCCGGTGACGGCCCGGCCCGTGCCCGTCTCGTTCTCGTAGATCGCGGCCGTGTCGATGGAGCGGTAGCCGGCCTCCAGGGCCGTGGTCACCGCCTGCGCCGCCTCGTCGTCCGGCACCTGCCAGACGCCGAAGCCGAGCTGCGGCATCCGCACGCCGTTGTTCAGGGTGAGGGAAAGGACCTTGTTGTCCGTGCTCACGAGGGGTCGATCCTAACGTCGTCGGGTGGTACTCCCAGGGTCAACGATCGGGCGGCGGATCGCATTCCGCCGTGCCGCTCGCCCCGCCCTTCCGGATACCACCGGTCGCGCCGAGATACGCCTCCCGGACGACGGGATCGGCTACGCCCGGCGGATCCCCCGGGCCCGGGGCGGCCCGGTGCCGGTCAGCCGTACAGCGCCTCGACCTCCGTCGCGTACACCTTCTCGATCGCCTTCCGCTTGAGCTTCAGCGACGGGGTGAGCAGGCCGTGCTCCTCGCTGAAGGGGTGGGCCAGGATCCGGAACGTCCGTACCGACTCCGGCTGCGAGACGAGGGTGTTGGCCGAGACCACCGCCCGCCGGATCTCCGCCTCCAGGCTCGGGTCCCGCACCAGATCGGCCGCGGGCAGTGGCATCCGCCCCTGCATCGCCAGCCAGTGCTCCACCGCCTCCTGGTCGAGGGTCACCAGCGCGGCGATGTAGGGGCGGTCGTTGCCCACGACGATGCACTGGGCGATCAGCGGATGCGACCGGATCCGCTCCTCCAGACCGGCCGGCGACACGCTCTTGCCGTTGGAGGTCACCAGGATCTCCTTCTTCCGTCCGGTGATCGTCAGATAGCCCTCCTCGTCGAGCATGCCCAGGTCCCCGGTGGCCAGCCAGCCGTTGTCGAGCACGGCGGCGGTGGCGCGCGGGTCGTTGAGGTACCCCGAGAAGACCTGCCCCCCGTGCAGCCAGACCTCACCGTCCTCGGCGATGTGCACGGTCGTCCCGGGGACCGGCTGCCCGACCGTCCCGTACTTCACGCGCTCGGGCGGGTTCGCCGTGGCCGCCGCCGAGGACTCCGTCAGGCCGTACCCCTCGAAGACCGTCACTCCCGCGCCCTCGAAGAACAGCCCGAGCCGCCGGTCCATCCCCGACCCGCCCGACATCGCGTGCCGGACCCGCCCGCCCATGGCCTCGCGGACCTTCCCGTACACGACCTTCTCGAAGAACTGGTGCTGCACCCGCAGCGCCGCCGAGGGCCCGGGCCCGAGCCCGAACGCCCGGTGCTCCATCGCCTCGGCGTACTTGACCGCCACCTCCACGGCCTTGTCGAAGGGGCCCGCCTTCCCGTCGGCCTCCGCCTTGCGGCGGGCCGCGTGGAAGACCTTCTCGAAGACGTACGGCACGGCCAGGATGAACGTCGGCCGGAACGCGGCCAGATCGGGCAGGAGCTCCGAGGCCGTGAGGGCCGGCTGGTGGCCCAGCTTCACTCCGCTGCGGACCGCCGCCACCTCCACCATCCGACCGAAGACGTGGGCGAGCGGCAGGAAGAGCAGCGTCGAGGCCTCGTCGCCCGGCTTCGAGTGGAACACCGGCTCCCAGCGGCCCACCAGCATGTCCGTCTCGAACATGAAGTTGGAGTGCGTGATCACGCACCCCTTGGGGCGGCCCGTCGTGCCGGAGGTGTAGATGATCGTGGCGACCGAGTCGGGGGTCACCGCCCGCCGGTGCCGGTGGACGACGTCCTCGTCGATCCCGGCGCCCGCCTCCATCAGTTCGGCGACCGCGCCACGGCCCGCGTCCAGCTGCCACAGCCGCTGCATCCGGGGGAGCCGGTCGATGACCGAGCCGATGGTCATCGCGTGGTCCTCGTGCTCCACCACGCACGCCGTCACCTCGGCGTCGTGCAGCATCCAGTAGACCTGCTCCGCCGAGGAGGTGGGGTAGATCGGCACCGACTGCACGCCGAGCGTCCAGAGCGCGAAGTCGAAGAGCGTCCATTCGTAACGGGTCCTGGCCATGATCGCGACCCGGTCACCGAACCGCACGCCGTGCGCGATCAGCCCCTTGGCGAGGGCCAGCACCTCGTCGCGGAACTGCGCGGAGGACACCTCCCGCCACACGCCCCCGGCGTCCTTGCGGCCGAGCACGACCCGGTCCGGCGCCTCCAGGGCGTGGTCGAACACGGCGTCCGCCAGACCGCCGACCTGAGGCGCCGCCTCGACGGGCGGCACGGTGAACTCGCGCAAAGACCTGCTCCTCGACCGCTCGTTGTCGCGCTCCGTACGGCGCGGGTGACGGTACCCCACGGGCCTGCCCGGCGGGAGGGCCTTCACGAAGTCGGGACATTGTGCATACGCACAGGTCAGCGCGGGGAGGAAGGACAAGTGGCGGAGCGGCGCCGGTCGTTACTGACTCGCCGGTAAGCAGCTGGGGAGCGAATCTCCACGGAATCTGTACCGGCCGATCACCGCCCCGCTCCCGACGCGGGCGCGCGGCCTCACCGCCCCGCTCCGGACGCGGGCGCCGCCCGCCGCCGCCCCCGGCCTCCGGCGCGGGCTCGCGGCCGATCGCCCGCCCCGGCCCTCAGTGCGGGCGGTGCAGCCGGTCGCCGCCCGCGAGGATCGCCGCGGCCAGGGCGTCCGCCGCCCGCTGGGTCGCCCCGCCCCGCCGCCCCTTGCGCAGGACGAAGTCGACCTCGCCCAGCTCCGGCAGCCCGGCCCGCGCGGGCACCCGGCTCAGCCCCGGCGGCACCAGGCCCCGCGTGTGCGCCATCACCCCGAGCCCGGCCCGCGCCGCCGCGATGTTGCCGCTCAGGCTCGAACTCGTACACGCGATCCGCCACGCCCTCCCCTGCGCCTCCAGGGCCTCCAGCGCCCGCGCCCGGGTGATGCCCGGCGGCGGGAAGACGATCAACGGAACCGGCCGGTCCGGGTCCAGGCGCAGCTGGGGCGAGCCGATCCAGATCAGCGCGTCCTGCCACACCAGCTCGCCGCCGGTCTCGTCCGCGCGCCGCTTGGCGAGGATCAGATCGAGCCGTCCTGCCTCCAGCCGGGCGTTCAGGGTTCCCGACAGCTCGACCGTCAGCTCCAGGTCCACCTCGGGGTGCTCGCTCCGGAACGACTGGAGGATCTCCGGCAGCCGGGTCACCACGAAGTCCTCAGAGGCCCCGAAGCGCAACCGCCCGCGCAGCCGCGTCCCGGTGAAGAACGCCGACGCCCGCTCGTGCGCCTGCAGGATCGTCCGCGCGAAGCCGAGCATCGCCTCGCCGTCCTCCGTCAGCTCCACGCTGTGCGTGTCCCGGGTGAAGAGCGGACGCCCGGTCGCCTCCTCGAGGCGTCGCACGTGCTGGCTGACGGTCGACTGCCGCAGCCCGAGCCGCCGCGCGGCCTGCGTGAAGCTCAGCGTCTGGGCGACCGCGAGGAAGGTGCGCAGCTGCGAGGGGTCGTACACGCGACGAGGCTAGCGCGCGGCGGCGCGGCTATCGCGGAACGTGATGACAGTCAGAGCGCTGTACGGGATTCCCGATCAAAGGGGGAGGGGTCAGGATGGCAGGGCACGCACCGTGTCCGAGAGCAGTGGAGCCCATGAGCCGTCGTACGACCCTTCTGCCGTCCCGGCCGCCGATCGACCCGTACGTCCTGGCGCTGCTCGGTACGGTCGGTCTCGCGGTTCTGCTCCCGGCCTCCGGCACGGCGGCCGTCCTCGCGAACGGCGCGTCCACGGCGGCGATCGCCCTCCTCTTCTTCCTCTACGGCGCCCGGCTCTCCACCGGCGAGGCCCTCGAAGGACTCCGGCACTGGCGGCTCCACGTCACCGTCCTGGCCTGCACCTTCGTCGCCTTCCCGCTCCTCGGCCTGGCCGCCCGTGGCCTGGTGCCGACGGTGCTCCCGCCCGAGCTGTACAGCGGGTTCCTCTTCCTCTGCCTGGTCCCCTCCACCATCCAGTCCTCGATCGCCTTCACCTCGATCGCGCGCGGGAACGTGCCGGCCGCGATCTGCGCGGGCTCCTTCTCCTCGCTGGCCGGCATCGTGCTGACCCCGCTGCTCGCCGCCGCGCTGCTGGGCGGCACCACGGGCGGTCTCTCGGCCGACTCGCTCCTGAAGATCGTCTTCCAGCTGCTCGTCCCGTTCCTGGCCGGGCGGCTGCTGCGCCCCTGGGTCGGCGGCTTCCTGGTCCGGCACAAGAAGGGCCTCGGCCACGTCGACCGGGGCTCGATCCTCCTCGTCGTCTACACCGCCTTCAGCCTGGGCATGGTCGCCGGGATCTGGCACCAGGTCACCCCGGCGCGGCTCGGGCTGCTGCTCGCCGTGGAGGCCGTGCTGCTCGCGGTGATGCTCGCGGTCAGTTGGTACGGCGCGAAGCGGCTCGGTTTCGGGCGCGAGGACCGGATCGCGATCCAGTTCGCCGGCTCGAAGAAGAGCCTGGCGGCCGGACTGCCGATGGCGGGCGTGCTGTTCGGCGCCCACGCCTCGCTCGCGGTGCTGCCGCTGATGCTCTTCCACCAGATGCAGCTGATGGTCTGTGCCGTGATCGCCAAGCGCCGCTCCCGCGACCCCGAGCCGGAGCCCGCCGACGGCCCGGACCCTCGCACGGTCGCACCGTCCCGGGATGTTCCCCGGCGTGGCGAGATCACATCCACACCCCGCCCGTGAAGATCAACGGGACGGTTACGGTGCTCCCATGCCCGCACTCGATCCCGGCCGCACCGCACTCGTTCTCGTCGACCTGATGGAACGCATCGTCGCGCTGCCCCTCGCCCCCCGTCCCGGAACGGACGTCGTCGCCGCCGCGACCCGGCTCGCCACGACCTTCCGCGCCGCCGGCGCCCCCGTCGTCCACATCCGGGTGGAACGGCCGAACATCGACACCCAGCCGCCCGGCAGCGACCTCGTCCCCGCGCCCGTCCACGACGCCGACGCCGTGGTCGTGAAGCGCACGATCGGCGGCTTCCACGGGACCGGGCTCCACGAGCTCCTGGCCGCGCGTTCCGTCACCACGCTGGTCTTCGGCGGCATCGCCACCAACCTCGGCGTCGAGTCGACCGCCCGCGCCGCCTGCGACCTCGGCTACGACGTCGTCTTCGCCGAGGACGTCATGACCGCCTTCACGGCGGAGGAGCACCGCGCCTCCGTCACCCTCGACTTCCCCCGCCTCGGCACGGTCGCCCCGGCCGCGGACATCACCCTGGACGGACCCGCGTGAACCGGGTCCCGATACGTTACGGCGCCCGCCCCTGCTCCCTGGTCGTCTGCCGGGGCTGCTGCTGCGGCGACGCCCGCAAGCACCCCGGCACCGACCACGCCGGCCAGCTCGCCCGGCTGCGCGAGGCCGCCGCGGCCTCCGGCGGCCGGCTGATCGTCCGTACCAGCGACTGTCTGGGCCCGTGCGCACAGGCCAACGTGGTCGTGGTCCAGCCCTCCACCGAGGGCCGCCGCCGGGGCGGCCGGGGGCCGCCTGGATCGGCTGGACCGCCGACGACGACTGCCTCGACGACATCCTCGCCTGGACGGCGGCGGGCGGCCCCGGAGTCGCCGACCCTCCGGCCACCCTCACCCTCCAGATGATCGAGCCCCCGAAGAACTGACGCCCGGAGGGGACGGGTCCGGGGGCGGGGGCGGCACGAGGGGGGTGCGCCCACCGCCGGGCCGCCGCTCCCTCGGTCGCCGGGTCTTTGCGCTCGGGGGCCGGATGTCCGTTCCGCCGTTCCGCCGTTCCGCCGGGTCTCCGTGCCGGGGGGCCGCCGGGTCTTTGCGCTCGGGGCCGCCGGGTCGCCGTTCCGCCGGTGCGGCCACGGGACCCCCGCGGCGGGCCCCGCTCTGCCGGTCAGCCCCGGGGAGCCTCGGCCCCGAGGGCTATCCGGTGCTCACCCGCGTACACGTTCATGTCCGGGCCGCGCAGGAAGCCGACCAGCGTCAGCCCCGTCTCGGCCGCCAGGTCCACGGCCAGCGAGGACGGTGCCGATACCGCCGCGAGGACCGGGATCCCCGCCATCACCGCCTTCTGCGCCAGCTCGAACGAGGCCCGGCCCGACACCAGCAGCACGGCCCGGTCCAGCGGCAGCCTGTCCTCCCGCAGCGCGCGGCCGATCAGCTTGTCGACCGCGTTGTGGCGCCCCACGTCCTCCCGTACGTCCAGCAGCTCCCCGTCCTCGGTGAAGAGCGCCGCCGCATGCAGACCGCCGGTCCGGTCGAAGACCCGCTGCGCGGCCCGCAGCCGGTCGGGGAGGCCGGCGAGCAGCTCGGGCGTGACCCGGACCGGGGGAGAGTCGGCGATCGGGTAGCGGGTGGTGGTCCGCACGGCGTCCAGGCTGGCCTTGCCGCACAGCCCGCACGACGACGTGGTGTACACGTTCCGCTCCAGGGTGATGTCCGGGAGGGTGACACCGGGAGCCAGCCGCACGTCCACCACGTTGTACGTGTTGCCGCCGTCCTCCGTGGCTCCCGCGCAGTACACGATGTTCCGTACGTCCGAGGCGGCGCCGAGCACCCCCTCGCTCACGAGGAACCCGGCCGCCAGGGCGAAGTCGTCTCCCGGGGTGCGCATGGTGATGGCGAGCGGCCTGCCGTCGAGACGGATCTCCAGCGGCTCCTCGGCCACCAGCGTGTCGGGGCGCGTGGTCACGGCCCCCGCGCGGATCCGGATGACGCGCCGTCGCTCGGTGACCCGTCCCATGATGGCCCCACCCATTCTGTGCGTGATCGGAGAACCGCACCGGCCCTCGCCGCGGAGGTAGCCGCCGGCCGCCGGGTCGTCGCGCGACGAGGTGGTGACCTCGACGGTCTCATTGTCCTGCACGCCGCACGGTGAGGTCGCGGCCCGCCCGGACGGCGGTCACACGGGGCAGAAGCCGCCCCTTCCGTCCCTCCTCGCCCCACCGGCCCCGACCGGCCCCGTTGTCACGGTCTCCCAACAGGTACGGGCGATTATTGGTGGTTTACGTGTCCTGTTACCCATCAGTCGCTGGCAAGACTGGGTGGTTCCTGCTCGCACCACGCACCACGCACCACTCGAACCCAAGGGGGTCCCGGGCATGACGGGCACTCGAATCGCCGCGCTCGGGCACTACCAGCCCGCCAAGGTACTGACCAACGACGACCTGGCCGCGCTGGTCGACACCAGCGACGCCTGGATCAGCAGCCGGGTCGGCATCAGGACCCGCCACATCGCCGGCCCCGAGGAACCGGTGGACGAGCTGGCCGCCCACGCCGCCGGCAAGGCCCTGGCCGCCGCCGGGCTGGGCCCCGCCGACATCGACCTGGTCCTCGTCGCCACCTCCACGGCGATCGACCGGTCGCCCAACACCGCCGCCCGGGTGGCCGCCCGGCTCGGCATGGGGTCGCCCGCCACCATGGACCTCAACGTCGTGTGCGCCGGCTTCACCCACGCGCTCGCCACCGCCGACCACGCCCTGCGGGCGGGGGCGGCCCGCCGGGCGCTGGTCATCGGCGCCGACAAGATGACCGAGGTCGCGGACTGGACCGACCGCACCACCTGCGTCCTCGTCGGCGACGGCGCCGGGGCGGCCGTGGTCGAGGCCACGGACGACGACCAGGAGCCGGGCATCGGACCGGTGCTCTGGGGCTCGGTCCCCGAGATGGGGAACGCCGTCCGGATCGAGGGCACCCCGCCCCGCTTCGCCCAGGAGGGCCAGTCCGTCTACCGCTGGGCGACCCAGCGGCTGCCCGCGCTCGCCCGCGAGGTCTGCGAGCGGTCGGGCATCACGCCCGAGGACCTCGCCGGGGTGGTCCTCCACCAGGCCAACCTGCGGATCATCGAGCCGCTCGCCGCCAAGATCGGCGCCGTCAACGCGGTCGTCGCCCGCGATGTCGTCGACTCCGGCAACACCTCGGCCGCCTCCATCCCGCTCGCCCTCGCCAAGCTGGTCGAGCGCGGTGAGCTGCCCTCCGGCTCGCGCGCCCTGCTCTTCGGCTTCGGCGGGAACCTCTCGTACGCCGGGCAGATCGTCCGCGTCCCGTAGGGGGTGTGGCCGGCCGGTGTGGCAACCGGCGGAGTCCCGCTCCCGTTCGGCGGAGCCCGGTGGCGGGGTGCCGGGGGCGCATCTAGCTTCGATCGGGGTGAGGGTCGTCCCGCGCCGCACACGGAATCCGTCCGTAGGCGCCCCTCGCGTGACCGGGAGGCCGCCGTGCGCGCCGTACATGTCGCTTCCGCCGCCCTGCTCGTGACGCTGGCCGTCCCGCTCGGCGCGGTCGCGGCCCTCGCCGACGAGGGCACCGGGAACGACATCACGTCCTTCGCCTTCGCCGTCACGCCCTCGACCGTGGCGCCGGGCGGCACCGTCACCCTCACCTCCGAGGGGTGCGAGGTCCCGTTCGTGACCGCCGAGTCCGGCGTCTTCGACACCGTCACGCTGGACGAGGGCCGCACCGGCACCGCCACGGTCGACGCGGAGGCCAAGGTCGGTGCGGCGTACGACGTCACCTTCGACTGCGAGGGCGAACGGGGGACGACCTCCCTGACCATCGCAGCTCCGGCCGGCGGCCCCACGACCGGCGGGCACACGGCCGGCGGGCCGACGCCGGACACCTCGGCCCCGGACGCCCCGACGCCTGACGCCCCGGCCCCGGACGATCCGGCCCTCGACGTTCCGGCCCCCGAGGCGCCGACGGCCGGAGGGCACGTCCCCGCCGGTCAGGCGACCGGCGGTCACCCCACGCAGGGCGGATCCACCGGCGGCCAGGTCGCCGGAGCCCATCCCTCCGGCTCCACCGGATCCCATCCCGCCGGCGCCGCCGCGGACCACGGTGTCCGGGCCGGTTTCGGCGGCGCCGACGGCCGGCTCGACACCGCCGAGGTGGTCGCCGGCGGCGTGCTGATCGCGGGCGCCCTCGGCGGAGCCGCCTGGCTGACGCTCCGCCGCCGCCGCGCCGACGGACCCGCCTGAGCGGGGACGTCGGGACCCCGAAACGGCCCCTCCGCCCGGGGTGACGAGGCCCGCGGCGGAGGGGCGCCCCCTCCGCCGGTCCCGGAGCGGAGACCACCCGAGAAGCCAGAGCCGGAACACGGGCACGGAACACGGAACAGGGAAAAGAGCGGTCGTGCGGGGAATCAGCGGTCCGGCGCCGGGGGCGGGCCCGGGCACGCGCGGCGCCTGGGGCGTCGTGGTCGTCGTCCTGCTCGTCGGCGTCCATCTCGTACGGGCGGGCACGGCGGAGTACCGCGCCGGCGGCCCGCCCCGGCCCCTCCCCGCCGCGGCCCACGGCCACGTCGCGGCCGCCACCCCCGTACGGGCCCCGGCGCCCCTGCCCGCCTCGCCCCCCGAGCGGCTGCGCGTCCCCGCCGCCCGCATCGACGCGCCCGTCACGGACGTCGGCCTGGACGCCGGGCGGTGGATCGCGACCCCGCCGGCGTACGAGAAGAACCTCGTCGGCTGGTTCACCGGCTCCGTCACCCCGGGCGCACAGGGCACCGCCGTCCTCGTCGGCCATGTCGACACCCCGGACGGCAAGGCCGTCTTCTTCGAACTCGGCTCGCTCACCCGGGAGCGCAGGATCGAGATCACCCGCGCGGACGGCAGGACCGCCGTCTTCTCCGTGTACGGCGTCGAGACCGTCCCGAAGGAGAACTTCCCGGCCACCCGGATCTACCGCGCCACCGGACACCCCGAGCTGCGCCTGATCACCTGCGGCGGGAGCTTCTCCCCGGAGAAGGGGTACGACGGCAACGTCGTCGTCTCGGCCCGTCTGGTCGCCGTGCGCTGATCCGCACCGGGAGCCCGCTCGGCGGCAGACCGAAGCCTCGAGATCTCTCTTTGTCCTCAGTCGGGAAAAAGTCGTACCGGTTGCTGCGCAACTTCTTCCCACCCCAGGACGCCGCTGCTACGTTCCCCTCGAAAGCGCGACGCACAGCGCCGCGTACGGCGCGACGCACGCCGACGGTTTCGACTCGGGAGGGGCGCGTGAGACGCATGACGGCACGACCCGCCAACGCGCACCAGGCGCGACTGCTCCGGCTGCTGCGCGACGGAGGCCCCCACTCCCGCGCTCAGTTGGGCGACCGGGTCGACCTCTCCCGTTCCAAGCTCGCCGTCGAGGTGGACCGGCTCCTCGACACCGGCCTCGTCGTAGCCGACGGCCTCGCCGCCTCGCGCGGCGGACGCCGTTCGCACAACATCCGGCTCGCCCCCGGACTGCGCTTCCTCGGCATCGACATCGGCGCGACCTCGATCGACGTGGCCGTCACCAACGCCGAGTTGGAGGTCCTCGGGCACCTCAACCACCCGATGGACGTCCGCGAGGGCCCCGTCGCCGTCTTCGAGCAGGCCCTGGCGATGGCGGCGAAACTCCGCGCCTCGGGGCTCGCCGAGGGCTTCGACGGCGCCGGCATCGGCGTCCCCGGCCCCGTCCGCTTCCCCGAGGGCGTTCCGGTCGCGCCGCCGATCATGCCCGGCTGGGACGGTTTCCCCGTCCGGGAGGCGCTCAGCCAGGAACTCGGCTGCCCCGTCATGGTCGACAACGACGTGAACCTGATGGCGATGGGGGAGCAGCACGCGGGCGTCGCCCGGTCGGTCGCCGACTTCCTCTGCGTCAAGATCGGGACGGGCATCGGCTGCGGCATCGTCGTCGGCGGCCAGGTCCACCGCGGTACGACGGGCAGCGCGGGCGACATCGGGCACATCCAGGTCGAACCGGACGGCCGCCCGTGCGCGTGCGGCAACAAGGGCTGCCTGGAAGCGCACTTCAGCGGCGCCGCCCTCGCCCGCGACGCCGAGGAGGCGGCGCACGCGGGCAGGTCGGAGGAGCTCTCCGTCCGCCTTGCGGCCGCCGGCCGGCTCACCGCCGTGGACGTCGCCGCGGCGGCCGCGGCCGGAGACGCCACCGCGCTCGACCTCATCCGGGCGGGCGGCGACCGGGTGGGTCAGGTCATCGCCGGACTCGTCAGCTTCTTCAACCCCGGTCTGGTGGTGATCGGGGGCGGGGTCACCGGCATCGGTCACACCCTCCTCGCCAGCATCCGCACCCAGGTCTACCGCCGGTCCCTGCCCCTGGCCACCGGCAACCTCCCCATCGTGCTGGGCGAGCTGGGCCCCGCCGCCGGAGTGACCGGCGCGGCCCGCCTCATCAGCGACCACCTCTTCTCCCCGGCGTAGAACCGCCACCGGCGCCGCACCTGCCCGCCGCACCCGCCCGCCGTACCCCGTCACCTCGCGTACCTCGCGTATCCCGTCACCTCAGCCACCCCCGTACCTCCCGCCCGCACCCCGTCACCTCCCACCCGCTCAGGCGCAACCCGCGTCCGCCGAGGGGAACTTCGCCATGGCACCGCACCCGCCCTCACCGCCCCCGCCTCCACCACCGCTGCTCACCATGTCCGGCATCACCAAGTCCTTCCCCGGCGTCCGGGCCCTGGACGGCGTCGACCTGGAGGTCGCCGCCGGAGAGGTCCACTGCCTCCTCGGCCAGAACGGCGCGGGCAAGTCCACCCTCATCAAGGTCCTCGCCGGCGCCCACCAGCCCGACGGCGGACGGATCACCTGGCGCGGCGAACCCGTCCACCTCCGTTCTCCGGCCGCTGCCATGCGCCTGGGCATCGCCACCATCTACCAGGAACTCGACCTGGTCGAAGGGCTCTCCGTCGCCGAGAACGTCCACCTCGGCCACGAACCCACCACCGCCGGCTTCGTCGTCCGCGCCCGCGCCGCCCGCGCCACCGTCGCCGGGCTGCTGCGGCGGCTCGGCCACCCGGAGATCGACCCTGCCCGGCTCGTAGGCGAACTCTCCGCCGCCCAGCGGCAGATCGTCTCCATGGCCCGTGCGCTCTCCCATGACGTCCGGCTCATCGTGATGGACGAGCCGTCGGCCGCCCTCGACCCCGACGAGGTCGAGAACCTCTTCCGCATCGTCGCCGACCTCACCACCGAGGGCGTCGCCGTCGTCTACATCTCCCACCGCCTGGAGGAGATCCGCCGCATCGGCGACCGCGTCACCGTCCTCAAGGACGGCCGGGCCGTGGCCGGCGGTCTGCCCGCCGGATCCACCCCCACCCGGGAGGTCGTGGCGCTGATGACCGGCCGGAACGTCGAGTACGTCTTCCCCGCCCGACCGGCCGGGCCGCCGGCCGGCGCACCCGTCCTCCAGGTCCGGGGCCTCGCCCGCGCCGGCGAGTTCGCGCCCCTCGACCTCGACCTGCGGCCCGGCGAGATCGTGGGCCTCGCCGGACTCGTCGGCTCCGGCCGCTCCGAGATCCTGGAGACGATCTACGGCGCCCGCCGGCCCACCGCCGGCCGGGTCCTCGTCGACGGCCGTCCGCTGCGCCCGGGCAGCGTGCGCGCCGCCGTCCGCGCCGGGCTCGGCCTCGCCCCGGAGGAACGCAAGGCGCAGGGCCTGCTCCTGCTGGAGTCCGTCACCCGCAACGTCTCCGTCTCCTCGCTCGCCCGCTTCTCGCGCGCCGGCTGGATCGACCGCGCCGCCGAACGCTCCGCCGCCCGCACCGCCACCCGCGAGCTCTCCCTCAGGCCCGACAACCCCGACGCCCCGGTCCGCACCCTCTCCGGCGGAAACCAGCAGAAGGCCGTCCTGGCCCGATGGCTGCTGCGCGGCTGCCGGGTCCTGCTGCTCGACGAACCCACCCGGGGCGTCGACGTCGGAGCCCGCGCCGAGCTGTACGCCGTCATCCGCCGGCTCGCCGACGACGGTCTCGCCGTCCTCCTCGTGTCGAGCGAGGTGCCGGAGGTGCTCGGCCTCGCCGACCGGGTCCTCGTCCTGCGGGAGGGCCGGGTCGTCCACACGGCGCCCGCCGGTGACCTCGACGAACACCGCGTACTCGACCTCGTGATGGAAGGGAGCCCGACGGCATGACGCTGTCCACCGCCAAGACGCCCGTGCCCGCGCAGGAGGGCGCCGGCCGCGAGCCCGGCCTCCGGGCCGATGTCCGCACCCTCTCCCTGCTCGGGGTCCTCGCCGTACTGATCGCGGTCGGCGGCCTCACCAGGCCCGACGAGTTCCTCGCCACCTCCAACCTCCAACTCGTCCTCACCCAGGCCTCGGTGATCGGCGTCGTCACGGTCGGCATGACCTTCGTCATCACCAGCGGCGGCATCGACCTCTCGGTGGGCGCCATCGTCGCCCTCGCCTCCGTCTGGGCGACCACGCTCGCCACCCAGGAGTACGGTTTCGCCGGCATCCTCTTCACCGCCGTCGTCGTCGGCACCGGTTGCGGCCTGGTGAACGGTCTCCTCATCGCCTACGGCCGCCTGGTGCCGTTCATCGCCACCCTGGCGATGCTCGCCTCCGCCCGCGGCCTCGCCCTGCAGATCACCGACGGCCGCACCCAGATCGTCACCGTCGACTCCGTCCTCGACCTCGGCATCCCCGACGCCTACGTCCTCGGCGTCCCACCGCTGGTCCTCGTCTTCGCCGCGGTCACGGCCGCCGGGTGGCTGCTCCTCAACCGCACCACCTTCGGACGCCGCACGGTCGCCGTCGGGGGCAACGCCGAGGCCGCCCGCCTCGCCGGCATCGACGTCCGCCGCCAGCGGCTCTACCTCTACCTGCTCTCCGGGCTGTGCTGCGGCATCGCAGCCTTCCTCCTGATCGTCCTGTCCGGCTCGGGCCAGAACACCAACGGCAACCTCTACGAACTCGACGCCATCGCCGCCGCGATCATCGGCGGCACCCTGCTCACCGGCGGGCGCGGCACCATCGTCGGCTCCGTCCTCGGCGTCCTCGTCTTCACGACGATCACCAACATCTTCGCGCTCAACAATCTCCAGAGCGACGTCCAGCAGATCGCCAAGGGCGCGATCATCGTCGCCGCCGTCCTGGTCCAGCACCGCACCCTGCGCCACGGCGAACCCTGACCCACCGCCCCGGCCTCCCCGCCGCTGCCCCCGCACCCCGAACCCCGTATCCCCCCTCACCCCCGAAGGGATCCCTCGCCATGCCAGAAACCAGCCGCAGAGGACTGCTGTTCGGCACCGCCGCCGTCTCCGCCGGCGCCCTGCTCACCGCCTGCACCAGCAACGAGCCCAAGAGCCAGGCACCGGCCGCGAGCAACGCCCCCGCCGCCGACGACAAGCCCGGCACCCCCGTCACGATCGGCTTCGCCGGTCCCCAGGCCGACCACGGCTGGCTCAACGCCATCAACCAGAACGCCAAGAACCGGGCGAAGACGTACGCCGACGTCACCTTGGAGATCACCGAAGGCTCCAACGACACCGCCGCCCAGATCGGCCAGATCCAGACCCTGATCAACAAGAAGGTCGACGTCCTGGTCATCCTCCCCGCCGACGGCAAGGCGCTCACCCAGGTCGGCCTCCAGGCCATGAAGGCCGGCATCCCCGTCGTCAACCTGGACCGGGTCTTCGCCTCCCCGCAGGCGTACCGCTGCTGGATCGGCGGCGACAACTACGGCATGGGCCTCAACGCCGGCCGCTACATCGGTGAGAAGCTCAAGGGCAAGCCGGACGCCACCGTCATCGAACTGGCCGGCATGGACAGCCTGGAGCTGACCCGGCAGCGCACCCAGGGCTTCGACGACGCCCTCAAGAACTACCCCAACATCCGCAAGGTGGCGCGTCAGGCCGCCGACTTCACGGTCGAGTCCGGGCAGGCCAAGATGGCCCAGCTCCTCCAGGCGCAGAGCTCCTTCGACGCGCTCTGGAACCACGACGACGACCAGGGCGTGGGCGCGCTGCGCGCCATCGCCCAGGCCGGCCGCAAGGACTTCCTCATGGTCGGCGGCGCCGGCGCCAAGTCCGCCATGGACGCCATCAAGGCCGACGACAGCGTCCTCAAGGCGACCGTCCTCTACCCGCCGACCATGGCCGCCTCCGCCATCGACCTGGCCCGCGCCCTCGGCCAGAAGAAGGGCGTCGGGGGCCTGTCGGAGCTGGAGATCCCCGCCTCCCTCACCCTCTACTCCGCCGTCGTCACCAAGGACAACGTCGACGAGTACCTGCCCACCGGCTTCAACTGACCGGGCCCGCGCCGCACACCGACACCGCGCGCCGCACACCGCACGCCGTGCGGCGCACCACGAGACGGAGGAACCGTATGGAACAGCCGGAGAACGGGGCCGCGCCGCCGCCCCTCGGCGTCGGGATGGTCGGGTACGCCTTCATGGGAGCCGCCCACTCGCAGGGCTGGCGCACCGCGGGCCGCGCCTTCGACCTGCCGCTGCGCCCCGTCCTCGCCGCCGTCGCCGGCCGTGACGCGGCGGCCGTCCGGGCCGCCGCCGACCGGCACGGCTGGGCGGCGGCCGAGACCGACTGGCGGGCCCTCGTCGCCCGCGACGACGTGCAGCTCGTGGACGTGTGCACCCCGGGCGACAGCCACGCGGAGATCGCCGTCGCCGCCCTGGAGGCGGGCAAGCACGTCCTGTGCGAGAAGCCGCTCGCCAACTCGGTCGCCGAGGCCGAGGCCATGGTGGCCGCCGCCGACGCGGCGGCCGCCCGCGGCCAGGTCGCCATGGTCGGCTTCAACTACCGCCGGGTGCCCGCCCTGTCGTACGCCCGCCGGCTGATCGCGGACGGCAGGCTCGGCGCGCTGCGGCACGTACGGGTCACCTATCTCCAGGACTGGCTGGTCGACCCCGCCTTCCCGCTGACCTGGCGCCTGGAGCGGGAGCACGCGGGCTCGGGGGCGCTGGGGGACCTCGGGGCGCACGCCGTCGACCTCGCGCAGTACCTGGCGGGGGAGCCGCTGGTGGGGGTGTCGGCGCTCACCGAGACCTTCGTCCGGGAACGCCCCCTGCCCGCCGTGGCGGCGGCCGGTCTGTCCCGGGGCCCCGGCGCCGGCGCGTACGGCGCGGTGACGGTGGACGACGCGGCGCTGTTCACCGGGCGGCTCGCCTCCGGAGCGCTCGCCTCCTTCGAGGCGACCCGGGTGGCGGCGGGCCGGAAGAACGCCCTGCGCCTGGAGATCAACGGGGAGAAGGGATCCCTCGCCTTCGACCTGGAGCGGCTCAACGAACTGTCCTTCCACGACCACACCGAGCCGGCAGGCACCGCCGGCTTCCGCCGCATCCTCGTGACCGAGCCCGGCCACCCGTACCTGGAGGGCTGGTGGCCGCCCGGACACGTACTCGGCTACGAACACACCTTCGTCCACCAGGCCCGCGACCTGGTCCTCGCCATCGCCTCCGGCGCCTCCCCGGCCCCGTCCTTCGCCGACGGGCTCCAGGTCCAGCGGGTCCTGGCCGCCGTGGAGGAGAGCGCGGGCAAGAACGCCGTCTACACCCCCGTACCGACGTAAAGGAGGCCGTGCCGTGCCCCGTCCCTTCACCCTCTTCACCGGCCAGTGGGCCGATCTGCCCCTGGAGGAGGTCTGCCGGCTCGCCCGCGACTTCGGCTACGACGGCCTCGAACTCGCCTGCTGGGGCGACCACTTCGAGGTCGACAAGGCGCTCGCCGACCCGTCGTACGTCAAGGGGCGGCGCGCGCTCCTGGAGAAGTACGGGCTGACGTGCTGGGCCGTCTCGAACCATCTGGTCGGCCAGGCCGTCTGCGACCACCCGATCGACGAACGGCACCAGGCGATCGTCCCCGCCCGGATCTGGGGGGACGGCGAACCGGAAGGGGTACGGCGCCGGGCCGCCCGCGAACTCGCCGACACCGCGCGGGCCGCGGCGGCCCTGGGCGTCGACACCGTCGTCGGCTTCACCGGCTCGTCGATCTGGCACCTGGTCGCGATGTTCCCCCCGGTCCCGGAACGGATGATCGAGCGCGGCTTCGAGGACTTCGCGGACCGCTGGAACCCCATCCTGGACGTCTTCGACGCCGAGGGCGTCCGCTTCGCGCACGAGGTCCACCCCAGCGAGATCGCGTACGACTACTGGACCACCCAGCGCGCCCTGGAGGCGGTCGACCGCCGTCCGGCGTTCGGCCTGAACTTCGACCCGAGCCATTTCGTCTGGCAGGACCTGGATCCGGTCGGGTTCCTCTGGGACTTCCGCGACCGGATCTACCACGTCGACTGCAAGGAGGCCCGGCGCCGGCTCGACGGCCGCAACGGCCGGCTCGGCTCGCACCTGCCTTGGGGCGATCCACGGCGCGGCTGGGACTTCGTCTCCGCCGGGCACGGCGACGTGCCGTGGGAGGACGTCTTCCGCATGCTCCGCTCGATCGGCTACGCCGGTCCGATCTCGGTGGAGTGGGAGGACGCCGGCATGGACCGGCTGACCGGCGCCCCCGAGGCCCTCTCGGTCCTCAGGCGATACGACTTCGATCCCCCGTCCGCCTCTTTCGACGCGGCCTTCGGCGGCGAGCGCTGACTCCGCCGTCCGCGAGGGCGCTACGCCGCGTACGTGCCCCGTGACGGCTCGTACAAGCACCGCCCCATCCGCCGCCCGGGCGGGGGCCTGCGGGCCCCCGCACGTCACTGACCACGGGAAATGCCGGTGAAACGCACCCCGAACCCCTGGTAGAGTTATCCATGTCGCCGCGGGGAACACCCCGGAGCGACAGACACCTGGTCCGGGTGGCGGAATGGCAGACGCGCTAGCTTGAGGTGCTAGTGCCCTTTATCGGGCGTGGGGGTTCAAGTCCCCCCTCGGACACCACACGAAAGTGCCGGTTGAGATCACTCTCGACCGGCACTTTTCGTTGCCCGGAAGGCTCCGTGGTTCCAGCACCTAGGCCCGGCGGGCCACCACCAGGCGGCAGTGCGGGCTCCCGTCCGGCCGGCGGCCCAGGGACTCCATCGGCAGCAGGTCCACCGAGAAGCCCGTCCGCTCCAGGTTCGCGCGGACGTCCGCCAGGCGGAACGTGCGGTAGTACATGACGAACGGCGGCCGCCGCACCGCGTTGCGCACCCGCATCACCCCGTCGAAGCCGAGCAGCGTCCAGTACGGCAGCGAGCCGACGCGCGGCGGGGCCGGCAGCGGGAAGGCGAACGTGCCGCCCGGCCGGAGGGCCGCGTGGACCTGGGCGAAGAGCGGCCGCTGCTCGCGGGGGAGGAAGTGACCGAAGGCGCCGAAGCTGACCGCCAGGTCGAAGGCCCCGGCGAACGGCAGCGCCAGCGCGTTCGCGCGCACCAGGGCCGCCTCCGGATGGGCGCGGCGGGCCTCGGCCAGCATCCCCGCGCTGAAGTCGACCCCGGTGATCCCCTTCGCGCACACCGACCCGAGGACGGAGAGGCCGGCGCCCGTGCCGCAGCACACGTCGAGGCCGGTCCCGAAGGGGCCCAGGGGTCGGAGCGTGTCGCTCACCGCGGCCAGCAGCCGGTCCGAGGTGCGGAACGGAGTCTCGTCGAAGGACGTCGCCAGCAGGTCGTAGCCGCGCTCCACCGAGGAGAGCGCCTGCACCATCAGCTCACGGGCTGTCGGGCCCTGGGGGGAGAACATGTGCCGACACTACGCCGTCGGCCGGCCCGCCCGGCGGCGGCCAGGAGGGCGCGGTGCCCGTCAGCTGGCAGGCGAGCAGATAGAGGGGGATCGGCGGGGTGTACGGCGAGGTGCCGTCGGGATGGTGGATCAGCCGCGGACCGCGGTCGGGGATCTCGGCGCCCGGGGCGTAACAGGCCGGCATCGGCCACCGGAGATCCAGGTCGGAACCGGCCGGCACCAGCCACCACCACCAGTCGGTGTCCGCGTACACACAGCCCTTCGCGGGCAGCCGGGAGAGCACCCGGAAACCGTAGCGGGCCGGGACGCCCACGGCGTCGCAGCCCAGCGTCGTACGCAGCTGCGGGGGAACCACCAACCGGGTCGAACCGGCGTCCGGGGAGCGGCGGGCTCGCGGCGTCAGCAGCGTCGCCATCGACCTCAGCACGGCTGCCCCGTGCCGTGGGCCAGCTCCGCCCAGACGATTCTGGCCGTCCCGTGCCCGGTGCTGTCCGCGCCCCACGCGTTGCACAGGGCGTCCACCAGGACGAGCCCCCGGCCGCGCTCCTCCTCGCCGCAGTCGCGTATCCGCGGATCGGCGGCCCCGCCCTCGTCCCGTACCGCTATGCGCAACCGCGCCTCGCCCTCGCGCAGTTCGCAGACGACCCGGCTGCTCGCGGTGTGCACGACGGCGTTGGTGACCAGCTCGGAGACGATGAGCGTGACCGTGTCGCGTATCTCCGGATCGCAGCCCCAGAGGATGAGGCGCTCTTCCGCCAGTCTGCGGGCGCGTGCCACGGCCACGGTGCGGGCAGGAAGCTCGAAGGCGAAACGGCGGATGTCGTGCGAGCCCGAGGAGCCCAGGGGAGGGGTGGCCGTGTGCGAGGCGTCCGTGCGAGGGGTGTCGGTCCGTGGGCGCTGGGTCGTGACGCGGGGGCGCAGAAGGCCTGAGGGGAGCGCGTTACCAGAAGCCACGACCGGTTCCTCACAACAGTGGGTAAGCAGTGCCGTACGTCGCCCCCACCGTGGCGGCGCGCGGCAGCAGCGCGTACTGGTTCACCGGAACACTCTGCTCCCGAAGCGGACACTTGGCAAGTGGCACTCTGAAAATTGCAGAGTGCTGTGTTCTCTCTGGCCGTCTTCATGGCACACTCGGTCCCAACAGCGCGTCGGGGAGGTCTGAGAGTGAGCGAGCCGCGGTCCGCCCCCACGGTGGGACAGGTCGTTCTCGGCAAGCGACTGCAGGACCTGCGCGAGCGGGCCGGCCTGAAGCGGGAAGAGGCGGCCAAGGTCCTCCGGGTCGCCCCGGCCACCATCCGGCGGATGGAGACCGCGGAAGTCGCGCTGAAGATCCCGTACGTCCAGCTGCTGCTGAAGGCGTACGGCATCACGGAATCCGAGGCGGAGGGGTTCATCGCCCTCGCCGAGGAGGCCAATCTCCCCGGCTGGTGGCAGCGGTTCCACGACGTGCTGCCCGGCTGGTTCTCCATGTACGTCAGCCTGGAAGGGGCCGCGAGCCTCATCCGGGCCTATGAACCACAGTTCATCCCCGGTCTGCTCCAGACCGAGTCGTACGCCCGTGCCATTCTGCGCAGCGGGGCGGTGGGCGGCAGCAATGCCGAGGACATCGAACGTCACGTGGCCCTGAGGATGGAGCGGCAGTCCCTGTTGACCAGGGACGACGCCCCGAAGTTCTGGGTCATCATGGACGAGACGGTGCTCCGCCGACCGGTCGGCGACGGGCCCCAGGTGATGCGCGACCAGCTCGACCGGCTGCTCGAAGCGTCCGAGCTGCCGAACGTCACCCTGCAGATCGCGGAGTTCGCGTCCGGCCACCACCCCGGCACCTACGGACCGTTCGTCCTCTTCCGCTTCGCCATGCCCGAACTCCCGGACATGGTCTACAGCGAGTACCTGACCGGCGCGGTCTATCTCGATGCGCGCCCGGAGGTGGCTTCCCATCTCGAGGTCATGGACCGCATGGCGGCCCAGGCCGCGACTGCACAACGTACGAAGGAGATCCTCCGGGATCTCCGCGAGGAGCTGTGAATGGATCGCATATACAACGGCATGCCCGCCGCGGATCTCGGTGCCGAGGGATGGCACAAGCCGTGGAGCGGCGGGAACGGGGGCAACTGCGTGGAGGCCATGAAGCTGGCCGACGGCAGAGTCGCCGTGCGACAGTCCGCAGACCCTGAGGGACCCGCGCTCATCTACACGCACGGAGAGATCGCTGCCTTCATTCAGGGGGCGAAATCAGGTCAAGCCGACTTTCTGTTGACCTGACCCCTTCCATCACACCCCTACCGTCGCGTAACTCTTGCTCCACTGACCACAGTTCCTCTCCGCCGACCAGGAGCGCCGATGACCCAGGACCCCGCAGCCGTACGGATCGACACGAGCAAGCCGCATCCGGCGCGGATGTACGACTGGTTCCTGGGCGGCAAGGACAACTACCCGGTCGACGAGGAGATGGCCCGCCAGCTCCTCACCGTCGACGCCCGCGGCCGGGACATGGCCCGGGTCAACCGGGCCTTCATGCACCGCGCCATCCGCTGGCTCGGCGCCGAAGGCGTCCGCCAGTACCTGGACATCGGGACCGGCATCCCGACCGAGCCCAACCTGCACCAGATCGCCCAGGAGGTCGCGCCGGAGTCCCGGATCGTCTACTGCGACAACGACCCGATCGTCCTCGCCCACGCGGCCGCGTTGCTGCGCTCGACGCCCGAAGGGGCCACCGAGTACATCCAGGCGGACGCCCGGGAGCCCGAGGTCATCCTCGAAAGGGCCGGAAAGGTCCTTGATTTCGACCAGCCCATCGCCCTGTCGATGCTGGCCCTGCTGCACTTCGTCGGGGACGAGGACGGCGCCTACGACCTCGTCGGCAAGATCGTCGAGAAGCTGGCCCCGGGCAGCTATCTCGTCCTCTCCCATGTCACCGGCGACTTCGACCCCGAGGGCGCGGCGAGAGCCGTCGGGATGTACAAGGCGCGGGGGCTGACCCTGCGGCCGCGCTCGCGCGACGAACTGGCCGCGTTCTTCGACGGGATGGAGCTGGTCGAGCCCGGCGTCTCCCTGACCGCCGCATGGCACCCGGAGCTGGGCGAGCCGGTCCCCGTGCTCGGGGACGACCCGATCCCGGGCTGGGCCGGCGTCGCCCGCAAGCTCTGACCGTACGCCGGGCCGAAGCCCGCGGGCCGTAACGGCCCGCGGGCTTCGGCGTATGGGCGATTCCGGGCGGCGGCGCCGTCAGCCCTGTCCGCCGCCCGGCTGCACCAGGGTGACGAGGAACGTCCGCGCCGGTGCGATGTTCCCCGCCGCGTCGATCGTGCGGTACTCCACCCTGTGCGTGCCGTAGTCGTGCGTCGCGTCGTCCCACGGCACCGCCCGGCTCCGGCCGAGCTTGCCGTAGACGAGACCGTCGACGACGGTACCGCCGGGTGAGAAGCGGAACGGCCCGTCGGCGTCCGTCGGCCAGCCGTAGTACGTGTACCAGCCGTCGCCGTCCACCCGGAACTGGCTGACCACCGCGCCCTGCCGGTCGTCGCGGGCGGACAGACCCATCGTGAACTCCCCGTCGTAGACGTACTCCACCGGCCGGCCGGGGCGACGCACCGTGCGCAGCGGGGGCGAGAGCGCGTACGACGCGGTGGCGGGACGGGCGTCCACCGTCCACCGCAACGCGGCGGGCGTGCCGGGGATGCGGGCCGTCAGCGTGTGCGTCCCGGGGGAGAGCCGCAGCGCTCCCAGGTCGAGATCGCGGTCGTTGCCCGGGGTGGCGACGGGCCGCCCGTCGAGGGCCCATCGCACGGCGGGGGTGCGGTGCGCCGGACGGGTCGTGTCGGCGTGGACCACCGACCGCGCCCCGACCGGGGAGGCCGTCGGGGTATGTCCGGTGAACGCGGGCTTCGTGGCGTCCCGGGGCGTGGTGAGCGCGGTGTCCACGGTCCAGCCGACGCTCCGGGTCAGGGCGGCCGACGCCCGGATCGCGGGGTCGCGGACGAACGGGGTCGGGTCGCTCACCGTCGCCGTCAGCGCGTGCGTCCCCGGAGCCAGGCGGAGCGCGCGCAGGTCCAGCGAGCGGGCGCCGCCGGTGCGCAGGGGCCGCCCGTCCAGCCGCCACACCACGTCGAGGGCGCCCCCCACCGGGTGCAGGGTCTCCACCCACACCGTCCGGTCGTCCCCGAGCGGCGCGGTGTTCGGCGTGTGGTCCTGGATCAGGTTCACCTTCGCCGAGATCGCCTGGACCATCACCTCCCGCTCCACCTGGTCGAAGGCGTAGCCGAGCGTCTTCATCAGGGAATGCCTGCTCGGCCGGCCGACCCCCTGGGTGGTGTAGAGGCCGCCTTCGTACCGGCCGACGATCCCGCCCGACTCGCTCTCCTCGCCCAGCCAGCGCCACCACTTGGCGCGCTTCTCCCGCATCTCCCGCTCGGTCAGCAGGGTGTGGTGCGCCGAGGCGGGCTCCGGACCGGAGTAGGCGCCGCCGGGGACGCCCCGGGCGTAGTAGTCGTACTCGTCCTGGAGGCCGCCGAGCGAATGGCCGATCTCGTGCGGTGTGATGAGGGAGGAGAGGGCGTTGCCGCCCGACGCGGTGGCGTAGCTGCCGCCCGCGCCGCCATAGGTGTCGCTGTTCGCGAGCGCCACGATCTGCCGGTTGGCGGCGCTGGTGCCGGGGACGAGATCGGCGAGCGCGGCGGCCCGGCCGCTGTCGACCGTCAGGAGCCGCTGGACGCTCCCCGGGTCGCAGCCGCCCCAGAAGCCCATGTCCAGCGGGGTGTCCCGGGCCGGTGCGTCGAGGCCCGGGTCGCAGTCGACGCCGGACTCGGGCGAAGGGACCTCCACCGCCCAGACGTTGACGTACGAGCGGTAGGAGGCGAAGGGTTCGATGCTCCACAGGACGCTCAGGTGCTTGTCGACGTCCGCCCGGAACTCGCCCTTCTCCTCCGCCGTGTAGCCGTCGCCCATGACCACCAGGTTGAACCGCTCGGCGGCCGGACCGGTGCTCTGGACGGGGACGACGGTGGCCCCCGCCGTGACGGAGTGCGCGGCGGAACCGAGAGCGGGGGAGCCGGGGCGCGGGGCGGGGGCCGGTTCGGCGACGGCCGGTCCCGCCGCCACCAGCGCGGTGGTCAGCAGACCGGCCGCTCCGAGGACGGCCGCCGCCCTGCGCAGACGTGTGCCAGGAAAGGTCATGGGGCGCGAGCGTATGCCGTGCCCCCGGGGGCGTAAAGACGTTCGTCGGCCGTACGGATCAGCGCCGGAGGTAGGCGAGTCCGGCGTGCTCGGCGGTGTATCCGTCGACCAGCCGACGCGCCACGGACACCGAGTCGACCAGCGGATGCAGCGCGAACGCCTTGACCGCGGTCCCCCTCGACCCGCTCTCCGCCGCGGCGAGCACCTCGCGTTCGACCGCCTTGACCGCCGTCACCAGGCCCACCGCGTGGTACGGCAGCGGGGAGACGGAGACCGGATGGGCGCCGGCCGCGTCCACGAAGCAGGGGACCTCGACGACGGCGTCCGCGTCCAGCACCGACAGGGTCGTGCGGTTGCGGACGTTGAGGATCAGCGTGGCCCGCTCGTTGCGGGCGATGGCCCGCATCAGGGCCAGCGCCACCTTCTCGTAGCCTCCCGACTCCAGATCGTCCTCGTCGCGCTCGCCGACGCCCGCCGCCTCCCGGTTGGCCGCCATGTAGGTCGCCTCGCGGTCGGCGAGGGTACGCCGCCAGGTCGCCAGGGCGGGCGTGTCCGGCTTGCCCATCTCCTCGTAGAAACCGGCCTGTTGCTCGCGGAGGTATGCGCCGCGGGTCCTCTCCGCCTGCCGGTAGGCGCGGACCGCCTCGCGGTTGAAGTAGTAGTAGTGCAGGTACTCGTTGGGGATCGCGCCCAGCGTGCGCAGCCACTCCGGGCCGAACAGCCGGCCCTCCTCGAAGGAGCCGAGGGCCTCTTCGTCGGCGAGCAGCCGGGGCAGGACGTCGTGGCCGCCGACGCGCAGGCCGCGCAGCCAGCCGAGGTGGTTGAGGCCGGCGTAGTCGATCCAGGCCTCGTCCGGGTCGGCGCCGAGGACGCGGGCCACCCGGCGGCCGAGGCCCACGGGGGAGTCGCAGATGCCGATCACCCGGTCGCCGAGGATCCGGGACATCGCCTCGGTGACCAGCCCGGCCGGGTTGGTGAAGTTGATGACCCAGGCGTCGGGGGCCAGTTCGGCGACGCGCCGCGCGATGTGCGAGGCGACCGGTACGGTCCGCAGCCCGTACGCGATCCCGCCCGCGCCGACCGTCTCCTGGCCGAGGACCCCCTCGGCGAGCGCGATCCGCTCGTCGGCGGCCCGCCCCTCAAGGCCGCCGACCCGGATCGCCGAGAAGACGAAGTCGGCCCCGCGCAGCGCCTCGTCGAGATCGGTGGTCGCGGTGACCTCGGGGGCGTCCGGCACCCCGGCCCCCTGCTCGGCGAGGACCCGGGCGACGGCCGAGAGCCGGCCGGCGTCGAGGTCGTACAGCGTCACGCGGTCGACCCGGCCCTCCGCGTGGTCCCCGAGCAGGGCGCCGTACACGAGCGGCACCCGGAATCCGCCGCCTCCGAGAATCGTCAGTTTCATGGTCGTACGCTACTCGGATGCATGTACTGAGCAGCAGGATTCTGCTTCGTCCGGCCGATCCCGAGCGGTCCCGCCGCTTCTACGGCGAGACGCTCGGGCTTGCGGTGTACCGCGAGTTCGGCACCGGCCCCGAGCGGGGGACGGTCTACTTCCTCGGCGGCGGGTTCCTGGAGGTGTCCGGCCGGGCCGCCGCCGCACCGACACAACCGCCCGAGCTGCGGCTCTGGATGCAGGTCGCCGATGTGCGCGCGGTCCGCGAGGAGCTGCGGGGCAAGGACGTGGAGGTGCTGCGGGAGCCGGTGACCGAACCCTGGGGCCTGGTCGAGATGTGGCTCGCGGACCCCGACGGGGTCCGGATCGCCGTCGTGGAGGTGCCCGAGGAGCATCCGCTGCGCTACCGGCCCTGAGGCGGGGCGCACGGGGCTCGCGGCTCCCCGGGCCGGGCGGGATCAGCCCACGTCGAGGGCGTTGCGCAGGCCCAGTCGGTAGCGCAGCCGGTCGTGGCGCTTGAGACCCTCCAGCTCCGGGGCGCGGAAGAGCGGCTTCACCGCGCACCGGGCGGCGGGGGAGTGCGTACGGTCCAGCAGGGCGTTGACGGCCTGGCGGGCCGAGGCGTTCGCACCTTCCATCGTGGCCAGGTCGATGTCCACGGCCACGTAGTCGCCGGCCAGATAGAAGTTCGGGACCGCCGTCGCCGCCCGCGGGCGGTTGTGGAAGGTGCCGACCGGGTGGATCAGGAGCTGGTCCTCGTTGGTCGGGTTCGGGGTGCCGAGGCCGTCGACGCCGGGGTCGAGGAACCAGGAGTGCAGGGCGCCGTCCTTCAGGACCGTACGGCCGGTGTCGTTGAAGGCGGCCTTCAGCTGCGCCCACACCTCCCGGGCGACCTCGGCGCGGGTGCACTGCTTGGCGGTCCTGCCGTAGAGGATGCCCGGCCGGTCCCACTCCGAGATGTCCACCGAGAGGCAGTCGACGACGGCCCCGTCGCCGTAGTCGGCCGGGAAGTGCCGGGACGGCCAGTGGCCGGCCTGCTGGATCGAGGTCAGGGACCAGGGCGAGTCGATGAGGTTGGCGTGGCCGGCGAGCAGCGGGGCGCGTTCGGTCAGATAGAACTGGATGCCCGTCATCCAGTCGGTCTCCAGCCGGTCGCACCGCGCCAGCTGCGGGTCCGCGGCGCGCAGGGCGGCGCCCCAGGTCCGCCGGGCGTGTTCCACCGGCATCGCGGAGATGTAGTGGTCGGCGGTCACCTGTCGGCGGGCCCCCTGCGGGTCCTCGATCACCGCGGCGGAGATCCGCCCGGCCCCGGCGTCGTACGCCATCTCCCGTACGGTCCAGCCGACGCGGAACTCCACGCCGAGCGAGGTCAGATGGGCGACCCACGGGTCGATCCAGGCCTCGTTCGTGGGCAGGTTCAGGATCCGGTCGAGGGGTCCGTCGGCGCCGCGTCCCAGGGCGTTGAAGGCGAAGGCCTCCAGGAGGGTGGCGACCGTGCGGGTGCTGGCCTCCTCGGCCTTGGTCGCCACGATGTTGCGGGTCAGTCCGACGGCCAGGATGCGCTGGTAGTCGTAGCTCATCCGCTCGGCGCGCAGGAACTCCCACCAGGGGGTCCGCTCCCACGCCTGGTCGCGGCGCTCGTCGCAGCTGGTGAGGAAGACGAGGAAGCGGTTGACGAAGTACGCCGCCTCGTGGAGCGGGATGGAACTCGCGGTCTCCAGGAGCGCGGTGAGCGCGCGGCGGATCTCGTCGAGGGTCAGCTCGGCCGGCCGGTGGCCCGGCCAGGGGAGCGGGATGCGCAGGTCCTCGCGGCCGGTGCGGGCGAAGGCCATCTCGGCGGGGGCGACGAGGTTGTCCCAGACGCCGTGGGGGTTGCCGGGGAAGGGGATGCGCCGCATCGTGTCCGGCAGGTTGTGGTAGATGCCCGGGATGAAGCGGAAGCCGTGTTCGGCGGGGAGCGGCCGCCGGCCGCCGCGCGCGCTGTCGGGGACGTCCATGGAGCGGGCCTTGCCGCCCAGCGCCCGGCGTTCGTAGACGGTGACACGGAAGCCGCGCTCGGCCAGTTCGTGGGCGGCGGTGAGGCCCGCGACCCCGCCGCCGAGGACGGCGACGGAGGCCGGTGCCCGCGTGCCCGACCGGGTCGCCGCTGTCTGCGCCCGCGCCTCTGCGGCCGGTACGGCGCCGAGCGCGACCCCGCCGGTGACGGCGGCCGCCCCCGCGACGAAGGTCCGACGTGAACGTGACCCACGCTCCATGCCCCAACCCCTTTACCGGTGGTAACCCTGATGTCCGGCGCAGGAGCATACGGGCGCCCGTCGGCCCCCGGAAGCGTCGCGCGGGCCCGCCCGTACACATGGCGCGATCCCGCCCCTCCCGTCCCGGGACACAATGGGCGCATGTCCCGACGCGCCACCCGCCCGAAGAAGTCCACCCCGGCCGCACCGTCCGTGACCCCGGACGCGCCCTGCCCCTGCGGGCTCGCCGCCGCGTACGGAGCGTGCTGCGGCCGCTTCCACTCCGCGGGGAAGACCATGACCCCGGCGGCCCCCACGGCCGAACTCCTCATGCGCTCCCGCTACTGCGCCTTCGTCGTCCGCGACGAGGCGTACCTGCTGCGCACCTGGGCGCCGGAGACCCGCCCCGCCGCCGTGGACTTCGATCCGTCCCTGCGCTGGACGGGCCTGGAGATCCGCGCGACGTCCGACGGCACGGCGTTCCACCAGTGGGGCACGGTGACCTTCCTCGCCCGCTACACCCAGGCCGGCGCCCCGGGCACCCTCCACGAGCGCAGCCGCTTCACCCGCCACGAGGGGGCGTGGGTGTACGTCGACGGAGACTTCCTCGGCGAGGAGTGACCCTCGCGGCCCCGTTCAGCCGGTCGTGACGTCCGACGGTGTGCGGCGGCCCGGGGGGAAGCCGTTCGCGAGGTCCTCCGCCACCAGCTTCTTGGCGATCGCGTCCGTTGCCGCCCGCAGTTCCGGTCCGCTCGGGCGGCCGCGTTCCTGTTCGATCCGGGCGGTCAGCCAGTCCGACCAGGCGTGGGTGATCATGTCGGCCTCGCGCCGGCCCGCCGGGGTGTGCGAGAGCAGAGTGCCGTCCCGGGTGAGGAACCCTTCGTCCACCATCCGGTCGAAGACCGGGAGCAGCACCTCCGGAGGCAGCCGGCGCCCCGCCGAGATCAGGCCGAGGCTCGCGTGCCCGACCATCCGCGTGAAGAGCTCGACCTGCATCACCGCCCACGCCCCCGCCGGGTCGAGCCGGGTGTCGGAGCCGGCGACGACCCGCCGGGCGGTGTCCAGGTCGGTCTTGCGCATGATCCGGCCGACGGAGAGCTCCAGCAGCTTCGCCGAGTCGCCCGAGGTGGTCGGGGAGGCGAAGCCCTCGCCCATGTCGGGGGCCGAGGCCCGGGCCGTGTCCCGCAGCTTCACCTGCTTGAGGAAGAGCGACACGACGAAGCCGACGGCGGCGACCGGCACCGTCCACAGGAAGACCGTGTGGAGGGTGTCCGCGTACGCCTGGACGATCGGCGCCGCCACCTCGTCCGGCAGCCCGTGCAGCCCGGCCGGGCTCTGGGCGGCCCCGGTGACGACGGACGGGTCCGGTGCGCCGGGGACCGCTGCCGCGGCGCCGGTCCCCTCCGCCAGGTGGGGCCGCAGCGCGTTGGCGTAGATCGTCCCGAAGACGGCCGTGCCGAAGGCGCTGCCGAGCGTACGGAAGAAGGTGACGCCCGAGGTGGCGGTGCCGAGGTCGGAGTACTCCACGGTGTTCTGCACCGCGATCGTCAGCACCTGCATGCACAGACCGATGCCGACCCCCAGCACGAACATGAACAGCGACTCCCACCACGTGCCGGTGTCCGTGCCCATCAGGGAGAGCAGGAACAGGCCGAGACCCATCACCGCGCAGCCCAGGATCGGGAAGATCCGGTAATGGCCGGTCTTGCTCACCACGTTGCCGCTGAAGATCGAGGCGATGAGCAGACCGACGACCATGGGGAGGGTCCGGATGCCGGAGACGGTGGCGGAGTCCCCGTCGACGTACTGGAGGTACGTCGGGAGGAAGGTCATCGCGCCGAGCATGGCGAAGCCGACGACGAAGCTCAGCACCGAGCAGACGGTGAAGACCGGGTTCGCGAACAGCCGCATGGGCAGCATCGGTTCCGCAGCCCGGGTCTCCACCCGGCAGAAGAGCGCCAGCGCGACCAGACCGCCGGCGAAGAGCCCGATGATCACGGGGGAGCCCCAGGCGTACTCGTTGCCGCCCCAACTCGTCGCCAGGATCAGGGCGCTGGAGCCGACGGCGACCAGCGCGATGCCGGCGTAGTCGATGACCGGGCGGCCGGCCGACCGTACGGAGGGGATGGTGCGGGCGGCGGCGATGACGACGAGGATCGCGATCGGCACGTTGACGTAGAACGCCCAGCGCCAGGTCAGGTGGTCGGTGAAGAGACCGCCGAGCAGAGGGCCGATGACGGTGGAGACGCCGAAGACCGCCCCGATCGCGCCCTGGTACTTGCCGCGTTCGCGCAACGGGATCACATCGGCGATCAGCGCCATCGAGGTGACCATCAGACCGCCGGCGCCGATGCCCTGCAGACCGCGCCAGGCGATCAGCAGCGTCATGTTGGTGGCCAGGCCGCAGAGGAACGAACCGGTGATGAAGACGATCGCGGAGATCTGGAAGATCAGCTTGCGGCCGAAGAGGTCGCCGAACTTCCCGACCAGGACGGTCGCCACCGTCTCGGCCAGCAGGTACGCGGTGACCACCCACGACATGTGGGCCGCGCCGCCCAGGTCCGAGACGATCGTCGGCAGGGCGGTGCCGACGATCGTCTGGTCCAGCGCGGCCAGGAGCACGCCGAGCATGATCGTGCCGAAGACGATGTTGCGACGGCGTCCGTCGAGCACGGGGGGCCCGGTGGCCGGGGGCGCGGGCGCGGCTTCGCTGCGGGTGGTCACTCTGGCAGCCTCACACCGGCCGCCGGGCCACGCATGCGGGGGACCGCCGAACCGGTACGGGCCCCGGCGGTCGTACCGGCGGTCGCTACGGCTCTCGCGTCCGGTGGAGCCCCGGACGCGCACCGGGCCGCGCCCGACGGCGCGGGGACGTCACATCGGGCCCACCGGGAGCAGCGGGTGGTGCTTGGCCAGGATCTTGTTGGCGCGGGCCAGCGTCGACAGGGCGTGCTCGCGGTCCGCCCGGTCCTCCGCGCAGAGCGGCCCGCGGAACCGGTACACCTCGCGCGCCGCGCTGTCGGCGTCGACCTCCGCCTGCAGGACGTGCAGCGGCAGGCAGGAACCGATCATCGCGGCCACACGGTCGGGGATCGGGACGGGAACGAGGCGCGAGGGCGAGGTGATCACTGGTCAGTCCTTGTGGGTCCGGTGCGGAGGTGGGGTCTCCCTACATACGTACCGGATGAGGATGAGGGTCCGTCGACGGGGATGTCTCCGGCGGGCAACGGTCCGCGAGTCGCTCGGCGCGGTGTGCGGGCCGGGTCCCGGCGGGCGCGCCGGAGGGGCGGACGGGTGGCGCGGGACGTTCCCGCAGGTGTGTGACGCGCGGGGCGATCTTCGCGCCGGGCCGGCGGCCCCGGCCGCCCGGACGTTCGTCGAACAGCGAGACGGGATTCCGCATCCGGCGACAGTTCGATCAAGGGGGAATGTGAAGCATCTCACCTTGCTTTCCCGCCGCTTGACGGGTCGCCAGACCGCCGATCCGTGCGCCCCGCGCCCCCGCCCCGCACCCCCTGCGCCCCTTCCGCACCCCCTGACGCCTCCGTCTACGCCTGCGCCTACGTCTCCGACGCCGACAGCACCTCGGACAGGTCGTACGACACGGGCTCCTCCAGCTGGGCGTACCCGCAGGACTCCGGCGTACGGTCCGGGCGCCATCGCTTGAACTGCGCGGTGTGGCGGAACCGGTCGCCCTCCATGTGGTCGTAGCCGACCTCGCAGACCCGTTCCGGCCGCAGCGCCACCCAGGACAGGTCCTTCTTGCCCGACCAGCGGCTCGGCGCCCCCGGCAGCCGCGCCCCCTCGTGGGCGGACTCCTCGGTCCACATCGCCCAGGGGTGCCCGGTGGGCGGGTCCATCCGCAGCGGCTCCAGCTCCTCGACCAGCTCCGCCCGCCGCCTGGCCGTGAACGCCGCGCAGACGCCGACGTGCTGGAGGGTGCCGGCGTCGTCGTATAGGCCGAGCAGCAGCGAGCCGACGATCGGCCCGCTCTTGTGGAAGCGGTATCCCGCGACCACGGCGTCGGCCGTCCGCTCGTGCTTGATCTTGTACATCAGCCGCTCGTCCGGCCGGTACGGCACGTTCAGCGGTTTGGCGATCACGCCGTCCAGGCCCGCCCCCTCGTACTGCTCGAACCAGCGCGCCGCCACCTCCGGGTCCGTCGTCGCGGGCGCCAGGTGGACCGGTGCGTCCACCCCGCGCAGGATCTCCTCCAGGGCGGCCCGGCGCGCCGTCAGCGGCGCGTCGAGCAGGGACTCGTCGCCGAGGGCGAGCAGGTCGAAGGCGATGAACCGCGAGGGCGTCCTCTCGGCCAGCATCCGCACCCGCGAGTCCGCGGGGTGGATCCGCTCGCTGAGCCGGTCGAAGTCGAGGCGGCCGCCGTGCTCGATCACGATCTCGCCGTCGACCACGCACCGCCGCGGCAGCCGGGCGGCCAGCGCCTCGGCCAGCTCCGGGAAGTACCGGGTCAGCGGTTTGCCCGTGCGGCTGCCGATGACCAGCTCGGGACCGTCGCGGTGCACGATGGCGCGGAAGCCGTCCCACTTCGCCTCGTACTGCATCCCCGGCGGAATCTTCTTCACCGACTTGGCCAGCATCGGTTTCACGGGCGGCATCACCGGCAGATCCATGGGTCGATTGTCCGGTATGCGGGGATTGTCGGCGAGCCCTACGCTGACACGCATGGCAGGCAAGGCGGCAGCGGTGGAACTGGAAGTCGGCGAGCGGACCGTACGCGTGTCCAATCCGGACAAGGTGTACTTCCCCGAGCGCGGCTACACCAAGCTCGACATGGTCACCTACTACCTGGCCGTCGGCGAGGGCATCACCCGCGCCCTGCGCAACCGGCCCACGACCCTGGAGCGCTACCCCGACGGGGTGACCGGCGAGTCGTTCTTCCAGAAGCGCGCCCCGAAGTACCTCCCGGAGTGGATCCCGACCGCGCACATCACCTTCCCCAGCGGCCGTTCCGCCGACGAGATGTGCCCCACCGAGCCCGCCGCCGTCATCTGGGCCGCCAACCTCGGCGCGGTCACCTTCCACCCCTGGCCGGTCCGGCGCGACGACACCGAGCACCCCGACGAGCTGCGCATCGACCTCGACCCGCAGCCGGGCACGGACTACGCCGACGCCGTGCGCGCCGCCCACGAACTGCGCACCGTCCTCGACGAGGCCGGGCTGCGCGGCTGGCCCAAGACGTCCGGCGGCCGCGGCCTGCACGTCTTCGTGCCGATCGAGCCCCGGTGGACCTTCACCCAGGTCCGCCGGGCCGCGATCGCCTGCGGGCGGGAGCTGGAACGCCGCATGCCGGAGCGCGTCACGACCAAGTGGTGGAAGGAGGAGCGCGGCGAGAAGATCTTCGTCGACTACAACCAGACCGCCCGCGACCGCACCATCGCCTCCGCCTACTCGGTACGTCCCCGGCCGCACGCGCCGGTCTCCGCGCCGCTGCGCTGGGAGGAGGTCGACGACGCCGTTCCGGAGGACTTCGACATCAAGACGATGCCGGTCCGGTACGCCGAGGCCGGCGACGTCCACGCGGACATGGACGACCACCGGTTCGGCCTGGAGACCCTCCTCGACCTCGCCCGCCGCGACGAGGCCGACCACGGACTGGGAGACCTGCCCTACCCGCCGGAGTACCCCAAGATGCCGGGCGAGCCGAAGCGGGTGCAGCCCAGCCGGGCCAGGAAGGCGGCGGACTGAGGACCGCGCCTCGCGCCGCGGGGCCGGTGCGGTCGGAGTCAGTCCTCGACGCCGGCGATCTGCCTGGCCGGGACCATGGAGCCGGTGCCGTCCGTATGGGCGGTGGCCGTTGTCGGGTCCCACTCGTAGGAGCGCCGCACCGGCGCGTAGGCGGACCAGCTCACCCGTAGGGGGTGGTGACGTCGTACTTTCATGTCCAGGTACGCGTGGTCTGCCGGCGACATCGAGAACCTGGCGGTCGTGTTCACGGGTGGCTATTTGACGGAGCCGGCGGTGAGGCCGGAGACGACCTTCCGCTCGATCAGCGCGAACAGGATGACGACCGGCACGATGGCGATGACCGAACCGGCGAACAGGTAGTTCCACTGGACGGTGTAGTTGCCGATGAAGCTGTTGATGCCGACCGTCAGCGGCTGGTTCTCCGGCATGGTCGAGAGCGTCAGCCCCATGACGAACTCGTTCCACGCCGCGATGAAGGTGAAGATCATCGCGGTGACGACCCCCGGCATGGCGAGCGGCAGAGTGATCCGCAGCAGCGCGCCTCCCCGCCCGAGCCCGTCGATCATGGCCGACTCCTCCAGGGCCTCCGGGATGGAGGCGAAGTAGGCGGTGAGGATCCAGATCGCGAAGGCCAGGTTGAAGGCCGCGTTGCAGAGGATCAGCGTCCAGACGGAGTTGAGCATGTCCAGCTGGTAGAACTCGCGGTACAGGCCGACGAGCAGCGAGGTCGGCTGGAACATCTGGGTGATGAGCACCAGCAGCAGGAAGAGCTTGCGCCCCCGGAACCTCATGCGCGCGGTGTAGTACGCGGCCGGGATGGCGACCAGCAGCACCAGCAGGGTGGACCCGGCGGCGACGAGCAGGGTGACCCGCAGGTTGTCCCCGAGGTGGGACTCCCGCCAGACGTCGACGAAGTTGGCCCACTGGAAGTCGTTCGGCAGGTAGGTGGCGTCGCGGAGTTCGTGCGCCGGCCGCAGCGCGGTGATCACCATCTCCGCGTACGGCATCAGGAAGAGGGCCGCGAGCAGCCAGGCGACGGCGGTGATCAGCAGGGTCCGCGGGTTCAGGGCGCGGGGGGCCCGGGACACGGCGGGCCGCGGGCCGCCCGCGCCGGAGCGGGCGGGCGGGACCTTCCGGGGGGTCTTCGTAGGGTCGAGGGTGTGCTGGGCCATCAGTTCTCCTCCTGGTTCCAGCGGCTGGCCTTGAGGAAGACGACGACCATGACCACGACGAGGGCGAAGTTCACGACGGACATCGCCGCGGACTGTCCGATGTCGGAGTTCTTCAGCTGGTACATGAACACGGTGGTGGTGGCGGTGTCGCTGTCCGGGCCGCCGCGGGTCATGCTCCAGATGATGGGGAACGAGTTGAAGACGTTGATCAGGTTGATGACGACGCCGACGAGGAACGCGGGCCGCAGCAGGGGCAGGGTGATCCGCAGGTACGTCTGCCAGGTGTTGGTGCCGTCCACCCGGGCGGCTTCGTAGACCTCGGCGGGGATGGTCTGCAAGCCCGCGAGCAGGGTGTACGTCGTGAACGGGAGGGAGACGAAGACGGCGACGAACATCATCCAGGGCCAGGCCGTGGAGGGGTCCCCCAGCCAGTCCTTGGGGCCGTCGACGATCCCGAGGTCGGTCATCAGCGTGTTGAGGACGCCGGCGGTCTGGTTGAGCATCCATTTGAAGCCGATGGCGGTCATCACGACCGAGGCGGCCCAGGGGGCGATGAGCGCCCAGCGGGTGAGGCGGCGGCCCGGGAACTTCTGGTTGAAGAGCTGGGCCAGGGCCAGGGAGATCACCATGGTGGCGGTGACCACGACGAGGGTCCACACCACGGTCGACAGGACGACCGAGGGCAGGGCCGGCTCCTCGAACAGCTGCGTGTACTTGTCGAAGCCGGCCGAGCCGCGGACGAACCCGCTGCTGCTGATCTTCAGGAACGAGGTGCGGACCATCTCGTAGACCGGCCAGAGCACGACCAGGACGATGAGCAGGACGGCCGGACCGATCCAGGGCAGGGGCCCCAGCCGGGCCAGGCCGCCCCGGCCCTTGCGGCCGGAGCCGTCGGTGGATGAAGTGCTGGACACGAAGGTGCCTTCCGTGACGGTGCGGTGCGCGGGCCTACTGGTCGGAGACCGTCTTCTGTGCCTTCTTCTGGAGCTCGCCCAGGACCTTGGCGGGTTCGTTCACCGCCGTGCCGCCGCTCTTCTTGATCTCCGCCGAGACGGCGTCCCACGAGGTGTCGCCCAGCGGGTAGAAGACCGCGTTCGGCAGCAGGGTGAAGAAGGGTTCGAGGTCCTTGTGCCTGCCGTTGCCGGTCATCTCCTGGAGCGTGTCCTTGGTGACGGGCATCAGGTTGTACATCTCGTCGAACTTCAGCGTGTTCTCCTTGGAGTACGCGAAGTCGAGGAACTGACGGACCTCTTCCTTGTGGCCGTTGTCCTTGAAGGCCATCATCCAGTCGGCGACGCCGAGGGTGGAGGTCAGCGCCCCGGTCCTGCCGGGGATGGGCGCGACGCCGTAGTCGACCTTGCCGTCCTTGGACATCTGGATCAGGGACGGGTGGCCGTTGAGCATCGCGGTCTTGCCGGCGGCGAAGTCGGCGAAGGCGGTCTTGCGGTCCGTCGTCGCGGGGTTGGCGTAAGTGAGCCCGGGTGCGACCAGGTTCGACTTCAGCCAGCCGAACGCCTCGACGTTGGCCTTGCTGTCCAGCGTGTAGGCGCCCTTGGCGTCGGTGAACCCCCCGCCGTTGCCGAGCTCCCAGATCAGCGACTCGCCCTGGGCCTCCTCGGGGCCGAGCGGCAGCGCGTACGGGGTGACGCCGGGGACCTTGGCCTTGATCTTCTGCGCGGCGGCCTTGAGGTCGTCCCAGCTCTTCGGGGCCTCGGTGACGCCGGCCTTGGCGAAGACCGTCTTGTTGTAGAAGAAGGCCCGCGCCGAGGAGACGAACGGTATGCCGTACTGCGTGCCGTCGACCTCGCCGGCCTTGGCGAAGCTGTCGATCAGATTGGCGCGGGTCTTCTCCGACAGCACCTCGTCGGCCTGGTAGAGCAGGTCGTCGGCGACCTTGTCGGCGTAGCCGCCGGTCTGGAGGACGTCCGGGACGTTGCCGCTCTGGATCATCGTCTTGACCTGGGAGTCGATGTCGTTCCAGTTGATCACCTGGACGTCGACCTTGATCTTCGGATGGGCGGCGGTGAAGCGCTGCGCGACGTCCTTCCAGTAGGCCGTCGAGCTGTTCGAGGCCTTGTCGCCGTAGTCGGCCGCGACCAGCTTCAGGGTGACCTCCCCGTTCTCCGACGCGCCGCCGCCGCTGCCGCAGGCGGTGAGGGCGAGGGCGCCGAGTACGCCCGTACAGGCCGCCGTGATCAACCGCTTGTTCATGGTCAGTACCGCCTTGTCTGCTGGCCGGTCGAGACGACACGGCCGTGTGGCCGGGAACTGCAGCAGATCCGGAGCTTGCTCATACCTGGCGCTTTCGCGCAGGATTCGCTCATTAACGAGCATCTGCTGTGGGTGCAGTAAACACGAAGCAAGCGGTGTCGGACTAGGCTTGTTACGCAAAAGATGCTTCTGGCCCGATGTCGGCAGCGCGGCGGGAGCGGGGGAGTGCGCGGTGCGTGCTCGGGCCCGCGCGACGAGGGGGCCGGGCGGGCGCGAGGGCGCGGGGTCCGTGACCCCATACGGACGGATACGGACGCATACGGAAGAGGGCGCCCCCGGTCGGGGGCGCCCTTTTCAGGTGCGGGGAGGTGCGAAGTGCGTCAGACGCTGATGACCTCGATGCCCGCCTCGGTGAGCCGCGCCGCCATGTCGGGGGCGAGGCCGGAGTCGGTGACGAGCACGTCGATCCGGTCGAGACCGCAGATCCTGGCGAAGGTGCGCTTGCCCATCTTGGACGAGTCCGTCGCGAGGACCACCTTCCGGGCGCGCTCCGCCAGGAGCCGGCTGATGCCGGCCTCGTCCTCGTGGTGCGTCATCACGCCGAGCTGCGGGTCCACGCCGTCGACGCCGAGCACGGCGACGTCCAGCACCACCTGGTTCAGGACCCCCTGGGTCAGCGGGCCCACCAGCTCGTAGGTCTGGGGCCGTGCGACGCCGCCGGTCACCACGATCTTGAACTGCGGGCGGACGGCCAGCTCGCTCGCGATGTTCAGCGCGTTCGTGACGACGGTGTACCTCGGGCCGGAGCCGCTCTCCCCGCGCTCCGCCGCCTCTCCGCCCGCCCGGAGGGTGAGGGCCCGCGCCACCTCCGTGGTGGTGGTGCCGCCGTTGAGCCCGACGACGTCCCCCGGGGTCAGCAGATCCGCCACGGCGCTCGCGATGCGCTGCTTCTCGGAGACCTGCCGCGAGGACTTGTACCGCAGCGGAAGCTCGTACGAGACCCCGTGCGCGATGGCGCCGCCCCGCGTGCGGACGAGCAGCTGCTGCTCGGCGAGTTCGTCGAGGTCCCGCCGTATGGTCGCGGGCGAGACGGACATCGTGGCGGCCGCGCCCTCCACCTCCAGCTTGCCGTCGACCGCGAGCAGCTCCAGCAGCTTGCTCCACCGCTCCTGCTTGGACATCCGCCGCTTCCCCTCCGTGCCCTGGAACTCCGATGCGCGCGCCGAGGGTCGATGCCGGCCTGCCCGGCCGGCGGCCGGGCCCTCGGGAGACGTGCGCGGAGCTGATCGTAACGCCGCGGAACGCACAGCGTGCACCAGGGGCGATTCCCGTACGGCGTCGGCCTCAGGCCCCCGAACCCTGGACGGGAGGGGGGTTGACGGCTGATACTCCCACCACGAGAAGTGATGGAAGTCGCTCGCTAAACGCAGTTATCACGCATTTTCGATCACATGGATGGTTCGATACCCATGGACAGAGGCAGCTCGCCGGCCCTGGCCGGACACCTCTCGCCCCCCGACACCCGGCGCGAGGCCGACCGAGGGCCCCGCCGATCACGCGGCCCGCGCCGCTCCCACCGCCCCGCGGTGTCCGTCGCCCCCGCGGACCCCCTCGCGCCCGGGACCGGCCATGTCCGGTGAGGCCCCCGCGCAGGGGTGCGTCCTCGGGCTCGACGTCGGCGGCACCGGTATGAAGGGGGCGGTCCTCGACCACGGCATGCGGCCGGTGGAGACGGTCCACCGGCGCACCCCCCGCGCCGACGGACCGCTCGCCGTGGTCGACGCCATCACCGACACCCTGTTCACCCTGAACGCGCTGGCCGCCGAGCGGGCCCTGCCGGTGCACCACGCGGGCGTGGTGGTGCCGGGCATCGTCGACGACGAACGGCGAAGGGCCGTGTGGTCGGCGAACATCGGATGGCGTGACCTCCCCCTCGCCGCCCTCCTGGAGGAACGCACCGGGCTGCGCGTCACGTTGGGCCACGACGTGCGCGCGGGCGGCATGGCCGAACGCGCCCTCGGCGCCGTCCGGGGCGCGCGGAACGTGCTCTTCGTCGCCATCGGCACCGGTATCGCCGCCGCCCTCGTCTGCGAGGGCGCCCCGGTCCACTCCGGCGGCTACGCCGGCGAACTCGGCCATGTCGTCGTCGAACCCGGGGGCAGACCCTGCCCGTGCGGCAGCGCCGGCTGCCTGGAGACCGTGGCGTCCGCCACCGCCGTCGCCGCCGCGTACACCGCGCGCACCGGCCTGGTGGTGACCGGCGCCGCCGATGTCGCCGCCCTGGCCGCACAGGGCGACCCCATGGCGCGCGCGGTCTGGCAGCGGGCGGCCGACGGGCTGGCGGACGCGCTGGCGACCGCCACGGCCCTGCTGGCACCGGAGTCGATCGTGCTCGGCGGCGGCCTCGCCGAAGCGGGCCCCCTGCTGCTCGACCCCGTGCGGGCCGGTCTTGAGCAACGGCTCACCTTCCAGCGCCCACCCGTCCTCGTCCGGGCCGAGCTGGGGGACCGGGCCGGCTGCCTCGGCGCGGGCCTCGCCGCCTGGTGCGCGGCCGGGCACACGCCCACCCCTCAGCGGACAGGAGTCCCCGCGCCGTGATCCTCACCGTCACCCTCAACACCGCCCTCGACATCACCTGGGGCGTCGACAGCCTGCGGCCCCGCACCTCCCACCGGGTCGACACCGCGTACGAACGAGCCGGCGGCAAGGGGGTGAACGTCGCCCGCGTCCTCACCGCCCTCGGCCACCGGCCCGTCGCGACAGGGCTCGTCGGCGGGCCCACCGGCCGTCTGATCCGCGAGGAGCTGCGTGCCGCGGGCGTCCGGCAGGCGTTCCTCGACGTGGCCGGCGACTCCCGGCGGACCCTCGCCGTCGTCGCGCGCGACGACGGCGACGCCACCGTCTTCAACGGGCGGGGCCCGTACGTGGGCCCCGCCGAGTGGGAGCTGTTCTGCCGGCATTACGACCTGTTGCTCGCCGCGGACGTACGGGTGGCCGTGCTGAGCGGCAGCCTCCCCCCGGGCCTGCCGGCGGACGCGTACGGGCGGCTGATCCGCACGGCCGCGGCGGCCGGGGTGGCCACGGTGCTCGACACCAGCGGCCCCGCCCTCGTCACGGCGCTGGAGGCCGGGCCCGACGTGATCAAGCCCAACGCCGACGAGCTGACGGCGGCGACGGGGTGCGACGACCTCCCGGCGGCCGCCGCGGCCCTGCGGGCCCTGGGCGCCCGGACGGTCGTCGCGTCGGCCGGCGCCGACGGTCTGCACGCGATCACCCCCGAGGGGACGTGGCGGGCGGCGCCCCCGGAGCGGTTGTCGGGCAATCCGACGGGCGCCGGCGACGCCTGCGTGGCCGCGATCGCGGCGGGCCTGGCGGCCGGGGCCGGGTGGCCGGACATCCTGCGCCAGGCGGTGGCCCTGTCTGCCGCCGCGGTCCCCTGCCCGGTCGCCGGTGACATCGACACCGCCGTCCACCAGCGGTTCCTGAGGGAAGCCACCGTCGAGGAAAGGGTCGAGGAGACGCACGCGGCCGACGCCGTGTAGCCGTCCTCCTCCCACCCGCGCCCCTCCAATCTGCTCGCACATGCTTATTAGTGCCTACTTTCGCGCAACAATTGACACTGACGATGTTTGTGGCGCAGCATGCTGAGGGATCCGCCCTTCACCGCCCCTTCGAGCCCAAGGACTTCGCGTGACCACCTACGAGACCTCCCGCACCTCCGTCGAGATCGCCTCCCAGCCCGAGACCTGGACGCAGGCGGCCCGCTCCGCCGGCTCGTTCGACGCCGTCCTGCCCCGCCGCGGCGAGCGGGTCGCCGTCGTCGGATGCGGCACCTCCTGGTTCATCGCCCACGCCTACGCGCAGCTGCGCGAGAGCGGCGGACACGGGGAGACCGACGCGTTCGCGGCCTCCGAGTTCCCGGCCGGCCGCCGCTACGACCGGATCCTGGCCCTCACCCGCTCCGGCACCACCACCGAGGTCCTGGACCTGCTGGCGAAGGTCAAGGGCACCGTCGCGACCTCCGCCGTCACCGCGGACCCGGCGACGCCCGTCATGACGGCCGCCGACGCCGTCGCCGTCCTCGACTTCGCCGACGAGGAGTCGGTCGTGCAGACCCGGTTCGCGACCACCGCCCTGGTCCTGCTCCGCGCCCACCTGGAGGCCGAGAACGCGCTGCCGGCCGGGGTGCGCACGGTCGCGCGGGCCATCGAGGACGCGCGGCTCGCCCTGGACCTGCCGCTCGGCGACGCGGTCACCGGCGCCGAGCAGTTCACCTTTCTCGGGACGGGGTGGACCTACGGGCTCGCCCTGGAGGCCGGCCTCAAGATGCGCGAGGCCGCCGGGGCCTGGACCGAGGCGTACCCGGCCATGGAGTACCGCCACGGCCCGATCAGCATCACCGGCCCCGGCCGCGTCGCCTGGCTGTTCGGCCCCGCGCCGGACGGCCTCGCCGACGACATCGCACGGGTCGGCGGCCACCTCGTCTCCCTCTCGGCGGACGGGGCCCGGTCCCTCGACCCCCTCGCCGACCTGATCGTCGCCCAGCGCCTCGCCGTCCACCTCGCCGAGGCGCGCGGCTACGACCCCGACCGGCCCCGCAACCTCACCCGTTCCGTGATCCTCGGCACCGAATCCGTGTGACCCCGCCCGCCCGGCCCGCCCGCCCGGCACCGGTGGCCGACGCCGGTGCACCACCACCGCCTTGGGGAGACCCCGCATGCCACTGACGTCCACCGACGACATCGTCGGCCCCGCACACGCCACCCGCGGCGGGGTCGGCGCGTTCAACGTCGTCCAGATCGAACACGCCGAGGCGATCGTCGCCGGAGCGGAGCGGGCGCGGCTGCCCGTCATCCTCCAGATCAGCGAGAACACCGCCCGCTACCACGGCTCGCTCGCCCCCATCGGGCTCGCCTCCCTCGCCCTCGCCCGGGCGGCCGCCGTGCCGGTGGCGGTCCACCTCGACCACGCCGAGTCCCCGGAGCTGGTCACCGAGGCCGTCGAACTCGGCTTCACCTCCGTCATGTTCGACGCGTCGAAGCTCTCCTACGAGGACAACGTCGCCGCCACCCGGGCCGTCACCGAGCGGTGCCACCGGGCCGACGTCTGGGTCGAGGCCGAGCTGGGCGAGGTCGGCGGCAAGGACGGGGCGCACGCCCCCGGCGTCCGCACCGACCCCGACGAGGCCCGCGCGTTCGCCGCGGCGACGGCCGTCGACGCCCTGGCGGTCGCCGTCGGCAGCTCGCACGCCATGCTCAGCCGGGACGCCGTCCTCGACTACGCCCTCATCGCCCGGCTGCGGGGCGCGCTCGACGTGCCCTTGGTGCTGCACGGCTCCTCGGGCGTCGACGACACGGGTCTCACCGAGGCCGTCGCGGCGGGCATGACCAAGGTCAACATCTCGACCCACCTCAACAAGATCTTCACCCGTACCGCCCGTGAACACCTCCAGGCGTCCCCCGGGGTCGCCGACCCGCGCCGGTACCTCGGCCCGGCGCGGGACGCGGTGGCGGCGGAGGTGGCCAGGCTGCTGACGGTCCTTGCGGGGCCCCGGACCGCCGCCGCGCCCCCCGCGGCCCGGTCGTCGGCCTCCGGCACCTCGCCCGAAGCTCGCGCCGTCACGGGGGCGTAGACCCGAGGGGGCGTGCACCCAGGGGCCCGGCCGACCTCCTCCGGCAGACCTTGACCGGGCCCGGCGCGCCGCATTGAGCGAACGTTGATGGGCTGTTTACGGCCACCGGGCAGCGTGGCCTCCATGCAGACCGACACCACCGTACGGACCGCCCCCGACGCCCCCGACATGACCTGGCTGGAGAACGCCCTGTGCGCCCAGGCGGGACCCGAGTTCTTCTTCCCGGCCCCCGGCTCCTCCACGCGGGAGGCGAAGCAGCTCTGCGGGGCGTGCGAGGGGCGGGTGGCGTGCCTGGAGTACGCCCTGGAGAACGACGAGCGGTTCGGCGTCTGGGGCGGGCTCTCCGAGAAGGAGCGGTTCCGGCTGCGGCGCGGCCGGGGCTGACCGGCGGGGGAGCCGTCGTCCGCGCTGGTGGGCGAGCCGATATCGGGATGCCGTGGCGCCATGATCCGCACTACGATCACGCAGCCATGGAGCCCCATCACACGCGTGTCACGGACGAGGAGCTGGCCGCTTTCGGCCGCACGATCGGCAGACTGCGGAGCCTGCCCCTCGGAGATCCCGCCCGGATGCGCGGCGAGGAGATCGCCGCGACCTTCGCCCGCGAGAGCCGCAACAAGCGCCGCAAGGCCCGCAGGGCCGAGCGGTCCGCCGCCGACGCCGCGCTGAGCGCGCGCACCGCGACCGGCGCGCTCGACCGGCGGGAGGACGCCCCCCTGGCGGCCGCCGCCGACGGCTCACCCGGGGTCTTCCTCCGGACCCGCCACTGCTACGTCTGCAAGGCGGGCTACCGCCAGGCCGACCCCTTCTACCACCGGCTCTGCCCGCCCTGCGCCGCCGACAACACCGCCCGCCGCGCGCTCTCCGCCGATCTCACGGGCCGCCGCGCGCTGCTCACCGGCGGCCGGGTGAAGATAGGTTTCCACCTGGCCCTGATGATGCTGCGCGACGGCGCCGAACTGCTCGTCACCAGCCGTTTCCCGCACGACACCCTGCGCCGCTTCCGGGCCGTCGAGGGCAGCGAGGGGTGGCTGGACCGGCTCACCGTCGTCGCGATCGACCTGCGCGACCCCCGCCAGGTCCTGGGCCTGTGCGAGCGGCTGCTCGCCGACGGCCGGCCGCTCGACATCCTCGTCAACAACGCCGCCCAGACGATACGCAGGCCCCCGGAGTCGTACGCCCTGCTCGCCGCCGGGGAGCGGAAGGCGCTGCCACCGGGGGTCATCCCCGCTCCGGGGTACGAGTCGGCCGACCGCGTACCGGTCCTGGCCGGTCTGGAGCCGGACGAGGCCGGGCTGCTGCCGGACCCGTCCCCCGCGAACTCCTGGTCCGTGCGGCTCGGCGACCTCGACGCCGCCGAGCTGCTGGAGACCCAGCTCGTCAACGCCGTCGCCCCGACCCTGCTCTGCGACCGGCTGCTGCCCCTGCTCCTGGCGTCACCCCGGCCGCGCCGCTACATCGTGAACGTGTCGGCCGTCGAGGGGCGCTTCGCCGTACGCAACAAGACGGGCGGCCACCCCCACACCAACATGGCGAAGGCCGCCCTCAACATGCTCACCCGGACCAGCGCCGCCGAACTCGCCGAGCGGGGCGTGCACATGTGCAGCGTGGACACGGGCTGGATCACGGACGAGAACCCGGCGCCCCGCAAGACGCGGATCGCCGCCGCGGGCACCCGCACCCCGCTGGACGTCGTGGACGGCGCGGCGCGGATCTACGACCCGATCGTGCGCGGCGAGGCGGGCGAGCCGCTCTCGGGGGTCTTCCTCAAGGACTACGCCGTGGCGGAGTGGTGACCGGGCCGGCGGGCCCCGGCTCCCGCGGACACCGCTGACCACCGCGCCGAACCGGCGCGGTGGTCAGGGACGGCCGCCGCGCGGACGGGCGCCGGACTGTGGGGTCCGGCGCGCCGCGCGGGTCCGGTGGTCACTCGGCGGCGCGGGCCGCCATGCGGGCCTTGCGGGCGGCGAGCCGCTCGTCGAACTTGCTCGCCTCGCTGTCCAGGCCGTTCATGTAGAGCCCCAGCTCCTCTTGGGCCTTCAGGCCCTCCGGGCCGAGGCCGTCGATCTGGAGGACCTTGAGGAAGCGGAGCACCGGCTGCAGCACGTCGTCGTGGTGGATGCGCATGTTGTAGATCTCGCCGATCGCCATCTGCGCGGCCGCCCGCTCGAAGCCCGGCATGCCGTGTCCGGGCATCCGGAAGTTCACGACGACGTCCCGCACGGCCTGCATGGTCAGGTCGGGGGCGAGCTCGAAGGCCGCGCCCAGGAGGTTGCGGTAGAAGACCATGTGCAGGTTCTCGTCGGTGGCGATCCGGGCCAGCATCCGGTCGCAGACCGGGTCGCCGGACTGATGGCCGGTGTTGCGGTGCGAGATGCGGGTGGCCAGCTCCTGGAAGGCGACGTACGCGACCGAGTGCAGCATCGAGTGGCGGTTGTCCGACTCGAAGCCCTCGCTCATGTGCGCCATCCGGAACTGCTCCAGCTTGTCCGGGTCCACGGCGCGGGAGGCCAGCAGATAGTCGCGCATCACGATGCCGTGACGGCCCTCCTCGGCGGTCCAGCGGTGCACCCAGGTGCCCCAGGCGCCGTCGCGGCCGAAGAGGCTGGCGATCTCGTGGTGGTAGCTGGGCAGGTTGTCCTCGGTCAGCAGGTTCACCACGAGGGCGATCTTGCCGATGTCGGTGACCTTGGACTGGGACGGGTCCCAGGCCTCGGCGTCCTCGAAGAAACCGGGGAAGTTCCGAGCGTCGGACCACGGGACGTACTCGTGCGGCATCCAGTCCTTGGTGACCTTGAGGTGCCGGTTGAGCTCCTTCTCCACGACCTCTTCCAGCGCGTACAGCAAACGGGCGTCCGTCCACCCCGTCGAGCTGTCGAGGTGGGGAGAGGTGAGCGTCACGGGTGACTCCTGGGGACGGGGAAAAGGGGACGAAATACCTACGCATTCGTAGGTTACGAAACCGTAGGTTAAGGCTCCGTAAGGCGGTCGGCCAAGCCCGTCTCAGCGATGTCCGGTTACGTTCCGTTATGTGTGCAGGTACCGGCCGGTCGCCGGAGAGGCAGGTCACGCCGGTTCGGCCGCGCCCCGCCGGTGTGATCCCGGCTACACAGCGCAGGCGAGGACTCCTCCCCGGGAGCCCCCGCCCGCGCCTCGCCGGCCTCCGCTTCACTCCCGCGTGAGGTGCGCCTCCCGCTCCTCCGGGTCCTCCGCCGGAGCCGGCTCCGGCTCCGCGTGCAGGAGGCCGTCCCGGACGGCCTCGGCCGTCGTCGGGCGGAGCTCGCCGTCGAGGAGGAGCCAGCGCGTGATGCCGATCGACTCCAGGAACGCCACGTCGTGGCTCGCCACGATCAGCGCGCCCTCGTACGCCTCCAGCGCCGCCGTGAGCTTGCGGACGCTCGCCATGTCGAGGTTGTTCGTCGGCTCGTCCAGCATCAGCAGCTGCGGCGCCGGCTCGGCGAGCAGCAGCGCCGCCAGCGTCGCGCGGAACCGCTCCCCGCCGGAGAGCGTGCCCGCCGGCTGCTCCGCCCGCGCCCCCTTGAAGAGGAACCGCGCGAGCCGCGCCCGGATCGTGTTCGCCGTCGCCGTCGGCGCGAACCGGGCGACGTTGTCCACCACGCTCAGCTCGTCGTCCAGGACGTCGAGCCGCTGGGGCAGGAAGCGCAGCGGCACGTGGGCCACCGCCTCGCCGCCGACCGGCGGGATCTCCCCGGCGACGGTCCGCAGCAGCGTCGTCTTGCCGGAGCCGTTCCGGCCGACCAACGCGATCCGTTCGGGTCCGCGCAGATCGAACACGCCCCGGATCCGCGCGCCGTGGCGCAGCTCCAGGCCGGTCAGGGTGAGCACCTCCCGGCCCGGGTGGACCGTCGTGCGCGGCAGCTCGATCCGGATCTCGTCGTCGTCCCGTACCGCCTCCACCGCCGCGTCGAGGCGTTCCCGCGCCGCGTCGAGCCGCTCGGAGTGCAGGGCGCGGTGCTTGCCGGCCGCGACCTGGGCCTCGCTCTTGCGGTTGTTCGCCACGATCTTCGGGACGACCTTGTTCTGCGCGCTCTTCTGCGCGTACCGCTTGCGCCGGGCCAACTTCAGGTGTGCGTCGGACAGTTCACGCTTCTGCCGCTGTACGTCGGCCTCGGCGACGCGCACCATCCGTTCGGCCGCCTCCTGTTCGGCCGCGAGGGCCCGCTCGTACGCGGAGTACGCGCCGCCGTACCAGGCCACCTCCCCGTCGCGCAGATCGGCGATCTGGTCCACCCGCTCCAGGAGTTCACGGTCGTGGCTGACCACGACCAGGACCCCGGACCAGGCCTCCACGGCGGCGTACAGCCGCCGCCGCGCGTGCAGGTCGAGGTTGTTGGTCGGCTCGTCGAGCAGCAGGACGTCGGGCCGGGCCAGCAGCAGCGCTGCCAGCCTGAGCAGCACGGACTCGCCCCCCGACACCTCGCCGATGGTCCGGTCGAGGCCGATGTGTCCCAGGCCGAGCTGATCGAGAGCGGCGAGGGCGCGCTCCTCGACGTCCCAGTCGTCGCCGACCGCCGCGAAGTGCTCCTCGGCCGGGTCGCCGGCCTCGATGGCGTGGAGCGCGGCACGGGTCCGGTCGATGCCGAGGGCCTGGTCGACGCGGAAGGTCGTGTCGAGCACGAGGTTCTGCGGGAGGTAGCCGACCTCGCCGACCGTCCTGACCGTGCCCTCGGTGGGGGTCAGTTCGCCGGCGACGAGCTTCAGGAGGGTGGACTTCCCGGAACCGTTCAGACCGATCAGACCGGTCCTGCCGGGTCCGACCACCAGCCGGAAGTCGTCGAGGACCTCGGTGCCGTCCGGCCACGAGAAGGAGAGGGAAGAGCAGGTGATGAAGGTGGGATGGGTCGCCATGGGGGCCTCCCGGTTGCATGAGCGTGGGCTGGGGCAACGGGTGAGACACCGGGGAGCGCGCGCCGAAGGCAGGCTCGTACGCCGAGGTCGAGGACGGCACACGCGGCACAGTGAGGCGCGCGCGGCACGGTGTCTCGAACTCAGACGAGCAACGGCCTTCTCCGATCGGGCGACGACACGAACAGGTCAGGACGGTACGCCGGTCGAAAACGGGGGGCAAACGATTTACGCGGGCGGTCGCCCCGCGTGCCGCCCTACCCCTCCAGCAGCTCCATCAGGTCACGGTCCCAGTCCAGGTACTGGTGCTCGCGCCCCGGGGGCACCAGGTGCCGGGCGCGCTCCAGGAAGTGGCGCAGCTCCGAGGTGCGGATGTGGAGGACGGCGACGCCCTCCGAAGCGTGGAACTCCACGACGGTGCGGTCGTAGCCGTACGGACGCACGCGGACGTCCCCGACCCCGGCCGGCCCCTCGACGCCCTCGGCCAGCAGCTCGCGCGCGAACGCCCACGACACCTCGACGCCCTCCAGCGTCGCGGGCGGCGGGAACGCCATGCTGACCGCGTAGGGGTCCTCGCGGTCGTAGCGCAGTGTGGCGGGGACGGTCTCCATCCGGGGAGCGGATGCGACCAGACGGGCCTCGACGGCCTGCTCGATGACGGTGGACAAGGCCAGCTCCTGTCGCGCGGCTTCGGTTCCTGACGTCTCCCTGAGAAGCAAGGGAAGTCTCCCTGACACTGGGAAAGACGAACGATCGGGCCGGAACGTGCACCGGGGGGTCACGTGAGCTGTGTCACCGCTCCGGGACGGCCGGGGCCGCGGCCCGGGGCCCGTGTCCGACGGGCCGGTGGCCGGGAGGCGCCCTGGACGGGGTCTGCGGGGTGGGCTAGCTTCCGGCGCCATGACGTCCATGGGGAAGACGAGACGAACGATGTCGGTGGGGCTGATCGGGGTGGCGCTGGCCCTCACCCTGGCGGTCCCGGCGCGGGCCGGGGAGACCCCCACGGCCCCACCGGCCCCGGGGGCCGCGAGCGCCCCCGGCGGCTGGCAGCTCACGCCGACCGGTACGGACGCCCGGTTCCGGGGGCTCGCGGCGGTGGACCGCCGGACGGCCTGGGCCGCGGGCTCGAAGGGCACGGTGCTGCGGACCACCGACGGCGGCCGGAGCTGGCGCGCGGTGTCCCCGCCCGGTGCCGGGGAGCTGGAGTTCCGCGACGTGGAGGCGTTCGACGCCCGGCGCGCGGTGGTGCTGGCCATCGGCGAGGGGGAGGCCTCACGGGTCTTCCGTACCGAGGACGGCGGCGCCAGTTGGACGGAGTCCTTCCGGAACACCGATCCGCGGGCCTTCTACGACTGCATGACCTTCTTCGACCGTCGCCACGGCCTGGCGATGAGCGACCCCGTCGACGGGAAGTACCGCATCCTGTCCACCCGCGACGGCGGCCGCTCCTGGACGGTGCTCCCCGACCGGGGCATGCCCGCGGCGCTGCCGGGGGAGGCGGGGTTCGCGGCGAGCGGCCAGTGTCTGGTCTCGTCCGGCCCCAGGGACGTGTGGCTGGCGACGGGCGGCGGGGGCACGGCGCGGGTGCTGCACTCCGCCGACCGTGGTCTGACCTGGACCGTCGCCGAGTCGACCGTCGCGGCGGGCGATCCGGCGCGGGGCGTGTTCGGGCTCGCCTTCCGCGACCGTACGCACGGGATCGCGGTCGGCGGGGACTACCGCACGGGCCAGCCCTCACCGCGGGCGGCGGCGGTGACCGGCGACGCCGGACGCACCTGGCGGCCCTCCGCGACGCCTCCGCCCGCCTACCGCTCGGGCGTCGCCTGGCTGCCCTCCGCCGGACGGCCCGGGCGCGGCGGACAGGCCGCGCTCGCCGTCGGCCCGACCGGCACGGACCTGACGACCGACGGCGGCAGGACCTGGCGGACGGTGGACACCGGCTCCTTCGACACCGTCGACTGCACACGGGACGGCGCGTGCTGGGCGTCGGGGGAGAAGGGCAGGATCGCCCGCCTCGGCCGACCTGACACGCCCTAGGACGGCAACTGCTCCCGATACGGAGCGAGTTCGGGCGCCGTCTTCGTCGCGTAGAACTCCGTGATCCGGTACGCGCACACGCCCTCGACGGTGAAGGGGTCGGCCGCGGCGATCTTCTCGATCCGCTCGCGGTCGACCCCGGCGGCGAGGATGATCCCGCCGTCACGCGGGTTCTTGCGGCCGGAGGCGATGAACACCCCGGCCGCGTACTGTGCGTCGAGCCAGGCGATGTGCGCGTCGAGCAGCGGGTCGACCCGCTCGACGGGGGCGGTGTAGGTCAATTCCAGAACGAACATGGCCGCAGGCTACCCGGGGGCGGGAGCGCACCGGAGACGTGTTCGCCTGTCGGGCCGAGGGCGTGTTTCGGATGGAGCGTCGTCCGCCCGCAGGCCAGAGGGGACTTTCGAAACCGGCTCCAGGGGCCCCGTAGGGTGGCCGTCATCATGACGATCATCGACATTCCCGCGGGCTGGCCCGCCGACGAGGCCACCGCCCGGGCCGTCCAGCGCGAGCTGCGCGGGCGGCTCGTGCTCGACGAGCCCGGCCCGGCGGCCGGCACCGGGCACGTCACGGGACTCGACGTGGCGTACGACGACGAGCGCGACCTCGTCGCCGCGGCCGCCGTCGTCCTCGACGCCCGGACGCTCGACGTCGTGGAGGAGGCCACGGCCGTCGGCCGGGTCTCCTTCCCCTACGTCCCGGGGCTGCTGGCGTTCCGGGAGATCCCGACCGTCCTCGCCGCGCTGGGCTCCCTCACCGCCGCCCCCGGTCTGCTCGTCTGCGACGGCTACGGCGTCGCCCACCCCCGCCGCTTCGGCCTCGCCAGCCACCTCGGGGTCCTGACGGGACTGCCGTCGATCGGCGTCGCCAAGAACCCCTTCACCTTCACCCACGACCGGCCCGGCCCCGCCCGCGGCGACGCCAGCCCGCTCCTCGCCGACGGCGAGGAGGTCGGCCGCGCCCTGCGCACCCAGGCGGACGTCAAACCGGTGTACGTCTCCGTCGGGCACCGCGTCTCCCTGGAGACCGCCTGCGCCCACACGCTCCACCTCGCCCCCCGCTTCCGCATCCCCGAGACCACCCGGCGGGCCGACGCGCTCTGCCGCCGCGCCCTGAAGGCGGCGCTCGACGCGGAGGCCTGACCGTGCCGGCCGTCGGGGCCGTACCCACGACGATCTGAGTACGCGTACGGATGCGAGTCGTGATCACGGTCGGCAGAGTGGGGCTCATGACGTCCCCTGCCCCGCACTCCTCCGCGCTCCCCACCCGGCTCCTCGCCGTCGCCGGGCTCGTCGCCCTGGCGTGGGTCTGCGCCATGGTCTACACCGTCGCCGTCTGGGTGTCGGCGTGATCGGCAGGCTCCAGTGCGTCGTCCTGGACTGCACCGACCCCCCGGAGCTGGCCCGCTTCTACCAGCTGCTGCTCGGCGGCGAGGTCGACCGGCCCGATCCCCGGTGGGCCTGCGACGACGGCTGGGCCACTCTGCACGACGCCGCCGGCTCTCCCGTCCTCGCCTTCCAGGGCGTGGCCGACCACCGGCCGCCCGTCTGGGGCGCGCCCGAGCAGCAGTTCCACCTCGACATCGAGGTCGACGACCTGCAGGCCGCGCACGACGCGGTCCTCGCGCTGGGCGCCTGGCGGCTGGACGACGGCGGTGACGACCGGGGGTGGCGCATATACGCCGACCCGGCCGGTCACCCCTTCTGCCTCGTACGCCACTGAGCCCGACCGGTCTCGTACGCCACCGAGCCCTGCCGCCGACGTGAGCGGCGGCGGGTCGTCCTCGGCGGCGTTCTCAGCCCTCGTACGCCACCCGGAAGCGGATCCCCGCCGCCCGCAGCCGGTCGATCAGGGCGTCGCCCATCGCGACCGCCGTCGTGACCTGGCCGGAGGTCTTCGGCAGGTCGTCGAAGGCCAGGCAGAGCGCCGACTCGGCCAGCATCTTCGCCGTCTCGTCGTATCCCGGGTCGCCGCCCGAGACCTCCGTGAAGACCCGCCGTCCGCCGCCCTCGCCGACGAACCGCACGGAGAACCAGCTCCGGGCGCGCCGCTCCGCGCTCGGCCCCTGGCCCGGCTGGTAACGCTCCATCAGCCACCGCCGTACGGGAGCCAGTTGGGCGGCCGCCACGCCGGTGCCGACGGCGGCCGCGCCGCCCAGTGCCATGGGGAGGGTCCGGACCGAGGCGTAGTGGCGGTAGCGGAAGTCCGGACCGTACCGCTCAAGTGCCGCCGCCGAGCGGGCCACGACCTGCGCGTCCAGGGTCGGCAGCGGCAGCGCCCAGGTGCCGGTCTCCCGGCTGAACCGCGGTCCTGCCAGCGGCGCCCGGGCCCGTCGCCCCACCAACCGCGGTTCGTGCAGCCGCCGTTCGTGCGCCGCGCGCAGCATCTCGCGGCCGCGCCCCATCGCCGTGAGCGCCGAGGCGAAGGTCCCGCCCGAGAAGACGGCGCCCGCCCGGACGAAGCCGTCGACCCGCAGCGGTACGTCCCGGGGGAGCCGTTGGACGGTGAAGTACGCGCCGAGGTCGTGCGGTACGGAGTCGAAACCGCACGCGTGCACGATCCGGGCCCCGGTCTCCCGGGCCCGCGCGTCGTGCCGGACGTACATCAGGTCGACGAACTCCGCCTCGCCGGTGAGGTCCACACAGTCCGTGCCGGCCTCCGCGCAGGCGGCCACCAGGTTCTCGCCGTACCAGACGTAGGGGCCGACGGTGGTCGCCACCACCCGGGTGGACGCGGCGAGTTCGCGCATCGCGTCCGGGTCGGCCGAGTCGGCCACGATCAGCGGCAGCTCCGCGCACCGCGGCCAGCGGGCCGCCAGCCGGTCCCGCAGCGCCTCCAGTCTGGCGCGCCCGCGCCCGGCCAGTGCCCACCGGCACCCGGCCGGGGCGTGCTCCGCCAGATACTCCGCGGTGAGCTCGCCCACGAACCCGGTCGCCCCGAAGAGAACCAGGTCGTGGGCCCGTGCCGCCGCGTCCCGCTCCGTGCCGGCCCCTGTCTCCATCCAGCCCCTCCGCCGTCGCCCGCGCCGTCGTCCGGGCGCGTGTCGTCGGCGGAGCCTAGCGGAACTCCGCCCCCACGCAATTTCCAAGCGCTTGCTCGGCCCGGGGTCTTGTGCGACGTGGAACACGTTCCTAGCATCTCCGGTGTTACATCATTGGTGTCACACATAGCTGGGGGCTTGATGGCAGGGACGCGGAACGCCCGGAACGGCCCGCTCTCCGGGGTGCGCGTGGTCGAGCTGGCCGGCATCGGGCCCGGCCCCTTCGCGGCCATGCTCCTTGCCGACCTCGGCGCCGACGTCGTCCGCGTCGACCGGCCCGGCGGCCCGGGGCTCGGCATCGACCCCGCGTACGACCTCACCAACCGCAACAAACGCTCCGTCCTCGTCGACCTCAAGGCCCCGGACGGGCCCCCGGCCGTCCTCGACCTCGTCGAGAAGGCCGACATCCTCGTCGAGGGGTACCGCCCCGGCGTCGCCGAGCGCCTCGGCGTCGGCCCCGACGCCTGCCTCGCCCGCAACCCCCGGCTGGTCTACGGCCGGATGACCGGCTGGGGCCAGGACGGGCCGCTCGCCGCCGCCGCCGGGCACGACATCGCGTACATCGCCCTCACCGGCACGCTCCACATGATCGGCCCCGACCCGGACGGCCCGCCCACCGTGCCCGCCAACCTCGTCGGCGACTACGCCGGCGGCTCCCTCTACCTCGTCGTCGGCGTCCTCGCCGCCCTCCAGCACGCCCGCGCCCACGGCGAGGGCCAGGTCGTCGACGCAGCCATCGTCGACGGTGCCGCCCACCTCGCCACCATGATCCACGGCATGCTGGCGGCCGGCGGCTGGCAGGACCGCCGGGGCGTCAACCTCCTCGACGGCGGCTGCCCCTTCTACGGCACCTACGAGACCGCCGACGGCGGCCACATGGCGGTCGGCGCCCTGGAGCAGCGGTTCTACGACGAGTTCGTACGCCTCCTCGGCATCGAGGACACCGCCCCCGCCCGCCAGGACCCGGGCCGCTGGCCCGAGCTGCGCACCGCCGTCGCCGACCGCTTCCGCACCCGTACGAGAGACGAGTGGACCGCCGTCTTCGCCGGGACCGATGCCTGTGTGGCGCCGGTCCTCTCGCTGCGCGAGGCCCCAGCCCACCCGCACCTCGCCGCCCGCTCCACCTTCGTCGAGCACGGCGGCCTGACCCAGCCGGCCCCCGCACCCCGCTTCTCCGCCACCCCCGGCGCCGTCCGCACCGGACCCGCCCTGCCCGGCGCCGACACCCACGAGGTCGCCCGCGACTGGGACGTCCCCTCCCTCACCGCCAAGGAGCCGCAGGCATGAAGCGCCAGCTCTACACCGCCGACCACGAGTCCTTCCGCGAGACCGTCCGCACCTTCCTCGCCAAGGAGGTCCTGCCCCACTACGAGCAGTGGGAGAAGGACGGCATCGTGGCCCGCGAGGCCTGGCGCGCCGCCGGACGCCAGGGGCTGCTCGGCCTCGCCGTCGACGAGGAGTACGGCGGCGGCGGCAACGCCGACTTCCGCTACAGCGCGGTCCTCGCCGAGGAGTTCACCCGCGCCGGCGCCCCCGGGTTCGCCCTCGGCCTGCACAACGACATCATCGGCCCGTACCTCACCTCGCTCGCCACCGAGGAACAGAAGCGGCGCTGGCTGCCCGGCTTCTGCTCCGGCGAGCTGATCACCGCCATCGCGATGACCGAGCCGGGTGCGGGATCCGACCTCCAGGCCATCCGGACCACCGCCGAGGACCGGGGCGACCACTGGGTCCTCAACGGCTCCAAGACCTTCATCTCCAACGGCATCCTCGCCGACTTGGTGATCGTCGTCGCGCGCACGACCCCCGAAGGCGGCGCCCACGGGCTCTCGCTCCTCGTGGTCGAACGCGGGATGGCGGGCTTCGAACGCGGCCGGAACCTCGACAAGATCGGCCAGAAGTCCCAGGACACGGCGGAGCTCTTCTTCCACGACGTCCGCGTCCCCAAGGAGAACCTCCTCGGCGAGCTCAACGGCGCCTTCGTGCACCTCATGACCAACCTCGCCCAGGAGCGGATGGCCATCGCCGTCGCCGGCATCGCCGCCGCCGAACACCTCCTGGAGATCACCACGCGGTACGTCAAGGAGCGCGAGGCGTTCGGCCGGCCGCTGGCCCGGCTCCAGCACATCCGCTTCGAGATCGCGGAGATGGCCACCGAGTGCGCCGTCACCCGTACGTTCCTCGACCGGTGCATCGTCGATCACTCGAACGGGGAACTCGACGCCGTCCACGCCTCGATGGCGAAGTGGTGGGCCACCGAGCTGCAGAAGAGGGTCGCCGACCGCTGTCTGCAACTGCACGGGGGGTACGGCTACATGGCCGAATTCCCGGTCGCCAGGGCGTTCACCGACGGCCGCATCCAGACCATCTACGGCGGCACGACCGAGATCATGAAGGAGATCATCGGCCGTTCCCTGCTCGGCTGACCCCCACCCGCGCCCGGGGCCCCGGCCGGGACCCCTCCGCTGTCCACCCTCCTGAAAGGCTTCTCGTGAGCACCGAAGCGTACGTGTACGACGCGATCCGCACCCCGCGCGGCCGCGGCAAGGCCAACGGCGCCCTGCACGGCACCAAGCCCATCGACCTGGTCGTCGGCCTGATCCACGAGCTCCGCGGCCGCTTCCCGGGCCTCGACCCGGCCGCGATCGACGACATCGTCCTCGGCGTCGTCGGCCCGGTCGGCGACCAGGGCTCCGACATCGCCCGTATCGCCGCCATCGCCGCGGGACTCCCCGACACCGTCGTCGGCGTCCAGGAGAACCGCTTCTGTGCCTCCGGCCTGGAAGCCGTCAACATGGCGGCGATGAAGGTCCGTTCGGGCTGGGAGGACCTCGTCCTCGCCGGCGGCGTCGAGTCCATGTCCCGCGTCCCGATGGCCTCGGACGGCGGCGCCTGGTTCGCCGACCCGATGACCAACTACGAGACGAACTTCGTCCCGCAGGGCATCGGCGCCGACCTCATCGCCACCATCGAGGGCTTCTCCCGCCGCGACGTCGACGAGTACGCCGCCCTCTCCCAGGAGCGCGCCGCGACCGCCTGGAAGGACGGCCGCTTCGACCGTTCCGTCGTCCCGGTCAAGGACCGCAACGGCCTCGTCGTCCTCGACCACGACGAGCACATGCGCCCCGGCACCACCGCCGACTCGCTCGCCTCCCTCAAGCCCTCGTTCGCCGCCATCGGTGACATGGGCGGCTTCGACGCCGTCGCCCTGCAGAAGTACCACTGGGTCGAGAAGATCGACCACGTCCACCACGCGGGCAACTCCTCCGGCATCGTCGACGGAGCCTCCCTCGTCGCGATCGGCTCCCGGGAGGTCGGCGAGCGGTACGGCCTCACCCCGCGCGCCCGGATCGTCGCCGCGGCCGTCTCCGGCTCCGAGCCCACCATCATGCTCACCGGACCCGCGCCCGCCACCCGCAAGGCGCTCGCCAAGGCCGGTCTGACGATGGACGACATCGACCTGGTCGAGATCAACGAGGCCTTCGCCGGCGTCGTCCTCCGCTTCGTCAAGGACATGGACATCAGCCTCGACAAGGTCAACGTCAACGGCGGCGCCATCGCGCTCGGCCACCCGCTGGGCGCCACCGGCGCGATGATCCTCGGCACCCTCGTCGACGAGCTGGAGCGCCAGGACAAGCGCTACGGCCTGGCCACGCTCTGCGTCGGCGGCGGCATGGGCATCGCCACGATCGTCGAGCGCGTCTGACCGTCCGTTCCCTTCCCACCTTCGGAGACACTCCAATGAACGAGAGCACCACCATCCGCTGGGAGCAGGACGAGTCCGGCGTCGTCACCCTCGTCCTCGACGACCCGAACCAGTCGGCGAACACCATGAACCAGGCGTTCAAGGACTCCATCGCCGTGATCGCCGACCGGGCCGAGGCCGAACGCGACTCCATCCGCGGCATCGTCTACACCTCCGCCAAGAAGACCTTCTTCGCCGGCGGCGACCTCAAGGACATGATGAAGGTCGGGCCCGAACAGGCCCAGCAGGTCTTCGACACCGGCATGGCCATCAAGCGCGCCCTGCGCCGCATCGAGACCCTCGGCAAGCCGGTCGTCGCCGCCATCAACGGCGCTGCCCTCGGCGGCGGCTACGAGATCGCCCTCTCCGCCCACCACCGCATCGCCCTCGACGCGCCCGGCTCCAAGATCGGCCTGCCCGAGGTCACCCTCGGCCTCCTCCCCGCGGGCGGCGGCGTCACCCGTACCGTGCGGCTGATGGGCATTGCCGACGCCCTGCTGAAGGTGCTCCTGCAGGGCACGCAGTACTCGCCGGCGCGTGCCCTGGAGAACGGCCTCGTCCACGAGCTGGCCGCCACCCCCGAGGAGATGCTGGCCAAGGCCCGCGCCTTCATCGACACGCACCCCGAGTCCCAGCAGCCCTGGGACGTCAAGGGCTACAAGATCCCCGGCGGCACGCCGTCGAACCCGCGCTTCGCCGCCAACCTGCCGGCCTTCCCCGCCAACCTGCGCAAGCAGCTGAACGGCGCCCCCTATCCGGCCCCGCGCAACATCCTCGCCTGCGCCGTCGAGGGCTCCCAGGTCGACTTCGAGACCGCCCAGACCATCGAGGCCCGGTACTTCACCGAGCTGGTCACCGGCCGGACCGCGAGGAACATGATCCAGGCGTTCTTCTTCGACCTCCAGGCCGTCAACTCCGGCGCCAACCGCCCCCAGGGCGTCGAGCCCCGCCCCGTCCGCAGGGTCGCCGTCCTCGGCGCCGGCATGATGGGCGCCGGCATCGCGTACTCCTGCGCCCGCGCGGGCATCGACGTCGTCCTCAAGGACGTGTCCGCGGAAGCCGCCGGGCGCGGCAAGGAGTACTCCGAGAAGCTCTGCGCCAAGGCGGTCTCCCGGGGCCGTACGACCCAGGCGAAGGCGGACGAGCTGCTCGCCCGCATCACGCCGACCGCGGACGCGGCCGACCTGGCCGGCTGCGACGCCGTGATCGAGGCCGTCTTCGAGGACACCGCGCTCAAGCACAAGGTCTTCGAGGAGATCCAGGACGTCGTCGAGCCGGACGCGCTGCTGTGCTCCAACACCTCGACGCTGCCGATCACCGTGCTCGCCGAAGGCGTCTCCCGCCCGGAGGACTTCATCGGCCTGCACTTCTTCTCGCCCGTCGACAAGATGCCGCTGGTCGAGATCATCAAGGGCGAGCGCACCGGCGACGAGGCCCTGGCCCGCGCCTTCGACCTCGTCCGGCAGATCAACAAGACCCCGATCGTCGTCAACGACTCGCGCGGCTTCTTCACCTCGCGGGTCATCGGCCAGTTCATCAACGAGGGCGTGGCGATGGTCGGCGAGGGCGCCGACCCGGCCTCCGTCGAGCAGGCGGCGGCCCAGGCCGGCTACCCGGCGAAGGTCCTCTCCCTCATGGACGAGCTGACCCTCACCCTGCCCCGCAAGATCCGCGAGGAGACCCGGCGCGCGGTCGAGGAGGCCGGCGGCACCTGGGCCGGGCACCCCTCGGACGCGGTGATCGACCGGATGGTCGACGAGTTCGGCCGCACCGGCCGCAGCGGCGGCGCGGGCTTCTACGCGTACGACGAGGACGGCAAGCGGGCCGGGCTGTGGCCGGGGCTGCGGGAGCACTTCACGCGCGTCGACGTGACCCTCCCCTTCGAGGACATGAAGGAGCGGATGCTCTTCTCCGAGGCGCTGGACTCCGTGCGCTGCCTGGAGGAGAACGTCCTCACCTCGGTCGCCGACGCCAACATCGGCTCCGTCATGGGCATCGGCTTCCCCGCGTGGACCGGTGGCGTCCTGCAGTACATCAACGGCTACGAGGGCGGGCTCGCCGGCTTCGTGGCACGCGCGCGTGAACTGGCCGAGCGCTACGGCGACCGCTTCCTGCCGCCGGCGCTGCTGGTGGAGAAGGCGGAGCGGGGCGAGGTCTTCACCGACGCGTGACGGCGGGGACCGCCCCCGGCCGGCTCACGGGTCCCGTGGCGCCGGCCGGGGCCGGTCCCGCCGCGCGGGCCGCGGTCAGTCCCGCTTCGCCTGACCGAACGCGGCCCGCAACTCCTCGCGCAGCGACCGCTGGAAAGCCGTGACGAGGGCCTGGACCACCATCGGCTGCATGTGCGCCGACAGCGACTTCATCGCCGCCAGATGGTCCGGGTCCGACGCGCGCTCGCGGTACGGGTTCCACACCTCGTCCTGGAACAGCCGGGACAGCTCCTGCGCCGCCGCCCGCGCGTGCTCCAGCAGGACGGTGCGGGAGGCCAGGATCGTCTCGTGCGCGATCGGCACGTCCAGCAGCTCGACACCGAGCCGCAGCAGCGTGCCGTCGAGACGGAACACCTCCGGGTCGGACCCCTGGTCGAGGACGCCCATCGCCGCGAGGCGCGCGACGTCCTGGTCGGTCAGCGCCCGCCCGGCCCGCCGCTCCAGCTCGCGCCGGGTGATCTCCTCGGCCGACTCGGGCGCCCAGGAGGCCACCAGCGCGCGGTGGATCGCCAGGTCCTGGGCGCTCAGCTCGGGCGGCAGCTGCTCCAGGTACCGCTCGATGGCGGCCAGCGTCATGCCCTGGCGCTGGAGCTCCTCGATCAGGGCCAGCCGCGACAGGTGCTCGGGGCCGTAGTGCCCGACCCGCCGGGGTCCGATCACCGGCGGCGGCAGCAGCCCCTTGGTGCCGTAGAAGCGCACCGTGCGCACGGTCACCCCCGCCCGCGCGGCCAGCTCGTCGACGGTGTACGTCGGCCCCTGCCCCTCCTGCCGCGCCCCGCTCTCGGTGGCCATCGCAGGCGCCTCGCTTCCCGTCCCCGTACCGTGCCGTCCCCGTTGGTGCAACAGTATTGCTGTCTCACCGGCGTTGTAAAAGGTGCGGGACGTCCCGGCCGTCCGCGGGGTCAGCGGGAGGCGGGGACGCGGCCGGTCACCACCACCGCGCCGTCGGGGGTGCGCCGCGCGAGGTCGCCGGTCCGGAGGTAGCCGTCGGGGGTGAAGGAGCGGACGTTCTCCTCGGGCGCCCGGTAGTAGCCGCGTGGGGTGTACGGGCCGCGGGCGAGGAGTTCGCCGACCTCGCCCGCGGGCACGTCCCGGCCGGCGCCGTCGACGATGCGGAGTTGGTCGTCGGGCGAGAGCGGGCGGGCCCCCGGGGCGGCGTCCTCGTCCGGTCCCACCGGCCGGCCCAGGAGGCACGGTCCCTCGGCCTTCGCGAGGACGTGCTGGATCCGGCAGCCCGGTGCGGCGCCGCCGATCCGTTCGGCGTCCGCCCGGTGCGGGGGCGCGCCCCCGAGCTGCACGAGGCGCAGGGTGCTCACGTCGGGCCGAGCCGTGGGGAGCGCGTCGAGCCACGGCCGGGCGACGTCGGGGCCCATCGACGCGACGGTGACCCGTTCCCGCTCGACGGCCGTCAGGCAGGCGGCGGGGTCGGGGTCCTCGACCAGGACGACGGTGCCGCCGACGGAGAGGGTGCCGACGATGCCGGGGCAGCCGAGGCCGAGCGGCGACTCGGCGGGCAGCGCGGACAGGTACACGTCGTCCTCGGTGAGCGCCACCCGCTCGGCGGCGGCCCGCGCCTGGTAGGCGTAGTCGTTGTGGGTGCGCGGAACGAGCCGGGGTGACGCGGGTGTGTCGGCGGAGAGCAGGAAGAACGCCACCTGGTCGGCGCTCTGCGGGAGGGCGGGCTCGGGGGCGGCGTCGATGGAGTCGAGCGGGGCGTACTGACAGCCCGACGGATCGGTCGTCAGGCCGCCGTACGGGGACGCGGTGCCGGGAGCCTCGTAGGTGAACACCCGCCGCAGGAACGGCCATCGGGCCGCGATGTCCGCCGTCATCGCGGTGTGGTCGAAGCCCGGGTACGCCGCGGGGCCGACGTGGCCGACGGCCTGGGTGAGCCGCACGAGGCCGGCCACCTCGGGCGTGCGGTACGCGAGCGGGCAGAGGACGGGGACCGCGCCCGCGCGCATCAGCGCGAAGACCGTGACGACGAACTCGGGGACGCTCGGCAGCTGGACGAGGACCCGCTGCCCGGGCCGGATGCCCCGCAGCCGGAACCCGGCGGCCCTGCGGTCCACCCGCCGGTTCAAAGCCGCGTAGGTGAGACGGATGTCGCCCTGGACGAGCGCGGTCCGGGGCCCGTACGCGAGGGCCCAGCCGCGCAGCAGGTTGTCCAGCGTGTTGCCCCGCCAGAGCCCGGCCGACCAGTAGCGGTCGACGAACTCCTCGGGCCAGGGTGTGCAGCCGTCGAGCATGGAGACGCTTCGCTTTCTGTCCCGGTGGCAGAGACCCGCGCCGACGACGGCGCGTGGCTTGTGATCCAATCCCGCGCCGCCCCCGCGGGCAATGCGCTGTCCCGACCATGCCCACCGCGCCCCCTCGGCGAAAGATCCAACCCCCGCCGCTGACCTGCCCCGACACCACCCCGAACCGCCCCACCACGGCGCAGGCCACGACCCCCGACAAAACCCGGAAGCGCCCCCGCCCCTCGCCGGGGCAGGATGCCGTTCCGTGAACCCTCTCCTGTCCGGCCTGGCCGCCAACCCGGCGCTCCCGCCCGATCTGGTCGACCGATTGATCGCGGTCGCTGACGACGACCTCGCGGCGGACCTGGCGGCCCGCCCGGACCTCACCCGCGCGCAGGCGGTCGCGTTGGTCTCGCGCCACGAGGAGAGCGCCTGGTACCTCGCACAGGGCAAGGTGACCGCCGCCGACATCGATCCGGCGCGGCTGCCACTGGCCGCTCTCGCCCTGCTCGGCCAAGGGGCCGGGTCTCCGGAGTGGGCCCGCCTGTTCGCCAGCGACCCGGCGGTCGAGCGCCGCGAACGGCTGGCCGCCTGCCCCGGTCTCCCGGCCGATGTGGTGGAGACGCTCGCCGCGGACGCGGACGCACGGGTCGTCGAGGAGCTCGCGCTGTGGACCACGCCGGAGACCGCCGCCGGACTGGCCGCGCATCCGTACGCGGAGGTGCGCCGCGCGGTGGCGGTCAACGAGGCGACGCCGCCGGCGGTGCTGGCGGCGCTGCTCACCGGCGACGGCCTCCCGCCCGCCGAGCGGTGCCGGGTCTGCGACCGGGAGGAGACGCCGTTCGTCCACGACCCGCACTGCCCCCGGCCGGACTGCGATCTGCCGCCGGACGCCTCCTGCGACGGCTCCCACCGGTCCGCCCTCCACGCCGTACGGGAGGCGGCGCTGCGCAACCCCGCCACACCCGCCGAGGCCGTCGTCGCCTTCACCGACGACCCGTCCCCGCTGCGCCGGTCGGCGCTCGCCGCCCGCTCGGACCTGCCCGCCGAGGTGACGCACGGCTCGCCGAGGACGCCTCGCCCCTGGTGCGGGCCGACCTCGCCGGAAACCCGGCGCTCGCCCCCGCCGTCATGCGCGTCCTCGCCACGGACCGCGCCGACGAGGTGCGCCGAGCCGTCGCCCACCACCCCCGGGTGCCCCTCGACACCCTCGCCTCCCTCGCCGGCGGCACCAGGATCGGCGCCGGCCTGCCGCCCCGGATCGCGGCCGCTTCGCCCGCGGAGGTGGAGCGGCTCGCCGCGTCACCGGACCCGGCCGTCCGGATGCTCGTCGCCCGACGGCGCGACCTCCCGGCTGCCGTCCGCGACGCGCTCACCACCGACCCCGACGCGAAGGTGGTCGCCTCCCTCGCCCCGCACCCCGGCCTCTCCGAGGCGCGGCTGCGCGCCATGGCCGACCGGCACGGAGGCCGGGTCGCCGCCGCGGTCGCGTCCAACCCGGACGCGCCCCCGGCGCTCCTCGAGGACCTGGCCCGGCACCGACCGACGCCCCGCAGAGCCCTCCACGCGATCGCCGGACACCGCCACGCCCCCGCGTCGGCGCTTCTTGCCTGCCTCGAAGACGCCAAGGCCCGACCGCTCGCGGCAGGCCATCCGTCCCTACCGCCCCGGACGCTCGTGGAGCTGCTCACCGACCCGGACGAGCGGGTGGCCGAAGCGGCGGCCGCCAACCCGTCGCTCCCGGCGGTCGTGAGGGAAGGGCTCGTGCCATAGGGGTCCGCGGGTCACGGTCGCCCCCGCCGTGGGGTGGGGCGTGTACATGACGCTAGAGTCACGTGCTTGTTCGAACAGAGGTGTGAGGGCAGGGGAGGGGCATGTACGCCGAACTCAGAGACACGGCCACCGAATTGGCCGGCGTCCTGTGGCGGGAGCACACCGTGTACCGGGAACGGGGCGGTGGGGTCGTCATCCGGGGGGAGCACGTCGGGCGGTGGATCAGCCTGGCGCCGACCGGGGGGAAGGACCAGGCGCGGGTGCGCGCCGGGCGGCTTCTCGACGGGGGGACCACAGCGCCCGCGCGGTCCGAGATCGTCGTCGACCTCTCGCTCGGGACGAGCGAGCTGGCCGCGGTCTGCCGGCGGCTGCTCGCCGACGTCGCGGCCGCCGATGACCGGCCGGCCGCCGCCGGCCGCGGGCGTGCGGCGCGCCCCCCGAAGCCCGGCCGTGAGCGCCGGGAGCGTCCGAGGCGCCACACCGGCGTGGGTTCCTGGCTGGTGCTGATCTGCGTGGTGGGTGTCGTGGGCCTGTGGGCCTACAGCGTGTTCGGCGCCGCCGGCTCCTGACGGCCACGTCCCCCGGCGGACCGGGCGGGGAGGTCAGTCCTCCGTGACCGGCGGTCCGACCACGGTGGTGCGGCCCTCGCGGAAGAAGCGCCGGTGCCGCACGCGGACCAGCAGCATCACCACCGCGCCCAGCACGATCGAACCGATCCCCAGCAGGAAGACGCCGCCGACGCCGCCGGCCGAGGTGGAGCCGTAGTCGGGGTCCGTCATGTCGTACGCGCCCCGCGCGAAGGCCGCCAGCATCATCAGGCCGCCCGCCAGCGGCATGACCCCCATGACCAGCAGGTTCCGCGCGGAGCGCCGCAGCTCCGCGCGGAAGTACCACACACAGGCGAAGCCCGTCACGCCGTAGTAGAACGCGATCAGCAGGCCGATCGACAGCACCGCGTCCCCCAGGAAGTCGGGGGAGACGAGCGTGAGCAGGACGAGGACGGCGGCGGTCGCGCAGCCGATGTACACCGTCCCGTACGCGGGTGTGAGGAAGCGCGGATGGGTGCGGCCGAAGGCCGCCGGCAGGGCGCCGTGCGCGGCCATCGACAGCGTGATCCGGGGCATGGCGCCGACCCCGGTCAGCAGCGCCCCCACGGCCGAGACGGCGATGGCGAGCGTGACGACCTTCCCCAGGGCGTCGCCGAGGACCGCCGGAGCGAGCCCGGTGAGGGCGTCGGCCGCCGTCTCCTCGTTGCCGAGCCCGAGCCCCGTGTCGCCCGTCCCCGCGAAGGAGAGCGCCGCGCAGGCCGTGAAGACGTAGGTGACGAGGAGGATCAGGGTCGACGCCACCGCCGCCCGGCCGGGTGTGCGCCCGCTGTCGACCGTCTCCTCGTTGAACGTGATCAGCGCGTCCCAGCCCCAGTAGATGAACAGACTCAGCAGCACCGACTCGGCGAAGGGCCCCCAGCCCCCGAACCCGAAGGGGTTCAGCCAGTCCGCCGAAGGGGTCGTCACACCGGCCCCGGCGAAGGCGGCCACCCCGAAGACGAGCAGCGCGAGGAGCTGCAGCCCGATCATCGCGTACTGCAGGTGGGCGGCGAGCTGGATGCCCCGGTACGCCACCAGCGTGGTCACGGCCAGCAGGACGACGGCGAGCGCCGTGACGGCGAAGGTGTCGTCGGCCGCCGCGTCGAGGCCGACGAGGGCGAACAGCGCGGTCGCGCCGACCTGCGCCAGCGTCGTCATCACCAGGACGGTGGCGATCAGGACCGCCCAGCCGCCCGCCAGCCAGCCGGCGGCCGGACCGAAGACGCGGGTCGTCCACACGAACGTGGCGCCGCAGTCCGGCATCCGGCGGTTCAGCTCCCGGAACGCGAACGCGGTGAGGAGGATCGGCACGAAGCCGAGGACCAGCGCGGCCGGCGCGAGGTCGCCGACCGCGAGGACCACCAGGCCGAGCGTCACGGCGATGCTGTATGCCGGGGCGACGGAGGCGAGGCCCAGCGAGATGGTCGCGAGCAGCCCCACGGAGTCGCCCCGCAGCCCCTTGTCGGTGAGGTGCGGGGCGGCGGGCGGAGATGGGTCGGTGGTCATGGCGGCCTCCCGGGAGGGAGACTACGACCGGAAGGCCGTGCTCGCCGGGCCGACGCGCCCGCCGACGTGATCACCCCGGCGAGCGAGCGGGTCAGCCCGCCGCGTACCCCGTCACCGGATAGTGATCACTGAGGTTGGTGTAGGTGTACCGGGTGCCCCAGCTGGAGACCGTCCACGGCGCGCTCCGCTCCAGCACCACGTCGTTCGTCCAGCCCGCGGGCCGGGCGTGGCCCGCGCGGTGCAGGACGTAGTCGAGGTCCTCGCGGGGGTCGTCCGGGTAGCGCTCGGAGGCGATCGAGTTCAGCTCGGTGTCGAAGGAGTACGGGTGTCCCGTGCGGGCCTGGGCGCCCGTGACGCCCAGGTCGGCCAGCATGGTGCCGTACTCCGCCGTGTGCGAGTCGACGTTGAGGTCGCCGGCCACCACGACCTGCTCGCCCGCCGGGATGTTCTTGGCGTCGAGGAAGGCGTCCATCGCCTTGAACTGGCGGCTGCGCGTCTGCGCCGCCTCCCCGGCGGAGCATCCCGGGTCGGTGGACTGGGCATGGGTGCCCACGACGTGGACCCTGGTGCCGTTCACGTCGAGGACGGTGTAGACGAAGCCCTTGTTCGAGTACCAGTCGGAGCCGCAGGCGTCCTTGTAGACGTACTGCTCCTTGCGGACGATCGGCCACTTGCTGAGGATGGTCACCCCGCCGTCCTCCGGGGTGGTGGCGGAGTACGCGCCGCCGGTGGCGTCCCAGCCGCTCTTGGAGCGCCCCATCACGGGGGTCTGGTGCGGGTACTGCCCGGCCGCGTTCGCCTTGAGGGCGTCGGAGGAGGCGTTGTCGAACGCCTCCTGGAGGACGACCACGTCGTTGCCCTGGAAGAAGGAGGCGGCGGGTATGGCCTTGGCCCGGTGGTCCTGTCCCCAGTTCGGGTAGAGGGTCTTGGAGAACAGGAACGCGTTGTAGGAGAGCACCTTGAGCCGGGGGGTCTCGGCGGCCGAGGCCGCGGAGGCGGTCGTCGCCAGCGTGGCGGCGGCGAGCGCGCCGGAGAGGGCCACGCCGAGGGCGCGACGCTGGAGCGGGACAAGCGGCACTGGAACTCCCGTAAGGTAGTGGGGGGTTGGACCGGCGCCGCACATCAAATCAGCCGTGGTTACCTTCCGGTAGCCGTTGGGTGCCGGGAATCTTGCGCGGGCCGCACCAGTGCGCCAACTCTCGCGCCGTCGAACCGATTCGCACGAAAATTCGTTTTTGCGACCAGGTAAGATGCGCGCATGACCCTCGCGCAGAATTCGACGATCTTCAACATGGACCTCGGTCCGCTCAACCCCGTCACGGCGGAGCTCATCCTCGGCGTCGTGCTGTTCGCCCTGACCTTCCTCATCCTGGCGAAGGGCATCCTGCCGAAGATCAACCGCACCCTCGCCGAGCGCGAGGACGCGATCGGCGGCGGCACCGAGCGCGCCGACGACCTGCGCGCCGAGGCCGCCGGGATCCGTGAGCAGTACGAGGCGGAGCTGGCCGAGGCCCGCCACGAGGCCGCCCGCATCCGCTCCCGCGCCACCGAGGAGGGTGCGGCCGCCATCGCCGCCGCCCGCGCCGAGGGCGTCGCCGAGCGGGACGCGATCCTCTCCGCCGGTGCCGAGCGCATCGCCGCCGAGCGGGCCGCCGCCGAGCGCGAGCTCACCGCCGACGTCGACGCCTGGGCCCACGCCCTCGCCGGTCGCATCGTCGGCGAGCCGGTCGGCGCCGACCGCGCCTGACCCGCACCGCACCACGTGTACGGGGCCGTGCCCCGGGCCCACGCCCGGGACACGGCCCCGACCCATATCCGCCCTTTGCCTGGTACGCCCCGGAAGCGCAGGCTGAGAGGGTGAGGAGAGAGAACGGCGTGACCGCACCGCAGGACCCCGCGAGCCCCGGCGAGACGACCGCCCTCCCCGCCGGGCCGCCACCAGCGGAGATGCCCGCACCCTCGCCCGCCGCCCCCGCGCCCTCGCCCGCCCCGGCCGAAACCGCCGCGCCCTCGCCCGCCCCGGCCGAGACGGCGGAATCCTCGCCCGCCCCGGCCGAAACCGCCGCGCCCTCGCCCGCGCCGCCGCCCGTCGGCGGAGTGCTGTGGAGCGTCGCCGGAGACGTCCGCGCGCTGCTGATGCTGCCCGCCGCCCTCACCATGCAGGTCGCCCACCCCGCCGTCGGCGCCGGAGTCGACGAGCACTCCGTCTTCCGCACCGACCCCTGGGGCCGCGGCGAGCGCTCCCTGCGCTCCGTCATGCTGTGGGTGTACGGCGGCGAGGCCGCGGCCGAGGAAGGGCGCCGGCTGCGGCGGCTCCACCGCACCATCCAGGGCACCGACGCCCACGGCCGCCGCTACCACGCGCTCACCCCCGCCCATTACGCCTGGGTCCACGCCACCGGGTTCCCCGTCTACCGGCACGGGCTGCGCTACCTCCACCGCCCGCTCACCCCGGACCAGGAGCGCCGGCTCTACGCGGAGTGGCTCCAGGTCGGCCGGATCCTCGGCATCCACGACCGGGACATGCCCCGGACGATCGAGGAGTTCTGGCCGTACTACCGCGCCGTGCTCCGCGACGAGCTGGAAGCCACCGTCGTCGTCCGCGAGCTCGTCGACCCGGACCAGCCGGTGCCGCCGCCCGACCGCGGGCCGCTGCCGCTCCGGCTCCTGCTGCGACTGCTGTGGCCGCTGATCCTGCCCCGGTTCGCCCGCTTCCGGTACTTCGTCACCGTCGGGCTCATGCCCCCGGACGCCCGCGAGGCCATCGGGCTGACCTGGAGCGACCGCCAGGAGAAGCGGCTGCGCCGCTTCGCCCTGGTCGTCCGCACCCTCGTCCCCCTCCTCCCCGAGCGGCTGCGCTATCTGCCCATGGCGCGCGAGGCCCGCCGCCGCGCCCGGCTCAGCGGAGCAGCCCGCCGCGCGCGATGACCTGCGCGTACCAGCGTGCGCTGTCCTTCGGGGTACGGCGCTGGCTCGCGAAGTCGACGTACACGATCCCGAACCGCTTGCCGTAGCCGTACGCCCACTCGAAGTTGTCCAGCAGCGACCAGAGGAAATAGCCGCGCACGTCCGCCCCGTCGGCGATCGCCCGGTGCGTCGCCGCGAGGTGCGCGTCCAGGTAGGCGACCCGCTCGGGGTCGTGGACCGCGCCCTCCGGGTCGGCGTAGTCGTCGTAGGCGGCGCCGTTCTCGGTGATCAGCAGGGGCACCCCCGGCAACTCGTCGCGCAGCCGCACCAACAGGTCGTACAGCCCGTCCGCGTCCACCGGCCAGTCCATCGCCGTCCGCGGCCCCGGCGCCGGCAGGAACCGCACCCGCTCGGCGGCGCCGGGCCACGGCGAAGGCGTCTCCGACGTGCCCGCCGCGACGACGGACGGGGAGTAGTAGTTGACTCCGAGCGAGTCGATCGGCGTCGAGATCGTCTCCAGATCGCCGTCCCGGACGAAGGACCAGTCCGTGAGGTGTGCCGTGTCGGCCACCAGATCGTCCGGGAGCCGGCCGTGGAAGACCGGATCGAGGAAGAGGCGGTTGCCGACCGCGTCGATCCGCCGGGCGGCGTCCCGGTCCTCCGGTGCATCCGAGAGCGCCCTGACGGCGTGCAGATTGAGCGTCAGCGACACCTCGGACGAGGCGGGAAGCGCCCCGCGCAGCACCCGCGCGGCCAGGCCGTGCGCGAGGTTGAGGTGGTGGGCGGCGCGCAGGGCGTCCGCCTCGTCGGTACGACCGGGGGCGTGGACCCCGGAGCCGTACCCCAGGAAGGCCGCGCACCAGGGCTCGTTGAGGGTCGTCCAGGTGGATACCCGGTCGCCGAGCGCCTCGGCGGCGAGGGAGGCGTACTCCGCGAACCGCTCGGCTGTCGCGCGCTCCGGCCAGCCCCCGGCGTCCTCCAGCTCCTGGGGCAGGTCCCAGTGGTACAGCGTGGCCACGGGCCGGATCCCCGCGTCGAGCAGCTCGTCGGCCAGCGCGCGGTAGAAGTCCAGGCCCTTCTGCGCGGCCGGCCCGCGGCCGGTCGGCTGGACCCGGGGCCAGGAGAGGGAGAAGCGGTAGTCGGTGAGCCCCACCTCCTTCATCAGGGCGACGTCCTCGCGCACCCGGTGGTAGTGGTCGGCGGCGATGTCACCGGTGTCGCCGTTGCGCACCTTGCCCGGAATCCGGCTGAAGGTGTCCCAGATCGACGGCGTACGGCCGTCCTCGGCCGCCGCACCCTCGATCTGGTAGGCGGCGGTGGCCGAGCCCCAGCGGAAGCCGGCAGGGAAGAGAGCGTTCATGGGTGAGGAACTCCCGTGACGAGGAAGAGGCGAAAGGAGTGAGAAGCGGCGAGAAGGAGGGGAGGCGGGGCGCCGACCGCGGCCGGTGGCGGCCGGCCGGTCAGCCCTTGACCGCGCCCTGCATGATGCCGCCGACGATCTGCCGGCCCAGCAGGCCGAAGACGAGCAGCACGGGCAGCGTGCCCAGCAGCGTCCCCGCCATGATCACCGACTGGTCGTGCACGTACCCGCCGCCCAACTGACGCAGCGCGACCTGCACGGTCGGGTTCTGCGAGGAGAGGGCGACGATCGGCCAGAAGAAGTCGTTCCAGGCGGCCATGAAGGTGAGCAGCCCGAGGACGGCCATCCCCGGCCGGGCGATCGGCACCACGATCGACCAGAAGATCCGGGCGGAGGAGGCGCCGTCGACCCGGGCCGCCTCGATCAGCTCGTCCGGCAGGGACTGCACCAGGTACTGGCGCATGAAGAAGACCCCGAAGGCGGAGACGAGTCCGGGCAGGATCACCGACTGGAGCTGGTTCACCCAGCCCAGTTCGGCGATGACCATGAAGAGCGGGATCACGCCGAGCTGCGGCGGGATCATCATCGTGCCGACGGTGAGCGCCAGCAGCGCGCCCCGGCCGCGGAAGCGCAGCTTGGCGAAGGCGAACCCGGCGAGCGTGCAGCAGAGCACGGTGCCGACGGTGATCGACCCGGAGACGACGAGGGAGTTGAGGAGCGCCGTGCCGATGTCGGCCTCCTCCATCACCGCCCCGAAGTTGTGGAAGAGGTTCGACCCCGGCAGCAGGGTCGGCGGGACCTGCGCCAGATCGGCGTTGGAGCGGCTGGCGGCCACGATGGTCCAGTAGAACGGGAACGCGGAGACGAGCACGGCGAGGATCAGGATCGCGTAGGTGATCCTGCCGCCGTGCCCCGTGCGGGCGGTGCGCGCGGTCATGCCCGGCCCTCCTCTCGACGTGAACGGCCGCGGGCGATCAGGGCGTTGACCCCGACCAGGAGCAGGATGAGGAGGAACATCAGCCAGGCGATCGCGGCCGCGCGGCCCAGATGGAAGAAGCCCCAGCCCTGTTCGTACAGATAGAGCCCGAGGGTCTGGTATTGGTGCGAGATGCCGCCCGAGATCGATCCCTCGAAGAGCAGCGGCTCGCCGAAGAGCTGGGTGGCGCCGATGGTGGAGACGACGGTGGTGAAGACGATCGTGGGCCGCAGACCGGGCAGGGTGACATGGACGAACTGCCGCCAGCGGGACGCCCCGTCCATCTCCGCCGCCTCGTACAGCTCCGACGGGATCGACTGCATGCCCGCGAGGTAGATCAGCGCGTTGTAGCCGGTCCAGCGCCAGACGACGATCGACGACACGGCGATCTGCGAAGCGAGCGTGCCGTTCTGCCAGTCGACCGGGCCGAACCCCACCAGCGACAGGACGTAGTTGACCAGCCCGAAGTCCCGGCCGAAGAGCTGGGCGAAGACGAGGGTGGCGGCGGCGACGGAGGTCGCGTACGGCAGGAGCATGGCGGTACGGAAGAAGGTCCGGCCGCGCAGCTTGTAGTTGAGCAGGTGCGCCAGGCCGAGCGCCATCGCCAGCTGCGGCACGGTGGACAGGACCCCGATGGTGAACGTGTTGCGCAGCGCGGTCCAGAAGAACTCGTCGGTGAGCAGCGCGGTGTAGTTGCCGAAGCCGCGCCACTCCATGTCCCCGGGGGTCTGCAGCTCGACCCGGTAGAGGGAGACGAAGGCGGTGTAGAGCAGCGGGAAGAGCCCGAAGGCGGCGAACAGGGTGAAGAACGGGGCGAGATAGGCGTACGGGACGAGGGTGGCCCACCGGCTGCGGCGGGTGCCGCCGGTGGACCGGGCCGACGGCGGCGGGACGGGGGCCGTCGTCGGCCCGGAGGCGGTGAGGGTCACGGTGCGGCCCTTCGGTCGGTCGGGGGAGGCGAGCGAGGCAGGGGGATGGGGGAGACGGGGAGGGGGCGGAGCCGGGCGGGGGCAGAGGCGGGGACGGCCCCCTCGCCCCGGCCCCACCCGGGGCCCGGCTCAGCCGGTGGCGTTGCCGGGGGTCCGGCTCAGCCGGTGGCGTTCTCCACGCCCTTGCGCGCGTTCGACCACGCCTTCTCCGGGGACGTGCCCTTGCGCTCCACCTCGCTCAGCGCGTTGGTGATCTGGTCGGCGACGTTCTTGTCGTGGACCCCGAGGACCTGGACGGGAGCCGCCTTCGCCGCGTCGCCGAAGATCGTGCCGATCGGGGCGCCGGAGAAGTACGGGTCCGTCGCCGACGCGACCTGCGCGATCGCGCCGGTCGAGGAGGGGAAGTTGCCCTGCTTCCTGAAGAGCGCCGCCTGCTGGGCCGGAGCGGTCAGCCACTGGATCAGCTCGTAAGCCTCCTTCTTGTGCTTCGCCGCGCGCGGCACGGAGAGGTAGGAGCCGCCCCAGTTCCCGGCGCCGCCGGGCAGCTTGGCGATGTCCCACTTGCCCTTGCCGGCGTCACCGGCCTGGCCCTTGATGTAGCCGAGCATCCAGGCGGGGCACGGGAGCGTGGCGAAGGAGCCGGCGGAGAACGCCTGGTTCCACTGCGGCGACCACTGGTCGAGCTTGGCGCTCAGGCCGGCCTTCGCCGCCTGCGTCGACGTCTCCCAGGCGTGCTTGACGGCCGGGTTGTCGGCGTAGATCAGCTTGCCCGAGGCGTCGTAGTAACGCTCCTTCTCCTGACCGACCATGACGGTGTAGAGGCTGCCGACGCTGTCCAGCCACGCGCTCTTGCCCGGGGCCTTGGCCTGGTACTGCCTGCCGAGCTCCAGGTACCCCTCCCAGGTGGACCACTTGCGCGCCAGCTCGGTGCGGTCGGTCGGCAGCCCGGCCTGCCGGAAGAGGTCGGTGCGGTAGCACATCGCCTCGGGGCCGACGTCCGTGCCGAGACCGAGGACCTTGCCGTCCTTCGTCGTCGCGCCGGCCCAGGTGGCGGGAGCGAACTCGCCCTCGAGCTTGGCGGCGCCGTACCGGGTCAGGTCCTCGAACTTGTCCGCCTGCTGCTGGGTGACGGAGGCGATCCGGCCGACCTCGATGCCCTGGACGTCGGCGAGCCCGCCCCCGCCGGCCAGCCGGGTCTGCAGCGACTTCCAGTAGTCCTGCTCGTCCTCCGTGTCGGTCTGCTTGATTGTGACGTTCGGGTGGAGCTTCTCGTACGCGGCGTACAGCCCGGCCTCCTTGTAGCCGAACGAGCCGAAGAGGTCGACGGTGATCGTGACCTTCCCGCCCGCGCTGTCGGAGGCGCCGTCGGATCCCCCGGATCCACAGGCGGCGAGGAGGGCCCCGGCGAGGGCGACCGCGCCGAGTCGGACGGCGGTTCTCCTGGCGGCTCGGGCAGTGGGCATGGAAGCCTCCCTTGGCTTCGAAAGTCCGTCGAGAACGCTCGGCAGAAGCCGTGGGCCGGGTTTTGAGAGCGCTCTCAAGAATGCGTCTGGAGCGTGCCTCCCCGGCGATGCTCCCGTCAAGAGCCGAACGCGAAACAGTTCCCGGAGACGGACCCCGAAGGGGGCCGGTGCGGAGGTGCGCGGAGGATCAGGCGACGGCGCGGAGAGGGTGGGCAGAGGGGCGTACGCGGTCGGTCGACGACGCGCGGGGGGTTCGGGCGGCCGCGTCCCGGGGGCTCAGGCGGAGGCGCGCAGGACCAGTTCCGTCGGGGTGATCACGGACTCGGCGCCCTCGCCGTCCAGGGTGCGCATCAGCAGCCGTACCATCAACCGACCCATGCCCTCGATGTCCTGATGGACCGTCGACAGCGGCGGGTCGGTCGCCTCCGCGACCTGCCGCATGTCGTCGAAGCCGACGAGGGCGACGTCCTCCGGCACCCTGCGGCCCTGCTCGCGCAGGACCCGCAGCGCCCCGGACGCCATGAGGTCGTTCGCCGCGAAGACGGCGTCCAGGTCGGGCCGCCGCCGCAGGAGCGCGGCCATCGCCCGGGCCCCGCTCTCCTCGGTGAACGCCCCCTCCTCCACCAGCGCGGGGTCGGCGTCGGGCAGCTCGTCGCGGTAGCCGTCGAGCCGGTCGAGCGCGGAGGTCTGGTCGCCCGGGCCCGTGATGTGGGCGATGGTCCGGCGGCCGAGCGTACGGCGGAGATGGCGGACGGCGGCCCGTGCGCCGCCGCGGTTGTCGCAGTCGACGTAGGGGACCGCGGGCTCGTCCGCGGGTCCCGTCCAGCCCGGCCGTCCACCGAAGACCGTCGGGACCTGCACGCGCCGGACGATCGAGGGCAGTTCGTCGTCGTTGTGCAGCGAGAAGGCGAGCGCGCCGTCGACGTGGCCGCCGCCGAGGTAGCGGGCGATCCGCTCGTGGTCGCCGGGCCCCTCCACCCAGAGGAGCACCAGTTGGGCGTCGTGCGCGGTCAGCTCGCGGCTGATGCCCCGTACCTGCTGCTCGAAGAAGGGGTCGGAGAAGATCCGGAACTCCGGCTCGGCGATGATCACGGCGACGGCGCCGTTGCGCCGGGTCACCAGGGTCCTGGCCGCGTGGTTGGGGATGTAGCCCAGCTCCTCCACGGCCTTGCGCACCTTCTCCACGAGGATCTCGCGGACACCCGCCCCGCCGTTGACGACCCGCGACACCGTCGCCCGGGAGACTCCGGCGCGCGCGGCGACGGCTTCCAGGGTGGGGCGCGCCCCGGACGTCGGCTCGCTCAAGGCTGGCTCCTCACGGACGGGACCACGGGGGCCGGCGGCGGACGGGAGCGGCCGGCGGTGGACGGGGGACGACGGTGCTGACAGGGAAGAGGTTAACGGGTGGCCGACATCCGGGGGCGGGACGTGAAAGCGCTCTCACCTGCCGTCACCGGCTCACGAGGCCCCTGTCGCCGTCGCGGTCGGCGCCCGGCGGCGGCAGCCCCCTGCCGCGGTCCGTTGCCCGGCGGCGGTCGTCAGCCGCGCCGCAGGACGTCGACGCTCGGCAGCGAGCGGTGGCGGTGGTGCGCCTCGGCGATCCCCGCGAGCGCGGGACGGTCCAGGGCGCGGTAGGCGAGGGCCAGCAACTCGGCCGCGTACGCCTCCCGCTCGGGCTCGCCGTACGACGCCCAGTGCAAATCCCGGCCGAGCGCCAGCGCCTCGGCCGGATCGCCGGCGGCGGCCCATCGCAGGGCCTCCTCGCGGGCCTTCCGGAGCGCGGCCGGGTCGTCGAACAGCTCCTCCACGAAGGTGCCGAAACGGTACGCGTCGGCGGCGCCGTGCGGCGGTCGGTCCAGCGCGGTCGCCCCGGTCACCAGGGCGCCCGCCCCGTCCAGGGTGGTGACCCGGTCGGCGTCGACCGCCCCGTGGCCGTACTCGTACGTCTGCGCGTAGGCGAGGCCCGTCTCCGTGCGCTCCGCCGTCTCGAAGCCGAGGAGCAGACCGCGCAGCGCGCCGAGGTCGGCGAGCCGGGCCGTCTCCGCCTCCTCGCCGTCGGCCGCGTACGCGGCGAGATCGCGCTGCGCCGCCTCGACGCGGCCCCGCAGCGCCTCCAGCGGGGTGCGGTGACGGCGCTCGACGTCGTCGCCGTCGTTGGTCCAGTACGAGGCCACGCCCGCGCACGTGCGCCCGTCGTCGGACCAGAGGCCGAAGTGCAGCCCGTCGGAACCGCCGTGCAGGAAGGTCAGGAACTCCGGCGGATCGCGGTAGTAGCGGCCGTGCATCCGGATGTCGAGCCCGTCGCGGGGCAGGGCGTCGGGGTCGGCGAAGAGGTCCGTCACGCCGCAGGGCGCGACGCCCAGGTCGCGCAGCGCCCGGCGCTCCACCGGCCCGAGAGCGGCGAGGAAGTCCAGGAAGCGGAGGAAGGAGGCGGGCGGTTCGAGCCCCCACTCGGCGCCGATCCGCCGCACGACGGCGTCCCGCACCGCCGGATCGCCGTACCGCTCCCCGTCCGTCACCACGTCCCCCACCCCGCCCGTCTCCCTCGTCCGTCCACGCGTCCGGCCGCGCACCTGGTCATGCCGTCGGTGAGCGTATCCGGAGCACGGACGCGCCCCTTCCCGCCCCTGGGGGAGGGCGGGAAGGGGCGCGACGCCGTACCGGCGCACACGGCGACCGGCGCGTACGGCGAGCGTGGCGGCCGCGGCGACCTGCGTGCGGATCGGTCAGCGTGCGGATCGGTCGGCGTGCGGATCGGTCGGCGTGCGGATCGGTCGGCGTGCGGAGCGTCACCGTGCCGACAGATCACCGTGCCGACGGATCACCGTGCGGACGGATCACCGTGCACGGATCCGCCGCCCGGGTCGGGTCAGTGTGCGTCCCGAGCGCCGTGCTCGTGCACGGTGTTCGTCTGCGCGATCTTCTTCCACGACCGGGGCTGCACGGGCTTGGCACGTCCCGGGAGCGCGGCCGGAGCGTCGGCGCCGGCGGACGAACGGGCCGCCGACCGGCCCGGCGCCGCCGCGCCGCCCGCTTCCGTCCCCGCCGCGGTCGGCGCGGCCGGCTTCACCGGCTGGTAGAGCCAGGTGTCGAAGAGCCCCGCCAGCGGCTTGCCCGAGATCCGCTCGGCGTACTTCACGAAGTCGGCGACCCTGGCGTTGCCGTAGGCGAACTCCGTCGGCCAGCCCTTCAGAATGGCGAAGAAGTCCTCGTCGCCGATCTCGTTGCGCAGTGCCTGGAGGGCCAGGGCGCCCCGGTCGTAGACGGCGACGTGGAACTGGTCGTCCGGGCCCGGGTCGCCCGGCTTCACGGTCCAGAACGGGTCGTCGGCCGCGCGGGTGGAGTAGACGTAGTCCGCCAGCTCCTGCGCGGTGCCCTCGCCCTCCTTCTCCGACCACAGCCACTGGCTGTAGCGGGCGAAGCCCTCGTTGACCCAGATGTCCTTCCAGCGGTCGACGGAGACGCTGTCGCCGTACCACTGGTGCGCCAGCTCGTGCACGACCACGGAGACGTTCGCGCCGTTGGCGAACTGGCGCGGGCTGTAGAACGGCCGGGTCTGCGTCTCCAGCGCGTACCCGCTGGTCACGTTGGGGACGTACCCGCCGAGCGCGTTGAAGGGGTACGGTCCGAAGACCTCCTCCAGCCACTCCGCGACCTCGGTCGTACGCTCGATGCTCGCCCGCGCCGCGCCCGCGTTGTCGCCGAGGTCCCTGCTGTACGCGTTGAGGACCGGCAGCCCGTTCGCCGTCTTGTCGGTCGTGATGTCGAACTTCCCGACCGCGAGGGTGGCCAGATAGGTCGCCTGGGGCTTGTTCGAGCGCCAGTTGTAGCGGGTCCAGCCGAGCCGCGACGACTGCGACTGCAGCACGCCGTTGCTGATGGCCTGGGTGCCGTCCGGGACCGACACGGAGACGTCGAAGGTGGCCTTGTCCAGCGGGTGGTCGTTTGACGGGAACCACCAGGCCGCCGAGTCCGGCTCCTGCGCGGCGACGCCCCCGTCGGGGGTGCGGTGCCAGGCGGTCCAGCCGCCGATCTTCACCTCGGAGGGCTTGCCGGCGTAGCGCACCACGACGGAGACGGACCGGTTCTTCTCCAGCGGGGCGGCCGGGGTGATCTCCAGCTCCTGCTCGCCGGAGGTGGTGAAGCGGGCCTTCTTGCCGTTCACCCGGACCTCGCTGACCTTCAGTCCGAGGTCGAGGTTGAAGCGGGAGAGGTTCTGCTTCGTGGTGGCGAGGATCGTCGCCGTCCCCTCCAGCAGGTCGGTGGCGGGCTGGTAGGTCAGCCGCAGGTCGTAGTGGGAGACGTCGTAACCGCCGTTCCCACTGGCCGGGTAGTAGGGATCGCCGATGCCCGGGGCGCCCGGAACGAAGTCGGCGGCCGATGCCGGGATCGCCAGCAGGAGGGAGGCCGCGAGAGCGCTCGGAACGATGATTCTGCGGTGCACAGGAGCTCCAAGTCGGGAGACGTCAGAGAAGTAAGACGTGCGGGTAGCCGTCGGTCCTTATCGACACTATTCAGGCCCCTCGACGGTCGTCATGTCCATGGGCACTCCTGTCACACGATCGCCATTCGGCCGACATGAAGCATCCGCACCGCCCGGCTCCCGACGGCACTCTTTTGCTCGGGAGTTGACGACGGTACGTTCCGCCTCATGCCGATACGTGTGCGGACAACCCGCGGAGCCCGTCTGTCGTGCAGAACCCTGGTGCTGGCCGCCACGGCCGCCCTGACCACCGCGCTCCTCACCCCGACCGGAGCCCAAGCGGTCCCGTCCCCTGCGGGGACGCAAGCGGCCCAGGACCCGACCGGAACCCGAACGGCCCTCGCCCCCACCGGCGTCCACGCCCCGGCCGCGACGGCCTCCCCCTCCCGGGCGCCGCTACGGGAGTCGGCGCCGGTGTACTCCTACCCCGACGCCGTCCGGGAGTCCGTCTCGGTGGACACCGGCCTCGACGGCGACGGGGACGGCCGCTCCGACCGGGTCGCCGTCGACATCGTCCGGCCCCGGGAACCCGCCGCCACCGGCCGGAAGATCCCGGTCATCATGGACGCCAGCCCCTACTACGCCTGCTGCGGCCGGGGCAACGAAGGCCAGAAGAAGACCTACGACGCCGACGGCGACCCCGTCCTGTTCCCGCTCTTCTACGACAACTACTTCGTGCCGCGCGGCTACGCCTTCGTCGCCGTCGACCTCGCCGGCACCAGCCGTTCCGACGGCTGCGACGACGTCGGAGGCCCGTCCGACGTCCGGTCCGCCAAGGCCGTCGTCGACTGGCTGAACGGCCGGGCCCGCGGCTACACCACCCTCAGCGGCGCCACCCGCGCCCGGGCCACCACCTGGTCCACCGGCCGGGTGGGCATGATCGGCAAGAGCTGGGACGGCACCGTGGCCAACGGAGTCGCCGCCACCGGCGTCGAAGGGCTGGAGACGATCGTCCCGATCGGCGCGATCTCGTCCTGGTACGACTACTTCCACTCCCAGGGCGCCCCGCTCTACGACGCCAACCCCAGCTGGCTCTCCGACTACGTCAACAGCCCTGAGGCGCGCGGGCGTTGCGGGGCCGTCCAGGAACGCATCACGGCCGCGACCCCCTACAGCGGGGACTGGACCCGGGCCTGGAGCGAGCGCGACCACGTCGCCGACGCCGGAAAGGTGAAGGCGAGCGTCTTCGTCGTGCACGGGCAGCAGGACCTGAACGTCCGCGCCGGGCAGTTCGGCCGCTGGTGGGAGGCCCTCGCCGCCCGGGGCGTCGAACGCAAGATCTGGCTCTCGCAGACCGGGCACGTCGATCCCTTCGACTTCCGCCGCGCCGACTGGGTCCGCACCCTGCACCGCTGGTTCGACCACTACCTCCTCGGTTACGAGAACGGCATCGACCGTGAGCCGATGGCGGACATCGAGCGGGCCCCGGACCGCTGGTCCACCGACCGCGTCTGGCCGCCGCGAGGCACCGAGCCCACCACCCTGCGCCCGGCCGAGGGAGCGGCGCCCGGCGTCGGCCGCCTCGGAAGGACCCCGGCCGCGCCCGGCGCCACCGCGCGGTTCACCGACGACCCGAGCCTCGGGGAGAACGACTGGGCCGCGCGGATCGACACTCCCACCCCCGCCAAGGCCGGGTTCGTCACCCGCCCGCTCAGCCGTGACCTGCGGCTCGCCGGCTCCTCGAAGGTGACGGTCACGGCGACGCCGACGACCGCGACGGCGCATCTGACGGCCGTCCTCGTGGACATCGGCCCGGACACCATCCGTGACTACGGGTCAGCCGGCGAGGGCATCACCACCCTGCCCGACCGGAGCTGCTGGGGCGCGAGTACCCCCGGCGACAGCGCCTGCTTCAAGGAGACCGAGGCCCGTACGGCCGACGTCGGTCACACCGTCGTCAGCCGGGGCTGGGCGGACCTCGGGACCTGGGCCGACCCGCGCAAGGGCCGGCCGCTGACCCCCGGGAAGGCGTACACGATCACGATCGACCTGGCGGCGACCGACCACGTCGTCCCGGCCGGCCACCGGCTCGCCCTGATCGTCGGCGGCACCGACAAGGGACTCCTCGACCCTCCGTCGACCAGGCCCACCATCACCCTCGACCTGGGCCGTACCTCGGCGCGGCTGCCGCTGGTCGGCGGCGCACCCGCCTTCGCCCGGGCCACGTCCGGACCCTGGACCGCCGCCCCGGCCCCGACCGTACGGGCGCCGCACGGCCTGACCGTCCCGGAGCGCTCCGGTCACCCGATCCCGGGAGGCCCGCGATGACCCGTCCTCCCTCCCGACGGTCCGCGCGCGGTGCCGGCCGGCGTCCGTTCGCGCTCGCGATCGGCGTCGCCGCCCTCGTCCTTCCGCTCGTCACCGTCCCCGCCGAGGCCGCCGGGAGCACGCCGCCCGCGCCGCTCCCGCGGACCGGCTTCGAGACGAGCCAGGGCGCCCGCTGGACCACGCAGGCCGAGGAACGGGCCTTCCTGGCGGCGGTGGACCGCGGCAGCGACCGCGTGTCCGTCCGTTCCATCGGGACCACGAAGCAGGGCCGCCCGATCCGCCTGGCGACACTCGGCGCGAGCGGGCCCGGCGGCCCGCACCCCGCGGGAGAGGAGGGGGACGCGGACGCGGACGACGGCTCCCGGGCGCGCGCCACCGTACTCCTCGTCTGCAGCCAGCACGGTGACGAGCCGTCGGGTCGGGAGGCCTGCCTGAGCACCGTCCGCGACCTGGCGTACGCACGGGACGCGAAGACCCTCCGCTTCCTCTCCCGTACCACCGTCCTGGTCGTCCCGACCGCCAACCCCGACGGGCGGGAGGCCGACACCCGGGGCAACGCCGACGGCGTCGACGTCAACCGCGACCACCTCGCCCTCACCACCGCCGAGGGGCGCGCGCTCGCGGCCGTGATCAGGGACCGGCGCCCGGAGGTGATCCACGACCTGCACGAGTACAGCGGCACCTCGCCGTACTACGACAAGGACCTGCTGGCGCTCTGGCCCCGTAACCCCAACACCGCCGCCCTGGTCCACGACGAGGCGCACACCCTCTCGGAGTCCTACGTCCGGCCGGCCGCCGGCGCGGCGGGCTTCGGCAGCGGGATCTACGGCATCTGGACCGACCCGCTGACCGGGCGGCCGATCAAGCAGGTCGCGGGGGACGGACAGGAGCGCATCCTGCGCAACACCGCCGGCGTCAAGCACGCCGTCGGGCTGCTCGTCGAGACCAGGGTCGAGGCGCTGAGCGCGGCGGAGAAGGACGACCACGCCCGTAACCAGCGGCGCAGGGTGACCACGCAACTCACCGCCCTCAAGGGCGCCTTCGCCTTCGTCGAGGAGCGGCGCGGACCGCTCCTCGCGGCCACGGCGGCGGCCCGGCGCGCGGGCTTCGCCGACCGCGGTCCGGTCCTGCTCGGCGGCGCCGACAACGACCCGCCGACACCGGCGGAGACCCTCGTCGACCCGCCCTGCGGCTACCGCCTCGACGGACGGCGGTACGCCGAGGTCGGCGACGAGCTGGCCCTGCACGGGATCACGGTCCGGCGGAGCGGTGACGGCTGGTTCGTCCCGCTGCGGCAGTCGCGGCGCGCGCTCGTCCCGCTCCTGCTGGACGGCCGCGCGACCTACCGGCTGACCGACGGACAGCCCGTGAAGGTCTGTTGATCCGCCGACTTCCGTCCGACCTGTGGTACTGCGTTACGGAGACAGTGTGTTTGCCCCGTCATGGTGCGAAAGGTGTCATCTGTGTCGCAGGAAGACCCGCCCCCGGGCGGACGTGGAGAAGACGCCGACCGGGCGCGCCGGGAAGGCCCGGGAGGCCGGGACGGACGGGAGGGCCGGGAGGCCCGCCGCAGGGGCCGTAAGGGCGGGACGGAGGGCGAAGGCCCGGCGCACCGGGTGGCCCGAGGCGTCAAGGGGGTGAAGGGGGGCCGGGAATGGCTGCCGGTGACGGCGGACCTCCCCGGCCATCCCGAGCGCCACCTCCGCGCCCGTACGGACTGGATCGTGTTCGGGGTCACGGCCGTTCTCACCGTGGCGTTCGTCGTCTGGGGGGCCACGGCCACCGACAGTCTGCAGAGCGTCTCCAGCAGCCTCCTCGACGGGCTGATCCGCGACGGCGGCTGGGCGTTCATGCTGGCGGCCTCCGGCTTCGTGGTCTTCGCGCTGTGGCTGGCGATCAGCCGCTACGGCCGGATCACCCTCGGGCAGGAGAGCGAGGGCCCGGAGTTCCGGACCGTCTCGTGGGTCGCCATGATGTTCAGCGCCGGCATGGGCATCGGCCTGATGTTCTACGGCGTCAGCGAGCCGCTCGCCCACTACACCACCCCGCCGCCCGGGACCCATCCCGTCGACCCGGAGGAGCGGATGGGGATCTCGATGGCCACCACGCTCTTCCACTGGACGCTGCACCCCTGGGCGATCTACGCCGTGGTGGGGCTCGCCATCGCGTACTCCACCTTCCGGCGTGGTCGGCGCCAGACCATCAGCGCCGTCTTCGTGCCGCTGATGGGGGAGCGGCGGGCGTACGGCGGTCCCGGCCGGGTCATCGACATCCTGGCGATCTTCGCGACGCTCTTCGGCTCGGCCGCCTCGCTCGGCCTCGGCGCGCTCCAGATCGGCAGCGGCTTCGAGGAGCTGGGCTGGATGGAGAAGACCGGGACCGGGCTGCTGGTCGGCATCATCGCCGTCCTCACCCTGGCCTTCGTCCTCTCCGCCGTCTCCGGCGTCGAGAAGGGCATCCAGTGGCTCTCCAACACCAACATGGTGCTCGCGCTGGTGCTCGCCGTCTTCGTCTTCATCGCCGGTCCCACCATCATCGTGCTCGACCTGCTGCCCACCTCCCTCGCCGCCTACATCGGCGACCTGCCGCAGCTGGCCGGCCGGACCGAGGCGACCAGCGGCGACGACATCCACGCCTGGCTCGGCAGCTGGACGGTCTTCTACTGGGCGTGGTGGATCTCCTGGACGCCGTTCGTCGGCATGTTCATCGCGCGGATCAGCCGGGGCCGGACGATCCGGCAGTTCGTCGGCGGCGTCATCCTCGTGCCCAGCGCCGTCAGCCTGGTCTGGTTCGCGATCTTCGGAGGCACGGCGATGAAGCTCGACGAGGAGCGGCGGCTGCCCGAGGAGAGCACGCCCGAGGGTCAGCTCTTCGGCCTGCTGCAGGAGTTCCCCCTCACCGGGACGATGAGCCTGCTCGTGATGATCCTCGTCGGCATCTTCTTCGTCTCCGGCGCGGACGCGGCCTCGATCGTCATGGGAACGCTCTCCCAACGCGGGGCCTTCGAACCGACCCGTCCCGTGGTCGTGTTCTGGGGCGTGGTGACCGGCGCGGTCGCCGCGATCATGCTCCTCATCGGCGACGGCCAGGGCGACGCGCTCGCGGGGCTGCAGAACCTCACGATCCTGGTCGCGGCGCCGTTCGTGCTCGTCATGCTCGGGATGTGCCTGGCCATGATGAGGGACCTGCGCGAGGACCCGCTGATCGTCCGGAACGAGGTCGGCGCGGAGGCCGTCGAATCCGCGGTGATCGCGGGCCACGAGCAGTACGACGGCGACTTCGAACTGCGCATCGGGCCGGGCCCCGGGGAACCGGATGAGCGTCCTTGATCATCCTGCGTTAGGGTTACCGACTGGTAATGATCATCCTCTGAACGGGTCCCCACGGCCCGGAAGTTGGAGAACCCCCCCCATGAAGTACGCGAAGCCGATACGCCGCACCATGATCGCGCTCACCACGACGGCGCTGCTGGCCGGTGGCCTGCTGCTCGGCCAGACGGCGGCCGCCCCGGATGCCTCGGCGGCCGGTGGCGGCAAGATCGTCTGCGAGATCGACAAGATGCGTCAGCAGTCGCACTCCCTGCGCGCGAAGGCGGCCAAGCTCCAGAAGCTCGGTGCCACGGCCGAGGCCCGCAAGGCCCGTGCCCAGGCCGACGCCCTCGACCGCCGCGTCCAGGCCTGCGTCGACGCGGACGACAACGCGGGCAAGCCCTTCAACTGACGCCCGACCCCCGGCCGCGGCCCCGCCCCCTCTCGGGTGCGGGGCCGCACCCATGCGCGCGCCCACGCCCGCACCCAACCCCGCAGCCACGCCCGCACCGGGCCGCGGCCTCGGCAGGTCCGGCGGGACACCCCTTAGGATTCGTCTCCTGATGACTGCCACTCTCGTCGCCAAGGACCTCGCCGCCGGCCACGGCGAACGCTCCCTCTTCGCCGGCCTCGACCTCGTCGTCGCCCCCGGCGACGTCATCGGCCTCGTCGGTGTCAACGGCGCCGGCAAGTCGACCCTGCTCCGGCTGCTCGCCGGCCTCGACACCCCCGAGGACGGGGAGCTGAAGCTCTCCCCGCCCACCGCCACCGTCGGCCACCTCCCGCAGGAGCCGGAGCGCCGCGAGGGCGAGACGGTACGGGAGTTCCTCGCCCGCCGCACCGGGGTCGCCGCCGCCCAGACCGCCATGGACGAGGCCACCCAGGGGCTGGTCGACGGGGCGCCCGGAGCCGACGACGCGTACGCCGAGAGCCTGGAGCGCTGGCTCGGCCTCGGCGGAGCCGACCTCGACGAACGCGCCGAGGAGGTCGCCGACTCGCTCGGCCTCACCGTCGGCCTCGACCAGCCGATGACCTCCCTCTCCGGCGGCCAGGCCGCCCGCGCCGGACTCGCCTCCCTGCTCCTCTCCCGCTACGACGTCTTCCTCCTGGACGAGCCGACCAACGACCTCGACCTCGACGGCCTGGAGCGTCTGGAGGCCTTCGTCCAGGGACTGCGCGCCGGAACGGTCGTCATCAGCCACGACCGCGAGTTCCTGACCCGCACCGTCACCAAGGTCCTGGAGCTGGACCTCGCCCAGCAGCAGATCACGCTGTACGGCGGCGGCTACGAGGCGTACCTGGAGGAGCGGGACACCGCCCGGCGGCACGCCCGCGAGGACTTCGAGGAGTACGCCGGCCGGAAGGCCGCCCTGGAGGCGCGCGGCCACATGCAGCGCTCCTGGATGGACAAGGGCGTCAAGAACGCCCGGCGCAAGGCCACCGACGGCGACAAGCTGGGGCGCAACGCCCGGAGCGAGGCCAGCGAGAAGCAGGCCGCGAAGGCCCGGCAGACCCAGCGCATGATCGAGCGGCTCGACGTCGTCGACGAGCCCCGCAAGGAGTGGGAACTGCGGATGGAGATCGCCGCCGCTCCGCGCTCCGGCTCGGTCGTGGCGACGCTGCGCGAGGCGGAGGTGCGGCGGGGCGACTTCCGGTTCGGGCCCGCCACCCTCCAGATCGACTGGGCGGACCGGGTCGCCATCACCGGCGCCAACGGCGCGGGCAAGTCGACCCTGCTCGCCGCGCTCCTCGGCCGCCTGCCGCTCGACTCCGGGGACGCCGTCCTCGGGTCGGGCGTCGTCGTCGGCGAGGTCGACCAGGCGCGCAAGCTGTTCCACGGCTCGGAGTCCCTGCTCGACGCCTTCTGCGCGGCCGTCCCGGAGACGGAGCCCGCCGAGGTGCGGACGCTGCTGGCGAAGTTCGGCCTCAAGGCCGAGCACGTCCTGCGCCCCGCGACCACGCTCTCCCCGGGGGAGCGCACCCGCGCCGCCCTCGCCCTCCTCCAGGGCCGCGGGGTGAACCTGCTGGTCCTCGACGAGCCGACGAACCACCTCGACCTCGTGGCCATCGAGCAGCTGGAGTCCGCGCTCGACAGCTACACCGGCACCCTGCTCCTGGTCACCCACGATCGCCGGATGCTGGACGCCGTCCGCACGACCCGCCGCGTCGAGGTCGCGGCGGGCAAGGTGACCGAACTCTGACGACCGCCCGCGTCGGGCGCGCACGCCCTGCGCGGTGCCGCGCGGAGGCGTGAACTGTACGCGTACGGACCCGCGCGGGACACCGCGGTGAGCGCCGACGGCGACACCGCGAAGACCGTCGCCGCCCCCTGGGGGCGGCGCATTCCAGGAGAGACCATGACCGACCTGCTGACCCGGCTCACCGAGATGCTGGACGACCTCGACGCCGACGTCGACGAGACCATCGACCTGGCCGACGAGATCGCCGCCTCGGGCGACGCGGCGATGCTGCCCCGGCTCCAGGCCGAACTGGACCGGGCCCTCGTCGAGCGCAACGCCTACGCCCGCGAACTCCTCGGCGGCGTCCTCGCCGCGATCGGCGGCCCGGACGCCCTGCCGGCGCTGCTGCGGGCCTCCGCCGTGGACCTCGGCGACGACCAGGACTCCCTGGCGGCGGAGATCGTCGACCTGGTCCAGGCCGACCCGACCCGCTCCCGCGCCCTCCTCGAGCCCCTGACGCGGGACGACGACCTGACGGTGGCCAACCGCGCGGAATGGGCCCTCCGCTTCCTCCCGAACGCCTAGGTCGTGTCCGGAAAGTTCCGCCTGGCCCGCGACGCCTGGCACGCGCCCTCGCCGCGTTGTCGGGATCACCCGAGTACGCCCAGTACGAGGGCGACCCTCCGCCTTGCGATCGCACGCACCAGACGCCGCGGGCCCTGCCCTGCGGGCAGACGGCGCTACTTTCCGGACACGCCCTAGGGGCAGGGGGCGGGCCTTGCCGGCGGGCCTTCGGGCGGGACGAGCGGTGCCGGCGGAAACCGGGCCCGGTCGCACGACCGGGCCCGGAGTACGTCAGCGGCCGCGCCGCTTGCCTCCGCCGCCCTCGTTGAGGAGGCCCGCCTTGCGCAGGGCGTCCGCCATCGCGCTGTTCGACGGCGCCGGGGTGGCGGCCTTCGAGCGGCCACGGTCGCCGCCACCGCCACCGCCACCGCCTCCGGCGCCGCGGCGCTGCTGGGGCGGCCGCCCCCGCTCCTTCTTCGGTGCGGCACCACCCGCCGCGTCCGCCGAGGCCTCATCGTCCAGCCGCAGCGTCAGCGAGATCCGCTTGCGCGGGATGTCCACCTCCAGGACCTTCACCCGGACCACGTCCCCCGGCTTCACGACGTCCCGCGGGTCCTTCACGAAGGTCTTCGACATCGCCGACACGTGCACCAGACCGTCCTGGTGCACACCGATGTCCACGAACGCGCCGAACGCCGCCACGTTCGTGACCACACCCTCCAGGACCATGCCCGCCACCAGGTCGCCGATCTTCTCGACGCCCTCCTTGAAGGTGGCGGTCCTGAACGCCGGCCGCGGGTCCCGGCCCGGCTTCTCCAGCTCGCGCAGGATGTCGGTCACCGTCGGCAGACCGAACGTCTCGTCCACGAAGTCGTCTGCCCGCAAGGAACGCAGCGCCCCGGTGTTGCCGATCAGCGAGGCCACCTCGCCGCCCGTCGTCTTCACCATCCGCCGCACCACCGGGTACGCCTCCGGGTGCACCGACGACGCGTCCAGCGGATCGTCGCCGCCCCGGATGCGCAGGAAGCCCGCGCACTGCTCGTACGCCTTCGGGCCGAGCCGCGCCACGTCCTTGAGCGCCCTGCGCGACCGGAAGGGGCCGTTGGCGTCGCGGTGCGCCACGATGTTCTCGGCGAGCCCGGCGCCGATGCCCGAGACCCGGGAGAGCAGCGGCGCCGACGCGGTGTTGACGTCGACGCCGACGCCGTTCACACAGTCCTCGACCACCGCGTCCAGCGAGCGGGAGAGCTTCACCTCGGACAGGTCGTGCTGGTACTGCCCGACGCCGATCGACTTCGGGTCGATCTTCACCAGTTCGGCCAGCGGGTCCTGGAGCCGCCGCGCGATCGAGACCGCGCCGCGCAGGGACACGTCCAGACCGGGAAGCTCCTGCGAGGCGAACGCGGACGCGGAGTACACCGAGGCGCCCGCCTCCGACACCATCACCTTGGTGAGGTTCAACTCCGGGTGCCTGGCGATGAGATCGGCGGCGAGCCGGTCCGTCTCGCGCGAGGCCGTGCCGTTGCCGATGGCGACCAGCTCCACCCCGTGCGCCTCGGCGAGCCGCGCCAGCTTCGCCAGCGACTCGTCCCACTTGTTGGCCGGGACGTGCGGATGGACGGTGTCGGTGGCCACGACCTTGCCGGTCGCGTCGACGACGGCGACCTTGACGCCCGTACGGAAACCGGGGTCGAGGCCCAGCGTCGCCCGCGTCCCGGCCGGGGCGGCGAGCAGCAGGTCCCGCAGGTTCGTGGCGAAGACCCGTACCGCCTCGTCTTCCGCCGCCGTCCGCAGCCGCAGCCGCAGGTCGATCCCCAGGTGCACCAGGATCCGGGTGCGCCAGGCCCACCGGACCGTGTCCAGCAGCCACTTGTCGCCCGGCCGGCCCCGGTCGGCCACGCCGAAGCGCGCGGCGACCGTCCCCTCGTACGAGGACGGGCCGGGGGTCTCCGACGGCTCCTCCGGCTCCAGCTCCAGGGCGAGGACGTCCTCCTTCTCGCCGCGCAGCATGGCGAGGATCCGGTGCGAGGGGAGGGCGGTGAACGGCTCGGCGAAGTCGAAGTAGTCGGCGAACTTGGCGCCCGCCTCCTCCTTGCCCTCCCGGACCCTGGCGGCCAGCCGGCCCCGTCCCCACATCCGCTCGCGCAGCTCGCCGATCAGGTCGGCGTCCTCGGAGAACTTCTCGGTCAGGATCGCGCGGGCACCGTCCAGGGCGGCGGCCGCGTCGGCGACGCCCTTGCCGCCGTCCACGAAGGCCGCGGCGGCGGCCGCCGGGTCCACCGACGGGTCGGCGAGCAGCCCGTCGGCCAGCGGCTCCAGACCCGCCTCGCGGGCGATCTGCGCCTTGGTGCGCCGCTTGGGCTTGAAGGGCAGGTAGATGTCCTCCAGACGGGCCTTGGTCTCGGCCGCCCTGATCCGCGCCTCCACCTCCGCCGACAGCTTGCCCTGCTCCCGCACGGAGTCGAGGACGGCGGTCCGCCGGTCCTCCAGCTCCCGCAGATAGCGCAGCCGCTCCTCGAGCGTGCGCAGCTGCGCGTCGTCGAGCGTCTCCGTCGCTTCCTTGCGGTAGCGCGCGATGAACGGCACGGTCGAGCCGCCGTCGAGCAGCTCGACGGCCGCCCTCACCTGTCGCTCGCGTACGCCGAGTTCCTCGGCGATCCTGCTTTCGATGGACGTCGTCACGGTGTCCCGACTCGCCTTCTCGTGCCTCAAGCTTGCGCTTGCATTCTGCCGCTTCACCGCGCCCGACGCCGCACGCCCCCCATCCCGCGCGCGGCGAGGCCCCGGCGATCGCGCACGCCGCGCCCTGCGCCGGGCGGCCGCGTGCACACGCCCCGGCGGCGCCAGCCCCCGGTGGCACCGACGGGTGCCTCGTCGCCGGCATTCGTGCGGGGCGCCCACCGGGACCGGACCCGGCCGCCGCCCGCCGGGGCCAGCCCCGCCGTGCCGCAGAGATCAGCCCCGCCGGGCCTGCGGGGCAGAACGGGAGTCCGGTATCTGCCCGCGCCCGTCCACCGGACCGGTCCTCCCCGCGCCCGCCCGGCCGGGATCAGCCCTTGCCGGTCAGGTCGGGCGGGAACGCGCCCGCCGCGGCCGCCGTGAAGAGGAAGGTGCGGGCCAGCTCCGTCAGCCGCTCCACGCCGGGCGCGCCCAGGTGCTCGTACGGGGCCGAGTCGAGGCGGTCGGTGTGGTCCTCCAGTTCCGCGCGCAGGGCCGTGCCCGCGGCGGTCAGGTCGCCCTCGGCGTCCAGCAGGCCGCGGTCGCGCAGGCGCTCCACCGCCGCGTCCCAGTCGGCCTTCCGCCAGCCGCGCGAGCCGAGCACCCAGCGCGGGGCCATGCCCTTGCCGGTCGCGGTGTGGCTGACCAGCGCCTCCAGCGGGTCGAGGCCGAGGGTGAGCAGCGCGGCCAGGTGGCCGTCGCCCCGGTACTCCCGCAGCAGCGTCGCGGCGTGCCAGTACCGCAGGTGCGGCTCCTCGGGGACGGGCAGGTCGGCGTTGCCCGCGTAGAGCGGCCGGGCGTGCCGGGTGCAGGCCTCCGTGGCCCGCAGCGCCAGCTCGGCGGCTTCCGCCATCTCCGGCGACGCGACCGTCTCCTCGCCGAGCAGCCGGCGCAGGGTGGCGTCCGCCACCCGGAGTCGGGCGTCGAGAACGGTGGCGGGGTCGGCGATCTCCCAGACGGCGGGGAGATGCCGGGCGAGCAGCTCGTGGTTGTAGTTGTAGAAGGTCGCGGCGACCGCCCCCGGCCCGACGGCCCCCAGCACGGCGCTGCGCGCGGCGAGCCGCATCGCGCTCTGGTCGTCGAAGCCGAGGCCCTTGAACTCCACGTCCAGGTCGGGCGAGAAGTAGAGGGTGGAGTGCAGCGGGTTGAGCGCGTTGTGACAGCGGCGGCCGGCGCGCGGCGGCAGTGAGGTCGTCATGGACCGAACGTTACCGACTGGTCGGTACGACGGGAACCGCCGGGCTCCGGCCGCCCGCCGCATGCGGGACCGCCGGACCGTGGCGAGCCCGCCGCCTGCGGGGAACGGGGGGTCCCGGCTCTGCCGCCTGCGGTGGAACCGCCGGGTCCCGGCCGCCGGCCGCATGCGGGACGGCCGGACCGCGGCGAGCCCGCCGCCTGCGGAGAACGGGGGTCCCGGACCGGCCGTCTGCGGTGGAACCGCCGGGCCCCAGCCGCCGGCCGCATGCGGGAACCGCCGGACCGCGGCGAGCCCGCCGCCTGCGGGAACCGCCGGGCCCCGCCCGCCCGCCGCCCACCGCCCGCGCGGACCGCTACCGGCCGGGCCGCCTGCGGGAACCGCCGGGCCCCGCCCGCCCGCCGCCCACCGCCCCCGCGGACCGCGACCAGCCGGCCGCCTGCGGGAACCGCCGGCCCTCGGCCGCCTGCAGGGAACGGAGGCCCCCGGCCCCGCCGCCCGCGCGGACCGCCTGGCCTCGACGAGCCGGCCGCCCGCCGCCCCCGCGGACCGCGACCAGCCGGCCGCCTGCGGGAACCGCCAGGCCCGCCCGCCCGCCGCCCGCCGCCCCCGCCGCCCGATGGCAGGAAAGGTGGGTTCTTCGTCATTGCGGCCATCCCGCGCCGCCCGAAGGATGGAGGCATGACGAAGCGACCCGTGCTCGTCGTCCTCTTCGACGACGTACAGAGCCTGGATGTCACCGGACCGGTGGAGGTCTTCGCCGGCGCCGGCCGCTGCCGGGGAGCCGACGGCTCGTACCCGATCCGTACGGCTTCGCTCGACGGTAGCCCGGTCCGCACCCAGAGCGGCCTGCGGATCCTCCCGGACTCCACGCTCGCCGAGGCCGTCGCGGCCGGCCCGCCGCACACCCTCCTCGTCCCCGGGGGCGAGGGCACGCGCGGGCCCGACCCGCGGCTGGTCGACTGGCTGCGGGAGAACGCCCCGCTGGCCGAGCGCCTCGTCTCCGTCTGCACGGGCGCCCTGCTCCTCGCCGACGCCGGCCTCCTCGACGGACACCGGGCCACCACCCACTGGGCCTACTGCGACCACCTCGCCCGCTGCCACCCCGCGGTCGACGTCGATCCGGACCCCATCTTCGTCCGCGACGGCCGGCTCTCCACCTCGGCCGGAGTCACCGCGGGCATCGATCTCGCGCTGGCCCTGGTGGAGGAGGACCTGGGCCGGGACGCGGCCCTCACCGTCGCCCGCCACCTGGTCGTCTTCCTCCGCCGACCGGGCAACCAGGCCCAGTTCAGCGCCCAGCTCGCGGCCCAGACCGCCCGCCGGGAACCGCTCCGCGACCTCCAGCACTGGATCAGCGAGCACCCCGACGGCGACCTCTCGGTCGAGGCGCTGGCCGCCCGCGCGCGGCTCTCGCCCCGCCACTTCGCCCGCGCCTTCCAGGCGGAGACCGGCACCACCCCCGGCCGGTACGTCGACCGCGTCCGGCTCGAACACGCCCGCAGGCTCCTGGAGGAGTCCACCCACGGCGTCCAGGAGGTCGCCAGGGCCGCCGGCTACGGCACCTCCGAGGCCATGCGCCGGGCCTTCGTCAAAGCGCTCGGCACGGCCCCGGCCGACTACCGCCGCCGCTTCCACGCACCCGTTCACCCCACCGGCCGATAGGAAACCCCATGCAGATCGCCGTCCTGCTCTACGACCGCTTCACCAGCCTCGACGCCGTCGGACCCTACGAACTCCTCGCCCGGCTCCCCGGAGCCGAGACCGTCTTCGTCGCCAAGGAGACCGGCCCGGTCAGGGGGGACCAGGGCAGCATCGCCGTCGTCGCCGACAAGACCCTCGCCGAGGTGCCGCACCCGGACATCGTCCTCGTCCCCGGCGGCCCCGGCTCGCGCGAGGCCATGCACGACCCGGAGATCCTCGCCTGGCTCCGTACCGCCGACGCGACCAGCACCTGGACCACCTCGGTCTGCACCGGCTCCCTCATCCTCGGCGGCGCCGGCCTGCTGGCCGGCCGCCGGGCCACCACCCACTGGCTCGCCCTCGACGACCTGACGCCGCTGGGCGCCGAGGCCACCGGCGAGCGCGTCGTCTTCGACGGCAAGTACGTCACCGCCGCCGGCGTCTCCTCCGGCATCGACATGGCACTGCACCTGCTCGGCCGGATCGCGGGCGACGAGGCCGCCCAGACGGTCCAGCTGCTCACCGAGTACGACCCCCAGCCGCCCTACGACGCGGGCTCGCCGGACAAGGCCCCGGCCGCGATCGTCGCCCGCTGGCGCGGCCAAGCGGGGAAGGTCCTCGCCCAGGAAGGCTGAACCCCGGCCCGCCCGGACCCGGGACCTTTCGTCCGGACCAGGCGGGACTTTCGGGACAGGGCCTACGCCCCGTACGTGAACCGGGGCGCGCGGCGCTCCAGGAAGGCGGCGACCCCCTCCGCGGTGTCGCCGCTGCCGCGCGCCTGCTCCGCCCAGTAGGCGTCCCGGTCCGTGCGGCCGTCCGCGAACTCCTTCGCCGCGGCCTGGGTCAGCAACGAGCGCGCGACCAGCACCCCGGTGAACGCGGCCACCCGCTTCTCCAGGTCCCCCGACGGCAGCACCTCGTCCACGAACCCGGTGCGCAGTGCCCGCTCCGTATCGATCAACTCCCCGGAGAACAGGAGGTACTTGGCGGCCGACGGCCCCACCAGCGCGGTCAGGCGCCGGGTCGAGGAGGAGGGGTAGACGATGCCGAGCTTGGACGGCGTGATCCCGAAGAGCGCGCCCTCCTCCGCGAACCGCAGATCACAGGCGGCCGCGAGCTGGCTCCCGCCGCCCACGCAGTAGCCGCGCACGGCCGCGAGCGTCGGCTTGGGGAAGGCGGCCAGCGCCTCCTCCGCCCGTACCGCCAGCGACTGCTGCTCGTCGCCCGGCTCACGCAACGTCGAGATGTCCGCGCCGGCGCAGAAGGTCCCGCCCTCGCCGGTGAGTACGAGCGCGCGGACCGCCGGGTCGGCGGCGAGCGGGGCGAGCAGCCCGGGCAGGCTCCGCCACATCCCGGCCGTCATCGCGTTGCGCTTGGCCGGGTTCGAGACGACGACGGTGGCGACCCCGTCGGCGACGGAGGTCTTCAGGTGCGGCTCGGTGGGCTCCATGCGGCGGATGCTATCCGGGCACCCCGACCGTACGATCAAGAAGGGGGTGCGAGAGGCCGGTCCGACGAGGAGGCGCGCATGCCCCGGGAACCCCACGACGCGGTACGGGAGAGCAAGCGGCTCAACCGCAGCTTCGGCTGGCTCGTCCTGCTCGGCGTCCTGCTCGTCCTCGGCGGGATCGTCGGGCTGATCTACACCGGCGTCGCCACGCTCACCTCGATGCTGCTGTTCGGCTGGCTGCTGCTCATCGGCGGCTTCGTGGGGCTGCTGCACGCGATCGAGTCGCGCGGCACGAACTACTTCTGGCTCGCGGTGGTGGTCGCCGCCCTGAACCTGGCGGCGGGCGTCGTCGTCATCCGCCATCCGGAGGGCTCCGCCGAGGCGCTGACCATGTTCGCGGCGCTGCTCTTCCTCACCGGCGGCGTCTTCCGCCTGGTGGGCAGTGTGGTGGTCCGCGGACCCCAGTTCGGCTGGACGCTGCTGCAGGGCGCGTTCGGGCTGCTGCTCGGACTGCTCGTCCTCCTCGACTGGCCCGACAGCAGCCGCTATGTTCTCGGCTGCTTCTTCTCGCTGGCCCTGCTCTTCGACGGTCTCGGCCTGATCGCCATCGGCGTCGGCGGCCGGCGGATCGTCAGCATGGTCGCCCCTCCGGAGGAGCCGATTCCGAACCCGTCAGCGACAGATCAGGACCAGTCGAACAACTGACGTTGGCATACTCAGCCGATCAGAAGGCGGCCGATAAGTGTCGACTTCTGGTCAGTAGGCCGGTGTGGACCGCCGGGTTATCAAACTCGACCTCGTGGCGACAATCGAGCACGAGGGTGGAAGCCGGACGATGGGAAGCCGCGGGAGCGTGCCCGCCCGGCCGCCGTCCTACGAAGGGGTCTGGCGCTTCACCGCTCCCGCGGTGGACGTCTCCGTCCCGCAGGCCAGGCACGCGGTCCGCGATCTGCTGAACCGTCAGGGCGTGCCGGCCCACGAGGACACCGTCCAAGGACTACTGCTGATCGTCTCGGAGCTGGTCACCAACGCGGTGAAGCACGCGGCGCTGCTCTCCCCCGAAGTGGCCGTCGAAGTGGCCATCGGCGCGGAATGGATCCGGGTGTCCGTCGAGGACAACCACCCCTACCGCCCCAAAGCCCTGGAAGCCGACTACGGCCAGACCGGCGGACGCGGACTGCTCCTGGTGCGCGAGACCGCACTGGAAGCCGGCGGAGCCTGCGACGTCGAACACACCGCCGGCGGCGGCAAGATCATCTGGGCCGCGCTGCCCCTCACCCCCGGAACACCCGCCCCCGCCCCCGGCGGCCCGGCCGCCGCCACCGCGGCGCCCGGCCCCCTCCCCGGAATCCCGGCGCCCGGGACAGCCCCGGAAGGGGAAGGCCCTCCCGGCGCCGGGCACATCGTGCCGTACGGAATCACCAGCCGCCGGCCGGACCCGTCAGCTCCTTGACCGCCGGACGCGCCGCGTCGAGCACCGTCATGAACCAGGCGGAGAACGGCGCGGTCGCATGGCGCTCGGCCAGCTCGGCCGCCGTCACGAACGCGGTCTCCTCGACCTCCTCCGGATCCGGCCGCACACCGCTCTGCACCATGCCGACGAAGAGATGGTTGTACTCCTGCTCCACCAGGCCCGACGCCGGGTCCGGGTGGTTGTAGCGGACCGTGCCCGCCTCCGCGAGCAGCGACGGCGAGACACCCAGCTCCTCGAACGTGCGCCGCGCGGCGGCCGCGAACGGCGCCTCGCCCGGATACGGATGGCCGCAGCAGGTGTTCGACCAGACACCGGGGGAGTGGTACTTGCCCAGCGCGCGACGCTGCAGCAGCAGACGGCCCGCCTCGTCGAACAGGAACACCGAGAACGCCCGATGCAGCCGGCCCGGCGCCTGGTGTGCGGAGAGCTTCTCGGCCGTCCCGATCGTGTTGCCGTCCTCGTCGACCAGCTCCAGCATGATCGACGCCTGGACGCCGTTCGGCGAGATTCCGTTCGGCGAGCTGTGTGCCGCGGTGGCTGGTGTGGTCGCCATACCCGTCCTTCTTCGCTTCGGTCTCGGCCCGGTGAGGGCACCTCAGTCTGCCGTACAAAAGCGGCTTGTCCGTACTTCGGCGGCCGGACATGGCCGGGCCCACCACACCGGAGTACACCCGGTGTGGTGGGCCCGCCCGACCCCTCAGACGCCGAAAGCCGCCGGATAGTGGATCGTGCCCATGGGCACGGGCCCGGAACCGTCCAGGACCAGCGCCATCATCGCCTCGTCGGGGACCTCGAAACCTGGCTTGATCCCGTACTGCGAAGCCCGTGCGAATCCGAACCGGGGGTAGTACTCCGGATGGCCGAGCACCAGCACGAGCCGCTCGCCGCGCAGCCGCGCCGCGTCGAGCACCGCCCGGACGACGGCCTGCCCGGCGCCGGAACGCTGATGGGCCGGGGCCACGGCGACCGGCGCCAGAGCCGCCGCCGGAACGTCACCCACCCGACAGCGGGTGATCAGCGCGTAGGCCGCCACCGTGCCGTCCGGCGCCTCCGCGACGTACGAAAGCCCCGGCAGCCAGGCACTCCCGTCCTCGCGCAGGGCGTCCACCAGCGCGGCCTCGTCGCCGCCCGCGAACGCCGCCGTGTTGATCTCCCGTACGACGGGAACGTCGGCCGGGGTCTCCTCCCGGGTGCGCCACCGGGGATCGGTGGGACGCAGGACGTAGCCGGTGTAGCCGAACTCGGCGCCGTGGTCGCGGCGCATCGCGATCTCCTCACGGGTGGCGGCGAGCGCCTCGGCCATACCCGGCGCGGCCGGGTCCGCCGCGTCGGCCCGAGCGGCGAGCGGGCCGTAGTACTCGTCCCAGTCGCTCTCGGGCTGCCGGACGGTCCCGAGGACGTGGTAGCCGGCCTCGACCGAGGCCGCGGTGTTCTCGGCGCCGCCACGGAGCCGGTAGTGCCGGTCCCAGAAGGCGCGGGCCTCAGGGGACGGGTCGTCGGCCGTCCACTCGCACTCGGTGAGCACGAGCGTGCCCCCGGGCGCGAGGAGCCGGCGCCAGCCGGCCAGGGCGGTGTCGAACCCGATCGAGTACGCCGAGCTCTCGGCCCAGACCAGGTCGAAGGAGCCGTCCGGGAGAGGAAGCTCACCCATGTCGGCGTGCAGGGTACGGACGGAGGCGCCGAGCCCGCGGGCCTCGGCGGCCTCCCGCAGTTCCCGCAGGAACGGCTCGTGCAGATCGACCGCCGTCACCTCGGCGCCCGCCTCGGCGGCGAGGAACAGAGCGGAGCGGCCGGGGCCGCACCCCAGGTCGAGCACGCGCGGACGCGCGGGGAGCGGCCCGGCGAGGTCGAGCAGACGACGGGTGGTGGTGTCGGAGCCGGGACCCTGGCGCGGAAGACCGCGGTGCAGGGCGAAGAAGGCCTCGTACAGAGCGTGGGTGTTGTCGGACAACGTGGGAAACCCTTGTGAGAGAGGGCCCCGGCCGACGACATGACGTACCGGTCGGCGTCACGGCCCGGACGGCGGTGACGCGGCGGACCGGGAGATCAGATCAGCCGGAGACCCGGGAGCTGAAGCAGGACCGGGCGCTGCCGCACGGGGCAGCCTCCATCGCGACGGTCATCAACCTCAGCTCCTCTCACCTACGGGTTCGTGCGCCGAGATTAACAGGGGCGGGGCCCCCGGGTCACAGACAGAGCCCGGCCTCGTGGGCGGCGTGGCCCGCGGGCTCCAGCTGGAAGGTGCAGTGCTCCACGTCGAAGTGCGAGCCCAGGCACCCCTGGAGGTCGTGGAGCATCTTCTCGTGCCCCACCGAGTCCAGGGCGCCCTGGTCGACCACCACATGGGCGGAGAGGACCGGCATCCCGGACGTGATCGTCCAGGCGTGCAGGTCGTGCACGTCCTCGACGCCGGGCAGCGCCAGTATGTGCGCCCGTACCTCCGCCATGTCGACGCCCTTGGGGGCCGACTCCAGCAGCACGTCCAGGGTCTCGCGCAGCAGCTTGACCGTGCGCGGCACGATCATCAGGCCGATCGCGATCGAGGCGATCGGGTCGGCGTACTGCCAGCCCGTGGCGAGGATGACACCCGCCGCGACGATGACCGTCACCGAACCGAGAGCGTCCGCCAGGACCTCGAGATACGCGCCGCGGACGTTGAGGCTCTCCTTCTGGCCGCGGACCAGCAGGGAGAGGGAGACCATGTTCGCGACCAGACCGATCAGCGCGAACGCGATCGCGAGTCCCCCCTTGGTCTCGGCCGGTTCGATGAACCGCTGGATCGCCTCGTACAGCACGTAGCCGCCCACGCCGAGGAGCAGCAGGCAGTTGGCCAGGGCGGCGAGGATCTCGGCCCGCGCGAAGCCGAAGGTGCGGTGGTCGGTGGGCGGCCGGTTGGCGAAGTGGATCGCGAGCAGCGCCATGGCGAGGCCGACGGCGTCCGTCGCCATGTGGGCGGCGTCGGCGATCAGCGCGAGAGAGTCGGCGAGGATGCCGCCGACGATCTCGATCACCATCACGGAGAGGGTGATCGCGAGCGCGATGCGTAGCCGCCCCTGGTAGGCGGCAGCCGCCGTGCCCGTGGGCGGCGGCCCTCCGTGGCTGTGCCCGTGGTCGTGTCCAGCCCCCATGACAAGGCCTCCCGGTCGTGTCGTTCCCTGTGCCCCGCACGCAAGTGAACTACGGGAGGGGGGTACCTGCAACACGGCACTGAACACCGTTGTCATATGCCCTGACCTGCGGTGATGTCCCCTGGTCAGAGGCCCGTGGCGATCAAGAGGGGCGCCGAGGGTAAGCGTCCGTCCCAGGGGGTGCCCTGCGCAGTTTGTGGGCGGGGGTGCCGATCGATCATGATGATCTCCGCAGCACGCAGCACGCGGCGCGCTCGCACCGATGCGAGGGGGCCCGGGGGAGTCCTCCCCGCGAAGCCTCGGTGAACTCGCGCTTTCGTTCATCCGATAGCCTCGGCCGACGTGCCGCCGCCCTTCGACGGGCCGCACCACCGTGCCCCGGGCCGTGTGCCGGGGGCCCCCGCCGGCCCGTCCGCCAGCTCCAAGGAGTGAGTTCGTCTGTCGACCGCCATCCTCACCGGTCCGCCGGTACCCGGATCGTCGCTCGACGGCGATCTGCGGTCACTCGGCTTCGACGTCAGGGTCGCCTCCGGCCCGCACGAGACGGGCGCGCTGCTCGCTGCCGTGCCGGCGGCCGAGCGGGTCGCCGTGGTCGACCCGCGGTTCGTCGGACACCTCCACGCGCTGCGGCTGGCCCTCACCGACCCCCGCTTCCCCGCCGCGGCGGCCCCCGGCGCCCTCACCGCGCGGCCGGAGGCCCGGACCGCCCTGACCCGCGCGCTGACCGCCCTGCCGCCGGCCGGCACCACACTCGCGCCGGCCGACGCGACCCGGACCGAGGCGTCCGACGCCTCCGACACGGCCGGGACCGCCACGGCGACCGCACCCGACGGCACCGCGACCGCCGCCGACACCGCCCTCGTGACGGCCCCCGCCGCGACGGGCAGCCTGCCCGACACGCTCGCCGACGCCCTCGACGCCGAGGGCGTGGCCGTGCACCGGCCCGAGCTCGGCTCGCTCGTCGCCTCCGTACCGGCCGACGCCGAGGCCCGCCACGCCGCCCGCGCCGCCGTCGCGGCCGTCGACGACGAGGCCGTACGCCTGCGCTCCGCGGTCAAGGCCCACGACGGCTTCTTCACCACCTTCTTCATCAGCCCGTACTCCCGCTACATCGCCCGCTGGTGCGCCCGGCGCGGGCTGACCCCCAACCAGGTCACCACCGCCTCGCTCCTCACCGCCCTCCTCGCGGCCGGCTGCGCCGCCACGGGCGAGCGCGGCGGCTACATCGCGGCCGGCGTCCTGCTCCTCGTCTCCTTCGTCCTGGACTGCACCGACGGGCAGCTCGCCCGCTACTCCCTGCAGTACTCGACGATGGGCGCCTGGCTCGACGCCACCTTCGACCGCGCCAAGGAGTACGCCTTCTACGCCGGCCTCGCCCTCGGCGCCGCCCGCGACGGCGACGACGTGTGGGCCCTGGCGCTCGGCGCGATGGTCCTGATGACCTGCCGCCATGTCGTCGACTTCTCCTTCAACGAGGCCAACCACGACGCCCAGGCCAACACCAGCCCCACCGCCGCCCTCTCCGACCGGCTCAACGGCGTCGGCTGGACCGTCTGGGCCCGGCGCATGATCATCCTGCCGATCGGCGAGCGCTGGGCGATGATCGCGGTCCTCACCGCCGTCACCAGCCCCCGGATCGTCTTCTACGCCCTGCTGATCGGCTGCGCGTTCGGCGCCTGCTACACCACGGCGGGCCGGCTCCTGCGCTCGGTCACCCGCAAGGCGCGCCGTACCGACCGGGCCGCCCAGGCCCTCGCCGACCTCGCCGACTCGGGCCCGCTCGCCGAGCTGGTCGCCCGGGCCGGCCGCCGCCCCGCGCTGCGCCCGCTGTTCCGCGCCCCGGTGCTGTGGGCCGCGGCCGGGACGGCGCTCCTGCTCGCCGTCGCCCTCGCGGAGCCCTTCGGCTCCCCCCTCACGGCCGTCGCCGCGCTGCTCTACGCCCTCCTGGCCGGCGGCGCGGTCGTCCGCCCCCTCAAGGGCGCCCTCGACTGGCTCCTCCCCCCGTTCTTCCGCGCCGCCGAGTACACCACCGTGCTCGTGCTGGCCGCCAAGGCCGACGCCCCGGGGGCCCTGCCCGCCGCATTCGGGCTGGTCGCGGCGGTCGCCTACCATCACTACGACACGGTGTACCGCATTCGCGGCGGCACCGGCGCGCCGCCCGCCTGGCTGGTGCGCACCATCGGCGGTCACGAGGGCCGCACGCTCCTGGTGACCCTGCTCGCCGCGCTGCTCGCGAGCCGTGGCGACGACTTCACCCTGGCGCTCACCGCCCTCGCGGTCGCCGTGGCGCTCGTGGTGCTCGTGGAGTCCATCCGCTTCTGGGCGTCCTCCGGAGCACCTGCCGTACACGACGAAGGAGAAACAGCATGATTGGCCTCGTACTGGCAGCCGGTGCCGGACGGCGTCTGCGCCCCTACACCGACACGCTCCCGAAGGCCCTCGTGCCCGTCGACGGTGAGACGACCGTCCTCGACCTCACGCTGAAGAACTTCGCGGAGGTCGGCCTCACCGAGGTCGCCGTCGTCGTCGGCTACCGCAAGGAGGCCGTGTACGACCGCAAGGCGGAGCTGGAGGCGAAGTACGGCGTCAGCCTCACCCTCATCGACAACGACAAGGCCGAGGAGTGGAACAACGCCTACTCCCTGTGGTGCGCGCGTGAGGTCCTGAAGAAGGGCGTCATCCTCGCCAACGGCGACACCGTGCACCCGGTCTCCGTCGAGAAGACCCTGCTCGCCGCCCGCGGCGAGGGCCGGAAGATCATCCTCGCCCTCGACACGGTGAAGAGCCTCGCCGACGAGGAGATGAAGGTCATCACCGCCGACGGCAAGGGCGTCCAGCGCATCACCAAGCTGATGGACCCGGCCACCGCCACCGGTGAGTACATCGGTGTCACCCTCATCGAGCCCGAGGCCGCCGAGGAGCTCGCCGACGCCCTGAAGACCACCTTCGAGCGCGACCCCGACCTCTACTACGAGGACGGCTACCAGGAGCTCGTCAACCGCGGCTTCACCGTCGACGTGGCGCCCATCGGCGACGTGAAGTGGGTGGAGATCGACAACCACGACGACCTGGCGAAGGGCCGTGACATCGCGTGCCAGTACTGACCCGGCTCATCCCGTCGCCGGTCGTCGTCGACATCCGCCGAGGAGCGCTGGACGACCTGTCCGCGCTCCTCGCGGACCAGCGGATCTCCAGCAACGGCAAGATCGCCGTCGCCATCAGCAGCGGCTCGGGCGTCAAGCTGCGTGACCGCTTCGCCCCCGAGCTGCCGGGCGCCGACTGGTACCCCGTCGACGGCGGCACCATCGACGCGGCGGTCAAGCTCGCCGACGCGATGCGCGGCAAGCGGTACGACGCCGTCGTCGCGCTCGGCGGCGGCAAGATCATCGACGTGACGAAGTACGCGGCGGCCCGTGTCGGCCTGCCGCTGGTGGCCATCGCCACGAACCTGTCGCACGACGGCATCTGCTCGCCGGTGTCCACCCTGGACAACGACAACGGCCGCGGCTCCTACGGCGTCCCGACCCCGATCGCGCTCGTGATCGACCTGGACGTGATCCGGGACGCCCCGGTGCGCTTCGTCCGGTCGGGCATCGGCGACGCGATCTCCAACCTCTCCGCCATCGCGGACTGGGAGCTCTCCCACCGCGAGACGGGGGAGCCGGTCGACGGCCTCGCCGCGGCCATGGCCCGCAGCGCGGGCGAGGCGGTCCTGCGCCACCCCGGTGGCGTCGGCGACGACGACTTCCTGGTCACCCTCTCCGAGGGCCTGGTGATGTCCGGGATCGCCATGTCGATCAGCGGCGACACGCGCCCCTCGTCGGGCGCCTGCCACGAGATCAGCCACGCCTTCGACCTGCTCTTCCCGACCCGCGCGGCCAGCCACGGCGAGCAGTGCGGCCTCGGCGCGGCCTTCGCGATGCACCTGCGCGGCGCGTCCGAGGCGTCCGAGCTGATGGTCGACACCCTGCGCCGGCACGGGCTGCCCGTGCTCCCGGAGGAGATCGGGTTCAGCGTGGACGAGTTCGTCCGCGCCGTGGAGTTCGCCCCGCAGACCCGTCCGGGCCGCTTCACCATCCTCGAGCACCTCGACCTGTCCACAGACGAGATCAGGGACGCGTACGCCGACTATGCCAAGACCATCCGTAGCTGAGCTCCGCCCGGTCGTCCACCCGGCGGGAGTGAAGGACCGGCGCAGCGGTGAGCACTGGGCCGGCCGCCTGTACATGCGGGAGATCTCGCTGCGGGTGGACCGCTACCTCGTGAACACCCGGGTCACGCCCAACCAGCTGACCTACCTGATGACCGTCTTCGGTGTCCTCGCGGCCCCGGCGCTCCTCGTGCCCGGGATCTGGGGCGCCGTCCTCGGCGTGCTGATGGTCCAGATGTACCTCCTGCTCGACTGCGTCGACGGCGAGATCGCCCGCTGGAAGAAGCAGTTCTCGCTCGGCGGCGTGTACCTGGACCGGGTCGGCGCCTATCTGTGCGACGCCGCGGTCCTCGTCGGCTTCGGCCTGCGCGCGGCCGATCTGTGGGGCCCCGGACGCATCGACTGGCTGTGGGCCTTCCTCGGCACGCTCGCCGCGCTCGGCGCCATTCTGATCAAGGCCGAGACCGACCTGGTCGGCGTCGCCCGGCACCAGGGCGGGCTGCCCCCGGTCAAGGAGGCGGCGTCCGAGCCGCGCTCCTCCGGCATGGCGCTGGCCCGCAAGGCCGCCGCCGCGCTCAAGTTCCACCGGCTGATCCTCGGCATCGAGGCGTCGCTGCTGATCCTGGCCCTGGCCGTGGTGGACGCGGCTCGCGGCGACCTGTTCTTCTCGCGGCTCGGCGTCGCGGTCCTCGCGGGCATCGCGCTGGTCCAGACGCTGCTGCACCTGGTGTCGATCCTGGCGTCGAGCCGGCTGAAGTGAGGACAAGCGTGAGTACGCCGATGAAGCTGGGCGCCGTCATCATCACCATGGGCAACCGGCCCGACGACCTGCGCGCGCTCCTCGACTCGGTCGCCAAGCAGGACGGCGACCCGGTCGAGATCGTCGTGGTCGGCAACGGCGCCCCGGTCACCGGGGTGCCGGACGGCGTCCGCACCATCGACCTGCCCGAGAACCTGGGCATCCCCGGCGGCCGTAACGTCGGCATCGAGGCCTTCGGCCCCGGCGGCACCGACGTGGACGCCCTGCTCTTCCTGGACGACGACGGACTGCTCGTCGGCACCGACACCGCCGAGCTGGTCCGCCAGGCCTTCACCGCCGATCCGCGGCTGGGCATCATCAGCTTCCGGATCGCGGACCCGGAGACCGGCCTGACCCAGCGCCGGCACGTCCCGCGCCTGCGGGCCTCCGACCCGATGCGCTCCTCGCGCGTGACCACCTTCCTCGGCGGCGCCAACGCCGTCCGGACGAAGGTGTTCGCCGAGGTCGGCGGCCTGCCGGACGACTTCTTCTACGCCCACGAGGAGACGGACCTCGCCTGGCGGGCCCTCGACGCCGACTGGATGATCGACTACCGTTCCGACATGGTGCTGCTCCACCCCACCACGCCGCCGTCACGGCACGCGACCTACCACTTCAACGTGGCGCGCAACCGCGTGTGGCTGGCCCGCCGCAACCTCCCCGCGCCCCTGGTCCCGGTCTACCTCGGCGTGTGGCTGCTGCTCACCCTGGCGCGACGGCCCTCCGTCCCCGCCCTCAAGGCATGGTTCGGCGGATTCCGGGAAGGCTGGACGACTTCCTGCGGTCCCCGCCGTCCCATGAGGTGGCGTACGGTGTGGCGGCTGACCCGACTGGGACGCCCGCCCGTCGTCTGACATCGTGGTACCCGACTTGCCGCGCATCTTGAATACGAAAGTTTCGACTTGTGAGTGACACAACCCACGACGGTGGGGTCGCGACGAGCGCCCCGCCGTCCGCCGACGACGGCCTGAGTCCGGCCGCGCTGGCCGCGAAGCACGGTCTGTCGGTCAGCGGCGCCCGGCCGGGGCTCATCCAGTACATCCGGCAGCTGTGGGGCCGGCGCCACTTCATCCTGGCCTTCTCCCAGGCGAAGCTCACGGCCCAGTACAGCCAGGCGAAGCTCGGCCAGCTGTGGCAGGTGGTCACCCCCCTGCTCAACGCGCTGGTCTACTTCCTGATCTTCGGGCTCATCCTCAACGCGGACCGGGGCATGTCGCGGGAGGTGTACATCCCGTTCCTCGTGACCGGCGTCTTCGTGTTCACCTTCACGCAGAACTCCGTGATGGCCGGTGTGCGCGCGATCTCCGGGAACCTCGGCCTGGTGCGGGCGCTGCACTTCCCCCGCGCCACCCTGCCGATCTCCTTCGCGCTCCAGCAGCTCCAGCAGCTGCTGTTCTCGATGATCGTGCTCATCGCCATCGCGGTCGCCTTCGGCAGCTACCCCGCCGTCAGCTGGCTGCTGATGCTCCCGGCGCTGCTGCTGCAGTTCGTCTTCAACGCCGGCCTGGCCATGATCGTGGCGCGGATGGGTGCCAAGACCCCGGACCTGGCGCAGCTCATGCCGTTCATCATGCGGACCTGGATGTACGCGTCCGGCGTGATGTTCTCCATCCCCGTGATGCTCGCCGAACAGCCGACCTGGATCGCCGACCTGCTGCAGTACAACCCGGCGGCCCTCCACATGGACCTGATCCGGTTCGCGCTGATCGACGGCTACGGCGCCTCCAACCTGCCCCCGCACGTCTGGATCGCCACCCTGATCTGGACCGTGGTGGTGGGCCTGGGCGGCTTCGTCTACTTCTGGAAGGCCGAGGAGAGGTACGGCCGTGGCTGACCACGACAGCGACCAGGGACGCATTCCCACCGTCATCGCGGACGAGGTCCACATCGTCTACCGCGTCAACGCCGGAGCCGGCGGCAAGGGCAGCGCCACCGCGGCGCTGAGCCGGATCCTCGGCCGCGGCAAGGGGGAGGCCGCCCGCGGCGTCCGCCGGGTGCACGCCGTCCGGGGGGTGTCCTTCACCGCCTACCGCGGCGAGGCCATCGGCCTGATCGGCTCCAACGGCTCGGGCAAGTCGACGCTGCTGCGCGCCATCGCCGGCCTGCTCCCGACGGAGAGCGGCAAGGTGTACACCGACGGGCAGCCCTCGCTCCTCGGTGTCAACGCGGCGCTGATGAGCGACCTCACCGGCGAGCGGAACGTCATCCTCGGCGGGCTCGCCATGGGCATGAGCAAGGAGGAGATCCGCGACCGGTACCAGGGGATCGTCGACTTCTCCGGCATCAACGAGAAGGGCGACTTCATCAGCCTGCCGATGCGGACGTACTCCTCCGGCATGGGCGCCCGGCTCCGCTTCGCGATCGCGGCCGCCAAGAACCACGACGTCCTCATGATCGACGAGGCGCTGGCGACCGGCGACCGGAAGTTCCAGATCCGTTCCGAGGAGCGCATCCGCGAGCTCCGCAAGGAGGCCGGCACGGTCTTCCTGGTCAGTCACAGCAACAAGTCGATCAGGGACACCTGCGACCGGGTGCTGTGGCTGGAGAAGGGCGAGCTGCTCATGGACGGGCCCACGGAAGAGGTCCTGAAGGCGTACGAGCGCGAGACCGGGAAGTAGCCCGCGACCGTGTGCGAAGGGGCCCCGCCGGCGACGACCGGCGGGGCCCCTTCGCCGTATCCGGCGGCCGTACCCCGCGACCTTCCGGGCTTCGGGTGATCGCGTTGCGCACCGTCCCGGCCGCCCGTGCGTCGCGCTGCGTCACCTGGAATGTTCATGCGGTCAACATCGGGCAGGATGAGCCCATGGCAGCCTTCTCGGGGGGAAAGTCCTACCACCACGGTGATCTTCGCAACGCCCTGATCTCCGCAGCCGTCGACCTCGCCACCGAAGGTGGCCCCGAGCGGGTCGTCCTGCGCGAGACCGCCCGCCGGGTCGGCGTGTCGCCCACCGCCGCCTACCGTCACTTCGACGGCCGGGGCGAGCTGCTGCGGGCCGTCACGGTCCACGCCCAGCGGGCGCTCGCCGACTCCATGGAGCGCGCCGCCGCCCGCGCCCCGGGCGCCGACGACCCCACCCTCGCCGCCGAGCTGCGGCTCGCCGCCCTCGGCCGCGGCTATGTCGGCTTCGCGCTCGACCACCCCGGCCTTTACCGCGCCGCTTTCTGCACCCCCCGCTCTACCTGCGCGGACGGCTGGGCCCCCACCGGACAGACCTCCGAGCCCGAGCCCGAGATCCGGGCGTTCACCCTGCTGACGGACGCGCTGGAGGCCCTGGCCCGGACCCGCGGGCTCCCCGACCGGGTCCGCCCCGCCACCGAGATGGCCGCGTGGTCCGCCGTACACGGACTGTCACTCCTGCTGCTCGACGGGCCGCTGCGGCGGCTGCCGGCGCCTCGCCGTCAGGCCGTGGTCGAGTCCACCCTCGCCATGGTCGTCTCCGGAACCCGCGCCGACTGAACGTCAACGGAACGTGAACTTCCCCGCTAGCGGGCGATGTTGACGCGCCCGCGGATGTTCTCCCCGTGTGCCCGACACCCCTGCGTGGTGACGGGCGTTGTACAACGTAAGCTGTACCGGTGCTGATTCGTGGCAAGTGGGGCGATACCCCCTAGGCATCCCGGCCGTCAGGCGGCGTTCCCTCCGGGGAGGCCCGGTGGCGTGTCCGAAATAGGATGGATTGGATCGGCAGTGTAGAACAGGAGATGTGACGGCCATGACGCGAAATCTCCAGCTCCCCGAGAGTGTCGCCGTCCCCGCGTCGGGCAGCGCTCAGTGACGGGATCCCGGCAGGCGCGCCCCGACGCCACCTCGCGCTCCACGCTCGACAAGGCCACGGAAGAGAACTTCCCCGTGGCCCCCTTCTTCCTGCCCCGCGCCTGGCGCGAGGACCTCATGGCCGTGTACGGCTACGCCCGCCTCGTCGACGACATCGGCGACGGCGACCTCGCCCCCGGCGGCGCCGACGCCCGCCGCCTCGGCGTCGCCCCCGAGCGGGCCGAGGACCGGCTCGCGATGCTGGACGCCCTCCAGGCCGACCTCACCCGGGTGTTCGACCCCGCCGACGGCGGGCCACGCCACCCCCTGCTCAGGGCGCTGCTGCCGACCGTCCGGCGCCGCGCCCTCACCCCCGAGCCCTTCCTCGGACTCATCGAGGCCAACCGCCAGGACCAGCTCGTACGCCGCTACGAGACGTACGACGACCTCGCCGCCTACTGCGCCCTCTCCGCGAACCCCGTCGGACGTCTCGTCCTCGCCCTCACCGGCACCGCGACCCCCGAACGGATCCGCCGCTCCGACGCCGTCTGCACCGCCCTGCAGATCGTCGAGCACCTCCAGGACGTCGCCGAGGACCTCGGCCGGGACCGGATCTACCTCCCCGCCGAGGACATGAAACGTTTCCTTGTCACCGAGGACGACCTGGCCCGGCCCACCGGCAGTGCCTCGGTGCGCGCCCTCCTCGCCTTCGAGGCCGAGCGCGCCCGCGCGCTGCTCGACGACGGCGCCCCGCTGGTCGCGAGCGTGCACGGCAGGCTGCGCCTCCTCCTCGCCGGGTTCACCGCCGGCGGGCACGCCGCGCTCGACGCGATCGCCGCCGCCGGCTTCGACGTCCTGCCGGGGCCCCCGAAGGCCACCAAACCGAGTCTGATCCGCCACACGGGAGCGGTCCTGCTCCGCGCGCGGAGAGAGGGGTGAGCCGGACCGTGGAGGAACAGACGGAGACATCCCCACCGGTACAGGCCGCGTACAGCTACTGCGAGGCCGTCACCGGACAGCAGGCCCGTAACTTCGCCTACGGGATCCGGCTGCTGCCGACCGAGAAGCGCCAGGCCATGTCGGCCCTGTACGCCTTCTCCCGGCGCGTCGACGACATCGGCGACGGCGCCCTCGCCGGCGAGGTCAAGCGGGAACGCCTGGAGGCCACCCGCGCGCTGCTGGAGCGGATCCGCGCGGGAGCGGTCGACGACGACGACACCGACCCCGTCGCGGTCGCCCTCGCCGACGCCTCCCGCCGCTTCCCCATCCCGCTCGGCGGCCTCGACGAACTCATCGACGGCGTCCTGATGGACGTCGACGGCGAGACCTACGAGACCTGGGACGACCTCAAGGTCTACTGCCGGTGCGTCGCCGGCGCGATCGGACGGCTCTCGCTCGGCGTCTTCGGCGCCCAGCCCGGCGCGCACGGAGCCGAACGCGCCCCCGAGTACGCCGACACGCTGGGCCTCGCCCTCCAGCTCACCAACATCCTCCGGGACGTGCGGGAGGACGCGGGCAACGGCCGCCTGTACCTGCCCGCCGACGACCTCGCCAAGTTCGGCTGCGGCGACGGCTTCCACAGCGACACCCCGCCGGCCGGGTCCGACTTCACCGGCCTCGTCCACTACGAGGTCCGGCGCGCCCGGGCCCTCTTCGCCGAGGGCTACCGCCTGCTGCCCATGCTCGACCGGCGCAGCGGCGCCTGCGTCGCCGCCATGGCCGGCATCTACCGACGGCTGCTCGACCGGATCGAACGCGACCCCGGAGCCGTCCTGCGCGGCCGCGTCTCGCTCCCCGGCCACGAGAAGGCGTACGTCGCCGTCCGCGGCCTCTCAGGCCTCGACACCCGCCACATCTCCCGGCACACCGTCAGGAGGCGCGGCTGATGGCGTCGCGCACCACCCCGCACCGGGCAACCCCGGACCACGCCGTCGCGTCCCTGCCCGTGAGAGCCCTGGGCCGTGTCCGGAAAGTAGCGCGGTCTGCCCGCAGGGCAGGGCCCGCGGCGTCTGGTGCGTGCGATCGCAAGGCCGAGGGTCGCCCTCGTGCGGGGCGTACTCGGGTGATCCCGACAACGCGGCGTGGGGGCACCTCCCGTGCCCGAAGGGCTACGGGGAAGCGTGCCAGGCGGCGCGGCCAGGCGGGACTTTTCGGACACGACCTAGGGGGGAAGCCATGACCCACGACACCGCGCGCCCCGGCGGACAGCCGCACGCCGTCGTGGTCGGGGGCGGCCTCGCCGGGATCACCACCGCACTCCGGCTCGCCGAGGCGGGCGTGCGCGTCACCCTGCTCGAAGGCCGTCCACGCCTCGGCGGACTCGCCTTCTCCTTCCAGCGCGGCGACCTCACCGTCGACAACGGCCAGCACGTCTACCTGCGCTGCTGCACCGCCTACCGCTGGTTCCTCGACCGCGTCGACGGCACCCGCCTCGCACCCCTCCAGGACCGGCTCGACGTCCCCGTCCTCGACGTCGCCCACCCCCGCGGCCCGCGCCTCGGACGGCTGCGCCGCACCGCGCTGCCCGTCCCGCTGCACCTGGCGAAGAGCCTCGCCACCTACCCCCACCTGTCGCTCGCCGAACGCGCCGGCGTCGGACGCGCCGCCCTCGCCCTCCAGCGGCTCGACCCCGCCGACCCGGCCCTGGACGGCATCGACTTCGCCACCTGGCTCGGCCGGCACGGCCAGAGCCCCCGCGCCATCGAGGCGCTGTGGGACCTGGTCGGCGTCGCCACCCTCAACGCCACCGCGCCCCACGCCTCCATGGGCCTGGCCGCCATGGTCTTCAAGACCGGCCTCCTCTCCGAGCGCGGCGCCGCCGACATCGGCTGGGCGCACGTCCCGCTCGGCGAGCTCCACGACACCCGCGCCCGCAAGGCCCTCGACTCCCTCGGCGTCCGCACCGCCCTGCGCACCAAGGCCGAGCGGATCACCCGTACGGCCGAAGGCGGCTGGAGCGTCGACGTGGCCGGCGAAACGATCGAGGCGGACGCCGTCGTCCTCGCCGTACCGCAGCGCGAGACCCGTGCACTCCTGCCCGACGGCGCTCTCGACGACCCCGACCGGCTCCTCGACATCGGCACCGCCCCCATCCTCAACCTGCACGTCGTCTACGACCGCAAGGTGCTCCGGCAGCCGTTCTTCACCGCCCTCGGCTCCCCGGTCCAGTGGGTCTTCGACCGCACCGAGTCCTCCGGCCTGCTGAGGGGCGGGCTCGACGGGGCCCCGGGCCGGGGCGGTCAGTACCTCGCCGTCTCCCAGTCCGCCGCCCAGGACGACATCGACGAACCCGTCTCCGTCCTGCGCGAGCGCTACCTCCCGGAGCTGGAGCGACTGCTCCCCGCCGCCCGCACCGCCCGGGTCAGGGACTTCTTCGTCACCAGGGAGCGGACGGCGACCTTCGCCCCCACCCCGGGCGTCGGCCGGCTCCGCCCCGGCGCCCGCACCCACGCCCCCGGCCTCTACCTGGCCGGCACGTGGACCGCCACCGGCTGGCCCGCGACCATGGAGGGTGCCGTCCGCAGCGGTTTCAGCGCCGCGGACGCCGCGCTCCGCGCCCTCGGCCGCCGCCATGAACATCCGCTGCAGGAGGCGGTATGAGTGTGAGTACTGGAACAAGAGGAGAGACCGTGCCGACTGTGCCCCCGGTGAAACCGGCCGTCGACACCGCGGACGTGACCGCTCTGCTGGAGCGGGGGCGGACCCTGTCCACCCCCGTGCTGCGGGCGGCCGTCGACCGGCTCGCACCGCCCATGGACACCGTGGCCGCCTACCACTTCGGCTGGATCGACGCGCGGGGCAACCCCGCCGACGGGGACGGCGGCAAGGCCGTCCGCCCGGCGCTCGCCCTGCTCTCGGCCGAGGCCGCCGGAGCCCCCGCCGAGGTGGGTGTCCCCGGCGCCGTCGCCGTGGAGCTCGTCCACAACTTCTCGTTGCTGCACGACGACCTGATGGACGGCGACGAACAGCGCCGCCACCGCGACACCGTCTGGAAGGTCCACGGCCCCGCCCAGGCCATCCTCGTCGGGGACGCCCTCTTCGCGCTCGCCAACGAGATCCTGCTCGAGATCGGCACCGTCGAGGCCGGGCGGGCCACCCGCCGCCTCACCACGGCCAGCCGCAAGCTCATCGACGGGCAGGCCCAGGACATCTCCTACGAGCACCGCGAGCGGGTCACCGTCGAGGAGTGCCTGGAGATGGAGGGCAACAAGACGGGCGCGCTCCTCGCCTGCGCCGTCTCCATCGGCGCGGTCCTCGGCGGCGCAGACGACCGCACGGCGGACAAGCTGGAGGAGTACGGCTACCACCTCGGCCTCGCCTTCCAGGCCGTCGACGACCTCCTCGGCATCTGGGGCGACCCGGAGTCCACCGGGAAGCAGACGTGGAGCGACCTGCGCCAGCGCAAGAAGTCCCTCCCGGTCGTCGCCGCCCTCGCCGCCGGCGGCGAGGCCTCCGAGCGGCTCGGCGAACTGCTCGCCGCCGACGCCAAGTCCAACGAGTTCGAGTCCTTCTCCGAGGAGGAGTTCGCCACCCGCGCCGCCCTCATCGAGGAGGCCGGCGGCCGCGACTGGACCTCCCAGGAGGCCCGCCGCCAGCACGCCATCGCCATCGACGCCCTGCACGGGGTCGACATGCCCGAGCGGGTCCGGGCGCAGCTCACCGCGCTCGCCGACTTCGTCGTCGTACGGAAGAGATGATCACCATCACCCTGATATGAGTTCGCAGTCGCCGGCCGGTGCCATCCGGCGCCGGCCGACGGCAGACCCGAAGCAGCGGAAGTACACCTACTGCACGAAGGGGACGCCATGACAGCGACGACCGACGGAAGCGCCGGGGCCGTGGGCCCCCTGGCGGCCGCGGCCAGCGAAGTATCCGACACCACCGCCGTGACGGCCGGCCTCCAGGAGGCGGCCGTCCGGACCGCGGAGCCCGTGACGGCCGGCCGGGACCGGCTCGCCAAGCCCACGGGCGGACAGGACCGGCTCACCGTCCGGACCGCGGACCCCGGCAAGGACCGGCTCACCGTCCGGACCACCGAGCCGGCGCCCGGCCCGGACCCGCTCACTGTCGGGGCCACCGAGCCCCCGGAGGGCGGCGGCCTCGACCGGCTCGCCGCCCGGGCCGCGGAGCGCTCCATCGCCCATCTCCTCGGCCGCCAGGACGCCGAAGGCTGGTGGAAGGGTGACCTGGAGACCAACGTCACCATGGACGCCGAGGACCTCCTCCTGCGCCAGTTCCTCGGCATCCAGGACGAGGAGACGACCCGGGCCGCCGGCCTCTTCATCAGGGGCGAGCAGCGCGAGGACGGCGCCTGGGCCACCTTCCACGGCGGGCCCGGCGAACTCTCCGCCACCGTCGAGGCGTACGTCGCACTGCGGCTCGCGGGGGACCTGCCCGACGATCCGCACATGGCGCGCGCCGCCGCCTGGGTCCGGGAGCGGGGCGGGATCGCCGCGGCCAGGGTCTTCACCCGGATCTGGCTCGCGCTCTTCGGCTGGTGGCGCTGGGAGGACCTGCCCGAGCTGCCCCCCGAGCTGATCTTCCTGCCGAAGTGGTTCCCGCTCAACATCTACGACTTCGGCTGCTGGGCGCGGCAGACCATCGTGCCGCTCACCGTGGTCTCCGCCAAGCGCCCGGTCCGCCCGGCCCCCTTCCCGCTGGACGAGCTGCACGCCGACCCGGCCCGGCCGAACCCGTCCAGGCCCCTGGCGCCCGCGGCCAGTTGGGACGGCCTCTTCCAGCGGCTCGACAAGGCCCTGCACCTCTACCACCGGGTCGCTCCGCGCCGGCTGCGCAAGGCGGCGATGAACGCGGCCGCCCGCTGGATCGTCGAGCGCCAGGAGAACGACGGCTGCTGGGGAGGCATCCAGCCGCCCGCGGTCTACTCGGTGATCGCCCTCCACCTGCTCGGCTACGACCTCCAGCACCCGGTCATGCGCGCCGGTCTCGACTCCCTCGACCGGTTCGCGGTCCGGCGCGAGGACGGCGCGCGGATGATCGAGGCGTGCCAGTCGCCGGTCTGGGACACCTGCCTGGCGACCATCGCCCTCGCCGACGCGGGCGTGCCGGCGGACCACCCGGCCCTGGTCAGGGCCGCCGACTGGATGCTGGGCGAGGAGATCGTCAGGCCGGGCGACTGGGCGGTGCGCAGGCCCGGACTCCCGCCGGGCGGCTGGGCGTTCGAGTTCCACAACGACAACTACCCGGACATCGACGACACCGCCGAGGTCGTCCTCGCGCTGCGTCGGGTGCGGCACCCCGACCCCGCCCGGATCGAGTCCGCGATCGCCCGCGGCGTCCGCTGGAGCCTCGGCATGCAGTCCGGTAACGGCGCCTGGGCGGCGTTCGACGCCGACAACACCAGTGCCTTCCCCAACCGGCTGCCCTTCTGCGACTTCGGCGAGGTCATCGACCCGCCGTCGGCCGATGTCACCGCCCATGTGGTGGAGATGCTCGCCTACGAGGGCAAGGCCAGCCACCCCCGTACCCGTCGGGGGATCGAGTGGCTGCTCGCCGAACAGGAGCCGTTCGGGGGCTGGTTCGGCCGCTGGGGCGTCAACTACGTCTACGGCACCGGTTCGGTGGTCCCGGCCCTCGTCGCCGCCGGGATGCCCGCCTCCCATTCGGCGATCCGCCGGGCCGTCGCCTGGCTGGAGTCCGTACAGAACGAGGACGGCGGCTGGGGCGAGGACCTGCGCTCGTACAAGGAACGGGCCTGGATCGGCCAGGGCGCTTCCACCGCGTCGCAGACGGCCTGGGCGCTGCTGGCGCTCCTGGCCGCGGGCGAGCGCGCGTCCACGGCGGTGGAGCGGGGTGTCGCCTGGCTGGCCGAGACCCAGCGGCCGGACGGCTCCTGGGACGAGCCGTACTTCACCGGTACCGGCTTCCCGTGGGACTTCTCGATCAACTACCACCTCTACCGTCAGGTGTTCCCGCTCACCGCGCTCGGACGGTATGTGAACGGCGAGCCGGCCCCCTCCAGGGAGGGCTGATGGGCGAGGAGCCGCGGTCCGCGGGCTCCGTGCCGCCGCTGCTGATCGCCTGCGCCCTGGGCATCGAGCGGCTCGCCCTGCGCGGCGGCGGCCGGGGCGGCGCGCCGGGGCCCTTCGCCGTCGTCCGTACGGGCATGGGACCCGCGCAGGCCCGGCGGACCGTGTCCCGGGCGCTCGGAGAGGAGGCCTGGCGGGACGCCGCCGTCGTGGCCTCCGGATTCTGCGCGGGTCTCGCCGCCGGGATGCACCCGGGCGATCTGATCGTCGCCGAGGAGACCCGGGGACCGGACGGCACCACCCGCTGCACCGGGACGGAGCTGCTGGTCGAGGCGGTGAGCCGGGCGCTGCCCGGGCGGACGGTGCACACCGGCCCGCTGACCGGCTCCGACCACGTGGTGCGCGGCCCCGAGCGGTCCGAGCTGCGGGACACCGGGGCGATCGCGGTGGACATGGAGTCGGCCGCCACGCTCCGTACCGCTCTGGCCGCCGGACCCCGCCCGGTTGCGGCCGTACGGGTGGTCGTGGATGCTCCGGAGCACGAACTTGTCCGAATTGGCACGGTACGGGGAGGAATATCTGCTTTCCGGGTTCTTCGTGCCGTCCGCCCTGCATTCTTCGAATGGCACCGTTCTTTGCTGCTCCCCAGGAGGTGAACGAGTTATGGCCATGCCGCTCCGTCAGTCCATCCGCGTCGGGACCTATCTCTTCGAACAGAAGTTGCGCAAGCGCGAGAAGTTCCCTTTGATCGTCGAACTGGAGCCGCTGTACGCCTGCAACCTCAAGTGCGAGGGCTGCGGGAAGATCCAGCACCCGGCGGGAGTGCTCAAGCAGCGCATGCCGGTCGCCCAGGCGGTCGGCGCGGTCCTGGAGTCCGGGGCGCCCATGGTCTCCATCGCCGGCGGCGAACCGTTGATGCACCCTCAGATCCACGAGATCGTCCGACAGTTGGTGGCGAAGAGAAAGTACGTCTTCCTCTGCACCAACGCCATGCTGCTGCGCAAGAAGCTGGAGAACTTCACCCCCTCCCCGTACTTCGCCTTCGCCGTGCACATCGACGGGCTGCGTGAGCGGCACGACGAGTCCGTCGCCAAGGAAGGCGTCTTCGACGAGGCGGTGGCGGCGATCAAGGAGGCCAAGCGGCGCGGCTTCCGGGTCACCACCAACTCCACCTTCTTCAACACCGACACCCCGCAGACCATCATCGAGGTGCTCAACTACCTCAACGACGACCTCCGGGTCGACGAGATGATGATCTCGCCCGCGTACGCCTACGAGAAGGCGCCCGACCAGGAGCACTTCCTCGGCGTCGAACAGACCAGGGAGCTCTTCCGGAAGGCCTTCGCGGGCGGCAACCGGCGCCGCTGGCGCCTCAACCACTCGCCGCTCTTCCTGGACTTCCTGGAAGGCAAGGCCGATTTCCCCTGCACCGCGTGGGCGATCCCGAACTACTCCCTCTTCGGCTGGCAGCGACCCTGCTATCTGATGAGCGACGGATACGTGCCCACCTACCGCGAGCTGGTCGAGGACACCGACTGGGAGAAGTACGGCCGCGGCAAGGACCCGCGCTGCGCCAACTGCATGGCGCACTGCGGCTACGAACCCACCGCCGTCCTCGCCACCATGGGCTCGCTGAAGGAGTCCCTCCGGGCGGTCCGCGAGACCGTCTCCGGAAGCAACGGCTGATCCGAGGGGTGCGGGGAGCCCGCGACACCGTCGCGGGCCCCCGCCTCCGCGAGAAAGGGGGCCGCACATGACGATCCTGGAGAACATCCGGGGGCCGCACGACCTCCGGCCGCTCGACGGTCCGGAGCTGACCGCACTGGCCGAGGAGATCCGGCGGTTCCTGATCCACTCGGTCGCCCGGACCGGCGGTCACCTGGGACCCAACCTGGGCGTGGTCGAGCTGACCCTCGCCCTCCACCGGGTCTTCGACTCGCCCGCCGACCGCATCCTCTGGGACACCGGGCACCAGAGCTACGTCCACAAACTCGTCACCGGCCGCCAGGACTTCTCGAAGCTGCGCGGCAAGGGCGGACTCTCCGGCTATCCCTCACGCGCCGAGTCCGAGCACGACGTCATCGAGAACTCGCACGCCTCCACCGTCCTCGGCTGGGCCGACGGCCTCGCCAAGGCCAACGAACGCCGGGGCAAGGACGACCACGTCGTCGCCGTCATCGGCGACGGCGCCCTGACCGGCGGTATGGCCTGGGAGGCGCTCAACAACATCGCCGCCGCCCGCGACCGGCCGCTGATCATCGTCGTCAACGACAACGAACGGTCCTACGCCCCCACCATCGGCGGCCTCGCCGACCATCTGGCGACCCTGCGGACCAGCGACGGCTACGAACGCTTCCTGGCCCGCGGCAAGGACATCCTGGAGCGCACGCCCGTCGTGGGCAAGCCGCTCTACGGGTCGTTGCACGGCGCCAAGAAGGGCTTCAAGGACACCTTCGCGCCCCAGGGCCTCTTCGAGGACCTCGGCCTGAAGTACCTCGGCCCCGTCGACGGGCACGACATCGCCGCCGTCGAGTCCGCGCTGCGGCGCGCGAAGCGGTTCCACGGACCGGTGCTCGTGCACTGCCTCACCGAGAAGGGCCGCGGCTACCAGCCGGCCCTCCGGGACGAGGCCGACCGCTTCCACGCCGTCGGCGCCATGGACCCGCACACCTGCGCACCCCTCGCCCCGGCGGCCGGACCGTCCTGGACCGCCGTCTTCGGCGACGCCCTCGCCGAGATCGGCGCCGAGCGGCCCGACGTCGTCGCGATCACCGCCGCCATGCTCCAGCCCGTCGGCCTGAGCCGCTTCGCCGAGCGCTTCCCCGACCGGGTCTGGGACGTGGGCATCGCCGAGCAGCACGCCGCCGTGTCGGCGGCCGGCCTCGCCGCCGGCGGGCTCCACCCGGTCGTCGCCGTCTACGCCACCTTCCTCAACCGCGCCTTCGACCAACTCCTGATGGACGTCGCCCTGCACAAGTGCGGCGTCACCTTCGTCCTCGACCGGGCCGGTGTCACCGGCACCGACGGCGCCTCCCACAACGGCGTCTGGGACCTCTCCCTCCTCCAGGTCGTCCCCGGACTGCGGATCGCCGCCCCGCGCGACACCGACCGGCTGCGCGCCCAGCTGCGCGAGGCCGTCGACGTCCACGACGCGCCGACGCTGCTGCGCTTCCCCAAGGAGACGGCGGGCGAGCCGATCCCCGCCGTGGGCCGGATCGGCCGGATGGACGTGCTGCGCGACGAGCCCGATGCGGAGGTCCTGCTGGTCGCCGTCGGCGTGATGGCCGACACCTGCCTCCGTACCGCCGACCTGCTCGCCGACCGCGGAGTGCGCTGCACCGTCGTCGACCCCTGCTGGGTCACACCGGTCGACGCCCACCTCCCCCCGCTCGCCGCCCGGCACCGGCTCGTCGCCGTCGTGGAGGACAACAGCCGTACGGGAGGGGTCGGCGCCGCCGTCGGCCAGGCGCTGCGCGACGCGGACGTCGACGTGCCCCTGCGGTCCTTCGGGATCCCCGAACAGTTCCTCGCCCACGCCAGGAGGAGCGAGGTGCTCGCCGACCTCGGGCTCACCCCGGTGGAGATCGCCGGACGGATCAGCGCCGCCCTGGCACACAAGGAGAAGGCTCGATGAACGACGCCATGGGCCACGCGACGGACCGCCCCGAGGGCGCCTTCGATCTCCGGGCGCTGCTGGCCGCCCGCGGCGCCGAGCGGTACGAGCTGCACACCCGGCACCTCAACCACCAGCTGCCGCGCATGCTGCACACCCTCGGCTTCGACAAGGTGTACGAGCGGGCCGAGGGCGCCCACTTCTGGGATGCCGAGGGCGGCGACTACCTCGACATGCTGGCCGGCTTCGGCGTCATGGGCCTCGGCCGGCACCACCCCGTCGTCCGCAAGGCCCTCCACGACGTCCTCGACGCCTCGCTCGCCGACCTCACCCGCTTCGACTGCCAGCCCCTGCCCGGACTGCTGGCCGAACGGCTCCTCGCCCACAGCCCCCACCTGGACCGGGTCTTCTTCGGCAACAGCGGCACGGAGGCCGTGGAGACGGCGCTGAAGTTCGCGCGGTACGCCACCGGACGGCCGAGGATCCTCTACTGCTCGCACGCCTTCCACGGCCTGACCACCGGCTCTCTCTCCGTCAACGGCGAGAAGAGCTTCCGCGACGGCTTCGCCCCGCTTCTGCCCGACACCCCGATCGAGCTGGGCGACCTCGACGCGCTGGAGCGGGAGCTGCGCACGGGGGACGTCGCCGCCTTCGTCGTGGAGCCCATCCAGGGCAAGGGCGTCCAGGAGGCCCCGCCCGGATTCCTGTGCGCGGCCCAGGAGCTGCTGCACCGGCACGGGGCGCTGCTCATCGCCGACGAGGTGCAGACCGGGCTCGGCAGGACCGGCGACTTCTACGCGTACCAGCACGAGGACGGGGTCGAGCCCGACCTGGTCTGCGTCGCCAAGGCGCTCTCCGGCGGGTACGTCCCCGTCGGGGCGACCCTGGGCAAGGACTGGATCTTCAAGAAGGTGTACTCCTCGATGGACCGGGTGCTCGTCCACTCGGCCAGTTTCGGGTCGAACGCGCAGGCCATGGCGGCCGGGCTGGCCGTGCTCTCGGTGATGGAGTCCGAGGGGACGGTGGCGCACGCGCGGCGGATGGGCGAGCTGCTGTCCTCGCGGCTGCGGGAGCTCGTCCCGCGCTACGAACTCCTGCACGACATCCGCGGCCGGGGCCTGATGATCGGGATCCAGTTCGGGCGGCCCTCCTCGCTCGGGCTGCGCGGCCGGTGGACCATGCTGCAGGCCGCCCGCAAGGGACTCTTCGCCCAGATGGTGGTCGTCCCGCTGCTCCAGCGGCACCGCATCCTGACCCAGGTGTCGGGTGACCACATGGAAGTGATCAAACTGATTCCGCCGCTGGTGATCGACGAGACGGACGTGGAGCGGTTCATGACCGCCTTCACGGCGGTGATGGACGAGGCGCACGGGGGCGGCGGACTGATGTGGGACTTCGGCAAGACGCTGGTCAAGCAGGCCGTCGCACAGCGCTAGCACCGGAGACGGCACGGCGGCCCTCACGGTCGGGCGCTCCTGGCCGGGGCGGATTTGCCCCTGAGGCAAGAAACTTGCCTCAGGGGAAAGATCCTGGCGCAATGGGGGCATGGAGCACCTCCCCGGGGAGCCGTCCCCGGACCCCCTCGCGCCGGACGGCCCGGACGAAGCCGGCGCGCTGCCCGACATGGCCCCCCAGCTGCGGGGGCTGCGCCGACGGCGCGGGCTCACCCTGGAAGTCGCGGCCCGGCGGGCCAGGCTCTCCCCGGCGCACCTCTCGCGCCTGGAGACCGGCCGGCGCCAGCCCTCGCTGCCGATGCTGCTCGCGCTGGCCCGTATCTACGGTACGACGGTCTCCGCGCTCCTCGGCGAGGTGCCCCCCGAGCGCGACCCGGTCATCCGCGCCGACCGGTCCGAGCCGGTCGAGGCCGACGGCTGGATCTACCACCAGGCGGGCGGAGCCGGCCGCGCCCTGCAGGCGCTCCGCGTCCACGTGCCGTACGCCACCCGCTCCGACATCGTGCGCGTCCATCCCGGCGAGGAGTGGCTGCACGTGATCGACGGGCGGGTGCGGCTCTCCCTCGGCGGCGCCGTGCACGTCCTGGACCCGGGCGACAGCGCCCATTTCGACTCGCTCACGCCCCACCGCATCGGCGCCGCCACGCGCGGGGGCGCCGACCTGCTCTTCGTCCACACGCTGATGCAGAGCCCCGCGGCCGAGACCTGTCTCGGCGACACGACCGCCCGCCCGCGATGAGCCCCCGGAAGGGATCCGACATGTCCGACAAATCAACTGCGGTCACCGGCGAGGAGCGTGGGGGCGGCAAGTTCCCCAAGGGCCTGGTCCTGCGGCTCTTCGCCTATCTGGTGGCCGGACACCTCTTCGCCGGCTTCCTCTACCTGCTGTTCCTGCTCGGCGGCCAGAACCAGTAGCGGACCGCGAGCGGGCCCGGAGGCCCGGCCCCGCTCGCTCGTCGCGCCGGTCCCGGCCGCTCAGACCTCGGTGGGCCCGGTCACCAGGCTCCGGCGCAGGCGCTCCCGGGTCTCCGGGGTGAGCCCGAGGCCCTGCGAGAGATACGCCTCGACCGTTCCCCAGGTCTGCTCCATCGTCTCGAAGGCCGCCCGGAGGTACTCCACCCGCGCGTCGAAGAGGGGGCTCAGCAGCTCCATCACCTCGGGCGCCATGGCGTCCGCCGAGGTGGAGCTGCGGCGGATCTTGTAGCGGCGGTGCGGGTCGTTCGACTTGACGTAGTCCGCCTCGATCGCCTCCCGCTCGACGCCCACCGCGAGCAGCGAGATCGCGATGGAGAGCCCCGCCCGGTCCTTCCCGGCGGCGCAGTGCATCAGCGCGGGAACGCTGTCGTCGGCCATCGCGTGCAGGACGCGGCTGTGCTCCGCCGTCCGCTCGACCACCATCTTCCGGTAGGAATCGGACATTCGGTCGGCCGCCTTACCGTCGCCGAGCGCCTCGCGCAGCTGATCCAGTTCGCCGCCGCTGACCAGCTTCCAGAACTCCTTGCCGTCCGCCGGGTCGTTGAGCGGGATGTTCACGTTCCGCACGCCGGGCAGCTCGACGTCCGCGCCCTCCACCTTCCGGTCGGCCGCGTTGCGGAAGTCGAAGACGGTGTGCAGCCCCAGGCCGGCGAGGAAGGCCGCGTCGTCCTCGGTGGCATGGGCGAGGTGGCCACTGCGGTAGAGGCGTCCGAACCGGACCGACCCGCCGTCCTCGGTCGGCAGGCCGCCCACGTCCCGGAAATTGCGGACCCCGGTCAGCTCGGGTTCGGTCGACGAGACCTGGGGCAGCTGCTGCGTCACGAGTGCTCCTGAAGGTTGGCGGACTTCGACGATACGAGATCGGTTCCAGGGGCAATCATTCCGGGTGACGAGCCGGGCGCACACCCCTCGGACGGGAATGGGTGTTCTGTCCGAATTAGGGCCTTGGTGATAACGCGCCCTGATTGCAGGGGAGATGGGTTTCGTCGCGTGAGCAGCGTCTCACAGGTGACGGACCGTGCCTGATCGTCTTCTGCAAACGCCCTGCGAGAAAAGGATGTCGAGAGTCCCGCATCCACGGAGGGTGACCGGAATTCCGGACGTATATCGCTCCTCCGAATGGGCGGGGAAAAGAGCGGCTTGTTCACGCCGACCCCGCTCGTCTACGGTCACCGTCAATCCGGTCGGACCGCCGAATCCTGCCACCGTCCGGAATCCGCACCCACCCACGTACGGCAGGAGCGGGGGACCCAGGTAGTACGCCGATCCGGTCGATCCGGAGCGGCTTGGGGTGAAGTCGCGAGCGATCGCGACCGGGCAACTCCAGCCCGAACCCGACAGCTCACCTCGTAGGCGACGGAGAGGAATTCGCCATGCCCGCGAAGGGTAAGCACCGCCGTCCCAAGGTCAACCCGATCACGCGCGGATTCGTCGCCGCCGGAACGGGCGGCGCCGTCGTCGCCCTGCCGCTCCTCGGCGCGACCGGAGCCCACGCCGCCGAGAAGTCCGCCCCGACCGTGACCCCCGAGCAGGCCGTCGCCGCCGTGGCCGCCGCTCCCGCGAAGGCGCCGGCCGCCCCCGCCGCCGCCAAGGCGAAGCCCACGACGTACTCCGTCGTGGCGGGCGACTACCTGTCCAAGATCGCCTCCGAGCACCACCTGGCCGGCGGCTGGAAGAAGCTCTACCAGGACAACCGCCAGGTCGTCGGCGAGAACCCCTCGCTGATCTTCCCCGGCATGAAGCTCAGCATCGGCGCGAAGTCGACGGCCGAGGCGCCCGCCCCGAAGGCCAAGGCCCCCAAGGCCGCGCCGAAGGCCGCCCCCAAGGCCGAGAAGTCCTCCGCCGACGCGTCCGAGACCCGCAGCTCCCGCAGCGCCGAGCGCACCCAGCCGGCGCCCGCCCAGGAGCAGCCCGCCCAGGCCGCGTCCTCCGGCTGGGTCGCCCCCGTCAGCGGCGGCATCTCCACCCAGTACCGCGCCTCGGGCTCCATGTGGTCCTCCGGCTACCACACGGGCGTCGACTTCATGGCCTCCTCCGGCACCTCCGTCAAGGCCGTCGGCGCGGGCACCGTCCACTCCGCCGGCTGGAGCGGTTCGTACGGCAACGAGGTCGTCATCCAGCACGCGGACGGCACCTACTCGCAGTACGCCCACCTCTCCTCCCTCTCCGTCTCCACCGGCCAGTCCGTCAGCGGCGGCGACGAGATCGGCCTGTCGGGCTCCACCGGCAACTCCAGCGGCCCGCACCTCCACTTCGAGATGCGCACCGGGCCGAGCTACGGCTCGGACATCGACCCGCTCGAGTACCTCCGCCAGAAGGGCGTCGGTATCTGACGCACCCCACCCGGAATCGCCTTCTCTCCGGGTGCGCACCGGGCCCGGCACCTTCGTGCCGGGCCCTTCGCGTATTCCGCCTTGGTGCAATCTTGACCGGTGGCATATCTCACCCTCCGTCAACCCCTCCTTACGGTCGCGTAGGTCACACCCGTAAAGGAAAGATGTGCTCCCGTGGCAGACGATTCGAGATCAAGAGACATGGACGTATTCGGGTCGTACGCGGCGATCGGAGACAGCTTCACCGAGGGCGTGGGAGACCCCGGCCCCGGCGGGAGCTTCCTCGGCTGGGCGGACCGTTTCGCGGTCCTCCTCGCCGACCGGCTGCCGGAGAACGACGCGTTCCGTTACGCCAATCTGGCCGTGCGCGGACGCCTCCTCGACCAGATCGTGGCGGAGCAGGTCCCGCGGGCGAAGCAGCTCGCCCCCGACCTGGTGACCTTCTGCGCGGGCGGCAACGACATCATCCGGCCCGGCAGCGACCCGGACGCCGTCGCCGAACGCTTCGAGCGCGCCGTCGCCGACCTCACCTCGGCCGTCGGCACGGTCATGGTGACCACCGGCTTCGACACCCGCGACGTGCCCGTGCTGCGCCATCTGCGCGGCAAGATCGCCACCTACACCGCCCACGTCCGGTCCATCGCCGACCGCTACGGCTGCCCGGTCCTGGACCTGTGGTCGCTCAAGTCCGTCCAGGACAGGCGGGCTTGGGACGGTGACCGGCTGCACCTCTCGCCCGAGGGGCACACCCGCGTCGCGCTCCGCGCCGCCCAGGTCCTCGGCATCGAGGTACCGGCCGACCCGGACCAGCCGTGGCCGCCCCTGCCCCCGCGCGGCGCGCTCGACCTGCGCCGCGACGACATCCTGTGGGCCAGGGAGTACCTCGTGCCGTGGATCGGCCGCCGGCTGCGGGGCGAGAGTTCGGGCGACCACGTGGCGGCCAAGCGGCCCGACCTCATGCCCCTCTAGGACCGCCCGGCGGCGCCGCCGGGATCCGCTCCAGGACCCCGCCCGCGAACACGTCGTACAGCGGCAGCGACTCCAGATGGACGTAGCCGATGTGGCAGTCGCAGACGGAGAGCGGGCAGGCGCGCGGGCGCAGGGCGGCGCGGTAGGAACCGTCGTAGAGACCGCCCAGCTCGGCCTTGACGAAGTGGCAGCGCCGGACCGTCCCGTCGCCGTCCACGGAGATCACCGACTCGCCGGTCCGGCAGGGGAGACCGGCCGAGCGGTGCGGACGGCGGCTGTACGGGAAGAGGGGGTCGAGCGCCGTCCAGGCGTCGGCCTCCTCGTCGGTGTAGGCGTACCCCTCGGCGGCGTTGATCCAGAGGTAGACCTCGGACGGCAGCTCCGCCCGCAGCCGTACGGCGTGCTCCCGGTGCTCCGGCAGTCCGACGACCCCCACGCTGAACCGCGTCCCCCGGGCCGCCAGCTCACCGCACTTGGCGAGGAACCGGTCGTAGGGCGTCTGGCCGGGGTGGTACGTGCACCAGAGCGCGAGGGTCCGGGGGTCGGCCTCCGCCAGCCAGTCGGTGCGGCAGCTCAGGTTGGTCTGGATCGCGACCCGCTCGACATGCGGCAGCCGGGACAGCTCGGTGAGCGTCCGCCGGTACCAGGAGCGGACCAGTCCCTCGCCCCACGGGGTGAACAGGATCCGCAGCCGGTCGCCGGTCTGCCCGGCCACCCAGGCGGAGAACCGTTCCAGCGCGGCCCGGTCCGCGCGGAGTTGCTCCCGGCTGTCGCGCCGCTTGGCGAAGGGGCAGTACGGACAGTCGTAGTCACAGGAGGCCAGCGGCCCCCGGTACAGGATCGTCAGGTCCACGCGGCCCTACTTCGGCTCGTAGGCGGCCATCGCCGCCCGCACGGCGGGGGAGAACAGCTCGGGTCCGATCCCGTCCGAGTGGGCGAGCCCCTCGGCGGAGAGCCGGAGCAGCCCGGCCGGCGCCTCCTCGTCCAGCCAGCCGAGCGCCTCGAACCGGCGCAGTTCGGCCGGGAAGTCGGCGACAGGGGAGGTGCCAAACCTGTCCTCGTACCCGCGGACGTCCATCCCCTCGGCCTGGAGCAGCGACTGGAGCAGATGGCGGCGGCGCGCCTCGCCCGCGTCGACCCACCGGCCCACCTGCGCCCGGCGGAATCCCTCCGGCCCGGTCTCCGTGTACGCGTCGATGAGGGAGCGGATCTCGCGCATGTCGACGGCGTAGTCGAAGGAGTAGTGCAGCGACGAGGTGTACGAGCGGGCTCCGCAGCCAAGCCCGATCATGCCGTCGGTCTGGCAGGCATAGTCGTCCGCGCTCAGGGGCGGGGCGTCGGCCCGGCGGAACATCCGCATCGACACCTGCTCGTAGCCCGAGGCCAGCAGATGGTCCCGGCCCCGGCGGTAGAGGCGCAGCCGCAGACGGTCCCACTCGCGGTCGGCATCGGCGGGGGAGAGCCGGCCGAGGCCGGTGAGCGGGCGGACGTAGAGCGGGTAGAGGTACAGCTCCTCCGGCCGCCAGGCGAGGGCCGCGTCGAGCGAGCGCAGCCAGGACTCCTCGGTCTGGCCGTCGATGCCGTAGATCAGGTCGATGTTGAGGACGGGGACGCCCACGTCACGGATCCGGCCGAGCGCCGCCTCCACGTCCTCCCGGCGCTGCGGGCGGACGGCGGCCCGCGCCTCGGCCTCGACGAAGCTCTGCACCCCGATGCTGAGCCGGGTCGCCCCGCGCTCGGCGAGGACGGCGAGCCGGTCGGCGGTCGCGGTCGCGGGGGAGGTCTCGACGGATAGGGGGACGGACCGCAGGTCGACGCCCATCCGCCGCTCGGAGATGTCGCAGAGCCGCTCCAACTCGGGGGCGGTCAGGAACGTCGGCGTGCCGCCGCCGAAGGCGGCCGTGGCGAACCGGACGGGCCCGGCGTCACCGAGCGCCCCGCGCACGGCCGTCGCCTGCCGGTCGAGGGCATCGAGATAGCGGGTGGTCAGCTCGCCGGGGGCGCCGATCCGGGTGAAGAGGTTGCAGAACCCGCAGCGGACCTCGCAGAACGGTATGTGGGCGTAGAGGGAGAGCGCGTCCTTCGGCTGGTCGGCCCACAGGTCGGCCAGGGACGGCGCCGGGTGGGGGAGCGGGCGGTACGCCGTCTTGTGCGGGTAGGCGTAGACGTAGCTCTGGTACGGACGCGGGGCCCCGGTCACGCGACCGCCTCCGGGCCGTCCAGGAGGAAGTGGGCGTACGGCACGGTCCAGACGACCTCGTGGCCGAGACGGTGACCGGTGAAGCCGTCCTCTCCGTACGCGGTGCCGTGGTCGGAGCAGACGATGGCGAAGCAGGGGCGGCGGCTGCTCATGGCGGCGAGGAGCCGGCCGATGTGCCGGTCGACGTACTCCAGGGCCGCCGCGTGCGAGGCGCGGGTGTCCCCGGACTCCCGGGTCGCGCCGGGGAGATGGAACCAGTTGGGCTGGTGCAGCGCGGAGACGTTGACGAAGAGGAACAGGCGCTGCTCCGGCGGGAGATCCGCCACGATCTCCTCGGCCCGGGTCACCTGGGACGCGAAGGAGGTCGGGGAGGCGACCCCGAACTCGGGCTCCCAGTGGCTCTCCTGGAAGAGGTCCGGCAGCACGGAGCCGAGCGGACCCTGCCGGTTGAAGAAGCCGACGCCGCCGACGCAGACGGTGCGGTAGCCCCTCCGGGCCAGGCCCGAGACGAAGTCGGGGGTGTCGTGGACGAAGGTGCCCTCTGCGGTGCTCTCGCTGCCCGCGAACCGCGCGGCGAAGAGGCGGGGGTGCGGGCCCTGGGTGTCCGGGGTCGGCAGGAAGCCGGCGAAGATCGCCTGGTGGGAGGCGTAGGTGAAGCTGCCGGGGGCGTGCCGGCGCTCCCAGCGGCCGCCGGGGAGGTGGCGGGCGAGGTTCGGGATGCGGCCGGCGGCGGCCAGTTCGGCGGCGACGTCGTAGCGCAGGGTGTCGAGCGTGACCAGGAGGAGGTCGTGGCTGCCGACGATCTCGTTCATGTCGGGCTCGGGCCGCTGTTTCACGGGGTGCTCGTTCCTGGGGTGCGCGGGGGTACGGGGGTGGCGGGGCCGGCGTCCGCGGCGGAGGCCGTCGGGGTGGGGGCAGGGGCTGGAGCGGCGGGGCCGGTGGCCGGGGAGGTCGGCGTGATGGCAGCCGGGCCGGTGGCCGGGGCGGCCGGCTGGGTGGCGGCCGGGGCGGGGGTTCGGGTACGGATGAGGGCGGCGACTTGGGCCGCGTAGGTGTCCAGGCCCTCGGCGCCGCTGCCCGGCAGGCCGGTGAGCCCGGGCAGCAGGTCGCCGAAGGCGTTGACCTCGCCGACGGCGAAGCGCCGCCAGTCGGAGGATGGCAGCAGGTCGACGCCCACGCACCGGGTGCCGGGGAAGGCGGCGGCCGCCCGCTCGGCCACGCCCAGCACGTCCTCCCACCGCCCTCCGGCCGCGGCGACCGCGCCGCGCGCCGCCTCCAGATCGCCCCGGGCACCGCCCAGATGAAGGTTGGTCATGGGAGAACGGCTGGTGCGCACGACGGCGTGGCCGGCCCGCCCGTCGACCACCACCACCCGCAGGTCGACGACGCGACCGGCCTGGGCCGCCTTCGGCAGCCAGCGCTCGATGTGCAGCCCGTCGGGAGCCAGCGCGTCCACGATCGCGGCGACCTCGCGCTCCGTCCGATAGCGGCGCACTCGCAGGGAGTTGAAGAGAGCGCCGTCCGGGCCGCGCTCCACGGACGTGGTCGCCTGGACCCGGCCGCCGGGTGCGGTCTCCACCGCCAGCACCCCGGAGGCCGAGGAACCGTGCGCGAGCTTCACGAACACCCGGCGCGCCCCGGCGGCCGCCGTCAGCGCCACGACGTCGTCCCAGCCACGCACGGGCGGCGCGTCCGGCCCCGAGGTCGGCGACGTGGGCACCGGCACCGAGGCCTCGCGGAGCACGCCGTGCCCGAGCCGCTTGTCGAACAGCACGGCCAGCTCGCCGGGATCTTCGACCAGGACCGCCCCCGCGGACCGGACGTCGGCGGCCAGCGCCGACACGGCCGCGATAAAGCGCGCGTACCACCGCCCGGTGCCCTCGACGCGGGTCGTGTCCGAGACGCCGCGCAGCAGCCGGTCGACCTCCGGGTCCTCGCTCGGCGAATCGAGACGGACCAGCTCGCCCGCCGTGAACCGCGCCCCGCCCCGCAGCACGTCGAGCCAGGGCACGACCCGTGCCGGAGGCAGCCCGGCGGCGGCCACCGCGTCCACGAAGAACCGGACGCGGCGGCCCGCCGGATTGCCGACGACGGCCAGACGGAGGGCGGCCTCCCCGGACCCCGCCCGGGACGGCACGCGCGCGGGGGCGGCCCCCCGCGCCCGCCCGGGGACGCCGCGCACGAGCGCTCGGGTCACTCGGCGACCGCGACGTACCGGTAGACCACGCCGCCGTTCTCGTCCGGCTGCTGCGCGTCGTCGACGTCGACCGTCACCCCGTGCGGGGTCAGCGCGTCGATGATCCGCTCGCGCATCTCCTTGGAGAGGTAGTGGTGGGAGAGGCCGAGGTAGGCCAGGTGAGTCAGCGGCCCCCCGGCGAGGAGGGCCGCCCCGCCCTCGTCGGTGAGCGTGCCCATCGACAGATCGAGCCGGTCGAGCCGGGCGACGACCGGGGCGTTCGCGACGGCGGCGGCGATCTCGTCCTGGATGTGGCTGTTGCGCAGCCCCAGATGGCGCAGGGAGGGGAACGCGGTCCCGGCGAGCAGCGGCTCCAGGTCCGCGACCGTGCTGTCGCCGCCGTACTCGTCCGAGCCGAGCCAGAGGTCGAGGTTCTCCAGTGCGGGCAGATCACTGCCCGCGATACCGCGCACCACCCCCGCGCCCAGACCGCCGGACTCCACCACGAGCGACCGCAGCCCGGCGTGGTGGATCGACGGGAAGGCGAGCTCCGAGCCTCCGCGCACCCCGAACTCCAGCAGCCGGGGATAGGCGGCGAGCAGCGGTGTCACGTCGCTCTGCTGGATCCACGAGATCTCGCAGTCCTCGAAGGTCATGTCGCCGAGGAAGACCGCTTCGAGCGCGGTGAGCCGGTCGTTGGCCCCGATGAGCGCGGCGACGATCGGTGCCGACGAGTTCTCGTAGGCCTCGTCCCAGCCGCCGACCACCAGCGCGCGGACCCGGCCGGCGTCCACCGTGCGGAGGAAGCGGTCGAAGAGCGGCTCCCACGGCTCGTCGTCCGGCTCGCTGTACGTCGGCGCGGAGAGGCGCCACGCCACGGAGGCCGCGTCCGGCAGCGCGACCCTGGAGTCGGGGCCGGGGAAGTCGAAGACGGGCAGGCCGTGCAGCTCCCCCAAGGGGGTCGAAATGGTCATGACTACTCCCGGGCACCGGACGGCGTTGATCGGCTGTTGCGAGATTTCTACCAAGCGGCACTGACAGTGCGGTGCGCCGGGGGCGCTCCCCGTGCGGGAGGGGGCGCGCGGGCGACCTGGGCGTGTGCGCAGACCTGTGCGGGTGACGGGGCAGGAGTGGCGCCCGGGAGCGGGGGCCGGGGGGTGTTGGGATGTGCGCGCCGGGTCCTCCGGCCGCCGTTCCCGAAAGGACCGTCCGTGACGACCAGCCATCTCCGCACGCCCCACGCCCCTTTCGCCGCCCCCACCGCCGCCTCCGGCCCCGCCCGCCGGGCTCTGGGCCGCGCCCTGGTGGCGGGCACGGCCCTCGGCGGGCTCCTCCTCGCGGGCGCCGTCCCCGCGCTCGCCGCCGTCCCCACCGCACCCGCCGTGGCCGCCGCCCCGGCCGCCGCGCCCACGACCGTCACCGTGACCGGGACCGGCCGGGCCGCCGCCGCGCCCGACGTGGCGGTCCTCTCGGTGGGCGTGGAGGTCACCCGTAAGACCGCCAAGGAGGCGATGAGCGCGCAGCGCACCGCCGCCGAGGCGCTGCTCGCCGCACTCCGCAAGGAGGCGGTGGCCGACCGGGACATCAGGACCGACAGCCTCTCCCTCTCCGCCGTCTACACCCAGACCGACGGCGGCGAGAACCGGGTCGCGGGCTACCAGGCCGGGCAGTCCTTCTCCGTCAAGGTCCGGGGCATCGACCGGGCGGGCCGGGTCATCGGCGCCGTCAACGACGCGACCGGCGACACGGGCCGGGTCAACAGCGTGGCGTTCGACGTCGCCGACCCCGGCGCCCTGCGCACCAAGGCCCGCGAGGCCGCCCACCGGGACGCCCACGACAAGGCGACCCAGCACGCCCGTCTCAGCGGCCACCGCCTCGGCCGCCTCGTCTCCCTCACCGAGGGCGAGGCCGTCCGCCCGATCTCGGGCGCGGTCCCGGCCATGCCGGCCGATGCCCCGGAGGTCCCGCTGGCCCCCGGTGAGATCGAGGAGCAGGTGACCGTGACGGCGGTCTACGAACTGCGCTGACGCGGGCGGCGGAGCCGCCCGCTCCTCCCGGCGGCGCCCGGACCGCGCCCCCCTCCGCGCGCCCGTGACGGGCGGCGGACGGCAGGAGCCCGGAGGGCAGGACCATGGCCGGCAGCCGCGTGCCGCGGGCCGGCCGTTGCTCCGAGGGGCGTCGGCGGAGGCGTCGCACGGCCGTGGACGCCCCTCGGCCGAGCCGGGGGAGCGGCGGCAGGAGCCTGGAGGGCCGGGCCCCCGCAGCGGCTACCGGCCGCCCCCGCCCGGTGGCCTCGCGGGGGCGTCGGGCAGGCCCAGCTCGCGCGCGAGGGCCGCGTCCGCCCACTCCAGCATGGCGGCGCGGGAGAGGGAGCCGGCGTAGGAGGTCATCTGAACCGCGAGGCCGTCCAGGAAGGCGGTCAGCCGCCAGGCCGCGCCGGCCGGGTCGGGGCAGGGGAACTCGCCGGCCGCCGCGCCCTCCGCGATCACCTCGGTGAGGGCCGCCTTCCACTGCTGGTCCAGGGCGGCCGCCACCTCGCGCAGGGCCGGGTCGCGCAGACTGGCCGACCAGCCCTCGATCCACAGCCGCCAGCCCTTGGCCTGGCCGGTCGGGGCGTACCAGCGGACCGCCGACCGCAGTCGGCGCAGAGCCGTGGTGCGGCGCCCCAGGAGCCGGCGCAGATGGACGAGGTCGCCCTCGGCGGCGTACGCGAAGGCCGCCGCGACGAGCTTCTCCTTCGTGGAGAAGTGGTAGAGCACGAGCGCGTTGCTCACCCCGAGGGCCGAGGCGACGTCCGCGATCCGCACGGCCGTCACACCCCGCGCCTCGATCTGCTCGACGGCGGCCCGCAGCAGGTCCTCCTGCCGCTCCGCCACGTTCAACCGCACTCTCGCCACGCCGTTCACCCTACACAGCACCTGACGCGGGCATGATCAGCAATGCGAGGGGTCTCCCGCTCCGGCGCACGCCCCCGTCAGTACCAGCCGTAGCGCTCGTCCAGCTCGCGCAGCCGCTCCTCCGCCAGCGCGTGTGCCGCCGCGCGCGGCGGCGTCCCGTCCACCTCCGCGCGGTCCAGCATCCGGCCCACCAGGGACCGCATCGCCCGCCGGGTGTGCGCGAACGCCTCCTCGGCGTCGGCGCCGATGTCGCCGAAGAGCGTCCACCACCACCAGGCGTTCGTGGCGGAGTTCACCACCACGTCCGGCAGCACCACGACCCCGCGCGCCGCGAGGGCCTCCTCCGCCTCCGGAAGGACCGGCATGTTGGCCGCCTCCACCACCCAGCGGGCCCGGACGAGACGCTGGTTCCCCGCGTCGATCGCGTACGAGACGGCGGCCGGGACCAGGATGTCCACGTCCGCCGCCAGCCACGCCGCACCCGGCTCCTCCCGGTCCCCGGGCCGCAGGGCGGAGCGGTCCACGACCCCGTGCCCGTCCCGCGCCGCGAGCAACGCCTCCACGTCCAGACCCGCCGGGTTGGCGATCGTCCCGCGCGCGTCGGCGACGGCGACCACCGAGAGCCCGGCCCGGTCCAGGAAACGGGCGGTGGCGCCGCCCATCGTCCCGAAGCCCTGCACCGCGACCCGCACTCCGGCGTACGGACGCGCCGCCCGGTCCAGCGCCGCCAGGGCGGCCTCGGCGACCCCGCAGCCGCCCACCAGCTCGCCGAGCCCGATCCCGTCCACGCTCCGTGCGAAGGCGTCGGCGAGCCGCCGGCGGGCCGCGGCCTCGTCCTCCAGGAGCGGGAAGACCGCCTGGACGGTGGAGACGAGTCCGGCCTCCGCGGCCGCCCGGTCGACCCGGTCCTGGGTCAGCCCCAGATCCTCGCCGGTGGTCCAGAAGCGCTCGACGTACGGACGCATCGCCCGCAGATAGCGCACCAGGACGCCGTACGCCTCGGGGGAGCGCGGGTCGCAGTCGATCCCGCCCTTGGCGCCCCCGAGCGGGACGTAGCGGCCGCGCGGGTCGTAGTGCAGGGCCTCCTTCATGGTCATGCCACGGGCGAGCCCGGCCACCTCCCCGGCCGTGCACCCCTTCCGCATCCGCAGCCCACCGCTGGCCACCCCGCGCACCAGCCGGTCGACGACCAGATGGCCCCGGCTGCCCGTGACGTGGTCGGTCCAGGCGACGGACAGCAGGGGTGAGGTGTTCACGGACGTCTCCAGGGGGCGGAAGGGGCGGTGGGGACGGGCGGGGACAGGCCCCCTTACTGAACGGCGGTTCAGTATCGCCCACGGTTCAGGCCGGGAGGACCGGGGGCCGCCCATAATGGAACGACCCCTACATCCTCAGGAGGCTCCGTTGACCGGCACCGGTTCCGACCATCCGCTGCGGGCGCGGCTGCGCGCCCTGCGCCCGGCGGCCTTCGGCGCCGACCCGTCCGGCGCGCGCATGGAGCGCATCCGGCGCTCCCCGAACTTCGCGGACGGCGTCTTCCAGAACCCCGTGGCGGCACGCCACCGGCCCTCGGGCTCCACCCTCGAGTTCGCCAAGGTCTACTTCCGGAAGGAAGAGCGGGTCCTCCGGGCCCCCGCCGGCCCGATCCCCGTCCACCCCACCACCCTCGCCGACCTCGCCCGCCCGCCGGCCTCCGGGCTGCGGATCACCTGGGCCGGCCACTCCAGCGTCCTCACCGAGATCGACGGGCACCGGGTGCTCTTCGACCCGGTCTGGGGCGACCGCTGTTCGCCCTTCGCCTTCGCGGGGCCGAAGCGCCTGCACCCCGTGCCCTTCCCGGTCGCCGCGCTCGGCCCGGTCGACGCCGTCGTGATCTCCCACGACCACTACGACCACCTCGATCTGCCGACGATCAAGGCGCTGGCCTCGACCGACACCCTCCTCGTCGTGCCGCTGGGCGTCGGCGCGCACCTGGAGCGCTGGGGCGTGCGCGCCTCCCGTCTGCGCGAGCTGGACTGGAACGAGTCGACGGAGGTCGGCGAGCTGCGGCTCACCGCGACCCCCGCCCGCCACTTCTGCGGCCGCGGCCTGCGCAACCAGCAGCACACCCTCTGGGCCTCCTGGGTCGTCACCGGCCCCCGGCACCGGGTCTACCACAGCGGCGACACCGGCTACTTCCCCGGCTTCGAGGAGATCGGCGCCGCCCACGGCCCCTTCGACGTCACCATGATCCAGATCGGGGCGTACTCCGAGTACTGGCCGGACATCCACATGACCCCGGACGAGGGCATGCGCGCCCACCTCGACCTCCAGGGCGGCGCCCCGCACGGCGTGCTGCTGCCGATCCACTGGGGCACCTTCAACCTCGCCCCGCACCCCTGGCACGAGCCCGCCGAGCGCTCCCTCTACGCCGGCTACACCGCCGGCCAGACCGTCGCCACCCCCCGCCCGGGCGAGCCGTTCGAGCCCGCCTCGATACCGCCCGCGGAGCCGTGGTGGCGGGACGTCGCCCTGAAGCCCGCCGCCGGCTGGGCGGCCTGGCCGGCCGCCGCTGCGGCCACGGTCAAGGGCAAGCACCAGGAGAGCGACCTCGCCGGCGAGCGCTGAACCGCCCCGGTCTCCCCGCGGCGGGGAGACCGGGCGCCGCCCGGCGGTCCGCACGGCCGCGCGCCGCCCGGCGAGCGAGGTCTACCAGGGCAGGTCGCGGACCTGCTGGACGCAGAGGACCACGAAGAGCAGGCCGGCCGCGCCCAGCATCGCGTTACTCAGCTTGCCATTGCGCCATTCCGCCGGGGTGCGGTCGGAGTTCAGCAGCCACACCAGCGTCAGGGCCAGGAACGGCATGAAGACGGCGCCGATCACTCCGTACACCACGACGAGTCCGAACGGCTGGTCCAGGAAGAGCAGGCTGATCGGCGGGAAGGTGAGCCAGAGCAGGTACGCGCGGAACGGCGTGGACTTCTCGTGGGGCACCCCGGGGCGGGCCAGGGACGGGCGGTACTTCGTCACGAAGTCGGCGAACATCAGGCTCACCCCGTGCCACACGCCGATCAGCGAGGTGAAGGACGTGGCGAAGAACCCGATGAGGAAGAGCTTCGCGGTCGCCGCGCCGTAGCGCTCCTCCAGGACGCCGCTCAGGTCGAGCAGGCCCTTGTCGCCCTTGGCCAGGGCCACGCCCGAGGAGTGCAGCAGCTCCGCCCCCACGAAGAGCATGGCCACCACGAAAATGCCGGTGGTGAGGTAGGCGACGCGGTTGTCGAGACGCATCACCTTCATCCAGCTCGTGTTGTTCCAGCCCTTGGCGTTGACCCAGTAGCCGTAGGCGGCGAGCGTGATCGTGCCGCCCACGCCGCCGATGAGTCCGAGGGTGTAGAAGAGCGACCCGTCCGGCAGCGCGGGGACCAGACCGGCCACGGCGGAGTCGAGGCGGGGCGTGACCCTGATGGCGAGATAGACGGTGACCACGAACATCACGCCGACCAGGATCGTCATGAGCTTCTCGAACACGGCGTACTGGTTGAACCAGACGAACGCCAGTCCCACCAGGCCGCACAGCACGGCCCACACCTTGAGGTCCATCAGGTCGGGGAAGAGCGCCGCAAGCGGAAGCGCGCTGGAGGACATCGCCGCGGCGCCGTAGACGAAGCCCCAGACGACGACGTACCCCGCGAAGTAGACGCTGGTCCAGGAGCCGAGGCTGCGCCAGCCGTCGAAGAGGGTGCGGCCGGTGGCGAGGTGCCAGCGGCCCGCCGCCTCCGCGAGTGAGATCTTGACGAGGCAGCCGATCACCGCCGCCCACAGCAGGGTGTAGCCGAACTTGCCGCCCGCGATGAGGGTGGCGACGAGGTCGCCGGCGCCGACGCCGGTCGCCGCGACGACGATGCCCGGCCCGATGGACCGCCAACTCGCTCTGCGCGGCGCCTCCTTGCCGCTGCCCGTGGTCTCGGTCTGGGTGATGTCCGCCATGCGTGGCCGCCTTCCCGTTCGCCCCAGAGGTCGTCAGGTCACCAAAACGGGTCGACGGAGATCGCGCAAGGGGACCCGCCCGCGTCCGGAGTCCGAGAGTCCGCCCCCTCGCCCTGACGGCGCGCCCAGCGGATCGGGGCGTGGGGCCTCAGCGCCCCCGCGCCTCTCGGGCGTAGCGCCCCGGCGGGCTGCCCACGATCCGCTTGAAGTGGCGGGTGAAGTGCGACTGGTCGTAGAAACCGGCCGCCGCGGCGACCTCGGCCGGTGGCTGCCCGTCGAGCAGCAGGCGGCGGGCGCGGTCGACCCGGCGGGCCATGAGGTACTGGTGCGGCGCGATGCCGAAGGCGGCGCCGAACGCCCGTACCAGATGGGTGGGGTGGGCATGCACCACGGTCGCGGCCTCGTCCAGCGTCACGCCCCGGACCAGCCGCTCGTCCAGGAGTTCCCGCAGCCGGCGGGCCACCCCGCGGTCGTCCGCCTCCTGCGGGACGGCGAGGCGCGGCCGCAGATGACCGCGCAGCCGTTCGCACACCAGCGCCAGCCTGCTCTCCGCCTCCAGTTCGTCGCCCGGGCCGGCCAGCGCTCCGTGCAGTTGCCCGACCCGGCGCCGCAGCAGGGGGTCGACCACGTCCGGACCGTCCACGGCGGGGCCGACGAGGCTCTCGTCGAGCCGGGTCAGGTCCAGATAGAGCACCCGCTTGCGGAAGCCGTCCGCGGTGGCGGGCGAACCGTTGTGCGGTACGTGGGGCGGCAGCAGGGAGACCGTGTCGCCGGGGGTGCCGCGCTCCCGGCGGCCCAGGTCGTACCGGACCGCGCCGTCGTCGACGACCAGCAGGGTCCAGGAGTCGTGGACGTGCATGGGGTAGGCGTGCTCGGTGAAGCGGGCGTGGAAGACCTCGACGACACCGGCCACCTCCGGGCGCCACGCCGAGACCTGCTCCCGGTCCGCCATGCAAGGAATGTACAAGACGGGCCGGGGGGCCGGTCGGCAGCCTGGGAAGCATGACGACCGAGAACACGCCCGTACGCTTCGACACCAAGATCGCCGTCCTGCTGCGCCGCGACCTGGAGCCCTGGCAGCGGCTCAACGTGACGGCCTTCCTGGTCAGCGGCCTCGGCACGGAGCTCCCGGAGGTCATCGGCGAACCGTACGCCGACGCCGACGGCACGCCCTATCTGCCGATGTTCCGCCAGCCCGTCCTGGTCTTCGAGGGGACGAAGGAGGTCCTGACCGCCGCGCACGAGCGGGCCCTCTCCCGGGCGCTGCCCCGGGCGGTCTTCACCTCCGACCTCTTCACCACCGGCAACGACCGGGACAACCGCGCCGCGATCCGCGCGGTGCCCAGGGCCGGGCTCGATCTGGTGGGACTCGCCGTGCACGGGCCGCGCAACGCCGTGGACAAGGTCCTCAAGGGCGCCCGCATGCACCCCTGAGGGCTGTCCCGCAACAGAAGCCGACGAGGCGCTCGCGGGGACGGTCGACCTGCGGCTCGCGCGAGGGGGTCCGGCTCCCGTACATCCGGGACCTGCGCGTCGCCGCCCGGTGGCGCGGGTGGTCACGGACCTCAGGGGAGGGGCCGGCCGGTCAGGGCGGACCGAGGCGCCCGGTCGTACGGACAGTCACCGGCGCGCCCCGGCCGCCGCACCCTCGGCGAACGCGTTTGCGAACGTCGCGGACGCGGTCGGACGGCCCCGTCCGGGGGTCCGCCGCGCGGTGTCCGGGGCCGCGCGCGCGAACGGGCCCGCCGGCCCGCCGACGGATTCCGGTCAGGGCCGGATTCCGCGCGGGGCGGGGGCGTACACCCGCCTCCGCCCTCCTCCGTTCCGCCCCGACGCGCCGTCGTCAGGTTTCGGCCGAGCGTTCTCGGCCTGGCGTGCGGAGGGTGATACCAGAGTGGGACTTTCTACGGGTGAGTTTGCCAACTGCGCGCCGCACATGAGCGGTTGACGACTACAGTGTGTGCTTGGTGATCATCGGTAGGCTCCACGCAACCACGTAGGACAGACCCCCCTCAGTACCTTTCGCTGTACGCCGATTCCTGGGCACGTACCAAGGACACTCATGTCTCAACTTCGCGCACCCGCCTCGCGGTCCGAACGCCGCGAGGGCGGGCGGCACGGCCGGTCAGGCGCCCGTCCCGCTCCCCCCGCGGGGGCTCCCACGCCCGCGCAGCGCTCCACGCAGCTGCCGGCGGAAGCCCGCATACGCTCCCAACTCCTGCGCACCTCCGTGCTGCCCGCGGTCGCGGTGGCACTCGGCGGCGCGGCCGCCGTCCTCTTCACCATCCGCTCCACCGGCGCCGGCCCGACCCCCGGCCTCTGGGCAGCCCTCACGGGCGCCGCCGCCCTCACCATCGCCTCCGTCACCGCGGCCGCCTTAGGCGCCGACCGCGCGGCCAAGGCCGTCCTCGACCGCTGCAACGGCCTGCGCCGCTCCAGCGCCCGCGGACAGAGCGAGCTGCGCGCGATCGTGGAGCAGCTGCGCCGCGGCGAAGGCCCCCCGGCCCGCCCCGCCCTCCCCCCGGCCGCCGGCTCCGGCGACGAGTTCGACCTGCTGGGACAGGAGCTGAGCCGCTCGCACGAGGCCGCCGTCGCGGCCGTCGTCCAGGCCTCCCGGCTCTCCAGCAGCGTCGGCAACGAACAGAAGGTCGAGGTCTTCGTCAACCTCGCCCGGCGCCTTCAGTCCCTGGTGCACCGCGAGATCCAGCTCCTCGACGAGCTGGAGAACGAGGTCGAGGACCCCGAGCTGCTCAAGGGCCTCTTCCACGTCGACCACCTGGCCACCCGCATCCGCCGCCACGCCGAGAACCTCGCCGTGCTCGGCGGTGCCATCTCCCGCCGCCAGTGGTCCAACCCCGTCACCATGACCGAGGTCCTGCGCTCCTCCATCGCGGAGGTCGAGCAGTACCCGCGCGTGAAGCTCGTGCCGCCGATCGACGGTACGCTCCGGGGCCATGCCGTGGCCGACGTCATCCACCTCCTGGCCGAACTGGTCGAGAACGCGACCCTGTTCTCCGCGCCGCACACCACCGTGCTGCTGCGCGCGCAGTACGTCACCGCCGGCCTTGCCATCGAGGTCGAGGACCGCGGCCTCGGCATGCCGGTCACCGAGCAGAACAAGATGAACGCCCTGCTCGCCGACCCCGACCAGGTCAACGTGGCGCACCTCCTCCAGGACGGCCGCATCGGCCTCTTCGTCGTCTCGGCCCTCGCCCGGCGCCACGGCATCGCCGTACGCCTCCAGTCGAACATCTACGGCGGCGTCCAGGCCGTGCTCGTGCTGCCGCAGGGCCTGCTCGGCGCCGACCCCGAAGGCCTCGCCCCGAACGACCGTCAGGCCACGGGCGCCGCGGCGCAGGCCCAGGCCGCCGCTCAGGTCCAGCCGCAGCCGGTGCCCCAGGGCCCCCCGCCGGCCGTGGCCCCGGCGCACCCGGCCCCCGCCCCGGCGATGCGCCCCGCCCCCACCGGACCCGGCACGCCGCCGGCGCCCGTCCCCGTACAGGCGCAGGCACCCGCCCCCGTCCACGCTCCGCCGCCCCCCGCTCCCGTACGGGCGCCGGAGCGCGACACCGCGCACCGGCCGCAGGCGTACCCCGCGCCCGCCGCCGCACCGAACCACCCCGCGGCGCCCGGCGATCCCTACCCGGCCGAGCGACCCCGCACCGGGGGCACCCCCCTCCCCCCGCAGGCGCCCCTCGCGCACCCCGCCCCCCGCGCGGAGCCGCCGAGCCGGCCCCTCCTCCCCAAGCGGCGCGCCCAGGAGCACCTCGTCCCGCAGCTCCGGGACGAGCCGGTCGCCCGCAGGCAGGAGGAACACGCCCTGCACGACCCGGGTCTGATGGCCGCCTTCCAGCGCGGCATCGGACTCGCCGAATCCCAGCCCTCCCCCCAAGAACCGCTGCGTCCCGGCGACGCGCGCAAGGAGTAGATGCACCATGGCGAGCAATGCGCCGCACGGCCATTCCTCGGATCTCGACTGGCTGCTGAGCGGTCTGGTCCAGCGGGTTCCGTACACCCGCAACGCTGTACTGCTCTCCTCCGACGGGCTGGTGAAGTCCGTCCACGGCCTCGACACCGACGCCGCCGACCACATGGCGGCGCTCGCCTCCGGGCTCTACTCGCTCGGGCGCAGCGCCGGCGCCCGGTTCGGCGACGGCGGTGAGGTGCGGCAGGTGGTGGTCGAGCTCGACTCCACCCTGCTCTTCGTCTCCACGGCCGGTTCCGGCACCTGTCTGGCGGTGCTCGCCGGGCGCGAGGCGGACGCCGCCGTCCTCGGGTACGAAATGGCGATGCTGGTCAAGAGCGTACGGCCGTATCTGGTCACGCCCGCCCGACAAGCGGCGGGCGCGGCGGGCAGCGCGGGGCAGTGAGCGTGACGTCCCCGCAGGAGGGCCCCTGGCTCGACGACGCCGCGGGCCGGCTGATCCGGCCGTACACCGTGAGCGGCGGCCGGACCAAGCCCACCACCGCGCTGGACCTCCTCTCCATGGTGATGGCGACCGGCTCCTCCCCCCAGCCCCACATGGGCCCCGAGCACAACCTGGCCCTCGGCCTGTGCGACGGGCCCACCTCGGTGGCGGAGATCGCGGCGCACTTACGGCTCCCGGCGGTCGTCACCAAGGTCCTGATCTCCGATCTCGTGGACTGCGGGGCGCTCACCGCCCGAGCGCCCCGCTTCCACGCCAACCCCACCGACCGTTCCTTGCTGGAGGCAGTGCTCGATGGCCTACGACAACGGCTCTGAGCGCCACGAGAGTTTCGCGTCCGACCCGTTCCCGACCGCGCTGAAGATCCTCGTGGCGGGCGGCTTCGGCGTCGGCAAGACCACCTTCGTGGGCGCGGTCAGCGAGATCGAACCGCTGAGCACCGAGGAGTTGCTCACCCAGGTCAGCGCGGCCACCGACAGCCTGGAGGGAGTGGAGTCCAAGACGACCACCACGGTCGCGATGGACTTCGGACGGATCACCCTCGACGACCGCCACGTGCTGTACCTCTTCGGCACCCCGGGCCAGGAGCGCTTCTGGTTCATGTGGGACGAGCTCTCCGAGGGCGCGCTCGGGGCGGTCGTCCTCGCCGACACCCGCCGTCTGCAGGATTGTTTCTCCGCGGTCGATTTCTTCGAACGGCGCGGCATCGGATTCGTGATCGCCGTCAACGAGTTCGACGGCGCCTACCGCTACGAGCCGGACGAGGTGCGGGCCGCGCTCGACCTCAAGCCCGAGGTCCCGGTCGTCCTGTGCGACGCCCGGATCTCCAGCGCCGGCATCCGTACGCTGCTCACCCTCGTCCAGCATCTGCTCACCACCATCCCGGCCCCCGTGCCGAGCTACGGAGCACCGTCATGACCTACGACCCGACCGGGCACATGCTGCTGACCCCCGTCGACCGGGAGGCGCCCACGCGGGTGCGCCGCCTGCGCGAACTGGGACTGGGGGAGCGGCCCGAGCCGGCCTTCGACGAGTTCGCCCACCGGCTCGCGGAGGTGACCGGCGCGCCGTACTCGATGGTCAACTTCATCGACGAGAACCGGCAGTTCTTCGCCGGTCTGCACACCCCGGCCGGGACCCATTCGGGCAGCGACCTGGGCGCGGCCGCCGCCGGCGGGAACGTCGGCCGGTTCATGGCCCGCGACCACGGCTACTGCCCGCACGTGGTGGTGCGCCGCAAGGCCCTCGTCCTGGAGGACGTCTGCGACTACCCGCGCTTCGCGGGGAACCCGGTGGTGGACGAGATCGGCATCCGCTCCTACATGGGAGCGCCGCTGATCGACCGTACGGGCGTGGCGCTGGGCACGATCTGCGTGGTCGACACCGACGTACGGCCGTGGGGGCGGGCCGGTCTGGAGACCATCAAGACCCTGGCGGCCGAGCTGGTGGAACAGATCCACCGCCGCGAGGAGGGGCTGATCTGACCGGCCGAGCGACGCGCGACAGCGCCCCGGCGCGGCAGGCGGCCGTGCCGGGGCGCTGTGGTGTGCGGAGGGCCTGACCGGCCGCGCCGGGGCACGGCCGCGGTGTCGTCAGGCGTGGGCGGGCTCCAGCCGGAGCAGCTCGGACAGCTTCTCCGACCAGCTGCCCTTGGCCGTCCCGAGGGCGACCTCCGCGAGGCGCAGCAGCTGGATGTCGGAGGTGCCGGCGGGCGCGAAGATGTGGTGCGCGTCGCGCAGATAGCGCTCGATCGGGCGGTCCGTGAAGAGCCCGGCCGCGGCGTGGATCTCCATCGCGTTGCGCGCGGAGTCGAGCGCCGACTCGACGTTCACCAGCTTGGCGTTCATCAGCTCGGCGTCGCAGGACTGCCCCCGGTCGAGCAGGTGCACGGCGTGGTACGCGAGGATCCGGGCGGTCATCACCCGGGACTGGATCTGGCCCAGTTTGAGCTTGACCGTGGGCAGCTCGTGCAGCGGCTTGCCGTAGCGGTGACGGTCCATGGTGAAGCGGGTGGTCTCGTCGAGGATCGCCTGGTGGATGCCGAGCGAGACGGCGGTGAGGTTGGCACGGCCGTAGAGCACGCTGGAGGAGTACGCCACGGACAGGCCGTCGCCCTCGTCGCCGAGCCGGTTGGAGGCCGGGACGCGGCAGTTCTCGAAGACCAGCTCGCCGAAGCTGAAGCCGTGCAGGCCCATGGCGGGCTGCTGGGGTCCCGTCCGGAAGCCCGGGCGATCCGATTCGACCAGGAAGGCCGTGAGCCCTTTCGAACCAGGGCCGGTCCTGACCACGACGCCGTGTAAATCGCCCACATGGCTATTGCCGACGAACACCTTGCTGCCGTTGAGGACGTAGTCGTCGCCGTCACGGACCGCGCTCGCGGTCATGCCGAGGACATGGCCGCCGGATTCCGGCTCGGTGACCGCGATGGTCGGCAGGCATTCACCGGCCGCGATGGCCGGAAGCCAGGTCTTGCGCTGGTCGTCGCTGCCGAAATGGACGATCTTGGCGGTGCCGAGCTGCGAGGCCTGGACCATAGCGCCCATGGCTCCGCTGACCCGGGAAAGCTCCTCGATAATGATCGTCTTGGCGAGATGTCCCGCGCCCATACCGCCGTATTCCTCGCCGATCGTCGCCCCCAGCCAGCCTTGCGCGGCGATCAGCCGGGAGAGTTCATGGTGAACCGAGCGGGACGCCTCCATGGCGGGTATTCGCGGCCGGACCTCACTCTCCGCGAAGTCCCGCACCTTTTCCCTGAGTCGATGATGGAGTCGGCTGCTGAAATAGCTGTCCATACGAGTCCTCCCCTGCGAAACGCCTGCTCGTTCGGATGTTCGAGCAGATGGTGCATCGGCAGTGGTCCCGTCCCGAACAGGCCGACCACTTCATGGTGTTGATCTTTCGGGAGCGGAGCAATATCGCCACGGAGTTTGTCTGAAAACGGAGTGGTTGACGTTTGAATGTGCCTGTGTTTCGTGTGGTCTTGGCCTGCTCGGTCCGGCCACCAGGTCATTCCCCGTGGGCATCTTTCTGCCACATGCCAACGGCACTCGATTCAGGGGTATATGACGAGAAGAGGCCCGGGCCCGTCTCACGCGCCCCCTCTTCACCATCGGAGTACTCCCCGGGCGCCCCCGGCGCGGCCGGATGACACCGGCGCCCCGGGCCCGGTGGGCGGTCGAACCCGCGGTGCCGGATCCCGGCGCGGCGCACGGGTGTGCGGGGCGGCGCCGGGGCGCGTCACGGGGAGTGACGGGCGCGCACTCCGGCGCGTGCGCGCCGGGCGCGGCCGGAAAGGGGTTCGTGACCACCCGGAGAAGTGCGGTATTGTTCTCATGCACGTTCGGCCGGGGGAAACCCCAGGTCAGCGGGGCTCGGGACGTGGCGCAGCTTGGTAGCGCACTTGACTGGGGGTCAAGGGGTCGCAGGTTCAAATCCTGTCGTCCCGACTCGTAAGAGTCGCAGGTCAGAGGCCGTGTCGGAGAAATCCGGCACGGCCTCTGACGTGTGTGCGGGGCCTTCCGCGGAGGACCGGCCACCCATGATCACCCGTCCGCCGAGCTGCCCGGGCGGCCGTCCCGGAGGACGATAGAAGCTGTCGGGCCCGGAGCCAGGCCCACGGGCCCGGCCGGGTACTCCTCGGAGAAGGCCTCCGGCGGCCGGTGGACGGAGGGAGACCTGAGGTGGACGCGGACGCGGCTGGCACCTTCGGGGCGGCCACACCGTCCGAGCCGGGAGGCCTGCTGGACACCCTGGGCGTGGCGGCGGTGGTCCTCGACGCCGACGGCACCATCCGGCTCTGGAGCCCGCAGGCGCAGGAGCTCTTCGGCTGGAGCGCCGAGGAGGCGCTCGGCCGGTACGCGGGCCGGCTGCTCGTCCCCGAGGAGCACGCCGACTTCGTCCTCGACCTCTTCGAGCAGGTCATCGGGGGCGGACGGAACTGGGCCGGGGTCTTCCCCGTCCGGCACCGGGACGGGTCGACCCGGCTCGTCGAATTCCGCAACATGCGGCTCACCGACCGCGACGGCGCACGGTACGCCCTCGGGATCGCCGCCGACCACACCGTCGTCAGCGGCATCGAACGGAACCTCGCCCTCTCGGCCCAGCTCGTCGCCCAGTCCCCGACGGGAGTCGCGGTCGCCGACACCGACCTGCGGCTCGTCCTCGTCAACGCGGCACTCGAACGGATCACCGGCCGGCCGGCCGACGACTGCCTGGGCCGCCCGGCCGCCGAGCACCTGCCCTTCGAGGACCGCACCGACGTGGAAGCGGCGATGCGCCAGGTCCTCGAGAGCGGGAAACCGCTGCTCAGCCGGGCCGCCACCGAACGCGCCCCGGCCCCCGGAACGGGAGCCCGCGCCTGGCGGGTGTCGTACTTCCGGCTCGACGACTCTACCGGCCGGGTGATCGGCGTCGCCGTCACCATGATCGACGTCACCGAGCAGTACCGGGCCGACCAGCGCAGCGCCCAGGCCCGCCGGCGGCTGGCCCTGATCGCCGACGCCTCCACCCGGATCGGGACCACCCTCGACCTGGAGCAGACCGCCCGCGAGCTCGCCGACACCGTCGTCCCCGACCTCGCCGACGTCGCCGCCGTCGACGTCCTGGACTCGGTCATCCAGGCCCGGAGCACCAACCGCGACGCCTCCGCCCCCGCCCACTTCCGGGCCCTCGCGGTCAAGACCGCCTACCCCACCAGCGCCGCCGACGCCGCCGACCCCGTCGGCGAGATCACCCGCTACGAGGCCGACCGCCTGGTCACCCGCTGCGTCGCCACCGGCCGGACCGTCCACCTCGCCCACGTCCGCCCCGAGGACCTGCCGCAGGTCGCCCGCGACGAGCCCGCCGCCGACCTCCTCGCCCACGCCGGCCTGCACTCCTACCTCGCCGTCCCGCTGATCGCCCGCGGCGAGGTCCTCGGCGCCCTCGACCTCAAGCGCGCCCGCAACCCCCAGCCCTTCACGGAGGACGACATCCTCCTCGCCGAGGAGCTCGCCGCGCGCGCCGCCGTCTGCATCGACAACGCCCGCTGGTACCAGACCCAGCTGCAGGCGGCCACCACCCTCCAGCGCCATCTCCTGCCGCGCACCCCGCCCGACGCGCCGGGCCTGAACGTGGCCTGCCGCTACCAGCCCGCCGGAGCCGCCGGCCACGCCGGCGGGGACTGGTTCGACATCATCCCCCTCGCCGACGGCACCACCGCCCTGGTCGTCGGCGACGTCATGGGCTCCGGCATCAAGGCCGCCGCCACCATGGGGCAGCTGCGCACCGCCACCCGCACCCTTGCCCGGCTCGGCCTCCAGCCCGCCGAGATCCTCCGCCACCTCGACCAGCTCACCGGCGAGCTGGAGGAGACCATCGCCACCTGCGTCTACGCCCTCTGCGCGCCGTACGCCGAGACCTGCCACATCGCCCTCGCCGGCCACCCCCCGCCCGCCCTGCTGCTGCCCGGCAAGGAGCCCGCGCTCCTCGAACTGCCCACCGGGGCGCCCCTGGGCGCCGCCGAGAACGTGGACTTCACGACGACCTCCGTCGCCCTGCCGCCCGGAGCCCGGCTCTTCCTCTACACCGACGGCCTGGTGGAGGCCCGCCGCCACGCCATCGACACCCGCATGCACGCCCTCCTCCGCCACATCACCGGTGCCCGGCTGCCCCTGGAGACCACCTGCGACCGCCTCCTCACCGCCCTGCCCGACCCCGAGAGCCACGACGACATCGCCCTGCTCATCGCCGAGGCCGCCCCGGGGAACGCCGCCGAGGGCCCCTGAACGCGGAGGACCGCCGCACCCGGCCCCGTACGGCCCCCGGAGCCGGGCCGGATCAGCCCTGCATCGCGATGTCGTCGAAGGACTCCAGGCGCCGCCAGCGGTCCTCCGGCGCCCGCATCGGCGGCAGCAGATCGACGTCGGGCAGCGGCCCGAACTCCAGCTCCGTGATCTCCGCGACGTCCGAGACCGGCACCTGGTACGCCCGGAAAGGACCGAGCGGCGGGGGCGCGCCCGCCTTCGCCCCCGCGAGGGCCCGCTCCGCGTCCCGGCCCAGGTCCGGACTCTGATCGAGGACGTACGCCGTCGCCGCCAGCGCCCCGTCCTGCATGAACGCGACCACCTTCCAGAAGCGCAACGGCACCTGCACACCCCGGTAGGGCGGATCGGAGTCCTGCAGCACCGGCCCCGTCAGCACGCACAGCCGGCGGTCGAACGCGGCGACGTGATCCATCAGATACGTCTCCAGGCCCTGCCACAGCCTCCTGCCCTGCACCAGCTCGTCGGCCGGGGAAGGGGCGTGGTGCGAGGCCCGGGGAACCGCGTTGGGGGAGAAGAACGTGTCCGTGTGCGCCTGGCCGGCCTCGGCGACCGTGCCCCACACCGGATCCTGCCGCCGCACCAGCTGGGCACGCTCCAGACCGTTGTTGCGGTACAGGTCGAACCCGGCCTGCCGCTCCTCCGGCAGCCGCGGGTCCAGCTCCCACAGGTCGTCGCGGGCCGCGTCCTCGATGAGCCGCCGCCCCTCGATGCAGACCGCCGCCGAGGCGGCGAGCCGCCGGTCCGGGCGGAAGACCACCGTGAAGTGCGTGTACGGCAGGACCACCGTCTCGACCGACGTGCGGGCGGGCAGCGCCAGCGGCACGACCGGGCCGAGGAACGCCTCGTCGTAACCGGTCCGGTCGGCGAGCGCGTCACGGCGCGGGCCGCCCGCCCGCGGGGACGGCGGCTGGGGCTGCGAAGGGGACGGCGGGTCGGTCGGGTTCATACGGAGTACGTACCGCGCACGGCGGGCCGCGGTCGGCGCCGGGCCGCAGGCCACTCGTTCAGACGCCCCGGCGCCCTTCGCGCCCTCGCCGCCCCGCCGGATCGTCCCCCGCTGCCTCGCTGCCTCGCTGCCTCGCCGCCTCAGCCGCGGAGCGCGGTCGCGAGCTGGGCCCGGGAGCGGACGTCGAGCTTCTGGTAGATCCGCGTCAGCCGCGCCTCCACCGTCTTCACGCTGAGATAGAGCTTCGCGGCCGCCTCCTGGTTGCTGGCGCCCTGCCCCACCAGCCGGGCGAGCCGCAACTCCGCGTCCGTCAGCGAGGAGAGCGCCGGCAGGGTGTCCTCCCCGGCCTCCCCGACCCGGGTCTCGCTCGTCAGGGCCAGCCAGGGAGCGGCCCCGGCCCGCTCGAAGACCGCGGCCGCGGCCTGCAGCGCGCTCTGCGCCGCCGACCGGCGGCGGCGCCTGCGCTCCACCCTGGCCAGGGCGATCAACGCCCGGCCCCGCTCCAGCGGCAGCCCCGCCTCCCCGAACCGCTCGGCGGTACGGGTCAGCAGCTGCGCCGCCTCGTCCGTCTTCCCGGCCGCGGCGAGCGAGAGGGCGTACGCGCGGTCACAGCCGAGGAGGACCGTCGTACGGCCCAGGCGCTCCGCGACCGGACGTACCTCGTCCAGCAGTTCCACCGCCTCCCGCTGCGCGTCGTTGGCGAGCAGCGCCTCCGCCAGCTCCTCGTGCCAGCGGAGCATCGACGGGTCGACGTTCGCCTGGGCGCGCTCGTTGACCTGCACCCGGCGCAGCGTCTCCAGGGCCGAGGCGACGTCGCCGTTGACGAGCTGGACGCGGCCGAGCGCGTACAGACTGCGCGAGAGGAAGACCCGGTCCCCCTCCTCCTCCGACGCCTGGACGCTGCGCCGGGCGTAGCTCGCGGCCCGTCCGAAGCTGCCGCCGGCCGCCTCGGCGAGCGCCAGCGTGTACCAGGCGGGGCCGGGGGAGAGCCCGGCCTCCAGCGTCAGCGCGAGGGACTGTCCGGCGTGCGCGAGGGCCGCCGGACAGGCCCCGATCCGGGACTCGATCGCCGCCAGGGTGGAGAACAGCTCGATGGTGTCCTCCACCGAACCGCGTCGCTGCACCAGCGGCAGCAGGGCGTTCAGCTGGTCGCGGGCGTCGCCGAGACGGTCGTCGAAGAGCGCATGACGGATCGTCAGGATCTGGGCGGCGTTGCGGATTCCGAGCGGGCGCTCGGCCGCCTCCAGGCCACGCGCCTGCGCGAGGACCGACTCCGCGTCCGGTGAACCCAGCGCCCGCTCCATCCGCGCCTGGACGGTGAGGGCCTGGGCGGCCGTCCGGGGGTCGCCCATCGAGGCGGCCAGCGCGGCCGATTCGACGGCGGCGGCCCGTGAGCGCAGCGGATCGCCGTCCGCCAGCACGTATTTGACGGCCAGTCGGAGCTGGACCGCCGCCCGGAGCGCGGTGTCCCCCTCGGAGTCCTCCATGGCGTGGACGTACATCTCGTCGAGCCCGGTCAGGCCCTGGCCCGCGGTGTCGAGGACGGCGAGCCGGGCGCGGACCCGGTCGGAGGGCGCGGCGTCGCGGGCCAGCAGATCGGTGGCTGCCCGCATCGCGAGGTCCGCCCGGGCCGCGCGGGCGGCCTCCTCGGCCGCGTCCACGAGTCGCACGATGCGCTGCGGTCCGTGCTGGAGGGGCGTGGATCCGGCGGCCAGCAGGGCGAGTTCGGCGGCGAGGGCGCTGTTGCCCCGGCGCCGGGCGAGATCGGCCGCGGCGGCGACCTCGGCCGCGAGAGCCTCGTCGGGGATGTCGGTGGCGAGCGCCCGGTGGCGTACCGCCTCGACCGAGTCGTCCACGACCTTGGCGAGCGCCGCGTGTCCGGCGCTGCGCTCGGCCCAGCAGGCGTCGTGGACGAGGGTCGAGGGCAGCAGGCCGGCCGTGAAGGTGACCGTGCCGTCCTCGGCGAGGGAGACGAGATCGGCGCGCTCGGCGGCCGCGAGGTCCGCCTCCGCGTTCGGGCGGCCGGCCCGGCGGATCAGCGAGGCCGTGGGGCGCAGGGCGAGCGCGGCGAGCAGCAGGGTCTCGCGGACGGCGGGCGGCGCGGAGCCGAGCAGCTGCCGGGCCAGGTCACGGGCCCGGCCCGAGAGGGTGAGCGCCTCGGCGTGGTGGACGGGGGTGCGGGCGTCGGCCAGCGAGCGGCCCACGGCGAGGGCGAGGCGCGGATTACCGCCGCTCGCCTTGTGGATCCGCCCCGCCATCCGGGAGGGGAGCCGGTGGTGGATGAGGAGTTCGGCGATCTCGTCGGCCTGCAGCGGCGGTACGAGCAGGATGTCGGCCTCGGACGGCACCCACAGGTCGGTGTCGTGCGCGTCCTGGGAACCGTACGCCTCCGGGGTCTCGACGGCGATGACCCGCAGCGCGGGCGGCGCGAGATGGAGGGCGAAGCGCAGCAGGTCGGCGCTGTCGGCGTCGATGTGCTGGACTCCGTCGACGACGAGCAGGGCGGGGCCGCGGGCCGTGAGCGCGCGCAGGATCTGGGCGATGCCGAGGCGCAGGGCGATCGGGTCCCAGCCGCCTTCGTGGAGCGGGGCCTCGCGGCAGAGCATGGCGACGGCGGTCCGCTGGGGCCCGGGGAGCCCGTCGAAGACGCCGGAGGCGGTGGTGCCGAGGCGGGTGTCCGGGGCGGGGACGGCGACGGGGTGGGCGTCGGGGGACGGAGGGCATGTGCACGAGGGGCCGTGGCCGGCCGCGGGGGCTCCGGACCGTTCAGGACCGGTGGGGCGCGGTGCGTCCGGGCCGCCGCGGGTCTGTCCCGGTATCGCCGGCTGCCCGGTCAGGGATTCGGTGCGCGGCGCGAGGGTGAGCGGTCCGTCGTCCGGGGAGGCGTGGTCCGGCGCCGTCGGCGCGGTCCCGCCGGGCCGGATCACCGTCGCCGCGACGGAGGCGACGAGCGCGGCGGCCGTCGCACCGGGTATGTCACGGTCGGCGGGGAGGGTGGGGAGCCACAGGACGGTCTCGCCGCGGGCCTCGGCGCGGGCGGCCTCGGCGAGGGCGACCTCGGTCTTGCCGACCCCGGCCGGACCGGTCAGCAGGGCCCGGCCCCGTGTGTGCAGTACGCGTTCGAGACGGGCGAGAAGCTCCTCGCGGCCCACCGGCGCTGGGGGTCCCCCCACGCCCGCAGGGAGGTGCGGCGCTGTCGTCACGTTGTCCACCACCCTCCGGCGCTCGGGCCCGGCCCCGTGAGCCCCGTGGGGCAGAGAATACGGAGCGTACGGGCGCAGTCCAGGCCTCTTGTCCGGCATACGGACAGCGCGTGCCGGTCCACACGCCAGGACGCGCCCGTGGTGTAGACCACGAGCGCGTCGCTGACCAGCAATAATGCTGATGTGGGGGGTGGTTCAGGTGGGGTTAGAAGGTCAGACCCCAGGAGTCGATGTAGCCGGTGTCACCCGAGGCCACATCACGGACCTGAAGCTTCCAGGTCCCGTTGGCGACCTCGCTCGACGCGTCGACCGTGTACGTGGTCACCACGTTGTCGGCGCTGTCGGAGGAGGAGGACGCCTTGAGGTTGCGCACGGTGCCGTCGGGGGCGACCAGGTCGACGACCAGGTCCCCGCGCCACGTGTGCTTGATGTCCACGGCGACCTTGAGGGCCGCGGGGGCGTTGCCGGTGCGGCCGGTGACGGCGATCGAGGACGACACGGTGGTGTTGTCGGAGATCGTGACGTCGGTCGCGCTGGTGAAGGTGGTGCCGGACGGCGGCGTCGTGGTGGTGACCGCGTTGACCGTCTTGGTGGCGTCGGCGATGCCGGTTCCGCAGCCGCCGGTGCAGGTGCCGGGCAGCGGGCGGGCGTTGGTCTTGATCGCGGACTCGATCTCGGCCGGGGTGAGGGTGCCCTTGGCCGACTTGAGCAGGGCGGCCAGGCCGGCGATGTGCGGCGCGGCCATCGAGGTGCCCTGGTAGGGCTCGTAGTTCTCGGCGCCCTGGATCGTCCCGCCCGCGTTCAGCGTGGAGTAGATGCCGTTCTGGGGGGTGGTCACGGTGCCCGGGGTGTCGGTGCCGCGGCGGGTCTCGCCGCCGGGGGCCGCCACGTCCACGATGGAGCCGTAGTTCGAGTAGAACGAACGGTTGCCCTCGCGGCTGGTCGACGCCACGGTGATGACGTTCGAGCAGTTCGCCGGGGTGAAGCCGGAGGTGTTGGCGTTGCTGTTGCCCGCGGCGACGACGACGGTGGTACCGCGCGAGACGGCGCCGTTGATCGCGGTCTGGTAGACGCTCGGGCAGGTGGAGCTGGCCCCGCCGAGGCTCAGGTTGATCACCTTCGCCGGGGTGGGGTTGGCCGCGACGCCCGGCACGGTGCCGCCGGAGGCCCAGGTGATCGCGTCGGCGATGTCGGCCGAGGAACCGCCGCACTTGCCGAGCACACGCACGGGCTGGACCTTCGCGTTGTACGCGATGCCCGCGATGCCCTTGGTGTTGTTGGTGACCGCGCCGATGGTGCCGGCCACGTGGGTGCCGTGCCAGGAGGAGTCGCTGGCCTTTGAACCGAGGCCGCACTCGTTGTCGGTGGCGTTCCAGTCGCCCTCGTCCTTGGCGTTCGCGTCACGGCCGTTGCCGTCGCGGGCGTCGGCCGAGGAGGAGATGAAGTCGTAGCCGGAGACGATGTTGGTCGCCAGGTCGGTGTGGGCGGCGTAGCCGGTGTCGATGACGGCCACGGTGACGCCCGAGCCGGTCGACTTGTCCCACGCGGACGGGACGTTCATGCCGCCGGTGGCCTCGAAGAGGTCCCACTGCTTGGCGTAGTCCGTGTCGTTCGGCGTGACCGCCATGGCGTAGGCCCGGATGTCGGGCTCGACGGAGGCGACCTGCGGGTCGGCGCGGAAGGCGTCCATGACCTCGGCCACGTCCTGCTTCGAGGCGCTGTCGCCCAGGTCCACCAGCGCGGCGCCGCCGGCCAGGCGGCGCTCGAAGGAGAGGCTCTCGCCGGTCTCGGCTCCCTTGGCGGCCGCGTCGCTCTTCGCGGCGGCGTTGGAACCGGCCTCGGCGGTCTTGGTCTTGTACGTGACGATGACCTTGTCGACGGGAGCGCTGGGAAGCGCGGTCATCGCCTGCGAAGCCGGGGCCGGCTTCGGGGTGGTGGCGGCCGGGGAGGCGGCGGACACCCCGGTGGTGGCGGCTGCGGCACCGAGGATCGCGGCACTCGCGACCACTACGGATATGACTCTCCGCGTGGAACTGTTCAAGGTGTTCCCTTTCAAGCACGACGTAGGTGCGGAGCAGTGGCGGCGGCGCGGGTACACCGGCGCGAAGTGGGGGTCGCGGTCCGTTGCACCCTGGGCTTGGGGGGCCCGTGCGCCGCCACCGGCGCGACGGCCCGGGTCAAGGCCGTCACCGGCGGACACCACCCACCTCACCTCATGCACCTGACAGGGCCTGAGCTCCTGTGGGGGGCGTGGTTCGGGGGATGGGATCTGCCGGTGCGGCAGACAGTAGGGAACCGGCAGATGAACCCGATACGGGGAAAACCCTTGTCACCCCTCGCAGGGGGGAGGGGGGAGGGCGAGGGGCGGTGCTTGGGAGCCCCGTCCCGGGGGAATCACGGCGGGGTGAAGTCGACGGGGTACGGGCGGGGTTGGTATCGGGGACGGATGCCCGTCTGGTTACGGGGACTGGTCGTCCTCGCGGCCGGGTGGGGAGTCCTGCTCTGCGGTCAGCAGGTCGTCGAGGGGTACGGCGCGACGATGGAGTACCGCGACGCGCCGGTCTGCGCGAGCGGGGGCGGTGGGGGCAGTGGGTCCAGCGGGGCCGGTGGGGAGGGGTGTGTGCGGCGCGAGGCGGGCACGGTTCTCGACCGCCGGACGGGGGAGCGCTGCACGTCCAACGGCACGAGCGGCGGCGGTGGGAGCGTCACGGCGGGCGGCATGACCATCAGCGGCGGGGGCGGCATGGCCACCGCGGGCGGCAGCACCGGCGGCACGGTGACGGGCGGGGTGACGGCCGGCGGCGGCACCGGCGGCACCACCTGCACGACGTACTACGACGTCGAGGTCGAGTGGCCCGGCCGCACCGCGTGGCTGGCGGTGGGATCGGAGACGTACGAGGAGGCCAAGGCGGGCGACCGCGCCGAGGTACGGCTCTGGAAGGGCGAGGTCGTGCGGCTGGAGGTGCGCGGGCACTCCCATGCCTACGCGCCCTCCTCGCAGAGCGGGGTGCTGCCTTGGCTGGCGCTCGGCTGCCTGATCCTCGCGGCGGGGGCGTGGGGCGCGGTGAGCGGGCGGCTCTCGGGCCTGTTCGCCTTCCCCAACTTCGGCTGGCTGTTCGTGGCCGCCGGAGTCGGATGGCTCGGGTCCATGGCCCTGTTCGGCGGGAACCCGCTGGTCTGGGCCTTCGCGATCGTGTGGACGGGGTTCGCCGTCTTCTGGATCGTGGACGCCTGGCGGATGCGCTGGTGAGGGACGAGGTGCGGTGAGGTGTGGGGCGGGGGCCCGGACCGTTCGGTTCAGGTGGGTCAGCCCAGTTCGAGGGTGGTCACTCCGAAGATCCGCTCGTGGGCGACCGGCCTGATCGGCCCCGTGTACATCCGGGCCGTCTCGAACGTCGGCTCGAGACCCCGCTCCCGGGCGAGGCGCGCCGCCGCCGGGTTGGCCTCCGGCATGTCGATCGCGATCCGTCCGGCTCCCAGGCCCCGCGCCTCGGCGGCCAGGCCGTCCAGGAGGGCCGCGGCGTCACCGGCCGTGTCCGCGAACAAGGGCCCGATACGGGCCTCCTCCTGAGCCGCTCGCACGACCCCGTACCCCGCCACACGCCCGTCGGCGACCCGTACGAGGGCGCGGTGACCGGGGGTGGTCAGCCAGGGCTCGAGGAAGCGCGGGCGGGAGGCGGGATGGCAGGAGTCGTCGTACGCGGCGACGGCGGCCGGGTCCACGCTCGCCGCCGGGACCACGTCCGGCGCCGGGGCGGCGGCGGGGACCTCGCCCACGTACCGGGCGGTGCGGTAGGCCGTCGAGAAGCCGGAGCGGCGGTAGTTGTCCTGCTGGGCGGGCACACCGTCGAGGCCCACCGTCCGGTCGCCGGCGTGGGCCAGCGCCGTCCGCCAGGTGACGAGCCCGTGGCCGAGACCGCGCCGATCGGGGCGGACGAGATAGAAGCCGAGGAAGGCGTACCGGTCGTCATAGTTGACGACCGAGATCGCCGAGACGGGCTCCCTGTCGATCCGTCCGAGGAAGAAGCCCTCGGGGTCCTGCGCGAAGAACGCCCGCGCGTCGGAGACCCCGGGGTTCCACCCCTCGTCGGCGGCCCAGGCGCGCACCACGGCCCAGTCGTCGAGCGTGGCGCGGGAGACCTGGAGCGGGCCGGGGGCGGGGGAGGTCATGGGCGTTCCTTCGGCTGCCTGGGTCCGGGGAGGGGGGGCGGGTGAGGCGGGTCCGCCTGGTGGGGCGGTAGGGGCGGTGGGGGCGGCTGGAGCGGGCCGAGCCTAGGGCCTTTCGACCCGGACCGCGTCCACGGCGATCGTTTCCGGCCGCCTGCGCGGCCGCTTACGCGGGCGGCTACGCCGGCCGTCGGGCGCGGGCCGCCGACCCTCGACATGCCGGCCACCGACCCGCCGGGCCCGGCTCACCCCACCAGTCGCAGCGCGGTCCCCGACACCCCCACCCGTACGGTCTGCCCCCACGTCAGCTCCAGGGCGTCCGACTCCATGCCGTCGCCGAAGACCACCAGGCGGTCGGACTCGACGGTGAGGCCGAGGGCGTCGCCGGGGCCCAGGACGCCCTCCACCCGGGTGGTGCCCGTCACCGGGGACGGCCAGGCCTCGCGGACGAACCAGGCGAGCCGGGGGTCGGTCGGCGCGGGCGGCGGCAGCGGGCTCGAGCGCTGCAGCAGCAGCGAACGGAGCCAGCCCGTGGCCCCCGTGCCGGTGCCCACCACGACGCCCGATGACGCCTGCGCCTCGGCGCCCGGCGCCCCCTGGGCACCGTCGACGGCGAGGGTGTAGCGGGCGGTCTGGTGTCCTGGCGGGCCGACGTAGATCTCGTTGAGGGCGAGGAGCCGCTGTGCGTCGTCGGTGACGGCCTCCACCATCGTCAGCTCCTCCGTGCGCGCCCGGCCGGCGGCCGGCAGCAGCACCGCCGCGTCCGCCGGCCGGTGGCGGACGAGAACGCCCGGATTGCGCCCGGGATCGGTGTCGATCCCGACGACCGGCTGACCGCTCAGGTACTTCGCCGCGTTGGCCACCAGACCGTCCTGCCCGACCACGACGACCACGTCCTCGGGACCGAACAGGAAACGGTCCAGATCGGCGCGCTCCACCCTCGCCTGCCGCCAGGCCGCCGGGACCGCGCCCGCGACCTCCGCCAGCGCCCGCCGGGCCCGCTCGTGCCGCTCCCGTACCTCCTCCACGCCGCGGCCGCGACCGGCGAGGAAGAACGCGGCCTGCCCGTGCGTGCCGTGCCGGGCGAGCAACTCCTCGTACTCCGTGGTGCGGTGGACGAGCACGGCCCGGGGCGCGAGGCTCACGACGCGCCCCCGCCGCCCAGCTTCGCGAGCAGCCCGTTCAGCACGTCGGGGGAGACGGTGACGCTCTCGATCCGGGGCAGGTTCTCCGCCGCGCGGGTCGCCGCCAGCGCGTGCAGCGTGGCCGTGTCGGCCTCCCCGTGCACCCGCAGCCAGGCGGCCTGCGCCTGTGCGCGCGCCTCGCCGACCTCGCGCGCCGCCTCGGCCTCGGCCCGGGCGAGCCGCACCTTCCGTACGGCCTCGGCCTCCGCCCGTACGGCGTCGGCGGCGGCGCTCTCCTCCGCCTCGCGGCGCGCGTTGGTGCCGCGCTGGTCGACGAGCCGTTCCTCCTGGCGGGCCAGCTCGATCTTGCTGGCGAGCTCGTTCTCGGCGATGGCCCGCTCGCGTTCGACCGCGACGGCCCGGCGTTCGTAGGTGGCCCGGTCCGCCTCCTGCTGGATCCGCTCGCGGGCCGGGGTGCGCAGCGCCCGCTCGACCTCCGGCTCGGGCCGGACGGCCACCACCCGCACCGCCACGACCTCCAGACCGGTGTCCGGCAGCCGGGGTTCGGCGGAGAGTCCTTCCGCGATCCGGTCCCGTACGGCCGACACGCCGTCGACCAGCGCGGCGGCGAGCGGGGTGCGCGCCAGGACGTCGAGGGCGTGCTGCTGCGCGGTCTCGGTGAGGAGGGTGGCGATCTGCTCCAGCGGCGCGCCCCGCCAGGCCCCGGTGTCGGGGTCGATCGAGAAGTCGAGCCGGGCGGCCGCGGCCTCGGGATCGCTGACGCGGTACGTCACCGTGCACTGCACGCTGACGTCCTGGAAGTCGGCGGTCCTGGCATGGAACGCCATGGACAACTCCCGGTCGTTCACCGGCACTTCGGAGAGCGCGGCGGAGAGCGACCGGAACCAGAAGCTCAGCCCCGCGCCGTCGTGGACGAGGCGTCCGCGACGGTGGTGCCGGATGTGGGCGGTGGGTGCGGAGCGAAGGTGGCGCCATCCGGCGCGCTTGGTGATGTCAGCCACGGGATCCCCCTTGTCGTCATGTTGACGATAGGGGGTGTGGTGTTTCTCGTCAAGATGACGAAAGTGGAGGAGGGGGACGGTGTCCGTTCCGCTGCCGAGATCGTCCGGCCCCCCTCGTCGTCAGCCGGCGAGCGGCGCGGCGGCGGGCACCGGGCTCCCGTCCGTACGGCGAGGCGGAACGGGTCGCTCCTTGTCGGCGGGCGTCAGGCCGGGCGGGGTGGCGAGCACGACCGAGAGCGCCGGGGCTACGGGGGCGAGGGTCGGGGTGGAGTCGGGGGTGCGGCGCGGTGCGGGGCCCGCGGAGTCCTTCCACGGTGGCCGGCGGTCCGAGCGCGCCGCGACCGGAGCCGCCGGGGGCGTGGCCTGGACCGGCACCGTATCCGGAGCTGCTTGCGGCGTGGCCGGAGCCGGCATCGCGTCCGGAGTTACTTGCGGCGAGGCCGGAGCCTGCATCGCCGGGCCTTCGGCGCGGGCCGAGGTCGCCGCTCCCGGTGTCGTGTCCGCGCCCGTCGTCAGCAACACCACGCCCCGCGCCGCGACCATGGAGGCGGTGGCCGCGATCAGCCATCCCCAGCCCCCGGCGCGAAACGTTTCGCCGAGCAGTGCCACGCCGATGACCGCGGCGGCGGCCGGGTTGGCGAGGTTCACGACGGCCAGGGGTGCGGCGAGCCCGCCGCGGTAGGCGGTCTGGGAGAGCAGCAGGCCGCCCACGGCGAAGCCGGAGATGAGGACGGCGACCAGCGCCGTCTGCCACCAGGTCAGGGATCCGCCCGGCAGTTGGAGCGCCAGTGCGGCGGTCAGGGTCTGCGTCAGCGCGGAGGCGACACCCGAGGCGATTCCCGAGGCGGTGGCGTGCCCGAGTCCGCTGCCGCGGGCCGGGGTGACGGCGCCCCCGCTCCCGGGGTGTCCGCCGCGCGTTTTGCCGTGCCGCCGTCCCGACGCCAGTACGGCGATCACCGCGGCCGTCGCCGCGGACACGACCAGTGCCTCGCGCAGGCTCAGCGCCTCGCCGGGCGTGGCGGGGCCGGTGACCGACACGAGTCCGACGAGACCCGCGAGCGTCCAGAACGCGCCGCGCCACTCCGTCCGGGTCACCCGGCGCCGGGCCAGGTGCGCGCCCAGGGGCAGCGCGGCCACCAGCGTCAGCGCGCCGAGCGGCTGGACGAGCGTCAGGGGTCCGTAGTGGAGGGCGGCGACATGGGCGAGCGCCCCGGCGGCGTTGAGTCCGACCGCCCACCACCACTGGCCGCGCGCGAGCAGCGCGCGCAGGGAGCCGCCGCCGTTCCCGCCGGCGGGGGCGGGGGTCGCGGCGAGCTGGGCCTGGGCGACCGCCGCGAGGGCGTATCCGGCCGCGGAGACCAGGGAGAGGAGCACCGCGAGCACGGTGCCGTCGAGTCCGGTCATCTCAGGGCTCCTGCCGGACGGGGCGCGGCGGTACGCACGGAGGGAAGGTGGGGTGTGGGCGGGACTTTCCGGACACGACCTAGGGGTACGGAGGGCTCCGTGGTGGCGGATCCGGGCGGGGTCGCGGACCGGGAGCCCGGGGCCCGTACGACGGTGAGCGCGAGGGCGAGGAGCGCCGCGGCGGCCAGGGCGTCGAACCAGTAGTGGTTGGCCGTGCCGACGATCACCAGGAGGGTCAGCAGGGGGTGCAGCAACCACCACCAGCGCAGCCGGCCGCGGGTGGCGGCGATCAGGCCGATCGCCACCATCAGGGCCCAGCCGAAGTGGAGGGAGGGCATCGCGGCGAACTGGTTCGCCATCGAGTCCGTCCGCGGTGTCGCGCCGTACACCGAGGGGCCGTACACCTGCGCGGTGTCGACGAGTCCGGCGGCGGTCAGCATGCGGGGCGGGGCCAGCGGCATCAGCAGGTGCAGCGCGAGCGCGGCCGCGGTGAGGAGGGCGAGGACGCGCCGGGACCAGAGGTAGTGGCCGGGCCGACGCCAGTAGAGCCAGGCGAGAAAGGCGACCGTGGCCGGGAAGTGCACGGCCGCGTAGTACGTGTTGGCGGCGCGGACCAGCGCGTCGCCGTGGAGGAGCAGGGCCTGCACCGAGCCCTCGCCCGGCAGATGGACGGCCCGCTCGGCGTCCCACACGCGATCGGCGTTGCGGAAGGCCCGCGACTCGTGGCCGTTGGCGAACAACCGGCCGCACTTGTAGACGAGGAACAGGGCGGTGACCAGCAGCAACTCGCGTACGAGGGGCGGCCGGACGGCTCCGGCCGTGCCCTCCCGGGCAGCCGGCGACCGGTCAAGGGCGGCCGTCGCGCGCCGGTCCTCCCGCCCGTGCCGAGCGCCTGGTTCCGGTGCGGGGGTAGGGGGCGACCCCGGTCCGGCAGGACGTGTCCCACGTATCCCGCGTATCCCGGCAGCCATGGCGCGGCCCCTTTTTTCCGTCAAATCGGCAGCAAACGGAGGAAGCCTAGATCCGATTTCATCGAGACGCAAACGTCTCGATACGTTTGCGTCTCGATTGTGCACCCCCTACTCTCGTATGTGCAGAGCGCTGTCCGGGAGAAGCGGGAGAAACCGATGTCCACGCAGGCCGCGACCGCCGCAGCCCGCCGCAGCAAGATCACCCCCGAGCGGGAGACGGAGCTGTACGAGGCGGTGATCGGCCTCCTCCGTGAGGGCGGCTACGACGCGGTGACCATGGAGGGTGTCGCCGCCCGCACGAAATGCGGCAAGGCGACGCTCTACCGCCAGTGGGGCACCAAGCCGCGGCTCGTCACGGCCGCGCTCGCCAACCGTCGCTGCGCCTTCTTCACCGACATCGACACCGGCTCACTCGCCGGCGACCTGCGCGCGGCCGCACGGGCGGCCGGGTCCCGCCGCGACCGGGACGCCGAGCTGATGGAAGCGGTCAGCCAGGCGTACACCCGGCACCCGGACCTGCGCGAGGCGCTGCGCGACACCGTCATCGACCCCGAGGTCGCGGCGCTCGACGCGATGCTGCGGCGGGCGGTCGAGCGCGGCGAGATCGACGCCGACAACCCCGCCATCGGCTTCGTCGCGCCCAGCTTCCTCGGCCTGCTCCGCGTCGAGCAGCTCTTCGAGGAGCGCTTCGCGGACGAGGCGGCGCTCCGGGCCTTCGTGGACGCGGTCCTCCTCCCGGCGCTGCGCGTCGACGGCTGATCGGCCGCCTCCGACAGGTGGACCGCCGCCCCGTGCCGCACCCTGGGGCCATGGTCGCCACCACACCGGACATCCGCGTGCGCCGGGTCTACGACCCCGCCGAGCCCGACGACGGCGTACGGGTCCTCGTCGACCGCCTCTGGCCGCGCGGCCTCGCCAAGACCGACGCGCACATCGACGAATGGCCCAAGGCGCTGACCCCCTCCACCGAGCTGCGCCGCTGGTACCACGGCACCGAGGGAGCGTACGAGGAGTTCCGCGGCCGGTACGAGCGGGAACTCGCCGAACCCGCGGCCGCCGAGGCCCTCGAACGGCTGCGCGGCCTCGCCGAGCGGGGCACGATCACCCTCCTCACCGCCGCCAAGGACCCGTCCGCGAGCCACACCGCCGTACTGGAACGCCTGCTGGCCGCGCCGGACGGCTGACATCCACCACTTTCGGGCCATAGCCACGGGCTCCGGGCGCCGGTCACCATGACCGGACCGCACCGAGTTCCGCACCTGCTCCGCCCGGAGGCGCCGCGTTGGACCCGACACCGCACGAGCTGCTCGACGCGCTGCAACGCGACCCGTACCCCCTCTACGCCCGTGCGCGACGCACCGACGGCCTGACCTACGTCCCCGCACTGGACGCCTGGCTTGTCGCCCGGGACCGCGACGTCCGTGAGGTGCTGCTGCGGCCCGAGGACTTCTCCTCGGCCCAGGCCCTGCGCCCCGACGTCATGCCCTCGCCCGCCGCCTTCCGCGTCCTCGCGGGCGGCTTCGGCAGACGGCCGACCGTCGTCTCCACCGACGGCGCCGCCCACCGCCGCTACCGCGCTCCGCTCAACCGCGGCCTGTCCGCCGCCCGCGTCACCGCCCTCACCGCGTACGCCGCCGAGGTCGCCACCGGGCTCCTCGACACCTTCGCCGCCGAAGGGCACACCGAGCTGATGTCCTCGTACGCCCGCGCCCTGCCCGGCGCCGTCATCGGCCGGCTCATCGGCCTGGACCCGCGGGACCTGCCGACGGCGGTGCGCGGCGGCCACCGGGCCGAGCAGCTCCTCTTCCGGCCGATGGAGGAACGCGAACAGATCGCCGCCGCGCGGGACGTGGTCGCCCTCCACCACCTCCTCGACCGCTACGTCCGCGACCGCCGCGCCCGGCCACGCGACGACCTCTGCTCGACGATGGTCGCGGCACTCGCTCCGGACGACGGCCCGGCCTCGGAGGGCCTCGCACCGGACGACGGCCTGGCCCCGGAGGGCCTCGCTCCGGACGACGGCCCGGTCTCGGAGGGCCTCGCTCCGGACGACGGCCCGGCCGCCGGGAGCCGCCCCCGCCCGCTCCCCGGCCCCCGCCCGCTCCCCGGCTCCCGCCCGCTCACCGAGGACCAGCGCGCCGAACTCGTCTCCAACCTGCAGAACCTCCTCATCGCCGGCCACCTCACCACCACCGCCCTGATCGGCACCGCGCTGCTCCACCTCCTGCGCCACCGCGAGCAGTGGGAGCTGCTCTGCGCACGGCCCGACCTGATACCCGGGGCTGTGGAGGAAGCGGCCCGCTACGACACCGCCGTCCAGGGGTTCCGCCGGACCACCACCCGCCCGGTCGTGCTCTCCGGAACCGAACTTCCCGCGGGGGCGACCGTCTTCGTCGCCTACGGCTCCGCCAACCGCGACGAGACCCGCCATCCGGGCGCCGACACCTTCGACATCACCCGACCCGCGACTCCCACCCGCCACGTCAGCTTCGGCCACGGCGCCCACGGCTGCCCCGGCTCCCGGCTCGCCCGCACCCAACTCCGGCTCACCCTCGAACTCTTCACCCGCCGCCTGCCGGGCCTGCGCCTGGCCGAGGGCCAGGAGGTGGCGATGAGCCCGACCTTGATCCACCGCTCGCCCGAAGCGCTCCACCTGACCTGGTGAGCCCGGCCGGCAGGGCGCTACCGCCGGCGCAGCCGCGGCGCCTCGGCGGCGGCGTCGACCACCGGGCCGGCCCCGTCCCCACCGCCCCGATCGGTACGGTCGGCCAGTTCGCGCGCCCATCCGGCGAGGCCGTCCACATCGATGCCGTACGACCGCCCCTGCGCGCCCGGCCGAGGGCTCGTGACCCGGTCGGCGCCCCGGCGCAACAACCGGGCCCCGCCCCGGGCGTTGCCGCGCGCGGTGTGCGTGAGCCCGACCGCCAGCTGAGCGAGCCCCTGCCACAGATCCCGCTCCTCGGCGGGCCCGGTCTTCCAGGCGTCCTCGAAGACCTCGTGGGCGTGGAACGGCATCCCGGCGTCGAGCAGCCGCTGCGCCTCGGCGAGCGTCTCCGCAGGCGTGCGCGACAGCCCCTCCGGCTGCCGGGGCACCCCCTCCGCCCCGTACGGCAGGGGCCGCCCCAGCCCGTCCCGCGGCCGCGCACTGCGCGCCCGCCCTTCCTCGTCGCGGTCCCTCGGCGTCCGGCTCACCCCGCCATTGTCGCCCCCTCGCCCCACCCCGGCGGCCGCCACGCCCCCCACCTGCACCGTCGCTTCCCCGCCCACCCGGCGCGACGCCGACCCCGTGCGCTCATCCGGCCCCCGGAGTGGGGTAAAGTCTCTCTCGCAACGCCCCACCGGGAACACCGGGAGGGGACGAGCACCGGGACGTGGCGCAGCTTGGTAGCGCACTTGACTGGGGGTCAAGGGGTCGCAGGTTCAAATCCTGTCGTCCCGACCACGCGGAAACGCAGGTCGGAGGCCGTTCTCTCATCCATGAGAGGGCGGCCTTTCGTGTGTCCGGGGGCCGTGGTGGTCGCATCGGTCGCCACCCGCTCTTCGTCGGGCGCCCCTTCGACCTCGTCTCCGTCGGCCGGCGTCGTCACGGGGGCGGTGAGTCCATTTCCGGGTAGAGGGGCCCGAAGGAAAGGACGGCCGGAATGGGCGAGTGGCTGATCGGGACGTGTTCATGGACGGACAAGGCGCTGGTGGCCAGCGGATGGTACCCACCCGGGCGGCGTGACCCGGAGGGGAGGCTGCGGCACTACGCCGAACGCTTCCCCGTCGTGGAGGTCGACGCCGGCTACTACGCGCTCCCCAGCGTGCGCAACAGTCTGCTCTGGAGCGAACGCACGCCCCCGAGCTTCCGGTTCGATGTCAAGGCGTTCTCCCTCCTCACCGGCCACCCGACCCGCACGAGCGCCCTGCCCGCCGACCTGCGAGGCCACGCCCTCGACGATCCGGAGCTGCTCGACGAGGTCTGGCACCGTTTCGGCGCCGCCCTGCGGCCCCTCCAAGAGTCCGGCCGGCTGGGCGCCGTACTGTTCCAGTTCCCGCCGTGGTTCGGTCCGGGCGCGCAGGCGGAGACCGTGCTCCATACCACCAGGAAACGGATGTACCAGTGGCCGATGGCCGTGGAGTTCCGTCATCCCGACTGGTGGCGCGAGGACCGGCGGGAGCGCACGGCCGCCCTGTTGAGGGACCTGGACGCCACCGCGGTGGCCGTCGACACGGTCCAAGGGCTGCCCGCCTCGATGCCCGCCGTCACACCCGTCACGTCCTCAACGCTCGCCATGGTCCGCTTCCACGGCCGTAGCGCCGCCTGGGGGACCGGAAGCAAGGAGGACCGCTTCCGCCATACCTACACGCGCGAGGAACTGGCCGCCTGGCTGCCGAGCCTGCGCCGTATGGCGGACCGGGCCGAGCAGCTGCACGTCCTGTTCAACAACTGCTGCGGTGACGCCGCGGTACGCGCCGCCGAGACGCTGAGCGATCTGCTGGAAGACTCCTGAAGCGGCCGTCCGGTGACCCCCGAACGGCGCGTGGGCGCTCACGCCCCAGCGGCCCGAAACGCGGGGGCCCTCAGGACGCGCTGCTCCACCCGGCGGTCCGGGAGTACGAGTCGAGCAGGTCCACCACGAAAACCAGGGTCGAGTGCGCCGGGATGAGCGGCGAGGGCGACTCCTTGCCGTAGCCGAGACGCGGAGGAACGACGATCTCGCGCCGACCGCCGACCCTCATCCCCCGCACGCCCCGGTCCATGCCCTTGATGACCCGGCCGCCGCCGAGGGCGAACTTGAACGGCTCGCCGCGGTCCCAGGAAGCGTCGAACTGCTTCCCGGATTCGAAGGCCACCCCTACGTAGTGCACCCGGACCACCATGCCCGGCGTCACCTCGGCCCCGTCCCCGACGACCAGGTCGCGGATGGTCAGCTCGGTGGGAGCGGCACCCTTCGGAACGTCGACCTCGGGCTTCGTCAGCTCACCCATCACAGCCTCATCACTCTCCGCCGGTGCCCCGCACGGACAAGCCGGACACGCGGACTCTCCCCGGCAGCCTATGCCGGTCTCGTGGCGGGAGCCGACCGGCCGCAGACGGCCGGTCGGCTGAACGCCACCCGCTGCCTCAGTGCGCCTGCAGCGGTTCCGCGGCGCGTTCTGCGGTGACGTCGGCGCCGGCCTCCGCCGTACCCGCCTCCCGAAGCTCGCGCTTGAGGATCTTGCCCGTGGCGTTGGTGGGCAGGGCATCGAAGAACTCCACCAGACGGGGGTACTTGTAGCCCGCCATCTCCTCCCTGCACCAGGCGATCAACTCCACCTCGGAGAGCGCCGCTCCCGGGGTGCGTACCACGCAGGCCTTGATCTCCTCACCATGGCGGGCGTCCGGCAGGCCGATCACGGCCGCCATGCTCACGGCGGGGTGCGTGAGCAGTACCTCCTCGACCTCGCGCGGGTACACGTTGAAGCCACCACGGATGATCATGTCCTTGGCGCGGTCGACGATGTAGAACCAGCCGTCGGCGTCGCGGCGGGCCAGGTCACCGGTGCGGAACCAGCCGTCGCGCATCACCTCGGCGGTCGCGTCGGGCCGGTTGAAGTAGCCCTTCATCACGTTGTGCCCGCGGACGACTATCTCCCCGATCGCGTCGGCGCCCTGGACCGGGGTCCAGTCCTCGCCGACAAGGTCCACCTCCACGCCCCAGACGGGGCGTCCGATGGAGCCGGGGCGCACCGGCTCTCCCCGTGGCGAGAAGGTGGCGGCGGGGCTGGTCTCCGAGAGGCCGTACCCCTCCAGGATCGTGACGCCGAACCGCTCGGCGAAGCGGCGGTGGATCTCCACCGGGAGCGCAGAGCCCCCCGAGCCCGCCATGCGCAGGTTCTTCGCGATCTGTGGCAGGTCCACGTCGTCGGCGTCCGATGCGAGCAGAGCCCAGAACATGGTGGGGACGCCCGCGAAGAAGGTGACCGCGTGGCGTTGCATGAGGGCGAGGGCAGCACAGGCATCGAAGCGTGGCAGCAGGACCAGCGTGGCTCCTGACGCGAGGCCGGCATTCATCTGCACGACCTGGCCGAAGGAGTGGAACAGCGGCAGCGCGATCAGGTGCACGTCGTGCTCCACCTCGCCGAACAGCTTGTGGCAGGTCAGCACATTGAGCATCACATTGGAGTGGCTGAGCTCGGCACCCTTGGGCCGGCCGGTGGTGCCGGACGTGTACAGGATGACCGCGGTGTCACCGGGCTCCGTGGTCACCGTCTCGAAGTCCCCGCGCTGACCGGCCAGCGCCGTCGTGAGGCTCTCGGCGCCCTCGATCGGGGAGTCGCCGGAGAGTGCGGCCGTCATGACGAAGAAGTGCTCGCAGTCCGGCGCCTCGCCGAAGCCGGACCAGCCCTCCTGCCCGAGCGGGAGTTCGGCGCTTCCCTCGAAGCAGAAGTAGGCCTTGGCCTGGGAGTCGGCCAAGTGGTAGGCGGTCTCACGTCCCTTGAGCAGCACATTGAGCGGTACCACCACCGCGCCGGCCTTGAGGATACCGTAGTAGACGATCGGGAACCACGGCAGGTTCGGGCAGGACAGGGCGACCTTGTCGCCCGGCTCGATACCGCGCGAGCGGAGGAGGTTGGCCACGCGGTTGGCGGCCGTGTCCAGCTCCGCGTAGGTGAGCCGCTGGTCGCCCAGGACGATGGCGGTGCGGTCGGGTACGGCGCGGGCGCTGTTCTCCAGTACGACGGCGAGGTTGAGCATGGGGTCTCCGTAGGGTGGGTCGGTGCGAGCGGCAGGCGAGCGGGTGTCAGCCCCGCAACGCGGACGCGAGGAGGGCGGGCAGCTTGGTGAGGCTCGGCGCGGCCGTGAAGCGGGTGAGGCGCCGCACCGTGGTCAGGGCGGTGCGGTGGGTGACGAAGTACGGCGGGCGCGGTGACAGGGTCGCGTCGCCCGTGATCAGGCCGCGCGGAGCGGGTGTGAAGGGCGCGCGCAGGACGGTCTTCTCGACGTCCTCGAGCATGAACGCGTTGTGCACGAAGCCGATGCCGCTGCCGATGTCCTGCCGTGTGTGGCCGGGGAAGGCGCCCCAGGGTGTGTAGCCGAGCAGGAAACCGACCCCTGACCAGCAGTTGACGCCCAGCGTGCCGTAGCGCAGCTCGGCGACGGCGGTACGCACCGCCTCCCGATGGGCCTTCTCCGTCCTCGGGTGGACGATCAGGGTGGCGCCGAGGGTGCCGGGCAGGGTGTCGTTGGCGAAGTCGACGGCCTGCTGCAGGAATGCGGCCGGGGATGCGCCGGGCAGGCGTACGACGCCCAGGGCGCTGCCGAAGACCTCGTCGAGAACGAGGAGGTCGTCGTGGTCCGTGATGTCGGGCACGAGCAGTCGGCAGCCGTCGCCGTGGGTCTCCGCCGTCGGGTGAGCCGCTCGTACGGAGGCGAGACGGTCGGCGGCGCCGGGGTAGTAGTCGGCGCGCGGGGGCAGTCGGCGCAGCACCTTCCGGATCTCGTCGAGCAGCCGCTCGGTGCCGTCCCAGTCACGCGGCAGGACCAGGATCTGGCTGGCGATGCAGTTGTGGCCCGAGTTGTTCATCTTGCTGGTGACGATGTGCTCGGCTTGGAAGCGGAAGTCGGCTTCGCTCCACGGGCCCGGCGACACGATGCAGGGGCTGACGCCGCCCAGTTCGCTGCTGAAGGGCTTGGCGATCAGCGGCAGGTCGTCACGTCTGCGCCGCTCGGCGTCCTCGTCGGTGCCCCAGACGATGGCGTCGTGGGTGCGGTCGCTGCCCGTGACATGAATGGAGTCGACGCCTGCGTGGCGGGTGAGGTAGCCGCCCTCGGCCGCGCCGCCGTCGACGAAGCGCAGCCAGCCCCGTTCGACGAACTCGGCGAAGACGCGCTCGAAGTGGGGGCGCACGTAGGCGTTGACCGGGTTCATCTTGGCGATGACGACCTGGCCCTCGGCATAGAGCTTGTGCAGGATGTCCAGCGCGGTGATGGCGGCGACGTTGCCGGCGCCGAGCACCAGAGCGAGGCCAGGGTCTCCCTGCCTGCCCTGGTACTCTCCCGCGGCGCACGCCCGCGCCTGCTCCGCGGTGACGCCGGGGCGCAGCCACACCTGCGCCGTGAACCCGTTGAGCAGCAGAGCGTCCCAGCCGGTGGCGGGGAAGACGTCCACGCGCGTGCGGCCGTTCTCCTCGTGAACCGTCCTGCCGTCCAGCGGGTCCCCGCCGGCGGCGATCCGCCGCAGGACGTGCAGGAGCGCGGCGGTGTTCTGGGCCAGGGCCCAGGGCCCGCCGATCCAGTCCTCGGCCGCCCAGGGGGAGTCCGGTCCGTACCCCTTCGCCCGGGCGCCCGCACCGGCGATGTCGGACGCATTCGCGACGACGCGCGGCAGCAGCCGCTCCAGGAGGGCGATGCGTTCGGCGAGCGGGGTGGCGCACCAGGACGCGGCATGGGCGCGTACGTCGGCCACGGTGCGGTCGAGCAGGGAGGTGTCGAGGGTGCTGCTGTTCAACGTCGTTCCTTGCGGTCGGTCGGGAGCGGGAAGGGCGAGGCCTGCTCCCGGCGCTGCGCGAGGAGCGGACACGCGCCCGTGGTCACGCGGTCAGCAGGCGGGCGTCGCGGTCCGGGTCGATCAGCGTGAGGGCGGCGACTCCGCTCAGCAGGAGAACGGCGCCGGTGATCAGGACGCCGTGCCGGTAGCCCCCCACGCCGTGGGTGTCCACGAGGTGCCCGATGAGCGTCGGGGCGATCAGACCGGCGGTGGTCACCACGGCGTTCATGATGCCGAGGGCGCCGCCGCGACGATCGGCCGGAGCCAGTTCCGTGACGGTGGTGACGGCGACGCTGCTCATCGCTCCGGCGAGCCCGAATCCGGTGATCAGGAGCAGGGCCGTCACGGCACCGGCCGGGGCCGACGGCAGGGCGAGGCATGCCGCGGCACCGACGAGCAGCAGCACACCGCCGACCCTGCCGCGGGCCCATCGACTCGCGGTTCCGCGGCGCAGCAGCCACCCGGTCAGACCTGCCTGCCCGAGCACCACCACCCCGCCCAGCCCCCAGACCAGCATCAGCATCCGGGTGGACCCGGCGGAGGTGTAGCCGAGCGCGTCCTGAAGGTAGGAGGGCAGCCAGACGAGGGCGAAGGCGATGACCCAGTACGTGCCGAAGTAGGCGGCCGTCGCACCGATCCAGGTACGGGTCGCGAGGATGCGCCGGTACGGCGTCCTCGGCCGGGCCGCACCCGGCCCCACCGCTCTCTCCCCCTTCCCGTCGTCGGAGCCGCCCGTCGCCGTGGCGTCCGGCGCCGCCGCATAGGGCCCCTCCCCGCCGAAGGGGATCCACAGCAGCGCCCACACGACACCGACCAGCGCCACCGCGGCAACGGCCGAGCGCCAGCCGTGGTGCTGGATCACCCATGTCAGGACGGGAGCGGCGACCAGGACCCCCAGGGTGGTGCCGAGGACGATCAGCGCCCCGGGCAGGTTGCGTCGGTGGTTGGGGAACCAGGACAGGGTGGCTTGCTGAGCGACGGGGAAGGCGGGCCCCTCGGCAGCACCGAGCAGAACACGGGAGGTGAGGAGCACCGCGAGCCCTCCGCCCACCGCCAGCGGCGCCTGGGAGACGGACCAGAGGACGGCCATGGCAAGGATCAGCCACTTGGGCCGGATGCGGTCCGCGAGCAGCCCCACGGCGGCACCGGAGATCGAGAACAGCAGGAAGAAGGCGCTGCTGGCGAGTCCGAAGGCCGACGCGGACAGGCCGAGGTCCTGTCGGATCTCCTCCGCGGCCAGGCCGAGCACGGACTTGTCCGCGAAGTTGATCATCATGAAGACGACGAGCAGCGCGGTGACGACCCAGGCGCGGGATCTCGTCCTGCCCGGCGCCTTCCGGGGGCTTGCCGGCACAGCGGGTGCGACATCGATGTCGGTCACAAGGGCTCCGCGGAGACTGGAGGGGGAGGGGAGGGGCCGGGAGCTGGTTCAGGAGAGGGGGACGCCGGCGATGGCGACGCGTTCCATGACGCGGCGCTGCGGGAAGTAGTCGTTGATCGCGTAGTGCTGGGTGGCGATGTTGTCCCAGACCGCGACCGAGCCGGGCTGCCAGCGGAAGCGAACCTGGTACTCGGGGATGCGGGCCTGGAGGACGAGTTCGTCGAGCAGTTCGCGGCTCTCCTCGTCCGACAGCCCGAGGATCCGGGTGGTGAAGGGCTCGTTGACGTACAGCAGCTTGCGACCGGTCCGCGGGTGGCTCACGACGACGGGGTGCTCGACGGCGGGCAGATTCTCCCGGTGCGCCGCGATCTGGCGGTCGGTCATCAGCGCGCCCCAGCTCGGCACCCAGTCGTGCACGGCGGTGAGCCCGTCGACGCGGGCCTTCATGGGCTCGGTGAGGTTGTCGTAGGCGGCCGCCATGTCCGCCCACATGGTGTCGCCGCCGGCGGACGGCACCTCGACGGCGCGCAGTACGGAGCCGAGTGCCGGCGCGGCCATGAACGAGTGGTCGCTGTGCCAGATGTTCTCGGTTCCGACGGCCATGGCGTCCTTGGCCAGCCGGGAGACCCCGACGGTGTCGCCCTTGGGGAAGAAGGGGTTGGGTTCCGGCTCACCCCACAAGCCGGAGAACGCCAGTTGGCTCTTCGGGTCGAAGGCGTGCTGGTCGCGGAAGAAGAGCACCTTCCACTCCAGCAGGGCCTGCCGGATCTCCTCCGCGAGCTCCTCGTCGATCGCGAGCGAGAGGTCGACGCCCTCGATCTCGGCGCCGATGTGCGGGGTGAGCGGGCAGATGTCCAGGATCCGGTAGTCGGGCTGGGGCGCGTTCGGGGCGATGCGGTCGAGCGCGCGCTTCCCGTAGCGCATCAACGGCTTGTCGAGGGCGGGGGCGGGCGTGCTGCTGTCCATGAGTCCTCCGTGGCGAGGGCTAAAATCGTTACCCGGAGTATCGTTATTGCGGCGAGGTGAGGCAAGGGGTCTGACGCGCGCAATGTGGAGCCCGGGATCGCCGCCGCCGCGGAGGCGTCAGCGGACCGGGCCGACGGCCCTGGCGACGAGATCCACGAGGCTGTCCACGAAGCGAGCGTCGGGCATCTCCTGCTCGCCGATCAGCCGGAAGATCAACGGTGCGGCCACCAACGTGGCGGCGGCCCGGACATCGGTCTCCGGGGCCACGTCGCCGCGGATGATCCCGCGTTCGAGGATGCGCCTCGTCTCGCTCGTGATCCGCTCGGTGTACTCCGCGTACTGGCCTCGTACCGCGCCGGTCTCGGCCGCCGCCCCGATGAGGCCCGCGATCAGCCGGTCCGTACCGGGCAGCCGGTAAGCCTCCAGGCGAGCGGTGAGGACGAAACGGAGTTCCGCGCGGAAGTCGTCCAGGTCGGGCACCGACAGAATGCCGATGCGGGTCTCCGCGGCTGCGATGATCAGATCCTGTTTGGTGGGCCACCGCCGGTAGATGGCGGGTTTGCTCACGCCGGCCCGTGCCGCGACGGCGTCCATCGTGACCGCCCCGATCCCCTGCTCGTGGACCATGTCCACGACCGCTGTGAGGACGGCTCCGGTGACCCGTTCCTCTCGCGGTCGACCCGGCCCTCGTCCTGCCCCGTCCGGCTGCGCATCCACCATGTCCAGAGCCTACGGCCGTCGACCCCGGCCGTCGGAGACCGGGGGTCCGGGGCCGTCTCCGGGGGCGACACGCCTGTCGGCACGGACGGGCCGCCGAACCTCACGTCTCGGTACGGTGCCTTTGCGCCCGAAATCGCGAGGTTCACCGCTGACAAACATCCGCCATGGCGAGGACTTGCCGTCATGAGCCCTTCACGACGGTGTTCACCGGTCGATAGACCCATGGCATGTACTTGCCCCCTCATGCTTCCGTCTTCCGGCGCGGGCGCCGGCAGCTGATCGCGGTCGCCACCGCCGTGCCCCTCGTGGCGTCGGGACTCGCGGCCCTGCACGCGCCCGCACAAGCCGCTCCGATCAAACCCACCGTCACCGCCAAGCCCTCGGCGACCCACAAGGTCACCCTGGTCACCGGCGACGTCGTCACGGTCACCACGATGGCCGACGGCAAGCAGACGGCCGACGTCGACCGGCCGGACAGCGCCGTCGGCGGCGTGAAAGTGCAGCAGATCAAGGGCGACTTGTTCGTCGTCCCGGACGAGGCGGCGCCGCTGCTGGGCTCGGAGAAGCTGGACCGGCGGCTGTTCAACGTCACCGACTTGATCGAGATGGGCTACGACGACGCGAAGTCGGCCTCGGTGCCGCTGATCGCGACGTACACCCAGCCGAAGTCCCGCGCGGCCGCCCCGCCGACGGCCCCCCGGGGCAGCAGGCTGACCCGCGACCTCAAGGGCATCCGCGCCGCGGCGCTCAGCACCGAGAAGGGGCAGGCCCGCACCTTCTGGACCACCGTGGCGCCGCGAAACGGCGCGACGCTCGGCGCGGGTCTGGCGAAGCTGTGGCTCGACGGCCGGGTGAAGGCCGGCCTGAAGGAGAGCGTGCCGCTGATCGGCGCGCCCGAGGCCTGGTCGGCCGGCTACGACGGCAAGGGCGTCAAGGTCGCGGTGCTCGACACCGGCATCGACGTCAACCATCCCGACTTCGCCGGCCTGATCGACGGTACGGCCAGCTTCGTGCCGGGCGAGGCCGTCACCGACGTCAACGGGCACGGCTCGCACGTGGCCGGGACGATCGTGGGTTCGGGCTCGGCCTCCGGGGGCGACAACAAGGGCGTCGCCCCCGGAGCCGACCTGTTCGTCGGCAAGGTGCTCGGTGGCGCGGAGGGCTACGGCCAGGACTCCTGGGTCATGGCCGGCATGCAGTGGGCCGCCGAATCCGGCGCCGACGTCGTCAACATGAGCCTCGGCGACTCGTACCCGACGGACGGCAGCGACCCGATGTCGCAGACGGTCGACGCGCTGTCCGCGCAGTACGGCACACTGTTCGTCATAGCCGCCGGCAACGCGGGCCCGGAGAGCATCTCCTCCCCGGGTGCGGCCGCCTCGGCGCTGACCGTGGCCGCCACGGACAAGGACGACCGGCTCGCCTCCTTCTCCAGTACCGGCCCGCTCGCCTACTCCGGCGCCATGAAGCCGGACATCTCGGCGCCCGGCGTGGCCATCACCGCAGCTCGCTCGCAGGAGATGACCGACGGTGGTGAGGGTCTCTACCGCACCATCAGCGGCACATCGATGGCCACTCCGCACGTGGCCGGCGCTGCGGCGATCCTGGCACAGCGGCACCCGGACTGGACCGGCGCGCAGCTCAAGGAACACCTGATGAGCACCGCGAAGGGCCTGGCCGACGGGTACTCGCCGTACGAGGTCGGCACCGGTCGTCTCGACGTGGCCGCCGCCGTGCGCACCCCGGTCCGCGCCACCGGATCGCTCTTCTTCGGCAACCACACATGGCCGCACCAGCCGAGCGACGTCCCCGTCACCAAGGAGACGACCTTCACCAACACGGGCTCCGCCGACCTCACGCTCGACCTGGCGTTGACCGACGCCGACGGCCCGTTCACGTTGGGCGCCGCCACGGTGACCGTCCCGGCGGGCGGAACCGCCGCCGTCCCGGTGACCGGTGACCCGCGGACCGCATCGGTCGGCCGGCACGTCGGCTACGTGATCGCCACCGACGCGGCCACGGGGCAGCCGGTGACCCGCACATCGGTCGCGCTCCTCAAGGAGGAGGAGCGCTACGACCTGAACATCAAGCTGATCGGCCGCGACGGAAAGCCCGCCGCCGGGTCGGTCGCGATCAACCTGGCCGGTGACTTCTGGCCGTGGTCGGTCCACGTCGACGGCTCGACCACCATGCGCATGGCCCCCGGCCTGTACACCGTCGCGGCGTACCTCGACGTGGCCGGCGAGAAGGCGGACCGGTCGGGTATGGCCGTGCTGCTCGACCCGGAGACCGTGCTCAAGGGCGGCTCCGCGGACGTGGTGCTCGACGCGAGCAAGGCACGTCTGCTGCAGACCGAGGCGCCGCAGCGCACCGAGGACCGCCAGCGCAAGGTCGACTTCAACGTCCACTACGCGGGCCTCGACCCGTACATGGACTACCGCAGCGCATACGTGCTGCCGCCGACGTACGACGACGTCTACGTCGCACCGACGGAGCCCATGAAGCAGGGCGACCTCATGCTGACCACCCGCTGGCGCAAGGGCGAGCCGCGACTCGGCCTGAGCACGCCGGACGGTCGACTCCGCTTCGAGACGCTGGTGCAGGCGGGCAGCGCCCTGGACACCGCCACCGACAGGCTGAACGCCGTCTTCGCGGGCAGCGGCGCGGCGGCCGACTACGACAAGGTCAAGGCCAAGGGCAAGGTCGTCGTCGTCGAGCGCAGCGACGAGGTCGCGCCTCAGGAACGCACCGCGGCCGCGGCCGCGGCCGGTGCCACGGCACTGATCGTGGTCAACGACGGTGTCGGCGCCCTGATGGAGTACGTCGGCGAGTCGACCATCCCGGTCGCCACCGTGCACCGTGACGCGGGCAAGGTCCTCATCTCGATGGCCAAGGCCGGCACGCCGAAGCTGACCGTCGAGCAGACCGCGCACACGCCGTTCGTCTACGACCTGACCCGGGACTACCCCGGCCGGGTGCCGGACCGGGCCCTGGTCTACAAGCCGACCCAGGACGACCTCGCCCGGATCGACGCCCGCTACTACTCGGCCACGGAAGGCACGTCGGCGGAAGGATACCGATCCGACTTCACCCTCAGCCCGTCGTTCAACTTCCCCGAGCCCGAGTGGCACCCGGGCACCCGGACCGAGTGGGTGACCCCGGGCCAGGTCTGGAGGGAGTTCCACGCGCAGGGCATCGACGGGAGCCTGCCGTGGGTGATGGTGTCGGGCGACAACACGTACGCCAAGGGCAGCACCACCCGCCTGGACTGGTTCGCCCCGGCGACCCGGCCCGCCCAGGGCGAGTCCTTCGGCGTGTACAACTCCCGCTGGCAGAACTACATGACCTGGAACGTGCAGGCATGGGCCTCCGCCAGCGACAACATGCGCCTCGGCGGCTTCCTGCCGTGGGGCGAGACGCCGTCCCGTCTGCGGGTGTTCCAGGGCGACACGCTGATCCACGACAACCCGGTCGGCGGGGACATGCAGTGGGTCGCGGTACCGGCGGGCCGACTGCCCTACCGTGCCGTCCTCGACGTGGAGCGGCCCGGGGACGTCTTCCGGCTGTCAACACGCACCCACAGTGAGTGGACGTTCATGTCCGACACCGTCGACTCGGACTTCTTCGAGCCGTTCTCGGTGCTGAACCTGGACTACAAGCTGGAGACGGACCTCCACGGGGACGTCAAGGCCAACGCACACCAGCAGATCGCCCTCAAGCCGGTGTCGATGAACCTCGGCACCGTGCCGGGCACCGTCACCAAGGTGCAGTTGGACGTCTCGTACGACGACGGCTCCACCTGGCAGAAGGTGCACCTGACCAAGGGCACCGATGGCTACTGGACAGGTCCGTTCAGGACGGCCAAGAAGCCCGGCGGCTTCGTCTCTCTCCGCGCGAGCGCCGAGACGGACAGCGGCTTCGGCGTCAAGAACGAGATCGTCCGGGCGTACGGCCTGCGATGAACCGCATTGCCGGGCCCCGGGGAGGCGACTCCCCGGGGCCCCTCCCCTCGCACCCGCTCCCAGCAGGGACTATTCAGGGGCTGCCGCCATGGCGCATACTCTCCCCGCTGTTGAAAGTGGAACGGAGTCGCTCGCCGATGCTGGATGTCCTGGGCCTCGAACCAGAGGAGGAGCACGTCTACCGGGGGCTCCTCGGACGGCCGAACTCCACCCCGGTGCTCCTGTCGGATCTTCTCGGCGTATCGCGAGCCGACATGGACAAGGCCTTGTCCCGCCTGGTCGGGTGGGGACTGGTGATCAGGTCGGCGGACGGGCTGTTCACCGCCGCGCCACCGGCCATGGCGCTCGGCGCTCTCATCAGCCAGCGCCGGGACGGGCTGCGCATGGCCGAGCATGCCCTGGCGACCTTCGCCGAGGAACACCGGGCGGCGATGACCGGGAGCAGCATCGACGATCTGTTCGAGGTCGTCACGGGCGTCGACGCCATCCGCCACCGCTTCCTCCAGGTGCAGCAGGCAGCCCGCACGCAGGTCCGCTCCTTCATCACCGCACCGTTCGTCGCCTTGCCTCCCGACGAGAACACCGCCGAGCCCATGGCCCTCGACCGCGGAGTGCTCTTCCGGGCGGTACTGGACCGCGCCGTGCTGGCCGAGCCCGGCATCGTCCGCGATGCGATCGATTCCCTGCGCAACGGAGTGCAACTGCGTGTCGCCGACGACCTGCCGATGAAACTCGTGCTGGCCGACGCCGACCTCGGCCTCGTCCCCCTCGCGGTCACACCGGCGGGAGAGCACGGTGCCGTGCTGCTGCACCGCAGCGGCCTGCTGGACGCGCTGGACGCACTCTTCGAGACGGTATGGCGCACGGCCCACCCGCTGGAACTGTCGGGCACGGGAGACACCTCCGAAGCTCTCGTCGAGGCCGGTCCGCAAGGCCCGACCGAGCTGGACCGCAGGATCCTCGCGCTGCTCCTGACCGGCCTGACGGATCTGACGGCCGCGACACAACTCGGTCTGTCACCGCGCACGCTGCACCGCCGCCTGCGCCACCTCATGGACATGGCCGGGGTCCGAACCCGGATGCAGCTCGGCGCCTACGCGGCGCGAAACGGCTGGGCGGAGGCACGGTGAACGCGCCGGACAGCTACGGTGTCGACCCCGGGCGCCCTCACTGAGGCCCCCCGTCCCCGGCGTCGCCGAGAAGCTCACCGTCGACACGGAGAGAAGCGCGGATACGTCCCCTCCGGCCGCCCCGCCGGCCCGCGTGGTTTCGGACAGACCGCCGGGCGATTCGCTGTACGGCGAAACCGGGGCGGCCTCCGGTGCGTGGTGGGATACGTCAGCGATCACTGCGGAAGGGACCACCTTGCACACCAACGGACCGGGCCCGTCCCGGCGTACCGCCCTCGCGATCGGTGCGGGTACGGCGATGTCCACGGTCTTCGCGCTCGGTACGGGTCCGGCGCACGCCGCGAACCGGCCGACGCGCCCGGGGGTCCACGGGGTCCAGGTGGCCGAGCGGCTGCGGGAGTTGGAGGCGGCGCACACCGCGCGGTTGGGCGTCTTCGCCCGCAACATGCGCACCGGGCGGACGGTGACGTACCGCGCGGACGAACGCTTCCCCATGGCCTCCGTGTTCAAGACGCTCGCCGCCGCGGCCGTCCTGCGCGACCTGGACCGCCATGGCGAGGTCCTGGGCCGGCGCGTCCACTACACCGCGGAATACGTCACGAAGTCCGGTCACTCGCCCATCACCGGGAAGGCGGAGAACGTGACCGGAGGCATGACCGTCGGCGAACTCTGCGACGCCACCATCCGGTACAGCGACAACACCGCGGGCAATCTGCTGCTCCGAGAACTGGGCGGACCCACCGCCGTCACCCGCTTCTGCCGTTCGACCGGGGACGACGTCACCCGCCTCGACCGGTGGGAGCCCCGACTCAACTCCGCCGAACCGTGGCGCGTCACCGACACCACCACCCCCCGCGCGATCGGCGCCACCTACGCCCGGCTCGTCCTCGGCCGGGTGCTGAACCCCCGGGACCGCGCCCGCCTCACCGACTGGCTGCTCCGGAACACCACCAGCACCGAGAAGTTCCGCAAGGGCCTGCCCGCCGACTGGCTCCTCGCCGACAAGACCGGGGGCGCGCGCCACGGCGGCGCCAACGACGTGGGCATCGCCTGGTCGCCGGACGGCACCCCGTTCGCCCTGGCCGTCCTGACCACGCAGCCGGAGGAGGACGCCGAGGCCGACAACCCACTGGTCGCCACGACGGCCGCCCTGCTCGCGGAGGCCCTCGTCTAGCTCCTTTCGTTCGGATCATGCCGGGCCGGCCCCGCCGGACGGCGGTTCCGGCTCTTGGCGGGGGAGCGGGCGGCGGGGTGGGCGCAGGCCCGTCGCCAGGCCGACGACGACGACCGCCAGCCCCAGCCACACGGCCGGGCCCGGCACCCCGCCACCCGCGACGGCCCCGGCGCCCGCCGCGGCGAGCGGCGCTATCCCGGTCAGCAGCCCGGCCCGGCCCGACCCCACGACGGCCACCGTCCGGTACCACAGCAGGAACGCCACCGCGGTCACCAGGACGGTGAGGTACGCGACGGCCGCCCACTGCTCCGCGCCGAGGGCCGCCACGTCGGCGGGCCGCTCGACGGACACGGCGAGCACCGCCAGCATCACCGCGCCCATCCACACCGCATGTACGGAGACTCCCCACGGCCCGTGCCTGCGCAGCACCGGCACCGCGAGCAGGGTGAACCCGGCCTCGCAGCCCAGCGCGAGGCCCGCCCAGGCCACCCCGGCGGCGTCCGTCCGGCCCGTCCCCTCCACCAGCACCGCCCCGGCCACCACCACGGGCGCCGCCAGCAGCACGCGCCGACTGGGCCGCCGGCCCTCCAAGAAGGGCCCGATCACCCCGAGCAGGATCGGTACGGAGGCCACCGCGACGGCGATGACGGCCGGCTCGGCATGCGCGACCCCTCGTACGACGGCCACGTTGAACAGCACCAGCCCGGTCGCCGCGACCCCGGCCAGCCACAGCCACTCCCGGCCCCTCGGCCGCGACAGCGGCACCCCCGCCGCCCGGGCCAGGACGAGCAGCAGCAGCGCGGCGGCCGCGTACCGCACGGCCTGGACGGTGAACAGCGGGGCGTCGACGAGGGCGCGGGAGACGGTGACGCTTCCGCCGACCAGCGCCATGCCGACCATTCCGGGCGCCAGATCCCGGAAGGCGACGGCGGACGAACCCCCGACGGCCGTCCCGGACCGGCCGGCCGACGCGGGGATGATCGCGGCCTTGGCCGCGGTGAGGGCTTCCCTGTGCTCCATGCCCCCACCCTCACGGCACAATGGTCCGATGAGCAGGTCCAAAGAGCGTGCGAACCAGGGGTCCACAACCGGCTCGGACTTCCTCCAGCTCGACATCGGCCAGGCACCGCCCGGCGGCCGCACCGACTGGCTGGCGGACCGGCTGCGCGCGGCCATCGCCGACGGCACCCTCCCCGTCGGCAGCAGGCTCCCGGCCAGCCGGGTGCTCGCCGGTGAACTCCGCGTCTCCCGGGGGCTGGTCACCGAGGCCTACCAGCGCCTCGCGGAGACCGGCCAGGTGTCCGGCCGCGGCCGCGGCGGCACGGTCGTCGTCGCCGCGCCGCCGCGCGTGACGACGCCCCCGCCCGTCCCCGCGCGCGGCGGACTCGTCGACGCGCTGCGCGCCGTGCCCTGCCGGATCGACCTCTCGCCCGGCGTGCCCGACCTGACCGCCTTTCCCCGTACCGCCTGGCTCCAGGCCGAGCGCCGGGTGCTGGCAGGCCTCACGCCCGCGGACTTCGGCTACGGCAACCCGCAGGGCGCGCCCGCCCTGCGCACGGCGGTCGCCGGCTGGCTGGCCCGCAACCGGGGGATCCGTGCCGACCCCGACGAGGTGGTGATCGTCGCGGGCGTCGCCCAGGCCCTGGGGCTACTGGCCCAGGTCCTGCGGGACGACGGGGCGGCGCGCCGCATCGCGGTGGAGGACCCCGGCTCTCTCGGGGCCCGCCAACAGCTGGAGTACGGAGGGCTGGAGCCGGTCCCCGTACCGGTGGACGAGCACGGGCTGGACGTGGCCGCACTGCGGGCGAGCGGGGCCGGGGCCGTACTCCTCACCCCGGCCCACCAGTTCCCGACCGGGGTGGTGCTCGACGGCGAACGCCGCCGCGACCTGCTCGGCTGGGCCGCCGACGGGGGCCTGGTGATCGAGGACGACTACGACGCCGAGCACCGCTACGACCGGGCCCCCGTACCCGCGCTGCGCGCCCTGCTGCCGGAGGGCGTCTGCTACGCCGGGAGCGTGTCCAAGCTCCTGGCGCCTGCCCTGCGCCTCGGCTGGCTCCTGGTCCCGCCGCGCCTCGCCGAGGCCGTGACGGCCGCCAAGCGGTACGCCGACCTCGGGAACCCGGTCCTCGCCCAGCTGGTCCTCGCCCGCCTGATGGACTCCGGCGAACTCGAACGGCACCTGCGGTTCGTCCGGCGCCGCCACCGGCGCCGCCGCGACGTCATGCTCAGGGCGATCGCGGAGCGGCTGCCCGGGGCCCGGGTGCACGGGGCGGCCGCGGGACTGCATCTGATGGTCACCTTCGACGGGGCCGCGATCGAGGACACCGCCCTCGCCGCGGCGGCCCTGGACCTCGGGGTCAAGGCCCATCCGCTGTCCTGGCACCGCCTCGGCGCCGGTCCGCCGGGCCTGATCCTGGGCTACGCCGCGGGCTCGACGGGAGACATCGAGGAAGGCATCGCGGCGCTCGGCACGGCCCTGCGGAAAATTTCCGGTCGTGGGAAAGTTTCCGGTCGCGAGCGGCAACCTCGCCCGGGGTCGCGCGTCGTGCGGGGGTGAGGGGCGCGGATGCGTGCCCCTTTCCCGACCCGACCGTGGAGAAATACCGTGATGAACCTGAAGCGCGTCCCCCGCACCTTGCGCCGGGCGGCCGTCACCGCCGCCACGGCGGGGGCGGTCGTCGCCCTCGCCGGCCCGGCGACGGCGGCGGCGGGCTCCGCCGCGTCCGCTCCCGCGCCGGCCCCCGCCTCCAGCGCGACGCCGAGCGCCGCACCGATGGCACCCTCGGACGCCGTGAGGCCGACCCCTTCCGTGAGCGCGCCCGCCGGTGCCGTGAAGCCGACCCCCTCCGTGAGCGCGCCCGCCGGTGCCGTCAAGCCGAGCCCGTCCGTCAGCGTGCCCGCCGGCAGTCGGCCCAGCGCGTCGCCGAGCCTGCCCGGCGAGGACACCGGCAGCGCACCCAGCGCGGCCCCGAGCGCGGTCGGCAGCGACGCCCCGCGGCCCGCGGCCTCCCCCGCCGGCCCCGAACTCGCCCATACCGGCTCCTCCGCGACCACCGCCGCGCTGGGGGCCGGGGCCGCCGTTCTCGTCGCCGCCGGCGCCGGCACTCTGTACGCCGTGCGGCGCCGCGCCAACGGCTGAGGAATCCCGTGCTCCACCTCGCACCGCCTGTCGGCCCCCTCACGCCCGGTCACCCCCGGGCGTGGCGGGGCCTGTGGCCGTTCCTGCGCCGCGACCGTGCCACGCCCGCCGCGCAGCCGGCGCCGTACCGGTCGGGTCGCCCCGTACACCCGTACGACACCCCGTACGCCCCCGGGTTCGGACAGCGCCCGCACGAACCCGGGCTCGACAGCCCCCTCCGCGCCGGCACGACCGCCGGTCCCGGCGACGGCCCGCCGACGGTCACGGCGCTGTACCACGCCCACCGGCTGCGGATGGTCCGCCTCGCGGTGCTCCTCGTCGACGACCTGGCGACCGCGGAGGACGTGGTCCAGGACGCCTTCACGGCGCTGTACCGCCGTCACGGCGAGCACATCACCGAGGTGGACAACGCCGTCGGCTACCTGCGTACCGCCGTGGTCAACACCTCGCGCTCGGTCCTGCGCCGGCGGCGGACCGCCCGCGCCTGGAGCCCGCCCGCACCGTCCGACGTACCGTCCGCGGAGGCGCACGTGGTCCTGGACGAGGCGCACCGCGAAGTGCTCGCCGCACTCGGCCGGCTGACGCCGCGCCGCCGCCAGGTGCTGGTGCTGCGGTACTGGGCGGAGCTCAGCGAGGCGGAGATCGCGAGCACCCTCGGGATCAGCCGCGGCGCGGTGAAGTCCAACGCGAGCAGGGCCCTGGACGCACTGGAACGGATCCTGGAGGGACGGGTATGACCTACGGCGAACCCCCGGCCGAACGCACCGTCGAGCGCAGGCTGCGGGAAGCCCTGGACGCCCGCGCGGCGGCGGTCACGGTCCGCGAGCTGCGCCCCGCCGATCCGCCGGGGCCGCGGGTACGGAGGCTCGGGCTGCGCCGGGTGGGGCTCCCCCTCGCCGGGCTCGCCGCCGCGGCGGCGGCCGTGACGGGCTACCTCGTGCTCACCCCGGACCCGGCTCCGGTCCGCCCGGTGCCGCCCGCCGCCCCGCCCGAGATCGGCCGCCCGTCGCCGTCGTCGACGCCGTCGCCGCCGGCCACGCCGACACCGTCGTCCTCGCCGTCCGTGAGTTCGCCGCCGCGCTCCACGCCGAGCCCCGGCCCGGACGGTCCGTCCGGGGGCTCGCCCGCCCCGTCGGGCGGCTCGGGCCCGTCGGCGACGCCCGGTCCACCGTCCCCGTCCGCGACCCCCTCGGCGACCCGGCCCACGCACCTCGACCCCGCCCCGCCCGCCAGGTCCTCAGGCCCGTCGGGCCTCTGACGGCACGTACGGAAGCGGCCCGAGAGGGGGGCGGTGGCCCGAACGGCCGGCCGCGGGCCGCCGCGTACGGGGGAGAGGGCGGCGAGCGCGGGCCGTTCGGTCGCGACCGGCCCGGGGCACCTCCTCGGCCGCACCGGCCGGGCGCCCGGTGAGCCGTCCGCCGGAACGGGATCGGTACATGCCCGGCGAAAACGCCACCCGCGCTGATCCGGGCCGCGTCGAATGTTGCATGCGCCTCATCTGTGGGTGCTGTTCAAGGGGAGCTTCCAGCGGCCAAGCTGAGCGCGCGCTTCCGGCTCTTCGCGGGCGCACTTCTTGTCGAGTTGACCACATGCCGTTGACGGCCAGAGCAGCGAACGGAGAACACCCGTGATTGTGGGAGTCCTCAAGGAAGCGCGGGCAGGTGAGAGTCGCGTTTCGGCCACGCCGGCCACCATCGAACAGATCCGCAAACTGGGATACGACGTGGTCGTCGACCCGGGCGCGGGCGTCGCCGCCGGCTTCCCCGATGGTGCCTATGAGACGGCCGGCGCGACCATCGGCGACGCCGCGGCCGCGGACGTGGTGCTCGGGGTCAACGCCCCGGCCCCGTCCCAATTGGACCGGGTCCGGCCGACGGCGACGGTGATCGCGCTGTTCTCGCCGGCCTTCGACCTGGCGATGGTCGAGGATCTGGGCCGGCGCCCCTTCACGGCCCTGTCGATGGACGCCGTGCCGCGCATCAGCCGGGCGCAGTCGATGGACGTGCTGTCGTCGATGGCGAACATCGCCGGCTACCGCGCCGTCATCGAGGCCGCGCACGAGTTCGGGCGGTTCTTCACCGGCCAGGTGACGGCGGCGGGGAAGGTCCCGCCGGCGAAGGTGCTCGTCGCGGGCGCCGGGGTCGCGGGTCTGGCGGCGATCGGCGCGGCCGGGTCGCTCGGCGCGATCGTCCGGGCGACGGACCCGCGGCCGGAGGTGGCCGACCAGGTCCGCTCCCTGGGCGGCGAGTACCTGTCGATCGAGTCCCCGGAGACCGAGGTCTCGGCCACCGGCTACGCCAAGGAGATGGGCGACGACTACAAGGCGCGCGAGGCCGAGCTCTACGCCACGCAGTGCCGCGACGCCGACATCGTCATCACCACCGCGCTGATCCCGGGCCGCCCGGCGCCGACGCTGATCACCGCGGCGATGGTGGCGGCCATGAAGCCGGGTTCGGTGATCGTCGACATGGCGGCCGCCAACGGCGGCAACGTCGAGGGCACCGTGAAGGGCGAGAAGACCGTCACCGAGAACGGCGTGACGGTCATCGGCTACACCGACCTCGCGGGCCGGCTCCCGGCGCAGGCCTCGCAGCTCTACGGCACCAACCTGGTGAACCTGCTGAAGCTGATGACGCCCGGGAAGGACGCCCGGCTGGTCCTCGACTGGGACGACCCGGTGCAGCGCTCGATCACCGTGGTGCGCGAGGGCGAGTCGGCGTGGCCGCCCCCGCCGGTCCAGGTCTCCGCGGCCCCGGCGCCCGCCGCCGCGGCGGCCGCGGTGGAACCGGTGCCGAAGAAGGCGCCGATGACGGCGAAGCAGAAGTTCGGCGGCGTGGCGCTCGGCGCCCTGGCCCTGTTCCTCACCGCCGCCTTCGCCCCCGCGGCGATGCTGCCCCACGTGACGGTCTTCGTGCTCGCGATCGTGATCGGCTACTACGTCATCGGGCACGTCCATCACGCGCTGCACACCCCACTGATGTCGGTGACGAACGCGATCTCCGGGATCATCGTCGTCGGCGCGCTCCTGCAGATCGGGCGGACGAGCACGACGGTCACCGTGCTCTCGTTCGTCGCGATCCTCCTGGCCGGCATCAACGTCTTCGGCGGCTTCGCGGTGTCGCGTCGCATGCTCGCCATGTTCAACCGGAGCTGACATGACTGCGACCACCGCCGCCCAGGCGGCTTACCTCGTTGCCGCGCTGCTGTTCATCCTGGCGCTGGCAGGACTCTCCAAGCACGAATCGGCCCGGCTCGGCAACGCGTTCGGCATGCTCGGCATGGGTGTCGCGCTCGTCGCGACGGTCGTGCTCGCGGTGGACGGCGACGTCTCCACCGCCGGTCTCGGCCTGATGGCCGTCGCGATGCTGATCGGCGCGGTGATCGGCCTGCAGCGGGCCCGCGGCGTCGAGATGACCGGCATGCCCGAACTGATCGCCCTGCTGCACTCCTTCGTCGGTCTGGCCGCCGTGCTGGTGAGCTGGAACGGCTTCCTGAACGTCGAGAACGACCCGGACGGCCACGAGGCCGCGGCCCTGGACGCGCTCGGCACGCTGGGCATCCACCACGCCGAGGTGTTCATCGGCGTGTTCATCGGCGCGGTGACGTTCACCGGTTCCGTCGTCGCGTACCTGAAGCTCGCGGCGAAGATCGACTCCAAGCCGCTGGTGCTGCCCGGCAAGAATGCCCTGAACCTCGGCTCGCTGGGCCTGTTCGTCGCCCTGACGGTGTGGTTCGTGATCACACCGGAGCTGTGGCTGCTGATCGCCGTCACGACCCTGGCGCTGGCCCTCGGCTGGCACCTGGTGGCCTCGATCGGCGGCGGTGACATGCCGGTCGTGGTGTCGATGCTCAACAGCTACTCCGGCTGGGCCGCCGCCGCCTCGGGCTTCCTCCTCGGCAACGATCTGCTGATCGTCACCGGCGCACTGGTCGGCTCCTCCGGCGCCTACCTCAGCTACATCATGTGCAAGGCGATGAACCGCTCCTTCGTGGCGGTCATCGCCGGCGGCTTCGGCATCGAGGCGCCGTCGGGCTCGGACGTCGACTACGGCGAGCACACGGAGATCACCGCCCAGAACGCGGCCGAACTGCTCGGCTCCGCCCGGTCCGTGGTCATCACGCCCGGGTACGGCATGGCCGTCGCACAGGCCCAGTACCCGGTCGCGGAGCTCACCTCGAAGCTGCGCGCCAAGGGCGTCGACGTACGGTTCGGCATCCACCCGGTCGCCGGCCGCCTGCCCGGCCACATGAACGTGCTCCTCGCCGAGGCCAAGGTGCCGTACGACATCGTCCTGGAGATGGACGAGATCAACGACGACTTCGCCAAGACCGACGTCGTCCTCGTGATCGGCGCCAACGACACCGTCAACCCCGCCGGAGCCGAGGACCCCGGCAGCCCGATCGCCGGCATGCCGGTGCTCACCGTCTGGGAGGCCGGGAAGGTCATCGTGTTCAAGCGCTCGATGGCCTCGGGGTACGCGGGCGTGCAGAACCCGCTGTTCTTCCGCGAGAACACCTCGATGCTCTTCGGCGACGCGAAGGCCCGGGTGGAGGACATCGTCGGCGCCCTCTGAGCCCGACGGACGGAGGCCCCCGGCGCGGCGCGGACGAAGACACCCGCGCCGCGCCGGACCCGGGCACGGTCGAGCCAGGCGCCGGCCGCGGCGGATGCGGTCCGCAGGCCGGGGAAGAAGCCGCCGGGGCCGGTCAGCGGCTGAAGACCCGGACCCGCTGGATCGCGTTGTTGCCGAAACCGCCGCGGTTCCACGGGGGTTCGAGCGGCTGGGTGCGGCCCGAGGCGTCCGTGGCGCGGGCGGTCAGGACGTGGCGGCCCGGAGCGGCCGTCCACTCCGTATGCCAGGACTGCCAGGCACCCGGGTGCGCGTCCGGCGGCGCCAAGTCCGTCGGGGTCCACGTGCGGCCGTCGTCGGCGCTGAAGAGCACCTCGGTGACCGGGCCGTGGCCCGACCAGGCGCGGCCCTCCAGCCGGACCGGGCCGGCCCGCACGACGCGGGTACGGGACATGAAGTCCGGGAACCCCGGCGGGACGAGCAGGGCGCGCGGGGCGATCCGGTCGACCGGGACGCCGGGCTCCCCCGGGGCCTGGCGGTAGCGGTAGGCGACCGTCTGCTGGAAGCCGGTGAACGGGCGGTCGACCAGGGTGATGTCCCGCAGCCACTTCACGTGCGCCATGCCGTACCAGCCGGGGACGACCAGCCGCAGCGGGTACCCGTGCTGCGGCGGGAGCGGGGCGCCGTTCATGGCGTAGGCGAGCAGCACGTCCTCGGCCACCGGCAGCGCCAGAGCGCGCTGGTAGTCCTGCTCGACACCCCTCTCGACACCGTGGTCGGCCCCCGTGAACACGGCCTCGACGGCGCCGGATCCCACCCCCGCCGCGTCGAGCACCGACCGCAGGGGCGTCCCCGTCCAGTCGGCGGTGCCCACCGCCTCGACCAGCCACGGCTGGCTGACCGGCCGCGGCGCGAGCCGCGCCCGGCCGTTGCCCGCGCACTCCATCGTGACCCGGCGGGTGACGGCCGGCAGCGCGCGGAGGGCCGCCAGGTCCAGGTCGAGGGGGGTGCGTACCGAGCCGCCGACGGACAGCCGCCACGCCTCGCCGTCCGCCTCCGGGATGTCGTAGTGCACCAGGACGTAGTGCAGCCCGGCCGGGGTGACGTCGTAGCGCAGCGCCTCAAGGGGCAGACCGTGGTTGCGGGCCGCCAGCGCCAGCTCGTCCGCGCCGATGCCCTCGCCGGCGTCCGCCACGCGGCCGGGGGCGCTGACGTCCCGTAGCGACGACGGCTCCACCCCTCCATGGTCCCGCGCGGCGCCCCGCCCGGCACGTCAGGGCCGGAGCCCCGGCCGCCGGGGGTCACCGCCATGACCCTGGCGGCGAATGGAGGACGGCCGGGGCGTCGACGGGCGTGGGGCGGTCCGCGGTGCGAGGCTGGGGCGTACCGGATCTGCGGAAAGGCCAGTGCCATGATCACCACCGACTTCGTCCCCGGCTCCCCCTGCTGGCTCGACCTCGGCGCCCCCGACGTCGGAGCCGCCGCCGCCTTCTACGGCGCCGTGTTCGGATGGGAGTACGAGTCCATGGGCGACGGGGAGGACATGGAAGGCGGGATGTTCCGCAAGGACGGGAAGATCGTCGCCGGGCTCGGCAAGCTCACCGAGGAGGGCGCCCGCTCGGCCTGGATGATCTACTACAGCGTCGCCGACGCGGACGCCACGACCCAGGCGGTGGAACGGGCGGGCGGCACGGTCCGGGTCGCGCCGATGGACCTCGAGGAGTGGGGGCGGATGGCGCAGTACACCGACCCGCAGGGCGGACAGTTCGCCGTCTGGCAGCCGGGCCGGGACTCCGGCGTCGAGCTGGTGGACGAGCCGGGCTCGCTGTCCTGGACCGAGCTGTACACGACCGACGCCACGGCCGCCCGGGAGTTCTACGGCGGCCTCTTCGGCTGGCGGTTCGGCGACATGGAGCTGCCCGGCGGCGGGGGCACGTACACCCTCATCACTCCGGCCGGGCTCCCCGACGAGCGCATGCACGGCGGTCTCATGGCCCTGTCCGCGGAGGACCTGCGGCTCACGAACGGGCGGGCGTACTGGCACCCCGTCTTCGCCGTCGCCGACTGCGATGCCACCGTCGCCAAGGTGACCGAGAACGGCGGCCGGGTGCAGATGGGGCCGGAGGACGCGCCGGGCGTCGGCCGGCTCGCGGTCTGCCTCGACCGGGCGGACGCCGACTTCGTGGTCCTCACCCCCTCGGACGACTGAGCGGCGCCGGTACGGAGGCGGGGCCGGCCCCGCGTTTCGGAGCGCACGGGCCTCGCCTCATCGAGGTCGGTCAGCCGCGTCCAGACGGTCGAGTGCCGCCGCCGTCAGGGCCGTGATCGCGGGCGGGAGCGCCGTGCGGACGTCCGGGGCGAACAGGGGGGAGTGGTTGGGCGGAAGCCGCCCGCCCGAGGCGGCCCACTGCCGGGGGCTCGCCGTGCCCACCATCCAGTAGACGAGCGGGACACCCGCCTCGCCGTGCAGCGCGCGGCCCCCGTCGCCGTACAGCGGGAAGTCCTCGGAGGCGAGCGACGGCGGCCAGGTCCCGACCCGTTCGGGGCCGTGGAGCGCGATGTGGGCCTCCCGCACCGCCCGGGTCGCGGCGGCGTCGCCCCACAGCGCGGGCGTACGGGAGACCGTCGTGATCTCCGGTTCGACCGGGCAGCCGGACGCGGCGCACTCCGCCCGCACGACGCGCTCCACCGCCGCGAGGAACCGGTCCAGGGAGGCGTCGGTGAGCGCCCGCAGGCCGATGCCCAGCTCGGCCGTGTCGGGGACCACGTTCACCGCCGTGCCCGCCCGCACCGTGCCGACCGTGAGCGTGACCTGTTCGGCGGGGGCCGTCTCCCGGGCGACGACCGTCTGCAGACGGGTGATCACGGACGCGGCCGTGACCACCGGGTCCACGGTGAGGTGCGGGGTGGCGGCGTGGCCGCCGCGGCCGTGCACGACGACGGCCAGGGCAGCGCTCGCCGCCGTGACCGGCGCGTGCGCCGTGCCGTGCGCGACCATCCCGGCGGGCAGCGGCGCCGCGTGCTGGGCGAGGACGACGTCCGGTCGGCCGAACCGCTCGTACAGCCCGTCGCCCAGCATCGCGCGCGCCCCCGACAGGGTCTCCTCCGCCGGCTGGCCGACGACGACGAGCGTGCCGCGCCAGTGCCCGCGGCCACCCGCCAGCAGCTCCGCCGCCCCCGCGGCCGCGGCCAGGTGGAGGTCGTGGCCGCAGGCGTGCATGGCGCCGTTCCCGCTCGCGTACGGCAGTCCCGTCCGCTCCTCCACGGGCAGGGCGTCCAGCTCGGCCCGCAGGTAGACGCGCGGGCCCGGGCCGTTGCGGAGGACGCCGACGACGCCGTGGCCGCCGACGCCCCGGGCGACCTCCAGGCCGACGGCGGCGAGCCGGTCCGCGAACCGGGCGGCCGTGCGGCTCTCCTCGCCGGAGACCTCCGGGTCGCGGTGGAGCTCCAGATAGAGCGTGAGGGCGGGGCGCAGCGCCTCCCCGGCCCTGGCCAGGACGGGGTGGGCGGGCAGGGCGGGGGAGAGGGGATCGGGCCGGTCCACGGGGACTCCTGACGGGTCGTGGCATCCGCTGGCGCGGCGTGCCAGCGATATGTGTGCGGGAGACGTGCCGAACGGTGAGCGGCGCCCGGTGGAATGGACGCGTAGAGCCCGGACGGCCCCGGTCGCGGGGCCGCCGCCTTGAGGAGGCAGCATGAACAAGGACCTGAGCACCCTCGCCGACGAGATCCTCGAGCTCGAGGCCGAGACCTTCGAGATCTCCGACTACTCGGACGCCAGCGAGGTCGTGCTCGCCGGCTCCACGAGCACCAGCTCGACCTCGACCTGCAGCTCCACCACCAGCACCACCTCCTGCTCCGCCTGACGTCCGCCACAGGCACGGGACGCGCGCCCGGTATCCGTCTCCACGGCTGCCGGGCGCTTTCCTGTCACCGGAACCATGCTCTGCGGCGGCCGGAACCAGGGGCCCCGGCCGCCGGACCTGCGAGCGCTACGGGAACGGATGCGGCACCCTGCGGATCTCGGCGTCCGTCAGGTCCGTCGCCCGGTGCCCGCCGCGGCGCAGCGCCGTGCGCAGCCGCGGCATCAGGGGCGCCCGCTGCCGGTTCCAGCCGAAGTCGATCGGCAGCAGCCCGGGGACCAGGGTGGCGACCGTCCGCAGCCCCATCCGCTCCTGCTCGGGAGTGGTCTGGTCGACCACCACGACGTCGTGGCCCGCCGCGACGAGGGCGTCCGTCACGACCCGTACGTCGTCGCGCAGATCACCGGTCCGCGGCCGGCCGGTCGCCTCCCACGCGCGGTACGTCTCCTCGAAGGGACGCACCACCGTCGGCTCCAGATAGCCACGGGCGTGCTCGGCCATCCGCGGCAGGCCGTACAGCTGCGCGTGGTCCTTGAGGTGGCGTACGCGGTGGAAGTCGTCGGCCATGGCCTCCAGTTCGCCGCGCCGCTCCCGGGTCTGCCGGGAGAGGTGCGGGATGTACGTCAGCACCTCCGACAGGGCGCCCTCGACCGCTCCGAGCGGATCCAGCGAGGCCGCCGCGGCGAACGACAGCGTGCCGGGGCCGCCGTCCCGGCGGACGGCCACCGCCGTGACCACGGGGACCGGCAGGTCGACGCGGTTGTCCAGGACGTGGACGTCGTAGCCCTGGAGCGCGGCCCGCTCGGCCATCGCCGCCGCCGTGCCGCCGCCGACGGCCGCCAGGTCGATCCGGGGAAGCCGGGCGTCGCCGTACCAGGCGTTGAGGAAGGCGTCCCGCTCGACGAGTTCCAGCAGCCCGCCGAGGACCGCCTCCTCCAGACAGCCGCCGATGGCACAGCCGTTGGAGCATTCGAAGACGAAGTTGTCGGCCGCGAGCCCGGCGCTGTAGTACACGAGCCGCGAGGGGACCAGGACCGGCCGGTCGTCGCGCAGCGACCAGCCCCAATCCCAGGGGATGGCGCGGTCCGGGTCGAACGGGTCGACCAGCGGGTCGTCGCGGTAGGTGGCCGGGTCGTAGAAGCCGCAGACCGCCGGGTCGACCGCGTCGGCGCGCAGTGCGTTCCAGGATCCGGTGACCGGGGTGCGCCGGCCGCGCCGGTGGGTGCCGGCGTACCGCTCCAGCCCTTCCAGGAAGGCCAGCGTGCGGCTGGTGGAGAAGGCGTTCTCCTGGCCGCTCCAGGTCACGTCGTTGAGCCCGGCGTACCCGCGGACGAAGACGCTTCCGGCGACCGGCGCCGTCGTCGGCGAGGTGACGCCGAGCCAGGTGCCGCCGCCGAGCGCCCCGCAGACGGGGTTGGCGAGCGCCTCCTGCGGGAGGGGGTACGAGGACGCCGACCGCAGCCGGTACGCGCCGGGGTCGGGTTTCGGCCGGGAGGCGAGGGCCAGGGGCCGTGGCGCGGCCGGCTCCGGGGGTGGTGCGCAGTCGGGGCAGAGCGGGTCCGCGAGCAGGGGGTACGTGCGGATCCGCAGGGTCGCCGGATCGACGCGGGTGACCTGCGGCAGCGCCCGGTCGGCGGGGTGGGCGGCGGGCGGTTCGGCGCCGGGGCCGTCGAGCAGGGCCTGGCAGAGCGCGGCGACGGTGTCGTACACGTGGTCGGTGAGCAGCGGCCAGTCACCGGCCGGGGTGGGCGCCTCGGGGCCGCCGGTCTCCAGCGCGTCGCGCTCGCTGCGACTGCGCAGCCGCTGCCAGCGCAGGGCGAGGCAGCGCCCGCAGGCGGGCGCGGTGCCGTCGCCGCCCCAGGGGCCGACGATCACGGCCGAGGCGGTGAGGTGGACCCGGGCGTCGGCGCGGGCGCCGGCCCACGGGTCCGGGGCGCCAGGCCCGCCGCCCGGCGCGGCGGCGTCGGTGACGCCGACCGGGACGACCGGGACGTCACGGCCGAGCCGGCGCGCGAGCGCCGAGCGGAGGCCGGCCCGCGCCGCCTCCATCGGTCCGTCCGCTGCGGCGCTCACGAGGACCTCGTCCAGCGGAACGTCCTGAGCGCGACCACCCCGAAGAGGAGGGCGAACACGAGCAGTCCGACGCAGCCCACGACGACGTCGGAGGAGTCACCGCGGCCCGCGAGCGCGTGCGAGACCGCGTCGTTGAGGTAGCGCAACGGCATGACCAGCGACACCTTCTGGAGCCAGGACGGCATCGAGTCCATGGGGAAGAACGACCCGGACAGGAACGCCATCGGCAGCATGAGGAAGTTGGCCACCGCCGCGACCGACTCGGGCGTGTCGGCGAGCGAGCCGATGATCACGCCGAGCAGCAGGAAGGTGGTGATGCCGAGGAGGAGCACCGGGACCAGCAGCGGCCAGCCGGAGGCCGGTTCGAGACCGAAGACCGGCAGCATGGCCACGCCCACGAACAGCAGCGACTGCACGGCCCCCACGCCCAGGGCGATGACGTACCGGGAGCCGATGACGGCGGAGAGCGGCGCCGGGGACATGCGGATCAGCCGCAGGAGGTCGTCGGAGCGCCACTGCATGAGCGTGAACGCGATGCCGAACACGGCGGCGTTCGCCACGCCCCACGACAGCACCCCGGACGCGGTGTACGAGAGGTAGGTCAGGCCGCTCTCCTCCACGGACCGGCCGCGGAAGATCAGCCCGAAGACGACCAGGAAGAGGAGCGGGAAGGCGAAGGTGAAGAAGAGGGTGGTCTTGTCCCGGACCTGGGCGCGGTAGCCCGCCCCGGTCAGTGCGGCGTAGGCGCTCATGGTCACGGCTCCGTGGTCTCGGCGTGCGCGCGGTCGGACCGGCCGGCCGCGGTGAGGCGGGAGGTCAGGTCGAGGTAGACGTCCTCGAGGGTGGCGGTACGGGTCTGCACGCCGTCGAGTCCGGCGAGCCGGTCGACGGCGGCGAGGACCCGGCCGGCCGTCCGGGTCTCCAGGACGAGGGAGCCGCCCTGGACGGTGACCCGGTCCACCCCGCTGATCCCCGCGGCCTGTTCCTCGTCCAGCCGGCCCAGCGGCAGCAGCAGCCGGCTGGGGGCCTGGGAGGCGCCCACCAGGTTGTGCGGGGAGTCGGTGACGGCGATCCGGCCGTCCACCAGGATCGCGATCCGGTCGCAGAGGGCCTCGGCCTCGTCGAGGTGGTGGGTGGTGTAGACGATGGTGCGGCCCCGCGCCTTCAGGGCGCGCAGCACCTCCCACAGGTCGCGGCGGGCCTGCGGGTCGAGGGCGGCGGTCGGCTCGTCGAGGAAGATCAGCTCGGGGCCGTGGACGAGGGCCGAGGCGATGGCCAGCCGCTGGCGCTGCCCGCCGGAGAGGTTCTCCACCTGCACGTCGCGCCGGTCGGTGAGGCCCACGGTCTCCAGGGTGGCGTCGACGGCCGCCCGGGGCGCGCCGAACAGCGCGGCGACCGTGCGCAGATGCTCGTGCGCGGTCTGCCGGACGAAGAACGCCGAGGACTGGGTCTGGACGCCGATCCTGGGCAGCAACGCCGTGTCGCGGGGCCAGGGGGACGCGCCGAAGAGGGCGACCGTGCCCGTGTCGGCCCGGCGCAACCCCTCCATGATCTCCACCAGGGTGGACTTGCCCGCTCCGTTGGGGCCCAGGAGCCCGAAGAACTCGCCGGGGTGGATCTCCAGGGAGACGTCGTCCACCGCCTGCCGGTCCCCGTACCGCTTGGAGACCCCCTGGACGAGGACGGCGGCGGGCGGGGAGGTGTCCGCGCGGGATGTGGTCGGCATGGCCTGTCCTTCACTCATGTGGTGCGTCGGTCCTTCGGTGGTCGGGGGCGGGCAGGTGCGGGGCGGCGGGCCGGGGCGGGTCATCCGAGCAGCAGCCGGAGGAGCACCGCGCAGACGCCGGCCAGGGCGAGCAGGACCAGCAGCGCCGCCCCGATCGCGTACGAGGTGTAGATCCGCCGGGCCCGTGCGGAGTAGGCGGCCCGGCCGCCGCCCCGGCGCGCCGCCAGGTACGTGCGCGTCTCGGGGGCGAGCCGGGCGGCGCCGAGGGCGTGGCCGAGCATGCGGTAGCCGTCGAGCGGCGGCAGCGGGACGAGGTTGCTGAGCCCCTGGACGCTCCCGAGCAGGAGCAGACCGGCGAGCAGCGGGCGTTCGGGGGCGCCGTCCGGAAGCACGGCCCACCAGACGCCGAACGGCAGCAGGAGCAGCATGTTGAGGTACGCGCCCGCGCCGGCGATCACCAGTTTGGCCCGCAGCCCGGGCAGAAACAGGTAGTTGTCGACCGTGCAGGAGAGGAGCGCGGCCGGGAACCGCCAGCGCAGCCCGATCTCGGCCACGTGCCCGCCGTAGTGCTGGGCGGCGACCCCGTGGGCCAGCTCGTGGACCGTGATGCTGAACCACAGGAACAGCGCCACGGCCGCCAGGGCCACGGGCCGGCGGACCAGTTCGGCCGTACCGTCGAGCAGGGCGGAGGGGTGTGCGGCGAGGACCGCGATCAGTGCCAGGACCGCGGCGAGCAGGGGGAGTTGGACGGCGGGGTGGAGCAGGGGGCGTACCAGCCGGTGGAGCCGGGCGGTGGTCGCGTCGGCGTCGGCGACCAGCGGGCGGCTGCCGCGCCAGACCGTGTTGGCGGGCCGCGGCTCCGGCGCCGGGGGCGGCGGGTCGGGGGCGCCCGCGAGGAGGCCGCGGGCGCCGAGCAGGCCGAGGAGCCGGTGCCAGTGCTCCTCGCCGAGCCGGCGGCCGAACCGGTCGGCGTAGGCGGGCGCGCAGTCGTCCAGGTTCCTGGTCCCGTCGAGCAGGGTGATGAGGAAGTGCTCCTTGACGCCGATCTCGAACGCGGCGCCCGTGACGGGATGCCGGACCAGGTGCACGGTGCGGGGGCCGCGCAGCAGCGGCGGACTGAGGAGGACGCCGGGACGCAGCGCGGGCCGGTACGCCCGCGCCGCCGCGGCCCCGCTCACGCCCCCGCCGCCTTCCCGGGGCCGCCGTCCCCGGCGGACGCCCCGTGCGGTTCACGGAGCACCTGGCCGAGCACGTAGGAGAGGTAGGCCTCGTCCCGGATCGTCACGTGCAGCCGGTTGTTGGTCATGTGCATGTACGGGGAGAGCAGTCGGGGCAGCACCGCCGGCACATGGGTCAGCTTCTCCGGCGGCGCCGCCCCGGCGGGCTCCGCGCGCTGCTGCCCGGTGTCCTCGCGGGCGGGCCCTTCCCCTACGGGAAAGAGGAGTTCGCCGCGGGTGGCCAGCTCCTCGACGCGTTCCCTCAGCAGCAGGCAGTGCTCCGCCCACCCCCGCAGGAACGACGGCAGCCGTCCCAGCTCGCGCTCCGCGACCGCGGCGCGGACGGCGGCGAACCGGCGGCCCAGCGCCGGCGCCATCTCCGCGTAGTTCCGCTCGTACTCCTTCGAGCCGATGAACCCGGTGCCGGGGAACGCGCGGTGCCAGAACGCGTAGTAGCCGTCCAGATAGTCGGCGAGCCGGTCCTCCTCCGGCAGGAAGCAGCTGGCCATCACCATCATCAGCTGCGCGGAGGTGCCGAGCAGCACCGTGCGCAGGTGCAGGTTCATGGTGCGGAAGGCGTCGACGACCAGGTCGCTGGAGTGGCGGAAGTGCCACTCGGCCAGCTCGACCCCGGCGGGCCCGCCGTACTTCGCGTACTCGGGGGCGTACGGCTCCTCGCTGAAGGAGTTGTTCGGCCGCAGCCGCATCCCGCCGTCCTCGCCCATGTACCGCGTCCGGTCCGCACCGGGAAACTCGATGTCGAACAGGGCGTTGTAGAAGTCCTTGAGGAAACCGGAGTCGACCTCGTACAGGGCCGGGCGGGTACGGAGGAAGGCGGTCAGCGCCTCCTCGGCGCGGCGCTTCACCTCGGGGGCGGCGGACCGGCTCGACGGGCGCAGCCGCAGCCGCACGTGCGGCCCCTCCAGCCAGTAGTTGATGAAGAAGTGCCCGGCGAGGAGCCCGTCCTCGGTGAGCCGCGCCACCAGCGGCCGGACGCAGTCGACGAGCAGCGGCCGGGGGCTCGCGGCGTAGAAGACGTGCAGCGCGATCCAGTCGCCGGGCTCCGGGGCCGCGCCGTTCCCGCTCGCGGAGGCGGGCGTGGGGGAGGCGGCGAGGGAGGCGGGCGGGGGAGAGGTCAGTTCCGGCATGGGGGGCCGTCCTCGGTCCGGGGGCGGAAGGTGAAGGTCTCCACGGCCAGTTCGGCCACGTGGTGGCCCTGTGAGGAGGTGACGTGCGACTCGTCCTCAGCGGGCAGCATCTCGCGCAGGATCACCGCGGCGCCCGGTTCGCGGTCCACCAGGGCGTCGAACGCCGTCAGCGACAGGGGGCTGTCGAAGTCCACGTACAGGGGTTTGGCGCCCGGGGCGCGGCGGCCGTCCCGGAGCACCGTCGCGAAGACCTGGCCGGGCAGGCCGTGCGCGCGCCGCCAGCGCCGCCACTCCAGGTACCACGACGCGTCGTCCGCGCCGGGGCGGCGGACCGGCAGCACGGCCGCGTCCGCCGTCCAGCTGCGACGGTCGACGACGACGTCGCCGTGGACCAGGCGTGGCCTGCGGGTCACCCCGTCGACGGCCGGGCCCGCGGGGACCCCGCCCCACAGGTCGGTGGGCGCCATCGTGCTGGGCGACAGGAGCAGCAGGGTGCGGGGGATCTCCGGCAGCGCCACCGGGACCAGATAGCCGAGGTAGACCGGGATCACCTCGCGGCCGAGCCCGCGCGAGCGCAGGACGAGCCGGTCGCGGGCCTCGTCGTGCTCCAGGTACAGGTCGTCCAGGTGGAGCCGGGCGTCCTCCCGGACGGCGGATGTCTCCCCGGGGCAGACGATCTGGTAGTCCGTCAGCCGACCGTGCAGGTTCAGATTGCTGGTCACCGGGCCGCCGGTCAGCTCGGCGAACACCGCGCCGTGCGGCTGCCGTTGGCGCAGCTCGGCCCGCAGCCGCTCCGAGAGTCCGGCGTCCGGTGCGGCGGGTTCGGGCCCGGACGCCCCGGAGGTCCCCTCTCCGGCCGCCGGTCCGTCGAAGAGATGGGTGAACCGGCTGAAGGGGAAGGCGAGTCCGCCGTACGAGCGGTTGAGGACGACGCGGGGGCGCGCCTCCGGTCCGGTCGGCAGGCCGATCTGGAGGTGGTGGCTCTGCGGTACGAAGTCGCCCAGCAGCGGCGCGAGTCGCGAGGAGACGGCGTGGAGCAGGTCGCCGGGGATCCGGATCTCGTCGTCCGCGCCGTGGCGCTCCCACAGCCCGCGCATCCCGTCGACGAAGGCGCGGCGGGCGTCGTCCAGGTCGCGCAGGGCGGACTGGCCGAGCCAGTTCTCCTCGGGGACGTACGCGCCGTCCGCGTCGAACGCCTTGCGCCGGGAGGTGAACGAGACGTATTGGTCGAAGAAGTCCTCGTGGAAGTCGTGCACGAGCCCGAGGAGGTCGTCGCAGCGTCCGCCCCGCCCGTAGCGGGCCAGGAAGAAGCCGTGCAGGGTGATCCGCTGCGGCAGGGTGAGGTCGAACAGCGGCAGCACGCCCTCGACCGCCCGCAGGGCCCGTCCGGTCGCCCCGCCGAGCGGACCCGTGCCGCACGGCAGGTCGTCGCCCGCTCCCACGTCCTCGTACAACAGGGTCCGCGGGAGCGCCGGTTCGGCGGCGCCCAGCTCCCGCTGGACGTCGAGCAGCCGCTCGCGCAGGGTGCGCAGCAGGACGCGCCGCTCGGCGGCGCCGGCCGCCGGGTAGGCGGCCAGGCAGTCGGCCGGGCCGTCCAGCGCGTCGGCCACGGAGTCGGCCCAGGGAGCCCCCAGCTCGCGCAGCGCGCCCTGGAAGGAGCGCAGCGGGTCCGGGGTGTGGACATCGGTGCGCAGACCGGGGACCTGGACCATGCCGAGCTGGAGCAGCGCGGCCGCGTACCGCTCGCACTCGGCGGGTTCGGCACCGTGCTCCGCGCGCAGCCACGCCACGAGGTCACGATGGCGCAGCCCCTCCCGCGCGTGCGCGCCGAGGAACTCCAGCAGGCGCTCCAAGGTGCCGCTGCTACGGAGGTAGAACAGCCGGTCCCGGACCGAGTCGAAGGTGACGGACGCGCTGTCGTCGCCCGCGGTGACCCACTGCCGGACGTAGCGGATCCGGTCCTCGTCCCGCCCCCAGCCGGGGGAGAGGACCACGGGCAGGTCCTGGCGGAGCACCGGATCGGCCATGATCAGCTCCGCGAGACGTCCGAGGGCGACCACGTTGAGCCGCACCCGGCCCCGCCACTCCTCCCCGAGTCGCACGACGGCACGGCGGAGACCGGTCGGGTCGCCGTGCCGCCCGCCCGCCCGCTCGTCGCCCGGCTGTTCCTCCCGTTCGCGGTCCTCCGCGCCGCCGTCCTCTCCGCTCCCGTCCGGCCCGTCGTCGAAGACACCGGTGGCGACCGGGGTGAGGGTGCTGAAGGGGCTGGTCTTGCACGCCGTGCGGTACAGATACGTCAGCGCGGACCGTTCGACCTTCCGCAGCCGTTTCCCCGGCTCGGCGGCCGGATCGTCCAGATACGCGTCGAGCCGGCCGTCCAGCGTCGGCGAGGCGAGGAGCAGACCCTGCCGGAACCGTTCCTCGGCCAGCGTGGCGCGCAGCGCCTTCCGCGCCGCGCGCAGATCCTCCGCGAGGAGCCCCGGCCCCTCGGCCACCAGCTCCGCGTACCGCGCCCGGTCGCCCAGCCAGCCCGCGAGCCGCGCCCCGGCGGCCGGATCCAGGCCGGTCACCAGACGCAGAGCGGAGTCGGGTTCGGCCGGCAGCCGGTTGTTGAACACCTGCCGGCGCAGGCCGATCAGGGACCGCCGGGCGTCGTCGCCGACCGCGTCGGCGGCCTCGACCAGGCCGTGCAGCAGATCGCTCAGGGCGGCCCCGCCGTCGGTCAGCCGCTCCTCGTGGGCCAGGACCTCGTCGGCCCAGGCGCGGGTGCGGACACAGCGCAGCCCCTGCGCGGCCTCCACGGGCAGTCCGGCGGCCCGGAGCAGGAAGCGCCGGCCCACCTCCCACTCCGTGGCGACCGGGGAAGCCGTCTCGGACGTCGTCAGTGTCATGCGGGCCCCTCAGGCGATCTCGTGACGGAAGTCGGCGGGCCGGGGACGTTCGTGACCGAGCGGCATGATCAGCAGCGGGGCCTCCTGGGTGCCCTCCAGGCCCAGCTTCTCGACGAACGCGATGTTGTCGAAGCCCAGCGCCACGCCCGCCCCGAGGGAGAGGGCCGACGCCGCCAGGTAGAAGGTCTGCGCGACGGCGCCGGCCGTGCCGACGGCCAGGCGGTAGCCCCGGTCCCCGACCGCGTCGAGGACGGCCGTCGTCCGCACCGTCGGCACGAGCACGGCGCCCGCCTGCTCCAGGTTGTAGTTGGCGAGGAAATAGGTGTCCTGCAGGAACGCGCCCTGCGGGCCGGCCTCGACGAGCGCCAGCTCGCCCCGGTCCGGGTCGTACACGTACGCCCCGGGCTCGACCCCGGCCACGTGGTTCACGAAGGCGTACATCCGGACCGGGCGCACCGTGCCGCCGGGGTCCGCGTCCCCGCCCAGCGAGGTCGCGGCGCAGGCCGCGAGGACCGCCGACAGATGCTCGGGGGCGACCGGACGGGCCGCGTCGAACCGCCCGAAACTGCTGCGCCGGTTCCGCAGCACCCGGCGCACCGGCACCTCGGGGAACTCCGGGGCGGGCAGGGGGACGCGCCTGCCGCCGGCGGGCACGGGCCGGGCGGCGGCCGCCGCGAGGGCCCCGGGGGCCGGCCGGTCCCGGGCGCCCTCCACCGTCGCCTCGTGCACGGCCCGTACCGTCGGGAACGCGAGGACGGTCCGGGAGCGCTCCAGGTCCCGGTGGAGCACCGTGGGGTCGGGACCCGCCGGCCGGGGGGACGGCTCCGGCGCGGGCGGCCGGCCGGTGGCGTTCTCCCACCGCAGCGGGACGACGGCGAAGACGGTCTCCTCCTCGCCCGCCGTGCCGAGCAGGCCGTTCAGCCGGGGCTCGTCGAACCACAGCACGGGCGCGACGCGCAGCCCGTGCGCGGCGGCCCAGATCCGCCAGGTCTGGACGAGGGTCCCCAGGTCGGTGCAGACCACGTGGTAGGCGAAGCTGTTGTACTTGAACGCGGTCTGCCAGTACTTCACGCCGAGGATCAGGTACTGGTCGGTCTCCAGCGCCTCGGCGGGCGCGTCCGGACCCAGGGCCTCGCGCACCCGGCCCGACACGTCACCGGTCAGCAGCCGCTGGACGGCGTGCCGTTGGACGTCGTAGTAGTGCACGCCCGGGGTGAGCGGGCCGGACGGGCCCGCCGCCCAGTGGACGGCGACGGGATAGAGGCCGCCGCCGCCCGCGGTGCCCCGGGACCAGTTGGCGTGGGTGTAGAAGGGCAGCCCGGACAGGTCGCTGTTGGCCTGGATGCCCAGCCGGCGGCCGGTCAGCCCGTACGAGTCCTTGAGCATGGCGGACAGCAGGGGAAGCGTGAAGCCGTCCGCAGCGCCCGCCGCGCCGGGTGTGAGCGAGGCGGTCGGCGAGGCCGGCGGGGGGAGACCGGGCGTGAGCGGGCCCGGCGGGAGAAGACCGCGGCCTGCGAGGGCGTCGGCCCGGTCCTCGCCGACCGGCAGGGCGCAGGCCTCCACCCCCGGGTAGAACTTCCCCCGGCGCGGCCCGTCGGGCCAGTCGGGGACGAAGTCGGCGGGTTCCATCGGGATGCGGCCGCGGTGCAGCACCGCGTCGGCGTACTCATGGGCGTACCCCATGGGGTCGACCCCCTTTCGGATGGGCGGACGGGCGGCCGCTAAGGGAACGGATGGGGTGCGGGGTTGAGGCCGGCGGCGCCGAGCACGTCCCGCGTCCGGGGCATGTGGCGGGCGCGCTGCCGGGACCAGCCGAAGTCGATGGGGACGAGCCCGGGCACCAGGACCTTCACCGTGTGCAGGCCGAGGGCCCGCTGTTCGGGCAGGGTCTGGTCCACGACGACCACGTCGAACCCGGCGCCGGTCACCGCGCCGACCGCCCGCAGCAGGTCGTCGCGCAGGTCGGGGGCGGCGGTCGCCCCGTCGGCGTCGGGCCAGGCCAGGTCGGCGACGGCCAGCGGCGGCTCCGGATCGGCCTGCCGCAGCAGGAAGTCGGCGTGCCGACCCATCTCCGGGACGCCGTAGACCAGCGGGTGGTCGTGGAGGGTGGTGAGCAGGTCGAAGTCGGCGGCCATGGCCCGCAGCCGGGCCTCGTCGCGCCGGGTCCGCCCCACGAGGTTGACGGAGTCGGTGGCGATCTCGCAGAGGGCCGAGTCCAGCGCCGACTCGGGGTCGAGCCCGGCACCGGCACCGAAGCACATCCGGCCCGTGCCGCCGTCGAACCGCTCCGCGCACGCGGTGACCACGGGCAGGGGCAGACCCATCCGGGTGTCGAAGAACCGGGCCCGGTAGCCGTACATCGCCAGCCGGTCCACCATGTGCCGGGTGCCCGCCCGCGCACTGGTCGACGGATCGATCTCCCGGAGCGGGACCCGCCCGTACCAGGCGAGCAGGAAGGCGTCCCGCTCGACGACCTCCATCAGCCCGAAGTAGACGGCCTCCTCCGGACTGCCCCCGGAGGCACAGCCGTTGGAGCTCTCCTGTACGAACCGGTGCTCCAGACCCGGCGCGTGGTAGTACGCGAGGACCTCGGGCACCGCGCGCGGCACGGCGTCACGCAGCGACCAGCCCCACACCCAGGGGATCTCCCGGTCCGGGGCGAACGGCGTCACGCGCGGGTTCGCGCGGTGGAACTCCTCGGCGTACAGCCCCGTCTCGCGCGGGTCGACGGCGTCGGGGCCGAGGTCGTCGAGACGGGCCATGAGCCGGGTGGATTTGGCCCGCGGGCGCATACCGGCGGCGCGCTCCAGGCCTTCGAGGACCCCGATCCGCTGACTGCGGGCGTACGTGTCGGCGTGCCCGCCCCAGAACGTCTCCCGGAGGTACTCCCCGGACCGCGTCGAGAAGCAGCCGACGGTGGCGGACGTCGTGGTCGAGGCCACGTCGCAGACGATCGACGGTCCGATCGCGCCCCAGTGGGGATTGGCGAAGGCGTCCACCGGCAGCCGGTACGCCTCGATCGGACGCACCCGGAACGCGCCCGGCCGGTACTTCGGCGCCGCCCGCAGGGTGAAGGCGGCCCCCTCCGCGGTGTCCGGGGCGGGCGTGGCGCACGCGGGGCACTCCGGGTCGGGCACCAGGGGATGGCTGCGTACGGTCATCGCGTCCAGGTCGAGAAGATGGACCCGCGGGTACGGCCCGTCCTCGGGGCCCGCCGCCGCGAGCCCGGCCACGAGGGCGGCCACGGCGCCGGCCGCGAAGGGGGTGTCGTACGGCCACTCGCCCACGGACCGCGTGCCGGTGCCGTCCCCAGGGCCGGTGGTCGCGGTTGCGGGCCCGCTCCCGGCACGGCTGCCGGCGGCCCCGGGGCGGGCGCCGAGTTCGAGGCCCTCGCGCAGGGGCACGGAGCGCACGCCCTGCCAGCGTCGTTCGAGGCAGGTCGCGCACCCCGCCGCACGGCGGGCGTCGGGCCAGGGGCCGACCAGCACATGGCGGCCGTACAGCCGGACGGGAAGCCGCCCGTCCCTCGGGGAGGCCGAGGCGTACGCATCCCGCACCCCGAGCGGGGCGACCGTCAGGTCCGGGACGGGGACGGCCGCGCCGGCCTCGTCGAGCGCGTGCCGCAGGGCTTCGGCGAACCGGAGGGCGGACCCGGCCCACGCGGTCGGCGCGGGCCCGGCCGCGAGGTCAGCGCGCATCGGCGCCCGCCCGGGTGAGCAGGACGCGCACGGTGTGGATGCCCGCGGTCGGCAGGTCGGCGGCGTGGGTGGGGACGGCGAGGGCGTCCCGGCCGGCGGCGGCGAGGCGCTCGAGGACCCGGGCCCACTCCACGGGCTCCCCGGGCGCGTCCGCCGGCGCGTCCCGGGTGACCGGCACCAGGGCCGGGTCCAGGTCCCGCAGCAGCGGATCGCCGGTGTCGGGACCGCCCGGGGCGGTGTGTTCCGCGGCGACGGTGTCGGCGGTCGCGGAGGTGTCGGCGGTGAACTGCGCCTCGCCGAGGAGGTCCCGCAGGGCGTCCACCGCCGCGGCGGTGATGTCCGGGGCGGCGCCCACGGCCCAGCGGCCGGGCCGGCCGCCCGGACCGCCGGCGGTCCGCGCCAGGACGACGGACACGCCGGACCGGGCCCGCTCGCCGAGGTCGAGCAGGTCGACGTCCAGACCGAGGTGGGCGGTCGAACGCAGCAGGAACGTCGTCTCCGGATCCTCGCCGAAGACCCGGGGGTCGATCACGGCCACGTCCCCCGCTCCCGCGACGGCCCGCCGCAGGGCGTCGTGGGCGAGCGCCGACAGCAGCCCCGCGGCGGCCGCCGCGGGCAGGTCGGGGCCCGCGCCCGCCCCGGCCCGGGTGGGTTCAAAGCGGCGGTCGGCGTTGTCCGCCCCGAAGGGACGCACGGCCCCCGAGGGCACCCGTACCGCTTCCTTGGTCACCAGGGAGACGGCGGCCGTCCAGGCGGTGGCCGCGCCGGAGCCGCCCGTGCCGGAGGCGACGGTGAGCGCGTCCGGGTCCACGGCCGGCAGGGCGGTGGCGGACGCGTCGGCGGGGGAGGCGGGGACGACGTGCTCGGCGTAGACCGTGGCGGCCGCGTCGAGCGCCCGCAGCCGCGCGCCCGCCGTGTGGTGGACGTCGAAGGCGGTGACGGTCCGCGCGCCCCGCGTCCCGAGCCCGACGACGACGGAGCCCACCTTCAGCGGGGTCTGCGTCAGCGGTTCGTCGGCGTAGGAGGTGAAGACACCGGCGTGCGGGTGGACCAGCGCCGAGCGGCGTTCGAGTTCGGCCAGCGGGCCCTCGGCGGCGTCGTCGTCCGGGGCGGTCGCGACCGTCGGGAGGAACACCGGGCGCGCCGGCGCGGACGTCAGGTCGACCGGTTCGGGCAGCCCGGCGGGCGCGGGGTGGAACGGGCAGCGGGGATGCGGGAGGAGCGGCTCGGAGGCGACGTCGAAGGAGGCCGTGTCCTGCACCAGGATCCGGTCCCTGGTCTCGGCCGGCAGGGCGCCCGTGACCAGCCGGAACACCTCGTAGCCCAGGAGGTTGCCGAGCATGGCGGCGAGCGGACCGGCCGGAGGGGCGCCCGGGCCGCCGGTGCCGAGGGCCAGACCGCTCCACAGCTCGGCGGCCGCCGCGTCGGACGCGCCGCCGGGCGCGCCGAGCCGCAGCGCCGCACAGGACCAGCAGGTCGCCGACCCGGCCGTCATCACCGGACCGACCACGGCCCGGCGGCCGAACGTCCAGGCCGGGAGCAGCGAACGGCCCTCCGGGACACCGCCCTTGAGCAGGGCCAGCACCGCGCCCGGGGCGTCCGGGCCGGCGGCGGCCACGACTACGTCGTACCCGTCGTACGCCGGCCAGCCGCGCGGGGCGGCGGCCGTCCCCGGGGGGTCCGGGAGCAGGGACAGCTCCACCGGGCAGCCCTCCTCGGCGAGTTCGGCGGCCTCCCGGCGCACGACGGCGAACTCCTCCGCGGTGACGCCGCCCGCACCGGAGCCGTCCGCCAGGGCGGCCTCGACGCCGACCCCCGCGCAGCCGTTCCGTATGAGGGACAGCGCGCACCAGCGGGCCACCGGGCCGTCGCCGAGGACGGCCACCCGGGTGGCGCGGAAACGGGCGAAGCGGGAGTCGGCGTCGTCGACGTAGTGGTCGATGTAGGCGATCTGCCGCGCGAAGCGGGCGGCCGCGGCCGGATCCGTGGCGGGGGAGCCCGTCGGCTCCGCGGGCGCCGGAACGGGACGGGCGAAGCCGCGCGCGTAGAGCGCCTTCACGAGATCGGCCACCATGGTCTTCTGACGGTCCCCGAACCCCTGGCAGATATCCTCGACCGATCTGCTGCCGTCGAGGTGGGGCACGAGGAGCGAGGCGAAGCGGTAGCCGGACGCGGAGGTCAGCTGGAATCCGCCCTCGGCGTTGTGGAAGATCACGCCGTGGGGCGTCCGGGTGAACAGGACGTCGCGACGGACGCGCGGCCGGGTTCCGGCCAACTCCTCGTACGAGCTTGTCGTCATGCGTGCGTCACACCTCTCGTTGAGGGGGCGAGATGGGCGGCCCGGGGGTGTCGGACCGTCGGGGTGGAGCGGGTGCGGTGCGGGCGTGGTGCGGGGAAGGTCGCTCAGGACGCGGGCGGGGTCCTGCCGGTGCGGCGCCCCGGTGGCCGACCGGTGGGCCGTGAGCCGTCGCCGACCGGTCGGATGTGCGGGCTGGGGGTGCGTCCCGTCAGCGCAGGGCGGCGGGCCTGGAGCCGCCCGGGCGGGGGAGCTCCTCGTGCCGGGGCGGGCGTGGCGGCGGGGCGTGCCCGGTCGGAGGGGCGGCCGCGCGGGCGGCGTGCGCCCGCAGCAGGGCGTGCATCCGGAAGGAGCCGGACCGCCCCTCCTCCAGGAAGCCGGCGTCGAGGAGCAGTTCCATGACCTGCTCCGCCGTCTCCTCCGGTACGCCGAGGACGGCCGCGGCCCGTACGCCGGTGAGCGGGGCGTGGCCCGCCGCGCCGAGCCGCAGGTGCGCCTCGGCGAGGGCCGGTGGGAGCCGCCGCAACGCCTCCTCCAGCGTCTGAGGTACGGACATCCGGGGATCGTCGGCCAGGCTGAGCCGGGTCGGCGGGTCCCGGCGGAGCCAGCCGGCGTAGTCGGCCAGGGGCAGCCGGGGCCGGGTCAGCAGCCGCGCGGTGGCGATCCGCAGCGCGAGCGGATGGTGGCCGCAGACGTCGGCGAGGAGCCGGGCGGCCGCCGGTTCGGCACCCACCCGCTCGCCGCCGAGGACGGCGGTGAGCAGGGCGTGCGACTCCTCCGGTTCGAGGGCGCCCAGCCGGTGCACGGTGCCGCCGTGGGTGGCGACCAGCGCGGCCAGCCCCATCCGGCTGGTGACGATCGCGGCGCCGGTCGTGTGGGCGGTCAGCAGGGGGCGTACCTGATCGGGGTGGACGACGTCGTCCAGGACGAGCAGGACACGGCCGGCGCCGGTGGCCGGCCCGGCCGGAAGGGCGCGGCGCAGCTCGCCGGCGGCCTCGGCCGGGGGGCGCGGCGAGCCGTCGTCCCGGGTCAGGGGCAGCAGCAGGCAGCCTCCGCCGTAGTGGGCGCCGACGAGATGGGCGACATGCAGGGCGAGGGCGGTCTTCCCGATGCCGGGAGCCCCCGAGAGCACCGCCACCGGAGCCCGTCCGACGGCCCCGCCTTCCGGCTCCCCGGCTGTCCCGTCGCCCGTCAACTGCCGTACCAGAGAATCCACTTCGTGTGTGCGGCCGGTGAACGACGGCACGGAGGGGAGCGGTGCGGCGAAGGCGGCGGGGGCCGGGCCCGGGGCGGCGGTGACGGCCTCGTGGACGCGGGCCGCCGCCGTACGGCCGTCCGGTCCGCCGGTCTCCGACCGGCTGTGGTCGGGCGGCGCCTCGCCCGTCGGGGCGCCGGCCGGTCCGTCGGCGGCCGGCGCCCCGGCGGAGGCGGACGCGGGGGCCGGGAGGGCGCCGGGTCGGAGGGGCGAGGCGGGGGCGCGGCCCACGTCCAGGGGCCCGAGGTCGTCGCCGCGCAGGATCGCCAGCTCCAGACGCTGCAGCGCGGCCCGGGGATCGACGCCGAGCCCCTCCCGCAGGTACCGCTTGATCCGGCGGTACTCCGCAAGGGCCTCGGTCTGACGGCCCGTCCGGTACAGAGCCGTCATCAGCTGTTCGGCGAACCGCTCGTGCGCGGGGTATACGCGCGTAACCTCCCATAGATCGACCAGGATGTCGCGACATCGCCCGTGCTCCAGCTCGATGTCGCAGACCCGCTCCAGGGCGCGCAGCCGTTCCTCGGCGAGCCTCGGCACCTCGTCGCGGTGCAGCAGGTCGGAGGGGACGTTGGTGAGCAGCGGTCCCTGCCAGAGGGAGAGGGCGGCCCGCAGGGTGTACAGCTCGGACTCGGTGTCGGAGGCGGCGGCCCGGTCGACGAGCCGGCGGAAGTGGAGCAGGTCCAGGGTCTCGGCGTCGGCGTCGATGCGGTAGCCGCCGGCGACCGCCACCACCGGCCGGTCGCCGATCCCGTACTTGGCGAACAGCCGGCGCAGCCGCAGCACACAGCTCTGCAGCGCGGCCTTGGCCGTCGTCGGCTGCTCCTCGCCCCAGACGACCTCGCGCAGATGGTCGGTGGAGACGACGGATCCCGGGCGGATGAGCAGCGCGGCCAGCAGGGCGGTCGGTTTGGAGGAGGGGAGCACCACGACCTCCCGCCCGTCGGTGACGCTCAAGGGTCCCAGCAGTTGGAATCGCACGGTCAGTCGCCTTCCCCTGGTGGCGGTCGCGGCCCGGACCGGGCCGCCGACGGGTGGTCGTCCCGTCCTGGTGCCTGCGGACCTTGCGTGCGGCGCGTCGGCGCCTGTGGTCCTGGTGCCTACGGTCGGCCGTGGTCGTGCGGCCGGGGGCTGGGTGTCGGGGGCCGGGCGCGGAGAGTGGGCATGGCGAAACCACCGGGGAGGACAGAGGGGGAGGGGTGACGCGCTGGGCGAGCGAGGCCGGAAGGCGGCCTGGGCGGTCGAGAGGGGGGTGCGGTGGAGGTGACCTGATGCGGCTCGTGGTCAGGAGGAAGGTACAGCGGGTGTGACGCACACCGCTTCGAGGGTGGGTCCTTCCGGCCACTTATGTGCGGAGCGGTCGGTTCCTCACGGGGTTTCACGGAGGGCGGGGGAGACGGCGAAGGCCAGAGGCGTGGCCGGATCCGACCGGCGAGGTCACGGCATCTCCTGTTCGGGTTCCGGACGCCTGTCGGTACCTGGGACCTTCCTCCCGAGAGGTCGCTTACCCGGCGTATCGCCATGGCCACGATGTCCATATTCCGACCACCGGACGGCCCTCAGCGGTGCGCGGGGCGGGGCGCGGGCGGTGTCGGGCGGGGACGCGGGTGACCGAAAGCGGCCACCGGAGCCGCGCGGGAACGGCATCGAAGACGCGTGAACGTTGCCGAACTCCGGCAGTGAACGCCCGTGCGGTCCGATGGCACGATCCGGGGGACGGCGCGACCGCACCCCGGGGGCGCGTCCCGCGCCCGGGCCTCGCCGATCACGCGGCACGCCTTTGCTCCGTCGAACCACCGCCCCGACGCCGCCCGTTGGTCCGCATCCTTGACGGTACGAAAGGTGTGGGATGTTGGTCGTACGGTAGACTTCTTTACCAAGCCCTTACGCTCCAATGAGCGGAGTGGCGCTCATTTTTGCAGGGTCAGTGGGTCGTCCTTTCCGGACGGCCGGGGACAGGGGGGACATGACATGGGCCGAGACGTCCGCGCCCTGAGTCTGCCCGTCGCCTCACCGATCCGGCCCCTCGTCCGGGCGGCCCGCATCGACAACACCGCGCGCGACGGCGTGCCCGATACCGGCCGCGCCGCGCACCGCGTCTGACGACGCCGGGCCACGCACCGCGTGGGTGGCCCTCCTTACCCCCGGCTTCCGCCGCCCTTCCCGCCGAGGCGGGCACCGAACAGCGCGCACGGACCGCCCTCGCACGGACCGCCCTCGCACGCACCGCCCTCGCTCAGGGGCGGCCCACCCGCGCGCCCCCGCCCGACCCCGTCTCGCGCCGGCCGGGCCCGTACGTACGCCCGGCCCCCGCCGCACCGCCGACCGCGCCGGGCGCCCGCCCCTGGCTGCCCGTATCCGAGAAGGCACTGACGCCGTCACCGAACCGACCGGAGGACCGACGCCCGTGCATCACACGACCGCCCTGCTCATCGAACTCGGAGCCATCATCCTCGCCTTGGGGCTGCTCGGCCGCCTCGCCGGGCGCGTGGGCTTCTCCCCCATACCCCTCTACCTGCTCGCCGGACTCGCCTTCGGCCACGGCGGCATCCTCCCGCTCCGCGCGAGCGAGGAGTTCGTCGCGACCGGTGCCGAGATCGGCGTCATCCTGCTGCTGCTCCTGCTCGGCCTGGAGTACAGTGCCTCCGAACTCGTCACCAACCTGAGGACCCAGTACCCCTCCGGGGCCGTCGACTTCGTCCTCAACGCCGCACCGGGCGCTGCCGCCGCGCTGCTGCTGGGCTGGGGCCCCGTCGCCGCGGTCGCCCTCGCCGGCGTCACCTGGATCTCCTCCTCCGGGGTCATCGCCAAGGTCCTCGGCGACCTCGGCCGCCTCGGCAACCGCGAGACCCCCGTCGTCCTCGGCGTCCTGGTCATCGAGGACCTCGCCATGGCCCTCTACCTGCCCATCCTCACCGCCCTGCTGGCCGGTGTGAGCCTGGCCGGCGGCGCGGTCACCCTGCTGATCTCCCTGGGCACCGTGGGGGCCGTCCTCTACGTGGCGCTGCGCCACGGCCGGCTGATCAGCCGCGCCGTCTCCTCCGACAACGCCGAGATGCTGCTGCTCGTCGTCCTCGGCCTCACCCTGCTCGTCGCCGGGATCGCCCAGGGGCTCCAGGTCTCCGCCGCGGTGGGCGCGTTCCTCGTCGGCATCGCCCTGTCCGGAGAGGTCGCGGAGGGCGCCGCCGGCCTGCTCACCCCGCTGCGCGACCTGTTCGCCGCCGTCTTCTTCGTCTTCTTCGGCCTGTCCACCGACCCCGCCGACATCCCGCCGGTCCTGCTCCCCGCCCTCGCGCTCGCCGTCGTCACCGCGCTCACCAAGATCGCCACCGGCTGGTACGCCGCCCGCCGGGCCGGGATCCACGGCCGGGGCCGCTGGCGGGCCGGCGGCACCCTCGTCGCCCGCGGCGAGTTCTCCATCGTCATCGCCGGCCTCGCCGTCGGCGTGGAGCCGCGGATCGGGCCGCTGGCCACCGCCTACGTCCTGCTCCTGGTCGTCATCGGCCCGCTCGCCGCCCGCTACACCGAGCCGCTGGCCGCCCTGCTCACCCGCCGCCCGCGACCCCCCGCCGCCTCCGCCGTTCCGCGCAGCGCTCGCGCCGAAGAGCCCGCCCGGACCGTCACCGCCGACGTCTGACCGTCGAACGCCGCCCACCAGGAGGGTACGTACCGTGCACGACACGCCCGCCGAGTTCCTCGACGGCTATCCGGAGATCCTGGCCGACGCATCCGCCACCGGCCGCCGCCTCACCCGCGACGAACTCGCCTCCCGCCGCACGCTCGGGGCCCGCGCCGCCGAGCGGGGAATCGCCTGGCGGGTCCTGGTCCGCGAGCACCTCGCCGCCGGCCGCGCCTGCTGGCCGGCGGCGGCCGCGCCCGACGACGTCCTGACCGTGATCGAGCAGGCCGTCGACGCCTTCGCCGACGGGTACGACCACGCCCAGCGGCGCGTCATCCGTCAGGAGGAGGCGGCCCGGCGCGAGTTCATCGACGACCTGCTCCACGGGCGCGGCGATCCGGGGCATCTCGCGGCGCGCGCCGAGCGGTTCGGGCTGCGCCTGTCCCGCGCCCACGCGGTCGCCGTCGCCGGGGGCTCCGCCGCGTACGACGAGACGGACCCCGTGCCCCGCCGGGTGGAGAGCGCGCTGTTCGCCCGCTTCGAGAACCGCCGCATCCTGTTCACCACCAAGGACGGACGGATGGTCTGCATCGCCCCCGGCGACCACGACGGAGTCCTCACGCACTTCGCCAAGCACGCCCATGCGGCCACCGACGGCGGGCAGGTCGCGATCGGCCGGCCGCGGCCGGGCGCCGTCGGCATCGGCCACAGCTACGAGGAGGCCCTCAACGCCCTCGACGTGGCCCAGCGGATGGGCTACGACCAGCCGGTTCTGCGCGCCGCGGACCTGCTGGTCTTCCCCGTCCTGGCGCGCGACCGGCAGGCCCTCGTCGACCTCGTGCGCAGCACCCTCAGCCCCCTGCAGCAGGCGCGCGGCGGGGCCGGGCCGCTGCTCGACACCCTCACCGTGTACTTCGCCACCGGCTGTGTGGCCGCGGAGGCGGCCCGCCGGCTCTCGTTGAGCGTGCGGGCGGTGACGTACCGGCTGGAACGCGTCCACACCCTCACCGGCACCGACCCCGTCGACCCCATGCACCGCTACACCCTGCAGACGGCGGTCATCGGCGCCCGCCTGCTCGACTGGCCCGACCGGCCCCTGTGACAGGGGCCGGTCGGGCCGGTCGGCCGTGCGGTGAAAGGGTGCCGGACCGCCCGGGACCGTCCGGGCGGGCCGGTGTCTTCGGGGCCGCGCGTCAGGGGCGGCTGGTGAGGTAGCCGCCCATCGAGGTGAAGTACTCGGTCGCGGGCAGCTCCCGGCCGTCCTCGGTGCGCACCCGCGTGACGGCCAGGCCGTGGTTGCGGCCCGTGCGCGCGTCGGCGCCGGCGACGATCACGACGCCCTCGCCCTCGCGGTAGAAGATCCGGCCGGGCGTGCCGCCGTAGCGCCCCTCGGAGACGACGGCGGAGACGATCTCCAGCCGCTTGCCCTTGTGGAAGGCGAAAGCGCTCGGGTACGGGGCGGACTGGGCGCGGACCAGGCGCTCCAGGACCTCGGCGGGCCACTCCCAGTTGATCCGGATGTCCTCTTCGGCGCGCTTGTGGAAGAAGCTGGCCTGGGAGCGGTCCTGCTTGGTGAACTCGGTCTTCCCGGAGGCGATCAGGTCCAGGGCGCCGACCGTCACCGGGGCGATGAGGTCGACCGTCTTGTGGAAGAGGTCGGTGGCGGTGTCGGTGGGACCCACCGCGACGGAGCGCTGGTCGACGATGTCGCCCGCGTCGAGCACCTCGTCCATCATGTGCGCCGTGACGCCGACTTCCTTCTCGCCGTTGATCATCGCCCAGATGATGGGGGAGAAGCCGGCGTACTTCGGCAGCAGCGAGTCGTGGATGTTCAGCGTGCCGTGCTTCGGCAGGGTGTAGATGCGCGGCGGGATCCACGTGCGCCAGTTGTTGGCGACGATGATGTCCGCGTCGACCTCCTTGAGCTGCTGGAACAGCTCCTCGTCGTCCGGCCGGTTGCGGATGATCACGGGGACGCCGTGCTCCTCGGCGAGATCGGCGACCGAGTCGCTCCAGATCTTCTCGTAGGCGTGCTCGCTCTTCGGGTGGGTCACGACCGTCACCACGTCGTGCTCGGAGTCCAGGAGCGCCTGCAGGGTGCGGTGGCCCCAGGTCTGATAACCGAACATGACGACCCGCATGGAGTTCCTCCTCAGAGAGCGAATGACCGCGACAAGTAAAGCAAGGCTTACCTAATGGTGCAACGCGTCCCGATTTATGGCCCAGTTGGCACGGGTGGTGCGCCTGTTGTCCGATTTGCCCCGTCGACAGCGTGGCCAGATCAGGTTAGCTTTACCTAAGTTCCGCTCGGCAGCGCCCTCACCGGTGTGCCCGGGCTCCGCCGTTCCCCACGCCTGACAGCCACGCCTGGCAGGCGGCTGTCCCGCACGATGGGAGTGACATGTCTCAGGCTCTTCCTGACGACGCACCACTGATCCACGACCTCATAGGCATCGGCTTCGGGCCGTCCAACGTGGCCATGGCGATCGCGCTCAGTGAGCACAACGCACGCGTCGGAAGGCAAGAGGCGGTCACCGCTCACTTCTTCGAGCGGCAGCCCCGCTTCGGGTGGCACCGCGGCATGCTCATCGACGACGCCACCATGCAGGTCTCCTTCCTCAAGGACCTCGTGACGCTGCGGAACCCCACCAGCGAGTACAGCTTCCTCTGCTACCTGCAGAGCAAGGGCCGGCTCATCGACTTCGTCAACCACAAGAACCTCTTCCCGCTGCGCGTGGAGTTCCACGACTACTTCGAGTGGGCGGCGGCCAAGGTCGACGACATGGTCTCCTACGGCCACGAGGTCCTCTCGGTCGAGCCCGTCGTCCGTGACGGCGTGATCGAGTACCTCGACGTCACCGCCCGCTCCGGCTCCGAGACCGTGGTCCACCGGGCCCGCAACCTCGTCATCGGCACCGGCCTGCGGCCGCTGCTGCCGGAGGGCGTCGAGCGCGGCGACCGCGTCTGGCACAACTCCGAACTCCTTGCCAAGGTCGAGGGCCTGGAGGGCACCGACCCCTCCCGCTTCGTCGTCGTCGGCGCCGGTCAGAGCGCCGCCGAGAACGTCGCCTACCTGCACCGCCGCTTCCCCGAGGCGGAGGTCTGCGCCGTCTTCTCGCGCTACGGCTACAGCCCCGCCGACGACAGCGCCTTCGCCAACCGCATCTTCGACCCCGCCGCGGTCGACGAGTACTACGCCGCCCCGGACGCCATCAAGCGCAAGCTGATGGACTACCACGGCAACACCAACTACTCCGTGGTCGACATCGACCTCATCGACGACCTGTACCGCCAGGCGTACCAGGAGAAGGTCCTCGGCACCGAGCGGCTGCGCTTCATCAACGTCTCCCGCCTCACCGGTGTCGAGGAGTCCCCGGACAGCGTCCGCGCCACCGTCAAGTCCCTGGTGAGCGGCGAGGACAGCACGATCGACGCCGACATCGTGGTCTTCGCCACCGGCTACCAGCAGGCCGACGGCCTCGGCCTCCTCGGCGACGTCGCCGGCCGCTGCCACCGCGACGAGCAGGGCCGCGTCCGCGTCGAGCGCGACTACCGCATCTCGACCGACGCCGAACTGCGCTGCGGCATCTACCTCCAGGGCGGCACGGAGCACACCCACGGCATCACGTCGTCGCTGCTCTCCAACACCGCCATCAGGGTCGGCGAGATCCTGGACTCCATCCTCGACCGGGGTCTGACCGACTCCACCGAGGACGTCCGCCCGGTCGCCGACGGCATCGGCACCAGCCGCTAGAGGGTCTCCGGAGCGCCTCGCCCCCCGCGCGCGCTCTCCCGGCCCGTCGTCACCGCGGCACCCCGCGCGTGACGCCCGCCGCACAAGCCCCCCGTCCCCCCACACGCACACTGCCGCGCCCCACCGGGTGGCGCCGTCGCACCCGGCAGGCGCGGCCGCACAGTGAAACCCCCGTGAAAGGAACATCCGTGTCCACTGGTACACGCCCCGCGCTGACGCGGTTCGTCAGAAACGTCCCCCGCGTGGCCATCGCCGCCGTCGCCGCGCTCGCCCTGTCCGCCTGTGGGGGCGGTACGGAGAAGACCGAGTCGAAGCCGTCCGCCGACGCCGGCGCGAGCAAGTCGAGCGCCTTCCCGGTCACCGTCGACCACAAGTACGGCAGCACGACCATCGAGGCCGAGCCCAAGAAGGTCGTCACCCTCGGACTGTCCGACCAGGACGCCGTCCTCGCCCTCGGCATCAAGCCGGTCGGCTCCGTGGACTGGTTCAAGGAGAAGCCGTACGGCAACTGGCCGTGGGCGAAGGACAAGTGGGGCTCGACGCCGCCGCAGGTCGTCGGCGAGCGCGACGAGTACAACATCGAGAAGATCGCGGCCCTCAAGCCCGACCTGATCGTGGCTCAGTACTCGGGCATGAAGAAGGAGCAGTACGACACCCTGTCGAAGATCGCCAAGGTCGTCGCCCAGCCCAAGGAGCACCCGGACTACGCCGCCCCCTGGCAGGTCATGACCCGCCAGATCGGCAAGTCGCTCGGCAAGGCCGACGAGACCGAGAAGCTGATCGCCGGCGTCGACGCCCGCTTCAAGGCCGTGCGCGACAAGCACCCCGAGTGGGCGCAGAAGACCCTGGCCGTCGCCGACAGCTTCGAGGCCGGAAAGTACTCGGCCTTCACCAAGACCGACCCCAAGGCGATCTTCTTCAACGAGCTCGGCTTCAAGCTGAAGCCCGAGATCGACACCATGGCCAAGCCCGGCTGGAACGTCGCCGAGCTGAGCGCCGAGAAGCTCAATGTCCTCGACGTGGACCGTCTCGTCTGGGTCACCTCCAGCACGGAGGCCAACGAGCGCATCAAGGCCGAGCCGCTCTACAAGAAGCTGAAGGTCAACCAGGAGAAGCGCGACCTGTTCGTGCCCTACCAGAACCCGGACATCGGCGCCGCGTTCTCCTTCAACACGGTCCTCTCGATCCCCTACGCGATCGACGAGATCGAGCCGCTGCTGACGGCCGTCAAGTAACCGTCCGCACCCCGATCACGCGTCCCGCCCGCCCGCCGCAGCTCGGCCCCGCGGGCGGGCGGGACGCGCTCCGCACGCCACCGACGCACCACCAGGGAAAGGCCCTCACGAACGATGTTTGACGTCGAGTCGGACCGGACGTCCGCTTCCGGGATACCCGTCACGGGCGGCCAGTCCGGCATCTGGCTGGCCCAGCAGATCGAGCCGGAGGGCTCGGCCTACAACATCTCGTTCGTGCTCCAGCTCCGCGGCGACATCGACCTGGACCGGCTGACCTCCGCCGTCCGCCAGGCCTCCGAGGAAGCGGAGAGCCTGCACGTCCGCGTCGAGGACGTGAACGGCGCGGCGCGCCAGATCCCCACCCGCCACCCCGTCGAGGTGGCCCATGTCGACCTGCGGGGCGAGTCCGACCCCCAGCAGGCGGCCTACCGGTGGATGGACGCCGACCGCGACCGCCCCGCCGACCTCTCCGCCGGCCCGCTGTTCGCGCAGGCGCTCCTCCGGCTCGACGACGAGCGCGTCTGGTGGTTCCAGCGCTACCACCACATCGTCGTCGACGGCGCCGGCATCGCCGAGATCACCCGCCGCGCCGGCGACCTCTACTCCACCGACGAGCCGATCCCGGCCCCCGACTGGTCCCTCACCCGGCTCGTCCAGGCGGACACCGCCTACCGCGCCTCCGAGCAGTACGAGAGCGACCGCGCCTACTGGCGCGAGCGGATGGCCGGCCGCCCCGAGCCCGTCCGGCTCGTCGAGCGCGCCCACGCCCCGATGCGGCGCCGCGTCCGCCGCACCACCCAGCTCGACCCCAAGGCCGCCGCGGAGCTGCGCGCCCGGGCGACCGCCGCCGGCCGGTCGCTCTCCCGGCTCCTGATCGCCGCCTCGGCCGCCTATCTCCACCGCGCCACCGGCGAGCATGACCTCGTCCTCGGCCTGCCCGTCACCACCCGCCAGGACCCCGCGACCCGCCGCGTCCCCGGCATGGTCTCCAACATCCTGCCGCTGCGCCTGGCCGTCCGCCCCGACATGACCGGCACCGAGCTGCTGGACACCGTCCGCACGGCCGTCTCCGAGGCCGTCGCCCGCAGCCGCTACCGCGCCGAGGACCTCGCACGGGACCTCGGCCTGGTCGACGGCGTCCAGGAACTCGTCGGCCCCACCGTCAACATCCTCCCGCAGCCCGAGGGCCTCCGCTTCGCCGGCGCCGACGCCGAGTTCGTGCCCTGCTGGCTCGGCCCCGTCAGCGACCTCGCCCTCACCTTCGGCGAGTTCGCCGAGGGCCACGGCCTGCGCATCCACCTCGACGCCGACGCCGAGGTCTGCGACGAGGCCACCCTCGCCGACCACGAGCGCCGCTTCCTCGCCGTCCTCGACGCCCTCACCGCCGACCCGGGCCTGCCCGTCGGGCACATCGAGCTGACCTCCGCCGCCGAACGCGCCCTGCTCCTCAGTGAGTTCGGCGTGGCGCCGTGCCCCGCCCCCGAGCTGTCCTGGCCCGCCGCCTTCGAGGAGCGGGTACGCCTCGCCCCCGACGCCGTCGCCCTCGTCTGCGAGGACCGGGAACTGTCGTACGCGCAGCTCGACGCCGCCGCCAACCGCCTCGCCCGCCTCCTCGTCGCCCGCGGCACGGCCCGCGAGGACGTCGTCGCCGTCGCCCTGCCGCGCTCCCCGGAACTCGTCGTCGCCCTGCTGGCCGTGATGAAGGCCGGCGCGGCCTACCTGCCGCTGGACGCCGACCACCCCCAGGACCGCATCGCCTACATGCTGGACGACGCCGGCGCGCGGACCGTCGTCACCACCCGCGAGCTGGCCGACGGCCTGCCGGACACCCCCGGCACCGACCGCGTGCTCCTCGACGAGCCCGCCGTCGCCGCCGCATGCGCCGCCCTCGATCCCACCGCCCCCGGCATCCCCGTCGCCCTCGGCCAGGCCGCGTACGTCATCTACACCTCCGGCTCCACCGGCCGCCCCAAGGGCGTCGTCGTCTCCCACGACGGCGTCGGCAGCCTCATCGCGACCGCCACCGACCGCATCGGCATCACCGCCGACAGCCGGGTCGTGCAGTTCGCGTCCGCCGGATTCGACGTGACGGTCTGGGACCTGATCATGTCGCTCTGCGTCGGCGGCCGCGTCATCGTGGTCCCCACCGAGCGCCGCGTCGCCGGACCCGCCCTCACCGACTACATCGCCCACCACCGCGCCACCCACATGATCCTGCCGCCGTCGCTCGTCTCGGCGCTGCCGCAGGAGTGCGCCCTGCCCGACGGCGCCGTGCTCGTCGTCGGCACGGAAGCCGTGCCGAGCGAACTCATCGCCCGCTGGGCCGGCCGCGTCCGGGTCGTCGTCGCGTACGGCCTCACCGAGGCCACCGTCAACTCCACGCTGTGGACCGCCGACGCCGACCGGCCGGGCCCCGCGCCCATCGGCAGGCCCGACCCCAACACCCGTACGTACGTCCTCGACTCCGCGCTGCGCCCGGTGCCCGTCGGAGCCGAGGGCGAGCTGTACGTCGGCGGGCGCGGCCTGGCCCGCGGCTACCTCGGCCGGCCCGGGCTCACCTCCGAGCGCTTCGTCGCCGACCCGTACGCCGACGAGCCCGGCGCCCGGATGTACCGCACCGGCGACCGGGTGCGCTGGAGCGCCGACGGCAACCTGGAGTTCCTCGGCCGCGCCGACGGACAGATCAAGATCCGCGGCCACCGCATCGAGCCCGGCGAGGTCGAGAGCGCCTTCATGGCCTGCCCCGGCGTCGCCCAGGCCGCCGTCCTCGTCCGCGAGGACCACCGCGGCGTCAAGCGCCTCGTCGCCTATCTCGTCGCCGAGGCCGGCACCGACGCCGACACCGCCGTCGCCGAAGCCCGGGCCCGGATCGCCGACGCCCTCCCGGACTACATGGTCCCCTCCGCCCTCGTCCGCCTCGACGGGCCGCTGCCGCTCACGCCGAACGGCAAGCTCGACAGCCGTGCCCTGCCCGCGCCGCAGTGGACCGCGATGGCCGGCGACGACGCTCCCACCACCCCCGAGGAGACCGCGCTCGCCGCGCTCTTCGCCGAGGTGCTCGGCCTGCCCTCGGTCGGCGTCCACGACAGCTTCTTCGAACTGGGCGGCGACAGCATCGTCGCCATCCAGATGGTGAACCGCGCCCGGGAGGCCGGACTCGCCCTCACCCCGCGCGACGTGTTCCGGCAGCGCACGGTCGCCGCGCTCGCCAGGACCGCGGCCCCGATCGCCCCCGGCACCGGCACCGCGCCGGCCCCGACGGTCGTCCTCGACGAGGACGCCCTGCCCGTCTCCCCGCTCCAGGAAGGTTTCTTCTTCCACGCCGCCTTCGACCGGGAGCACGGCGACCTGTACGTCGTCCAGGAGGTCCTCGACCTCGCCGGCGCCGTCGACCCGGAGCGGCTGCGCGCCGCCCTCCAGCTGACCCTGGACCGGCACCCGCTGCTGCGCGCCTCCTTCCGCCAGCTCCCCGGCGGCGAGGTCGTCCAGCGGCTCGCCGACCGCGTCACCCTGCCCTGGCGCGAGGCCGACACGGCCCGGACCGGCCTCGCCGACATCCTGCGCCAGGACCGCGCCGAAGGCTTCGACCTGGCCGCGCCGCCGCTGCTGCGCGCCACCCTGATCCGCGACGGGCAGCGCCACCGGCTGCTCCTCACCCTGCACCACATCATCGCCGACGGCTGGTCCGTCTCCGTGCTGCTGCGCGAACTCACCGCCGCCTACCGCGGCGACGCCCTGCCCGAGCCCGTCGCACCGCACGCCTACCTCTCCTGGCTCGCCGCCCGGGACCGCGACGCCGCCCGCGACGCCTGGGCCGGGGCGCTCGCCGGCCTCGAAGGACCGACCCGGCTGCCCGCCCTCGCCACCGACGACGCCGCCGGCGCCGCGCGCCGGGCCCGGCCCGAGCACGTCGACCTGCGCCTGCCCGAGGTGTTCACCGCCGACCTGACCGCCCGCGCCCGGTCCCACGGCCTCACCCTCAGCACCGTCGTCAACGGTGCCTGGGCGCTGCTCCTCGGCGCGCTCACCGGCAGCCAGGACGTCGTGTTCGGCACCACCGTCTCCGGCCGCACCACCGAGGTCGCGGGCCTCGACGCCGCCGTGGGCCTCTTCATCAACACCCTCCCGGCCCGGGTGACCCTGCGCGCCGGCGAATCCCTCACCGACCTGCTGCGACGCGTCCAGGACGAGCACGCGGCGCTCCTGGACCACCAGCACGTCGGCCTCGCCGACATCCAGCGCGTCGCCGGCGGCGGCGAACTCTTCGACACCCTCGTCGTCTTCGAGAACTACCCGGCGGGCGACCTCACCTCCGGCGGGGAGACCGGCACGCCGCTCGTCACCTCCGCCGAGGTGCTCGACGCCGTGCACTACCCCCTCGCGCTCATCGTCGAACCCCGCGACGGCCACCTCGCGCTGCGCTTCAAGTACGACGCGGCCCGCCTCGACCAGGTCACCGTCGCCGTCCTCGCGAACCGCTTCGAGACCCTGCTGCGCACCCTCACCACCGACCCCGGCCGCACCGTCGCCCGCCTCGGACTGCTCTCCGACCGCGAGGAGGAGCGCCTCACCGAGCTCAACGCCACCGCCCACCCGCTCCCCGACGACGGCGCCACCCTCGCCTCCCTCTTCGCCGCCCAGGCGGCACGCACCCCGGACGCCCCCGCCGTCGTCTTCGAGTCCACCACCCTCGGCTACGCCGAACTCGACCGGCGCGCCGAGGCGCTGGCCCGGCGCCTTCGGGCGCACGGCGCGGGCCCCGAGCGGTTCGTCGCCGTCGCCGTGCCCCGCTCGGCGGAGCTGATGGTCGCCCTGCTCGCCGTCCACAAGGCGGGCGCGGCCTACCTCCCCGTCGACCTCGACTACCCCGCCGACCGGGTCGCGTTCATGCTCGGCGACTCCGGCGCCCGTACGGTCGTCACCACCGCCGCCTCGGCCGCACGGCTGCCCGCCGTACCGGGCCTGGAACACCTCCTCGTGGACCTGGCGGACGAGGACCCCGACGCACCGGCCGCCGACGCGCCCCCCGCCGTCCAGGCCGGACCCGACCACCCCGCCTACCTCATCTACACCTCCGGCTCCACCGGCCGCCCCAAGGGCGTCTCCGTCACCCACCGCGCGATCGTCAACCGACTCGCCTGGATGCAGGGCGAGTACGGCCTGACCGCCGACGACCGGGTGCTCCAGAAGACCCCGTCGAGCTTCGACGTGTCCGTCTGGGAGTTCTTCTGGGCGCTGACCGAGGGCGCCACCGTCGTCCTCGCCCGCCCCGACGGCCACCGCGACCCGGCGTACCTCGCCGAGCTGATCCGCACCGAGCGGATCACCACCACCCACTTCGTCCCGTCCATGCTGGCGGCGTTCGTCCAGGCCATGGAGGCCGCCCCCGGCGACGCCGACTGGGCCGCGAGCCTGCGCCGGGTCTTCTGCAGCGGCGAGGCGCTCACCGGCCCCGACGCCCGGCGCTGGTCCGCCCTGACGGCCCGCCCCGGCCGCGGCCCGGTGCCGCTGCACAACCTGTACGGGCCCACCGAGGCCGCCGTCGACGTGACCTCCTTCCCGTACGAGGGCGGCACCGAGCCGGCCGTCCCCATCGGCCGGCCCGTCTGGAACACCCGCCTGTACGTCCTCGACGCCTTCCTGCGGCCCGTCCCGGACGGTGTCCCCGGCGAGCTGTACCTCGCCGGCGTCCAGTTGGCCCGCGGCTACCACGACCGGCACGGCCTGACCGCCGAGCGGTTCGTCGCCGACCCCTTCGGGGAGCCCGGCACCCGCATGTACCGCACCGGCGACCTGGTCCGGCGCCGTGCCGACGGCGCCGTCGAATACCTCGGCCGCACCGACCGCCAGGTGAAGATCCGCGGCAACCGCATCGAACTGGGCGAGATAGAGGCCGCCCTCGCCGCCCTGCCCGGCGTCGGCCGCGCGGCCGTCATCGTCCGCGACGGCGCCCTCGTCGGCTACGCCGTGCCCGCCGCCGGGGCCACCGCCCCCGACGGCGACGCCCTGCTCGGCGCACTCGCCGCGGAGCTGCCCGCCAGCATGGTGCCCGGCGCCGTCGTCACCCTCGACGAACTGCCCCTGTCGCCGAGCGGGAAGCTCGACCAGAACGCCCTGCCCTCGCCGGCCGTCGCCCCCAAGACCGGCGGACGCGCGCCCCGCGACGCCCGCGAGAGCGCCCTCTGCGAGATCTTCACCGCCGTCCTCGGTACCCCGGGGATCGGCGCCGACGACGACTTCTTCATGCTCGGCGGCGACAGCCTCACCTCGATCGCCGTCGTCACCCAGGCCCGGGAAAGGGGACTGACCATCAGCCCGCGCGACGTGTTCGAGCACCGTACGCCCGCCGCGCTCGCCGCGGCGGCCCAGGAGGCTCCGGACCCCCGGCCCGACACCACGCCTCCCGCGGACGCGCCCGCCGCCCCCGCCGTCACCGTGTCGGCCACCGACGCCGGGCAGGCCGCCGCCGCGCTCCAGGCGATGCTGGCTCAGCAGAGCCTGTCCGGCGCGGCCGTCGATCCCGCGCTCCAGGCGCTCCTCGGACAGCTCACCGCCGCCGCGGCGACCCAGGCGGAGCCCCCGGCCCCCGCCCCGTTGGGCGGCCTCGAGCTGACCGACGAGGAGACCGCCCGCGTCGAGGCCGTCGCGGGGCTGCCCGTCGCCGACGTCTGGCCGCTCTCCCCGCTCCAGGAGGGCATGTACTTCCACGCGACCTACGACGCGGGTGACGCCCTCGACGTCTACCTGTCGCAGGAGAACCTCGACTTCGACCACCGCCTCGACGCCGACCGGCTTCGCGCCGCCTGCCGGGCGCTCCTCGAACGCAACGCCAGCCTGCGCGCCGGGTTCACCAGCGACGGCCTGCCCCGGCCCGTGCAGTTCATCGCCGACGGCGCCGAGATCCCGCTCGTCGAGACCGACCTGTCCGCCCTGCCCGCCGACGAGCAGCGCGCCCGCCTCGACGACCTCCTCGCCGCCGACCGCCGCCGCCGCTTCGACCTGTCGGCGCCGCCCCTGTGCCGCCTCCAGCTCGTCCGCCTCGGCGACGGACGCGACCGGCTCGTCGTCACCCACCACCTGATCCTGTGGGACGGCTGGTCCGCCTGGCTGTTCCTGGAGGAGCTGTTCACGCTGTACGAGCGCGGCGGCGACACCACAGGCCTGCCCGCCCCCGGCTCGTACCGCGACTACCTCGCCTGGCTCGACGAGCAGGACACCACCCAGGCCGTCGACGCCTGGCGCGGCGCCCTCGCCGGCTTCGACGAGCCGACCCTGGTCGCCCCGACCGGCCGCGACGCGGACCCGGTCATCCCGGCCGACTTCGACGCGCTGCTCACCCAGGAGGCCAGCGACGCCCTGCGCGCCCTGGCCCGCCGCCACGGCCTCACCCTCAACACCGTCCTCAACGCCGCCTGGGGCCTCGTCCTCTCCGCGATGACCGGCCGCGGCGACGTCGCCTTCGGCACCGCCGTCGCCGGACGCCCCACGGACGTGCCGAACGTCGCCGGCATCATCGGCATGTTCCTCAACACGATCCCCGCACGGGTCGCCTTCACCCCCGACGAGCCGCTGCTCGACCTGCTGCGCCGCATGCAGACCGAGCGCGCCGCCGTCATGCCCTACGAATACGTCGGCCTCGGCACGCTCCAGCAGGAGACCGGCCACCGCCGCCTCTTCGACACCCTCTTCGTGCTCCGCTCCGCCGACGGCGAGGACCGGGCCGCCGCGCTCCGGCAGCGCCACGGCATCACCGACGTGACCAACGTCGACGGCACCCACTTCCCGCTGACCCTGATCGTCACCCCCGAGACCCGGCTCAGGGTCACCCTGGCGGCCCGCCCCGACCTCTTCGACGCCGAGGCGGCCACCACCATCCTCGGCCGGTTCACCACCGTCCTGGAGCGGCTCGCCGAAACCCTCGCCGCCCCGGACGCCGCAGGCGCCCGCACCGTCGGCGTGGACCTGCTGCTGCCCGCCGAGCGCGCCGCCCTGACGGCCGAGTGGGCCGACAGCCGCGAGCCCGTACCCGACGAGACCATCGCCGACATGCTCACCGCCCAGGTCGCCCGCACCCCGGACGCCGTCGCGCTGGTCTTCGGCGAACGCGCCCTCACCTACGCCGAACTCGACGCGCACATCAACCGGATCGCCCGGCTGCTGCTCGCCCGCGGAGCCGGCCCGGAGAAGGTCGTCGCACTGGCCCTGCCCCGCTCCATCGACATGGTCGCCGCCCTCTTCGCCGTCCTGCGCACCGGCGCCGCCTACCTCCCGCTCGACCTGGACCACCCGGCCGACCGGCTCCGCCTCATGGTCGAGGACACCGGGCCGCTCTGCCTGGTCTCCACCGCCGCCGTCGCCCCCACCCTGCGCGGGGACAACGGCGCCGCCGCCCCTGAGCTCCTCCTGGACGACGAGACCGTCGCCGCCGAACTCGCCGCCCTGCCCGGCGACGAGATCACCGACGCCGAACGCCCCGCGTTCGCCCACGGCCTGGCCGGCCGCCTGGAGCACCCGGCGTACGTCATCTACACCTCCGGCTCGACCGGCCGCCCCAAGGGCGTCGTCACCCCCTACCGGGGCCTGACGAACATGCAGCTCAACCACCAGAAGGAGATCTTCGACCCGGCCATCGCCTCGGCCGGCGGACGGCGCCTGCGCATCGCGCACACCGTCTCCTTCGCCTTCGACATGTCCTGGGAAGAGCTGCTCTGGCTCGTCGAGGGCCACGAGGTCCACGTCTGCGACGAGGAGCTGCGCCGCGACGCCGAGGCCCTGGTCGCCTACTGCGACGCCCACCGGGTCGACGTCGTCAACGTCACGCCCACCTACGCCCAGCTCCTCATCGAGGAAGGCCTCCTCGACCGGGACGAACAGGCCGGCAAGCACCGGCCCGCCCTCGTCCTGCTCGGCGGCGAGGCCGTCTCCGATACCGTGTGGACGAAGCTGCGCCGCACCGAGAGCACGTACGGCTACAACCTGTACGGACCGACCGAGTACACGATCAACACCCTCGGCGGCTCCACGACCGACAGCGCCACCCCCACGGTCGGCCTGCCCATCCGCAACACCCGCGCCTACGTCCTGGACACCATGCTGCGGCCCGTCCCGCCGGGCTGCCCTGGCGAGCTGTACATCGCCGGCACCGGCCTGGCCCGCGGCTACCACGACCGCCCCGGACTGAGCGCCGAGCGCTTCGTCGCCGACCCGTTCGGCGAGCCGGGCGAGCGGATGTACCGCACGGGCGACCTCGTCCGGCAGCGCCCCGACGGACTGCTCGACTTCCTCGGCCGCACCGACGACCAGGTCAAGATCCGCGGCTACCGCATCGAGCTGGGCGAGATCTCCACCGCCCTCTCCTCCCACCCCGACATCGCCCACGCGGCGGTCGTCGTCAACGAGAGCACCGGCACCAAGCGCCTGGTCGGCTACTTCGCGCCGGAGGACGGCGTCGCCGCCGACGACGACCTGGTCCAGCGGCTGCGCGACCACCTGAAGGCGGGCCTGCCCGACTACATGGTCCCCTCCGCGCTCGTCCCCGTGGACACCCTGCCGCTGACCGTCAACGGCAAGCTGGACGTCCGCGCCCTGCCCGCCCCCGACTTCGCCGGCACCGGCGCCAGCCGCGCCCCGCGCACCCCCCGCGAGGAGACGCTCTGCGCCCTCTTCGCGGAGATCCTCGGCCTGCCCGAGGGCAGCGTCGGCATCGACAGCGACTTCTTCGAACTGGGCGGACACTCGCTGCTGGCCACCCGCCTCGTCAGCCGGGCCCGCACCGCGCTCGACACCGAACTCGCCATCCGCGACCTGTTCGAGGCCCCCACGGTCGCCGAACTCGTCGAGCGCGCGGCCCGCTCCGACGGCGCCGCCCGTCCCGCGCTGACCGCCGGGGAGCGCCCCGACGAGCTGCCGCTCTCCCACGCCCAGCAGCGCCTGTGGGTCATCCAGCAGATCGAATGCACCTCCGCCGCCTACAACTTCCCGCTGGTCATGCGGCTGCGCGGAGCCCTCGACGCCGACGCGTGGGAGGCCGCCCTCGCCGACGTGACCGCCCGCCACGAGGCCCTGCGCACGGTGTTCGTGGACAGCGACGGCCAGGCCGTCCAGCGCGTCCTGCCCGCCGCCCAGGCGCGGCCCGTGGTGGAACGGCTGCGCGCCGGCGAGGACGAGATCCCCGGCATCGTCGACGCCGCCACCAACCGGCCCTTCGACCTGGCCGCCGAACTGCCCCTGCGCGCCACGCTCGTGGAGCTGGCGCCCGAGGACCACGTCGTCGTCCTGCTGCTCCACCACATCACCACCGACGAGTGGTCCGACCGGCCGTTCCTCCGCGACCTGGCCGCCGCCTACGCCGCCCGCCTCGACGGCGCGGCCCCCGACTGGGAGCCGCTGCCCGTCCAGTACGCCGACTACGCCCTGTGGCAGCAGCGCCTCCTCGGCGACCCGGCCGACGCCGACAGCCTGGCCGCCCGCCAGCTGGAGTACTGGCGCACGACGCTGGACGGCGCCCCCGAGGAGCTGGAGCTGCCCACCGACCGGCCGCGCCCGGCCCGGCCGGCGTTCACCGGCGCCGAACTGGACATCGCTTTCGACACCGACGTCCACGAGGGTCTGAAGCGGCTCGCCCGCGAGACCGGCGCCAGCATGTTCATGGTGGCGCACGCCGCCGTCGCCGCCCTGCTGCACCGCATGGGCGCCGGGACGGACATCCCGCTCGGCTCGCCCATCGCGGGCCGCGGCGACGAGGCCCTGGACGACCTCGTCGGCTTCTTCGTCAACACGCTGGTGCTGCGCACCGACCTGAGCGGCGACCCGAGCTTCACGGAGCTCCTCGGCCGCGTCAGGGAGACCGACCTGGCAGCGTTCTCGCACGCGGACGTGCCCTTCGAGGCGGTCGTGGAGAAGCTCAACCCGACCCGCTCGCTCTCCCGGAACCCGCTGTTCCAGGTGATGGTCGGCTACCACGCCCGCACCGGCGACGGCCTCGAACTGCGCGGTCTGCACGCCGACTACGTCCCCTTCCGGGTCCGCTCGGCCAAGTTCGACCTGGTCTTCAGCTTCACCGAGCACACCCCGGCCGACGGCGGCACCGGCTCCCTGGCCTGCCGCCTGGAGTTCGCCACCGAGCTCTTCGACCAGGAGACCGCCGAGCGCCTCGGCGACCGCCTCCGCACGCTCGTCGCGGCCCTGGTCGCCGCCCCCGAGCGGCCCGTCTCCCGGGCCGAGATCCTCGGCGACGACGAGCGGCGACTGGTCCTGGAGGGCTTCAACGCCACCGCCCGCGAGGTCGACGAGGAGACCTTCCCCGCGCTCTTCGCCCGGCGGCTCGCCGAGCGCCCCGACGCGGTCGCCGTCGTCGACCGCTCCCGCTCCGTGACGTACGAGCGGCTGGACGCCCGCGCCAACCGCATCGCACGCCTCCTCGCCGCCCGCGGCGTGGGCGCCGAGAGCGTCGTCGGCGTCGCCGTGCCCCGCTCGGTCGACATGGTCGCCACGGTCCTCGCCGCCCTGAAGCTGGGCGCCGCGTTCCTGCCGCTCGACCTGGTCCACCCGGCCGACCGCCTCACCTACATGGTCGAGGACTCCCGGGCCGCCCTCGTCGTCGGCACCGAGCCGGTCGCCGGCAAGATCCCCGACGTGCCGGGCGTCCCCGTCGTCCTCCTCGACGACCCGGCGACCGCCACCGAGCTGGACGCCCTGCCCGAGACCCCCGTCGACGGCGGACCGGTCGGCCTGGACCAGGCCGCGTACGTCATCTACACCTCCGGCTCCACGGGCCGCCCCAAGGGCGTCATCGTCCCCCACGAGGGCATCGCCAGCCTGGTCGCCACCGCCGTCGACCGGATGGGCCTGGAGCGCGACAGCCGCGTCCTGCAGTTCGCGTCCATCGGCTTCGACGTCTTCGCCTTCGAACTGTCGATGGCGCTCTGCCACGGCGGGCGGCTCGTCCTCATCACGGACGAGGCCCGGGTCGCCGGCCCGGCGCTCACGGACTTCCTCGCCGACCAGCGGATCACCCACATGATCCTGCCGCCGTCCCTGGTGTCCGCGCTGCCGCCCGGCTGCGAACTGCCCGAGGGATCGACCGTCCTCGTCGGCACCGAGACCGTGCCGCCGGACCTCTTCGAGCGCTTCGGCGCCACCGCCCACCTGATCTGCGCCTACGGGCTCACCGAGGCCACGGTCAACTCCACGCTGTGGCCCGCCCGCGAGCAGACCGGCCGCCCGACCGGCCGCGTGCCGATCGGCCGCCCCGACCCCAACACCCGCTGCTACGTCCTCGACGACCACCTGCGGCCGGTCCCGCCCGGCGTCGCCGGCGAGCTGTACGTCTCCGGACGCGGCCTCGCCCGCGGCTACCTCGGCAAGGCCGCGCTGACCTCCGAGCGGTTCGTCGCCGACCCGTACGGCCCGCCCGGCAGCCGGATGTACCGCACCGGCGACCGCGCCCGCTGGCGCGCCGACGGCAACGTCGACTTCCTCGGACGCGTCGACACCCAGGTGAAGGTGCGCGGCTTCCGCATCGAACTCGGCGAGATCGAGGCGGTCCTCACCTCGCACCCGTCGGTGGCCCAGGCCGCCGTGGTCCCCGACCGCGACGGCGACATCGTCCGCCTGGTCGGCTACGCCGTACCCGAGACCGGGGAGCTGGACCCGCAGGAGCTGCGCGCCCACGTGGCGGGCGTCCTGCCGGAGTACATGGTCCCGGCGCTCGTCGTCCCGCTGGACGGGCCGCTGCCGCTGACCCCCAACGGCAAGCTCGACCGCAAGGCGCTGCCCGCGCCGGACTGGGCGGGCATGACCGGCGACACCCGGCCGACGAACGAGACACAGGCGAAGCTCGCCGAGCTGTTCTGCGACATCCTCAAGCTGGAGAAGGTCGGCATCCACGACAACTTCTTCGCGCTCGGCGGCCACTCGATGGCCTCCATGCGGCTCCTGGGCCGTATCCGGGCCGCCTTCGGGGTCGAGCTGAGCATCCGCGACGTCTTCGACGCGCTGACCGTCGCCGGCCTGGAGGGCAAGCTGAAGGGCGCGGCCGCCGCCCGCCCGGCGCTCCGGCCGGCGGAGGCCGGCCGGGAACCGCTCCCGGCCGCCCCGGTCCAGCGCTGGCAGTGGGATGCCTCCCGCCGCACCCCGCGCTTCGACCACGCCCTCGTGCTGCGCTCGCCCGGCGGCGGACTGGACGCGGAGGCCCTCGCGGCCGCCCTCGCCGACGTGGCGGCCCGCCACGAGCCGCTGCGGACGGCGTTCACGGAGCTCGACGGCGCCGTGCGCCACCGCGCCGCCGAACCCCCGGTCCTCGTCCGCGAAGAGTGCGCCGACCTGGAGAGCCGTCTGACGGAGCTGGCCGCGGGGGCCCCGGAGCCGGAGCGCGCGGCACCGCTCGCCGCGCACCTCCTGACGGAGACGTCGGGAGACCAGGCGCTGCTCCTGACCATGCACTACCTCACGGTGGACGAATGGTCGGTCGTGCCGCTCTTCCGCGACCTGACGGCGGCCTACACGGCCCGCACCGAGGGCCGCGCCCCCGAGTGGCAGCCGCTGCCCGTCTCGTACGGGGACTACAGCCGCTGGGCCCGCGAGGTCCTGGGCGACCTCGACGACCCGGACAGCCGGGGCGCCCGTCAGCTCGCCTACTGGCGGGAGACGCTGAAGGACGTACCGGCCGAGCTGGCGCTCCCCACCGACGGCTCCGGCGCGACCGAGCACGGCGCCGACCACGTCGGCTTCGTCCTGGACGAGCCGCTGCACGCGGCCGTGGACGATCTGGCCCGGGCGACCGGCACCAGCATGTTCATGGTCCTGCACTCCGCCCTGGCGGCGCTGCTCACCGCGCACGGGGCGGGCACCGACCTGCCGATCGGCACGATGGTGGCCGGCCGCACGGACGACCAACTGGCCGACCTGGTGGGCTGCTTCTTCAACACGGTCGTGCTGCGCACCGACACGGCGGGCGACCCGACGTTCGCGGAGCTGCTGTCCCGCGTACGGGAGACCACGCTGAGCGCGCTCGACCGCCAGGAAGTCCCGTTCGACGAGGTGGTCCGGGCGACCGGGCTGCCCGCCGAGGGCCCGCAGGTCATGGTCATCCACCACGAACAGGCGGACCTGGACCAGCTGGAAGGCGGCGTCGGCTCCCTCGACGCCGTGCCGACCGGCTCGACGCGGGCCCGGCTGACCCTCAGCTTCTACGAGCCGCGGGGCGAGGGCCCCGTCCACTGCGGGCTGATCCACGCGACCGACCTGTTCGGCGCCGCCAAGGCACGGCGGCTCGCCGACGAACTTCAGAGGCTGCTGCGCACCGTGGCCGCCGACCCCGAGCAGCCGCTTTCGGAGCTGTTCACCGCCATGTCCACAAGGAGTGAAACCGCATGAGCACCAACCCGTTCGAGGACCCGCAGGGCCGCTTCCTGGTCCTGGTCAACGAGGAGAACCAGCACTCGCTGTGGCCGTCCTTCGCGGAGGTACCGGCCGGCTGGCGCACCGTCTTCGGCGAGGACACGCGAGAGGGCTGCCTGGCCTACGTCGAGTCCCACTGGACGGACCTGCGCCCCGCGAGCCTCGCGTCGGAACAGGGCTGACGCCCGGCGCCGACAAGGCCTGAGCCGACTGGCGCCGCCGCCCGTGGAGAGACCACTCTCCACGGGCGGCGGCGTTTCGGGTGGGGGAGGGGGCCCCGGCCGACCCGGCCGCAACAGCCCCCGGCCGTAACAGCTCCGGGCCGCAACAGCTCTCTTTCGCTCGGTGCCCGGCGTACCGGTCCCGCAGCGTTCCTGTGCCGTACGCCCGCCTCACGTACCGGCCCCGGCAGCGCCCCGTGTCGTACGCCTGCCCCACACACCGGTCCCGCAGGCACCCCGCGGTACGCCTGCGCCCCCGGCACAAGCCCCGCAGCCCCCCCCGGAGTACGCCTGCGCCCCCGGCACCGGCCCCGCGCCCCCGGAACGTGGAAGAGCCCCCGCCCATTCGGGCGGGGGCTCTTCTCGTGGCCCGGTGGCGGCGGGTGCCGCCGGGTCACGGGTCGGGGTGGGGCCGTGGGGTCAGGCGGGCACCGTCGGCTCGTGGCGGCTGGCGGACCAGGCCGACCAGAGTTCGGCGTAGCGGCCGCCCGCCGCGACCAGTTCGTCGTGGGTGCCGGTCTCGACGACGCGGCCCTGGTCCAGGACCACGACGCGGTCCGCCGTGGCGGCCTGGGGGAGGCGGTGGGCGACCATCAGGCCCGTGCGGCCCTCCAGCGCGCGCAGGGCGGCGGTCTCCAGGACACGGGCGCCCGCGCTGCCCGCGTCGGCGGTCGCCTCGTCGAGAATGGCGATGGGCGGGTCGGTGAGGACCAGCCGGGCCAGCGCCAGGTGCTGGGCCTGGGTCACCGTCAGACGGTGGCCCCCCTCGCCCACGACCGTCGACAGCCCGTCCGGCAGCGCCTCGGCCCACTCCAGCGCCCCGACGCGGTCCAGCGCCGTGCGCAGCTCCTCGTCCGTCGCCTCGGGGCGGGCCAGCCGCAGGTCCTCCGCCAGCGGTCCGGCGAAGACGTGGACCTCCTGGCTGATCAGGGTGACCGCCCGCCGGACCCCGGCGGGGCCCAGCTCCCGGCTGTCCACGCCACCCAGGGAGATCACGCCGGACGCCGGGTCGTGGACGCCGGCGATGAGCTTGGCGAGCGTGGTCTTGCCCGCGCCGCTGGCGCCGACCAGGGCGACCCGCTCCCCGGACCGTACGTCCAGGTCGACGTCGGCCAGCACCGGGTGCCCGTCGACGTAGGAGTGGCCGAGACCGGACACCTTAACCGAACCGTCCACCGGCGTAGCCGCCTTCTCCTCGGGCTCCCGCTCGGCGGGCAGGCTCGACACGCCGACCAGCCGGGCGAGGCTCGCCCCCGCGGACTGGGCGTCGTCGATGAGGAAGAGCGCGGCGTTGATCGGGTTGAACAGGCCGTGGAAGTAGAGCGCCGCCGCGGTCGCCGTACCGATGCTCACCGCGCCCCCGTCGACCAGCAGGAAGCCGGTGACGAGGATCGACGCCATGCCGATGAACTCGGCGGCGTTGAGACGGGAGAAGAAGCCGGAGATCAGGCGCATGCCCCCGGCGGCCAGGTCGACCGCCGCCTGGGAACGCCGGTCCAGCAGGTCCGCGTGCCGGTCGGTCAGCCGGAACGCCCGTACGGTACGGACCCCGCCGACGCTGTCGAGCAGCTGGTGCTGCAGGGCGCCGGTGGCGACCCGGTGCTCGGCGTAGATCTTCGAGGCGCGCGGGATGTACCAGCGCACGGTGAGGATGTGGATCGGCACGGCCAGCAGGACGGCCGGCAGGAAACGCCAGTCGAGGACGGTGAGGCCCGCCAGCGTCAGGACGATGGTGAGGAAGGCGGTCGCGAACTCGGGCAGCGCCTGCCGGACCGCGCGCGCGATCAGGGTGACGTCGCCCGTCACGCGCGAGGTCAGGTCGCCCGAGCCGGCCCGCTCGACCCGTTCGAGCGGCAGCCGCAGCGCCCGGGCGATGAACCGCTCCCGCAGGTCCGCGAGGATCGTCTCGCCGAGCCGGGCCACGAGCGACTTCCCGATCGCGGTGGCGATGCCCCTGGCGAGGGCCACCACGAGGAGCAGCACCATCGGGACGGTCAGGGCCGCCGCGCCGCGGCGGTCCACGACGAGGTCGACGATGCGCCCGAGCAGCGGGGCGGTCAGCAGTCCGATCGCGGTGCCGAGGACCAGGACGGTCACCGCGCCCACCGCCAGGAGGCGGTGACGGCGCAGCAGTTCCCGTACGACGGCGAGGGTCCGGGCGCCGGTGGCGGTGGGCAGGAGCTCGCGCTCGGGCGTGCCGGGTCCGCTCATCGTCCGTCCTTCGTCCTTCGCCTCTGACGGCCGGGTGTCCTGGCCTTCGGTGGTGCCCGGGGGAGTGTCCCCGATGGTGCCGGGGGCCGTGCCTTCGGTGGTGTCGCGCGGGGGCGTCATGCCAGCACCGCCGTGCGGTACGACGCGTGGGCGGCGACCAGTTCGGGGTGGCTGCCCTCGGCGGTCACGGCCCCGTCGTCGAGGACCACCACGACGTCGGTCCCCGCGAGCAGGGCCGGGCTGGTGGTGACGAGGATCGTGGTCCTGCCCCGGCGCAGGTCACGCAGCCGGGCGGCGATCCTGGCCTCGGTGACCGTGTCGACGGCGGTGGTCGGGTCGTGGACGACCAGGACCGGCGGGTCGGCGGCGAGGGCGCGGGCGAGCGCCACCCGCTGACGCTGGCCGCCGGAGAGCGAACGGCCCCGTTCGGTGAGGACGGTGTCCACGCCCTGGGGCAGGGCCTGGGCGACGTCGTCCGCCGTGGCGGCGGCGAGCGCCGGGCCGACGTCCGCGGTGCCCGTGCCCGTTCCGGCCCGTACGTTGGCGAGGAGGCTCTCCTCGAAGAGGTCGGCGTCGTGGTGCGCGACCAGGATCGCGCGGCGGAGGTCACCGGGGTCGAGGTCGGTCAGCGGGACGCCGTCGAGCTCGACGGTCCCTTCGGCGGGGTCGAGTTCCCGGCCGAGGCAGAGGAGCAGGTCGTTCGCGGTGGCCGGGTCCTTGGTGACCACGCCGACGACGCTGCCGGCGGCGATGTCGAGGTCGACGCCGCGCAGGGCGCCATGGGTGACGCCCCGCAGCCGCAGCCGTCCGGCGACCCGCTCGGGCAGCGGGGTCGCGCCGGCCGTGACGGCGGGGGGCGAGGCGAGGACCTCGGCGATCCGGTCGGCGGACGCCCGGGCCTGGGCGACCTCTCCGTTGACGTAGGTGAGGAGCTGGAAGGGGCCGAGGAGGTACTGGGCGAGGCCGACCGCGGCGACCAGCTCGCCGACGCTGATCGTGCCGCGCATCGCGAGATGGGCGCCGAAGAGTCCGATGACCGCGATGAAGACGCCCGTCAGGGCGAGGATCGCGCCGTCGTGCCAGGCCCGGCTGTTGGCGGCCCGCAGGGCGGCCGCCAGGGAGCCGCGGCTCGTCTCCCGGTAGCGCGCGACCGCCGCCGGCTCGGCGCCGATGCCCTTCAGGACGCGCAGTCCTGCGACCAGGTCGGCGGCGACGCCGGAGGCGTGGGCGGCGTGCTCCTGCTCGGCCTCGCTGCGCCGCTCCAGCGGGCGGCTGATGAGGTGGCCGATCCACAGCAGGGGCGGGACGCCGAGGAGGACGAGCAGGCCGAGCGGCACGGAGATGCGCAGGAGCGCCACCGCGCTGATGGCGAGTCCGGTCAGCGCGGAGAGGGCGTACGGCAGCGCGGAGGCGACCGAGCCGACCCGTCGGGCGTCGCCGGTCGCGACGGCGGTCAGCGCGCCGGTCAGCCGGCCGGTGTCGGCGCCGCCCCGCGGGTCGAGCACCCGGGCGGCGAGGTCCTGCCGGATCCGGTGGGCGGCGCTCTCTCCGGCGCCCTCGGTGAGCCGCGCGGAGATGCGGTAGCACGTCGAGAGGACGAGGAAGAGGACGGCGAGCACCAGCAGCCAGCGCAGCAGCGCTCCCGAGGACCCGGTCGCGACCGCCTCGTCGATGACCAGGCCGATGACGACGGGGACGAGTGCCTCGCACGCCTGGTGCGCCATGGCGAGGAACGATGCCCCGCCGACCCGGCGACGTTGGTCACCGAGGGCTCTGCGGAGGACGTGGCCTCCCGTTGGTCCTCCAGCGGGCATGCGGATCCTCCACGAGACGGGGGGTGGTTAGGTAAGGCTATCTTAAATATGGTCGCTGCCAAGACGTCCTGCGGGGCCCCTGGGAGAGGAGGGGTGTACGAGTCCCCTCGTCGGACGGGGGCCGCGTTGACCCGCCACGACTGTACGGTTAGGCTCACCTAAGTTCCAGTGTCCTTTGCGTCAAGTCGCCGAGCGGCAGTTCCAGTTTGACGCCTCGCGTACGTGGGGTGCGCCAACCACCGCCAGGGGAGTGGTCGTTGTCCGTCGAAACTCAGGCGGCGTCCGGGAGCAGGACCGGTGGTCCCCCCGACCCCGTCGCGCCCGCGGTCCGTCCGGCCACCACGGCCCTGCGCGGCATCGGGCTCCTCGTCACGCTCGGCGCGCTGGTCGTCGTCGCCCTGGTCAGCGTCTGGGTCGGCACCCGGGGCATCCCCTTCGCCTCCACCTGGGACCTGTTGTGGAACCCTGACGAGTCCGAGGCCGCCGTCATCGTCCACGAGTACCGCATCCCCCGCACCCTCCTCGGCCTCCTCGTCGGCATCGCCCTCGGCCTCGCCGGCGCGCTGATGCAGGCCCTGACCCGCAACCCGCTCGCCGACCCCGGCCTCCTCGGGGTGAACCTGGGCGCCTCGGCGGGCGTCGTCGTGGCCATCGCCTTCGTGGGCGTCGCCTCGCCCCTCGGCTATGTCTGGTTCGCCCTCGCCGGGGCGGCCATCGCCTCGGTCGGCGTCTACCTCCTCGGCTCCTCTGGGCGGAAACTGGCCACCCCCGACCGGCTCGTCGTCGCCGGCGCGGCGGTCACCGCCGTCCTGTACGCCTTCAACTGGGGCGTGCTGATCTTCGACCCGGAGGCGTTCGACCAGTTCCGTTTCTGGACGGTGGGATCGCTCGCGGGCCGGTACTACGACATCGTCCTCCTGATCCTGCCCTTCGTCGTCGTCGGAGTGGTCCTCGCGCTCCTCCTGGCCCCCTCCCTCAACGCCCTCGCCATGGGCGAACAGGTGGGGCGGGCCCTCGGCGTGAACATCGGCCGCACCCGCGTGCTGGCCGCCCTGGCCGTGATGCTCCTGTGCGGGGCCGCCACCGCCGCGGTCGGCCCGATCAGCTTCGTCGGCCTCGCCGTACCGCACATCGCCCGGTTCGTCGTCGGACCCGACCAGCGCTGGGTGTTCGCGTACTCGATGCTCCTCGCGCCCGTCCTGCTCATCGGGTCGGACGTCGTCGGCCGGGTGCTCGGCGCCCCCGGCGAGGTGCAGGTCGGCATCGTCACCGCCTTCATCGGGGCGCCCCTCTTCATCGCGCTGTGCCGCCGTCGAAAGCTGGTCATGCTGTGAGCGTCGTACGGGAGGCGAAGACCTCCGACCCCTCCGGACCCGACTCCCCGCACCCACCCGCGCCCGGACCCGGCGCCGAGGACGCCCCGAACCCCCGGGTCATCAGCGGCCGGGTCATCCGTACCGCGGGCGTCTCCCTGCGCGTCCAGAGCCGTACCCTCACCGTCACCACGCTGCTGCTCGCCGCCCTGGTCCTCGTCGTGGGCATCACCCTGACCACCGGCGACTTCCCGCTCACCGTCCCCGAGGTGCTCCAGGCCCTCACCGGCCAGGGGTCTGGGGCCGCCGACTTCGTCGTCAACACGCTGCGGATGCCCCGCATCCTGACCGCGGTGTTCGTCGGCGCGGCCCTCGCCGTGAGCGGGGCGATCCTGCAGAGCCTGACCCGCAACTCCCTCGGCAGCCCCGACATCATCGGCTTCACCAACGGCTCCGCCGTGGGCGCGCTCGTCGTCATCATCCTGCTCCACGGCAGCATGACCCAGATCGCGTTCGGCGCGCTGGTCGGCGGCCTCGCCACCGCCCTCGCCGTCCACCTCCTGATGATCGGCCGCGGACTGCAGGGCTTCCGGCTGGTCGTCATCGGCGTCGGCGTCAGCGCCCTGCTGCTCGCCGTCAACTCCTACCTGATCACCCGGGCCAGCTTCCAGGAGGCGCTGGAAGCCCAGGCCTGGCTGATCGGCAGCCTCGGCAACCGGCTGTGGGTGCACGCCAACGCCATCGGCATCGCCCTCGCCGTCCTGCTGCCCCCCGCCCTGTTCCTCTCCCGGCGCCTCGCCATGGTGGAGATGGGCGACAACACCGCCATGGGGCTCGGCGTCAACGTCGGCCGTACGCGCACCGCCCTGCTGGTCATCAGCGTCTCCCTGGCCGCCTTCGCCACCGCGGTGACCGGCCCCATCTGGTTCATCGCCCTCGCGGCGCCCCAGGTGGTGCGCCGCCTCACCCGCTCCTCCGCCCCGGCCCTCCTGCCGTCCGCCCTCATGGGCGCCGTCCTGCTCGTCGTCAGCGACCTCGTCGTCCAGCGGGCCTTCGCGCCCGCGCTCCTCCCGGTGGGCACGGCGACGGGCGCCGTCGGCGGTCTCTACCTCATCTGGCTGCTGATCTCCGAGTCGCGAAAGAGCCGCGCATGACCGCAACGAACCCTCCGCAGCCCCGGCTGCGCGCCGAGGACCTCACGCTCTCCTACGACCAGCGGACGGTCGCCGCGTCCCTGAGCGTCGACATCCCCGACCACTCCTTCACGGTGATCATCGGGCCCAACGCCTGTGGCAAGTCGACGCTGCTCACGGCGCTCGCCCGGATGCTCAAGCCCAAGGCCGGCCAGGTCTACCTCGACGGCGCCGCCATCGCCTCGTACCGCTCGCGCGAGGTCGCCCGCCGCCTCGGCCTGCTCCCGCAGTCCTCCAGCGCGCCCGGCGGCATCACCGTCGGCGACCTCGTGGCCCGCGGCCGCTACCCCCACCAGCGGCTGCTCAAGCAGTGGTCCGCCGAGGACGAGACGGCCGTCGTCGAGGCGATGCGCCAGACCGACGTGCTCGACCTCGCCGACCGGCCGGTGGACGACCTCAGCGGCGGCCAGCGCCAGCGCGTCTGGCTCTCCATGGTCCTCGCCCAGCAGACCTCCATCCTGCTGCTCGACGAGCCCACCACCTTCCTGGACATCGCCCACCAGGTCGAGGTGCTCGACCTCTGCGCCGAACTGCACGCCCGCAAGGGGCACACGGTCGTCGCGGTCCTGCACGACCTCAACCAGGCCTGCCGCTACGCCACCCACCTCATCGTGATGCGGCCCGGCGGCGTCATCGCCGCCCAGGGCGACCCCGCGACGGTCATGACCGCCGAACTCGTCGAGGACGTCTTCGGACTGCCGTGCCGGATCATCGACGACCCCGAGACCGGCACACCCCTGATGGTGCCCGCCGCGCCCCGGCGGTACGAGACGGACGGCGGCCCGCAAGGCGCCCGGACCACCGACGCCGTGTTCGCCGAGACACCGTAGGACGTACGCCGTCGCGCCCGGCCGCGCATCCCCGCCCCTCCGGGGCGGGCGCCGACACCTTCCGCACACTCCCCAGGGACGGACTGCCCATGATGCTGTGCACGAGGATCACCAACGCGCGCATCCTCACCATGGATCCCGACCACCCGGTCGCCCACGACCTGGGCATCTGGCACGGTCGGATCGTCGGCCTCGACGAGGCCGTGACGGCGCTGCCCGCCCGCGAGGTCATCGACCTCCAGGGCGCCACCGTGCTGCCCGGTTTCATCGACAGCCATGTGCACCTGGCGTGGACGGGGTTGAAGGCGGCCTCGCCCACCCTCGCCGGCTGTGAGCGGATCGAGGACGCGCTCGCCGTCGTCGCGGACGCCGTCTCCCGCGCGAGCGCCCCCGGCGCGTGGGTGCACGTCGGAGGCTACGACCAGCGCGCCCTCGGCCGGCACCTGACGGCCGCGGAACTGGACCGGGTCGCCCCCGGCCACAAGGTGTTCCTCATGCACACCTCCGGCCACGCCTGCGTCGTCAACTCCGCCGTCCTCCGGCTGCTCCCGGCCGACGTGCCCCACGAGAACGGCCTCCTCGTCGAGAGCGCCATGGGCGCCGTACGGCGGCTGCGCCTGCCCTACGCGCAGGAGGAGCTGGCCGACGCCATCGAGTACGCCGGCCGCGTCTGTCTCTCCGAGGGGATCACGGCGGCCGCCGAGGCCGGCATCGGCGGCGGGCTCCTCGGCCACAGCCCCGTCGAACTGGGCGCCTACCAACTGCTGCGGGACCAGGGCCGGCTGCCCCTGCGCGTGCAGCTCATGCCCGGCGCCGACACCCTGCACCCGGTCGGCGCGCACGAGGGGGACGGCATACCCCGGGGCCTCGACCTCGGCCTGCGGACCGGCTTCGGCGACGACTGGCTCTCCGTCGGCGCGCTCAAGATCTACACCGACGGCGGGATGATGGCGCGTACGGCCGCCCTCACCGCACCGTACGAGGGGACCGACGGCACCGGCCAGCTGCAGGCCGACCCCGAGCACCTCGCCTCCCTCATCGTCGACGGTCACCTCGCCGGCTGGCAGCTCGCCGTCCACGCCATCGGCGACCGGGCAGCCGACCTCGCGCTCGACGCCCTGGAGCGGGCCCAGGCCCTGCGGCCCCGGCCCGACGCCCGCCACCGGATCGAACACGCCGGACTCATCCGGCCCGACCAGCTCCCGCGCTTCGCCCGGCTCGGCCTCAGCGCCGTCGTCCAGCCCAACTTCCTGCGCTACTTCGGCGACGACTACTCCACGATCATGGGCCCGGAGCGCGCCCCCTGGATGTACCGGGGCCGCGGCTTCCTCGACCACGGCGTCACGCTCGTCGGCAGCTCGGACCGTCCCGTCACCGACGGATCGCCGCTGCGGGCCGTGCAGTTCATGGTCGAACGCGCCTCCCTCTCGGGCCGGCCGGTCGGTCCCGACGAGGCCGTCACCGTCGACGAGGCGCTGCGCTCCTACACGGTCGCCGGCGCCTACGCCTGCCGGTGGGACGACACCGCGGGCAGCCTCAGCCCGGGCAAGCGCGCCGACCTCGTCGTCCTCGGCGACGACCCGCGGCGCGTCGACCCCTCCCACATCGGCGACATCGAGATCGTGGCGACGTTCGTGGACGGACGCGAGGCCACGGAAGGACGGAAACTGTGAGTAACTCGCTGCACCGGCTCTCCCCGCTCTGGCAGACCCCCGTCGCCCCGCCGCGCTGGGTGATCTGGCACGCGGGCCAGGGCGACGTCATGGTCTTCGACCGGGAGGACAACATCCCGCACGACGTGGACGACGCGGACCTGGCGGAGGTGCTGCGCCGGATGCGCGGCGCCGGGGTGCCGGAGTTCGACGACTACCCGGGCCGACGGTGCGCGTAGCGGCGGCCCCGGCGCGCTGGGGCGTCGACCCCCTGCCCCCGGCGTGGCGGGGCGGGCAGGGCCCCCGGCTGTGGACCGCGCCCGTGGGCGCGTTCGCGGCCCGCGCCCACGCCCTGTCCGCGCTGCTCGACGACGGCGAGCGGGCCAGATGCGGGGCCCTGCGCCGGGCCGCCGACCGGGACCGTTACCGCGTCGCCCACGTGGCGCTCCGGCAACTCCTCGGCGCCTACCTGGGCCGCGACCCGGCCCAGGTGCGGTTCGCGCCCGAGGCGTGCCCCGGCTGCGGCGGTCCGCACGGCCGCCCCGCCGTGGCCGGCCCCCCGCCCGTCCCGCTGCACTTCTCCCTCTCGCACGCCGGCGACGCCGTCCTGATCGCGTTCGCCGACACCCCCGTGGGCGTCGACGTCGAGGAACGGCCGACGCCCGAGGCGGCCGGGGAGGTCGCCGGGCTGCTGCACCGGAGCGAGCGCGCCGAGCTGGCGGCCCTGCCGCCGTCGGAGCTGCCCGCCGCCGTCGGGCGCTGCTGGGCACGGAAGGAGGCCTATCTCAAGGGCGTCGGCATCGGGCTTGGCGAGGACCCGTCCGTCACGTACGTGGGTACGGGGGCGGAGCCGGCGGACGTGCCCGGCTGGTCGGTGACGGACGTGCCGACGTTTCCCGGGTACGCGGCGGCCTGCGCGGTCCGCCGGTGACTCGCCGAAATCCGCTCGGCACACGCCGACTTGGTCATTTACTTAGGTGAGGCTAACCTGACTCCTGAGTGTTTCACCGGGGTTGCGCGGCGAACCGACCCTCCCCCCTTTCGCGCGCGGTGGAACCGAGGAAGGAAAGCCTTGATCACGGTCATGCCGCGCCCCGCCACGCTGCCCCGCGTCGCGCACTCGCCCGGCCCCGCCCCGTTCTCCGTCCGGCCCGCGAGGCCCTCCGACGCCGCCGCGCTCGCCGCCCTGTCCGGGCCGTTCGCCCGCTCCGCCGCGCTGCGCGAGCGCTCCAGGGCCCAGTACGCCTCCCAGTCCGGCGACTTCCTCGTCGCCGAGGCCCTCGACGGGTCCCTCGACGGCTGCCTCGGACTGAGCCTGCACCCCGGGGACCCGGTCACCGGCCGCGGCGCCGCCGGGGTCCTCTACAACTTCTGCGTCGCCGGACACCGGCAGGGCGGCGGCATGGGCGCCAGACTCCTGCACGCCGCGGTCGCGCGAGCGCGGAGCCACTCCCTGCGCACCCTCTTCACGGCGACGACGGGCAGCGGCCGCCTCTTCCTGCGCCACGGCTTCGCCCCCGCCTGCCCGAACCTGGCACCGCCCGCCTGGGCCCAATCCCTGGACCCGCGCCGCAACGCCCGCGTCCTGGCCCGCGCGCTGTGACCCGCTGAACCCCCGCTGCGCCCCGACCGTTCTCGCGCGCCGCGCCGGGCAGCCCCCGAACCCGTGGCCGGTGCCCGGCGCCGGGGAGGGGACACCCGGTCCGCGGTACGAAAGGGGCGGGCCCGGGAGCCGTGTGGCTCCCGGGCCCGCCCCTTTCGTACGGTCCGTTGCTCTCCCGGCCCCGCCGTTTTCGCGCGGCCGCCCGCCTCAGGCGGCGAGGATCTTCGGCAGTGCCTCGACCAGTTCGTCGATCTCGCGGTCCGTCACGATCAGCGGGGGAGCCAGCCGTACGACGGCCGGGCCGGCCGCGTTGACGAGGAAACCGGCGTCCTGGGCCGCCTGTTGGACCAGGGCGGCGGTCGGGGAGGTGAGGACGACGCCGAGGAGGAGGCCGGTGCCGCGGACTTCGGCGATCCGGGGGTGCCCCAGCGCCTCGATGCCCCGGCGCAGGCGGTCGCCCGCCCGGGTGACCCGGGCGAGGAGCCCCTCGGCATCGATGGTGTCCAGCACGGCGAGGCCGGCCGCGCAGGCGACCGGGTTGCCGCCGAAGGTGGAGCCGTGCTGGCCGGGGCCGAGCAGGTCGGCGGCCGCGCCGAAGGCGACCAGGGCGCCGATCGGCAGGCCGCCGCCCAGGCCCTTGGCGAGCGTGAGGGCGTCGGGGTCCACGCCGTCGACGGCCTGGTGCGCGAACCAGTGGCCGGTCCGGCCGATGCCCGTCTGGACCTCGTCCAGGACGAGCAGGGTGCCGGTCGCCCGGGTGATCTCCCGGGCGGCGCGCAGATACCCGGCGGGCGCCGGGACGACACCGGCCTCGCCCTGCACCGGTTCGAGGACCACCGCCGCGGTCTCCTCCGTGACCGCCGCGCGCAGCGCCGCCACGTCGCCGAACGGCACGTGCGTGACCTCTCCCGGCAGCGGCAGGAAGGGATCCTGTTTGGCCGGCTGACCGGTGAGGGCCAGCGCTCCCATGGTCCGCCCGTGGAACCCGCCCGCCGCGGCGACCAGACGTGGCCGCCCGGTGCGCCGGGCGAGCTTGAAGGCCGCCTCGACCGCCTCCGTACCGGAGTTCGCGAAGAAGACCCGGCCCGGCCGGTCCAGCAGGCCCAGCAGCCGCTCCGCCAGCGCGACCGGCGGTTCGGCGACGAAGAGGTTGGAGACATGGCCCAGGCGGGCGATCTGGGTCCGCACGGCGGAGACGACGGCCGGGTGGGCGTGGCCCAGGGTGTTGACCGCGATCCCGCCGGTGAAGTCGGTGTACGCGCGCCCCGCCTCGTCCCGGACCGTGCTGCCCTCGCCCCGGACCAGGGCGAGCGGGGGCGTGCCGTACGTGTCCATCATGACCGCGCGCCAGCGGTCGGTGAGCGTGCGGGCGCCGTCGTCGTCGGTCACGCGCCGACCTCCTCGGTCGCGGGCCGGGGGCCCGCCTCGTGATTTGTCGTCGTCGCGTCGTGCGGCCCGTCGTCCGGCACGCGGTGCGAGACCGGGGCGGGGTCCGGTACCACGGTCGTGCCCGGGCCGTGCTCGGCGAAGACGCCGCGCAGCAGCGCGTGCGGCACCCGGCCGTCGACGACCTGGGCCCGGCGGACGCCCGCCCGGACCGCCCGCAGGCAGCCCTCCATCTTCGGCAGCATGCCGCTGACGAGCGCCGGGAGCAGCGCGTCCAGCTGCCCCGCCGTCAGACGCTCGATCACCTCGGTGCTGCGCGGCCAGTCGGCGTACAGCCCCTCGACATCGGTCAGGAGCACCAGCCGCTCCGCTTCGAGGGCCACGGCCAGCGCGGAGGCGGCGAGGTCGGCGTTGACGTTGTACACCTCCCCGTCCGTCCCGCGCGCGACGGGCGAGACCACGGGGATCCGGCCCTCGTCGAGCAGGGTGCGCACGGTACGCGGGTCGACGTCCACGACCTCGCCGACGAGGCCGATGTCCACGGGCCGGCCGTCCACCCACGCGGGCCGCCGTACGGCCGTCATGGTGTGCGCGTCCTCGCCCGACAGGCCCACGGCGAAGGGGCCGTGGGCGTTGAGGGCGCCGACGAGCTCGCGCTGGACCGATCCGGTCAGCACCATCCGGACCACGTCCATGGTCTCCGGCGTGGTCACCCGCAGCCCCGCCTCGAAGCGGACCTCCAGGTCGAGGCGGGCGAGCATGGAGCTGATCTGCGGCCCGCCGCCGTGCACGACGACCGGCCGCAGGCCCGCGTGCCATAGCTCCACGACGTCCTGCGCGAAGGTCCGGTGCAGCGCCGGGTCGACCATGGCGTTGCCGCCGAACTTGATGACGACCGTCCGGCCCTGGAGCTCCTCGAGCCACGGCAGGTCGGCGGCGGTCAGCCCGGCGGCGCCGGCGTCGGTGATGTCGAGCCGCACCATCGGCCGTGCCGCCGACGGCGCCGGGCGCGCGTCCCCGCCGGGCAGGTGTCCGGTGCGTGTCGTCCCCGGCCCGCTCATGAGCTGTACGCGCTGTTCTCGTGGACGTACTCGGCGGTGAGGTCGTTGGTCCAGATCACCGCCGAGGAGTCGCCGGAGCAGAGGTCCACCGTGATCGTGACCGAGCGCCCGGACAGGTCGACCTTGTCCCGCGACTCGCCGGCGGCGCCGTTGCGGCACACCCAGACGTCGTTGATCGCCACGTCCAGCCGGTCGGGGTCGAAGACGGCCGAGGTCGTACCGATCGCGGACAGCACCCGGCCCCAGTTCGGGTCCTCCCCGTGCAGGGCGCACTTGAGGAGGTTGTTGCGGGCCACGGACCGGCCGACCTCCACGGCGTCCTCCTCGGTGGCCGCGCCGACGACGGTCACCTCGATCTCCTTGGAGGCGCCCTCGGCGTCCGCGATCAGCTGCCGTGCCAGGTCCAGGCAGACCGCGTGCACGGCCTCGGCGAACTCCTCCGCGTCGGGCACGGTCCCGGAGGCCCCCGACGCGAGCAGCAGGACGGTGTCGTTGGTGGACATGCAGCCGTCCGAGTCCACCCGGTCGAAGGTGGTGCGCACCGCCGTCCGGAGCGCCGGGTCGAGCGCGTCCGCGCTCACGTCGGCGTCCGTGGTGAGGACGACCAGCATGGTGGCGAGGCCGGGGGCGAGCATGCCCGCGCCCTTCGCCATCCCGCCCACGGTCCAGCCGGCCCGGGTGACGACGGCGCTCTTGTGCACCGAGTCGGTCGTCTTGATCGCGACGGCGGCGTCCTCGCCGCCCTCCGGGGACAGCGCGCCGCCACAGGCGGTGATGCCCGCCATGACGCGGTCCATGGGCAGCCGTACGCCGATGAGCCCGGTGGAGCACACCGCGACCTCGTGCGGGACCGTGTCGACGACCCGGGCGGTGTGCTCGGCCATCAGCAGGGCGTCGACGGCGCCCGCCTGCCCCGTACAGGCGTTGGCGCCGCCGGAGTTGAGGACGACGGCCGTGATCCGGCCGTCGGACAGGACGCGCCGGGACCAGCGGACGGGCGCGGCCTGCACACGGTTGGAGGTGAAGACCCCGGCGGCGGCGCGGGACGGCCCGTGGTTCACCACCAGGGCCAGGTCGCGGTCGCCGGACTCCTTGATGCCGGCGGCCACTCCGCCGGCGAGGAACCCACGGGCTGCGGTCACACTCACTGTGCTTCTCCGTTCTCCGCCGGGGCCGACGCCCGGGCGGTTCCCGCGACCGTGCCCGCACGGCGCGGTGGTGCGGGCTTCGTCGTCGACTTCGGACCGGCGGTCGTGCGCACGTCGCTCACGGAGCCACTCCGTTGTGCGGCAGGCCCAGCTCTTCGGGCAGGCCCAGGGCGACGTTCATGCTCTGCACCGCGCCACCCGCGGTGCCCTTCGTCAGGTTGTCGATGGCGCTCACGCAGATCAGCCGGCCGGCGTCGGGGTCCACGGCGATCTGCACCTGCGCGGTGTTGGAGCCGAGGACGGCGGCGGTCGAGGGCCACTGCCCCTCCGGCAGCAGGCGGACGAACGGCTCGTCGGCGTAGGCGGCTTCGTACGCCGCGCGCACCCGCTCCCCGCCGGCCGCGGCGGCCTCGGGGCGCAGGGCGGCGGAGCAGGTGGCGAGGATGCCCCGGGGCATCGGGGCCAGGGTCGGGGTGAAGGAGACCGTGACGCGCTCGCCCGCCACCGCGGAGAGGTTCTGCGTCAGCTCCGGGGTGTGGCGGTGGCCGCCGCCGACGCCGTACGGGCTCATGGAGCCCATCACCTCGGCGCCCAGCAGGTGCTGCTTCAGGGTCCGTCCGGCGCCGGACGTGCCGCTGGCCGCCACGATCACGGCCTCCGGCCGGACGAGGCGGTCGGCGTAGGCGGGGAACAGTGCGAGCGTCACCGCCGTGGGGTAGCACCCCGGTACGGCGATCCGCCGCGAGCCCTTCAACGCGTGACGGGCGCCGGGGAGTTCCGGCAGCCCGTACGGCCAGGTGCCGGCGTGGGCGGAGCCGTAGAACCGTTCCCAGGCGGCCGGGTCGCGCAGCCGGAAGTCCGCGCCGCAGTCCACGACGAGGGTGTCCGGGTCCAGCTCGGCGGCGAGCGCGGCCGACTGCCCGTGCGGCAGGGCGAGGAAGACGACGTCGTGACCGCGCAGGGTCTGCGCCGTGGTCGCCGTCAGCACACGGTCCGCGAGGGCGGCCAGATGCGGTTGGACGGAACCGAGCGGCCGGCCCGCGTTGCCGTGCGCGGTCAGCGCGCCGATCTCCACGCCGGGATGCGTCACCAGCAGGCGGAGGATCTCCCCGCCGGCGTAGCCGCTGGCACCGGCCACCGCGACCCTCAAGGTCATCTCGATCCGTCTCTCTCGGTACGTGTGGGGGCTGCTGTCACAGGGGGCGCTGTCACGCGTCCCTGCGCGCCTCGCGAGGCGACCGCCTGTTGAGCAGGAGGTCGCGCAGCAAGGACTCGGTCGTGCACACCACCCCGCTGCGGGCGGCCCACCGCAGGGCCATGGCGTGCTCCTCCGGGGAGAAGTCCGCGACGGCGTCGGCGACGACGAAGGGCTGGATGTCGTTCATGAAGGCGTCCGCCGCGGTCAGCAGGACGCCGAGGTGGGCGTACACACCGCAGAGGATCAGCTGGTCGCGGCCCTCCTCGCGGAGGAGCCGGCCGAGGTGGCTGCGGAGGAAGGCGTTGTGGCGCACGTTGGCGAGCAGGTGCTCGCCGGGGCGGGGCGTCAGCGGCTCGACGATGGCGGCGGCGTCTGGTTCCCCTATGCCGGGGCCCCAGACGTCCGCGACGAGGCCGCGCTGGCCCGGGCGTTGGGCGGCGGGCTCGGCGCTGAAGACGACGGGCATGCCGAGCGCTCCGGCGAGTTCGCGCAGGGCGGCGATGTTGGCGACCAGCTGCACCACCGGAGCGTGGCCGGTGGGGAACGGTCCGACGAAGTGGTTCTGCATGTCGAGGACCAGGAGCGCGGCGCGGCCGGGATCGATGGACCAGGAGGCGCAGGAGCGGGGGAGCGCGCCGGGGGACGGCATGGGGTAGGTCTCGATGGCCGGCAGACCCATGGGTGCTTCCTCCCCGAACAAGGGGGCGAACCTCGGCGCCCCCACGATCACTGCTTAGCTGAGCCTAACCTAAGTCTCACTGGGCGGTGGCTCCCTCGTGCCCGGCTCGTCACGCCCATCCGCTCTCAACCGCGCTGTCTTCACGCCGAGTTGGCGGTGAACGGCGGCGGCGGGTGATCGAATGCCCGCCCGGAAGCCCGCCCGGGCGCCGTCAGGGGCGCGGGGAGGGGTGCCGGTGGTGCGCGCAGCGGGGCGTCGTGAGGAGCTGCCGGACCTGCTCGCCGGCCTCGGCCGCGTCCCGGGCCGTGACGGGGAACAGCAGGCGCAGGTCGCAGTGGCCCTCGCGGTACTCGCAGCGCAGGGTGATTCCGTGCCGGTCCACGGCCAGCGGCATGACCCGGACGACGCCGTGCGGCAGCCGGGCCCCGGCGAGGACGACGAGGTCGGCCACCATGTCGTCGTGGGCGTCGGCGAGGTGCGTCAGCATCGCGGCCTCCTCCACGGCGAGCGGGTCGGGCGCGGCGAGGGCGAACGCGTCGAGGCCGACCTCGGTGGTCCGCGCCGAGGTCTTCAGGGTCACCCGGGCTAGGTCGAGGCGGAGCGTCTCGCCGTCCGGCCCGTCGGCCGGGGCGAGCCATCCGGAGACGGTCACCCGGGCCCGTACGCGGTCGCGCAGCGCCGTCGGCGCGATGTCGGTGAACTCCAGGAGGGCGGCGAGGCTGCCACGCGGCGCGGAGGCGATCTGGGCGGCCAGCGGGCTGTCCGGCTGGGGGCGGAGGGTGATCCGCCCCTTCCTGTCCACCGCGTGCAGACCGATCAGGTCGTACTCCTGCCCCTCCGTGGTGAGCGACAGGGAGACGGCCCGGGCGAGCACGGAGCGGACGAGCTCCGGCGCGGTCTGCTCGGGCAGGACGGTGTCGGTGGCGGCGCTCACGGTGAACTCCTCGCGGGGCGGGTCCGGATGAAGGCTCGGGTCGGAACGGCACGCCGCTTCGACTGAGGTAAGGCTAACCTAACTACACTTGAGCCCGTACGTCCATATCGCGAGCACCCGTGTCGCCCCGGCCGGCCGCCCGCGGGGTGGCCGAATAAACGTGGCCGAATGGCGTCTTGTGCGCGACCCGGGGGCCGTCTTTCCGAGGCCGATTAGGTTAGGCTAACCTTCGGGTCGTGCAAGCTGGTGAAGAGGGAACCGCGGCCCGACCCCGCGGCCATGAACTGTCGGCCACGGACGTCACCGTGGCGTACGACGGCGTCGACGTCGTCCACGACGCCGCGTTGACGCTGCGACCCGGCGAAGTGACCGTCCTGGTCGGCCCGAACGGCAGCGGCAAGTCGACGCTCCTGCGCACCCTCGCGCGCCTGCAGCGGCCCCGTACCGCCACGCTCGTCATCGACGCCGACACCGACGGCCTCGCCCTGTCACCCCGTGAGTTCTCGCGCCGGGTCGCCCTGCTGACGCAGGGCCGGCCCACCCCCGGCGGACTGACCGTCCGGGACGTCGTCGAATTCGGCCGCTACCCCTACCGCGGCCGCTGGGGCAAGGCGGACCCCGACGGCCGGGCCGCCGTCGATCGCGCGCTCGCCCTCACCGGCGTCGCCGAGTTCGCCGACCGGGGCGCCGAACACCTGTCCGGCGGCCAGCTCCAGCGCGTCTGGCTGGCCGGCTGCCTCGCCCAGGAGACCGGCGTCCTCCTCCTCGACGAACCCACGACCTATCTCGACCTCCGCTACCAGGTCGAACTCCTCGACCTCGTACGGGACCTGGCGGACGACCACGGCATCGCCGTCGGCGCCGTCCTGCACGACCTCGACCAGGCCGCGGCCGTCGCCGACCGGATCGTCCTCCTCAGCTCGGGCCGCGTCGTCGCCGACGGCCTCCCGGACGACGTCCTCACCGCACAGCGGCTGACCGACACCTACGGCATCCGCATCGAAGTCGACACCGACACCCTCACCGGGCGGCTGCGCACCCGCGCCATCGGCCGCCACCACACGCGAAGCGAAAGGCTCGGCACCTCCTCATGAGACGCCTCCTCCTCACCGCGGCCGCCACCGCCGCGGCCCTCACCATGACCGCCTGCGGGACGACCGAGCCCGCCGCCGACAACGACACCAAGAAGCCCGCCGAGCGCATCACGCTCACCGACGACTCCGGCACCAAGGTCGAGCTCGACGGCCCCGCCAAGAAGGTCGTCGCCACCGAGTGGAACGTCGTCGAGAGCCTCGTCTCCCTCGGCGTCGCCCCCGTCGGCGTCTCCGACGTCAAGGGCTACAAGATGTGGGACTCCGCCGTCCCGCTGAAGAACGAGCCCAAGGACATCGGCACCCGCGGCGAGCCGAGCATGGACACCATCGCCGGCCTCGCCCCCGACCTCATCGTCGCCACCGACCTCCCGGCGGCCGCCGTCAAGCAGCTCCGCAAGGTCGCCCCCGTCCTGGAGCTCCGCGCCGCCGACGCCGCCGACCCGATCGGGCGGATGACGAAGAACCTCGACCTCATCGCCAAGGCCACCGGTACCACCGAGCAGTCAGCCACGCTCAAGAAGCAGTTCGAGGCGAAGATCGCGGAGGGCAGGAAGGCCCTCGCCGGCGCCGGCCTCGGCGGCGCGCGCTACGCCTTCGCCGACGGCTACATCGTCTCCAACCAGGTCTCGATCCGGCCCTTCACCAGCGGCTCCCTCATCGGCGCCGTCAACGAGAAGCTCGGCCTGAAGAACGCCTGGACCGTCAAGGGCGACGCGGCCTACGGCCTCGGCACCACCGACGTCGAGGGCCTCACCAAGCTCGGCGACGTGCAGTTCGCCTACATCGGCAACGCCGGCGACGCGTCCAGCACCCCCTTCGCCGGCGCCCTCGCCAAGGACAAGGTCTGGACCTCCCTGCCGTTCGTCAAGAAGGGCGACGTCCACCGCCTGCCCGACGGCATCTGGATGTTCGGCGGACCCGGGTCCATGAACGCGTACATCGACGCGGTCGTCACCGCGCTGACGAAGTAGGACCATGGCCGTCACCTCGACCACCACCGCCACCCGTCCCGCGGCGGCCGCGTCCCGTACGGGCGCGGTCGCGGTGACGGCCGGCCTCGTCCTCCTCGTCGCCGTCCTCGCGACCGTCGACATCACCCAGGGCACCGCCGCCGTCGGCGCGCCGGAGGTCTGGAAGGCCCTCACCGGCCGAGCCGACCCCTCCGACGCCTCCGTCGTCATCGCCTCCCGGCTGCCCCGCGCGGCCGCCGGCATCCTCGTCGGCGTCGTCCTCGGCATGGCGGGCGCCGCCCTGCAGGCCGTGAGCCGCAACGTCATCGCCTCACCCGACACCCTCGCCGTCAACGCCGGCTCCTACCTCGCCCTCGGCGCCGCCTCCGTCACCGGCCTCACCCTCCCGCTGGTCGCCGGCGCCGGCGTCGCCTTCGCCGGCGGCCTCGCCGCAGCCGCCGTCGTCCTCGGCCTGTCCGGGCTCGGAGCGGGCACCGTACGGCTCGTCCTCGCCGGCAGCGCCCTGACCCTCGGCCTCACCGCCGCCACCGAGGGACTCCTCCTGCTCTTCCCCCGGCAGACCGACGGCCTCTACCAGTGGAACCAGGGCAGCATCTCCCAGAGCGGATTCGACGGCGTCCTGCAACTGGCGCCCGTCGGCGTCCTCGCCCTCCTCGGACTCCTCCTCGTCGCCCGCCGGGTCGACGCCCTGGCACTCGGGGACGACGCCGCCCGCGGCCTCGGCGTCCCGGTCCGCACCACCCGCGTCACCGCGGTCGTGCTCGCCGCCATGCTCTCCGCGGCGGCCGTCACCCTCGCCGGACCGATCGGCTTCGTCGGCCTCTGCGCCCCCGCGCTGGTCCGCCCCCTCGCCCGCCGCTTCCGGGGCTTCGCCAAGTCGCGCGCCGGCCTGCCGCTCACCGGCCTCGCCGGCGCCGCGCTCGTCCTCGGCTCCGACGTCCTCCTGCGCTCCGTCGTCCCCGCGGACCTCGCCGTCGCCGTACCGACCGGCGTCGTCACCAGCCTGGTCGGCGCCTGCTTCCTCATCGTCCTGGCCACCCGGGTCCGCGACACCGCGGGAACCACGGCGACCGAACGGCTGCGCCTGCGCAGCCGGACCGTCTTCCTCGCCACCACCGCCGTCCTGGCGGCCGCCCTCGTCGGCGTCACCATCGGCGCCGTCCTGCTGGGCGACACCGCGCTGCTGCTCGGCGACGTCGTGAACTGGGCGCAGGGCAGGGCCGGGCGGGCCGTCTCGTTCGTCCTCGACACCCGGCTGCCCCGCGTCTTCGCCGCGCTCCTCGCGGGCGCGTCCCTCGCCCTGGCCGGCACCCTCGTCCAGGCCGTCACCCGCAACCCGCTCGCGGAGCCCGGCATCCTCGGCGTCACCGGCGGCGCGGCCCTCGGCGCCGTCCTGCTGGTGACCACCGTTCCCCTCGCCGCGTCGTGGAGCGTGGCGGGCGCCGCGTTCGCGGGCGCCGCGATCAGCGCCACGGTCGTCTTCGGGCTCGCCGCGAAGGGCGGGTTCCAGCAGAACCGGCTCGTCCTCGTCGGCTTCGGCGTCGCCACCGCCACCTCCGCCCTGGTCAGCCTGCTGATCATCCTCACCGACCCGTTCAACGCCATCAAGGCGCTGACCTGGCTCTCCGGCTCCACCTACGGCCGGACCTTCCCCGATCTGCTGCCCCTCGCCGCGGTCCTGGTCGTGGGCGTGTTCGTCGCCGTCACCCAGCGCACCGAACTCGACCTGATCTCCCTCGACGAGGACACGCCCCGGCTCCTCGGCCTCGACGTCGGCAAGGGGCGCCTCGGCTTCCTCGTCCTCAGCGTCCTGCTCAGCGCCACCGCCGTGTCGGCCGCCGGCACGATCGGCTTCGTCGGCCTCGTCGCCCCGCACGCCGCCCGCGCCCTCGTCGGCCGCCGCCACACCCGGTCGTCCCCGTCGCCCTGCTCCTCGGCGCGCTCCTCGTCTCCGTCGCGGACCTGGTCGGCCGCACGGTGATCGCCCCGGCCCAGCTCGGCGCGGGCCACATGACGGCGGTGATCGGCACGCCGTACTTCCTGTACCTGCTGGTACGCAGCCGCCGCTGACGCCCGTCCCGACCGACGCACGGGGCCGTTCCCTTCCGAAGGGAACGGCCCCTCGTCGCGTCACCGCCACCCGCCCCCTCGGCATCCGCCGAACGGACCGCGCTGTGCCGCCGGTTGCGCCACACTGGGCGCAGCCACCCGCCGCCGTCGCGGCCGAAGGAGGAGCCATGGACCGGCTGCGCGACCTCGTCGACCGCCACCGCGACCTCGCCCAGAGCCCCGTCCGCTTCCGCCCGTCCACCTGGCGCCCCCGGCTGGAACCGCACGGCGCGGCCCACGTGCTCGACATCGGTGTCGGCTGCGCGGACGGCCGCGGCGGAGACCGCCTGCTCGGCCGCGGTGATCTGGCCGCGCTGCGCGACCGCGCCGGGGACGACCCCGAGCGGCTGCGGGACCTCTTCGTGGCCGTCATGGTGTGGGGCTCGGGCACCACCAACGGCCGCGGGCCGCGGTACACCGCGGCCGCCCTCGCCGACCCCCGCCTGCCGGCCGTTCTCGACGCCACGCGCCAAGCGGTCCGGGACGGCGATCCCGCCGAGGCCTACCGCCGGTTCGTCCTCGACGGCGTGGGGCGCTCCTTCTTCACCAAGTGGTTCGCGGCCGTGGACGACCGCCCCGCCCCGTCCCCGAGGGCCCTGATCCTCGACGCCCGTGTCCTGCACTCCCTCAACGCCCTCGGCTGGACCACCTGGCAGGCGGCCGGCACCCGGCACTGGCCCGCCCGCTACACCGCGTACATCACCTGCATGCACACCTGGGCGGCGTCCTTCGGGGTCACGGCCGACTGGCTCGAATGGCTCCTCTTCTCCCTGAACGGGCGCGTGGACGAACGGGCCTGACGCCCCGCAGGCACGTCTCCCCGGCTCGGTCGCACCGCTCACGGACCCGGTTCGAGCCCCCAGGCGGCCGCGCGGGCGGCGGCGGCCGCCCGGTTGGGGAGGTCGAGCTTGGCCAGGATGTGCTCGACGTGCGTGGCCACCGTGCGCGGGGCGATGTGCAGCCGCCCCGCGATCTCCCGGTTGGTCCGTCCGCCGGTCAGCTCGCCCAGCACCTCCAGCTCGCGCGGGGACAGCCCGCCCGGCGCGGCGGCGGAGCCGTACGCCCTCCTCCCGTACCCACCGGTCGCGGACTCCCGCGGTACGGGGCCGGCGAACGAGGCCGTGAGCAGGGCCAGGGACTCGGTGAGCAGCGTCACCACGGCCCGTGCGGGGTCGCGCGGGCTCCGGGGCCGGCGCGTGCTGACGTTGAGCATCCCGACGTACCGGCCGTCCGGCGCGAACAGGCACTGCGCGACCCCGTCCTCGATGCCCAGCGGCCGCAGCACGTCCCGGAAGCCCGGCGAGGCCGCGAGGAGCGGCGGCGGGACGTCCCGCAGCCACAGCCCGCCGCGCGCCGGGTCGCGGAGCACCGCGAAGACCGGGTCGTCGTGGAGCCGTGTCTCGATGTACGCCGTGGCGTCGTACGGATAGTCGCCCGCCAGCGTGGTGTGGTGGCGCCGCAGCGGATCCCAACGGGTCAGGGAGGCGTGGTCGTACGCCACGACCTCGGACAGCGCCGCCAGGACCGTGTCGGCTCCGGCGGCGCCTTCGGCCGCGCTCCGGGCCGTCTCGCGCACGTGGAGGGCCGCGGCCAGAACGGCCAGGTGCTCCGTTCGGATGTCATGCCCCCAGGGTGATCATGGAAGCGGGCGGGGTCAAACCGGCATGGCGTCGTGGACGACGCGGCCGTCCACGACGGTGAGGAGGACCGGCATCCGCGGGATGTCGTGCGGATCGGCGGTCAGCAGATTCCCGCCGAGCACGCAGAGGTCCGCGACCTTCCCCACCTCCAGGGAGCCCTTCCAGTCCTCGGCGAAGTCCTGCCAGGCCGCGTCGACGGTGTACGTACGGATCGCCTCCGCGAGCCCGATGCGCTGGCCGGGCCCGCTGACCCGGCCCGAGCCCTTCGACTCGCGGAGCAGCATCGTGGCGACGCCCTGCCGCCAGTCCGGGAAGGTCACGGGGGCGTCGGAGCCGCTGGCCACCCGCACCCCCGCGTCGATGGCGTCCCGGTAGGGCCAGGCGTACGCGGCCCGCTCCGGGCCCACGAACTCCTCCTCCATGTCCGCGACGGTCCACTTGATGGTGGGGTTCATGTTGACCCCGAAGCCGTGCTCGGCGAGCGCCTTCATGCTGCGCGGGCCCAGGAAGTCGCCGTGGATGACGTAGTGCCGGGCGTCGGGGCGGGGGTGCTCGGCCGTCGCGGCGGTGAAGGCGTCGACGACGGTGTCGATCGCGCGGTCGCCCGTGACGTGGACGCCGAGCTGGTATCCCGCCCGGTGCGCGTGACGCAGCATCGCCCCCATCTCGGCGACCCGCTCCGCGTCCGTACCGCCGCCGACGCAGAGGGCGCCGCAGCCCCCGCCGACGTACGACTCGTGCATCCACGCCGTCCTGTTGGGGACGATGCCGTCGGCGAAGACCTTGACGCCGAGGATCCGCAGCAGCCGCGGATCGGTGTCGGCCGGGACCTCCATCGTGTCCAGGGCGCGGGCGAACTCCTCGGCGGTGCTCGCCATGCCGGTCGGCAGCAGCAGGACGCCGACCCGTGCCGTCAGCTCCCCGTCTGCGAGCAGCCGGCGGTAGACGTCGAGGGTGGCCGAGCCCATGGAACCGCGCATGATGCGGTCGCCGCCGGGGCCCAGGCCCGGCTCCGTGAAGCTGGTGATCCCGAGCCCGGCGAGCGTCTCCAGGGCCGCCCTGACCGCGGCGGTGCGCGTCTCGGGGGAGAGGGGCGGCAGCACCCGTTCGACGAAGGCCTGTGCCCCCTCCTGCAGCAGGCCGGTGGGCTCCCCGGCGCCGTCGGTGACGATGACCGAGCCGGGCGGGGCGACGGTGTCCCGGTCGACGCCGGCGAGCCGCAGGGCACGGGAGTTGACCCAGGTGGCGTGGCCGGAGAACGAGTGCAGCAGCACCGGATGGTCCGGGCTGACGGCGTCCAGGTCCTGCCGGGTCGGCAGCCGGGACGGGTCGGCGACGCACTCGTCGAGAAAGCCGGGGTCCCAGCCGCCCCCGACGATCCACTCGCCCGCCGGCACCCGCCCGGCCGCCTCGCGGACGGCGGCGGCCACGTCGGCCAGGGACCGTACGGCGGGATGGCCGACGTCGAGCGACAGCGGCGGCCTGGTCAGACCGAACGCGCAGCCGTGGAGATGGGAGTCGTTGATACCGGGAAGCAGCGTCGCCCCCGCGAGGCCGACGACCCGGGTGCCCGGGCCGATGAGCGGCGCGACGTCCTCCCGGCTCCCGACGGCGCTGATGACCCCGCCGGTCACGGCGAGCGCCGAGGCGACGGCGAAGTCGGGGTCGACGGTGACGACCTGTCCGTCGAGGAACACCAGATCCGCGTCCGTGGTCACTGCGGGGTCCTTTCGATAGCGCGACGGACCGCGAGGGAAGGGCGGCCGGCCGGAGCCTGCCGCCTCGTGTGTGCCGGTCCGGAAGGACTATGCGCGCCCCGCCCCGCCGTCCACATCGGTCATCCGACCGAGGGCATCGGGCAGGCACGGGAACCGGGCGCCGCGGCGCCTGTGACGTACGTCTCGACGCCGGGACCGCCCGCTCCGGAGCCCCCGTCATCTCCCGCACCGGCGATGCGGTTTGTGAGCCGCGGACCGGATTTCGTCGAACCGGCGGGCCGAATCGGCGTGAGTCACGCATACGTTCGGAACACCCGGGCACGCGAACGTCAGCCATAGACGGCGGACGGAGAAACACACCTCTCCCGGCCGATCTTCCGGGCCCTACAGGCGGGATCATGAACGCGACTGACAAAGAAGACGACAAGAAGACCGGCGAGCGCGTCGACATCGCCACGGCCATGCGCCGGGCCGCCGGTCAACTCTCCGAACTTCTCGGGTGCGCAGCGGGATCGGTCTCCTCGGTGAAAGCCACCGAGGACGGCTGGCAGGCCGATGTGGAAGTGGTCGAACTCGAAAAGGTTCCGGACACGATGAGCGTCATGGCGTCTTACCACGTCGCTCTCGATCCCGAGGGCCGGCTCGTCGGCTACGAGCGCACCAAGCGCTACGCCCGAGGCCAGATCGACCGCCGCTGACGGCGGACGGGCGCGCCGACCGCCCCGTGTAAGGGACGCCGGCCGCCACAGGCATCACCGGAAGGAGTTTCACCGTGACACTCGTCCAGCAGAGCAACGCAACGAGCGGCGGAAGCGGCTCGGGCAATCTCTACGATGTTCTGGAACTCATTCTCGACCGAGGTCTCGTGATCGACGCGTTCGTTCGCGTCTCCCTGGTCGGAATCGAAATCCTCAAGATCGACGTCCGAGTGGTCGTCGCCAGTGTGGACACGTATCTGCGGTTCGCCGAGGCGTGCAACCGACTCGACCTGGAATCCGGCCGCAAGGCCCCCGCGCAGCTCACCGACATCGTCGGTGACGTGACCGAGAGCGGCGCCAAAGGAAAGTCGAAAGGCGCGCTGAGCGGAGCCATGGAGGCCTTCACGGATTCCCTGAAGACCAAGAACGACGAAGACGAGGAAGAGGGGCGGAAGCAGCCGGCGCGCAAGTCGACGTCGAGCCGCTCGTCCGCCCAGCGACGCGAGCGCGAGGAGTAGCAGGTGTCCACCTACGTATACGCCATCACCTCCGCCGACCACCCCCTGCGCCTGGACAACCTCCAGGGCGTCGGCGAACCCCCGTCGCCGCTGCGGGCCGTCACGGCGGACTCGGTGGCCGCGGTCGTCAGCGACGCGCCCGAGGGCCTGCGGGCCAAGCGCCGTGACGTCCTCGCCCACGAGCACGTCCTCGAAGCGCTGATGTCGGACGGAGCGACCCTGCCGATGCGGTTCGGTCTCCTCGGCCCCGACGACGCGCGGGTGGCCGAGGTACTCGGCCAGGAGGCGCCGGCCTACCGTCAGCGGCTGGCCGAACTCGACGGCCACGTCGAGTACAACCTCAAGGCCGCCCGGGACGAACAGGACCTGCTGCGCGAGATCATGGCCCACTCCGACCAGGTCCGGGAGCTCAACGAGCGCACGCGCTCGAACCCGGCCGCCCAGGAGGACCGGATCGCGCTGGGCGAACTGGTCGCCCAGGAGGTCGCCGCCCGCGGCGGCGGTCAGGCCGAGGACACCCTGGAGCGCCTCGCCCCGGCCGCGGCCCGCGTCTCCCGCGCCGAGCCGGGGGCGAGCCACTTCCTCAACGTCTCCTTCCTCGTCCCGGCCGCGTCGTCGGACGCCTTCGTCCGGGCCGTCAGCCAGGAGGCCGAACGGCGGGGCACCGCCTACACCTTCACGCTGACCGGTCCGCTCCCGCCGTACAGCTTCGTGTGAGCGTTCCGGAAGGGAGGCACCCACCATGGGGCTCATCACCGGTGTACTGACCTTCCCGATGGCCCCCCTGCGCGGTACGGCCTGGGTGCTCGATCAAGTGGTGCTCGCCGCCGAGCGGGAGTACTACGACCCCGAGCCCGTGCGCAGGCAGCTCGCCGCACTCGCGGACGAGCTGACCGAAGGCCGCATCGACGCGGAGGAGTTCGACCGGCGGGAGGACGAACTGCTGGACCACCTCGAGGCGATCGAGGAGTACCGGCAGCGCCGGGGGAGCGGCTCATGACCCCTGAGGGCCATGTGACCGCGGCTCCGGCGAGCGGGACCCGGCGGGGCCGAGCGGAGACGGGCGCGCCCACGAGCGGCGCGCCCGGCTCGGCCCCGCCCCCTCCCGAAGGGCCTCGGGGGTGCGGACCGGCGCGGTGGGTGTGACGTACGACGCTCGCGCGGAGGCATAGGACGCTCGTGCGGAGGTAGACGACCTCGCGAAGGAAGACCACCCCGACGAGAAGCCACCGCGACGACAAGCCACCACGACGACGAGCCCGTCCGCCGTTCCCACGCGCCGGGCACCCGTCCGCAGCCGACCGAGAGCCCGAGCACCGAACGACAGGGGCGACACCGTGTCCGAATCATTCGCAGGCCGTCTGCCGGCCCCACCGCGCACCTCACCGGTCCACGGTTCGCAGGGCTCGTCCGCGAACCTCGCGGACATCCTGGAGCGGGTGCTCGACAAGGGCATCGTCATCGCGGGCGACATCAAGATCAACCTCCTCGACATCGAGCTCCTGACGATCAAGCTCCGTCTGCTCGTCGCCTCGGTCGACAAGGCGAAGGAGATGGGCATCGACTGGTGGGAGCACGACCCCTCCCTCTCCTCCCGGGCCCGCCCGGCGCAGTCGGTCGAGAGCCCTCAGGGTGCGGCCGGGCAGCGGGATCCGCTGGCCGAGGAGAACGAGCGCCTCCGCGCGGAACTGGCCCGGCTGCGGGCGACGGCGATCGCACCGGCCCCGGACGCGGACGCGCCGGAGACGGCCCCCGCCGGCGGCGCGGTCCGGGACGAGGAGAACGAACGGTGAGCACCCGAGAGCAGACCCGGGAGCAGACCGGGGAGACGGCGGAACGCCCTCTCGTCGCCCCCACGGCCCCCGCCCCCGGCCATGACACCGCCACCGCCACCGGTCTGGGCACCGGCATCGCGCCGGAGGACCGGACCGGGTTCGCGCCGACCGCCTCCCCAGGCCCCGCGACCGGCGTCACCGCCCGCGCCGAGGCCGGTGCGGAGCTGACGTACGTCTACGCCGTCGGCCGCGACGACGGGGGACTGCGCCGTACCGCCGCCGGGATGACCGGCGTCGACGGACACGCCCTCCGGCTGACCGGCGTCGACGGGCTCGTCGCCCTCGTGTCGACCGTGCCCGCCGACGTCTTCGGCGAACAGGCGCTCCGCGCCCAACTGGAGGACCTGGCGAGGCTGGAGGCGATCGCCCGCGCGCACCACGCCGTGGTCGTCGCCGCGTTCGCCGAGACCGTCGTCCTGCCCCTGCGCCTCGCGACGGTCTACCGCGACGAAAGCCGCGTGGTCGCCATGCTCACCGAGGAGCGGCACCGGTTCACGGACCTCCTCGCCGGCCTCGACGGGCACGTCGAGCTGGGTGTGAAGATCTACGCGGACCCCGACGCGGTACCGGCCCCCGCCGAGCCCTCCGCGCCCGAGGCCGCCGCCGGCTCCGCGAGCCCGGGACGCGCGTACCTGGCCCAGCGCCGGGCGCGGCGGCGCACCACCCAGGACCTGTACCGCGCCGCCGGCGACGTCGCGGCGGAAGCGGCGCACCTGGCCGAAGGGCTGGCCCGCGCCAGGGCCGTCCACCGCCCCCAGCAGGGGGAGTTGTCCCGGCACCGCGGCGAGAACCTCTCCAACGAGGCGTATCTGGTGCCGGTGGAGAGCGTGGACCGGTTCCGGGAGGACGTCGGCGGCCTGGACGGACGCACTCCCGGTGTCCACGTCGAGGTGACCGGCCCCTGGGCCCCGTACTCGTTCGCGACACCGGACGGCGTCGGCGGCGACGCGTCGGACGGTGCCGGGCCGGGGGAGGACGAGGGTGCGCCGCGATGAGCACCCCGTACGCCGACGACAGGTTCCACGACCTCGGCCGGGTGCGCTCCGACGGACGCCTCCTGGACACCGAGCCCGTGGCCGGGCCGCCGGTCGCCCTCATCGACCTGCTGGACCGCCTCCTGACCGGCGGGGCGGTCCTGACCGGGGACCTCGTCCTGTCCATCGCCGACGTCGACCTGGTCCACATCAACCTTCGTGCGGTCATCCGCTCGATCACCGGTGAGGAACCGGCGCCGGAACTCTACGGAAGGGGGTCCCCGCAGTGAACGAGACGGCCCGCAGGCTGGCCACCGACCCGGACACGGTCGAACGGGACCTGATGAAACTCGTCCTGACCATCGTCGAGTTGCTGCGTCAGCTGATGGAAAGGACGGCGGTCCACCGGGTCGACCAGGGCGACCTCAGCGAGGACCAGGAAGAACGCATCGGAATGACGTTGATGATTCTTCACGAACGCATGGAAGAGCTGTGCGAGCGGTACGGCCTTTCCATGGACGATCTCAATCTGGATCTGGGCCCGTTGGGCTCACTGCTTCCCCGTGACGGGAACTGACCCGCACGGTTTCCGTCCCTACACAGACCGTTTCATACGCGGTTGAACGGCAAGGAGGAATACCATGACTGCTGAAAGCGACAACGCCAGGAATTCCAGCACCGCCCAGGCCAAGAAGACTGCGGCCAAGCGGACCGAGACGAAGGCCTCCGGCGCGGCCGCCAAGGCCGGTTCGGTGGCACGGGACGCCGAGAAGTCCACGACGACGAGCGTGCGGTCGGCGGGAGACGCCACCAAGCGTGTCGGCCGTGCCGCGGCGAGCGGCCTCCAGAGCGGCCAGCAGGCCGTGACCGCCAACGCCGCCAAGGCGGCCACCGTGGCCACGACGGCCTGGACGGTCGTCAAGCAGCGCAAGGCCATCGCGGCCGGCGCGGCGGCGGGAGTCGCCGGTGTGGCCGGCGCCGCCTTCGCGATAGGCCGCTCCACGGCCAAGCCGGCGGTCGGCCCGCTGACGCGGCTCGCCCGCGGCCGCATCTGACGCCCCGGCCCGGACCCGGACCCCCGGCCCGGACACCGGCGCCCACGCCCCGCCCCCTCCCCCGGGGGGCGGGGCGTCCGGCGTGTGCCAGATGACGCAATATGGCGCTTCGGATGACATAGGGGACCTGTCGCCGGGTAGCGGGGGACTCATGGACACCACACCACTGCGCGCCGTCGCCCTCGTCTGCAGCCTCTCGCCGTCGCCCGCCCCCTCCAGCTCCCAGCTGCTGGCCGAGCAGACCATGGCGGCCCTCGCCGACCACGGCGTCACGGGCAAGACGATCCGCATCGCCGACCGCAACGTCCTTCCCGGCATCGGGACCGACATGGGGCAGGGAGACGACTGGCCCGAGATCCGGGACACCATTCTCGGAGCGGACATCCTGATCCTGTCCACCCCGATCTGGCTCGGACACCCCTCCAGCATCGCCCAGCGGGTACTGGAGCGCCTGAACGCGGAGATCTCGGAGACGGACGACGAGGGCCGCATGCTGACGTACGGCAAGGTCGCCGGCGTCTGCGTGGTCGGCAACGAGGACGGCGCGCACAAGGTCAGCGCCGACCTCTTCCAGGGCCTCAACGACGTCGGCTTCACCCTCGCCCCCAACGCGGTGACGTACTGGGTGGGCGAGGCGATGCAGGGCACCGACTTCCAGGACCTCGACGAGACCCCCAAGGCCACCGCCGCCACGACCGCCACCCTCGCCGCCAACACGGCCCACCTGGCCCGGCGCCTGAAGACGTCCCCGTACCCGCCGTCCTGAGCCCCGCCTCGTCCGACCCGCCACGACCACGACCACGACCGAAGGAGTACGACCATGACCGAGGAGAAGCGCGGAGAGCAGCGCTCCGACACCACCCCGTCGGAAGCCGTGGGGGAGAGCGGCGACGAGGAGTCGCGCCGCGAGGCCGAGGACGCCGTCGTCGACGGCGGAGCCGCCCAGGGCACCCGGAAGGGCTCGCGTAAGGACGACGACCCGTCGCCGGAGAGCGACCAGGGCTGACGGGTCGAAGATCGGTGCGGCGGCCGCGGGCAGGCGCCCGAGCCACCCCAGGTCAAATTCTCGCGCCGACCATGAATGAAATGCCCCCGACAGTGGTACTCGCACAGTGCCTTTTCACTCCGTTCTTCTCGGCGGAGTCATCCATGGAGGTGCTGGGAGGTCGTCGTGATTGTCCTCGGAGTGATCCTGCTGATCATCGGATTCGTCACCGGAATTTCGATTCTGTGGACGATAGGCCTGATCCTCGCCGTGATCGGTCTCGTCCTCTGGATAGCGGGCGCGGCCGGGCATGCGGTCGGAGGCCGGTCGCATTACTGGTGAGGCCGGTCGCCTCTCCGATGAGGAATGAGACCCGGTCATCCCGGAGCGCCGTACGAGCCGGAGGAATCCCGCCCGTGCGGCGTTCCGGGCGTTCGGGGGCGGGTAGGCGCGGGAGAGGAGGACCGATCCTGTGACACATGCCGAATGGCTTCTCGTACCCGGCGAGCGCGGCAACACCGCGACCCGCCTCGACCGGCGCCACCCCGACGGCGCGACCTGGTCGGAAGGAAACGACGCGCGGCCCGTGGTCCACGGCGCCGCCTACTTCGCGGAACTTCTCACCGCGATCCGCGCCATGCGCGAGGGCGACCTGCTGATGTTCACCGACTGGCGCGGCGACCCCGACGAGCGGCTCGACGGCCCCGGCAGCGAGATCGGTGCGGTCCTGAGCGACGCCGCCCGCCGGGGCGTGATCGTCAAGGGGCTCCTCTGGCGCTCCCACCTGGACAATTTCCGCTTCAGCGAGGAGGAGAACCGCCACCTCGGCGAGGAGATCGAAGAGGGCGGCGGCGAGTGCCTCCTCGACATGCGGGTCCGCCCCGGCGGCTCCCACCACCAGAAGATGGTGGTGCTGCGCCACCCCGGCCGCCCCGAACGGGACGTCGCCTACATCGGCGGCATCGACCTCTGCCACAGCCGAAACGACGACGCCACCCACGAGGGCGACCCCCAGGCGCTGCCCCTCGCCGCCGCCTACGGCCCCCGCCCGCCCTGGCACGACGTCCAGCTCGCCCTGCGCGGACCGGCCGTCGGCGACATCGAGACCGTCTTCCGCGAGCGGTGGGAGGACCCGTCCCCCCTCAGCCGCAGCCCCCTCACCCGGCTGCGGGAGCTACTGCACCGCGAGGACACCAGCGCCGACCGGCTCCCCGAGCAGACCCCCGACCCCGAGCCCCGGGGCGGACAGAGCGTCCAGGTGCTGCGGACCTACCCCAACCGCCTGCTGCGCGGCTATCCCTTCGCTCCCGACGGCGAGCGCAGCATCGCCCGCGCCTACCTCAAGGCGCTGCGCCGGGCCAGGTCGCTGATCTACCTGGAGGACCAGTACCTCTGGTCGCCCCGGGTGGTGGCCAGCTTCGCCCGCGCCCTGCGCACGAACCCGGAGCTGCGCCTCATCGGCGTCATCCCCTCGCTGCCCGACCAGGACGGCCGGATCTCCCTCCCGATGAACCTGATCGGGCGGATCACGGCCCTCGCCGAGCTGCGCCGCGCCGGAGGCGACCGCGTCGCGGTGTACGGCCTGGAGAACCACGCCGGCACCCCCGTCTACGTCCACGCCAAGGTGTGCGTGATCGACGACGTATGGGCCTCCATCGGCTCCGACAACATCAACCTCCGGTCGTGGACCCACGACTCCGAACTCAGCTGCGCCGTCGTCGACCGCACCAAGGACCCGCGCGAACCGACCGATCCGGGCGGACTCGGCGACGGCGCCCGTACGTTCGCCCGGGACCTGCGCCTGGAGCTGATGCGCGAGCACCTGGACGCCGAGCCCGCCGCCTCGGGGGAGCCGGACGAGCTGTGCGACCCCACGGCCGCCTTCCACGCCTTCGAGAAGACCGCCGCGGCGCTGGACGCCTGGCACGAGGGCGGCCGCCAGGGCCCCCGGCCGGCGGGCCGCCTGCGCCGCTACGCCCCGCCGGACCTGCCCGCGGTACGCAAGGCCCTCACGACCCCCCTGCACCACGCCCTGGTGGACCCGGACGGACGCCCCATGCGCCTGCGGCGCCGTAACGCGTTCTGAACGGGCGCGGGTAGGACGGGCCGACCGCACGCGCCCTACAGGCCGGGAGCCCCGGACGCCGTCGAGGCGTCCGGGGCTCCCGGAATTCATGGCAGAGGGGACGGTGCGTCAGCCGAAGGCCTTCACTCCGGCCCAGTTGGCGGAGAGGACGACCTTGACGGCCCCGTTGGTGTTGGTGGTGGACGGGTAGTAGATGCGCATCTGGCCGTCGTCCTTGAAGCGGACCCACATGTCGGGGATCCGGTCTCCGTTCACGTCCGGGATGCCGACGATCGCCGAGATGTGCGCCTCGGTCCAGTTCGAGCCGTACGAGGTGTCGACGCCGCCGCGGGAGTTGGCCGCGACCATCAGCGAGTTGATGTCGACGCTGCCCGCCACGGGGCCGGGCTTGCCGTGACGGATGTAGATGGTGCCGGAGTCGAGACTGCGCCACAGCAGGTCGGGCGTGTTGTCGAGGTCGATGTCCGCGACGTTGACGATCTCGCGGCGGGCCCAGACGTCGGCGTTCATCAGGGTCGCGGTCTGGAACGTGGCGCCGGTGTAGCCGGACAGGGTCCAGAACGCCGTGCCGGCGCGCACGACCACGTCGGGGAGCTTGTCACCGGTGATGTCGCCGACTGCCTTGAACTGGATCCAGGTGGAGGGAGCGGGCGCGTTCGACGGCAGCTTGATCTCGAGGCGGTCGTCGACGTTGAACGTGCCGTAGCCGTCGCCGGGGTAGAGCCAGAACCGGCCGTCCGGGGTGCGCGCGAAGAGGTCGGTCGTCCCGTCTCCGGGGTAGACGTCGTTGAACTTGCTGATCATCGCCGCCTGGCCCGTGCCGGCGTCGTACCAATGGCCCGTCGGGTGCAGCTTGTCGTCCGACGTGTACGAGCCGGCCAGGCCGGCGTACAGCTCGCCGCCCGGGCTGCCCGGGTAGGAGAAGAGGTTGCCGTTGGCGTCGATGAGCATCAGGTCCGCGATGCCGTCACCACCGACATCGCCGGGGCCGTCGGCCGTGTCACGCGGCGGGACGTAGAAGTTGTAGTCGGTGCGGGCGCTGACGTTGCCGTTCGCGTCCAGGGCGAAGACGTGCAGCCAGTTCGGGCCGGCGTGCGGCGGCTTGAGGTCGCTCTTGGTGAACGAGCCGTTGGTGGCGTTCACGTCCGTGTACGCCACGCCCTCGAAGCCGTAGCGGAACTTCGCGGCCCCGGGAGACGTGAACGTGATGTCACCGGTCTCCCCGAACTTCACCTTCGCCCAGGTCGCACCGTCGGACGTGGCCTTGGTGAACAAGTTGCTCGTGACGACGGGCTGCGGCGGGGCCGAGCCGTCGATCGTGAGGCGGCACGGCTCGGCGGTGTTCGGCGGGAAGAAGGAGGAGACCGCGCCCGCCGAGTCCTCGGCCCGCACGTCCCACGAGTACATGGTCTTGTCGTCCAGCGGGAACGTGACGGGGATCGTCACCGTCGCCGTACCACTGGAGTTCGGGGTGACCGGGTACTCGGTCGGGGTGCCGCCGGTCTTGAGGAAGCGGAAGCGCAGCTTCGACAGGTTGCCGTCGCCGTCCTTGGCGTTGGCCGACAGGGTGATGTTGGTCTTGCCGACCGTCACGCCTCCACCCGGGCCCGGCACACAGGCGCCGCCGGGCGTGGTGGTGCCGGCGGTGGGCTCGCTCGGGGGACGGTTGTAGTCGACCTCGAGGGTGGCGGAGGTGGCGCGGAACTTGCGCCAGGTCTGGGTGTCGCCCTCGCTGGTGGCGCGCATGCCCAGGGTGATGTTCGACCAACCGTTGTTCGCCGCCGTCTGTGCGGCCGCCTTCACGTTGGCGTTGTCGAACGCCTCGTACGCGTCCGCGCAGGAGGTGGACCAGCCATGGGCGAAGGACTTCGACTGCAGGTGGGTGGACCAGGAAGGCTGCGCGTTCCAGGTCGTACCGGTCGAGATGCCACCGGTCAGGTAGAACTGGAACTCGCGGGTGGTGCAGGACCAGGAGTGGTTGTTCAGCACCTTGTAGGAGGCCCGGGTGACCGTGGCGCCCTTCATGCCGGGGTCGAAGCCCATGCGCCAGAACGAACGGCCGAGACCGCCGGTGTCGCTCTCGTAGCCCACGCGGGCGTCGGAGGTGCCGGAGGAGAAGTTCGTACCGTTCCAGAAGCTGCTGTTGGGGTACTTCTTGTAGGCGGTGGTCCACGCCTGCCAGGCGGAGTTCATCGTCGGGTCGACGAACAGCGGGAACTTCACGCCGGGCTTGGTGAACAGGCCGGTGGCGGCGACGTTCAGGGAGAGACGGGCGGTGCTCGTCTTGTCCCCGTCGAGCGAGACCGGGAGCTGGGCGGAGTGGGCGCCGGGCTCGATACCGGTCAGACCGGAGAGCTTGAGGACGTCGGCGGGGGTCGCCACGGACGTACGGGGCGTGGAGGCGGGTGCCTCGGGGTCCTGGCCGCTGGAGTCCCACGCGAAGGGAGTGGGAATCGAGGCGACTTCCTTGCCGGCCTTGTCCAGGACGAGGACGCGGCCCTTGGGGGCGTCCAGCTGGAAGGTGGCGGTCGTGGACTGGAGTCCGTACGCGACCGACTTCAGCGCGTCCTGCTTGGCGGCCTCGGGGGTCTTGACGATGAGGAGCTGGGCGACACCGCCTTCCTCACGGGCGACCAGGAGCAGGTCGACACCGGGAAGAACTTCGGAGTAGAGGGCACGGGGGCCGTCGAGGACCGGCTCGGGCAGCGCGCCCGGCCAGGTGTAGGCGACGGTGTGGCCGGCGACGTCCATCTCCGCGAGCACGGTCTGACCGGGCTGCGGGGCGCGGGCGAAGGAACGGTCTGCACGGGACGCGTCCTTGCTGCCGCTGGAGAACCGCACGGGCACGGCGGCGTTGACCGGCACGATGCCGAGTCCACGGGGCGCCTTCGCCGAGCGGACCAGCTTGTTGTCGATCGGGGCCCACTCGCCGTCGGCGTTCTTCGCGCGCTGCGGCGTGGCGTGCATCTGGGAGCGCATCTGCCCGTTGGGGAGCGCCCAGGTCTGCTGCGTGGCGGTGGTCGCCGTGTCGACGAGCACCTGCTTCCGTGTGCGCTTGGCCTCGGCGACGGCGGCCGCCTCGTCACGGGGGCCGGTCGACGCGGGCTTCGCCTCGGTGGCCTTGGTGTTGCCCTGGGCGACAGGCGGGGTCTGGGGCTGCCACCAGGGGATGAGGGCAGCGGTGAGGGCGGCCAGAACGAGGCCGAGGGTCAGGGACAGCCTGGTGCGCGTGCGCACGAAGGGGCTGAGAAATCTGGGTGGCGGCGCGGACACGCGGTCTACTCCCGTAGGTACCAGGCGGAATGGGACAGCACAGACAGCCCCGACGGCGAACCGCCGGGGCAGAAGGGCGCGCACACGATCACATGTCTGAGCAGGGGCGTCCAGACATGAGAGTTTTATTAATTCGTGACCGAGGGAGAGGTGTTGACCTCTGTGACGACCGACATCTCCACTCTTGGGGCTTTCCGCCCCAGGAAAAGGCAGGGATGGCCCTTATTACCGGATCTTTCTGAAAGATCGTAAGGTGATGTGCTCTGGTCAAGTATGACCGGTGAGCCATCTCACTTCCCCCGTGACCTTGTCACCTTGTGTGATCTTGAGTTCTCCCAGGTCATGACGGACAGTGCCGACGCGCGCGTCTTGACGGACGCGCGTTCTTCGGTGTTTCCGCACCTTCTTCGTTGTCTGTTTTTTCCTGGGTGGGAGTCGACGCAATGCGTTCTTCAGGTCCACCGTCATGGCTGGGGCGGGGACGCCTAGCCGTGACGGAGTCACAAAGACGGCGCCGGCGGTTGAGCCGCACGGCGACCGTCCTTTTGTTGTCCTCGATGCTGACGGTGACGAGCCTCAGCTCGCAGGCGTTGGCGATCCCCGGCGACGGCATGAGCCGGGAAGAGCAGACGGCGCAGGTGGACCTGCCGGATCTGCCGAAGAGCACCGAGCTCGAAGGCGATGTGACGGCCGAAAAGGCGCTGACGACTTCGCCTGAGGTGCCGGTCACGCCGTATGTGCCGAAGAACGTCACCCCGTGGGTGGCCGATCTCGGCACGGCGACGCTGACGGCGACGAGCGAGCCGGGCACCACGGTCCCGGTCACCAAGAACCTGCCCGTCGCCATCGGTGTCCCCGAGGGCGGCAATGCGGCGGATCTGGCCGGTCAGTGGAGCGTCGACCTGAAGCCGGTCGAGGCGTCCCAGGACGCGGGCGTGCCCGGCATGATCATGAAGGTCACGCCTCCGGCCGGGGTCGACCCGGCCGCGCAGGTCGCGCTGAGCGTCGACACGACCGGGTTCGCCGACCTCTATGGCCCGCAGGCTGCGGAGCGTTTCGGTCTGACGCTGCTGCCGGAGTGCGTGTACTCGGATCCGACCGCGGGTGAGTGTGCCGACGACGGCACCACGACCATGGCGGGCGGCAAGGACGAGTCGACCGGTTTCGAGCGGCTGCAGTCCTCGGTGGAGGAGGTGGCGGCCAAGGACGCCCCCACCAAGACCACCGCGGCGAAGGACGCCAAGACCCGCAAGGTCCTGACCGGCACGATCCCGGTCGCGAAGCTGCTGGAAGAGGGAAGCACCGGCGCTTCGGCGCGCAAGGCGTCCTTCTCTTCGGCGGAGACGACGACCAGTGGTAACGCCGTCGGCATGATGGACACCGGTTCCTCGGTGTCCGGTGACTTCACGGCCTCGCCGCTGCTGTCGTCGGGTGCGTGGTCGGCGGGATCCTCGTCGGGTGCGTTCACGTACAACTACCAGGTGCAGGTGCCGGAGACCGCCGGCGGTCTGATGCCGAAGATCGGCCTGGGCTATTCGTCCCAGTCGGTCGACGGCCGGACCTCGGCGACGAACAACCAGGCTTCCTGGATCGGTGACGGCTGGGACTACAACGCGGGTTCCATCACCCGTACGTACGCCAACTGCCGCGAGGACTCGAAGCGTGCGGGGTCGAACAACGCGACCCACAAGACGGCGGACCAGTGCTACGGCTCGGAGAACGCCACCCTGTCGCTGGGTGGCATGACGACCGAGCTGGTGTGGGACGCGGCCAAGGGCACCTGGTTCACCGCGAACGGTGACGGTTCGAAGATCGAGCGGCTCAAGGACACGTCCAAGGACCCGCGCTCGGGCATGAAGGACGCGGACGGCGAGTACTGGGTCGTCACGACCAAGGACGGCACCCGCTACCACTTCGGTCTGAACAAGCTCCCGGGCTGGTCGGACAACGGCACCGCCGCCGACGACCCGTACACGGACTCGGTGCTGGCCGTCCCCGTCTATGGCAACCACGCGGGCGAGCCCTGCTACAAGGCCGGTGACTGGAAGAACTCCTTCTGCAACCAGGCCTGGCGCTGGAACCTCGACTACGTCGAGGACATCCACGGCAACGCCATGTCGCTGTGGTGGAAGCGCGATGTCAACTACTACGCGCGGAACTTCAACTTCAAGGCCCCGGTCGAGTACCACCGCGACGGCTACCTGACGCGCATCGACTACGGCCAGCGCAAGGACTCGATCTTCTCGGCGCCCGCGCCCGCTCGTGTGAACTTCTCGGTCGAGGAGCGCTGCTTCACCGAGGGCACGCTGACCTGCGTAGAGGAAAACTTCACGTCGAAGGACATGGGCAAGTACCGCATCTGGTACGACACCCCGGCCGACCTCCGCTGCGCGGCGGTCACCTCGACGTACAAGCAGAAGTGCTGGAACGCCGGCCCGACGTTCTGGACGCGCAAGCGCCTGGACAAGATCACCACCTCGGCCCAGCGCCGCACGGACACCACCGCCCGCCAGGTCGTCGACGAGTACAAGCTCGACCAGAGCTTCGCCTCGCTGAAGACCGGCCCGAACACGGCCCTGTGGCTGGAGTCGGTCACCCGCACCGGCTACGCCCGCAACGGCTCCACCGACGCGAGCATCACGCTGAACTCGGTGCGCTTCGAGTCCAACGCCGAGGACATGCCCAACCGGGTCAAGGCGTTCAACCCCAGCCGCCCCGGTTTCTCCCGCCTGCGCATCGCCCGTGTGATCAACGAGTACGGCGGCGAGACCTTCGTCACCTACAAGCCGATCGAGGGCCAGTGCGCCACCGGCTCCGGTCTGCCGACAAAGGCGGACACGACCGGTCTGAAGGCGAACAACCGCCTGTGCTACCCGTCGTACTGGAGCCCGGACCCGGAGAAGGAGGAGATCGACTGGTTCCACAAGTACGTGGTCGAGTCGATCGAAGAGCTCCCGAACGTGTCCGGCTCGTACGGCACGAAGACGTTCTACGAGTACAAGAACGCCGGCTGGAAGCTCGCCGAGCAGGAGTTCAGCAAGAAGTCGACGCGGACGTATTCGCAGTTCGCGGGCTTCGAGCAGACCGCCGTCCTGACCGGTCCGAAGCCGTCGGACGCGGACAGCGGCGAAGGCTCCACCGGTGAGAACACCCCCGGTGTCGACGCTCCGCAGACGAAGGCCGTCACCCGCTACTACCGCGGCATGGGCGACACCGTCCCGGTCAAGGACGTCCACGGCGTCGAGATCGCCAAGGACAAGGAGCCCTTCGCCGGCCGAATAGCCGAAGAGCTTTCCTATACGAGCGCGGACAAGGCCGACACCGACTGGCTGACCCGCAGTTCTACCAAGCTCGAGGCCACACTGCTCGGCACCCGCGACCGCGAGGACGGCCTGACCGACCTCAAGGCCTGGCGGGTCACCGAGCCGGAAGAGATCGCGTACACGAAGTCATCCGGTACGAACGCCGACGACCCGCGTACGCAGCGCACGGTCCGGACGCTGACGACCTACGAGCCGACCTACGGTCTGCCCACGCAGGTCGAGTCCTTCGGTGACACGGGCAAGACCGGCGACGAGTCGTGCACCAGGATGGAGTACCTGCACCAGACCGACAGGAACATCATCGGTCTGTCCAAGCAGGTTCTGAACTCGCCGACGAACTGTGCAGCAGCCAACTTCGCGGACGTGTCGACGCTCAGCGGCGCCACTCGTATCGCCTACGACGGCACGGCCTACGGTACGACTCTCGCGGCATCGTCCCGAGGCTTGGCGACCGAAACCTGGTCACTGAAGGGGGACGGTTCCGGCTTCCAGACCACCGGTACCAAGGGCTTCGACGCCATCGGCCGGGTGATCAGGCAGACCGATCCCGACGGCAAGTCGTCGACCATTGCCTTTGACCCACCCACAGGTCAGGTCTTCAAGGTCACCCAGACCAACCCGCTGGGCCACACCCAGGTGCAGGAGCTGGAGCCGGGCCGCGCGACCACGCTGAAGACGATCGACCTCAACGGTCATGTGAGCGAGGCGAAGTACGATCCGCTGGGCCGCCTGGCCCAAGCATGGGCTCCAGGCCGTGCCACCACTACGGTGCCGGACTTCCGTGCCGAGTACACGATTCCGAAGCCGGTGGTGGACCCGGAGGACGCCGAGCGCGAGATCCGCAAGCCTCCCTACGTGACCACGTACGCCCGTGGGCACGAGGACCGGATCGAGACCTCGGTCACCCTCTACGACGGCCTCGGCCGTGAGCGGCAGACGCAGGAGGAGGCCACCGGCGGCCAGGGCCACCTGATCACCGACACCCTCTATAACAGTGCGGGCGAGGTCTTCCAGACAAACAACGCCTACCTCACCCAAGAAGCTAAGCCCGGCGAGCTCTTCACCCCGCTCGCCGACACTGCCATCCCCAACATCACCCGCTACACCTACGACGGCCTCGGCCGTGTGGTGACCGAGACCCCGTATATGAAGTGGGTCGACCCGAACACCACCGAGACCATCTCCAAGGCCTACCCGGAACGGGCCACCAAGTACGAGTACGGCCAGGACTGGTCCAAGGTCGTCAACCCGCAGGGTGCCTCGTCCTACCGCGTCTACACAGATGCGCTTGGACGTACGGTGCGCACGGACACTTTCAATCCGGCGGCGCCCGGCGGCTTTACCTCGACGAGCTACCAGTACGACACGCGCGGCCAGATGGTGAAGGCGACCAACTCCGCCGACCCGACTCACCCGTGGTCGTGGACGTATGACCACCGTGGCCGGATGGAGACCGCCACCGACCCCGATTCGGGGACCACGCGGACTTCCTACGATCATCGCGACCGCGTCCTGACGGTCGCCACTGCCCGCGGCGTCATCTGGAACAGCTACGACGAGTTGTCCAGGCCCAAGCAGCAGCGTGCGAACGACGCCGCCGGCACTCTGCTGGCCGACTACACCTATGACACCGCGAACGGTGGCAAGGGACAGCCCGCCACCGCCACCCGATACACCGACGGCCTGGCCTACACCCAGAAGGTCAACGGCTACACCAAGGACTACGACCCGACGTCCACGACCCTGAGCCTGCCGCAGTCGCTTGCCGACACCTGGGGCCTGGCCAAGGACTACACCTACGGATACTCCTACACGGACACGGGCCTCCTGGAGGAGGCCGCTCTGCCTGCGGTCGGCAAGCTTGAGGCCGAGAAGATGGTCGTCCGCCACGACAAGGATGGCCTTCCGCTTTCGGTCTCCGGTAAAGACTGGTACGGCGCTGAGACCGTCTACTCCCCCTATGGACAGGTGGTGCGTTCCACGCTGGGCTCGCAGCCCTACCGCGTGTGGACGCAGAATCTGTTCGACGAAGGCAGTGGCGAGCTCAAGGAGCAGACGGCCTATCGGGAGCACAATCCCGGTGGCGCCGCTGGTGGCAACCTGGCCTCCAACCGCGCGTACACCTACGACCCGGCCGGAAACGTCACCTCGATCCACGAGAAGTCGACTCCGGTAGCGGAGCGTCAGTGCTTCGTATACGACCCGCTGGGTCAGCTGAAGTCGGCCTGGACCTCCAAGGACGAGACCGCCTGCAGCTCGCCGAAGAACACCGACGGCACGCTCAACGTGTCGGCAGGTGATGACGGTTCCGGCTACTGGCAGGAGTACGAGTACGACCTCCTCGGAAACCGCACCAAGCTGACCGAGAAGGACCTGACCGGTGCCACCGCCAAGGATGCGGTCACTGACTACACCTACGGCAAGGGTGCAACCAAGGAACAGCCGCACACGCTGACCAAGGTGTCGAAGAAGTACACAACCCCCGCCGGCGCGGCGGTGAAGGCCGAAGCAGCACGCCTGTACGAGCTCACCGGGGAGACCAAGTCGGTCACCTCGCTCGAGAACGGTGACAAGCAGGAGCTGACCTGGACCATCGACGGCAAGGTCGACCGGATCACCGGTCAGGGCAACGGGGGCAAGACTCCGTATGTGGGTCTCGGCCAGAAGTGCGTCGACCTCAAGTCCGGTCTCGCTGCGGCAGGCCAGCCGATTCAGCTCTACCAGTGCAACGGCACCGTGGCGCAGAACTTCAAGTTCACGCCCAAACCGGGTAGTGGCAGTGCGCCGCAGACGGACCCGAACCTGGGCACCTTGTCGGTTTACGACACGTGGTGTCTGCAGCCCGCAGCGAACACCGCAGGCTCAGCGGTCCAGTTGCAGAAGTGCAACGGCACTGCCACGCAGGAACTCAAGCGGACGGCGGCCGGTCAGCTGAACCATGTCGCCTCCGGTCTGTGCCTTGCGGTCAAGGACGGCGCCAATGTCAACGCCACCGCGATCGTCCTGGCCACTTGCAACGGCACTTCGACGGCGCAGCTGTGGTCGCCGCAGAATGACACCCGTCATATCTATGGCCCGGACGGTTCACGCCTGCTGACCATCCAGGGCAAGCAAGCCACGCTCCACTTGGGCGAGGCCGAAGTGACCGTGCAGCAGGGCGGCGTCCTGATCCGCACCGAGCGCACCTACACCACCCCCGGTGGCGCGGTCATGCGCTACGCGAGTGGTACGGGCGGTGAAACACTTGTCGCCCTGGCGATGGATCACCAGGGCAGCGTCTATGTTGAGGTCGCTCTCTACAGCGGTCAGCCGGTCCGGGTCAGGAAGCAGGACCCCTTCGGCAACCAGCGTGCGGCCGACACCGTCGGCTCCAACATCCAGACCCACAAGGGTTTCCTGGGCCAGACCAGAGACGATGCCTCCGGCTACCAGCCGCTGGGCGCTCGCCTCTACGACCCGGTGGTCGGACGGTTCCTGTCCGCCGACCCCATGCTCGACCTGAACGACCCGCTGCAGTCCAACGGGTACGCCTACGCGCACAACAACCCGGTCACACATGCCGACCCCACCGGTCTGGCGATCAGCCTGACCGCATCGGAAAAGGCAGCGGCGCTCGCCGGCGCGGGTCTGTCCGCGGCGCAGGTCGCGCAGGCGCAGTCCACCATGGGCAAGTCCCTGACCTCGGTGATCCTCGCCGTGGCCTGGGAGACGCTGAAGGACTTCATCGGCATCAACGACGCCATGGCCTGCTTCGGCGGTGACATGTGGTCGTGCGGCAGCCTGATCATCGGCGCCATCCCGTGGACCAAGCTCGGCAAGATCCCGTCCGTCCTCAAGGCCGTCAACCGCACCATCGACGCCATCCAGGCGTTCAAGGCGGCGAAGAAGGCCGCCGAAGCTGTCCTCAAGGCCGCCAAGGCGGCCGAAGAGGCAGCACTCGCGGCCAAGAAGGCGGCGATCGAGAAGGCCAAGAAGGAGGCCGCTCAGAAGGCGAAGAAGAAGGCAGCCGAAGAGGCAAAGAGAATCGCCGACCGAGCGTTGGCCCAGAAGAAGAAGACGGGCAACCCGGTCCAGAAGCGGGTTCAGGCCAAAGCGGCGCCGAAGGCCTCTTCCTCAGCTGGTAAGAGTGGCGGCAAGGGTTCCGGAGGCGGCGGCAAGACAAGCCTCAGCAAGCCTGGCGGATCTTCCGGTGGCTCCTCTCGTAACAAGGGTGGATCCAGCGGCAGCGGCGGCTCCGGAAAGGCCGAGGAAGGCGGCACCTGCAACAGCTTCGTACCCGGCACGAAGGTGCTGATGGCCGACGGCTCGGGCAAGCCGATCGAGCAAGTGAAGACCGGCGACAAGGTCGTCTCGACGGACCCGGAGACGGGCGAGACACGTTCCGAGACGGTTACCGCTGAGATCAAGGGCGAAGGCCTCAAGCGCCTGGTCAGGGTGACGATCGACACGGACGGTGCGGCCGGCGCGAAGACGGCGCAGGTCACCGCGACCGACGGTCACCCCTTCTGGGTCCCCGAGCTGGGCAAGTGGATCACTGCCACGGACCTCGCGTCGGGCCAGTGGTTGCAGACCAGTGCCGGCACCTACGTGCAGATCACCGCGATTCAGCGGTGGACTGCACAGAAGGCAGCCGTCCACAACCTGACGGTCTCCGACCTCCACACGTACTACGTGTTGGCTGCGGCGGCCTCGGTTCTCGTCCACAACTGCAATGAGCCGCAAGCGGCGAGAGCGTCTCAGATCAACAACGCCGAGCCGAGTCAGGCGAACTTCGACATCCACACCGTCGCCGTTCTGGATGTAGAGATCCCTGGAGCGGGCGTCAGGAGACTTGTGGCCGGAAACGGCGAAGAGGGGTTGACCCCGGCGCAGATCACGGCGCTCAACGACGACGAGTTCCACATCGGTCCCGATCTTGTTCCGGGAAGCCTGCACGCCGAACAGCGCGTCATACTCGGAGCTATGGCTCTGGGGGCGACTCCCGTCCAAGGCGGGGCGTCTCGCAACATCTGCCGTGCAGTGTGCGGAGTGTTGATCTTCGCGAGCGGCGGAGCACCCTTCGGCGAGGTTCGGCCGGGTAACGGCCAGACCACGCATCGCGTCCGAAGCTTCCGCTTCTTCAGTTAACGCCTCGTCTGTGGTAGAGGTGACGGCCCGCCAGCTGGTCTGGCGGGCCGTTTCCATTTATTCGCAAAGACGCGGTGCAATTCTTGCCGAGTTGAGTGTCGGGCCTGTGCGCGGAGGTTTGTATCGCGGAGCGATGATCTGCCCTCTCGCGACAAGGCATAGGATAGTCCTCCGGACCGTGAAGGGACTGACACAATGGGTAGCGCTGTTGATCGCGGGCGTGCTGGGGTGCTTGCAAGCGTCCGTGCCGGGGACGTCGTCGTGATGGAGTGTCCGGCGCAGACGGTCGAGGTAACCGGCCTGTCGGCGGAGTACGTTTCTGTTCGATGGCCCTGGAATCGAATCGACCCCGAGTCGCAGATGCAGTGGAACGGATCGCGAGCGATCCCGCGAAACGCCGGAGATGAAGGCTGGGACGAGGAGCCGTTCCAGATCGTTTCGTCCGATTCTTCCCTCGAAGTGGGGGGGTATTGTGAACTCGGAATGCCGGCCACTGTCGCGTATGTGGTACATGTGGAGAGATTTTCTGATCCCTTGGATGTCGGCTGGTTGCCTCGTCCGCACGCATACGTGTCCCTGGTCTCTCATGGTGTTTCCTTTCCGCCCCACGCAGAGGAGATCGGCTTCACCGTGGACCCGAATGGCGAGGAGCCAATCGAGTCGGCATTGGTCTTCAGGCCATATGCGTTCTTGGAGTCCGGTGACGAGGTGGCCGACAGCGAGGGCCGCTTGTGGACGTACTCCGCGCCGTGGAAGTGGGTACCGTTTGACGGCAGGCCTGGCGAGTACCCTGCGTGGCCGTTGCAGTTGATCTGTCGCGACGGTGGGCAGGTTCCGCACGCAGCTCAAAGCATCGCGCGCGCCACGAGTGTGGGCGTCCACGACGATGAGATGGCTCGGTGGCTGCGGGCGGCCGGTCTGGCAGAGGTCCCCCAGCTCCCACCGCGCGCCTTCATCGGAGACCTGCCGCACTGAGGTCGCTGCACGACTTCACCGGCCAGGGGGTCGGCGTCCGGGCGGCGCACCGGGCCCTTCCCGGGTGGGCCGGCCCGGCGTCCGCCCACTGGTCAGCAACCCGGCTCCCCGTCCGATTCGGGCGGAGATACCCTTCGAGGTGATCCTCAACGGAGTCAGGGATGGAGCAGCACATGGAGAGCCTCAGCCGTACCGCGCTGGTCGAGGGACTGATGGGCCGCTTTCCGCACGTGCCGCGGGAAGCCGTGATCAAGGAGGACCTGCTGCGGGGCGGCATGGCCTTCGACGAGTCCGCGCTCAGTGGGACGGCCGACGGGGGATCCGGGGACGTCAAGCCGAAGTCGTATTTCATCTTTTCCTTCGACCACCGCACCCTCCCCGAGCTCGGGGCCGCCGCGCTCAACCGGCCGCCCGAGGAGATCGTGCTCACCGGCGGGCCCTACGACCTGCGGCGGACCGTCGTGTCCGTGCGGGTCAATCCCGACTCGCCGTACGTCGTCCGCGCCGGGGAGGACGGGGCGCTCGGGCTGTACCTCGACGGGACGCGGATCGCCAACGTCGGGCTGCCTCCGATGCCGGAGTACTACCGGCACACCCTGTCGAACGGCAAGTCCGTCATGGAGGTCGCCCCGACCATCCAGTGGGGCTACCTCGTCTATCTCACCGTCTTCCGGGTGTGCCAGTACTTCGGCGCCAAGGAGGAGTGCCAGTTCTGCGACATCAACCACAACTGGCGCCAGCACAAGGCGGCAGGCCGTCCCTACACCGGGGTCAAGCCGGTCGAGGAGGTGCTGGAGGCGCTGGAGATCATCGACCGGTACGACACCGCCGGGACCTCCCGCGCCTACACGCTCACCGGCGGATCGATCACCTCGCAGGTCGGCGGCCGGGACGAGGCGGACTTCTACGGCCACTACGCCAAGGCCATCGAGGAGCGCTTCCCCGGGCGCTGGATCGGCAAGGTCGTCGCCCAGGCGCTGCCCCGCGACGCCGTCCAGCGGTTCCACGACTACGGCATCCGGATCTACCACCCCAACTTCGAGGTGTGGGACCGCCGGCTGTTCCAGCTGCACTGCCCCGGCAAGGAGCGCTACGTCGGCCGCGACGAGTGGCACCGCCGGATCCTGGACTCCACCGAGATCTTCGGGCCGCGCAACGTGATCCCCAACTTCGTCGCCGGCATCGAGATGGCCGAGCCGTTCGGGTTCACCAAGGTCAGCGAGGCGATCGACTCCACCGCCGAGGGGCTGCGGTTCTTCATGTCCAACGGGGTCGTGCCGCGCTTCACCACCTGGTGCCCCGAGCCCACCACGCCCCTGGGCAAGGCGAACCCGCTCGGCGCGCCGCTGGAGTACCACATCCGTCTCCTGGAGACCTACCGCGCGACGCTCGAGGAGTTCGGCCTCAGCTCGCCGCCCGGATACGGCCCCGCCGGTCCCGGCCGCGCGGTGTTCTCCGTCAGTTCGTTCATGGACAGCCTGGAGGGGCTGGAAGCGCCCGCCGAGTGACGTTCTCGGGGCCGGTGGATGCCGACGGCGAGGAGGCCGCCCGCGCGCAGCCCCGGCCGTCGGCACCTCGCAGCGCCCGCGCGCAGCCCCGGCCGGTCCCGGCCGTCGGCACCTCGCAGCGCCCGCGCGCCCGCCGTCACCGTCGCGGGCGGCGGTCCAGGCACCAGTCCACGAACCGGCCGATGCTCGCGTGCACCCGCCCCTCCTCGACCGTCACCGCCGCCGTGAAGAAATACCGCACCTCCGCGAACTCCAGCTCCATCGCCTGCACCAGATTCCGCAGGCCGAGCCGGCCGGCCAGCCACTCGCGCGCGGCGGCGCTGTCGTCGAGGCGGTCCGGGAGGAGGCCGTGCTCCGCCAGCAGGTCCGTCTTGCTGATCGCGACCGCCAGCCGGGGGAGCCGCCCCTGTCTGCCGAGGCGGGCCGCCGTCTGGGAGGAGTTCCCGAAGATCACGTCCGGCGGGTCGGTGGAGGCCAGGGTCCGGTCCGGTGCGGGCGCGGGCGACTCCTCCAGGAGCTGCCAGGTGGCCTCCACCGCCAGCGGGTCCAGGACGAAGACGAAGGTGCGGGCGGCCCGGACGTACCGCAGCGCGTCGGCGTCCTCTCCCGACATGAACTGCTCGCCCGCCGTGTCGAAGACATGCACCAGCTGCTCGGCGCGCCCCTTCCCCAGCACCACCGAATGCGCCCGCAACAGCGTCCTCTGCGTGGCACGCGTATGGCCCTTCATCTCCAGGACCTCACGCAGCACCTGGTAGTTGGCCGTCGTCTCGTCGTCCGCGAGCCGCAGCGCCGGGCCCCCCGCCCCCGCCGCGTCCTCGAGCGACATCAGCATGGCGGCCATCAGCTGCGTCTTCCCCGCCGCCCGGCCGCCGACCATCGGCAGCACGATCTCCCGCGCGTGCCCGGCGTCCTGGTTCAGCGGCTTGCCGCAGCGCGCGTGGGTGCAGAAGGCGGGGAGCCGGCTCCGTCGGCGCATCAGCATCACCAGCGTCGGCATCCGCTCGCCGCACTCGCAGCGCCTGCGGAACAGCCCGTACCGCCCGGGACGGATGTCGCTGTGCCGCCGCCGGCAGGACTCGCGCGGGCAGGCGTACGAGGGGTAGGGCACGCGGTCGTAGCAGTGCGGGCAGAGCACGCCCCGGCGCAGCCCCCGCACCGTCAGCACCCCCCGGTCGACCGCCCGCAGGCCGCCCGCCGTGGCGCGGGCCGCGCCGTTGAGGAGCAGGACGGCGAGCGCGTGCACGAGCAGCGCGAGGACGATCAGCGGTACGGCGATCGCGGCGCCGGCCGCCAGTCCCACGCAGAGCGCCAGGGCGTGCGCCGTCTTCAGGGCGCCCGGCTCCCGGGCCTGGGTGAACCGTTCCTGGGCGAGGGTACGGAAACGGTCGCCCACCGCCCTGCCGTAGACGCGCGGCCCGAGCGTGAGCAACTGGCGCAGGTCCCGCGCGGCCGGGCCGAAGAAGTAGTTGCGGTAGGCCGGCACCGGCTCGTCCTGTGGCCGGTGGGGCGGGATGGTCTCGAATTCCGGGGTCCGCCGCCGCGTCACCCCGACCACCAGCCGGGCGTACCGCCACAGCAGCTCGCCGACGAGACCGAGGGCGCGGACGACCGCCGTGCACGCGCCCAGCAGCAGCGCCGCGCCGAGCAGCACGGCGAGGAGAGTCGACAGTGCTGACATCCCGAGGTCACCGCTTCCCATCAGAGTCCTCCGATCCGGTCCGGGGGCCGGTCCGAGGGCCACGACCAGGGTCGGCACCGGGGCGCATATCAGGGCCGGTACCGGAGTCGGCACCGGGCCGCGCACGACGGTCCGCCCCAGGTTCGGCCCCCGGCCCCGTACGCCGCTCCGGCCCCCCGCCCCCCTCCCGCCCCCTCCGCGGTTCCGTACCGGACCCCTCGCCCGGACGGTCCGTCGGTCCCTGCCGTCCCCGGCCGAGCGGCAGCCACCGCACGCCCTTCCTGCGCTCCGTCGTCCGCTGCTCCGTGATCCCGTCCGCGAGCGAGGGAAGGATCGGGCGTACGGTCGCGGCGAGCCGCTCCACGTCCTCGGCCGGCCAGTACCGCACGGCGTGCGCGAAGACATCGGCGACCAGCTGACGGTGCTGGTGGGGCAGCCGGTCCAGGAGTGCCGTGTCCTGGTACGCCAGGGCCAGCCCGGCCACGTGGCCGAGCAGGACCCTGTCCACCGCGCGGCGACCCGAAGGCCGGGCGCCGTGCCGGGGTGCGGCCGTCGTCGTATCCAGGACGGCCCGCAGATAGCGGTCGGCGAGGGAGAAACCGAACCCGCCCACCATCCTCGGCACCCGCCGCGGGTCGGCCGGGGCCCGGGTCAGCGCGTCCACGAGCCGAAGGTCCCGCAGGGTCCTGATCGGCGCCGGGAGCGAGCCCGTGGGGCCCGCGAAGGCGTCCGCGAGCCGGCCTGCGTCGTCCGCTTCGCGCAGCAGCCGGGCCAGGGCGAGGGCCTGCTCCACGGTCTCCCGGGTGTCCGGGGTCAGCCAGGGCCGCCACTCGGGGGCGGCGAGGACCGCGCACAGCTCCAGGAAATCGGCCAGCCGGGCCTCGTCGACGACCTCCCGCAGCACCGTCCGCTCGAACCACGCGCCGAGGACGGCCTGGGCGTCCGCCCTGCCGCCGCCGGGCAGCCGGCGCGCGATCTCGATCGCCTCGCGGTGTGTCCAGGGCGGCTGCCGCCACAGGCCGCGCAGCAGCGCCGGGTCCGGGACGTCCTGGCCGCGCAGGGCGAGGATCCGGAACATCACCTCCACGCCGCGCCCGGGCTCGCGCTCGGCGCGCGCCAGCCAGTGGTGCTCCTGGAGGACCGGCCGCCCCTCGAGGTCCCGGGCGTCGAGCAGGTCGGCCGGGAACTGGGAGAAGAGCTGGTGATGGCCCTCGCGCCCGGCCACGAGCGCGTCGAGGGCGGCGACCAGCGCCCCCCTGAACACCCCGGACGTCCGCAGCAGCCTCCGGACCTCGCCCCGCAGCGCCGGGTCCGGCGAGCGCCCGGTCGCCGACTCCAGGAGCACCCGGGCCAGCTCGCCGCAGGTCTCCCGGAGCACGTCGCCGGGCAGGTCGAGCCCGGCGCCGTACGCCCACAGCAGGTGCCGCACCCGCTGCCGTACGCCCCCCGCCTCGGGGAGCAGCGACCGCCACAGCCGTACGGCCCGCTCGCGCTCCTCCGTGTCCGCCAGGGGTACGGGTGCCACGGCGTCGTCCGCACCGGCGAGGTAGGCGCGCATCCGGGACTCCTGGAGCGCGCCTTCGAGTTCGCGGTGCAGCGCCGTGTCCCCGCCCGCCCGCGCGGCGGCCGACAGGATCCGCAACTGCGCCTGGGAGAGGTCGGGTCGGGAGCGGCGGATGTCCCGGGCCACCACGGCGCGGCGCGCTCCGAGGTGGTCGGCCGTCGGCAGCCAGTCGAGGACGGCCGCGACGTCCTCCGGCGCGAGCGGGATGCCTCCGCCGGCCGCGGCCGCCGCCACGGGCGGATGCCAGTCCCCGGGGTGCCGCTCACCGCCGTGGGTGTACTCCGCCGCCCAGGACCAGACCGACCGGATCGACGCGAGCCCGATCCGGGTCAGCAGCCGCACCAGGTGGTGGACCGGGACCCCGTCGGGGAAGCGGCCCGCGGCGAAGTCGAAGAGCGTGTAGGCGTCCTGGTCGTCCGGACCGATCTCCGGCTTCGCCTCGGGCACGCAGCCGATGAGGTGCAGCCGCCCGCGCGTCGGCCGGAAGAGATAGGTGGAGAAGGAGAGCCTGCGGGCGAGCGGGGGCGGCAGGAGATAGCTGACGGCGGCGAACCAGTGCGCGATCCGGTCCGTCGTCCGGTCGACCACGACCACCGAACGGTCCTCACCGAGCGCCGTGAACACCGCCGCCAGCAGCTCCGTCAACCGGTGCGCGTCCGGCTGCGCCCGCAGGAACGCCTGGACGGTACGGGAGTTCAGGGGCCCGCAGGGCGGGGGAGCGTCGAGCGGGGGAAGCTCGGACTCCTGCGCCACCCGTGTCGTCCACACGGGCGAGTTCCACAGCTCGATCGCCAGCAGGCCGCCGCCGGCCGCGGCGAAGTCCTCGGTGTGCAGGGCGTGGGCGAAGTAGTTGCCGAACCTGCGCGCCGAATCCCGCCCGACGTACCGCACGTGCACCGCGGTCGCCCCCGCCCCGAGGGGACGCGCCGCCGCCGGCCCGCCGGCCGCCCCCGCGTCCGCCGGCCCGCCCGAGGCCTCCTCCCGTACGAAGGAGAACGCGACCGGACACCGCGCGAGCTGCTCCGGGGTCTCCGACTCCACCAGCGAGCGCGGCGGGTCGTAGCCGGCGAGGGCCTCCACCGCGTGCATGGTCTCGGTGGTGACCCCGGCGCTGACGGCGTTGAACTGGAAGCCGGAGAACCCGCTCAGCCCCCGCTCGCACGACGTGTAGTACAACTGCCGGAACCGCCCCCCACCGGCCCCCGACCTGGCCCCGCCGGCCCCCGGCTGCGATCCCGCCCCGCCGGCCCCCGGACTCATCCGCGCCCCGTCCTCGGCACCGAGCCGTACTCGCTCAGCAGCCAGAGCAGCGGATCCGTCACCCGGTAGGGCTGGATGCCGGTACTGGCCACCCGCGCGTCCGGCGTCGGCGTGTGGCCGAGGGCGGAGACCCCGAAGTAGCGGTACCTGCTGTACGTGTTGTCGAGGATCCGGTCGATCGGCACGCCGTCCCACTCCCGCAAGAGCTGCCGCACCTCCTCGTGCACGCTCAGGCTGTCCTCCACGTCGAACCGGCCGCCCGACGGGGGATGCGCGCGCAGCGGGCTGCCCTTCTCCAACAGGTGCCAGAAGGCGTCGAGTTTGGTGAAGACCACCGCGACCGGGGTGTCGATCTTGGCGCCCGACCTGCGCTCCCGCGACGCGAGCAGCATGTTCGTCACCCGCCCGAGGACGTTGACGGGCGCGTCGAATCCCTCGGATCCGGGCAGCGCGGTGCCGGGCAGGGCGGAGGGCCGGGCCCCCGCCATCTGGAGCGGATCGAGGAGTAGCACGATGCCGTCGGCGTTGGCGAGGTAGCGGGTGTTCAGCTCCACGTTCTCGCGGGAGTTGAAGTCCTCGCCGGCCGTGTCGAAGAACGACAGCACCGTGTGCTGCGGCCGCTCGCCGAACAGCCCCTTGCGCCGCAGCCCGAACCGGAAGACCAGCGGCTCGACACGGTTGTCGTTGGCGACGGCGGTCCGCGTGCCGAGGAACATCCGCCGGCCGGTGTAGAGGTGGTCCTGATAGTCGGAGGTGTAGCGCTGCATCGTGGCGTCGTCCGCGCCGACCAGCGCGGCCCCGAAGTCGGCGCCCACCTGGTTCATCATCTCGTGCAGCAGCACCGTCATGTACACCGTCTTGCCGGACGCCTTCGCCCCCACCAGGGCGATCATCCGGTTCTCCACCGTCCCGAACTGCGCGGGCAGCGTCGAGTGGCAGACCGGGCAGATCCGGTACGTCGTCTCGCCGTCGCAGTCGGGACACACCGCCGTGGCGCGGCGGCCGTCCGCCGTGAACACCGGGCCGACCTCGCCGCGCTGGCCCATCCGATCGGCGAGCACCTGGTCGCGGCGGCGCACGCACCGCTTCTGCGTACGGCTCTGCCGGCTGTTGCAGCGGAAGGCGATCTCCCGGACGGTGAACGTGTCGTAGCAGTACGGGCAGGTCACTCGTCTGGCCATTCAGGTCACTCGCAGTCGGTGGAGGGCCGTGGGGCGCACGTCGACGCCCTGGTCGGCGGCGGCGTCGGCGTCGGCCGGGAAACAGACCAGCCAGGAGGTGTCCCGCGTGGCGGGGAAGGGGAACTCGACGGCCAGCGGCTGCCGGGCGGTCAGCCGCTGCGCGGGCACCTCGTGCAGCACGGCGCCGTCGGACATGCGGGTGGGGCGGTAGCGGCCCACGCCGTGGACGATGCGCAGCGCGGGCAGCTCGCAGGCGGTCTCGGAGGTGAACGTCACCGTCGCGATCCGCCCCTTCAGCCGCCTGCGCACCGACGGTTCGTACTCCACCACCGGCGGCTCCGCGTCGATCAGCAGCGAGGACGCTCCCTCGCAGTCGACGCCCCGGTCGGCCACGAGCGCCTCCACCGTCAGGGTCACCGCCCCCCGGCCCACCGTGAGGTCCAGCCCGCCGTCGTGCTCGTACTCACGGCGGCCGCACCGCACATCCCCCGAGAGCGGCCCGCGTGCCGAGGTCTCGCCCTCGACCCGCCAGCGGACGCGGGCGGTACGGGCGCCGGGCGGCCACGCCCACAGGACGAGGAGATGCGCACCCCGGCGCAGTGCCTGCAGCTCCTCGACGGGGACGGCGACCAGGGCGCCCGGGGCGCCACCCGCCGTTTCCGCGGACCCCTCCGGCCCCGGCCCGGCATCGCGCCACGGCTCGGCGGGAGGCTCGTTCCGTACGGGGCCTTCGGCCCCGGCGGGCGCGGCCGCGGGCGGCGGCTCCGATGCCGACGGGGGAGCGGGCCCGAACCCGGGTTCCGCCACCGCCTCGGACCCCGGATCGAGCCCCGGCTCGGACACCGGATGGGGCCCCGGCTCGCGTGGGGGCTCGGTGTCGAGGGGCGGCTCCGGTAGGGGCCCGGGCACGGGTGCGCGCGCGGCTTCCGGTGCGCGTACGGGAGGGGCCGGCGGTTCCGGTGCGACGGGCGCGGCCGGGGGCTCCGGGTCCTCGTAGCGGTACGCGGCCGGCGGCTCGGGATCCTCGACATGGTGCCGGGGCAGCGGCTCCGGCGCGTGGAGCCGGGGGGCCCGGGAACCGTCCTGGCCGTACCGCACCCGCAGCGCCCCGAAGTCGAACAGCGCCAACAGGCCGTAAACAACCGCGAGTTCGGGTTCGTGGCAGCGCACCGGGAGTCCGAGCGCGGTCTCCAGACGGTCCGCGGTGCCGGGCGCCCCCGGCAGCTCGCCGGCCAGCAGGACGGCGTCCGGATGCCGGGGGGCGTCCGCGCAGAACCCCGTCACCGCCGCGACCGTCCCGCCGTCCCAGTCGCCTTCGGGAACCGGGAGCCGGCGGGTGGCGGCGACGTGGACCGTGCGGTGCGGGGCGATGTCGAGGACGGTCAGATCCAGGGTGCCGGCGCCCTGGTCGCAGACGAGGACCGTGCGGTCCACACCCTCCACGACCGCGCCGTAGTGGAGCGCGGCGGCGACCGCCTCCGGCACCACATGGGCGACCCTGAGGCCGGCCTGTTCGGCGGCCCGGCGCAGCGCCTGCTCCCGCTCGCCCGCGCCGTCCTCCGGGTCGCCGCCGTCGCCGACCGGCAGGGCCAGGGCCACCGCCGTATCCCCGGCGCCGGAGTCCGCACGGTCGGGGCTCTCCCGCGCGGCCGCGAGCAGCGCCGCGAGAGCGGCGGCCGGGTCGGCGGCGAGGGCCGGGTCGAGCGGCACGGTGGTGACGGCCGGGCGCCCGTCGGGCCCCCACCCTCCGATCCGCCCGTGCGGGCGGCCGATGTCGATGGCGTACACGCTCAGTACCTCCCCGCCCCGTCCGGTCCCGCCGTCGCCCCGGTGTCCGGTGCGACCAGGGGTGTCCCGTCGTCCGCGATCCCGACACGGAGCCGGTCGCCCGCCGAGGGCCGGTGCTCGATGAAGTGCCGTACGACCGCCGCCCGCAGCCGTTCCAGTTCGTTGCGGATCTGCCGTCCGCCGTACGCCTGGCGCTCCGGGTCGGCCATCCGGGCGGTGATCCACGGGTGGACGCTCGCCGTGTCGGGGACCAGCTCGACCTGGTGGCGTTCCCTGACGGACTCGGCCAGTTGGGCGAGGAGCCGGTCGGAGATCCGGACGATGTGCCGGCGGCGCAGCATGTCGAAGACGACCACGCCCGGCTTCAGCCGGCCGTAGATCTCCGGCCGCCCGATGTCCCGGAACTTCTCCTCCACCGCACGCGTGAAGTGCTGCTCCAGCAGGGCGTACGGCAGCTCGTCCCCCCGCTCGGCGAGCAGGTCCTGGACGGCGTCGGCCCCGGTGTTGGAGGTGAAGATGATCAGGCACTGGGAGAAGTACGCGGTCTGGCCGCGGCCGTCGGTCAGCCGCCCGTCCTCCAGGATCTGCAGGAACTTGTCCAGGACCTTGGGGTGCGCCTTCTCGATCTCGTCGAAGAGCAGCACGCTGAAGGGGCGCTCCTGCACCCGGCGGGTCAGCTCGCCGCCCTGCTCGTACCCCACATAGCCGGGCGGCGCGCCCGCCAGCCGTTCGGCGGCGTGCTCCTGCTGGTACTCGCTCATGTCGAACCGGGCGTACGCGCTCTGGTCGCCGAAGACCAACTCGGCCACGGCTTTGGCCAGTTCGGTCTTGCCGACGCCGGTGGGGCCGACGAAGAAGAACGCGCCGCGCGGACGGTCGGTGCCGGAGTGTCCGAAGTCGACGCCCACGAACGCCGCCTGCAGGGCGGAGGCCACGGCCTCCACCGCCGCCTGCTGTCCGACGACCCGCCCGCCGAGCACCGTGGCGGCCCGGCCGACGACCTGCCGGTCCAGCTGGGTCCAGGGATCCACGCTGACGTTGAGCCGGTGCTGCTCCATCAGCTTGTCGGGCTTCTGCACGGGGGAGTTGCGCAGCCAGGACGTCCGCGCCAGGGCGTCGATCTCCCAGCCGGCCATCCCGTCCGTCGCGCCCACCAGCGCCTCGAACTCGGCGCGGGTGGCATCGGCCGCGCCCCGGAACTCGTGGCGCAGCAGCGACAGCCAGAGCCGGCGCTCGCTCGGGTCCGGCGGTCCGACGTGCAGCGTCGCGATCCGCGGGTCCTCCAGGGGGAACCAGCCGGGCAGCCGGCCCACGTCCCCGACCGCGCACAGCACCGCGTTCCGGGCGTGCGGGGCGGGGCCGGCGCCGGGCCCGGGGCGCGGGGCGACGGCGTCCGTCATCGCGGCCCGCAGCCGCAGCCAGCCGAGGTACGACTCGGGCTGGCCGGGCGGCAGATGGTGGTCGACGTCCTGGAAGACGAACGCGGTGGCGGCGTCGGCGGAGGTGACCAGCCGGCGTACGACGGCGGTGACGTCCTCGAAGGACGCGGGCCGCCGCGCGGAGCGCGGGGCGAAGAGCCCGGCCTGTCCCCGGCGCCGCTCCTCGCCCCGCCGGGTCTCGGCGGCGGGCGGCGGCGCCGAGTCGGACGCGGACGCCCCGGCCCGGGCACCGCCGTCCGGGGACGCGGCGGCCGGTGGCGCGTCGGCGGCCCGAGCGGTCCGGGGCAGCGCCGCCACCAGCGTGTCGAAGCGTTCGGCATGCCCGGGGATCGGGAAGGTGAGCCCGTCGACCGGGTCCCACCAGCCCACGACCTCGGCGCCACGGGCGTGGAGGACTCCGGCGATCAGCTCCCGGAACGACGCCGGACGGTCGTCGAACCACCACCGGTCCCGGATCCGGCCGTCCAGGATCACCTGCCGGCCGCGCCGCAGCTCCCAGCCGAGGGAGACCGCCCACAACGGCATCATCCCGTCGGCCGCGGCGGGCCCTTCGCACGACGCCGGACCGCTCCCTGGCCCCTCGGGTCCAGGTGCGCCCGCGAGAGGCGTCCCGCCCGCCGCCGGGGACCGTACGGGTTCTTCCGGGGCCCGCATCGCTTCCGTCGGCTCGGCCGGGATCCGTATCGCTTCCGTCGGCTCCGGCTCGACTCGTATCGCTTCCGTCGGCTCCGGCTCGACGCGTATCGCTTCCGTCGGCTCCGGCTGTTCCGGCTTTCCCCAGTCGACGCCGGTCATCGCGTCCTCCCCGTCTCGTCACCCGGCAGCCCGCGGGCGTGGCGGCGCGGGGGCTTGCCGTCCCAGGTGAGCTCGCCGGGCACGAAACCCTCGCCGTTCATGGCCCGGTGCACCCGGTCGAGGAGTTCCTCCGGGGCGCAGACGGCACCCTCCGCAGACGGCCGCGGCGACATGTCCGCCTCGCCGTCCACGTGATAGGTGAGGACCGCCGTCCCGTCCGCGCCCGTGCCGACGGTCGCCTCGTAGACCGCGCCGCTCGGGCGTTCGAAGGAGAGGACGAGCAGCTCGCCCCGGTCCTCGCCGCCGGCGAAGTCGAGACCGGCGTCGGTCATGGCGTCCTTGAGCGCCCGTGCCAGTTCGCCGCGCCGGGCATGGGCGAGCTGCAGCTCGTCCAGACGTTCCTCCGCCGCCGGCAGGAGACGTTCGAGTCCGGCCACGGCGGCCAGGGCCGCGTCCGCGCGGCGGCCTTGGAGCGCGGTCGTGACGGCGCGGACGGCCTGCTCCAGCTCTTCCGCCAGTTCGGGGTCGGCCAGGTCGACGGCGTCGCGTACGGCGTCCTCGGCCCCGCGCTCCACCACTTTGAACCGGTCCGCCGCCTCCGTGAGCGCCGCGAGCAGTGCCTCCGCCCGCGCCTCGGCCTCCTCGCCCCGACGGCGCTCCTCCTCGGCCGCCCGGGCCTCCGTCTCCTCGGCGCGCCGCACGTCCTCCTCGACGCGCCGCGCCTCCTCCTCCGCACGCCGCCGGTCCCCCTCGACGCCCCGGGCCACGGCGGCCGCGTGCCGGTTCACGGCGTGCTCCACCGTGCCGAGCAGCGCCTCGAAGTGGACCTCCTGCCCCTGGCCGGCCGTCGCACGCAGCCGTTCGAGCAGCTCGGCGCTCTCGCGGGCGCCCTCCCGGTCGTGTGCCTCCCCGTCCGCGGCGATCTCTTCCAGACGGCGCTCCAGGGCCCGCACGGTCTCCCCGCGGTCCGTCCGGTCGGCGGGGGCCACCCCGCCGTGCGGCACGAGGACGACGACCCGGCCCCGCAACTCCTCGATCTCCGCCCCGAGCGGGGCCTCGCCGCCGACGGCGCCGCGCAGCTCCACGAGCCGCCGCTCGACGGGCGCCAGTGCGGTCGCCGTCTCGGCGGAGGCGCGCAGCGGGGCGACGAGGCGCTCGATCTCGTCCAGCCGACGCGCGTCGGCCCGCCCCCGCTCGCGCCGGGTGTCGGCCGCGTGCGCGTCCAGCCGCGCCTGCCGCCGCGCGGCCACCTCGGCCCGCCGCCGCTCCGCCTCGGCACGGGCCCGCTCCCGGCGTTGCGCCGCCTGCCGGGCCCGCTCGGCGGCGAGCGCCGCCCGCTCCTCGGCCCGCTCCCGCTCCCTGGCCCGCCGGGCTGCCGCCCGTGAGGCCCGCACGGCCAACTGCAGCGCCGCGAAGCCCGGATCCAGGGCGACGGGGCTGTACATGATGGACCCGCTCATCGCTGTCCCCTCCCAAGGTGCTGTCCGGAACGTCCCGCCGGGGCCGTGGCCCTTCGGGTGGACGCCGATACTCTCCGGGCCCGTCCGCGGTCGTGCCCGGACCCCGATTCCCGCCCCCGGACACGCCCTCGGGCCTGTCCGGAACCTCGCCCGCCGGTCGCTGCGCCGCCCCGCGCGCCCGCCCGGCGCGCCGCCATCCGCCGTCTCAACGTGGACTCACCCCTTCCGGCCGTCGGGACGCGGCAGGAGCCCCCGCGCCATGAGCTGTTCCTCGAAGCCCTCCCGGAACCCCGGCACGGGCGGCACCCCGGCCCAGGAGAAGGAGCCGTCGGCGCCCACCGACAGTTCGACGCCCGCGGTCGTGTCGTCCTCGGCGAGGACCCGCGCGACCTCCTCGGCGTAGCGGCCGGTGAGGGCGAGCAGTCGCTGGTTGGACGAGCCGCGCCACCGCAGGGCGGCGTGCCTGGCTGCGACGTACGGACCGTCCACGAGCAGGTCGAGCCGGTCCAGCAGGGCCCGCTGCCCCGGGGTGCCCCGCCGCAGCCGCTCGTGACGGAAGCCGGAGTACGCCATGGCCGTGAACCCGGGCCGCTCCTCCCGTACGGCGTCGAGCAGTTCGGCCAGCGCCTCCGCCTGGGTGAAGGGCTCGCCGCCGGAGAGCGTGACGCCCTCGACCTCCGTCAACGCCCCCAGGTGCCGGGCGAGTTCGGGTACGGGGACGGTGGTGCCGCCCTCGAACGGCAGGGTCTCCGCTGCGACGCACCCCGCGCAGCGCAGCGGGCACCCCTGCACCCACACGACGGCGCGCGGACCCGGCCCGAGGACCGTGCAGCGGTCCAGCGTCCGGGCCACGGAGAGGAGCGTGCCGGGCGCCGTCATGACCGGTCCGTCCCGTCGCCGTGGGGCGACGGACCGGGGTAGCTCTCCGCTCCGCGCGCGGCCTGGTCGCACCAGGGACACCACGGTCGCTCGACGGTGTGGACGTGCGTGGGGCGGGTGGCGCAGACGGTGAGCCGCCCCTGCGCGCGGGCGGCCGCCAGCTCCCGCGCCCATACGGCCGCGGGCGGCCGGCGGCCGCCGAACGCCGCGCGGAACAGCTCCGTGAGGCGGCGCGGCAGCAGATCGGCCGGCGGCGCCGAACGGGGGAGGACCACCGACGTGCGGTCGAGGAGACGGCACCGGCCCCGCAGGAGGTTGTCGTCGAGGGAGAGGTAGTCCGAGCCGTCCGCCGGATGCCCGGCGAAGGGGTGCAGCCCGGCCATGAGGAGCTGGTGGGCGAGGACGGCGAGGGCGAAGTCGTCGGTGGAGGCGTCCGGCAGTGCCGCGGCGGCGGCCGTGTCCGCGCCGATCCGCTCCGGCGCGGTGTAGCCCGGCGTCCGCATGCGTCCGGCGAAGAGCTCACGGCCGTCGGTGAACTGCCACGAGTCCACGTCCGCCATCCCGACCGTGCCGCCCCGCTCGTCGACCCACAGGTTGTCGGGGTTGAGGTCCCCCACGACGTAGCCCTCGGCATGGACCTCGGCGAGCAGCCGGGCCAGCGCCTCGGCCGCGGCGAGCGCGGTCGCCCAGGTGGCGTCCGGCATCGACGCCCGCCGTCCGGCGGGGGAGAGCAGCCGGGCGAAGGGCCGGAAGTCGCGCCGCATGTCCGGCATCACATAGCCGTCGACGTCGTCGCGCACGGTCCGCACCGGAACCATCGGCCAGGCGAGCCGGACGGGGGCGCCCGCGAGCAGCCGTACGGTACGGGGTTCGCGCCGCTGCCGTACGAGACGTTCGACGCGCCGCCGGTACGCCGCCCGGTCCGCCGGGTCGGGGACGAGCTTCGCCACCAGGGCGCGGTCGTCGCCGACGGCGTACACCAGGCCCTCCGAGCCGCCGCCGATCCGTTCCGTCAGGAGCCACTCGCGGCCGCCGCGCGACACCACCTTCACCACCACGGACCGTCCCCTTCCGCCGCCGTCAGCGCGCACAGCACGGTGAGGTCGTCGCCGGTACGGGCCGCGGCGGGCCCGGAGAGCAGCGCGCGCAGCGCGGCCGCGTCGCCGTCGCCGCGCCGCAGCGTCTCGGCGAGGGGCGGGAAGAAGGACGCCGAGGGCAGCGGGCCGACCTCGTCCGGCAGTCCGCGCGAGGAGGGGTGGTCGAGGGCGGCGGGCGCACAGCCGTCGGTGGCCAGGACCACGCCCGTCAGCTCCGTCTCCCACACCGCGAAGGTCCGCAGCCGCAACCGCGCGCCGGGGGAGGTGAGGAACGCAGGCGGCGGGCCGTCGGGGCGGGGCGGTGGCAGGACGAGATGACACCGCTCGGCCGCGCCCGCCTCACGGGTGAGGACGGCGCCGAAGCAGTCGCCCGCCGACAGGAACGCCACCCAGGGCGGCCGGACGACGGCGACGGCCAGTGCGGCGGCCCACTGCTCGACCCCCGCCGGTCCCGTGCTCCCCGCGGATGCTCCGCCTCCCCCCGGTCCCTTGCTCCCCGCGGATGCTCCGCCTCCCGCCGGGTCTCCGGTCCCCGCCGGTTCCCCGCCCCCCGGCGGTGCGACGGCGTCCTCCACGGCCCGGGCCGCGCGCAGGAACGTCTCGACGGTGCGGGCGCCCCGGTCCGCGGTCCAGCCGGTCCACTGCTCCGGCCCCGCCGCCCGGTCCGGCAGGCCCGCGGAGAGCACCCGGCAGGCGATGTCGACGGCCAACCGGGCGCCCAGCGCCGCCCGTTCACGGCTGCCCATGCCGTCCGCGACGGCCAGGACCACGCCGCCGCACTCCGTGTCGACCGCGCGGAAGGCGTCCTCGCAGCCCCGGCCCGCGGCGACGTGCGCGGCGCCCGTCACCGAGGCTCCCGTGACGATCACAGCCCCTCCTCCAGCCGCTTCATCCGTGCGCGGCGCGCGGCCAGGTCCGCCACCTGCCGATGGATGTCGTCCACGTCCCGCACGGCGCCGACCCGGTCGGAGCTCTGGAAGAACAGGTCCAGGATCTGGCCGAAATCCAGGGTGTCGAGCATGAGCGCGGCCTGGGGTGCGAGCACCCGCAGCAGCCCGAGATCCGCCCCCCGGACCCCGACGGCCTGGAAGACGCACTCGCCCCGCTCCTCGCCGAGCCGCAGCGCCCGCGCGGTCGCGGCGAGCGCCCCGGCGTCCTGGGGCCGGCCATCGGCGTCGCTCGGAGCGCCGTCGGTCAGCACCCATAGGAACGGGCGCCGCACCGGCACCCTGCGGTCCTGGAGGGCGCGGTAGCGCTCCCGCGCGAGGGCGAGCGCGGTCTCCACGGCGTCGGTCAGCCGGGTCAGCCCGCCGGCTCCCAGCCGGGGCGGCCGCATCCGGTCCACCGGCACGAAGAGCCGTTCCGACGGGACCGACTCCACCGGGACCAGGCACTCCTGCCCGGGGTCGTACGCCTGCACGTGCGAGTCGAAGGTGATCAGGCACACCTCGATACGGGAACGCAGCCGGGGCTCCGCCCGCACCCCGTCGAACCAGTCGACGAGGGCCTTGTTCAGCTCGTCGATCCGCGGCCGCTCGGCGGGGCGGCCCATCGAGGCCGAGGTGTCCAGGAGCAGCACGACGGGCTGCCGCTCCTCGTATCCGTACCCCTCGCCGTGTCCGGCGTCCGGCGGGGCGCTCACGCGTCGGACGCCGGACCGGGAAAGGCGACCAGTCGGCCGCCCGCGGAGTCGTGGCGCACCTCGACCTCGGCCCCGGGCGCCAGACCGCCCGGCTGTACCCGCACGCGCAGCAGGACCCCCTCGACCAGGACGTACCCGTCCGGGTCCGGCCAGGTCGTCAGCCGTCCGACGGCACCGTGTGCCCACCGTTCCATTCCCCCGTCCATATGGATCACAGTAGGTGACGCTTCCTCAATTCACTTCCCCTATCGTGGAATTGAAGATCCCAGCGAAGTGGCGAGGCCGCCCGGAGCCCCTGTCACGAGTCCCCCGCTCTCCGGCCGGCCCGCCACCTCCAGTCAACCGGACCGGCCGGTCGTGGACGGGTCGCGGGCAGGTCGCGTTCCGGTCAGGAGACGTTCGAGCACCCCCGCGGCCGCCGGGCCGCGGACCACGAAGTGGAGATCCCAGGCCGCGCCGCGCGACAGTTCCGCCTCCACGGCCGGCCAGAGCGCGGCGATGCTCGCCCGGTACGGAAGACCGCCGCGGCCCGCCCCGAGGAGCGGGAAGCACACCGAGCGCAGAGGAGGGTCGAAGCGGGCCGACTCCCGCGCCAGGCCGGCGAAGACCTGGGTCGCGGCGCGGGTGACATCGGCCGGCAGGACGTCGTAGTCGTTCGTCCCGGCGCGCGGCACGGCGACGGCGGCGTGGTAGATCCGGCGCACGCCCTGCGCGGCGAGCGCCCCCGTCCCGGTCGCCGCCACCGTCCCCGGCAGCACCGGGCGGCCCGACGTCCCGTGGTGCGCCTTCCAGCGGAGCAGCTCGTCGTGGACCGGGTCGTCGAGCACGTCGCCCGTCACGCCCCAGAGGCTCGCGGCGCGGCGGAGGGAGGCGGAGACGGACGACTTGTACGGCTCGGGCAGGGCGAGGTGCGTATTGACGGGGGAGACGACCACGTCGACGTCGCGGAGCAGGTCCACCGGATGGACGTGCAGGGTGAGCCGCACGGTGCGCCCGCCGGCCCGGACCTCCAAGGACCGGTGCGTCCGGGGATCACCCTCGGCCGCGGGCGACCCACCGGCGCCCGGGCGAGTGCCCGGCGTGCGTCCGCCGTCGGCGCTGCCCGGGCCCCTCCCGCCGCCGTACGCGAGGTCCCCGCTCCCCACGAGGGCCCCCGGACTCCCGGTGGCGATCCCCGGGCTCGTCCCCACCGCATCCGCGGGCGCCGGGGCGTCGAGCAGCCGGGCCACGGTCTCGGCGACCTGGCCGAGCACCATCACCTCATGGGCCTTGCGGAAGCGCTCGACACTCACGCCGTACACCTCGGCGGCCCGCCGTCGCCGGTCGGCCGCGGGCCAGTCGCGCGTGCCCTGGGCCAGCCCCAGCGTGTACTCGGCGGCGGTCCGCAGCGTGCCCGCGTCGAGTAGTGCGACGGCCAGCCGGAGCAGCCCTTCGACCGTGCCGTCGGGCGAGCGGGCCTCGGCCGCCCGCCGCAGCTCCGGCAGCGCGAGTCCGTGCAGCCGGACCACCCCGGCACGCCGAACGGCCCTGAGCTCGACGGCGACTGACGACGGGTCGGTGATCGGCGGCATGGCGGCCACCCTCGCACCGCGCCCGCCCACCGACAAGCGTTTTGCGGCCCCTACCGCCTCACTCCGGCCACGGGGGCACCACCACCGCGCGCAGCGGGGCGAGCAGCCGGTTGACCTCCGCGACACCGGCCGGCGAGCCGAGGTCCGTACACCCGCCGTCGTCCGCGGCGTTCAGCGCCTCGGCGCCGCAGCGGTCCTCGAAGAGGACGGAGGCGAGCCGGGGCCGCAGCCGCCTCGACTGCCACACCAGCCCCATGGCGCCCGGCTCCTGGGCCCGCATCTCGCTCGCCCAGCGCCGGGTCTTCGCATAGCGGTCCCCCTCCGCTTCGAGCAGCCACGAGTCCTGGCAGACCGCGGCCAGGTCCTCCTCCGTGATCAGCGAGATGAGCCGCAGGTCCACCCGCGTCCGCAGCCGCGTGAGGGCGCGGCCGCGCACGGCGGCGTACGGGACGAGCCGCAGCCCGGTCCCGGTGTCGAAGTCCAGGGACCGCAGCAGCGTCTCGGCGAGCGCGGTGGCGGGGTCGGCCGCCACGTAGAGGTACGAGTACGGGTCGAGGGAGGTGCCGTCGAAGCGGTTGCCGCCGAAGTGCGCGTCGACGGTGACCGGGTTGAACCGCTCGGCGGGACGCTTGACGCTGTGCACCCGCCACAGCTCCGTACCGGCCGGCAGGACGTGCTCGTGGGGCCGCATCGTGTACGCGGCGGGGGAGACGTTGCCCGGCATCAGTCGGCCTCCACCAGAGCGCGGGCGGCACCGGCGAGCACCTCGTCCGGCAGCTCACCGAGGAGGGAGGCGGGCGGGCCGCCGAGCCAGCTGTTGCGGCTGAGCCACCAGTCCGCCGCGCCCCAGGGGTCGATGTCCGCGAGGAGCAGCCGGTTGATGCGCAGGACGACGGGCAGCGGACCGCCGGTGCCGGCGGTCCCGCCCGCGAACTGGAAGGCCGGGTAGCGGGCGCCGTGCACCGGATCGGCCAGCCGGATCAGCTCGCCCGGCGGGGACGCGCCGTCCTGCCGGGCCCGGAGCTGCCGGGGCCCGAGCGCGGGCGCGTCGAGCAGCCGGCGCCGGACCCCCGCGATGATCTGCTCGGGGGTGAGCGGCGCCGGGGCCTCCGGGCCCTCACCAGTCCTCGCGGTTGCGGGCGCCTCGGGGACCTCACCAGCCCCCGGGACCTTCCCGGTTCCCGCCGCCCCTGGGGCCTCCCCAGCCCCCGCCGCCCCCGGGCCCCCCTGCGGCCCCAGAGCCCCCGCCCCCGCGAGCCGGGCCAGCAGGTCCCGGGCCAGGACGGCCGTCTCGGCGTCGGGAACGCCCCCGGCGAACCGCACGCCGTCCAGCGCCCGCCGCACCTCGTGCTCGTGCGGCAGCGCCACGAGAGCCAGCCGGACGCCCTGGAGCGCCCGGCGCTGGGCCCGGACGTCCTGCCCGGCCGACCCGGCCAGTTCCCGCAGCCGGGAGACCAGCACCTCCCGCTGGCCGGTGTCGAGGGCGGCGACGATGTTCGGCCAGTGCCGTCCGAGGAGTTCGAAGAGTTCGGTCGTGTTCATCGGCGCAGCGTCCTCCGGCCCATTCCGGGATGCCCTTGGTGGATGAAGGCCGCCCACACCGGAAGCCGGTCGAGGCCCGGGCGCTCCATCTCGCGCCGCAGCTCCTCGCCGAAGCTCGGCGGCGCCGTACGGTCCGGGTCGAGCATCCACATCTGCGCCCCCCGGAGCGCGTCCGCGGGGCTGAACCCCTCGACCGCCACGAAGTGGTGGAAGACCGCCATCATCACCGCCGACGCGCCGTCCTGGGTCGTCCACCGCGACCCCACCACGTCCCGCGCCCCGCTCGCCACGAACGCCGTCGTCAGGGTCAGTGCCTCGTCGTGGTCGCGGGTGCTCAGGTCCGTCTCGCAGGCGCTCAGGACGACCAACGGCCCGTCGGTGGCCGGCCGTTCCCCCGCCGTGTGGTCGAGGAGCCGGGTCACCGTCAGCATCCCGAGGTCCGGCTCGGCGCCCCGGCCGCCCCGCTCCGGAGGCAGGGTCTCGCTGTCGCCGGGGAAGGCGAGGTGCAGCGCCGACGCCGTGGGCCGTACGCCCGCGGAGCCGTGCGAGGCGACGTGCAGCAGCGACACCGGACGCGGGCCCCCGAGCAGCCCCAGCAGGTCGTCGGGCGTGCCGGCGGCGACCGGTTCGGCGGGCGGATCGTAGAACTCGCCGAGGAGCCGGGCCTCCGGATAGAAGGAGACGTGGAGCGCGGTGGCCTCGCGCTCGGCGTGGGTGAGGTCCATGCGCGGGTCCGCGACCAGCGCCGGGGCCGCGCCGGGCGCCCGCCGGTTCCGCTTCACCGTCCGCAGGAACTGCCCGCCCGACGCGGCGTAGCTGATGACCATCACCTGGCAGGCGTAATCCTGGGGCGCGGCCGCCGGGAGCCGGGCGGCGTGCCACGGTACGACGCCGAGGCGGCCGCACGGCACCAGGACGATCCGGGGCCCGCCGGGCCGGCCGCGGCGCCGGTCCTCGTTGGCCGCCAGACGCTGGGCTACTCCCTGCAGGACGTGCCCGAGGGCCGCCTCGAACGCCCAGTCGCACAGCGCCGACAGCGCCGTCTCCCACCCCTCCTCGGCCTCGCGCAGGGCCGCGCGCTCCGCCTCCGGATCGTCCGCGGCGAGGGAGGTGTCGGCCGCCTCGCGCAGCCGTCGCGAGCGGACGGACGCCGCTTCGAGATAGTCGTCCAGGGGGCGGCTTCCCGGCCCCGACATCAGCGGCAGCTGGAGCACGCCGGTCCCGATGTCGGGACCGATCAGCACCGCCATGCCGGGGTGCTCGCCCGTGCCGGCGAGGAGGTAGACCAGGGCGTCCGCGTCGGCGTCGGCGAGGCCCGCCTGGAGCTCCGCCACCGTCGGCGTGGTGAAGAGGCCCTGGCCCTGCTCGCGGTAGCCGAGCGCTTCGAGCGCCTGCCGGCGCAGGCTGCTCGGCAACTCCCCGGGAAGGACGTCGGCCGGGGTGCCGTCCGTCGTCCCGTCGGCCGCCCCCGCGCCGTTCGCCGTCCGCCGTCCCGCGCTCCAGCTCCGCCACGCGGCGGCGGTGTCGTGCCGCCCGCGGGCCTCCAGGAGTTCGGGGACGGCGGCCGCGGTGGAGGCCGCCTGGAGGACGAGGGCGCGGCCCAACTCCAGTGCCGCGACGGTCTCCTCGACCTTCGCGTTGCGCGCGGACCAGAGCGCGGCCTGGACTCCGCGGTCCGCGCCGGAACGCGCCGTCGTCAGTCCGTGCTCGGAGCCGAGCTGGAGGACGACGTCCGCCGCCAGGGCGTGCAGCCCCTCCATCGCGGTGCCGGTGGCCGCCGCCTGGTCCTCCAGGTTCCGGCGCGCCCAGCGGGTCTGGTACACCTCGGCCAGCTGCCACAGGGCGTCGGCGGCGAAGTAGTGCCGTTCGCCCCGCCGGACGGCGGAGCGGACGTGCTCCAGCTCCGCGATGGCGCCCTCCAGATCCGCCACGTCCTGGGTGAGGCGGTAGCGGGTGACGAAGGCCAGCGCGGCGATCCAGTGGTCGCCGGTCGGCGCGTCCGGTGGGGCGGCGAGGTCGCCCTGGAGCGGCTCCGGGTCGGAGGTGAGGGCGGCGCGCATGCTCCGTACGTCCGCGGCGAGGGTCGGGAACATCGCGCGCATCGACGCGGGGGTGTTCTCTCCCGACGCCAGCGCCTCCTCGTGACGGGTGAGGCCCCGCAACTGCTCGGCGACGTCCTGGGTGAGCCCGCCGCGCGTCTGGTGGGCCGTGCCCAGGACGATGAGGACCAGGGACCGGAACATGTGGTCCGGAGGCGTGGCGGCCTCCATCCGCGCCAGCTCCTCGACGACGGCGTCCACCGCGGCCAGGTCCCCGGCCTCGGCGGCCTCGTTCTGCCGGGTGAGCAGGGACAGGCACCGCAGGGGGAGCATGAGGCCTTCAGGATCGCCGGTGGCGACGAGCGACTCGCCGAGGTCCGGGACGTCGGAGCTGAGCCTCCGGGCGGTCTCCTCGTCCACGAGGGCACCGCCGACACCCCTGCCGACGCTCATCACCGCGCCGAGCGCGGACGCGAGGACCGGCCGGAGTTCATGGTCGGGCGGGAGCGAGTCGTACGCCCCGCGCAACCGTCGGAGGGTCTGGTCCAGGACCTCCGGGTCGCCCCGCCTGTACGCCTCGAACGCGGTGAGGAGTGCGGGCATCATGGCGCCGACGGCGCGGGTCGTCCCCTCGTCCTCGGGCGTCGGGGTGCCGCTTTCGGCGCCCGGCCTTCCGGCGTCCGCTGTCGTCGTGGTGTCGCCTTCCGCGCCCGCCCTTCCGTCGTCCGCGGCGGCCCGGGGAGCCGGGGTGGTGGCGCGCGGGGTCGTGTCCACGTCGGGTATCAGGTCGGCCAGGGCGGTGAGTTCCTCCCGGTACGGCGAGTCGGGCGGGAGGCTCGCGAGGACCCGTGCGATGCCTCCCGCCTCGTCCATCCGGTCCAGGGAGGTGAAGACGGCGGCGGCGTTCTCGAGCTGCTGCCGGGCTTCGGGGGGCAGGGACGAGGCCAGCCCCTGGACGTCCGCCAGCATCGCGCGTATCTCCTGCGCCGCGGCCACCACCTGCTCCGTGCCCAGCCGGTCGTGCATGGCGAAAGCGTCGGAGATCCGGGGCGCCTCCCCGAATGACCCACCCATCTCCGCGACAGGCAGGGCGAGTTGGGCGAGGAACATGGCGGCCCAGCGCCGGTCGGCCTCGTCCGCCCCCGCACCGTCCTCACGGGTGGCCTTGAGTATCCGCCGGGCCTCCTCCCGGTCCTCCGGCGCCCCGCCGGCCGCGAGGTAGCGCAGCGCCAGCGCGACCCCCAGGCGTACGGAGATCTTGGTCCGGAGGGAGTCGTCGTGGTAGAGGGCGGTTTCGAGCTGACGGAGTTCGGCCACGCAGTCGTCGTACTCCTCTCGCGGAGGCGGCTGTTGCCCCTCGCGGGGCAGCAGCTTCGCCGCCCGCTCGGTCGCCGCGGTCACCCACGCCTGGAGCCCCCGCAGCCCCCCGCTCTCCGCCTCGCCCATGCGTCCCCGCTCCCTGAGCTGCCGCTCGCTCCGTCGACGGCCATGATGACCGCGCGAGCAGATGGCGGACCGTCGAATCCCGACACTGACCGGAATTCGCCCAGGAGACGCCCAGCCGGGACGGACCTGTCAGGGGCCCCGACCCCGTCACCCGAGACCCGCCCCACCCGCGCCGGGCGCCGGCCAGGCCCGACAGGCGTCAGGAGCCCGCCAGGGCGCGCCGCTGGTGCACGCGCAGGTGGAGGGTGGCGAGGTCCAGCAGGGGCGTCGCGACCGACAGGGCACGCGCCCGCGCCACCAGATCGCCGAAGAGGTGCTCGACCTCGGTCGGTCGCCCGGCCACCAGATCGCGGTAGAGGGAGGGCACCATCGGGGAACCGGTCGCCGTCACGATGCCCAGCGTCGCCGCCGTCTCCCGCTCCGGTACGGGATATCCGGCCGCGGCCGCCACCGCCGCCGCCTCCGCGAGGACCGCCGGGCCCAACTCCGTACCGCCGGGTTCGGCGTTCACCTCGCCCACCGTTCCGCGCATCAGGCTGGTCACCGCACCGAACGTGGTGATGAAGACCCACTTGTGCCACATCGCCGCCGTCACGTCCTCGGAGACCAGGACGTCGACGCCCGACTCGGCGAGCACGGACCGGATCTTCTCCACGCGGGGCGAGAGCCCGCCGCCCTGCTCGCCGATCGTCAGCTGGGCCAGGGGCGCCAGGCGGACGATGTCCCCTTCGTCGTTCAGGGTGGTGACCACCTTGGCGACGCCTCCGAGGACCTGCCCGGCGCCGAAGCGCGCGTTGAGGGCGTCGATGTGCGCCAGGCCGTTGAGCATCGGCACCACGGCGGTGCCGGGGCCGACGGCGGGCGCCACGTCCTCGATCGCCTGCCGGAGCGCGGTGGACTTCACGGAGAGCAGGACGAGGTCGTACCGGCCGGTCAGCGCGTCGGCGGTGACGAGGCGGGGCTCCACCGACCACTCCTCGTCCCGGTCGACGACCCGCAGTCCGCGTGAGCGCAGGACCGTCGCCCGGTGCGGGCGGACGAGGAAGGTGACGTCCTGTCCGGCGCGGGCCGGCAGGGCCCCGAAGTAGCCTCCGGTGGCTCCGGCACCGACGACCAGGATCCTCATGTGCGGCTGCCTTTCGGGAAGGGGAGTCCACGGACGGGGCGCGCCGCCGGTCGGGCGGCAGGCCGTGCGGCGACAGTATCCGGGGATGGAGAAGAGGGGGAGCACGGGTGGCACCGGGCGCCTCGGGCCGTGCGCGACACCCCCTAGGCTCGGCGCACGATGAAGAAGACTCCGGTGACCGGGAACGCGCGCCCGGTGGGACCCAGGAACGCGCGCCAGACGGGGCCCAAGGCCGACAAGGCGAGCGTGCGCCGTCACAACCTCAGCCTCGTGCTCCGCACGGTCCACGAGGCGGGCGAGACCACCCGCGCCTCGGTCGCGGCGCGGGTGGGACTGACCAGGGCCGCCGTCTCCTCACTGGCCGAACAGCTCCTGGAGAACGGCTTCCTGGTCGAGTCGGGCAAGACGTTCAGCGGGCAGGCCGGACGGCCGGGGACGGTGTTGAAGGCCGCGGACACCGGCCCGGCCGGGCTGGGTGTCGAGATCAACGTGGACTACGTGTCCGTCTGCGTCGTCGATCTGGCGGGCGCCGACCGGATCCGGATCACCCAACCCCTCGACAATCGCGCGGCCGCCGCGGGCGACGTCCTGCGGCGCGCCGCCCGGCTCGCCGCCGCCGCGCTGGAGGCCGCGGCGGCACGACGGCTGCACCCCGTCGGCGTACGGCTCGCCCTGCCCGGGCTCGTCTCCGCCGGGACCGTCCACCAGGCGCCCAACCTCGGCTGGAACCGGGTGGAGGCCGACCGTCTCTTCGCCGAGGCGCTTGCCGCCTTGCGCCCCGGGCGGTGGGGCCACGGGCCGGAGCTGCCGGTCGCCTCGGACAACGAGGCGAACGTGGCGGCGCTGGCGGAGCTGTGGTTCGGCTCCCTGGGGCCGGTGCGCAGCTTCGTCCACCTCACGGGCGAGATCGGTGTCGGCGGCGCGATCGTCGTCGACGGAGAACCGCTCCGCGGTGCGCACGGCTTCGCCGGGGAGATCGGCCACCTGCCCGTGGACGCGAACGGCCCGCTCTGCCGCTGCGGCTCCCGGGGCTGCCTGGAGCAGTACGCCGGACAGTCGGCCCTGCTGCGGGCGGCGGGCCTCACGGTCCCGCCCACCCCCGAGACCGGCACCCCCGAGACCGGCACCCCCGAGATCCCTGCCCCTGGGGGTCCGGCCCCCGCACCGGCCCCCGCATCCGAGCTGTCCGGCGCCGCCTCCGGCGTCGACTCCGGCGTCGACGAGCTGGTCCGACGGGTCGAGGCCGGCGAGCCCCGCGCCGTGGCGGCCGTCGAGGCGGCCGGGCGGATGCTCGGTATCGCCCTGTCCGGCGCGGTGAACCTGCTCGACCCGGAGGCGGTCGTCCTCGGCGGCGTCTACCCCCGCCTCATGTCCCGTCTGGGCCCGGCCGTCGAGGACGAGCTGGCCCGCCGGGTGGTCTCCGGGCTCTGGACCCCCTCCGCCGGGCGCCTGCGCGCCGCGTCCGCCAGCGCCGACGCGGCCCGGGGCGCGGCCGCCGTCGTCGTCCGCGAGGTCCTGGCCGACCCGCTCTCGTACAGCGGCTGACGCCGTCGCGGCCCCGGCCCGCCGCCTGTCCACGGCGGGCGCCGGGGCGCGCGACCGCCGCGATCCGGCCACGCGGCCCGGGAACGCGTCACGGAGGCGCAGGGGCGTGCGGCGGCGGGCGACCGCCATCCGGCGCGCTCACGGGGCGCCCGCGCGCCCGTGTCCGCGGCCTCCGCGAGGGGAAGATCACCCGTGCGCGGCGGCGTGACGCCCGGCCGCCGGACAGGTACGGTCCACGCCATTCCCGGGGACGGCCCGTGCGGGGCGGTCCCTCGGTGCTGTCATGATGTGGACCAACACATACGAAAATGTGACCATACGCATGATGACCCGGGGGGGTTCGTGGGAACGATCGGTACCGCGCTGACCGAGTTGAGATCAGCCCAGAAGTCCGCGAAGGGGGTCTCCCTCTATTCGCGCTTCGTCAACCGGCCGGTCGGGCGGTACCTCGCGGCCGGGGCGTACGCCTGCCGCCTGACGCCCAATCAAGTCACGCTGATCAGCGCCGCCTTCAGCTTCGCGGCGGTGGCCGGCGCGGCCCTGGGGACGCCCACGTGGACCCTCGGCCTGCTGATCTGGCTCGGTCTCGCGGTCGGCTTCGCCTTCGACTCCGCCGACGGGCAGCTCGCCCGGCTGCGCGGCGGCGGCAGCGCGGCGGGGGAGTGGCTCGATCACGTCGTGGACAGCGCGAAGATCACCGCGCTGCATGTGGCCGTCCTCATCGCCTTCTACCGCCACCCCGGACATTTCGGGACGGCCGACGACCTCTGGCTGCTGGTACCCCTCGGTTTCCAGCTCGCCGCCGTCGTCACCTTCTTCGGCGGGCTCCTCACCGAGAAGCTCAAGCCCCGCCCGGCTCCCGGGACGCCGGCCCAGGCGCCCTCCACCGTCCGCTCGCTCGCGCTGCTCCCCGTCGACCACGGCGTCTTCTGCCTGGTCTTCGTCCTGATCGGTGCGGGCCCGGCCTTCCGCTGGGCCTACACCGCACTCGGCGCCGTGAGCGCGCTGTTCCTCGTCGCCTTCCTCGCGAAGTGGTTCCGCGAGCTCAGCGCTGTCCCTCGCTGACCCCCGCCGGGCCGGCCTCCTGCGCCAGCAGGTCGAGCGAGCGCCGGAGCTGCGTGCTGGAGGTGTGGACCGTGTACGGGAAGTAGACGATCTCCACCCCCACCCCCGCGAAGTCCCGCTCCAAGCGCTCGCCCTTGGGCGTACCCCGCCAGTCGTCGCCCTTGAACAGCACGTCGAACCGGACCTGCTTCCAGGTCTCCAGCTTGTCCGGCACGGTCTCCACGAACGCCGCGTCGACGTACTTCACGCTGCGCACGATCTCCAGCCGCTCCACCAGCGGGATCATCGGACGGCGGCCCTTGGCCAGCTCCGCCATCTCGTCCGACACCACACCCGCGACCAGATAGTCGCACTGACTCCGCGCGTGCCGAAGGATATTGAGATGTCCGATATGGAACAGATCGTACGCCCCCGGGGCGTATCCGACCCGGTGCGGCCTGCCTGTGGTCATGCGAGGAACCCCCCTGGTGCGTTCGCGCTCCCCAGCGCGAAGGAGTCTCAGACGATAGCGTGCACGTTCCGTTGAGACCGAGTGAACGACTAGGGTGGAGCCTAGGTCCGGGTACGGGGAAGAGGGGGACCGGCATGGGGGAAGCAGTGAGCGACACGTCGACCGGAAAGAGTGCGTCCGGCGAGCGGCGACGCCTGCTCATGGTGTCCACGAACTACGCCCCCGAGCACGCGGGCATAGGCCCGTACGCCACCCAGATAGCCGAGCACTGGGCCGCCCTCGGCCACGAGACCCACGTCCTGGCCGGCATGCCGCACTACCCCTCCTGGTCCCTCGACCCGGCCTACGCCGGCGCCTGGCGCCGCACGGAGGAGCGCGCCGGAGTCGTCGTCCACCGCAGACGCCACACCGTCCCGCCCCGCCAGACCGCGCTCAAGCGGGCCGCCTTCGAGGCCAGCGTCCTGGCCCACGGCCTGCTCGCCCCGCCCGCCATGGCCCGGCCCGACGCCGTCCTCTCGCAGATGCCCAGCCTCGCCGGCGGGATCATCGGCGCCCGCCTCGCCGCCCGCTGGCGCGTCCCGTACGTGCCCGTCGTCCAGGACCTCATGGGCGCCGCCGCCGCACAGAGCGGCATCCGCGGCGGCGACCGGGCCGCCACCCTCGCCGCCAAGGCCGAGCGCTACGCCCTGCGCGGCGCCGCCCTCGTCGGCGTCATCCACGAGACGTTCGTCGACAAGGTCGCCGACCTCGGCGTCGACCGCGGCCGCATCCGGCTCGTGCCGAACTGGTCGCACGTCGCCCGGCCCTCGGCGCCCCGCGAACAGACCCGCGCCCGGCTCGGCTGGCACGACGGCGAGACCGTCGTCCTGCACTCCGGGAACATGGGCCTCAAGCAGGGCCTCGACGTCCTCGTCGAAGCCGCCCGGCGCGACCCCAAGACCCGGATCGTCCTGCTCGGCGACGGCAACCAGCGTGCCCACCTGGAGGCCCTGGCCGCCGGCGTCGACAACCTCGACTTCCTGGAGCCCGTCGGCGACGACGAGTTCCCCGACGTGCTCGCCGCGGCCGACGTCCTCGCCGTCACCCAGCGCGCCTCGGTCCTCGACATGAGCGTCCCCTCCAAGCTGACCTCCTACTTCGCCGCCGGCCGGCCCGTCGTCGCCTCCGTCGCCGCAGAGGGCGGAACCGCCCTCGAAGTACTGCGCTCCGGCGCCGGAGTCCTCGTACCGCCGGAGGACCCCGACGCCCTGCTCGCCGAAGTCCGTAGACTCGGCGACGATCCGGCGGCCGCCGACGCACTCGGCGCGCAGGGGCCCCGCCATGTCGAGGCCCACCTGACCCGGAAGGCCGGACTGGCCCGGATCGACGCACTGATCGAAGAGGCTCTGGGGGGTCCGACCACGTGACACACACGCACGTCTCCGCGGTGGAGGACGACGAACCGGAACTGCTGCGGGACCAGTTCCGCCAGCTCCTGCGCTACCGCTCGATCATCGCGGGCGGCATCGGCATCGGCCTCCTCGGCGGAGTCTGGTTCGGCCTGTCCAACGCCGACACCTACGTCGCCACCAGCCAGGTCGTCCTTCGCGCCCCCGTGAACGACCCCTTCAACCCGAGCATCTCGCAGGACAAGACGCTCAACATGGGGTCCGAACGGCAGACCGCGCTCAGCAGCAGCGTCGCCGAACAGGCCGCCAAGCGGCTCGGCTGGACCGGCACCATCGGCAGCCTCCAGAAGGACCTGCAGGTCACCAACCCGCCGCAGAGCCAGGTCCTCCAGTTCACCTACACCGCGGACACCCCGCACGCCGCCGCCGACCGCGCCAACGCCGTCACCCAGGCCTATCTGAAACTGCGCGAGAAGCAGTGGACCGACGTACGGGCCACCATGCTCGCCGGCCAGCAGAAGCAGCTCGACGAGGTCGCCAAGAAGCACGACCAGAAGACCAAGGAACTCGACCGGATGGCCGACGGGTCGGCCCGCGACGCCGAGTACGGCGTCAAGACCAACCTGCTCAACCGGATCAACGAACTCGACGCCCGGATCAGCCAGCTCAAGTCCCTCGACATGTCGCCCGGCACCGTGATCCGCGTCGCCAACGCCCCCGGCTACTCCGACGGCCCCGGGCTCCCCATGAGCCTCGGCCTCGGCGCCCTCGTCGGCGTCGCCCTCGGCCTGCTCGCCGCCTGGGTCCGGCTGGTCTTCGACCCCTCGCCCCGCTCCGCCGGCGACGTCGCCCGCGCCGTGCGCGCCCCCGTCCTCGGCACCCTCCCGCGCGGCGCCACCGACGTCCTGCTCGCCGACGACCACACCGACGCCCGGGTCGCCGAGGAGTACCGCTCCGTCGCCTTCCGGCTCGCCTACGACCAGCGGTTCGCCGACCGCCGCCGGCTCCTCGTCGTCGCCCCGCGCGGTTCCAACGACGCGGCCGTCGCCGTCGCCTCCCACCTCGCCGCCTCCTTCGCCGAGACCGGCAAGGACGTCCTCCTCATCGAGGCCGACCTGCGCACCCCGACGCTGGCCGGACGCCTGCGCGCCCACGCCGCGACCGCACCCCGCTGGAGTCACCCGGCGGAGCCCGCGGGCACCGAGGAGAGCGGCTGGCCCTCCCGCCGCCAGCTCTCCGTCGACGCGGGGGAGTCCGGCTCCTTCGGCCTCGTCCCCGGCGAACGGGTCCGCAACGTCGCCCGAGCCCTGACCGCCCCGCGCGTCACCCGGCTCATCTCCGAGGCCGACTCGCCCAACTCCACCGTCGTCGTCCTCGCCCCGCCCGTCCTCAACTACGCCGACGCGCTCGCGCTCGTCGACCGGGTCGACGGCGTCCTCATCGTCTGCGACCCGCGCAGCGTGCACCGCGCCGACCTCCAGCGCATCCGCGAACTCATCGCCGGCGCCGGAGGCACCGTCCTGGGCGCCGTCGTCCACACCCCCGGCGGCGGGCGCGCCGCCAAGCAGCCCGCCGGACGCCGCGGCGGCGGCCGTGGCCGCCCGCCGGCCCCCCGCCCGGCCGAACCGGAGGAGTACGACGGCGACCCGGAGCCGGAGCACGATTCCGAGCCCGAGCCCGAGCAGGTCGTCCCCGGTGACGGCTCCGACACCGTCACCCTGCGCTCCCTCCGGCCGAGCGACCTGCGCGGCGCGGGCTCCTCGCGGGGCGGCGCCGGCCGCACCGGCGATCGGTGAGACGAGCCGTCACCGTCGCCGCCTCGGTCCTCGACCAGGCGGCGGCCAGCCTCACCAACATCGCCGTCCTGGTGATCGCGGCGAGGGTGTCCACCGCGGACGGCTTCGCCGCCTTCTCCATGGTCTACATCACCTTCACCGTCCTCATGGGCCTCAACATGGCCTTCGTCGGACAGAGCGTGGTCCTGGAGAAGGGCGAGGACGCGTCCGTCGGCGGAGCCGCCCGCGCCTCCGTCACCTTCACGGCCCTCGCCTCCACCGCGGGCGGGCTCCTGCTGGCCCTCGGCGGCGCCCTCACCGGCGGCGCCACCGGCCAGGCGTTCCTCGCCCTCGGCCTGGTGCTGCCCGTCGTCCTCGTCCAGGACGGCCTGCGGTACGCCTTCTCCGCGCTCCGCCGACCCCACCGGGCCCTCGCCGCCGACACGCTGCGCCTCGCCTGCGTCCTCCCCGCCCTGCTCCTCCAGCCGCACGGCGCCTCACCGGCCCGACTGGTCCTGGTCTGGGGCCTGTCGGCGCTGCCCGCCGTGCTCCTCGGACTCGTCCTGCTCCGCCCCCTCGTGCGCGGCCGCCCCGGCGACCCCCGCCGCTATGTGCGCAAGGGCCACCTCGGCCGTCGCTTCGTCGTCGAGTTCGCCGTCGGCAACGCCTCCAGTCAGCTGGCCGTCCTCGGACTCGGACTCTTCGCCACCCCGCTCGCCGTCGGCGCGCTGCGCGGCGCCTCCACCCTCTTCGGCCCGCTCAACGTCCTGTTCACCTCGGTCAACGCCTTCGGACCGCCGCTCCTCGGCCGGGCCGGCTCACGCCGTGCCACCGTCCGCGCCGCCGCCGGACTCGGCGGGATCCTCGCCCTCCTCGCGGCGGGCTGGGCGACCGCGCTGTACGCGCTGCCCGACCGCCTCGGCCGGCAGCTCCTCGGCGACACCTGGGACTCTGCCGCGGCCCTGCTGCCCGCGACCGGAAGCCAGTACGCCGTGATGGCGGCCGGCACCTGCGCGCTGGTCACCCTCCGCGTCCTCAGCCCCCGCGCCACCCTCTCCGTGCAGGTCGTCTTTTCGCTGCTCGCGGTCGCCCTGATGCTCGGCGGGTACGTCCTCGGCGGCGCGGCCGGTGCCGCCTGGGGCCTGGCCGCGGGCTCCGCCCTCAAGGCCGTCGCCGCCTGGTCCCGCGTCAGCCGTACCCACCCCGAACCCCGGACGGACCAGACGGAGGATCAGCGCAGCACGGCGCCCTTGTCCTGACGCCAGGTGGTCACCAGCGCGATGCAGACCAGGGCGATCGCCACCCGACCCGACGCCTGGAGCAGCGGCCCGCGCAGCAGGATGAAGGAATAGCCCGCCACCAGGGGCACCACCAGCGAGATCAGACTGCCCGGCGGCGCCCTGCGCGTACCCCGGCGGGCGAACCGCCCGTCCACGCGCGCGGCGGCGTAGCCCAGGCCCAGCATCCCGGCGCTCATGCCGACGGCTCCGTAGTCGATCCACAGCTCCGCCCAGATCGGCGAGGACAGGTTGGTGTTGACCGTCCCCATCCACTGGCCGACCATCACGCCGGTGTCCCGCGGCTTGCCCGCCCACACCGACCGGGGCACCGCGAACAGCACGGACCCGGCCAGCTGACGGCCGTAGCGGTGCCGGCTGCCGGAGTTCACCAGCGTGATGGTGTTGGCGAACATGCCGACCTGGTCGTAGTCCTTCAGCGCCAGCGGCTCCAGCACCGACGTCGTCTCGACCGGCCGGTAGTTCTTCTCGTCGTAGCGGAACCGGTCGGAGAACGGGAAGACGATCAGCGCCATCACCACGCCCAGACTGAGCGCCGAGCGGTACATCGCCGCGCTCCGCGGGAAGACGGTGAACAGCAGCGAGAACATCACCGTCAGGAACCAGTACCGCGGGTTGGAGATGGGGTTGTTCACCACGCCGTTGAGCATCACCAGCGACAGGAAGACCGCGATCACCATCGGCCGCCGCCTGGCCCGCCGCGAGGTGACCAGCCACCGGCAGTACACCAGCAGCGCGAAGAGGGCGGGGACCGTGCCGAAGCCGCGCAGGAACGCCTGCCCGGCCTGCGAGTCGGCCTGGGAGACGCCCGCCTCCTCGATGCCCGCGATGATCTCCTGACGGCTGGAGAAGAAGACCGCGGGACCGCCCAGCTTGACCACGAACAGCCCGCTGCACGCGAAGGCGAGCACCACCAGGAAGTACAGCCGGCGCCGGTGCACCAGCGCCGGGCGCTCCTCGGCCCGCTTCGACCCGCCGGGACGGCCCCGGGCCAGCAGCGACCCCAGGTCGAAGGCGGCGCAGCCGACCAGGACCAGAGCGACCGCCATCGTCAGGTCCGAACGCGGACCGACCACCGGCGTCGGCACCCGGCCGAGGACCGCCTGCGCCAGGGGCGCCACCCCCATCGCCATGTAGACGAAGAGCCAGAACGACCCCTGGAGCAGCTTGCGCCGGTTGGTCAGGATCATCGCCGACAGCCGGGCGCCGGCGTACATGGTCAGCGCGATCTGGAGGTAGTAGGCGGCGTCCCGGGCTCCCGCGCCGGGCTGAATCGCCACGGCGAGCGGCAGGAACACCGAGAAGCCGAGCACGAGCGGGATCGACAACGCGCGCGAGAGCAGCGTCCGCGGGGAGACCGCCGGGGCCAACAGCAGCGGGGCGGGCGCGGGCGGAGCCGGACGCGCCTGTGTGCCCGTATCGCGTACATCGGTCGTCATCCCGCCCCCTGGCTTTTCTGCGGTCCCGCGCCGGGAAGTCGCCGCCCCCGCCCCCGGAACCTCACCGCGGCAGTCTACCGACGCCGCCCGGCCACCTCGCGTCAACCGTTAGTCTGACCTCGTCGGCACCAGGGGAGGCGCCGACGGGGGGTGAACCGAAATCATGAGAAACCTTCCGGCCTTCACGCTGGCCGGCTACGACAAGGGCCGCGGCCTGCTGACGCAGGCCCTGTGGTTCGCGGTGATGAACACGGTCTTCATGGCCTGGTTCTGCCCGGCCGGGCTCCGGGTCGCGCTGCTGCGCGCCTTCGGCGCGACCATCGGCGACGGCGTGCTGATACGGCACCGGGTCAGGGTCCTGTGGCCCTGGAAGCTGACCGTCGGCGACCACACCTGGATCGGCGAGGGCGCCTGGCTCCTCAACCTGGAGCCCATCACGCTCGGCGCCCACGTCTGCGTCTCCCAGGAGGCGCTGCTGTGCACCGGCAGCCACGACCACCGGGCCGCCGACTTCCGCTACCGCAACGCCCCCATCACCGTCGAGGACGGCGCCTGGGTCGCGGCCCGTGCCACCGTCCTCGCGGGCGTCACCGTCGGCGGGCACGCCGTCGTCGCCGCCGGCACCACCCTCCACAAGGACCTGCCGGAGCTCACCCTGCACACGGCCGAGGGCCGCCGACCCCTCCCGATGCCGGTATGAGCGGCCTGCGCGTGCTGCACGCCGTCACCCTGCACAGCCCCACCCACGCCTTCGGCGGGCCCGTCCGGGTCGCGCTCAACCTCTGCCAGGGCCTCGCCTCGCGCGGGCACCGGCCGCTGCTGACCGCGCTCGGCGACGGGTTCGACGCGGCGGGCGGCTCGCTGCCCACGGAGGTGGAGGGCGTGCCCGCCCGTCTCTACCAGGCCCGCTCGATCCTGCCGCTCGGCTTCAGCGGCATCACCTCGCCCGCGATGCTCGCCGGCGCGGGCAGGCTGGTGCGGGACGCCGACATCGTTCACGTCCATCTCGCGCGGGATTTGGTGACCCTGCCCGTCGCGCTCGCCGCGCTGCGGGCCGGACGCCCGCTGGTGCTGCAGACCCACGGGATGGTCGACCCGAGCGGGAAGGCGCTCGCCAAGGTGCTGGACGCGGTCGCCGTCCGCCGCGTGCTGCGCGGCGCCTCGGCCGTCCTCCACCTGACCGGCCGGGAGCGCAAGGACCTGGACGCCGTCGCCGGCGCCCCCCTGGAGCGGTCCGTACGGCTCGTCAACGGCGTCCCCGCCCAGGAGCCGCGCCCCGCCCCGGAGGGGCCGCCCCGCATTCTGTACGCGGCCCGGCTGCAGGCCCGCAAGCGGCCCACCGACTTCGTCGCGGCGGTCCCCGAGATCCTGCGCGACCACCCGGACGCCCACTTCGTCCTCGCCGGTCCCGACGAGGGCGAGCGGGCCGCGGTCGACGCGCTCGTCGCCGAGCTGGGTCTCGAGGACCGGATCAGCCGGCCGGGGCCGCTGTCGGCCGAGCGGATGCTGGAGGAGCTGCGCCGGGCGCACGTCTATGTCCTGCCGTCCGTCGACGAGCCGTTCCCCATGTCCGTCCTGGAGTCGCTGTCGGTCGGCACGCCGGCCGTCGTCACCGGCTCCAACGGTCTGGCCCGGGACATCGAGGAGGCGGGCGCGGGCCGCGTCGTCGCCGACGCCGCGGGTCTCGCCCCCGCCGTGCACGCCCTGCTTGACCCGAGGGAGAACGACGAAGCCTCCGCGGCGGCCCGGAAGCTGGCCGCGGAGGCGTTCTCGATGGATGCCGTCGTCGACACCCTGCTCGATGTGTACGAGAGGGCGCGCGCGGGTCAGGCGGGCAGCCAGGCGTAGCAGCCGGAGGAGACGAACTCCTCGGTGCCCGCGGGGATCTTGGCCTTGACCTGGCCTTCGGAGCCGAGCGGCGGCCCGGAGGCGAGGACCTTCCCGCCGTCGCCGAGCGCGCGCCAGGAGCACGCGGGGTCGGTGGTCAGCGCGCGGTAGGTGCCGGCCTCGGGAGACTTCACGGTGCCGTCGGGGAAGCCGGTGGCCGCCGTGGCGAGCAGCGGCTTCTGCGCGGTGCACAGGTGGGTGATCGTCGCCTCGGCGTCCTTGATGTCGCCGGCGATGATCGCGCCGACGGCGGCGTCCTTGTCCCGCTTGGCGGTGCGCTCCAGGCGCTGGCAGGACTCCTGCCCGGTCTGGAGCACGGCGGCGGGGTCGGTGTTCTTGGGGACCCGGCCGCTCAGGTAGGACTTCTGGGTCTTGGTGAACGAGCCGGTGGCGGGCTTGAGGTCGGAGTCCGGTACGACCGGTCCCCGGGAGGTGGAAGGGGTGGGGCCGGTCGGCGCCACCTCGTTCTGCCGGTCGGGCACGGAGCCCGGCCGGGTCGTGCCGGTGGCCGTGGGCGGCCCGCCGGCCTCGGCGTCGCCGCCGTCGGACGACGAGCAGGCGGTGAGGGCGAGCAGGCCGGCCAGCACGGCCGCCGCGGCCGCCGGGCGCCGGTGAAGTGGACGACGCATGGATGAGCTCCTGAGGTACGTGGGCCGCGGGGACCCGGCTGCTGCCGGGGCCCCGCGGCCTGTCATGAGGGGTACTGCGTGCTGCTTACGGGGCGCCGAAGGTCAGCACCAGCTGCGGAGTGCCCTCCGCGGCCGCCGCCTCGGACGACCAGATCCACAGCGGGTCGGTCCCGACGCTGGTCAGCGCGACACTGTACGAGCTGCCGAGCGCCGCCGAGATCGCCGCGTTGTCCAGCGCGGCGGAGTAGATCGCCGAGCCGTCCGTGGCACCGCTCAGGGTGCCGATCGGAGTGGCGCCGAGCGCGGGGCGGTTGGTGTACGTCACCGCTCCCTCGGTCCACGCGCCGGTGACCGGGACGACGGACTGGCTGTCCGCCGAACCCGCGCCGGCCATCGTGGTGGTCTTCACCGCGAGGCGGGCGCTCTTGAGGACGGTGCCGGCCGGGGCGGACGGCAGCGTGAACCGCAGGTAGGACTGGTACGCCGAGGTACCGCGGACCGCCATCGAGCTGGAGGTGCCGTAGTTGGTGCCCGGGGCACCGGCGTTGACGTAGCTGTCCTCGGTCGCCGTTACGGTGCTGACCGTGTCGGCGGGCGCGGAGGCCAGGTTGTAGTGCTTGGCGACCTGCGCGGCGGTGAGCGCCGACGGGTAGACGGCCGCCTCGTCGATCTGACCGGCGAAGAAGCTGCTCGACGGACGCAGCGGCCAACCGGAGAGGTTGTCGGCGCCGACGTGCCAGTAGCCGGAGTACTGCTGGTTGGTGGTGACGTTGTTCGAGCCGGCGAGCTTGCCGTCGATGTAGAGGCGCATCCCGTCCGGACCCTGGGTGCCGACCGCGTGGTGCCAGGCGCCGTTGTTGTACGAGCCCCACGAGGTGAGCGTGCGGGTGGAGCCGGTGTAGACGCCGAACACCACGTTGCCGGTGTTCGTCATGTACAGGTGCTTGTCGTAGCTGCCGCTGTTGCGGGTGGTGTTGTCACCGAAGCCGATCAGCTTGCCGCCGCGGTTGGTGGTCGTCTTGAACCACGTCTCGACGGTGAACGAGCCGTTGACGTTCTGCCGCTTGTCGGTGTGGATCTGCTCGTCCGAACCGTTGAGCGCCACCGCGGTGGAGGCTCCGGTGACGGCGGCCGGGGTCTGGCGCAGCACCGGGGCGTTGACGTACAGGCCGCTGTTGTTCGCGTCCGAGGAGTCGGCGGCGTACGGCGTCGCCGACTCGTCGAAGCGCCAGTAGAGGCCGGCACCGTCGGCGATGACCTGGGAGGCGTACGGCTCCGGGGACGTCGGGACGGTCACGGTGGACGTCGCGGACGGGGCGCTGGTGTTGCCGTCCGCGTCGCTCGCGGTCACCCGGTAGGTGTAGGTCTGGCCGGGGGTCACGCCGGTGTCCTTGAAGGAGACCTGCGGACGGGACCAGTGCAGGGAGTCGCCCTCGACGGTCGCGACCGGGGTGGCCGCTCCGTTGCGGTAGACCTTGTAGGTCAGCGTGGAGTCGTCCAGGTCGAGGCTGGAGCGCCAGCGGACCTGCACCGCGTTCGTGGCGACGGCCGCGGCGCTCGCCACGGGGACGGTCGGCGCACCGGTGTCGGGGCCGGAGGCGAAGCGGGTCAGACCCTGCGCCGGGGCGCCGTTGGTCGTGGTGAACTCGCCGCCCACCCACATGTACTTCGTGGCACCCGTGCCGGAGATGGCGAAGGCGCGCGGGCCGATGCCCTCACCGAGGCCGTCGTTGGTGTCGGGGAACCAGCCGAGCTTGCCGGTCGACGTGGTCGGCTGGGCGAGCAGGTGGTAGCGGCGCCCGTCCGGGAACTCGCCGACGCTGGAGCAGTCGTGTGCGTGCGAGGCGCTGTACAGCACGCCCTCGTACGAGCGGACCGCCTGCGTGGCGCCCAGGCAGGTGTCGCGCCAGCGCTGCTCGAAGTCCGAGAGGTTCAGGGCTATGCGGCCGTCGAAGACGCCGCCGCCCGTGCCCTCGTTGCCGGTGTAGAACCCGGTGGCGTCGGTCTCGATGTCCTTGACGACCGAGTTCTGCGGGATCCAGCCGTTGGGGTACGCCTTCGTCACGGTGCCGCTCGTGGCGTCGACCACGGCGAGGGCGTGCGAGTTGGCGCCGTTGACGCGGAAGAAGTCACCGCCGAGCAGCACGTGCTGCCCGTCCGGGGTGATCTCGATGGCGCGGCCGGGCTCGTCGGCGTCCGCGCGGAACGGCAGCAGCGCGCCGCCGGTGGTGATGGCCGCGAACCGCTCGCGGGTCTGGCCCTCGACCGAGCCGAAGTCGCCGGCGGCGTAGATGGTGGTGTCGGTCACGGCGAGCGCGCGCACGGTGGCGGGGAAGCTCGGAGTGAAGCTCGCCTTGGGCGTGCAGGTGGCGATGTCGATGGCCGCCAGGCTGGAGACCGGCGTGCCGTTGACGGCGCCGAAGTAGCCGCCGGCGTACAGCGTCTTCTTGTCCGGCGAGACCACCAGGGTCCGCACGGTCGCGGTGCCGCTGCCCACCGTGAAGGACAGGGAGCAGTTGGTGGGCGCGCCCGTGGCCGCGTTCATGGCGGCGAAGTTGACGGCGTCCTTCGGGGTGCCGGCGACGCCCTCGGGCGGCCGCAGCTCGGAGAAGGTGCCGCCGACGAAGACGGTGTCGTTCGCCTCGGCGAGCGCCCAGACGATGCCGTTCGTCTGCCAGGTCGGCAGATCGTCCGCGGTGAAGGCGACCGGCGGCGTGAGCGCCGAGGCCTTCGGGGCCAGGAGCGAGCCGCCGGCTGCGACCGCCGCCCCGATGGCGATGACGAGGGCCGAGGTGAGCCCCCAAGTTTTACGCATGTTCCCCCCAGGCGTGAAGCCCAGTAAATGTGGCGCGAAGTCGTGCCATGCGATGTGATGAATGCGAACTGTATGACGAACCGGACGGCATTGTTGCGCACTTGACCAATCCGGTACATCCGACCCGGTGAAACCGCAGGTCAGCGGTCAATTCGAACGGTAGCTCCAGCCAACTGGTCCTGGACAAGACGGACATCCGCGTCCACCATGATCCGCGCCAGCTCCTCCACGAGGACGGTCGGCTTCCAGCCAAGCAGTTCGTTCGCCTTGCTCGCGTCACCGATCAGCGCGTCGACCTCGCTCGGACGCTCGTACTTCGGGTCGAACCGCACGAACTCCGACCAGTCAAGACCGGCGTGCGAGAAGGCCGTCTCCAGGAACTGCCGCACCGTGGCCGGCACCCCGGTCGCCACCACGTAGTCGGTCGGCTCGTCCTGCTGGAGCATCCGCCACATCGCGTCCACGTACTCGGGGGCGTACCCCCAGTCCCGTACGGCGTCGAGGTTGCCCAGGTACAGCCGGTCCTGCAGACCGGCCTTGATCCGCGCCACCGCGCGGGTGATCTTGCGGGTCACGAACGTCTCGCCCCGGCGCGGGGACTCGTGGTTGAAGAGGATCCCGTTCACGGCGAACATGTCGTACGCCTCGCGGTAGTTCACCGTCGCCCAGTACGCGAAGACCTTGGCCGCGCCGTACGGGCTGCGCGGGTGGAACGGCGTCTGCTCGTTCTGCGGCGGCGGCGTCGCGCCGAACATCTCGGACGAGGACGCCTGGTAGATGCGGGTGTCCACGCCGCTCGCCCGGATCGCCTCCAGGAGCCGCAGCGCGCCCAGGCCCGTCACGTCGCCCGTGTACAGCGGGGCGTCGAAGGAGACCCGCACATGGGACTGCGCGCCCAGGTTGTAGACCTCGTCGGGCCGGATGTCCCGGAGGAGGTTCACCAGCGCGACCCCGTCGGAGAGGTCCGCGTGGTGCAGCACGAACGAACGGTTCGCCTGCTGCGGATCCTGGTAGACGTGGTCGATCCGCTCCGTGTTGAAGCTGGACGACCGGCGGACCAGGCCGTGCACCGTGTAGCCCTTGGACAGCAGCAGTTCCGTCAGGTACGAACCGTCCTGACCGGTCACGCCGGTGATGAGTGCGGTCTTGCTCATGCGTGGAGCCCCTCCCGAACGAACCGGCCCCCAGCCGATCCGTAGCGTGCGAATATCCCGTGGCATACGGGTCTGTGGTGGAACAAGAAGAAAATCCGGATCTGGTGTGTGATCGCCCCCGGCGGCCTGGCATGATCCCGACCATGACTCAATCGACGACCGACCCGACGACCGACCGGACGGAAGCTCCGTCGTACCTGCCGGAGCACGCCCGCGTCTTCGTCGCGGGCCACCGCGGCCTGGTCGGCGCCGCCGTGGCCCGTCGGCTGACCGCGGACGGACACGACGTGATCACCCGCACCCGCGCCGAGCTCGACCTGCGGGACGCGGCGGCGACCGCCGCGTTCCTCGCCGAGACGCGCCCCGACGCCGTGGTGCTCGCAGCCGCCAAGGTCGGCGGCATCATGGCGAACAGCACCTACCCGGTGCAGTTCCTGGAGGAGAACCTCCAGATCCAGCTCAGCGTCGTCGCGGGAGCGCACGCCGCCGGGGTCGAGCGGCTGCTCTTCCTCGGCTCGTCCTGCATCTACCCCAAGCTGGCCCCGCAGCCCATCCACGAGGACGCGCTGCTCACCGGCCCGCTCGAGCCCACCAACGAGGCCTACGCCCTCGCCAAGATCGCCGGCATCGTTCAGATCCAGGCCTACCGCAAGCAGTACGGCGCCGCCTACATCTCCGCGATGCCGACCAACCTCTACGGCCCCGGGGACAACTTCGACCTCGAGACCTCGCACGTCCTCCCGGCGCTGATCCGCCGCTTCCACGAGGCCCGCGAGGACGGGCGCGAGGAGATCGTCCTCTGGGGCTCCGGCACCCCGCGCCGCGAGTTCCTGCACGTCGACGACCTCGCCTCGGCCTGCGCCGTCCTGCTGCGGACCTACGACGGGGACGAGCCGGTCAACATCGGCTGCGGCGAGGACCTCACCATCCGCGAACTCGCCGAGACCGTCGCCGACGTCACCGGCTTCCGCGGCCGGCTGGCCTGGGACACCGCCAAGCCCGACGGCACGCCGCGCAAGCTCCTCGACGTGTCCCGGCTCAGCGGCCTGGGCTGGAAGCCCTCGATCGGTCTCCGGGACGGCATCGCGTCCACGTACGCCTGGTGGCGCGCACAGCACTGAAACCATGAGGCGGCCGGCCCGTCAGTACGCTCCGCGACCGTCGACGACGGCGCGGAACGTACGGGCCATGACGTCGACGTCACTGGTGAACGACCAGTTGTCGACATAGTGAAGGTCCAGCTCGACCGTCTCGTCCCACGACAGGTCGGAGCGGCCGCTTATCTGCCACAGACCCGTCATCCCCGGCCGCACCGAGAGCCGGCGCAGCTCCACGTCCCCGTACCGCGCCACCTCCTCCGGCAGCGGCGGACGCGGGCCCACCAGCGACATGGCGCCGGACAGGACGTTGATCAGCTGCGGCAGCTCGTCCAGCGACGTACGGCGCAGCAGCCGCCCCACCCGCGTCACCCGCGGGTCACGGCGCATCTTGAACATCAGACCGTCGTTCTCGTTGGCGTGCGACAGCTCGGCCTTGCGGGCGTCTGCGTCCACGAACATGGTGCGGAACTTCCACATCACGAACGGCGCCCGGTCCTGACCGATCCGCACATGGCGGTAGAACACCGGCCCCGGCGACGTCAGTCGTACCGCCGCTCCTATCGCGAGGAACAGCGGCGACAGGACGAGCAGACCGAACGCGGCGCCCGCCCGGTCCATCACGGACTTCAAGAACTGCTGCACACCGCTGCGCACCGGCGGAGCGACCCGCAGCAGCGCCATCCCGGCCGCCGACGTGGTCTCCAGCCGCTTCACGGAGAACTCCACCAGACCCGGGGCGAGCGCCAGCTCGGTGCCCGCGTCGTGCAGCCCCCAGGAGAGCCGGCGCAGCCGCTCACCGGCCATCCGCGCACCGGCCGCGACCAGGACGACGTCCGCCTCCAGTTCACGGGCGGCGGCGAGGACGTGCTCGGTGTCCCCGTCGGCGGCCTCGGGCATCAGCACGCCGAGCCGGGCGGCCACCGGGGCGCCGGTACGGACCGGGCCCTCGCCTATGGCGACGACACCGACCACGACGTACGGGTGCTCGGTGCGGCCCGCCAGGTGCTCGGCGACGTCACCGGCGGCCCGGGGCTCGCCCAGGACGAGGACCCGGGTGACCACCTGCGCCTCGCGGCGCGCGGCCACCAGGTGGTTCCAGGTCAGCTTCGTGCAGATCAGGGTGAGGACGGGCGCCGGCAGCACGGCCGCGAGGCAGAGCAGCGCCGGGTGGTGCAGATCGGCGGCGGCCCGCAGGACGGCGAGCACACCGAGCAGGATCAGCCAGTCGTGCAGCACCGGCAGACTGCCCCGGGACTCGCCCAGCGAACGGCCGGCGTAGCGGCGGCGCAGCGCGCGCACCACGACCCACGCCAGAGCGGCGACGGCCGCGCCGGTGAGGGCGTACGGCTGTCGCTCGACGCGCATGATCAGCGCGGTGGGCAGAGCCACCCCGAGGATGTCCACCGCCAGAGCGAGAACCCGATACCAGCGCGCTTTGGCGCGTGGATGCGGATGGACCGGTCGTGAGCCGCCTTCGGTGCGGACAGACTGGGTCTCAGTTGTACGGGCATGCCACATGTACCCCCCCGGCACGTGTCGACGTTCGCCGCCCTACTCACCGGGCCCCTGACCGGATGAGCAAGCGTCGCAACGCGGAACAGTACGACAAACTCGCCCACGTCCGCTGCGGTTCACGCGAACGACCTCAGAAGGTGATGGCGCGTTCATCTCGTGACAAGGCGGCCCGCGTTCTCGCGGCCGACCGCATAATACGCCCGGCGGGCCCGAGTTGGCGCACGTGAGGCGGTGAACGGAACCTCCGGGTCCGCCCGAAGGAAGGCAGACCTCACTTCTCGAAAAGTTCCCAGTGTGGCGAAAACCACAGTCATCCCCTGGTGGAGAGGCGGGCAGGAACGGGACCTTCCGGGCGAAACGAATTCGGTCGTCCGCCGCCGGCGAAGCGGAACCCGCCGCCCCCTCGTCCGCCGCCGGTCACCCCCGCCGACGCGCCCGCAAGCGGTACCGGCCGCGCCGCCGGAGGCCGCCCGGCGCGACCCGGACGGTTGTTGTCCCCCGGTGCGGGATCGGCTGTACTACTGACAGCGCAGCCCGCGGGACCGCGGCAGCCTCGACCCGCCGGAGGGACCCCATGGCGCCCATCCCCACCCCACCCGCCCTGCCGGGACGCAGGACCCGCGCCGCACGGCCCCACCGGGCCCCGGGGCGCCGCAGACTCCTCCCCGGCCTCGTGCTCGGCGTCCTGCTCGCCGGATCCCTCGCCGGCATCGGCGCGGCGGCGGCGCTCCGCGACGGCGCGACGGCGGAACGGGCCACCACGGCGGAGCAGTACAGCACCGCCCTCCCCTTCGACCTCCCCGACACCCGGACCCTGCGCGCCTCCGGCAAGCTGGTGTTCGCCCACTACTTCACGCCGTACCCGCTCTCCCTCGACAACCGGCCGCCGCGCGACGACTACTACAGCCGCAACTACCTCACCGCGAACGGCGAGAAGGGCAAGCACCGCGCCTACGCCGGACTCCTGCGCGACCGTCCGCTGCCCGCCGGACCCGAGACCGGCGACTGGGAGCTGGCCCACCTGCGCCAGGAGGTCCGCACCGCACGCGACGCCGGACTCGACGGCTTCACCGTCGACCTCCTGTCGCTGAGCGGACGCAACTGGGAGCGGGTCGGACTCCTCATGCGCGCCGCCGCCGAGGAGGACCCCGGCTTCCGCGTCCAGCTCATGCCGGACATGACCTCCCTCGACACCACCCCGGCCGCCCTCGCGGATTCGCTCGCGCAACTCGCCCGCCACCCCTCGGCCCACCGGCTTGCCGACGGCCGGCTCGTCGTCTCCCCCTTCAAGGCGGAGGAGAAGGACCCCGCCTGGTGGCGGCTCACCATGGACGAACTGCGCTCCCGGCACTCCGTCCGGACCGCGCTCGTCCCGCTCTTCCTCGACTTCACCCCCGACCGCGAGCGGTACGCGTCGATCAGCCACGGCTTCTCCGACTGGGGCAGCCGCACCTACCACCGCCAGTCCGGTGCCACCGCCGACGCCGACCGCGCCCACCGGCTCGGCAAGATCTGGATGCAGCCCGTCTCCGTCCAGGACGCCCGCCCCAACCAGGGCATCTACGACGAGGCGGGCAACACCGAGACCCTGCGCGCGAGCTGGGGCGCGGCCATCGCCTCGAACGCCGACTGGGTCCAGCTCACCACCTGGAACGACTACTCCGAAGGCACCCACTTCGCGCCGTCCCTGCACAACGGCTACGCCTATCTCGACCTCTCCTCCTACTACCTCACCCGGTTCAAGACCGGCGCCTGGCCGAAGATCGTCCGGGACACCGTCTATCTGACCTCCCGCGTCCAGTTCGCCGGCGACAGGCCCCCCGCCGCGGCCCAGCCGAAGGTGATAGAGCCGCGCGAGGGCACCGCCCCGCCGCGGGACACGGTGGAGGTGCTGAGCTTCCTCACGGCGCCCGCGCGGGTGCGCACCGGCACCGGGGGAACGCAGGGCGCGTACCAGGCACCGGCGGGTGTGCACGCGCAACTCCTGCCGCTGCGCACCGGCCACAGCGAGGCCACCGTGGAACGCGCCGGACGGATCACGACGACGGTGACCAGCCGCTATCCGGTACGCCGGCCGATCGACCGGCAGGACCTGCAGTACTACGCCGTGACGAGCGGCCGCAGCCAGCGCTGAACCGGGGCCGGGGAGGCGCCGGGGTCCGGGGTCGAGGAGCGTTGTCAGTGGCAGCGCCTACGGTTTTCCCCATGACGACGAAGACCTATCTGGAGCTGTCCCAGGACGGCGGCGGCGCGCACAAGTTCTACGAAGTGACGGTCGACGACCTCGTGGTGTCGGTCCGTTACGGCCGGATCGGCTCGGCCGGACAGACCCAGACCTCCACCTTCCCGACCACCGAGAAGGCCCGTGCCGCGGCGGCGAAGAAGATAGGGGAGAAGGTCCGCAAGGGGTACGCCCCGGCGGTGCAGGGCCGGCGCGCCGCCCGGTCGATCACCCGCCGCGAGGTCGTCTCCGCACCCTCCACGGCACGCGCCGTCGCCCCGGTCCTGTGGCGCTTCAGGACCGGCTCCGCCGCCTTCGGCATCCACGTGGACGACCAGCACGTCTATGTGGGGAACCAGGCCGGCTCGGTGTACACCCTGAGCCACACGGGTGACGTCCGGGCCCGGTTCAGCCTCCCCGACGGCGTGAAGTGCCTGGTCGCGGACGACTTCTGGATCTACGCCGGCTGCGACGACGGCCGGGTGTACGACCTCTCGTCGAAGCTGCCCTTCGCCGCGTACGACATCGCCGCCGACGTCGACATCTTCTGGCTCGACATCCACGAGGGCGTCCTCGACGTCGCCGACCGCTCCGGGCGGCTGACCGTCATCGACCACGAGGACGAGCACCAGTGGTCCCGCAACAGCCGGGGCGAGCACGCCTGGATGGTCCGCGCCGACGGCGACGCCGTCTACCACGGGCACAGCAAGGGCGTCACGGCGTACGCACCCGACGGCGGAGGCGAGTTGTGGCACACCGCGACCGCCGGCGGCGTCCTCTTCGGATGGCAGGAGGACGCCGCGGTCTACGCCGGAACCGCCCACCGGAAGGTGCAGCGGCTGGCGAAGAAGACCGGGCGCGTCGAGGCCGTGTACGCCTGCGACAGCCCGGTGTACTCCTGCGCGACCTCGCCGGGCGGCCGGTTCGTCTTCGCCGCCGACTCCGCCTCGTCGGTGTACTGCTTCGCCGAGGACGGCACCCGGCTCTGGAAGCTGGGCACCGGCGGCGGCTCCGCGCTCTCCATGCAGTACCGCGAGGACCGGCTCTATCTGGTGACCACGGACGGTTCGCTGGTCTGTGTGGACGCGAGCGAGGCGGCGATCGCCGCCGCCCAGCAGGGCACGGTGCCGGTCGCCAAGGACATCAAGCTCGCCGCGGCCCTGCCGACCTACGAACCGGCGACGACCGTGGAGGCCGTGACGGTGGTGAGCGCCGCGCCGGCCGGCTCGGTCGTCGTGGAGTGCGTCCAGGAGGGCGGCAGGACCCGGGTGCACGTGATCTCCGAGGGCTACGAACCCTCCTGGAACGTGCAGTTCCCCCGAGCGATCCGCGAGGCCGGCGCACGGTACGTGGTCGATGCCCTGCACCCGGCCTCCGGCGGCTTCTACCGGGTCCGCGGCGACATCCGGCGCCTGCAGTGAGCGGCGGGGCGTTCGAGGCGGCGACGGGGGACGGCCCGCCGCCGCCGGCCGAGGAGGCCGAGCAGCGGTCGCGGGAGGTGCGGGCGGCCTGGGAAGGGCTGCTGCAGATCCGCCGGTTGAGCCGCCGCGACGGCGGCGAGCCGGGTGCCCTGCCCGCCGAATGGGAGCGAAGACAGCCCGTCCGCGCGATCGCCCTCGCCCTGGAGGCGGCGAAGACGCCTCCCTCGGCCGTCGACCCCGCCGGAGCGCGCGTGGCGACCGGCTACCGCGTCACCGCGGGGGAGCGGCCGGGCACGGCCGTCGTGGAGTGGCTGGGACCGCCGGCCGGCGGCGCCGCGGGAGAGGCGGAACCCGCCCTCACCCGGCTCGTCCCCGCCCTGGAGCGGTGCGGCTGGGAGGCGCTGCTCTACCGGGGACCGCGCGGCCGGCGCTTCCTGGAGGTCGAGCCGCTCGGCGGCTGACACCGGCGGAGGTGGGCGCGTCTCCCCGGCGACGGGCCGGGCGCGGGGGTCAGGCGATGGAGGCGGAGAGGATGGCGGAGACCGCCAGGTTGCACGAGGCCGTAACCCAGACCGCCGGGTGCGGCTCGGGGTCGACGAGGGTGGCGCCCAGCTTGCCGGGCGTGACCAGGTCCACCACCAGGAACGCCACGGCCATCATCACCAGACCCAGCAGACCGAACGCGGCCGTGGAGGCAAGCCCCTTGCCGAAGGAGTCGTAGGTCGTCCAGATCGACGTGAAGACGATCCCGCCGATGCCGAGCAGCGCCGAGCTGAGCAGGAGCGCGGCGTTGCGGTTGCGCTCCTCCCAGATCTGCCGCCCGAGCTTCCCCGGCGTCAGGAGGTCCACCAGGACGATGCCGAGGATCAACAGCACCACACCCAGGGCGCCGTAGGCGGTGGCCCGGCCGAGGCCGTTGACGATGTCGCTCATGGGATTCCGGCTCCGAACAGAAGTGATCGCGGATGATCGAGGGGCGGGGGACCGGCAAAATGTAGCGCACGACTCCGCCGGGCGGACCCGGCGGTCTCGAACGGACGGACGGGACGGCGCGGGCCGGGCAACCGCGGGGCGGCGTAACCCATGTGGCGCAACAACGCAGAGGCCCCGGCTCCCGGGGCGGCGAGAGTGGGTCACGGAGGGCACGCCGTACGCCCGCCCCGACCCCAGCGACCGGGAGACCCCTTATGACCTGCCTCAACCGACGCGACCTCGGGCTGCTCGTGCTGCGGGTCGGCACCGGCGCCGTTCTCGCCGCGCACGGAACCCAGAAGCTCTTCGGCTGGTTCGGCGGCGGCGGGGTCGAAGGCACGACCCACGCCATGGAGGCCATGGGCTTCTCCCCGGGCCGGGAGAGCGCGATCGCCGCGGGGGCAGGTGAGACCGGCGGCGGAGTCCTGCTCGCCCTCGGCCTCGCCACCCCCGCTGCCGGGGCCGCGGCGGCCGGCGCCATGGCGGGCGCGGTCGCCGTCCACGCCCCGGCCGGCTTCTTCGCCCAGGCCGGGGGCTATGAGTACCCGGCCTTCCTCGGCTTCACCGCCGCCGCCATCGGCGTCGCCGGTGCGGGCCGCTACTCCCTCGACCACGCCACCGGGCACGTCGTCGACCGCCCCTGGGTCGTCGCCGTCGCCTTCCTCGGCAGCGCCCTCGCCGCCGCGGCCGTCGTCGGACGCCGCGGCCGGATCCAGTCCGCCCGCTCGGCCGCGGAGCCCGTGCTCGACCCGGGCCCCGACGAAGCACCCTGAGCCCGGCCGGGCGGACCCGGCTGCGCGGACCGACGTACGGGGCCGGTCCGCGGCGCCCGCCCCGCTTCCGCCGCTCCCGGCAGCCCCCGGCAGTGAAACGGGCCGCACCGGGCACAAGGAGGACGTGCGACTGAGAACGAGCGACCCCGACCGTCCGGGGTGGCGGCGCGTACGCCACGGCCGAGGCTTCCGCTATCTGGACGCCGACGGACACCCCCTGGCGAAGGACGACACCGAGCGCGTCAAGGCGCTGGTCATCCCCCCGGCATGGCAGGACGTGTGGATCTGCCCCTGGCCCAACGGCCACATCCAGGCCATCGGCACCGACGACGCCGGCCGCCGCCAGTACCTCTACCACGAGGAGTTCCGGCGCCGGCAGGACGAGGTGAAGCACGAGCACGTCCGCGCGGTCGCCCGCAGCCTCCCCCGGCTCCGCGAAGGCATCGCCGCCGACCTGGAGCGCCGGGGCCTGTGCCGCGCACGCGTCCTCGCCTGCGCGGCACGCCTGCTCGACCTCGGCTTCTTCCGGGTCGGCGGCGACGGCTACCGCCGCGACAACGGCTCGTACGGCCTCACCACCCTGCGACGCGAACACGCCCGCTGCGCCCGGGGCGAGGTCCGCCTCAGCTACCCCGCCAAGTCCGGCCGCCACCAGACCCGCGCCCTCGTGGACGAGGCCGCGCACAAGGTCCTGAGGGCCCTGCTCCGCCGACGCGGCGGCGGAGAGCAGCTGTTCGCCTACTGGGACCACGGCGCGTGGCACGACGTCCACGCCGACGAACTCAACGCCTACCTCCGTGAGCGCTCCGGCAGCGACATCACCGCCAAGGACTTCCGGACCTGGCACGCCACCGTCCTCGCCGCCGTCGCCCTCGCCGTCTCCGAGGTGAGGGCGGGGGAGTCACGGACCGCCCGGGCCAGGGCGGTCGGCCGGGCCGTACGGGAAGTCAGCGGCTACCTCGGCAACACGCCCGCCGTCTGCCGCAGTTCGTACATCGACCCGACCGTCGTCGAACGCTTCGAGGCAGGGGACACGATCGCGTCCGCCCTGGACCGCCTCGGCGAGGACGGGGTGTTCGGCCGCCCCGCCACCCAGGGGGCGGTGGAGCGGGCGGTCCTGCGGCTGCTCAACTGAGGCTCGCGGGAGGGAGGTCGCGCGGGGCGGCCGTTCCTGCCGCGGTCGACCGTACCTCCGCTGTCAGGACGTGCGTCGCGGCCGTCGTCCGCATGGCCTCCAGGGCCTGGGACTGGCGCCGGGCGCGCTGGATCAGCTCGTCGAGGGCGTCCGGGTCGAGACGGGGATCCGTCCGGGCCAGCCCGCGCAGGGAGCGCCAGCAGTCGGCCTTGCCCTCGACGGCCAGCCGCATCGCCTCCAGTTCGAGGACGTCGCTGAGCGGGGAGCGGGTCAGCACCCTTCCGTTGAACTTGAACCGTCCGAGCCTCTCGGCCGCCCATCCCGCCGCGGCCCTGGAACGCCGCCGGGGGACGCCGAGCACCTCCATGAGCCGGCACAGCGTCCGGCGGTCCTCCCGCACCTCCTCGGCCAGCCCGGCGAGTTGCCGTTCGAAGGCCCTGCCGCGATGCGCCCGGGTCATCCGGCGCGCCAACTGCACACCCGCGGAGGCTCCCGCGAGGTGGTCGTTGAGATAGACGGCCACCAAGGGGGGTCCGGAACGCTTCCCGGCACCCCTGCCGTGCCTCCACCCCGGCCCCCTCAGCTCTTCCGCTCCCGCCTCCGCCGTCGTCCTCGTGTTCGTCCTCGTCTTCACTTCGCCTCCGGCTCGTCCGCCCCGAGCGGCCGCCCGCGCGAACGGCGCGCGCGGCGTGTCCGCCGGTCATGCGGCGCGTACCCGCCGCCGTCCCGCCCAGACATCCCGTCGTCAGGGGCGCCGCCAGTCGTCGCTCTCCAGGTGCGAGCCCGCCATCGGCCCCATCCGCAGCATCCCGCCGTCCACCGACCACGAGGCGCCGGTGACGTACGACGCCTCCCGCCCCGCAAGCAGCGCCACCACGGCCGCCACCTCACGGGCGTCCCCCGGCCGGCCGAGCGGGATGCCCGGGCGGGACGCGGCGAGCACGTCGGCGTCCTCCTGGCCGGTCATCGGCGTGGCGATCTCGCCGGGCGCGACCGCGTTCACCGTGATGCCGTGCTCCGCCAGCTCCAGCGCCATGACCTGCGTCAGCAGCCCCAGGCCGCCCTTGGCCGCGCAGTACGGGCCGGCGCCGACCCGGGGCTGGTGCTCGTGCACCGACGTCACGTTCACGATCCGTCCGCCGCCGCCCTGGGCGATCATGCGCCGCGCCGCGCGCTGCGAACACAGCAGCGGCCCGACGAGGTCCACGTCGAGGACGGAACGGACGGTCGCCAGGTCGAGATCGAGGAAGGGTGTGGCCGTACCGGTCCCCGCGTTGTTGACGAGGACGTCGACCCGGCCCAGCTCCTCCGCCAGCAGATCGACCACGTCGGCCGCCTCCGGCAGCCGCGTCAGGTCCATCCGCGCGACCACCGCCCTGCGACCCTGGGCACGCACCTCCTCGGCCGTGGCCGAGGCGCCCTCCTCATCGGTGTGCCAGGTGATGCCCACGTCCAGTCCCGCCTCCGCCAGCCGCACCGCCACGGCGCGGCCGATACCGGAGTCCGCACCAGTGACGATCACCGTCCGGGGGTCGAAGCCGAGGGTGTCGGCCATGGCTCTGCCTCCTCCACAGAAGATTTCCGTCCGTCGGTCACGGCCACGAGGGTTCCCGCCGGGGGACGACCACAACCTCGGCGACCGCGCTTCCCGGCGGCACCGACAGCGCGTACATCACGGTGTCCGCCACGATCTCCGGGCTCTGCAGGAGCGAGACGTCGGCGTCCGGAAAACGGTCCAGGATGAAGGCCGTCTCCATGCCGCCGGCCACCACCCCCGTGACGCCGATGCCGGGGCAGTCGCGCTGCGCCTCCTTGAACAGGGTGTGCGTGAACGTCCGCAAGCCCGTCTTGCCGGCGGCGTACGGGCCCGCCTCCGTCCACGTACGGATCGCGGCCGTCGACAGGATGTTGACGATGTGTCCGCCGCCCCTCGCCACCATCCGCCCGTAGCCCTCCCGGCACAGGTACATCGGGCCGAGGAGGTTGGTGGTGATGACGTGCGTCATCTCCTCCGCCGTCAGCTGCTCCACGGCCTTGGTGACGTCGACGGCGGCGTTGTTGACCAGGATGTCGACCGCCTCGCCGGTGTCGTCCAGGTCCCGGAAGACCTCGGCCACCGCCTCCGCGTCGCGGACGTCCAGCACGACCGGCCGCGCCCGGCACCCCTCGGCGAGCAGGCTCTCGCACAGCTCCTTCGCGAGGTCCTGGCGCACGTCGGCGACCAGCACGGACGCTCCCGCGCGGGCGAGTCGCCGGACGATCGCCGCACCGAGCCCCCGCGCCCCACCGGTGACGAGAGCCTGCTTGCCGTCCAGCTCGACCTGTACGCCGCTGTTCATCGCGTTCCCTTCCGTGGGCGGGCGGTGCCGGTGCTCCGCGCACGGCGACTGCCGTGGCTCCGCCGTCGCCGTGCGTTCCGTCCCACTCTGCGTACGGGTCGGGGAGCGGGCGCGTCGGATTACGCCGCCGGGCGCAACGGCACCCCCTAGGGGGTGCCCGGGCGCGGGGCCGGGCGGGGGACGCCGCTCGGGCGGGGACGGCGGCCGGTGTGAGCAAGCACACCAGAGGCGGCGATGCCCGCAGGCGAGGGCCTGTTGGGGGTTTCCGGTGCCGTCGGCGCGGGACGGGCCGACGGCTTCTCGGGCACCGTCTGCCACGATGGTCGCCGGGACCGCCCCGCCGCTCACCGCCGAGCGCACGCGGAACGCCACTCCACCCTCCGGGGACAGGCGCACCGGCCCCCACGCTCCCTCCCCGTCCGCGCCGAAGCGCCCCCAGGTACCCCTGTGTCTTCCTCCACGCCACCGCCCTCGCCCGCCGTCCAGGGCGCTCCCGTCCCGCCGGCCCGGGACGCTTCGAGCGACCGCTCCCCCTGGCGTTCCCTGCGCGGGCGCAGCATGCGCTGGTGGGCCGTCGCCCACTTCGTCTCCAACGCCGGCACCTGGATGCAGCTCACCGTCCAGAACCTGCTCGTCCTCCAGATCACCGGCTCCGCCGCCGCGACGGGACTCTCCATGTCCGTCCAGGCCGCGCCCGGCCTGCTCCTGGGCCCCCTGGGCGGAGCCGTCGTGGACCGCTGGCCCCGGAAGCTGACGGCCGCCGTCGGCCAGACGCTGCTCGCCGGGATCGCCGCTCTCACCGCCGTACTCGTGGCGCTCGACCAACTGAACCTGCCCGTGCTCATGGGCCTGGCGGCGCTCACCGGGATCGTCGCGACGGTGGACGGGCCGGCTTGCGCCCTGCTCGGCAACGACCTCGTCCGCGCCGAGGACGTCCCCTCCGCCATCGGGGTCGGCTCCCTCGCCCACAGCGGGGGCCGGCTCGCCGGAGCCGCGCTCGCCGGCGTGACGGTGGGCGTCCTGGGCACGGCCGCCGCCTACGTCGCCAACGGGCTGTCGTTCCTCTTCGTCGCCGCCGTGATCCCCTTCCTCAAGCCCGTACGGCACGACGGGCGGCCGAAGGCCACGGGGCGGGCGCGGCGGCGGTCGCCGCGGGCGGAGCGGGCCGGGCGGACGCGGCTCGAGGGCGCGCGGCTCGGACGAGGCGGCGGCGCCGGTGACGGCGGGGGCGGTGTACGGGAAGGGCTGGCCTTCTTCGCCCGGCGCCCGCGGCTGGTCGCCCTGGCGGGCCTCAACGCCGTCAGCGCCCTGTTCGGCCGCAACTACTCGCTCACCCTCGTGGTCCTGGTCACCGGCCCCCTCGCGGGGGACGCCGCAACGTTCAGCACCGTGGCCACCGTGCTGGCCGTGGGCGGCATCGTCGGCGCCGTGCTCGGCGCCCGCCTGCGCCGCCCCGGGGTCCGGCTGGTCGCCCTCCTGACGCTCGCCGGGGCGCTGCTCCAGGTCCTCGCCGGCGTCGTGCCGTCGGTCGCCGTCCTGCTGGTCCTCGTCCTGCCCATGGCGGTCGCCGAGTCCGTCGCGGACACCGCCCAGAACACCGTCCTGCAGACCGACCCCCCGCCCGCTCTGCGCGGCCGCGTCCTCGGCGCCTGGAACAGCGTCCGCACGCTGTGGGGCCTGGCGGCCCCTCCGACTCTGGGCCTCCTGATGGAGCTCCTCGGCGTCCGCGGAGCCCTGGTGACGGGCGGCCTCCTCGTCGCGGCCACGGTCACCGCGGCCCTGGCCGTCCGCTCACGCCGGGGCCGGACCAAGGCCGTCCCGCTTCCCGCCCTCGTACCGATCGGGCCGGCTGTCCCGACGGCGCGGGCCCGGGTGGGCACGGCGGTCTGACGGCGGGAGTGCCCGCCAGGGCCCTTTGCATGGTCCTCGCCACCTCGTCCGGGGTGATCCGGAGGAGTCTGGGATCCGGGGCCGGACCGTGGGGGTCGCCCGGTCGGAGGGGGTCGTCGGTGGGGGAAGGGTGCCAGATCGGGTGGTGCGGGCCGGCGGCCGGCGGGCCCCAGAGCCGGGGCGCAACCGGCCCGAAGAGGACGACGGAGGGGGTGGCCAGGGCCGAGGCGAGGTGGGCCAGCCCCGTGTCGCCCACCACCACGCAGCGTGCCTCCGCCACCAGCGCGCACAGCCGGTCGAACGGCACGTCGTGCCCACCGCCCATGACCGACGCGGCGGGCAGGCCCGCCAGCTCCGCCACCGCACGGGCCGTCGGGCCCTCGCCACGGCCCGCCGTGACCGCCACCGGGTGCCCGGCCCTCCGCGCGGCGCGCGCCACGGCGGCGAAGCGGTCGACGGGCCAGCGGCGGGCGGCCGCGTCCGCCCCCGGGTGGATCACCACGGCCCCCGGCAGCGGGGAGGGCACGACCGGGCGCGGGATGCGCAGCGCGTCGGGGTCGGCGTCGAGGCCGTACCAGCGCAGCAGCCGGCACCAGCGCTCCCGTTCGTGCTCGTCCGCCTGCCACCGCGGGCCCCGCTGATCCGGCAGGCCGGGATGGCGGAACGCCCAGAGCGCGCCCGGCCCGAGCCCCGCCAGAAGGCGGTGGCTGAGCGGGCCGTTGCCGTGGAGGTCGACCGCGAGGACGGGCGGCGGGCCGGGCCAGTGCAGCGCGGCCGGGACCTCGCGCCCCGAGGCACGCGTCGGCAACAGCCGGTCGACCGCGCCGGTGGCCCGCGCGACGTCCGCGAGCCGCGCCGGAGCGGCGAGGACGATCTCGTGGCCGGGGTATCCCCGGCGCAGCGCCCGCAGGGCCGGTACGGCGGTCAGCAGGTCGCCGAGCCCCAGGGCGCGGAGCACCAGGACGCTCGGCCGCCGCCCGGTGGCGTGCTCGCCCTCGCTCGCGTACGCCATGTCCGACAGGTCCTCCGCCTCCCGCGCCGTCACCGTTCGGCCGCCGCCCGGGCCGCGCGGTCGGCGAGGGAGGTGGTGGAACGGCCGTCGAGATAAGGCAGCACCACCGCCTGGCCGTCCCACTTCCGCAGCACCTCCGCCTCGGGCAGGTCGTCGGCCGCGTAGTCCCCGCCCTTGACCCACACGTCGGGCCGCAGCGCTTCGAGGAGCCGTACGGGAGTGTCCTCCTCGAAGGACACCACCGCGTCGACGCTGCCCAGTGCGCCGAGCACCCGCATGCGGTCCGCCAGCGGGTTCAGCGGCCGCCCCGGGCCCTTGAGTCGGGTCAGCGAGGCGTCGGAGTTCACGCAGACGATCAGGCAGTCCCCGATCCGGCCCGCGTTCTCGAGGAGACCCACATGGCCCGCGTGCAGCAGGTCGAAGCAGCCGCCGGTGGCCACCACGGTGCCCCCGCGCGCGTGGACCCGGCGCGCCAGCTCGAAGGCGTCGGAGGACGGCGGCGGTCCGGCGTCGCCGGGGCCGGCCGGTTCCCAGAGGCCGGGGTTGCCCGCGCCTCCGGCGTTCACGAACGCCGCCGCCTCGGCGACCGCGCGGACGACCGCCTCCTCCGGGAGCGCGCCGTCCGCGAGGGCGCAGGCGACCGCCGCCGCGAAGCAGTCGCCCGCGCCGCACGGATCGCCGGAGGCGCGGTAGGGGGGCGGAACCAGGACCGGAGCGGACCCCGGCCGGGTGAGGAGCGCACCCCGCTCGCCGAGCGTCACGCACACGGAGCCGGCCGCCCACCGCCCGGCGAGGTCGGCGCCCCGGCCGGCGTGGGCACGCAGGGAGCTGCCGACGACGGCGCAGAGCGCGGTCGCCTCGGAGGCGTTGGGGGTGACCAGGCGGGCGCCCGGAACCGGCGGGCCGCCCCGGGGATGCGGGTCCCAGACGAGCGGCACCCGCGGGGCGGCGGAGGCGAGCGCGGTGCGCAGGACGTCGGCCGTGCCCCGGCCGTAGTCGGCCACGAGGACGGCCCGGGCCGAGGCCAGGGCGGCGAGGACGCCGGACCCGGGCGCGCCCGGCGTACCGCCGCCCCGGTCGATCCGTACCACCGGCCGGCCGGCGGCGAGCACCCGTGTCTTCACCGGCAGCGTCCCGTCCAGCGGAAGCTCCGCCAGGGCCACCCGGTCCCGCAGCGCGCGCCGGGCGGTGTCGCTCGCCGCGTCCCGGCCGAGCGCGGTGATCAGGACGACCTCCCCGCCGTACCGGGCGGCGAGCGCGGCCGCCAGGCCGGCCCCGCCGGGCCGGGACCGCCGCGTGGCGGCCTCGACGACGGGCACGGGGGCATCGGGGGCGAGGCGGGTGGCGTCTCCCTCGATGTCCTCGTCGAGGAGGAGGTCGCCGACGACGACGAGCGGCCCGGACGAGTTCACGGCGACCTCCTGAGGACGGGGGCGGGGGTGGCCGCCGGGCCGGAGGGGGGCGCGGGCGCGCGGTCGGGTGCGGGGCCGCGGTCGGGTGCGGACCCGTCGGTGGGCAGCCCGCGCTGCGGCGCGCCGGCCCTCGCCGCATTCCGGCGAACCGTGTTCCGTGCGGCCGAAGCCGAAGCCGAAGCCGAAGCCGAAGCCGAAGCCGAAGCCGAAGGCGGTGTCGGAGCCGGAGCCGGTGCCGGTGTCGGTGCGGGCCTCGTTCCCGAAACCGACGCAGCCCCGCGTGCGGCCGTCTTCGGTCGTCCCGTCTTCCGGGCCGGGGCCGCCCGGGCCGCCCCGTTCAGGACGACCCCGTCGGGCCGCGCCCCGGCCGCCCCGGCCGCTTCCGCTGCCCGGGAAGCCGTCCGCGTGTCCCGTACCCCCGCGACGGCGGCGTCGAAGGATGCGCAGAGCAGGTGCACGGCGACCAGGTGAGCCTCCTGCACCGTCGCCGCCGTGGCCGCGTCGACGCACAGAGCCTCGTCGGCCGCCTCCGACAGCGGGTTGGGGGACGGGCCGGTCAGGGCCCAGACCCGGAGTCCGGCGGACCGGGCGGTCATGGCGGCGGAGAGGAGATTGGCGCTGCTCCCCGAGGTCGACAGCAGGACGAGGACGTCGCCGGGGCGGCCGTGCGCGGCGACCTGGCGGGCGAAGACCTGCTCGAAGCCGTAGTCGTTGCCGATGGCGGTGAGGCTCGACGTCTCCGCGTGGAGCGCGAGCGCGGAGTAGGCGGGCCGCTCCTCCCGATAGCGGCCGACCAGTTCGGCCGTCAGGTGCTGCGCCTGCGCGGCGCTGCCGCCGTTGCCCGCCGCCAGCAGTCGTCCCCCTGCCGGGAGCGCTTCGGCGAGCTGCTCGCCCCAGCGGGCGAGCAGCCCGAGGTCCCGGCGGCGCAGCCGCTCCAGGGCGCCCGCGAGCGCCTCGACGTGCCGCGCGGCGTCGTCGTACGGGTGGGGCGAGGAGGGCCGCGCGGGCGAGGTATGAGGGAGGCGTGACGTGGGGGAATGGCTCATGGTGGGTCGGCCGGGCGCTTGCTTCGGCGCCCCGCCGCACCTCCTTCCGGCTTCGGTGCTTCCGTGCTTCCGTACTTCGTGGCTCGTGGCCGGTCCGCCGCCGGCCCGGTGAGGCCGCCCGCGGCCGCCCTCGCCGTTCAGAGCGCTCGCGCGACGGGGGCGCGGGCGGCGAGGGCCGTCCGGTACGAGACCTCCGTGGCAGCCGCCACCCGCGCCCAGGAGAACCGTTCGAGGACGCGCCGGCGGCCCGCCTTCCCGTAGGCCGCACGCAGGGCGGGATCGTCGAGCAGGGCGGACACCGCCGCGGCGAGGGCCCTGGGATCCCGCGGCGGCACCAGCAGCCCGTTGACCCCGTCGGCGACGGTGTCGAGCTGCCCGCCCACGGCGCTGGCGACGAGCGGCCGCCCGCAGGCCATGGCTTCCAGGGGGACGATGCCGAAGGGCTCGTAGTCGGCAGGGCAGAGGACGACGTCCGCGCCTCGTATGAGGGCGGGCACCTCCGTGGTGGGGACGCCGCCGAGGAAGCGGACCCGGTCCGCGACGCCGGCCTGCCGTGCGAGGGCACGCAGGCGCCGTACCTCCGGATCGCGGTCGAGCCGCTCGGCGGGCGGCCCTCCGGCGAGGACCAGCTCCGCGTCCGGCAGCCCGGCCAGGGCCGCGATGGACACCGCCGCCCCCTTGCGCGGTACGAGACGCCCCAAGTGGAGCAGCCGGTACGGGTACGGTCCCCGGGGCGCGACGGCGCCGTCGGGGCGGAAGACGCCGGGGTCGACGCCGCAGGGGACGATGTCCACCTTGGTGCGCGGGACGCCCATGGCGGCCAGTTCGTCCACTTCGTCGCGGCAGGTGGCGATGACCCGCTCGCAGCCCGCGCCGACGTCGCTCTCGCAGGCGATCCGGACCCGCGGGCTGGTGTCCGCGTGGCCCTGGTGCCGCCGCTTGACGGTGCCGAGGGCGTGGTACGTGTGCAGCAGCGGCAACCCGGTCTCGCGAGTGGCCCGAAGCGCGGCGACGCCGGACATCCAGAAGTGCGAGTGGACCGCGTCGGGGGCGCGGACCTGCCAGTGCCCGGCGAGATGATGGGCGAACTCCTGCATGTACGGCAGGAGTTCGTCCTTGGGCATCGGTTCGGGCGGCCCCGCGGGCACGTGGTGCACCTCGACGCCGGACCGTAGCTCCGTGTGGACCGGGAGGTCCGGGGCGTCGCGCCGGGTGTACACGGTGACCTGGTGGCCGAGGTCGGCGAGCGCCCCGGCGAGATGGGCCACGTGGACGTTCTGGCCGCCGGAGTCGACGTCACCGGGGGGCGCGAGGGGGCTTGCGTGCTCGGAGACGAGGGCGAGGGCCAGGGGACGGCCGCCGGTGGTGGGAAGCGATGTCATGACCGTACCTCCGCGATGAGCCGCTCCCAGTCGTCCAGGAAGCGTTTGAGGCCGTACCGCTCCAGGGCCGCCTGCCGGGCCCGCGCACCGTCTTCGGCGGCGGCCTCCGGTTCGGCGAGGTAGTGCCGCGCGGCGCGGGCGAGGACCTCGGGGCGGGTGGAGAGGGTTCCGGTGCCGGCGGGGACGGCCTCGACGGCCTCGGTGGTGGCCAGCGCCACCACGGGCATCCCCAGGTGCATGGCCTCCAGGAGGGAGAGCCCCAGCGAGGTCCAGCGCACGGGATGCAGATAGAGCCTGCGCTCGGCCATGGCGGCGTGGAGTCCGCCCTGGGGGAGGTCGGCCGCGCGGCACCGGTCGGCGGGCAGTCCGAGATGGCCGGCCAAGCCTTCCGTCCGCATGCCGAAGACATCGAGCGGTGCCGCCCCGGCCAGCAGCGGCAGCAGGTCCGTACCCACGTAACGGCCCCGTCTGACAGGCTCGTTGACGACGACGGCGGCTCGCGGCAGCCGACCGGTGTAGAGGTGGCCCGGATCGACGATGCCGTGTTCGATGACGGTGGTGCGGGTGGTGCCGTTGTCCCAGAAGAGCCGGTTGAAGTGGGTGACGTGCACCAGCGTCACGTCGTCGCGGTCGGCCATGGGGTGCCGGGTGTCGGGCACGTCACCGCGCGGGGTGTTGTGTTCCAGGTAGACGGCCGGCACGTCCTTGCCCGGGCGGCGGCCGCCGAGCCAGCGGTCGGCCAGCTCCTCCTCATGCGGGCGCTGTAGCACCACGAGGTCCACCGGGGCGTCGGCCAGTTCCTCCGGGGTCGCCTCGCGGACGGTCGACGGCCAGCTGAAGGTCTCCGCCCGGCCGCGCCCGTCGGCTCCCCGGTCCGGGGTGACGGGGACGAGGTAGGTGTGGGGGCCCTGGACGAACGCCGTGGTCCAGGAACCGTGCACGTGCCACAGCAGGATGTTCATACGCCCGCTCCTCGCTCGGTCCCGTAAGCGCCCTCGCGGCGGACCCGTTCGGTGCCCGGCCCCGGTCGGCCGCGGGCGTGGGACGCCGCACCGGCATGAGCGGTGTCGTCCACCGGCGGGTCGACGAGGGCGGCCACCGCCGCGATCACGTCGGCGTCGCCGACCGCGTCGAGGCACGGATGCCCCTCGACCGGGCAGACCCTGGCCCTGGTCAGCGCGCAGGGTGCGGTCTGGTCGCCGAGCAGCGCATGGGGGACGCCGTACGGTCGCCAGCGCTCGGCGGGCACCACCGGCGCGAACAGGCAGACCACGGGCGTGCCGACGGCCGCCGCCAGGTGGGCGGGGCCGCTGTTGCCGGCCACCACGCACCGGGCGCGGCCGAGGACTCCGGCGAGGGTGCGCAGATCGGGGGTGGCCCCGCCCAGGTCGACGGCGTGCCGGCCCGCGACCCATGCCGTGAGCGCCTTCTCGGCGGGGCCGCCGGTCACGATCACCCGGTGGCCGGCGTGGTGCAGGGCGGCCGCGGCCCGCTCCGCCCGCGCGGGGCTCCACGCGCGGGCGGGCACCGCCGCGCCGGGGTGCAGCACGACGTACGGCTCGGGGCCGGTCAGTCCGGCGGTGTCGGGCGGGTCGGAGACGCGCAGGGCGCCGTCGTCGCCGGGCGGCAGCCGGAACCCGGCGGCGTGCGCCAGGTCCCGCGCGGCCTCCGCCTCGTGCCGGCCCGGACGGCGGCGGTGCCGCAGGTCGAGCAGGGTGCCGGGATAGTCCTCGCTGTCGGCGGCGATCCACGGCACTCCGGCGAGCTTCAGGAGCAGGGCGGCCGGGAGCGGACTCTGGTGGTACGAGACGAGGACGAGAGCGCGGTCGAAGCGGTGCGCGGTGACGGCTTCGACGAGTGCGGCGCAGGCGCGCGACGACACCGGGGGCGGTTCCAGGCCCACCCAGGGTGCGTCGTGGACGAGGACGTCGTCCACCCCGGGGAGCACCTCGGCGGCGGGGGCGCCGAGCGGGCCGCAGAGCATCGCGGTCCGCGACGACCCGGCCGCCACCGCTCGGACGGCGGGCCCGGCGAGCAGTACGTCCCCGGCGCTGTCCAGGCGTACGACGAGGGTGCGGGGCGCGTTCATCGGCCACCTCCGGGCGGCGACGGGTGTCCGCCGCCGGAGCCCCGCGGGCGCGGGCCGGGGTCACGGCCGCGGGCGCCTTCCGGGTGCGAGCGGCCGCCCGGCGCCGGCGGGCGCGCGGGCGCCTGGGGGGCGGCGTGGGCGGGGGCGTGGGGCGGGAAATCGTCCGGTCCGGCGACGGGCATCGCTCCGGCGAACGGGGTGTGCACGGTCGGCGCTTCGGCCTCCGCGTCGTCGGCGAGCGGTCGGCGTTCCGCCGCTGGGGGAGCCACCCCGGCTTCGGCTGTCGCGCCTTCGCCGAGCAGTCGGCGTGTCGCCGCGGGGAGATCCGCTCCTGTCCCCGTCAGCAGCCTGCGGACCGCGGTCCGCAGGTCGGGGGCGGTCTCGGCGGCGGTCTCGATCTCGGTGGGGAGGGTGACCGGGGTCGGGACGAGGACGCCTCGGGCGCCGGCGGCGCGGGCCGCCTCGGTGTCCGCCGCGATGTCGCCGATCACGACCGTGCGGGCGGGCGGAACTCCCAGCCGCGCGCAGGCGGCCAGGACGAGGCCGGGTTCGGGTTTGCGGCAGGCGCAGCCGTCGTCGGGTCCGTGCGGGCAGACCGCCCAGACGGCGAAGGGGCCGAGGAGCGCGTCGACCCGCCTCCGTACCGCCTCCACGTCAGGACGGGTGATCAGGCCGCGGGCCAGGCCCGACTGGTTGCTCACCACTCCGACGGCGATCCCGAGGCTCCGGAGGGCGGCGACGGCCTCGACGGCGCCCGCCATCGGCGTCACCAATGCGGGATCGCCGTTGTACGGGACGTCAATGATCAGGGTTCCGTCGCGGTCGAAGAGGACGGCCCGCGGCAGCCGCGCGTCCGGCCCGCGCGGCCGGCCGCGCCCCGCCGTTCCCCGGGACGTCGCGGGTCCCCCGTCCGGCCCGCCGTCGAGAAGCCACGGTCCGGACGTCGACGGGAACCCTGTTCCACCGCGTCCGGCGCCGGCCGCGCGTCCCCCGTGCGCGTCGGGCGCGTGAGGCCGGGCTGTCGAAGGGCCGGTCATGAGCGGACCTCCGCGCGCCGGGGCTCGTCCGGGGCGCTCCGGTACCGGGCGGGCGGGCCGGCCGGGCCGCGGGGGCGGGCGCTCCGGTGGGCGATCAGGCCGCGCACGCGGTGCCACGCGGCGGCCGGGGGGATGACGACGCTCGTCAGGAGCATGCTGGTGATCTCCTCGCGCGTGCGGGGCCCGGGGGCGATGCGGGCGAGGGCGAACTCGGCGGTGCCCGCGAGCCAGCCCGCCGCGCACACGGCGGCGCCGGTCCGGCGGCCGAGGGCGGCGCAGCCCAGGGCGGAGACGCCGGCCGCGGTCACCGCCAGGTGGCGGGGGATCCGGCCGCGGGGCGCGTCCGCGCGGGTCCACCAGTCGGCGCCGTGCAGCCGCTTCATCAGGATGTCGTCGGCGTTTCCGGCCTGTTGGCGCAGCGAGATCCAGCGGTCGGCGGGGCGTACGGGATGGGTGGTCCTGCGGGTTCCGGCCGCGAGGACCCAGCCGCCGTCGAGGAGCCGCAGCGCCAGGTCGGCGTCCTCCCGGAAGGCGCGGCGGAAGCGTTCGTCGAAGCCGCCGGAGGCGTCCAGCGCTTCGCGGCGGAAGGCCATGTCGGCGGTGATCCAGCGGGCGGTGGCGAGGCCGGCCGTGTTGCGTTCCCAGTCGGTGGCGCGGCGGTCGGCCGGGAGCGGTACGTCGATGCGTGCGGAGACCCCCGCCGTGTCGGACGAGGCCGTGGCGAGGTCGCGGACCAGGTCCTCGCCCCAGGTGGCCGAGGGGAGCACGTCGTCGTCGAGGAAGACGATCCAGGGGACGGAACCCGTGGCCGCGACGCCGGTGTTGCGGGCCGCCGCCGGCCCGCGGCCTCCGCCGGGCACCACGACGGTCCTGGCCTTCAAGGCCTCCGGGATCCTGAGCCCGGGGATGGCGCCGCCGCCGGGGCGGTCGTGGACGATCACGACCCGGGCGGGCCTCGGCCCGGGGGAGGCGGCCAGGGCGTCGAGGCAGCGACCGAGGCTGGGCCGGCCGAGGGTCGGGATGACGACGGCGTACGAGAGCGGGGTGCGGGTGTCGTTCACCGGGACCACCCGCCCGCGGACGACCGGAACATCTCGCCGCGGTGGACCGCGAAGGGGCCGATGGCCAGCAGGTCGACCGGCGCGGATCCGAAGCACTCCAGGGCGTCGCGCGGATCGTCCACCATGGGCCGTCCGGCGGTGTTGAGGCTCGTGTTGACCACGACCGGCAGGCCGGTGCGGCGCTCGAACTCCTCCAGAACGCGGGCCATCAGCGGTTCCCTTCCACGGTCGACGGTCTGGATGCGTGCCGTGCCGTCCACGTGCACGACCGCGGGGATCCGGTCCCGCCATCCGGTGGCGACCCGGTGGACGAAGAGCATGTAGGGGCTGGGTAGTTGTCCGTCGAAGATCTCGGCGGCGCGCTCGGCGAGCACCATGGGCGCGACGGGACGGAACTGTTCGCGGCCCTTCACGTCGTTGAGTCGCTCCAGGTTGCCCGCGTGGCCCGGGTGGGCGAGCAGCGAGCGGTGGCCGAGTGCCCGGGGACCGTACTCCGAACGCCCTTGGAACCAGGCGACGACGGCGTTGTCGGCCAGGGCCTGGGCCACGGTGGCGGCGATGTCCGGGGGGCGTTCGAAGGGGATGGCGGCCGTCTTGAGGAGCCCGGCGAGTTCGGCGTCGGACCAGTCCCGCCCGAGGGCGGCGGTGGACATCGGTTCGGGGTCGTCCCCCGCTCCGGCGGAGAGCAGCAGCGCGCTGCCGAGGGCGGTTCCGGCGTCACCCGCGGCGGGCTGGACCCAGACGCGGTCGAACGGGCCTTCGCGGGCGATCCGGGAGTTGGCCACGCAGTTGAGGGCGACCCCGCCGGCCAGGGTGAGGAGTCGGTCGTGCGTGCGCCCGTGGAGCCAGCGCACGAGATCGAGCATCGTCTCCTCGAGGACGGCCTGGGCGCTCGCCGCCACGTCGGCGTGGGCCCGGGTCCACTGCTCGTCGGGCGCGCGCGGTGGACAGAACTCGCCCCACGGGACACCGCTCGCACGGAAACCGCCGTCGCCCGTCGGGTGGACGTGGCGGCGGAGTTCGGCCAACATCCGGGGGGTTCCGTGCGAGGCGAGGGCCATCACCTTGAACTCGTCGGAGGAGCGCAGGAACCCGAGGTGCGCGGTGAGCTCCTCGTACACGAGGCCGAGGGATTCGGGGAGGTCCTGGGCGTACAGCGGCTCGATGCGGTCACCGGTCCGGCGCGCCGAGAGGTGGGAGCCGCGCTCGCCCCGCCCGTCGAGGACGAGGACCGAGGAGGTGCCGGCGTCGTCGGCGGCGAAGGCGCTCGACGCGGCGTGCGCCATGTGGTGGCCGACGAAGCGGACGATGCCGGGGTCGAGGCCGGGCAGCGCGGCCTCGAGGAACCCGGGGGCCTCTCGTGCGTAGCTCTGACGGAGGTGGTCCCACGGATCGTCGAGGCCCATGTCCGCGGCCGGCCGGGCCTGCGCCGGGTCGTAGGAGTACGCGACGGCGTCGAGGTCCTGTGGTCGCAGCCCGGCGCGCTCAAGGCACCATCGGGCAGCCTGTTCGGGCAGCTCCCAGGCGGAGAACGGCACGGGGCGTTTGCCGTGCTTACGCCTGGAGAATCGTTCCTCCTCGGCAGCGGCGACCGTCGTGCCGTCGACGACCAGGGCGGCGGCGGGGTCGTGGAAGAGTGCGTTGATGCCGAGAACGCGCATGGTGCGGGGCCTTTCCGCTGTCGGGTGGGGGCTGTCTCGGGACGGGCCGGCTCGCGGTTCCGCGAGGGGCGCTACCGGCGGCGGTGCACGCGCGCGGGGTCAGTCGTCCTGATGGGCGCGGAACCAGTCGATGGTGCGCCGCAGCCCCTCCTCGGCCTGGACCGTGGGCTCCCACTGGAGCTTGTCCCGGGCCAGCGTGATGTCCGGACAGCGGACGGCGGGGTCGTCGGTCGGCCGCTCGATGAACCGCACTTCCGAGCGGGAGCCGGTGAGTTCGACGATCCAGCGGGCCAGGTCCAGCATGGTGATCTCGGCCGGGTTGCCGAGGTTGACCGGGCCGCGCATACCGTGGGCGGCGGCCGCGAGGATGCCCCGGACGGTGTCGTCGACGTAGCAGAGCGACCGGGTCTGGAGCCCGTCGCCGGTGACGGTCAGCGGTGCGTCGGCCAGCGCCTGTCGTACGAAGGTGGGCACGGCGCGCCCGTCGTACCCCCGCATCCGGGGGCCGTAGGTGTTGAAGAGCCGCACGATGGCCGTGTCGGTGCCGTGCTCCGCCGCCTCCGCCGTGGTGAGCGCCTCTCCGAAGCGCTTGGCCTCGTCGTACACGCTGCGCGGCCCGACCGGATTCACATGGCCCCAGTACCGCTCGTTCTGCGGGTGCTCCTGCGGATCGCCGTACACCTCGGACGTCGAGGCGAGCACGAACCGCGCCTCCGAGGCGCGGGCGAGGGCCAGGGCGTTCCGCGTGCCCAGGCTGCCGACCTCCAGCGTGTGCAGGGGGAGGCGGAGATAGTCCGCGGGGGAGGCGGGCGAGGCGAAGTGGAGGACGAGATCAGGGGGCCGGTCGACGGCGAAGGGTTCGGAGACGTTCGCCGCCACGAGGGTGAAGCCGGGCCGGTCCATGAGGGGGGCTATGTTCGAGCGGCGGCCGGTGCTGAAGTCGTCGACGCAGGTCACCGCCGACCCCGCGTCGAGCAGGGCGGCGCACAGGTGCGATCCGACGAAACCGGCGCCGCCCGTGACGACCGCGTGCTGCCAACGCGAGGCGGATGCAGGCGACATGGGTGATCTCCTCCGACGGGTGGGGAAGGACGGGTCGTGGCGCCGCTGGGTCGCCGGCGTCCTCCCCGCCCCCTGAGGCGGGGCGATGTCAGACCGGCCGGCGCGGAGCTTCAGAGTGCGTCACGGCGGTGCGGGCTGCCAGGCGAAACCGCCTGTCCGGGTGGTCTCCGACGGTGCGCGGGAACCGGCACCGAGGGGTCGTACGGGTGTGCAGAGACATGGAGTGAGCGGGGGGCGCTCGCCTCCGGCACCGCACGTACCCCGGCCGGCAGCCGCTACGCGGCGGAGTCGCCCGATGACGCCCGTATGGCGGCACAGGTCACCGACGGTCTCGCGCGGCGGGCCGACGCACGGGGCGCCGGCGCGTCGTGCATCGACCCCCGCCCGCCTGCCGCCCGGGGCCGGTCAGCCCGTCGTACAGCCGGCGGCGTTCTCGGCCTCGGTCAGTGCCTTGGTCAGCGCCGTCAGATCGGGTGCGATGCGCGCCTGGGCGGCGGGACCGGTGGCGTCGGGGGCGAGGCGGGCCACGGACGCGCTTAGCCTGTCGTACGCCGTGCGCAGACCGTCGACGCGTACATCCGTCCCCTCGGCGGCCTCCTCGACGTCGTTCATCGACTCGGCCAGGTCGGACCGTACGTCCTCGATGTCCTCGACGGTGTCGGAAGGCTCCAGGGCGGCCATCTCCGAGGCGTCGGACCTGAGGTCGTCAAGGCTCTCGCAGACCGCCTGGGCGGCGTCGTCGGCGACCCCTGTGTCATTGCCGCCGCTGGGACCGGCACCGTCGTCGGAGCAGCCGGCCAGGGCCAGCAGCGCCGCGGCGGCGACAGCGGTCAGCGGACCGCGCCGGGCGGCCGGGCGTCCGCGCCCACTGTCGCCGACGGCGCGCGTGAGGTGCGGGGGCATGGTCGGCCACCTCCTCCGGATCCTCGGGAAGCGGTCGGCGGCTACCCGGGCACGGCCGGGATACTCGGGGGCTCTCTTGACGGCCCCATCCGTGCCCGTCCTGAGCGCGGTCAGGAAAAGAGGAACGCGAGAGCTCTCGGATGGTGAGAGAGCGCTCCTGTAGGGCTCGGGCGAACGGGTCGGAGGCATATTCCACCCGCCGCCCGCAGGGCCGTCCCCTCCCCTCATCTGGATCGCCCTTGTTTCCGCGTTGCGGGGGCCGCATTCCTGCCCACCCGGCGGGTGGTTCTCGGCCATGCTTTTCTCCGGCCGCGGCGATGCCCCGGGAGCGCCGTCAGAGGCCCATGGACGCCCGGCCGCGCCGTCGCGGTGGCCGCGGGGCGGAGGGCCGCCTCAGGGGAGCCCATCGGGAAGGGGAGCCTCTTTCGCTTCGGCCCCTCTGCTCTCACCCGTTTCCCCTGACACAAGAGCACCGGTGGGGGAAAGGAATATGCCGCCACCGTGCATGAATTCGAGCAATAAGCCAGCCTGTTGGACATTTTCGAGAACCACCGGGGCACCACCGATCTGAAGGCGATCGTCGACTTCCGGAACTATGCCCACCGTTTTCCTGGTGTGCCTGGACCGAGTGATCTCCCGAAAGAGGGCTCCGGATGGAAGAGCTGCACAAGAACGGGCTGCGCGGCAACGGGCCGCACCGGAACGGGCTGCACCGGAACGGGCCGCGCGAGGAGGGGGCGCCGGGAAGCGAGTCGTCGGCAAACGGGTCGCCGGGAAACGCGTCGCGGGGAAACGAGTCGCAGGGAAGCGGGTCGCCGGGGCACGGAACGCCGTCGGCCGGAGCCGGGCTCGTCGTCGTCGCCAATCGGCTTCCGGTGAGCCTGGAGCGGGGCGCGGACGGCGCCGAACGGTGGCGGCGCAGCCCCGGCGGTCTCGTAAGCGCGCTCGAGCCGTTCCTCCGCGCACAGCAGGGGGCGTGGGTCGGCTGGCCCGGGGTCGGCGGGACCTCCCGGGGATCCTGGCAGGACGGCGAACTGCTCCTGCACCCGGTGGACTTGACCGCGGAAGAGGTCGACCAGTTCTACGAGGGCTTCTCCAACGCCACCCTGTGGCCGCTGTACCACGACGTCGTCGTGCCGCCGGAGTACCACCGCCGCTGGTGGGAGGCGTACGTCCAGGTCAACCGGAAGTTCGCGGTGGCCGCCGCCCAGGTCAGCGGGCACGGGGCGACGGTCTGGATCCAGGACTACCAGCTCCAGCTCGTCCCCGCGATGCTGCGCGACCTCCGTCCCGACCTGCGGATCGGGTTCTTCCTGCACATCCCGTTTCCGCCGGTCGAGCTGTTCATGCGGCTTCCTTGGCGCACCGAGATCGTCCAGGGACTCCTCGGCGCCGACCTCATCGGCTTCCACCGCCCGATCGGGGCACGGAACTTCCAGTGGCTCGCCCGGACGCTTGCCGAGGCGGAGACCGCACGGCCCGTGTCGGCCGTCGACGACGAGCCCGGCCTGCTGACGGTCGGCGACCGCACGGTCGGGGTGGGGGCCTTCCCGATCTCCATCGACGCGGCCGAACTCGACCGGCTGGCCCGCAGGCCCGACATCGAGCGCCGCGCCCGGCGGATCCGCGCCGACCTCGGCAACCCCCAGAAGGTCGTGCTCGGAGTCGACCGGCTCGACTACACCAAGGGCATCGACGTCCGGCTGCGCGCCCTGCACGAGCTGCTCGCCGAGGGCCGGATCTCCGCCAGGGACACCACCATGGTGCAGATCGCCACCCCCAGCCGCGAGCGCGTCGAGCACTACATCCGGATGCGCGAGGACATCGAACGCGCCGTGGGCCGCATGAACGGCGAGTTCGGCCGGGTCGGACACCCCGCCGTGCACTACTTCCACACCTCGGTCGACCGCGAGGAGCTCGCCGCCTTCTACCGCGCGGCCGACGTCATGCTCGTCACCCCGCTGCGCGACGGGATGAACCTCGTGTGCAAGGAGTACGTCGCCTGCCGCCACGACCTCGGCGGCGCGCTGGTCCTCAGCGAGTTCGCGGGCGCCGCCGCCGAACTCACCGACGCGCTCCAGGTCAACCCGTACCACCTGGAGGAGGTCAAGGCGCAGCTCGCCCGCGCCCTGGAGATCACCCCGGAGGAGGCGCGGCGCCGGATGAGCGCCCTGCGCAGCCAGGTCCTCACCCACGACGTGAGCCACTGGGCCCGCTCGTTCCTGACCGCCCTGCGCGGCGGCACGGCGGGCGTCCCTCCGTCGGGCGCCGACACCGCGGTGGGCGAGCCGGTCGGCGCCGCCGGGCATGCCGTACCGCTCTGACGCCGCCGCGCCGGCAGGTGAGGCCTCCGCCGCCCGTGCGGCCCCGGGAAGGTCGCCGTCCCGGTCGCGGGGCGGCGACCCGTCGTCGCGTAGGGGAGTACGGCGCACCCGGACGAGACCTGAACCGCGCGCCCGGCGCCCGCGCTCCCGCGGCCCGGGCTCGCAAGTGTCCGCGCGTATCAGCCCAGGCGGACCACCGCACGGTGCACCCCCGCGAGGGTGCCCGGAGTGACGCGCAGCCTGAGGCTCGGACCGGTGGCCTGGACCGCGACCGTGGGGTCCTTCGACAGGACGGCCGGGACCGGCCGGTTCCAGGTCAGGTCCACGGCCGCTCCGTCCCGCAGGGGGCCGGAGACGCAGACGGTGGCGGTGGTGCCCGTCTCGCGGATCAGCACCGAGGCGGGCGCGCCGGCCGTCACGGCTCCGACCGTGCCGCCGAGCCAGAAGTTGATCCCGGTGAAGCCCAGGGACGGGACGCGTACGCCCTGCTGGTCGTTGCTGTTGGCGAGCACCTGGAGCCAGGCCGGGTCGGCCGCGCGGGCCGCGGTCGCCGCCGTGCTCGCGCCGGGCATCAGGACGTAGGAGTACGCGGCCCAGGTCGGGTCGGTGCCGTGGTCGAACCAGAGGGTGAGGTAGCGGCGGGTGACCGGATCGGTCACGGCCCCCCGGTTGATGTCCGACCAGGCGCCGGTGCGCGCCTCGCGCAGCGCCTTCAGCGGCGCGGCCGCGCCGCCCGGGAAGACGTACCCCGCGTGCCCGGCGAGGTGCGCCCACCGGGCGCCGGTGAGGGTGGCGCTCCAGCCGGGCGTGGTGGGCCGGGCCGCGCCGTCGACGGTGAAGGCGTGGACGCCGTTCGCGCCGAGGTTGCGGTTCTCGACCACCGACTCGACGCCGGTGCCGTCGCGGCCGTGGATCCCGGCGCCGAGACAGACGACCGCGTCGTCCAGGAAGAACCACGACTTCTTGGCGAGGAGGGTGGAGGCCAATCCCTTGAGGTACTGCCCCACGGCCGCGTACGTGCCGTCGGTGGCCCCGCCGACCCAGCGCACGTCCGGCCGGGCGACGCCCCACGCGCCGCCCTGGCCGTCGGTGAGGGGCTTGCGGGAGGCGGTGGTGCCGGGCAGCCGGTAGGGGTCGACCGTGGGCCAGAAGTCGTCGCTGTACTGGCCGTTGGCGAAGTCGCCGCCCCACCAGTACAGCATCCCGGAGCCGCTGTGCCAGGCCCTGAGGTTCTCGCCGTTGCCGTTCTCGTAGTACGTGATCCGCTTCGACGCCATGGACAGACCGGCCGCCCAGCCGGGGCGGCGGTGCACGGCCCGGTCCATGCCCGGGAAGAGGCGGTGCCCGACCGGCTCGGGGGTCGTCGGCGCCGTACCGCCGTCGACGGTCTTCAGACGGGCGAGGGCGGCGACCCCCAGGGCGGGACTGGTGAGGAGCGGGCTGTAACGGTCCCGCGCGATCCAGCCCTTGACCATGCCGTCCCAGCGGGCCTTCTCCGCCGCGGACGCGCTCCCTGCGAGCAGGGCCACGCACGCGATGATCGCGTGGCCGCGCAGATGGTCGTCCTGACGGACGCCCCGGGCGTCCGCCTTCTGTACGCCCCGGCTGATCGCACGGCCCGAGACGGCGTCCATGGCGAGGCCGTTGAAGAGGAACGGCGCGTACGCCTTCTCGACCGAGTCGAAGACGACCTGCCGGCCGCTGTCCGTGACCTCCCACGCCGAGCCCTTGAGGAGGGCGAACAGCATCGAGAGGCCGCCGAGCATGACGGCGCCGTACGAGCCGGCGTACGGGACGTAGAGGTGCTGGACGAAGCTTCCGTCGGCGTAGAGCCCGTCTCCCGAGGAGACGTACGGGAAGACCGGCGACAGCGCGTCGCGCGCGAGGGCGAGCTTCGCCGGGGCCCTGCCGACGACACCGCGCAGCGCGAGGACCCGGCACAGGTCGACCCGGTTGGCGCCGGTGGAGGTGCCGGTGTAGGCCGCGACCGCGCTGTCGGGGACGAAGTGGTCGACCGCGGCGGTGTGTTCGGCGATACGGGACGCCCCAAGGTGCTCGTACAGCAGCACGTCGATGTCGAACAGGGCCTGGGGGATGCCGATCTGCCAGTTGTACCAGTTGCCGTAGCGGGCCCGGCCCGCGTGGAAGGCCTGGTCGTGGAGGTGGTCGAGCCCGCGGAGGACGTCCGCGCGCAGGCCGGCGTCGCCGGTGAGGCCGGTGCCGGGCTGGGCGTACGCCTCGGCCAGGGTCCGCAGCCGGTTGAAGCCGGTGTTGAGGTTCCCGGAGTACGTGTACGACTCGGCGTCCGTGTCCGGCTCCGGGTCGAGGTAGGGCAGGTCGGGCCAGAGCGAGCCGTTCGCCGGGGACATGGTGGAGCGCAGGGCGCGGGCGGTCTCGCCGAGCGCGGCGAGCTTCGAGGCGAACGGTTCGGCGGCGGGGTCGAGGTCCGTGCCGAGGAGGAGGTCCCGCCAGGCGAGGCGGAGGGTGTCGTACGCGTCGGCCGCGGGGGCGGCCGCGGCGGAGGCGGACACCGCGAACGGCGCGACGGCCGCGGCGCCCAACGCCGCGCGGAGCAGGGTGCGTCGGGACGGCGATGCGGCGGTGACGGCGGCGGGGAGAGCGGCCGGAAGAGCGGCGGGGAGGGGTGGGCGCATGGCGAGGGGCCCCCGGGAGGTGGGGTGGCGGTGCGGGAGGAACGCCCGCTAGTAAGCGGTTTCTCTCATGAGGGCCGACGCGGAGTCAATGAGTCGTCCGCATGTGGGTCTTCCCATGTTCCCCCGGTGCCCCTCCCCGTGTCCCTCCTCGTGCTCCGCCCCGCCCTCGCTCCGGGCCGCGTGCCCGCTTTCCCCTCCGTCGTGAGGCGGGGTGGCGGCGGGCGGGCGGTCCCAGCGGCTGTCGTCGTACGGCGGCGTCGGCAGCCCGGTCGGTCCCGGCCGGCAGAGGAACAGCCGGCCGGCGTCCGGTTCCGGTGGGCCGTCCGGAGCGGCTCGTTCCGTGCCGCGGCGCGGCCTGGCCGTGGTGATCATCAGGACGTCCAGCTCCGGGCCCGCGAAGGCGCAGCCGGAGACGTGGGCGGCGGCGACCTCCACGACGCCGACCGGAAGTGGCTGCTCTCCACCACCGGTGAGGGGCACTACACCTGCAACAGCGCCACCGGCACCCTCCTCGACGTCAGCGGCCAGTCCACGGGCGACGGAGCGGCCGTCGGCGTCTACCGCCCCACGACCGGATCCAACCAGTCCTGGACCTTCCGCTCGGTGGCGGCCGACAGCTGCACGCCCCTGCGCATGCGCCACAGCGGCAAGTGCCTGGACGTGACCGGCGCTTCCCCGGCGGACGGCGCCCAGGTGGTGCAGTACGGCTGCGGGGGAGCGACCCACCAGCAGTGGTCCATGCGCCCGACGGGCGATGGTTACGTCACCATCGTCGCCCGCCACAGCGGCAAGTGCCTCGACGTCACCAACGCCTCCACCGAGGACGAGGCGATCGCCTTCCAGTACGCCTGCAACGGCGGCCCCAACCAGGAGTGGTCGGCGCACAAGTCCTCCGACGGATTCGTCACCCTGCTGGCCCGCCACAGCGGAAAGTGCCTGGATGTGAGCGGTGTCTCCACGGCGGACGGCGCGGAGGTCGTCCAGTACGCCTCCGGCACGGCGGCCAACCAGCAGCTCACCACCTCCTGAACGGAGGCGTCTCCGGGGGCCGGTGAGGCCCTCCGGATCAGGCCGTTTCCCACGGGCGGGAATGTATTCTGTTCGAATGTGATGACTTCGGTGGACCTCGCGTCGACCGGTTCCCACACACCACGCACGGACGAGACGGGGACGGGGAGCGGATGCTGGCACCGCAGCGGCGAGCGCTGATCCTCGACCTCGTGCGCCGCGAGGGGGCGGTCCGGGTGGCCCACCTCGTCGATCAGCTCGGGGTCTCCGACATGACCGTCCGGCGGGACCTGGACGCGCTGGCCCGGGCCGGCTCCCTGGAGAAGGTGCACGGCGGAGCCGTCGCCACCTCCGCCACCACCTCCGAGGAACCCGGCTTCGAGGCCAAGGCCAAGCTCGAGTCGACGGCCAAGACCGCGGTCGCCACGGCGGCCGCGGAGCTGGTCAAGCCCGGCAGCGTCGTTGCCATCTCCGGCGGTACGACCTCCTACGCCGTGGCCTCCCGGCTCCGCGACACCCCCGGCCTCACCGTCGTCACCAACTCCCTCCCCGTCGCCGAGCTGCTCCGCGGCTACGCCCAGGAGCCCGGCGCGTCCGCCCCCGCGGTGCTCCTGACCGGCGGAGCCCCCACGCGGTCGGCCTCGCTGGTCGGCCCCCTGGCCGACCAGGCGATCCGCTCTCTGCAGGTGGACCTGCTGATCATCGGCGCCCACGGCGTGTCCGAGCGGGCCGGCGTCACCTCCCCGAACCTCGCCGAGGCGCAGACCAACCGCGCGCTGATCGCCTCCGCGACGCGGGTCGCCGTGGTCGCGGACCACAGCAAGTGGGGCGTGGTGGGGCTGAGCCGCTTCGCCACGCTCTCGGAGATCGACTACTTCGTCTCGGACGACGCGCTGGACGAGGACGCCCGGACGGTGCTGGGTCACGAGGTCGGCCGGCTGATCCTGGCCCACACCACCCACGCCTGACGCCCCCACCACTGCCCCCGCCCGCCGCTGTCCCTAGGCCCCGCGCCCCCGGTCCCGCCGCGATGACCCGGATATACGAACACCACGACGCGGTCCTGCGCGCCGTCCGCGAGGGCGTGCTCATCACCGGGCGGGACCGCCGGCTGCTGCTCGGCAACGACGAGGCGCGCCGCCTGCTCGACCTGCCGGCGGACGCCGAAGGCCGCCGCGTCACCGACCTCGGTCTGGATCCCTCCCTCACCTCTCTCCTGACCTCTGAGCGGATCGCGACCGACGAGGTGCACCCGGCGGTCGATCGCCTGCTCGCCCTCGACAAACGCCTCACCCCTCCCCTCGGAGGCCGGCACGGCAGCGTGGTCACCCTGCGGGACACCACCGAGCTGCGCGCGCTCTCGGGCCGGGCCGAGGTGGCGCGCGAGCGGCTGCGGCTCCTCTACGACGCCGGTGTGCGCATCGGGACCGCCCTGGACGTCGTACGGACCGCAGAGGAACCGGCGGCGGCAAGTGCCTGGAGGTGAGCGGCGCGTCCACCGCGGACGGTGCCCTCGTCGTCCAGAAGACCTGCGGCAGCGCGAAGAACCAGCACTGGAAGATCGAGGCGAGCGGCGACGCCGGCCACGTCCAGCTCGCCGCCCGGCACAGCGGCAAGTGCCTGGACGTCGCGAACTACTCGTACGCCGACGGCGCCGAGCTCGACCAGTGGACCTGCAACGGCGGGCAGAACCAGCAGTGGGAGCGCACCCTCGTCTGACGGGACCGATCCTCGGGAACGCCCCTCCACCCCCGCGGTGGAGGGGCGTTCCGCCGTGCGCGCCGCGAAAAACCCCAACATCACTACACGGTAACGGGTCTGAACCAGCTGTCGTGTGCTGTTCATCCATGAGGGGTTCCGCGTGCATCTGTTGATCCCCGCCCGGGCCCAGGCTCGTCAACGCCCGGCCAGACGGCCGGGCACCTCATGCCCCCACAGGTCTTCCCAGGGAGATTCCGTGCACCTGTCCCGTTCCCTTCGGGCCGCCCTCGCGGTCACCGTCGCGGCCGCCGTCCTGCCGCTCGCCGCCGCCGCCCACGCCGCGGGCCCCGTCGCCGGCAAGGGCGCCCCCGCCGCCGGCCAGAAGAAGGTACGGCCCTCCGGCGCCCCCGCCACCACCGCCGCCAAGCAGCCCAAGTCGCTGGTCATCGGCGTCGACGGCGCCACCTTCGCCACGTTCGACAAGGCGAGGATGCCCCGCGTCAAGGGCCTCATGACGGGCGGCATGACCGCCACCAGCAACCTCTACGCCCACCCGATGGCCCCCACCTCCTCCGGCCCCGGCTGGTCGTCCATCGCCACCGGCGCCTGGCCGGACAAGCACAAGGTGGTCGACAACACCTTCGCCGGCGCCCGCTACGACCTGTACCCCGACTACGCCACCCGCCTGGAGAGCTCCGACCCGGCGCTCGACACCCTGGTCGTCGGCACCTGGAGCCCGATCCGCGACACCGTCTTCGGCCCCGCCGTCGACACCCGCCTCGGCGGCGTCAACGACGCCGACACCACCGCGACCGCCGTCTCCAAGCTCACCACCACCGACGCGGACGCCACCTTCGTCCACCTCGACGAGGTCGACGGCGCCGGCCACTCCCACGGCACCGAGCACCAGGCCTACCGGGACGCCCTCAACGTCGCCGACGGCCAGATCGGCCGGATCCTCGACGCCGTCACCTCCCGCCCCGGCTACGCCGACGAGGACTGGCAGATCATCGTCACCGCCGACCACGGCCACAAGCCCGGCGGCAACCACGGCGGCAACACCCCCGGCGAGCGGCAGACCTTCGTCATCGCCAAGGGCACCGGCTTCACCCCGGGTTCGGTCCGCCACGACGTCAAGATCACCGACATCGCCCCCACCGTCCTCGCCCACTTCGGCATCGCCGCCGACCCGGCCTGGCAGCTCGACGGCCGGCCGATCGCCGCCCTGACCCCCGACGCCTTCGACACCCTGCGCCCCACCCTGAACACGCGCGTCGACGAACTCGGCCTGCCCTCCACCCTCAAGGGCTGGAAGACCACCCCGCCCGCCGGCTGGTCCGTCGACAACTCCGCCCTGCCCACCGGCGGCGTGACCGAGTGGCGCGGCTGGTCCTTCGCGACCGACGAGTTCTGGAGCAACACCGACCTGGGCCAGAGCCGCGAGACCAACGTCCGCGCCCGGAACGTCTTCGCCGTCGCCGACTCCGACGAGTGGGACGACAAGGCGCACGGCGCCGGACAGTTCGACTCCACCCTCGTCAGCCCCGCCTTCCCGGTGACCGGCGGCGCGTCCGCGACCGTCTCGTACGCGACGAACTACAAGATCGACGGCCCGCAGACCGGGGACACGTACATCTCCTTCGACGGCGGAGCCCCCCAGCTGCTGAAGTCCTACCGAGCCGACCGCAACGCCTTCGAGAAGCTCACCGTCGCCGTCCCGGCCGACGCCACCAGCGCCCGGCTGCGCTTCCGCTACACCGGCACCAACAGCGCGTTCTGGACGGTCGACCAGGTCACCGTCACGCACTGACCCGGCACACCGGACCGGACACCGGGAGCGGACCGCGGCCGCTCCCGGCACCGGCACGACCCGACACGCTCACGGGCCCGCGAGGCCCGCCGGGCGCGCGGTGTCTCCCGGGTCCTGGCGGTTCACAGCGCGACCACCGTCACCTCGGTCGCCTTCACGCTCGTCCACACCGACGTCCCGTCGGCCAGGGCGAGTTCGGCCGCCGCCTCGGGCGTGATCTCGGCGACGAGGTCGGGGGAGCGGTCCGAGGTGACGAGGACCCGCAGCCGGCTGCCCGAGGCGGTGATCTCCCGGACCGTGCCGGGCCAGACGTTACGGGGGCTGCCGGCGGGCTTGTCGCGGTGGAGGGAGACGGCCTCGGGAGCGATGATCGCGAGGGCCTCCGTCCCGGCCGGAAGGGAGTCCGCGACCACCAGCCGGCCGCCGCCGGCGAGCCGCAGGCCGTCGTCCGTAGCCGTACCGGGCCAGGCGTTGCGGCCGAGCATGCGCGCCACCCAGGGAGAGCGGGGGTGCCGGGTGACCTCGGCCGGCGGGGCGTCCTGGAGGGGGCGGCCGTCGTCGAGGACGAGGACGCGGTCGGCGAGCGAGACCGCCTCCACCGGGTCGTGGGTGACGATCAGACAGACCCCGCCGAAGCCGTCGAGATGCCGGCGCAGGGTGTGCCGTACGTGCGCGCGGGTGGTCTGGTCGAGTGCGGCCAGGGGTTCGTCGAGGAGCAGCAGCCGGGGCCGGGCGGCGAGGGCGCGGGCGAGGGCGACGCGCTGTGCCTGTCCGCCGGAGAGCTGGGCCGGCTTGCGGCGCGCCAGGTGCCCGACGCCGAGCCGGTCGAGCCACTGCTGCGCCTCGCGACGCGCCTCCGCCCGGGCGACCCCGTGCGCGCGCAGGCCGTACGCGGTGTTGGCGAGCGCGGTCAGGTGGGGGAAGAGCGCGCCGTCCTGGGGGACCCAGGCGACGCCACGGCGGTGCGGCGGCCGTACGGTGACGTCCGTGTCGCCCAGGCGCACGGCCGCGTGGGCACGCGGGGTGAGGCCGAGGAGGGCGCGCAGGAGCGTGGTCTTGCCCGCGCCGTTGGCGCCGACCACCGCGATGGTGGTGCCCGGTTCGGCGTCCAGCGTCAGTTCGGTGAAGCCGGTGACCTCGGCGTGCAGGGGCCAGCGCTCCCGCGCCGTGACGGGCTCGGCAGGGACCGTCACGGGTACGGGCCCCGGCTCGTCCACGGCGGGCGGGGCGGGACGGGCCCGGTCGCTCGGCGTCCCGGTCCAGCGGCCGCGCAGCGCGATGAGGACGAGCAGGGCGATGGCGAGCAGCAGGAGCGAGACGGACGTCGCCGCCTCCGGCTCCTCCTGGAGCAGGAGGTAGACCTGGAGGGGCAGGGTCTGGGTGGTGCCGGGGAGGTTGCCGGCGAAGGTGATGGTGGCGCCGAACTCGCCCAGCGCCCGCGCCCAGGTGAGGGCGGCGCCGGCGATCAGCCCCGGGGCGACCATGGGCAGCGTCACCGTGAGGAACACCCGCAGGGGCGAGGCGCCCAGGGAGGCGGCGGTCTCCTCGTACCGCGGCCGGAGCCCGCCGAGCGCGCCTTCCAGGCTGATGACGAGGAACGGCATGGCGACGAACGTGGCGGCCAGGACCGCGCCCGAGGTGTGGAACGGCAGGGTGACGCCGAACGACTCCTCCAGCCACGGGCCGAGCAGGCCGCGTCGGCCGAACGCCAGGAGGAGCGCGACCCCGCCGACGGTGGGCGGCAGGACCATCGGAAGCAGCACCAGGGAACGGACGAACGCCTTGCCCGGGAACGGCACCCGGGCAAGCAGCCAGGCCAGCGGGACGCCGAGCAGCAGCGACAGGCCGAGGGCCCAGAGCGAGACGACGAGGGAGAGTCGCAGCGCCCGGGTCGTGCCGGGACTCGTCAGATGGGCACCCAGTTCGCCCCAGGACGTGCGGGCGAGGATCCCGACGAGCGGGAGCATGAGGAACGCGATGGCCAGCAGCGCGGGCACCGCCAGGGCGAGCGGCGCGCGGGCGCGCGGTGTCCGCGGGGCCCGGGGCTTCTCCGTCGGGGCCGGCGCGAGGGGGCTGGGGCGTGTCATCGGTGGTTCCCGGGCTCGGAGGGGGAGGGCTCGGCGGGGGAGGGAGTGGGAGAGGGGCAGGGGGAGGGGTGCGTGGCGCGGAGCCGTACGCGTGCCGCCGTTCGCGGGCACCCGTACGAGAGTGCCCGTACGAGAGTGCCCGTACGAGAGTGCCCGTACGGGCGCGGCGGGGAGCCGCAACGCACGCTGCCCGCAGGGAAGATCCCGTACACGCGCGGCGCGGAACCGCAACGCACGCTGCCCGCAGGGGAGATCCCGTACGCGTGCGGCGCACGGCCCCGCGGGGCTGCCCGGCCCCCCGGCCCGGGCAGCCCCGCGACACGGTTACGGCTGCTGGAAGCCGGCGTCCCGCAGGATCTTCTGGGCCTCAGGGGTGCCGAGCCAGGCGACGAAGGCGGCCGCGGCCGCGGAGTTCTTCGACGCCTTGAGCGTGGCGGCCGGGTATTCGGCGATCGCGTTCTGGTCGTCGGGGATGGCGACCGCGTCGACCTTGTCGGCCGACTTCTCGGCGTCGGTCTTGTAGACGAGACCGGCGTCGGCCTCGCCCAGCTCGACCTTGCTGAGCACGGCGCGGACGTTCGGCTCCTGCGAGACCGGCTTCACCGTGATCTTCTGGGCGTCGAGGATCTTCGCGCTGTAGCGCCCGGCGGGCACCTCGGGCGCGGCGAGGACGACCTTCAGCCCGCTGTCGCCGAGGTCCTTCAGCTCGTCGATCTTCTTCGGGTTGCCTTCGCCGGTGGCGATGACCAGACGGTTCTTGGCGATGACGGCCGGCGCGCCGGTGTCCGCCTTCAGGCCGTCCATCGTCTTGGTGTCGGCGGTGACCAGGGCGTCGGCGGGGGCGCCCTGCTTCACCTGGGCGGCCAGTTCCTGCGACCCGGCGAAGGAGAAGGTCACCGTGGTGCCGGGGTGCTTCTTCTCGTACGCGGCGCCCGCGGTCTTGAACACGTCGGTCAGGGACGCGGCGGCCAGCACCGTCAGGTCGGCCTCGGGGACGCCGGGGGCGGACGCGGTGGCCTTGCCGCCGGAGTCCTTGGTGCCGTCGCCGTCGCCGTCGCCGTCGCCGCAGGCGGCCAGCGGTACGAGGAGGGCGGCCGTCAGGACGGCGGCGGTGCGGCGTCTGGTGAAGCGGGATGCGAGAGACATCAGGCGGTTCTCCTGGGGACGACGGCCGGTGGGGCCGTCCGAGCGGATGGCGGTGAGCCGCGCCGGAGAGGTGGCGCCGCTGGTGTGCGTGAGGGGGTCAGGTGCGGTCGATGTGCACGCTGGTCGACTTCACGCGGGCGGTGGCCTGCATGCCGACTTCGATTCCCAGCTCCTCGACGGCCTCCCTGGTGAGGAGGGAGACCAGGCGGTGCGGACCGGCCTGGATCTCGACCTGCGCCGCCACGTCGCCGAGTTTGACGGCGGTGACGATGCCGGGGAACGCGTTGCGCGCCGAGGTGTAGGAGGCGTCGTCCTCACCGTGGCCGCCCTGGGCGACCTCGACGGAGAAGGCGGCCAGATCGCGGCCGTCGATCAGACGGCGGCCGCCTTCGTCGCGATGGGTGGCGACGCGGCCGGCGTCCGCCCAGCGGCGGGCCGTGTCGGGGCTGACGCCGAGCAGACGCGCGGCCTGTCCGATGGTGTAGGACTGCATGTGCGTCACCGTATGGCCCTTCGCCTCTCAGATGCAATTGATTCGTGGGTTCATAGCAGCAGATGCCAGATCGCATGGAGGAAAGGACGAGGCGAAGGCGTCAGGCGGTCGGTACGGGCGTCAGCCCGCGCCGCACGGAGATGGCACGGCGTTGAGACGGCACGGCGTGGTGGCGGCACGGCGTGGTGACGATGCGGCGGCGGGCACCGGGAGGCGCCGGTGGTCGCGGCGGAGGCGTCAGCGCGCCGGGATCGCCGCCTCGGCGGCCGCCTTGATCCGGCCGCCGAAGGCCGGTGCGTCCTTACGGGCGGCGGAGAGCGCCACCCCGACGAGGAGCTTGCCCAGCCCGTGGCCTTCGAGCACGTTGTGGATCCGGACCCGGGTCCCGCCGCCGGGCAGCGCCTCCAGGTCGTAACCGCCCTCGCGCGCGGTCACCAGGTTCTTCGACACCTCGGCCCAGCGGATCGTCGACGGCGCTTCGAGGGCGGTGATGCGGAACTCCCTGCCGGTCTTCATTCCGGCGTCCTTCACGGTGCTACGGAACACGGTGCCCACGGCGGTCGGGGCGTCGGGGGTCCGCTCGATCCGCAGGACCCGGGGGCTGAACTGCGGGTCGTTGCGCCCGTCGGCGAGATAGGCGAAGACCTCCTCGACGGGCCGGTCGACGTCCACCGACGCTTCGAACTGTCCTGACATGGGCCACTCCCTGTCGTTCGCCGGGGGCGAGGTCACGCGCAGTCAGCCGCGTACCCCCGGTCAATCGCGCGCAGTCAGCCGCGTACCCCCGGTCAATCGCGCGCCCGCAAGGCCTTGGTGAGCAGGACACCGGCCACGATGAGGAGCACGCCCAGCCACCACACGTTGTCGAAGATCAGGACGGCGATCCCGACGGGAATCAGCAACCCGGCGAGGGGCACGAGTATCCCGGTCAGGGACGGCCCCTTCTCCCCGGACCGGCCCGCCGCGCTCATCGCGTGCGCCCGCGCGACGTCCGGGTACCAGACGGTGAAGCGCAGCGCGATGATGATCGCCAGGACCTGGATGATCCAGCCCGTCCAGATGTTGTTGGAATTGCGGAGCACCAGGTCGCCGTAGCCGCCCGCGATGGCCGCGACCAGGAAGGCCAGGCCCCACACCCCGGTGATGAGGTAGTTCGTCCGCAGGAACGTCGGCGTGTGCCAGTAGGCCGGATCGACCTGCTCGCGTGCGTACTGGAGGGTGAACGGCATCCGGATCGCCATGGATCCGAAGGCGATCACGACGAGGGCGATGTTGGAAACCTCTCCGGCGTAGGTCTCCAGCCAGCGGCGGGTGCCGTCGCTCGCGAACCCGCCGATGACGGCGAGTACGGCGAAGAACACCAGGTCGGAGAGTTCCAGCAGCTTCCAGGACGTGCCCCGGTTGACGATCCGTCCGCCCACGATCAGCGCGATCGTCGCCACCAGGGCGAGAGCGACGGAGATCTCGAACCTGCCGGGACCGACCAACAGCGAAAAGATGATCCACGGCGCCATGCCGACAACCGGATTCTCGAGGATTCCGGCGGCACGGCCGCGGCCTTTGACGGGCGCCTCGGTCTTCACCCTTCCAGATTGCACGCCCCAGGGGGGCCGGTCCATTCGAGCGGCGACCCGGGGAGCGGGGCGGGCCGCGGTGCGGACGGCGGTGTGGGGAGCAGGGCGGGCCGCGGTGCGAACGGCGGCCCGGGGGAGCCGACCGCCGGGGGAGCCGACCGTACCGCCGGGAAGCGGGCCATCGGCCGGACGTGCCGACGTGCCCCTCGTCGGCGCGCTCGCACGTCCCGGCGGTACATCCGCTTTACGCTGCGTTTGTCCGAGGCCCCCTTCGAAAGCGCGGATGGTCTTGCTTGCCGTAACCGTCATCGCGGGCATCCTGTTCGCCTGGTGCGTCCTGTCGCACCGGCTCGCGCGATGGAGCATCACCGCGCCGATCGCCATGCTGGCGGCGGGCATCGCCCTCACCAGTGGCTCGAAACCGCCCCTCGTCTTCGACTTCGGCGACATGGCCGGCTTCGAGCACGCGGTGGAGGTCGTCCTCGCGCTCCTGCTCTTCGTCGACGCGACCGAGGTGCCCGCAGGGGTCATCCGGCGCGAGCGGAGCGTCGTCGCCCGGCTGCTCGGCGGGGCGCTGCCGCTCACCCTCGCCGCCGCCTTCCTGACCGCGCTCGCCTTCTTCCCCCACCAGCCCGGATGGGTGCTTGCGGCGCTGGCGACCGTCGTCGTCCCTCTCGATCTGGCGCCCACCGCGGCCGTGGTGCGCGACAAGCGGATCCCGGCGCGCCTGCGGGAGGTGCTGAACGTCGAGGGCGGTCTCAACGACGGCATCGTCTCCCCGGTGTTCCTGCTCTGCGTCGCCGCCGCCGTCGAGTCCCGCGCGGCGAGCGACGACTATGCCGAGGCCGTCCTCGACGCCATCGGAGCGGCGTCATGGGCGCTCCTGGCCGGAGTGCTCGTCGGCTACTCCTGCGGCTGGGTGCTGAGCCGCGCCTGGGCGAGGGGCTGGACGCAGTCCGCCGCGACCCGACTCGCGGTACTGAGCGTGCCCATCGCGGCCTACACCCTGTCCTCGGCCCTCGGCGGCAACGGCTTCGTCGCCTCCTTCGTGGCCGGGGTCTGCATCGCCCCCGCCATGCGGCGGCTCCCGGAGGACGCCGTGCGGATGACGGACGACCTGGTCACGCTGCTGACGCTCGCCCTCTGGTTCCTCTTCGGACAGATCGTCAACGACGAGTTCTGGGACGGCTTCCACCTCTCCGTCATCTTCTACGCCCTCCTCGCCGTCACGCTGGTGCGGATGGTGCCCGTGATGCTCGTCCTCATCGGCACGAACCTGTCCCTGCGGGAGAGGCTCTTCCTGGGGTGGATGGGACCCCGGGGCGTGACCTCGGTGGTCTTCGGCCTCCTCGCCACCCTCCAACTGCCTGCCACCAGTGGTGACTTCATCTCCCGGGTGATGGTGATCACCGTCATGGTGAGCATCGTGCTGCACGGCCTGAGCAGCGAACCCCTCGCCCGCCTCTACGGCCGCCGTCGCCCCGAGCCCCCCGAGCCACCCGGGCCCGAGGCGCTGGCGGCGCACGGTGCGAAGTGAGGCCCGAGGCGCCGGCGCCCCGCGGTGCGAACTGAGGTACGGGAACCACGGGGCCCCGTCGAACGTCGCACAAGGCAGGGCGATCGCCGCCGACGCGTGCACCACTCAGGGAAGAGAGCCGCCGATGCCGTCGAGAGAAGCCGCCACCTACGAGACCAGCCTTTCCGACGGCCGTCGGATGACGCTGTCCATGCCCTCGCTCGACGCGCCCTGGGCCGCCGGGGGAGTGGCCGGCCTGCGGCCCGTCCCCGCGCTGTACGAGGGACGGGGCGAGGAGGCGCACGAGCTGCCTCCCGTCCCGGACCTGCGGGCGTTGAACCTCGCGGTCCTGGGGATGGGCGCCTGAGCGAGGCGCGCGCGCCGGGCGCCGGCTGATCCGGTCCGCCCGGCCCGGGACACCGGCGCGCTCGGTGGAACGCGCCGGGCCCGGTCCGGGCCGCCGTGTCACTTCCAGATCTCGGTGACCCATTCGGGATGGTCGACGAAGGGGTTCCGGTTCTTCTGGATGGCGAAGATCTTGTCGTTGCGGGATTCCTCGAAGGCGTCCGGCGGGTCTTGGTCGTTCCACTGCCGGAGCACCGAGAGGCGGCCCATCGCCGGTGCGGAGCCGTTGTCGACCTGGTCGTTGGGCTCCAGGTCGGGGAAGCCTTCGCTGCCGTCGTAGCGGACGGCCATGTAGAGGATCATGCGGGCGACATCGCCCTTGACCGCGTCGCGCGGCTCGAACGAGTCACCGTCGGAGAGGCTGTCGGGGGCCTCGTCGACCGGGTCGCCCCCGTTGTCGAAGTCCAGGTTGCCCCGGGTGGCGTTGACGGAGACGTCCTCGGGCCGCAGGTGGTGGATGTCGGTGCCCGGGCCGGTGGCGGTGCCGAAGTCGCCGTGCGACTTGGCCCAGACGTGCTCACGGTTCCAGTCGTTCGCCTCGCCGCCGTTGGCGTCCTTGGCCTGGGAACGCCCGGAGTAGAGCAGTACGACGTTGTCCGCGTTCGCCGGATCCTCGTCGGTGGTCTTCAGCGCGTCCCAGACCTGGTCGTACGAGAGCTTGGTCTGCTCGCTGACGATCGTGTGGAGGGCGCTCTTCAGCTCGGGCCCGGTCTTGCCGAGGACGCCTTCGTAGTACGTGTCGTCCAGCGGCGCGGCCGCGGGGGCGGCGCTGTCGGGGGAGGGCTGGGCGCCGGAGGCGTAGGCCGCGGTGGACGCGACGACGGCGGCGGTCGCCGCGATGCTCAGGAGGGAACGCCGCCAGGGGCGCTGCCTGTGGTGAGCGGACATATGTGGGGGGTGTCCTCTCGCTGGGCGGGCACGTCGCCTCGTTCCGGCGGTCGGCAGGCCCGGACGCGGTGCCCTACGGACGGATGGTGGTAGGTGGTTCGAGCCCGAGCTTGGCATGTTCAAGCCACCGAGAAGTGGACACCCCGTACCCGTCCTGTGGCGACACCGTGGAGAGCGCGCGGAATGACGACAGGGCGCCCGATCGCGCGCTGAACCGCCCGACCGAACGCCCTGCCGTCCCCGCCCTCGCGCTAGGGGGCGTCCACCAGGACCCGGCCGTCGGTGGGAACGCGCGCGGCGGCGCCGGAGGCGTAGGCGGAGTTGACGCGGGCCCGCTCGGTGGCGTTCGGGACCGCGTTCGCGCAGCTCGTACCCGCGCTCGACCCCGACATCAACTGCGAGCACGGACCGGGCTTGGTGTCCGGCAGGCCGAGGCTGTGGCCGAGCTCGTGAGCGGCGATACGCGTCTTGTCGTACCCCTGGCTCACCGCCTGACTCCCCAGCTCCACCCGCACCTGCCGCCCCGGCCGCACAGGCCCGAGGTTCGCCTGGGGCCACCCGGTCGTGGCCACGATGACGATCTCGGCCCGGGTGCCGGGCGCGGCCTCGACCAGCTTGACGTTCCCGACGTTCGCGTTCCAGGAGGCGACCCCGGCCGCGATCGCCGCCTCCCAACCGCCGGCCCGGCTGTCGTCGTAACGAAGCGTCACCACAGCCGCCGCGCCCGACGGGGACGGAGCGGAGACGGGCGAGGGGGCGGTCGCGGCGCTCGCCGCCGTCGCGGTGGCGAGGACGACCACCGCGGCGGTGGTGCCCGCCTTGAGCCATGTACAGAGCGGCATTGCTGCTCCTTCACTCGTGGGGGACTCGGGTCCGTAGGGAACCGAGAGTGCGGGAGGAGTACAACTCCTCGGCTGGGTAGGCCGGTTGGCGTTCCTCCCGATCCCCGACGGTATGCCCTCACCCCCTCGACCCGCCATGCACCTGTCACGATTTCCGTCGTGCGGGGCGGAGAGTGCCGTCCTGACGGCACCGAGCCGGCGAACGCGCCGCCGGCCGGGAACCGCCGGAGTCCCACCCCGAAGGCTCAGCCCCGCGCCCGGGCTGGGCGCCCGGAACCGCCACCGAGTACGGAGTGGCCGCGGTCGGCTCCGGCTCGGAGGGCCGTCCGCTTCATCCTCCCGGCCCCGCCGGAGTGCCCCTCGGTCCCGCAGTACGCAGGCTGGTGCCTCGGGACCGGGCTCGCGGCCGGGCACGGCACGGAGAGGAACCATGGGCGGAACACACCTGACGGGCCCCGACGGGAGCGGCGCCGCACGGCTTCTCGCGCGTCTGGCCGTGCTCGCGGCGGTCGGTTCGCTGGTCGTGCTCGGGCTCGCCCTGGGCGAGGGCGGTCTCTTGGTCGTCGGAGCCGGCCTCCTCGGGCTGGCCCTCTGTGCCGTCGGCGCGTGGTGGTTCGTGGCGCACCGGGGCCTGGTGCGGCTGGCCGGGGCGGTCCTCACCGTGGGAGCACCCGTCGCCGTCCTGGTCCTGTTCGCGCACGACGGCCTGTGGCTGACGGCGCTGGTACTGCTCCTGTGCTGGGGCGCGGCGCTGGCCCTCGCCCGGGCGGCGCTGCGCAGGTCGCGTCCGCGGCGGTCGACGCCGGCGAGAGCCGCGCCCCGGCCACGGCGGCCGGTCCTGATCATGAACCCGAAGTCCGGGGGCGGCAAGGTCGGCCGCTTCCGGCTGGTGGAACGGGCGGAGGAGCTGGGCGCGCGGGTGATCCTGCTCGACCCGTCCGCCCCGGCCGATGTCGCCGAACTGGCCCGGGAGGCCGTGGCCGGGGGCGCGGACCTGCTCGGCGTCGCGGGCGGCGACGGCACGCAGGCGCTGGTCGCGGCGGTCGCGGCCGAGCACGGCCTGCCCTTCCTCGTGGTCTCCGCCGGCACCCGCAACCACTTCGCCATGGACCTGGGCCTCGACCGCTCCGACCCGTCCCGCTGTCTCGACGCGCTGACCGACGGCGAGGAGCTGCGGATCGACCTCGGTGACGTCGCCGGCCGGGCCTTCGTGAACACGGTGTCCTTCGGGGTGTACGCCGATGTCGTGCAGCGGCCGGAGTACCGCGACGACAAGGCGGGCACGGCACTGACCCTGATGCCGGACCTGCTGCTCGGGGAACGGGTGCGGCTCGACGCACAGGCCGACGGCACCGCCCTCTCGTCCCAGCAGGCCCTCCTCGTCAGCAACAACCCGTACGTCTCTCCCGACGCGCTGAGCGGGGGCGGCCGCCGTCCCCGGCTGGACGACGGCGTACTGGGAGTGCTCGGCATCCGGGTGGCGGACGCGGCACAGGCCGCCGACCTGGCCCTGCGGGGTTCACAGTCCCCGGCTCTGACCGTCCTGACCGCCCGCCGCGTCGAGGTGACCGCCGACGCGGAGGACATCCCCGTCGCGGTCGACGGCGAGGCCCTGCGCCTGCCCACCCCGGTGGTCTGCACGCTGCACCCGGGCGCCCTGCGGGTGCTGGTCCCGCGCGAACGCCCGGGCGTCGTCGTGCCCGCGCCGCCGGTGCGATGGCGACGCATCTTCGAGCTCGCCTTCACCCGCACGGAGCAGCCGACCGACGACCGGCCGACCGCCGAGCGAACGCGTCCGTGAACCGGTGACCGCCGACACGCCCTGATGGCCTTCCGAACGCCGCCGCCATAGGACGGGCCGCTTCGCCGCGGCCGCCGGCCCCGCGGCGCTGCTCCGGCTGCAGGATCCCGCGGCCACGAGCCGAGGGCTGTGGCGCCGCATCCTTGCAGGGGCGAGGGTCCTGAACCGGTTCGAAAATTGGCGCTGATGGAGTGATCACGCTGTTACGCTCCTTACGCCCGCGCCGGGGGGTTCGAGCGGGCCGGACAGCAGCAGCACAGGCCCGGGGATACCGCCGGGAAAACGGGGAGGGAACCACGTGGTTCGTCATGCCCTCGCGCGGAGGGCTTCCATCGCCGCGCTCGGACTCGTCATCGGATCGGGAACGCTGATACCGCTCGCGTCACCGGCCGCGGCCGACGAGCCGGGAGCGTCGCAGGAGCTGGTGATCCCGGCCGCCGTCAAGAAGACGCCCGGTTGGGAGCGGGTGTACCGCTACGGGCAGGCGGAAGAGGGGGACTCCGACAGTGTCGGAGCCGAGGGGGTCTTCCTCAGCGAGAACGGTCCGCATCCGGTGTGGACGCGCTACCAGGACGGCAAGACCTTCGAGGTCCCCGGTCTCGGCGACGCCCCCGGTCTGGGCCGCGGGACCGGGACCGACGCCCTCGCCTACGTGGCGGCGGACCGGGTCGAACTGCGCCACGCCGACGGCGCCGTGGACACCCTGACCCTGACGGCGGGGCTGAAGGAGCCGAACGTCTACGGGCTGCGCGCCGTCGCCGACGACCCGGCCACCGGTCGCACCCACATCCTGTCCGCCAAGGCCGGCGGCGGCACCGCCGACGTCACCGTCGAGGAACCGGAGGGCACCGACCTCGGAGCCGCTGTCGCGGGCGACGGGTCCTCACTGGTGCTCCGGGGCGCCGCCTCGGGCGGCAAGCGGCGCTACACCCTGGTCGACGCCGCGACCGGCAAGGCCGAGGGCTCCCTGCCGGTCGTGCCCGAGGGCTACACACAGGCCAAGCTCTCGCCCACCCACGTCCTCCTCTTCGGCGACCACAAGAACGAGACCGTCTTCGTCGCCTCCCGTACGAACCCCTCCGCCCCGCTCGTCACGGTGCCGTTCGTCGCCATCGGCTCGACGCTGTCCCTCGTCGGCGACTGGATCGTGCACGCCCCGTACGACAGGATCGAGGCCGTCCCGATCAAGGGGGGCGACCCGGTCGACATCTTCACCGGTCAGACCCGGGGCCTCGCCTCCGGCACCGACGGCACCGCCGTCACCGTCGGCGGCCCCAGCACCGCCGACTGGGCGGTGCGGCGCATCGCGCCGGGTGCCGACGGCAAGCCGGTGGTCACGACGGTCAAGAAGATCCCCGGCACGACCGTTCCGGTGGAGCGCCTCGCGCTCGCCCAGGGGCAGTTGGCGGTCGTCGACCACAGCGACGACAACTCGTCGTACACCCGGGCGTGGAGCCGCGAGCTCAGCACGAGCGGCGCCCTCGCCTACGGCGAGCGGTCCACCGAGAGCCTCATGGCGGACCAGTGCCCGGCGGGCGACCAGGCGTGCACCGAATATTGGCCCACGGGCGACGGCCGCTTCCTGACGCACATCGGCGGCAGCGACGGCTACGTCGTCGTCCAGGGCTGGGAGAAGGGCGGATTCCTCTCCGCCCACGCGCGCGGCGACTCCCGTGTCCGCGACCTGAGCGGGCCGTACCTGGTGATGGACGTCACCACGCGCTCGGGTACCGAGCAGCGCGTCCTGCTGCTGGCGCAGGACGACGAGAAGACGCAGGTGCTCGAGGAACGCGCCCCCGTCGCGTCCGCCCTGTGGGGTTCCTGGCTGTGGAGCGCCGACGCCGAGAAGGGCGCCGTGACCGCGAAGGACCTGAAGACCGGAAAGACGGTCGAGACCCTGAACACCGGTGCCGCGTGCGTGCCGCAGGAGCTCCAGGCCGCCGGACGCTGGCTCTACTGGTCCTGCGGCGCGGGCGGTCCCGCCGGCGTCTACGACCGTACGGCGAAGAAGTCCCAGGCCGTCCCGTCCGACGAGGCCCTGCTCGGTGACGGCTACGTCGTCACCCACGACAAGGCCGCAGGCAAGCTCGTCCTCACCGGCACCGACGCCTCCAAGCCGGCCGTCAGCCGTGTCGTCGGCGACCTGCCCGACACCGGCACCTCCCAGCGCCGGGTCCGCTGGTCCGTCGACAGGTTCGGTGGGCACCTCGCCTACGCGGACGCCGAGGAGCGGATCCACGTCGTCCCCAGCGGCATCGCACCGCAGCCGCTGACCGTCCTCACCCGTGAGGACGCCCCGCTCGTACGGGCCCGCGACACCGCGAACCCGACCGTCCTCACGGCGGTGACCCCGTCCCGGCCCGTCGGCGCCTGGACCCTGACGGCCCGCCACCTCCGCACCGGCAAGGTCAGCGAGCTGGCCGCCGGCACCGACGGCCGTTGGCTGAACCTGACGTGGGACGGCACGGACAAGGCCGGAACGCTGCTGCCCAACGGTGAGTACGCCTGGACGCTGACCGCACGGCCCGACGGCGCCGCGGGCGCCGAGCTGAAGCTGACCGGCAGCACCGTCCTGCGCGGCGGCACCTCCCCCGCGAACAGCTCCTTCACGAGCCTGCCGCCCCAGCGCGTGCTCGACACCCGCTCCGGCACCGGTGCCGCGCAGGGCAAGGTGGGCCCGAAGGGCACGATCACCGTCGACGTCTCGGACGTCCCGGGCGTGGACGTGTACACCACCACGTCCGTGGCGCTGCACGTCACCGCGACCAACGCGACGGCGGCCACGTTCGTCTCCGCGTACGCGGACGGCACTCCCCGCTCCTCCGCGTCGAACCTCAACGTGCCCGCCGGGAAGACCGTCTCCAACCTGGTGATCGTCCCGGTCGAGCACGGCAAGGCGACCTTCTACAACCACGCGGGTACGGTCGACCTCATCGCCGACATCGCCGGTGCCCACACGCTGTGGGACGACGCGGGCTCCCTGTATCAGCCGATGACCCCCTGGCGTGCCCTCGACACCCGCGTCGGCCTCGGCGCTCCCCGGGCCACGGTGAAGGGCGGCTCCCGGGCACACCTGTCCCTGCGGGGCACCGCCGCGGGCGGCGCCGACGTGACGGCCGTCGTCCTCAACGTGACGGCGACCAACGTGACGGGCAGCACCTTCGTCGCGGCCCTGCCGACCGACGCGCCGGTGGTCGGCTCACATCTCAACCCGAGTGCGGGCGAGACCCGTTCGAACCTGGTGGTCGTGCCCGTCAAGAACGGCGGCGTCGACCTGTACAACCACGCCGGCGCGGTCGATCTGATCGCCGATGTGGCCGGCTACTACACCGGTGCGCACGTGGGGTCGCTCTACAAGCCGCTGGCACCGGCCCGGCTCATGGACACCCGCGTCGGCGTCGGCGTCACCAAGGCGAAGGTGGGGCCGGGCCGGACGGTCACCCTGACCGTCGCCGGCAAGGACGGGTTCCCCGCCACCGGCGCCACCGCCGTCGTGCTCAACGTGACGGCGACCAACACCACGGCGAGCACGTACGTCACGGCCTACCCGTACGGCACCACCCGTACCAGCGCGTCGAACCTGAACGTGCCGGCCGGGGCGACCGTCTCCAACCTCGCCGTCGTCCCCGTCAAGGACGGCAAGGTCACCTTCTACAACCACGGCGGGTCGGCGGACCTGATCGCGGACGTGCAGGGCTTCTACGCCGAGTGACGGCGCGGAAACAGAGCGAGGGCCACCCGGGAGTTCCCGGGTGGCCTTCGCCGTATTCGCGGTGGCCCCACGCTCACGTCGCCTGCGGGCGCCGGGCGGCATACAGCCGGTAGGAGACGTGGTTGTCCGGCTCCGGGCAGTCGATCGCCGTGACCGCCTCCATGCTGAAGCCGTGCTGGACCAAGAGGCCCTCCCACAGGTGCGGGGTGAGGACCCACATGTTCACGGGGTGGTCTTCGGTGGTACCTGGCAGCCGCAGGATCTCGGGGCGCGGCATCAACTCGGTCGACGGCCCGATGCCGTCCGAGTTGGTGTGCAGCGCCGAGAAGAGGAGCCGGCCGCCCGGTCTCATGCCGTTGGCCAGGACGGGCAGCAGCCGGTCGGGGTTCAGGTACGGCATGGAGCCGACGGAGTAGACCAGGTCGTAAGGATCGGCGTCGCGCAGGAAGGCCACGGCGTCGGCGCACACCAGGTGCAGACCCGGAGTGTCCGGGTAGCGGGCGAGGGCGCGTCGGTGCTGGGTGGGAGACGCGTCCACGGCGGTGACGTCGGCGCCCCGGGCGGCGAGGTAAGCGGCGTGTCGGCCAAGGCCGCTGCCGAGGTCGAGGACGCGCAGCCCGTTCACGTCACCGAGGGCTTCGATACCGGGACCGATGTCGAGGAGGCCCCAGTCCCACCGGTCCAGCTCGGGCAGCTCCAGCCCTCGGGCCAGTTGGTGGGCGCCGTAGACGTTCCAGGCCTCGAAGGTGTCCGATTCGGTGGTCACCGAGTACTCCATCCGGTAGCCGGAGCGGGGGTCAGGGACGCAGGGCGAAGCAGCGCAGGACGTCGACGTCGGCGGTCTGGACGGCGGACCAGCCGGTGGTGAGGATCTCCGCCTGCGCGGGAGTGATTCCGAGGCCCTGCGAGGAGTGCGCAGTGGCACGGCGCCCGGAGATCTCGGCGACCACCCAGAAGGTCCCGCCGGGGGCAAGGAGGTGCCGGACGCGGCCGAGGAAGGCGGCTTTGTCATCGATCCACCGGTAGACCAGGCGGCAGGTGACGACCGCGTACGCCGGCTCCGGCAGGGCGCGGAGGTCGTCGGTGGTGATGTCCATGCACCGCCAGACCGGTTCGCGACCGGGCCCGGCGTCCTGGGCGGCGGCGAGCGCGACGGCGCTGGAGGAGCAGTCGATGCCAATCGTGCGGTAGCCGAGCTGGGCGAGGCGTCGGGTAAGCGAGCCGTCGCCGCAGCCGATGTCGAGGGCGGGCCGGTCGTGACCGGGGCCGAGACGGTCCTCCAGCAGCCGGTTCTCGGCGTCGTCGAGCTGCCGGTAGCGGCGGCCTTGGGACCACAGCGACTCCCAGTAGGTCGCGGACGCGGTGGTCATGAAAGGGCTCCTTCAGGACGGGGACGACGTGGAGGAGCGCGCCGAGGGCGGGGGCGGCCCGGGCATCGAGGAGGACGGCCACGACGCTGGCGGTGGCGGCGGAGAGCGGGAGGTCCCCGAGTCGAGCGGGCTGCTGGCGGACTGCATCCTGCCCAGAAAGGCGGGGTCGCACACGACGTGGCGCGGGCACGACTGACTGGCCCCCGACGCCGTCATGGAAAATCCGCACCGCCGGCGTGGCGGCCAGGAGGAATGGCCGGGCGACGGGGCTGACCGCCAAACCCCACGATGATCGTGGGAGCGATGCCGACTGGGGAGTGGCTACAGCCGGCCGGCCCCCGCCTCTCCAGCCGGCCGGCGGTCCGCCGCGCAGTAGCCTCTCGCTTCTCTCAGGGGCGTCCGTGCCAGTCGAGGCAGACCACCATGGCGTCGTCGTCGGCGTCGATGGAGCCGCGGTGTCCGGACAGCTCCTGGAGCACCGCTCGGGGTACCTGTGAAGGCGGGAGGAGGCGGGTGTTGGCCATCGCGCGGACCAGGGCGCGCTCGCTGTAGCGTTCGCCGGCCGGGGATGCCACGTTGTATACGCCGTCACTGACGAAGAGCAGCCGGTCGCCCGGCTCCACGTGGAAGCGTTGCGCGGTGTACATCGTGTCCTCGAACATCCCGAGCGGAAGCTGGGCGTCGAGTGTGATCGGTTCGGCCTTGCCCTGTCTCAGCCGCCACATCTTCGGGGAGCCGGCGTCGATGATCTCCGTTTCTCCTGTGGCGAGGTCGAAGCACAGGTGCAGCACCGAAAGGTGTACCCCGCCTCGGTAGTGACCGTAGACGGCCTGGTCGGCCAGGCAGACCTGATCGGAGAGGGAGAGGCCGGCTCGGCGTGCGTTGCGCAGGGCGTTGATGGCGAGGTTGGTGAGGAGAGCGGCTTCGATGCCTTCGCCCATGCCGTTGGTGACCGTGAGGGTCAGGTGGTGGGCGGACGTCGACCAGTCGAAGTTGTCTCCGTAGATCGCGTAGGCGGGTTCGAGCTGGGCTCCGAGCTCGTACTCGGGGCGGGAGCAGGAGCGGCCGGGCAGCAGCTGCCATTGCATCTCGGCCGCGAGAGTGAGACGGTCCGCCCGGCGGGCCTGGAGGTAGAGGTCGGTGTCCCGCTCGGCGACCACGATGCCGTAGCCGAGGACCTCCGCGACGTCTGCCAGTTCCCGGGCGACGTCCGAGTCGTAGGCCTCCTCAGGGAGCCGGACGCTGAGAATGCCGATGCGGTCGCCCCGCACGCTGATCGGAAGATGTGCCAGCACGGTGTTGGTACGTTTGTCCGTCTCTACGTATGGTTCCTGGGCGCCGAAGGCCCGGCCGGGGGCGCTGGTGTGGATGGGAATCGGCTCGGCAGTGTAGGGCAGCGCGCTGACCGGTTGCAGTATGGTCATCGCGTAGTCGGCCATGAGCAGGTCGACGGACTCGGCGGCGTAGGCGGTGGCGAGTGCACGTTGCACCGCTTCGAGCAGGGCGTGGGGCGCGGCTCTGCGCAGGGCGCGTTCCACGGCCGTGAATCTGTCCACCGTTCGGTTACCACCTGTTCGGAATGTCGGGAAAGGAGCGGACGGTCTCTCATGTCGCAGCGACTGACAGGACCTTTGCGAAGTGTCACAGTTGGGGACATGCATTCCCAAGGTGCTCCCGGCGGCGATCGGGATGCTGCCGCGCAGACGACTCGCGAGGTCATCGAGCTGCTTGAAGTGCTCTGGAGCCAAGGCCGCGATGCGACGTCGACGGCTCCGGTGTCGTCGTCACAGCTTCGGGTGCTCTACGCGCTGGACCGCAATCGGGGGATCAATCTACGTACGCTGGGTGAGGCGCTCAGTTCGGCGCCGTCGTCGGTCAGCCGGATGTGTGATCGTTTGCACGCTTTGGGCTTCATCAAGCGCTCCCTCAGCTCCGCCAGTCGCCGCGAGCTCGAGCTGCGCTTGTCGAGCCGCGGGGAAAGCTACCTGAAGGACCTGAGGGCCCGTAGGGAGCGCGCGCTGCTCGAGATCATCACCGACATGGCGGTCGAGGACCGGGCCGCACTCGCGAGGGGCCTCGCCGGCTTCGGCCGCTCCGTCGAGAGCACCAGCTCGAAGGGTGAAGAGCCCGGCGGCAAGGCTGCGGAATCGGCCTGAACCGGTCTCCGGTGAGGCAAGGCGACCGGTTCACAGTACTCCTGATCTTTGACGCCGTGATGGCTCGCCGGCTGGCACACTCCGTGTGGAGTCAGATTGTTTCCTCGTGCCCACGTTTGTCAAACGTCAAATGTTGCCGACAGGCAACGGTTGACCCGTGGCGGTTTGCGTCACATGCGGCGCGGCTCGTCCGACGCAGGAAGTGATCGCTCGGAGGCCGCCGTGGTCCGGCGCAACCGGTCGCGCACGGCCTCCAGCGCGTGCCGCACATCCTCGCTTCCGCATTCGGAGGGCAGGGATGCCGCCAGTGCCCGCGCGTGCCGGTCTCGTATGCCGCGGGCCGCCGTCTCGCCCGCGGGAGTCAGATCGAGAAGGGTTCTGCGGCGGTCGCGTGGGTCGCTGACCCGTGCCAGCAGGTCCGCGGCCTCGAGACGTCCGCAGATGCGGCTCATGGTGGCCGGGGTGACGCCGAGGATGCGGGCGAGGACGCCGGCTGAAATCGGCGCCCCGGTCGCCAGGGCGGTCAGAGCCCGCATGGCGGGAGGCATGGCGAAGCCAGGGGCCTGAAGGGCGGCGTCCTCCGACAGGGCGACCAAGGCGGACGCCACGGCAGCGGACGTATCTCCCGCCGCGGTCGCTCCTCCGCTCCCGTTCGGTTGTGCTCGTGCCTCGGTATCGTCCATGACTGCTCTGCTTCGATGCCTGCGCTTCCCGCTCTCGTGCCCCCCGGCGCGATCTGCATGCCTGTACGCGGGCACGCGCGAAGACCCTGGTAGCCGGCCCATCCGCGGGACTCCTCGCCCCGCACGGCGGACACCATGCGCCGGGTGGCCCGGTAGGCCCGCCCTGCGCCCGAACGCCCGGCCGCGCCGGATGGACCTTCGGCCTGCCCGTTGTCTCGGTGGAGGCCCCGGGCCGCCGAATGTCTCCACGGGTGTTGCCGGCCCTCCCGGCGGCCCGAGGGCGTTGCGGCAGTGCCCCGGCGCTTGCCTGCCTTCCCCCGAAAGGTGTCCCTCGGCTAACATTTGCCGCGCAACAACAATTGCGAAGGCGGAGGAATGAACACCACAGAGCCTGAGGCCCGGCTCCACATAGAGGGAGCTCTGCGCGCACGGAGCGAAGAGGTAGCCGATCGATGGGTCCAGCTGCAGCTGGAGCGAGCGGTCCTCGGGACCGGCATCACCGAGGCCGAACTCCGCGAGGAGGCCGACCTCCTGGTCGACGCGCTGCGTGCCGGACTCGAAGGAGACCAGCCCGCCGAACGCGTGGTGAGCGCCCACCCGGGCCTGCGGCAGGCCATCACCGACCTGTCTCTGCGCCGGGCCCGCGCGGGAGCGAGCCCCACAGGGACCTCGCTGGCGGTCCTCGCCCTTAAGGAGGCACTCCTCGAGGCGGTGCAGCACGACACGCGCGACCCCGCCGCCCTGCTCCAGGCAGCCCTCTTCATCAACCGTCTGCTGGACGCCGCCGGCGCCCTGTCCTTCTCCACGTATGTCGAAGGCCGTGAGGAGATCATCCGCCGCCAGAGCCGGCAGCTCCTGGAACTGTCCACTCCGGTGGTGCGCCTGTGGGACCGGGTGCTGGCCGTCCCCCTGATCGGCAACCTCGACACCACACGCACCCAAGTGGTGATGGAAAACCTGCTGGAAGCCATCCAGCGCGAAGAGGCGCAGGTCGCCATCATCGACATCACCGGCGTACCCACCGTGGACACCGCTGTCGCCCACCACCTGATGCAGACCGTCAACGCGGTCAGGCTCATGGGCGCCGACTGCGTGATCAGCGGCATCCGCCCGCCGATCGCACAGATCATCGCCCAGCTCGGCATCGACCTCTCCGCCATCCTGACCCGCGCGACGCTCGCCGATGCCCTCGCCGCCGCCATCACGATGACCGACCAGCCGGCGCCACGGCAGCCCGCCCCCGCGGCGGCCCTGTGAGTGGCGGCGTACCGATCCTGCGCCTGGGCGACGTCCTCGTCACCGGACTGCTCGACGAACTCGACGACAAGGGCGCCGTCGCCTTCACCGAAGAACTCACCGAACGCATCGTCACCGATCGCGCGCGAGGCGTTCTCATCGACATCTCACGTCTGGAGCTCGTCGACTCCTTCGTGGCACGGACCCTGATGGAACTGGCGACCACCGCCCGGCTCCTCGGCGCCCGGGTCATCGTGGCCGGCATGAGGCCGGCCGTGGCCATCACGCTGGTCGAACTAGGCCTGCGCCTCTCCGGTGTCGAGACCACCCTGAACGCGGAACAGGGCATGATCGCACTCGGCTGGCAGCAAGCCCCTTACCCCCCAAAGGGGGCAGCAGATGACGCTCTACGGTGATTCCCCCCAGTCACGCCGCACCACCCTGACCGATGCCACACCCTGCTCACCGCACCCCCATCCCGACCGCGTGACCCACCAGATCCGTGCCGAGGAAGACCTGCTCACCGCCCGCCACGCCGTGCGCGAAGCCACCGTGCGCGGCGGATTCGGCCTGGTCGACCAGACACGCATCGTGACAGCCGCAAGCGAGCTCGCTCGCAACGCGTATGTCCACGGCGGCGGAGGCTCCCTCGCCCTCGAGCACGTCCAGCAGGAGGGACGGCAAGGACTGAAGCTTTACGTCACCGACCAAGGCCCCGGCATCGCCGACCTCGAGGCCGCCTTCGTCGACGGATACACCACAGGCGCCGGCCTGGGCCACGGGCTCGGCGGGGCCCGCCGTCTCATGGACGAATTCCACGTCCACACCACACCAGGCGAGGGCACGACCGTCATCGCTCTGCGCTGGAACACACGACGGTGACCCCCGCATCGGCCGGAGGGACACTCCACGTCCCCATCGACCATCACAGCGCCGTCCAGACGGCCGCCGACCAGGCCCGGGCCCTCGCGTGGCAATGCCGGATGCCCGGAGCGCTCCCCGACCAGGCAGCCGTCCTCGCGAGCGAACTCGCCAGCAACATCAGCAAGCACGCGTACGACGGAGCCGTCTTCCTCCAGCCCTCGCCCCTGGAGCGGGGCCTCGACGTCATCGCGGTGGACCAGGGTCCCGGCATCGGCGACATCGGCCTCAGCCTCACCGACGGCTTCAGCACGACCAGGACACTCGGAGCCGGGCTGGGCGCGGTACACCGCATCGCCACCGCGTTCACGATCCGCTCCGACGCAGGCCACGGCACCCTCGCGCACGCCCAGCTCAGAGCGCCCCATGCCCCACGGCCGCCGGCCGACGTCGGCGCCCTGTGCCTGCCCGCCGACGGCCAAACGGCCTGCGGCGACGGATACGCCCTCGCCGAACACGACGACGTCCGGACAGGGCTCGTCATCGACGGGCTAGGACACGGACCGGACGCGGCGGAAGCAACCCAACGCGCACTGCGGACCTTCCACTCCTGTTCCGACGCGCCCCTTCCCGACATCATCAGCGCCCTGCACAGAGCGCTGCGGCACACCCGAGGCGCGGCCGCCGCAGCCATCAGGACAGCGGCCGGGACCGCCGAGTACTGCGGCGTCGGAAACATCCGAGCCGCCGTCCTCACACCCCAAGGCGTTCACCGGCAACTCACGGGAGACGCCGGCATCGTCGGATACCACCATCCCCGGACAGTGAGCCGAACCTTCGCCCTGCCCCGGCACGCACGCGTGGTCCTGTACACAGACGGCATCGATCCTCGATGGACGCACACCCCCTCAACCGTCCAGCTGAGGCTGCCCCCCACCCTGCTCGCAGCCTCACTGGTCCACACACGTCGCCGAAGCCGTGACGACGCCACCGTCCTGGTCCTCGGCCCCCACCCGGGAACTCCATGACCAGTGACACCTTCCGTACGCCGACTGCTCTACGGCGCGGCGTGCGAAGCATCGCACTCGCCCACCGCCTGCCCCCGGACGACCGAGCCCGCCTCGTCCTGTCCCTGAGCGAAGCAGCCGCCGCGCCCCTCGGCGCCGGCCACATCGTCACCCTCACCTCCACACACGAGACAACGGACAGCGGCGCCGGCCGGCTGACCCTCACCCTGCACCCGCCGCGCCGCGGTGCCCTGAGCCCGCCGGCAAAGGAGCACCTTCCGCTCCCCGCGGAGACCACCACCGACGGCACCATGGTCTGGCGCGTACCCACCCCTCCGGCCCCGGCGCCCCTGCGCACCCGGCTGCCTGCACCCGGCCGCCGCCCCGGAAAACCGTCTCCCGGCTCGTCCCCGACCTGCCCAGAGACCGACGACTCCGACCTCGCCCTGATCGAAGAGGAACTGCGCACAGCGCTCGCCAGAGCCGACAGCCTCACCGCCGAACACCGCAGACTCAAGCACGAGCTGGCCGAGACCAACAGCGGAGTCCTCGCCCTGTACGTACAGCTTGAAGAGCAGGATGAAGAGCTACGCCGCGCCCACGGCCGCACCCTGCGCGCACTCGAAGACGCCCTGCGCCCGCACCCCATGCACGTCGACGGCCTCGAGCTGGCTGTGCACTACGCCCCCGCCGGCACCGACCAGCCGACCGGCGGAGACCTCTACGACTGGTTCGAGCTGCCGGATGGAACGGTCCACATCACCATCGTCGACGCCCTCGGTCACGGCATCACCAGCACGCGCACCGCTCTCACCGTCACACACGCCGTACGAACCCTGGCTCTCGAGGGCCACCCCCTCGACAGCATCGTGGCACGCACGGACCACATCCTCGCGCCCTTCGACCAGAGCGTCATGGCCACGGTCCTCCTCACACGGCTGAACCCCGCGACGGGTGCGGTCAGCCTCGCCAACGGAAGCCACCCACCGGCGCTCCTCGTCCGCGCAGACGGCACGGCCACCTACCTCGAAGCCCGCGGCCGCGGCATCGGCTACCCCCTGCCCGGCAGCGAACGGGTCGTCTCCGCGCAGCTGAAGCGAGACGACTTGCTCATCCTCTATACCGACGGCCTCACGGAAAGCCGCAGGAACTCCTGCGAGGGAGAAGAGCGCCTGCTGGAAGCCACCCGGCGCCACCGGAACCTGCCCACTGATCACCTTCCCGCCGCCCTGGCCCGCGACATGCTCACCGACGCCCTGCACAAGGACGACACCCTGGCCATCGCCGCTCGCCTCCTCTGAGACCGGCGGCTACGGACGCGTCGTCACACGTGACCGGTTGATGAATTCCCAACGATCCTGCGGGCGATCAGGTGAGAGAGGCGCCGATGCCTCTCGGAAACGGTCCGCACGGTCGGCGGATGGCCGGCCACACTGTCGTCGCCGTGCATACCGCGGATGCCTTTCCCGCCTGAGAGGTCTCCCCGGCGGTAGGACCTTCCGGTACGGCAGGGTCAGGAGTAGTCGGGGGTCGGTGTGCCGTCGGTCTTCCAGTGCGCGGTGGCCGAGTCGGTTCCCGTGACGACGTGATGGCCCTTCGTAGGGATTCGCGTCTTGTGGTCGTCATCCTCGCCCAGTGCCCATTCCACGACCACGCTCCACGTGCACCGGTGTGAGTTTGCGCGTACGGACAGAATGATTTCCTCCTTGTCCTTCTTCGATACCAGATACTTCCGCGCCTGAATTGGTTTACCTTTTTCGTCGCGAAACAGGATCTGCGGAGGGTCGTTGTCGGCCGTCGGTACGGTGGAATTCGAAGGGATCAGGGTCAAGTGTGTTTCTTCGTAGACATGGACGCCGGCAACGCTGCGATCACAGCTCACCTCCGGTACGAGCTTCGTGATCTCCACCGTTTCGTCAGACTTACCGCCAAGGGTGAACGTGAAGCCCTGTGAGACCGCTGTGCCTCCGTTCTCTTGGGCCCACCTCGCCAAGTCCTGGCGCTTCACTTCAGTCGGCGCAGGACTGAGATTCTCGTAGGTCTTCTTTGCGAAAACCCATCCGTCTCGATCGCTCGCTACGACCTGCTCGCCGGTGATGCTCAATCCATGCTTTTCGTTGTCGGAAATCCATCGAACGAGAGCGGCCACACCCGGCACCAGCCCATTGGTCACAGCAAAAACCGCGACCCCGCCGATCACAGAAAAAACCAGCCCCTTCACCCCGACCGATTGCCGTTCCCACCACTCCGTGACCTTGGAACGAAGCCGGGCGCGCTGCGTAACCGGCGAGGGCATCTGCGCAGGATCCTCCTGAGTCATCAGGCCACGCTAGAAGCCGACCCTCTTCATTCCCAGCCCCGACACCCGCCTCGCCTTCATATTGCCCCAGGGCAAGGGGGATCAGACCCGGACTGTGGCCTCCCGCCTTCTCTCCCAGGGGGCGACGAGGGTGATCGGCGGGCCAGGGAGACGGTCCATCCGGCTGCCATCGATCGGGAGGTCGCGGCGTACCTCCTCCTTGGCTGAGGCATCGGCCTTTCATGCGGCGCAGACCACGCTGCCAGCCCTCTGTTCCCGGAATCAGCATCCGCCAAGCTTCCTGTACCCCGCGCCGTCCCGCCTGCGCGGGGATCTTGGTCTGGCAGCCCTTCGCCAGCGGCCTCGCAAGCGGCATGGAGGGCCGCGGCTGGTCAGCCTCCGACGTGGATGCCGGGGCGGCGGGCGGGGTCGGGTTCGTGGCTGCGGATGATCTCGCGGGTGACCGGAGCGGTGTCACCGCGTCCCAGGAGGAAGTAACGGACCATGTGCACCAGCGGGCTGCCCTCGGCCCAGGCGAAGTAGCAGTGGGGCTGCACCTCGGTGGCATCGCGCAGGGCCAGCAGGATCGCGGCGATGGCGTTCGGCGCGGCCGGCGCCTCGGCGCGCAGAATCCGGTAGCCGTCGACATCGACGCCGTGGATGGTGAGGGTTTCGCTGAAGTCGGAGGGGTCGACCACGTCGATTTCCAGAAAAAGGACGTCGGCGCGGCCGGGCACCGGGTTGACGCCGCGCTGTTCGCGTTCCTTGTCGCGGTACTCGGCGACGTCGCCGGCCTGGCGGCGGTTGGCGATGATGTTGATGGCACCGTCGTGGGCGAGGGTCGCGTCGATGAACCGGCGGGCGGCCTCGTCGAAGACGAGACGGTCGGCGCGCAGTTCGGTGGTGCGTGAGACCCGAGAGATCAGCGACACGATGACGATTCCGGCGATGAAGAACGCGGAAATGACGATGCCGTCGGGCTTGTCGATGATGTTGGCGATCAGGGCGTAGAGCAGCACGGCCGTGAGCAGGCCGAAGCCGACGGTGGTGGCGCGCCGTCGGTGGCGGGCCACGGACACGGTGACGGCGAAGGCGCCCGAGACCATCATGGCGAGGATGCCGGTGGCGTAGGCGCCGGCCTGTTCGTCGACGTCAGCGTTGAAGGCGATGGTGATGCCGACGCACAGGATGGTGTAGACGATCACGACGGGGCGCACGGCGCGTCCCCATTCGGGGGCCATGCCGTAGTCGGGCAGGTAGCGGGGGACGATGTTGACCAGTCCTGCCATGGCGGATGCGCCGGCGAACCACAGGATCAGGATGGTGCTGATGTCGTAGACAGTGCCGAACGCCTCTCCGACGTGCTCGTGGGCCAGCCATGCCAGGGCGCGGCCGTTGGCTGCTCCGCCCGGTTCGAAGAGTTCCTGCGGGATGAGGAGGGTGGTCACGAAGCTGGCGGACAGCAGGTAGACACTCATGATGAGCGCGGCGGTGGTCAGCAGCCTGCGGGTGTTGCGGATCCGCGAGCGCAGTCGCTGCTCGGCATCATCCCCCTCGGTGGCGACGAGCGGCATCATGCTCACGCCGGTCTCGAAGCCCGACAGACCCAGCACCAGGAGGGGGAAGGCCAACAGCGCCGGGCCCACCAAGTCACCGAAGTCGCCTCCGCCCGCTGCGAGGGCATCGGTCCACGCCGACCAGGCCCCAGGGGTGGTGAACACATGAACCAGGCCGATGCCGATGACGACCGCATTCAGGGCGAGGAAGACGGCAACCAAGGGGATAGCCACACTGACGGCTTCGCTGAACCCGAGCAGGAACACCCCGCCCAGCACCAACAGCAGCGCCACTGTGAGCGCGACCTCGTGCCCGTGCAGCACCGCAGGGAAGAAGGGGTTCTCCACCACGTGCACGGAGGCGTCCGCCGTGGAGAGGGTAATGGTGATGATCCACGAGGTGGCCACGAAACCGAGCAGGACCAGCACGAACAGCTTGCCCCACCAAAACGGCAGCAGGTCCTCCAGCATCGCCACCGAACCGGCGCCGTGCGGGCTCTCCTTCGCCACCCGCCGGTACATCGGCAGCATCCCCAGCAGCGTCAGGGCCACGATCAGCAGCGTCGCCAACGGCGAGACCGCCCCCGCGGCCAGAGCGGCGATCGCAGGCACATAGGCCAGGCTGGAGAAGTAGTCGACCCCGGTCAGGCACATCACCTTCCACCACGGATGCGGCTCAGCATGCCCCCCACCCGCCGCTGGGCCCACCGGCTGCACTTGGTGCCGCAGCATCCACCGCCCCAGCCCGCCCGACGGCTGAGCCCGCAGAGCGGGACTGTCCACCACCTCGGGCATACCCGCCTGATCCGCGTCCCTCATGTCCCCCATCAACCCTTTCGGCCCGCTCATTCACGGCCACCAGCGCGGGGGCCTCACAGCGCTCATCGAGTATGAGCCTGCCTACGACGCGGACTCGCACCGGACAGGCCGCCCCCTCACATGCCCTGCCTTGAGACCGAACAAGCCACGTTGCCACAGGGAAAGCCCCGGTCAGAGCCATGCCATGGCTCTCATGCCCCAGCACCGGGGCGTCACCACGCCACCTCTCCCGGCCTCCTGACCCGCCAAATCCTGACGCGTCCCTAACGCCTCCAAAGGGCCTGTGAAACCCGCCGGACCCGGCGAGACCACGGGCCCGGCGTGTGGAGGGCACCTGCATCCCCGGAGGCTGTGAGATCGCGGCTGTGCGGACGTGACCCGCTGAACTCCTGCACCGCGGCCGTGGAGCGGACGGCGTAGTCGGCGACGCTCCGGCCGTGGAACCGCAGGGGAGTGACGCGGCCGGCTCTCCGGTGGGGGTGTGGCGCTCGGCAGGGCCCGTGCGGATAATGACGGCTGTTCCGTACGGACGGCCCCGTGGCGCGAGCGAGAGGGAGCTGAACACGAGCGGGGCTGCCGCTGGGAAGAAGGGAGGCGTACGGGGTCGGGTCAGACCGTGGGAGGGCAGACGAAGACCCGTTCCAGCAGGGTGTACAGGAAGTCCCGGTCCTTGTCGTCGAGCCTGTTCAGGCCCTCCTGCGTGGTGAGCATCTTCGCGCGGATCGCGTCGGTGACGCGCTCGCCCTCGGCGGTGAGTATGACGTTCTTGACACGCCGGTCGGAGGCGGCGGCTTCGCGGCGCACCAGGCCGCGCTTCTCCAGCCGGTCGATGATCCCGGTCATGTTGGAGGCGTCGCAGGTCATGGTCTCGGCCAGTGCGCGCATCGCGGCCGGTCCCCGGCGTAGCACGGTCAGGGCCTTGCCCTGGCTCACCGTGAGGTTCTCGCTCGCCGCGGCGACGGTGAAGTCACCGTAGTAGACACCGAGCGCCACGGAGAGCAGCTCCATGAGCTGGGCCGTGTCGGCGCGGGGAGCTTCTTTCATGGGAGCCACTCTAACCGGAAATACTTGACTATCTCAAGCATCGGCCTTTACGGTCCTCACGTTGCATGAAGTTCTCAAGCATCAAGGTTGTCAAGTAATCGCCCCGAGGAGCGTCCCTGTGACCGTCACCGCGTCCCCCACCTCCCGCGCGGCCGAGATCCTGTCCCGGCCCGTCACGCTGAACGGCCTGACCGTCCCGAACCGCATCGCGATGGCGCCGATGACGCGCATGTTCTCTCCCGGTGGAGTCCCCGGCGCGGACGTGCGGTCGTACTACGCCCGCCGCGCCGCCGCCGGCGTGGGCCTGATCGTCACGGAGGGCACGTACGTCGGCCACGAGTCGGCCGGCCAGAGCGACCGTGTGCCGCGGTTCCACGGCGAGGAGCAGCTGGCGGGGTGGGCCGAGGTCGCCGAAGCCGTGCACGCGGCGGGCGGCACGATCGTGCCGCAGCTGTGGCACATCGGCATGGTGCGCCGGCAGGGGCAGGCGCCCTACGCCGACGCCCCGGCGATCGGCCCTTCCGGTATCCGTCCCGACGGCACCGAGGGCACGGGCAGGGCGATGACCCGGAGCGACCTGGACGACGTCATCGGCGCCTTCGCCGAAGCCGCCGCGGCCGCCGAGCGCATCGGCTTCGACGGCATCGAACTGCACGGTGCCCACGGCTACCTCATCGACCAGTTCCTCTGGGCGGGGACGAACCGCCGTACCGACGCCTACGGCGGCGACCCGGTGGCCCGTACGAAGTTCGCGGCCGAGATCGTGACCGCGGTCCGCGAGACCGTATCGTCCCAGTTCCCCGTGATCTTCCGCTTCTCGCAGTGGAAGCAGGACGCCTACGACGCGCGGCTCGCCCAGACCCCGCAGGAGCTGGAGGCGATCCTGGCCCCCCTCGCCGCGGCCGGCGTCGACGCCTTCCACGCCTCCACCCGCCGCCACTGGATCCCCGAGTTCGACGGCTCGGACCTGAACCTGGCGGGCTGGACCAAGAAGCTCACCGCCAAGCCCACCCTCACCGTCGGATCGGTCGGCCTCGACGGCGACTTCATCCACGCCTTCGCGGGCGAAGGCGCTCCTGTCCAGGGCATCGACGACCTCCTCGACCGCTTGGAGCGGGAGGAGTTCGACATGGTGGCCGTCGGCCGCGCACTGCTCCAGGACCCGGAGTGGGCAGCCAAGGTTTTGGCAGGGCGGACCGACGAGCTCAAGCCGTACGACGCGGCTGCGGTACAGACGCTGAGCTAGGCTCCGGCCTCTCACCACGGGTTCGCCGGTGGAACCGGCGAACCACCTGTTCCGCACCGGGGCGGCTGGGGGAGGAGGGGAGTCCGGTCAGCTCAGCGTCACCGTGCCGGTGCCCGCGTGGTACGCGTGCAGAGTGTTCGCGGTGGCCCTGCGGGACGGGGGGTGGAAGCCGGCCGCCTGCACCGCTGCCAGCAGGTAGGCGATCTCGGGCGACTTGATGAAGGCGATGCCGCCCAGCGCGTCCACCGCCGTCGACGCGGCCCGCTTGATGCCGTGCCGGATCCCCTCCCGTACGAACAGCACGCGCGCGCTGAGTTCGTCCGACCGATCGCCCTCGTCGAAGGCGCGGGCGATGGCCTCGAGCGCCGCCATCGACGTCTCGATCTCGCACGCGGCGTCGGCGTAGAGCATCGGGCTGGTCGTCGGGCTCGCCAGCATCCGTTCGAGCAGCAGCGACGCGGCTCCCAGGTAGGTGGCCGAGATCAACAGGCCGAACCAGACGTAGCCGGTCTTCTCGTGCCGGCCGGTCGGGTCGTCGACGTCGTTCCAGAACAGCATGTCCGACGGCACGAACACGTCCTCGAGCACCACGGTGTCGCTCTGCGAGGCCGCCAGGACGTGGGTGTCCCAGAACGGCTCGACCCTTATCCCCTCGGACGCGGCCGGCACCACGATGACGCCGCGACGGCCAGTCGCCTCGTCGGCGACGCCGGCGGTGAGCAGATCCATCGACGCGGACAGGCTGCACGGCTGCTTCCGGCCGTTGACCGTGAAACCGTTCTCGACCGCCTGCGCCGTCACGGTCGGCATGAAGGCACTCGCCGCGCTGGTGCCGGGGTTGCCCTCCGAGAACCCCGAGGAGAACAGCATTCTCGCTGCTACCACGGCCTTGAGGAGTTCCTTCTCGTCGTCGGAGCCGGTGGCGCTGTGTTCGATGAGCGTGGCGATCGACAGATGATGCATGGTGGTGGCGGCACCGAGCGCCGGTGACAGGGCGCCGATGGCCCGCTGCACGCGGGTCGCCTCCACAGCGGACGCTCCAAGACCACCCCATTCCTCGGGCGCGACCAGCGCGGGCGCGTCCGAGTTCTTGAACATGTCTATGACCCCGCTGTCGCGGGCCTCGAGGTCGAGCAGGCTGTGCCGGGCCAGTTCCTTCCGCAGGCCTGGCAGGTGGCGTTCAAGCGCCGCGCGCTCCGTCGCCATCATGCGAATGGTCATGAGGTTCCCCTGTGTCTTGTCAGGCGACGAGCTGGTGCTCGGCATCCAGCTTCAGCACGGTGTGGAGGGAGGCGGCCGCCTCTTCGAGGTCGGCGAGGGTGTGCTCGGCGGTCACGGCCAGCCGCAGCATGGCCCGATCGAGCGGTACCGCGGGGTAGTGCGCGAGGGCGGCGAAGACGCCGCGCTCGTACAGCTCGTGCCACGTGGCGAACGCCCGAAGGGACTCCCCGACGAGTACGGGCACGATCGGCGTCACCGTCTCGGCACCGCCGGGTCCGACCGCTGGAGCGGCGAGCGGCACTCCGAGCGAGGCAAGGGAGTCCCGCAGGAATCGGGCGTTCGCCAGGCACCGATCGGCCCGGTCCCGACCCTCGGCGGACCGGATGAGCCGGACCGCGGCGAGTGCGCCGCCGACAGCGGCGGGCACCCCCGCCGCGGTGAACTGGAACGCCCGCCCGTTCGTCCGGATCGCGTCGACGAGGTCGTGCGAGCCCACCACGAAGCCACCGGTCGAGGCGATGCTCTTGGAGAACGTGCCGGTGCGCAGCGGTGTCCTGTCGGCCTTGCCGTAGAGCTCGGTGACGCCGGTCAGGTGGGGGCCGAGCACTCCGACCGCATGCGCCTCGTCGACCAGCAGGAGCGCCCTGTGCTCCAGGCACACCTCGGAGACCTGGTCGATCGGTGCCAGGTCGCCCTCCATCGAGTACACGCCGTCCACGGTGACCATGGTCGGCCGGCCGCTCTTGCCGGCCGCGGCCAGCTTCTCGACGAGGCTGTCGATGTCGTTGTGACGGAACCGGACGGACTGCGCGTCGGTGAACTTGGCCGCGTCGTGGAGCGAGGCGTGTGCGTCGGAGTCGGAGACGATCACGTCACCGCGGCCGACCAGGGCGCCCACCGTCGCCAGGTTCGCCTGGTGACCGGTGGTGAACACGATCGCGTCCTCGATGCCGAACCAGTCGGCGATCTCGGCTTCGAGTTCACGGTGCAGGTCGATGGAGCCGTTCAGCAGCCGGCTGCCGGTGGACCCGGCGCCGAAGCGCTCCAGTGCCCTGCGCGCGCCCTCGATGACCAGCGGGTGGTCGGCGAGGCCGAGGTAATTATTGGACCCCAGCATCAGGCGGGGGCGGCCGTCCATCGTGATCCGCGGGGAGTTGGCCGTCTGCATGGCACGGAAGTACGGCGACTTGCCTTCCAGCTCCAGGGCCCGGAGGATCTTCATGCTCCAGTTCTCCTGGAGGCGCCGCACGATCTGGCTCTTCTGGTTCCTGGGCACGAAAGGTCTCCCGTTTCTGTGAGCGGTCGGGTGCCCGGCGCGGAGGGAGATCAGCTCCAGTCACCCGTGCCGACAGGTGCCTCGTCGAACAGCTGCCGCCGCAGCGCCACCCGCTTGACCTTCCAGGTGGCCGTGCGGGGGATGTCGCTCCAGTCCAGGTGGATCGGGCTGTCGAGATCAGGCAGACCGTTCAGCGCCGCAGTCCACCGCTGCGGATCGATCTCCGCGCCGGAGTAGGTGGAGTAGACGACACCGGGCTTCCCCTGACGACGGGCCAGCACGACCACCTCGCTCGTCTCGGGCAGCCGGTCCAGCAGGACGTCCTCCACGGCGATGCCGCTCGTGCCCTCGATCCGGTCGATCTCCCGGTCGACCAGCCGGATCATCCCGCTGGGCGACTTGACGCCGAGGTCACCGGTGTTCCACCACCAGCCGCTGACCTTGTTGTCGTGGCGGTCCTGCTCACCGACGTACGTCAGGCAACGGCCGGGCTGGCTGATCTCGACCAGACCCACCGTGCCCTTCGGAAGCTGCCTCCCGGTGGCCGGGTCGGTGATCCGGATCTTGGCGACCGTGGGCAGCGGCCAGCCCATGTACTGGGTGGGCGGCGGGAACTGACCGATTTCGCGCACCACCGACTTGACGTACGGCCGTAGCACGAGACCGCCGTTCTCCGTCTGACTCCACGACTGCACCCAGACCGGCAGCCTCGCGTCCGACGCGTCGAGGAACGTGCGGATCGAGCGCGTGTGCACCGCGTCGAAGGAGCTGATGTAGAGGCGGACCTGCCGGAACAGCCTGCGCGGGTCGTCGAGCAGGTGCTCCTGGCGCAGGTACATGTTCGGGAGCATGTCCACGATCGTCGGGCGGTGCTCGGCGAGCAGATCCGCGATGCGGTCGTCGGGCACGTCCGAGACCGCGAGGTACTTCGGCCCGACCGTGGCGATGGCGAACAGAGCGGTGAGCGTGTGCTGGTGGAAGAAGGGGTCGAAGAAGGCGAACGTGTCGCTGTGCCGGAACCCCATCCCGCCCCAGCGCTCGGTCTGGACGTGCGCGATGGAGTGCAGCGTCTCGGCGCTGTGCAGCGCCAGCTTCGGGATGCCCGTGGTGCCCGAGGTGTGCGTGGCGACCATCGGCTCGTCGAACTCGCGCAGCTCGACGGGCGCGGCGGGGCTGCCGGCCAGACTCTCGAAGGAGACGGCACCGTCGGGCAGCACATCACCGGCGCCGATGACGACGGTCCTGCGGGTCAGCTTCGCCAGCGCTTCCGCGTCCAGTTCGGCGATCTCCAGGCAACGCGGGTCGGTCACCAGGAACGGCTGCTCCATCCGCCGCAGCAGCGTGGTGGCCACCTCGTTGCCGTGGTTCCAGGCCAGCTGGAAGGGGATGGCGCCGAGGCGGGCCGCGGCCGAGCCGACGACCTGGACGTCGGGGTGGTTCGCCTTCATCACCGCGACTCGGTCCCACGGCCGCACCCCGGCGGCGTAGAGGCGAGCGGCCACGTCATCGACCAGCGCGGCCCACTGCCGGTAGCTGAAATGAGTGCCGGCGTCGGGCGCGATGTCCGCCGGCCGCGACAGGATGATCCGCTGGTTCGGAAAGCGCTGGGCCGCGAGGTGCCACGCCTCACCGTAACGACCGGTCGCCGGTGTCCGGGAGAACGGCGTGATCCGTTTCAGCCCCCTGCTCGGGGTGTAGACCTTGAGGAATTCCGGTACGTCAGTCGTCATGCTCGCCCTTGGGTGTCGGGTACGGATACGTGATGTGCCTCGAGCGGGCCGCCCTACGCGGACAGCGCGGAGCCGGCATCGGCCGCGTGGACCGGGTGGCTGCACAGGTCGCATCCGTGATGTGCGACGGCCGGCGGCCGGGAGGCTGTCGTACGGGACTGCAAGGCTGCGGCGGCCGCGTACCCGGGAGGCGCGGCGAGCGGGGTCAGAAGCCAGCCGGAGGGAACAGCGGCGCTGTGACCGCCGAATTCGGGACCCGGTCCGATGTCCACGCTCTGCAGGTGGCCCGCCCCGAGGCCGGATCCGTATCCCTTGAGGAACGCCTCCTTGCGGACCCAGCAACCGAGCAGCGCCCGAGGGCGGTGCGCCGGGGGCAGTCGGTGGATCGATTCCTGCTCGTTCGGGTGGAGACGGCGCAGCAGGGCGGCATCGACGCGGTCGGCGGCCTCGAGATCGATACCCACCCGGGTCCGGGCGAGGGCGAGCATAAGGGTGTTGCGTGTGCGGGACAGGGAGAAGTGCAGGTCCCTCTGCGGAAGCGTCGGTCTGCCATGGGGCTTGTGGCAGGAGGGACAGAGCGCGCGCGAGAGGGTGATCGCCTGCGGTGCGGTCCCGAGACAGTTGGCGAGGACGAGTCGCAGGGCCAGGTGCGCGAGGACGTAGGTGCCGCGTCGGTCGGCGCTGAGGAAGCTGTCCGCGCGATGCCGTTCCGAGGCGTCGAGCAGGGATGTGAGGCGGTGGGCCCGCCCGGCGGTGTCCGGGTCGGCGTGCAGCGTCCACACGTCGATGTGGCCCGCGGCCGGGCGATATCCGGTGGGTGGAAGGGCGACTTGGGGCAGGAGGTGGTGCTGTGTCCAGGGCATCCGTCTTCCCCTAGGGGCGGTGTGGCGGTGGTCGACCGGTCGGAGAGAGGCGGCGATCGTGCCGCCCTGTCATGCGAGGCGGCGGTAGGTGCCGCGGTGGCGCAGCAGCGGCTCGCCGCTTCCGTGGCCGGCGGTGGTGACGGACCCGATCAGGATGGTGTGGTCTCCGCCGGGGTGGGTGGCGTGGACGGCGCAGGTCAAGGAGGCGACGGCTTCGTCGAGGACCGGCACGGTGTCCTGGTAGTGGTGCGCAACGCCGGCGAACCGTTCCATGAGGGGCTTCTCGGCGAACACCTGGGAGGTGTGGTCCATGGTCGCGCCGAGAATGTTCACCGCGAAGGCGCCGTGTGCGCGGATGAGAGCGAGGGTGCCGGACTGGTTGGCCAGGCAGGCCAGGACGAGCAGCGGGTCGAGGGAGAGCGAGGTGACTGCGCTGGTCGTCATGCCGACGGGCCCGCGCGGGGAGGCGGTGGTCAGCACCGTGACCCCGGCGGCCAGTTCACCCATGACGCGGCGGAACTCCTGCTGCCGATCCTGCTCAGCTGAACGGGTGGCCGGGGCTGTACGGGGCACGGTGCTGTGTGGCATCTAGGGCCTTTCGTTCGGATCAGGCCGGATCAGGGAGCGGGGTCTGGTGCTGTGCATCGCAAGGCGGAGGAGGGAGTCAACGCGGAGCGTTGGCGACCGACGACAACGCGGCGAGGTGCGGTGCCAGAGCTCGCGAGCCCGGCGCGATCCGAACGAAAGGCCCTAGGCCAGCCTCCCGGTGAGGTAATCGTCGCGCAGACGGCCTCGTTGACGCTTGCCGCTGGTGGTGCGGGGGATGCCGCCGCGCCGGAGCACGATCACCTCGTGCAGGTTGAATCCGTACGCCTGGCGGACGGCCATCGCGGCTTCGTGCTTGAGCCGGTGGTGTTCGTCGGGGCGCAGGCGGGTTTCGATCACGGCGATGACACGTTCGCCACCGTCGTCGGTGCAGGAGAAGACGGCGCTGTTGCCGGCGTCGATGTCGGGGTGGGTCTCGATGGTCTCTTCGACGTCGTACGGCGGCAGGTTGCGGCCGTTGACGATGAGGAGTTCTTTGACGCGACCGACGATGTACAGGTCGCCGTCCCGGGTGAAGCCGAGGTCGCCGGTGGCGTGCGTGCGGTCGGGGACCGGGTTCGGGGTGCCGCCGGGGCTGAGGTAGCCGGCCATGACGGAGTCGCCCTGGAGGTGGATCTCGCCGATCTCGTCGTCGCCGCAGTCCTTTCCCTCGGGCGTGCGGATGTGGACGGTGAGGCCGCCGACGGGCCGGCCGCAGGCGATGACGGTGATCGAGGACCGCTCATGGGTCGCGTCGGTGACCTTGGTGTGGTGGTGCAGGTCCTCGCGATCCAGGCGCAGGGCTTTGACCCGGCCCCAGGACAGGCTGCCGGGCGGCCGCCGGTCGAGGGACATGGTGGCGGCGAGGACGGTCTCGGCCATGCCGTAGCAGGGGATGATCACGTCCTCGCCGAGGTTCTGCCCGGCGAACGTGTCGCGGAAGTCGGTGAGGACCTGGAGCGGGATCGGCTCGGCGCCGACGTACGCCTGGCGCAGGCTGGACAGGTCGAGGTCGGTGTCGGGGGTACGGCGGAAGCGTTCGGTGGCGGTGCGGTAGCCGAAGGGCGGGGCCGTGGTGATGGTCGCGCCTCGTTCGGAGATGTGCCGCAGCCAGGACAGCGGGTCGCGCAGGAAGCTGATGGACGGCATCAGATCCAGCGGCACGCCGCGGGCGAGGGTGGACAGGGTCAGGATGAAGCCCATGTCGTGGTGGAGCGGCAGCCAATGGCACGCCCGGTCCTGCTCGGGTGTCAGCTCCAGGGCGCGGTGGATGGCGCGTACGTTGGCGGTGACCTGGGCGTAGGTGAGGACGGCTGCTTTGGGGGCGCTGGTGGATCCGGACGTGAGCTGGATGTGGTGCGGGTCGTCCGGGTGCGGTGGGGTGAGCTGTGCCGGGTCTGCCGGCGGGTGCCGGAGGTCGGCCACGGTCAGAATGCGCGGACCGGCGTCGGTGGCGAGGTCGGCGGCGGTGGCGCTGTCGGCGGTGATGACGGCGGCGGGCTCGGTGACGGAGACGACGGCCCGGAACTGGCGGGTGCCGGTCGCGGTGGTGTCGCCCGGGTGGGGCGGGACGACGACGGTGCACGGGACCAGGCCGGCCAGCAGGCAGCCCCACAGGGCGGCCAGGTGGTCGGGGCCGGTGCCCAGCGGCAGCAGTACTCGGTCGCCCCGCCTCAGGCCGCGGGCCAGGAGCGCCCCCGCGGCCCTCCTGGCCTGGTCGTCGAGCTGACGGTAGGTGAGGGATGCGGTGACGCCGCGGGAGTCGAGGAAGGTGATGCCCGCGGTGTGCTCGCCGAGGGTGTGGTAGTCGAGCAGACCGGCGTCGTCGACGGTGGTGACGGCCATGGGCTGGTCCTTCACTTGTCGGCGCGGGCGGCTTTGGCGGCCACTCGCTCGCGGACGTAGTCGGCGAGGTCGCCGATGTGGGTGAAGGCGAACGCCTTCTGCTCGGGGATGAAGACCCGGAAGGCGCTCTCGATGCGGCTCATCGCGGCGACCAGGGTGATGGAGTCGAGCGGCAGGCTGAGCAGCGGCGTCGTCCGGTCGAGGTGGTCGAGGTCGACGTGGGCGAGGTCGGCCGGGTCGAGGATCTCGGTGAGGGCCTCGCGCAGGGCGGTGAGCAGCTCGTCGTCGGTCGGGGTGGCAGCGGCGGGTGTGGTGGTCACGGCCGGCTCTCTCCTGTCGGTGCGGTGATGGTGTCGCTGCGCGGGTCGAGGCCGAGGGCTGCTTTGCCGATCATGTCGCGCAGGGCGTCGAGGTTGGCGCCCATGACGGCGCCGGCGCGGGCGTCGCGGTAGTGCCGTTCGAGCGGGTTGGCGCGCAGGAAGCCGTGGCCGCCGGTGACCTGCATGGCGGTGTCGGCGACCGTGATGGCGGCCTTGTTGCAGATGTACTTGGTCATGTTCAGCGCCGGGAGCGCTTCGAGGGGGTCGTTCTCGGCCGTCCACGCGCCGTGCAGCAGGGACAGGCGGGCGGTGTGCACGGTGGTGGCCATGTCCGCGACGTGGAGGCGTACGCCCTGGAAGGCGGCCAACGGCAGGCCGGTGGGCGCGAGTTTGCGGCGCATGACGTGGTCGTTGGCGAAGTTCTGGGCGGCGCGGGCGATGCCGAGGGAGGCGGAGGCGAGTCCGAGGATGAGGGCGGGCAGGGCGTGGGTGAGGCGGGTCATGCCGCCGCCGGGGCCGCCGACGCAGTTCGTGGTGGGGATGCGGCAGTCGAGCTGGAGGGTGTTGGCGCTGTTGGCGCGCATGCCCATCGCGTCCCAGGTCCGTTTGACGCTGAGGCCGTCGTGGCCGGCGGGGATGACGGCCATGGTCTGGCTGCGGCGGAACTCGGGTTCGCCGCTGTGGGCGTTGATGAGGTAGTAGTCGGCGTGCCCGGCGCCGGTGCAGAACGCCTTGGTGCCGGCCAGGTGGACCGTGTCGCCGTCGGGTGTGGCGCGCAGTTGCGGGTTGAGGATGTTGCCGCCGGTGCCGGGTTCGGAGAATCCCCAGCTGAGAAGCCTGCCTTCGGAGGTGACCTCCTTCAGGACGCGTTCGGCGACGGGGTTGGTCGCGGCGTCGGCGGCGAGGAGGCGTGCGGCGCCGGAGTGCATGGCGTAGATCAACGCGGTGGATCCGCATGCTTCGGCGAGTTCGGCGACGGCCAGTCCCCACGAGGTGAGGTCGGCGCCGGTGCCGCCGTACCGGGTGGGAACGAGCAGGCCGAGGAGTTCGGCGTCGTGGAGGTCGGCGAAGTTCTGCGTGGGGAAGGCGGCGTCGCGGTCGTGCTCGGCGGCGCGGGGGGCCAGGCAGCGGCGGGCGACCGCGCGGGCCTGGTCGACGATGTCCTGCTGGTCACTGCTCAGTGCGAGGTCAACCATGAAAGCTCCTCGGGATGTCTTGCCGATCTTGCCGGGGTCGCGGCGCCTGGCACCCCCTGGGTCGTGTCCGGAAAGTAGCGCCGTCTGCCCGCAAGGCAGGGCTCGCGGCGTCTGGTGCGTGCGATCGCAAGGCGGAGGGTCGCCCTCGTACTGGACGTATTCGGGTGATCCCGACAACGCGGCGTGGGGGCACCTCCCGTGCCCGAAGGGCTACGGGGGAGCTCGTGCCAGGCGTCGCGGGCCAGGCGGGACTTTCCGGACACGGCCTAGAAGGACGCCGCGGGCACCGGGCTCCGCAGTGAGTGCACACGGGTGGCCAGCTGGTCCGGCGTGTAGAAGCGGGCGTCGATGATGACGTCACCGGCGGGCGGTGCGGTGGTGGGCGTGCGGGTGTAGACGGCGTTGCCGTACACGGTGAGCGGCACCTGGGCGGGCCGGTCGGCGACGGGGATGGGTTCGCGGTGCCCGTGTCCGAGCTGCCAGCGGTGGGTGGCCGCCATGTCGACGGGCCTGTCGCAGGCGCTCGTGCAGTCGGGGGGCGCGAGCCGGTGGTGGCGGGCGGTGGGGCATGAGCGGGCCCAGGCGAGCGGGGTGACGTCGAGCAGGCGCCGCACCGTCAGGCCGCTCTTCTCGGGGACGAGGGCGGCGGCGTCACTTTCCAGGGCCGTGATGCCGAACACGGCGAGTTCGTGCAGGTACGGCTCCTCGAACACCGGTGCCTCGAGCGGGCCGCGCGGCGCCTGGTCGGCGTCGTGGGGCCGTCCGGGCATGAGGGCGAGTCCTGCGGCCAGCTCGCAGCCGGCGTCGGTGAGCGCGGAGGCGGTCCCGAGGTCGTTCACCGTGACGGTGAGCGGCCCCTGCCCCGCCAGGTCCCGCGCCAGGCCGGTGAGGCGGATGCTGCTGCGCTGCCAGGCGGCCGGCAGGACGACACCGGCCCGCAGACCGGCCTGCCGGATCCTGGCCAGTGCCTGGCGCAGCGTGAGCGCGTCGGGCAGCTTGGCCGCGCAGCCTTCCTGCCCGATGCTCACCGCGTCGACCGGTAGGCCGAGGACCTCGTCGAGCCGGCCCGGGGTGGTCAGGCGGACTTCCACGGTCATGGCTCCAACCCCCTTCTCTCGTCAGACGTGGGCGCGGCGGCGAGGGGTGTCGCGGAAGCGGCAGCGTTGCTGCTCGCACATCCGGGGCACCCACCCCATCTGCCACATCAGCTCGACGCGGTCGATGTCGGCGATGGTCTGCTTGGGGCTCCAGCCTCGGGCGACACCGTTCAGCGCCCGCCGGTACATCTGGGTGATCTTGGCGTTCTGGCGGACGATGGGGCTCTCGCGGCCGGGGATCTGCAGCGCCGTCACTCCGAGGGCCACCAGGGAGGGCACGTCGCACAGGGCGCAGTCCGACGCACCGTCGAGGAACCCGCCCAGGTCCCTCACCGCTTCCTCCGGCGCCGGGGCGCCCTGGTAGCCGGCGCGGCAGCCGAGGCCGGAGCCGGGCTGGTCGGGCAGGCGGCAGGAGTGGCAGTTCCCGCCGGACCCGGTCTGGACCGGGACCTCGACCTCCAGGCCGTCGACCGCGCAGAACGCGGCGATCTCGTCCAGCGTGGTGGCGTGCGGGACGACGATCCGCCCGACCCCGTAGACCTCCTGCAGCCGCATCGCGTAAGCGACGGTGGTCACCCCGAGGTGGGCTCCGGCGACGAGCGGAACGCCGGGGTGCTCGTCGGCGATCCAGCGGGCGGCGGGCAGGGCGCCGACGACGACGGTGTCGGCGCCCGCGTCGATGCCCTGGGCGACGTGGGCCAGGAACGTGTCCTTGTCGCCGGCGGTGACGGCGGGGGCGTCCGCGCACACGTGGACCCTCATGCCGGCCGTGTGCGCCTGCGTGATGATCTCTTTCAGCAAGCGCCGGTTGGAGACCTGCGTCGGGTCTCCGTCCCGTCTGCCCGGCAGGGCGTCGAAGCTGGAGCCCGTCCCCGCTGGTGGCCGGTGGGCGACGTAGATCTCGGTCGCCCCGCCGGTGATCTGCAGTTCCAGCATCTGCAGGTTGCGCACCGGTGCGTCGAGCCCCACCGATGCCGCCGCCGCGGGATCGGGCACCGCCACGAACGCCGCTTCGCGTTCGGTGTGCGGCGGGGCCATCTCCCACTGCTCGCTCACGTCATGACTCACTGCTCTGCGCCCCCGTCGCTTACCGCTGTATGTCGTGCTGAGGCACCGGCCTGTGCCGGCCCGGCTGTCAGGCGTGGGTCGGCTGCGGTGCGTCGGCCGGGCCCAGCGCCCGCAGCTTGCCGACGGCGTCGACCGTTCGTGCGGCCGCCGCGGTGACGGCGTCCACGGTGGTGGTGCGGCCGGGGCTGAAGCGGACCGCGGAGCGGGCCCGCTGGGCGGGGATGCCCATCGCGGTCAGCACATGGGAGGGCTCGTCGCTGCCCGCGTGACACGCGGATCCGGCCGAGACACAGACGCCGTGCACCGCGAGGACGTCGACGAGGGTGTCGCCGCGCACTCCGGTGAAGGACACGTTCAGCGTCTCCGGCAGGCACGGCGCTCCGTCACCGTTGACCGCGATGTCTCCCGCCTCCTCAAGTCCCTTGAGGAGATGGGCGCGTACCGTGTGCCGGTACGCCTGGTAGGCCGGATCGTCCAGGTGGTGCAGGGCCGCCGTGGCGGCCGCGGCCATGCCGAGCACTCCGGGGACGTTCTCGGTTCCCGCCCGCAGGCCGCGCTCCTGGCTGCCGCCGCGGATCAGCGGCGACAGTCTCACCCCGGGGGCGACCTTCAGCGCGCCGACGCCCTTGGGGCCGTAGAACTTGTGCGCCGAGACGGACACCAGGTCCGCGCCGAGACCGGCCAGGGAGAGCTTGCCCGCGGTCTGCACGGCATCGGTGTGCATCAGCGCACCGGCTTCGTGGGCGATGCGGGCGATGTCGGAGACCGGCTGGATGACGCCGGTCTCGTTGTTGGCGTGCATGACCGAGACGAGCACGGTGTTCGGCCGCAGTGCGCGACGTACGTCCTCGGGGTCGATCCAGCCCCGCCCGTCCGGCCGGAGGATGGTGATCTCGGCACCGAGTTGGTGCGCCATGGCGCACGATTCGAGGACCGCGGAGTGCTCGATCGCGGTGGTGATCACGTGCACCGGCCGGCCGTCGGTGGCGGCCAGGACGGTGCCGCACACGGCGAGCGCGTCGGCCTCGGAGCCGCCGCCGGTGAAGACGACGTCGTCCGCGGCGCAGTCCAGCAGGGCGGCTATCCGGGTCCGGGAGGATTCCAGGGCGTCCTTGGCCTCGTCGCCGGCGTCGTGCCGGCTGGAGGGGTTGCCCGTGATGCTCATTCCCGCCAGCACGGCGTCGACTGCTTCTCGGCAGACGGGGCTGGTGGCGGCGTGGTCGAGGTAGACGCCCGCTCCGGCCGCCGTGGGCTGGGGCGGTCTAGGCACAGATGAGGGGTGCGTCATCGTCGACCCCCTCCCGGTAGTTCGACACCAGGCGGTGCGCCACCTGCCGACCCAGCGCGGCGACGTGCCGCTGGTCGGGGGCGAGCCCGCCGAGCAGTTCCTCGACCCGCTCGTCGTCCCACGCCTCGATCTCGCCGAGCGGGGCGCCCAGGGCGGCTTCGGTGATGACGCTGGCGGTGGCCAGCGAGGCGGCGCAGCCGTGGGCGCGGAAGCGGATCGCCGCGACCGTGCCGTCGGCGACGCGGGCGGTCAGCATGATCTGATCCCCGCACACCGGGTTGCCGATGAAGGCCCGCACATCGGGGTTGTCGAGCTCGCCGGCGTTGCGCGGGTGGGTGAAGTGGTCCACCACGGTGGGGCTGTAGCGCGGCATGGTGTCAGCCCTCCACCGGCGCGGTGGCGGCGGGGATCTCGCACTCGGCGACGATCTCCTGGCTGTCGATGAACTTCTCGATGCTCACCGCGCAGCAGCCGAGTTCGGCGCCCTGCAGGCGGCGGCGGAAGGAGACCGTCTGGCCGGTGCGGCCGCACGGGCAGGGGGTGTGGTCGACCTCGCCGACGTCCTCGCTGAGGATGAAGGCCGGGTAGCCGGTGGACAGGGCGTCCATCAGGGCGATGACGCCGGTCTTGCCGGGGGCGAGTTCGACGTCGGTGTCCTCGACGTCGCGGATCGAGATGTAGGACCACGGCGGGACGTGCTTGCGGTGGTGCTCGCACTCCACGGCCAGCATGTTCGACTCGATCATGCCGTACATGTCGCGGACCCGGTCCGCGGGAATGCCCAGGTACTTCTCGATCTTGGCGTTGAACTCCTCGCGGCCGATCGACTCGCCGGTGTACCTCTTCCAGCCGCCGAGGGTGATGATCAGCGACTCGGGGTCGAGCTGGAGGGTGATGTCCTCCAGCTCCAGGTAGCGCAGGAGCCGGCCGACGAGGAACGGCGGGCCGATGATGTGCCGCGTCATCGACTCCTCCCACTTGTCGAGCTGACCGAGCGCCTCCTCGGGGTCGAAGGCGTAGTCGCGCACGACGTAGGCGTGGTCGTCCAGCAGGCCGTTGAGGACGTTGAACGCCTTGACCATGCCCATCTCCGGCGTCTCGGCCGTCGAGGGGCACAGGAACAGGCCCGCGCCCTTGCCGACCTGGAAGAACTCCCGGTACTGGGCGAAGATCGCGGTCATCACGCGGCTGACGGTCCGCACGTCACGACGGGCGACGCTCGGCACGCCGCCGGTGCCGGTGGAGCGGATCTCCAGCTCGACGTCGGTCAGCGGAGCGGTCATGAGCACATGCGCGTCGGGCTGCTTGAACATGCGCACGGGCAGCAGCGGGATCTTCACCAGGTCGGCCGGCGTCTTGAGGTCATCGGCCGTCACGCCGGCGGCTTCGCACTGGGCGCGGTAGAAGGCGTTGTGCTCGGCGTGCTCGGCGAACGCACCGCGCATCGCGGCGGTCACCGAGGCCTCCCACTCGCTCTCGGGCTGGCGGAAAGCGATGTCCGGACAGCCGAGCATGGCAGCGAGTTCCATGGATCCCCCTTGGCTTTGGGCAGCGAGAACTGCACACTGCGGTCGGGTAGTTGGCTCGAACCAACCCGATCGCGGCGCGACCTACTATTGCAGTAGTACTACGTGGATAGTCAAGGATCGGCCGATGTCCTATGCTGCTCGCCATGGCAAGACTGGGTGACCTTGAGCGAGCGGTGCTGGACTGCCTGTGGCAGGCCGAGCAGCCGCGGACCGTGCGCGAGGTGCACGAGGCGCTGGTGGAACGGCAGTTGGCGTACACCACCGTCATGACCACTCTGCAGCGCCTCGCCCGCAAGGGCCTGGTCACCCAGGACGCACAGGCCCGGGCCCACCTCTTCAGTGCGGTGGCCACCCGGGAGGAGATGTTCGACGAGCTCATGACCGACGCTCTGGGCATCGCCGGCGACGAGCACGAGGCGATGCTCCGCTTCGTCGACGGCATCAGCCCGCAAGCCCGCGCGGCGCTGGCCGAAAGGCTCGAGCGCGACAACCACGCGTGATCTGGCAACGCCACAGACCGGACAGCACCACGCTGCGCCGGCACCAGGCCTGGCTCCAGGGGTAGAGCCGGGCCGCGCAGGCGAGAACAAGTGAACCAAGGTAACGGGGGGTTACGTGGATGCGCTGTGTCTTGTGCTGTTGTCCGTCCTGCTCCTGGCAGGAGTGTCAGTCGTGGTCACCCACACCAAATGGCCCTACCGCGCCCCGTGCGCGGCACTGTGCCTGTGGCTCGGCGGTTGCGTCGCCGCGCTGACCGGCCTGCTGGCAGCCACGTACACGATGGTCGTCCACTTCGATGAGACCGCCCAGCACCGGATTCTCCGGCTGCCCGCCGACATCACCGCCGTCCTGGCCGCATGGATATTCGTCGGCCGCGTCCTGCGCGCGTACGTCAGGATCCACCGCAAGGGAACACGAAGACGTCAACGGCATCGGGCCCTGCTGGGCCTCTTCGGCAAGAGCGTGCACCACCTCCAGGCGGTGATCCTGCCCAGCCGCCAGCCCCTCGCCTACAGCGTCCCGGGTCCCGACGGCGGTCACGCCGTCATCTCCGACTGCGTCCTGGCGGAGTTCACCCGCGAGGAGGTCGATTCCGTCCTCGCCCACGAGAAAGCCCATCTGCGTCAACGCCACCACCTGCTGACCCAGTTCAGCGACGCCTGGTGTACGGCACTGCCCAAGCGTACGTTCGCCGTCCGCTTCGCCGAACGCTTTCACGGCCTCATCGAGATGCGGGCCGACTGCGCCGCCAGTGTCCGGTGCGGACGCCTCGCCACCGCCTCCGCGCTCGCCCGGATGGCCTACGACAAGAGCCCTGAGCCCGACGCCGACTCCGGCTGCCCGGTGGCCGCCCGCCGCCGGCACCTGCTGACCAACGACCGATGTTGCAGCTCGCTGACCGCCTCCACGGCCTTCTGCGCGGCCTGCGCCGTCGCTGTCGCCCCCGCAGTCCTTACGGCCGCCGGCGTCCTCGCTGCCGCCTGTACGTGGATCTGCCACTGACCGCCCTCACACGAGGGCTTTTTTGTTGAGCCGAGAACGTTCCTCGAGAAGGGGTACTGATGAACGAGTCGCAGGTCTCCGAGTCCATCGAGATCGCCGTGCCGCCGAGCGTGGTGTACGCCGCGGTGACAAACGTCGCCGACATGGGCCGCTGGAGCCCCGAATGCACCGGCGCGAGCGTCAAGGAGGACGGCGCGCGCCAAGAGGTGCGACCGGGTATGAAGTTCACCGGCCACAACCGTTCCCCCAAGCGGCCGTGGTCGACCCAGTGCACCGTCACCGCGGCCGAGCCGGGCCTGAAGTTCACCTTCCTCGCCCGCGGTGTCGGCCTGCGCGTCGCCCTGTGGAGCTACCGCTTCGAGCCGCTCGACGATGGCCGGGCGACGAAGGTCACCGAGACCTGGATCGACCAGCGCGGCTGGTTCATGCACGTCATCGGCCCCAAGGTCAGCGGCATCCACGACCGGGCCACCCACAACCGCCAGACCATGCAGGTCACTCTGCGACGTCTGAAGGAGACGCTCGAAAAGGAGCACCAATCCGCCTGACGGCTCCGGCACGCTGTACGGACAGCGGGGAGGGGCACACCGCCTGGTGTGCCCCTCCCCGCCGCGCTGTCCGCAGGCAGTGGCGGGACAAGACCGTGCTGCCGGGCCGGACGGGGGCGACCGGCCCGGCAGCGGGCGGGCGCGGCAGAGCACGGGGGAGAGGAGCCGTGCCGCGCCCTGCCTGGCCGCCCGGCACGGGCCGGGCGGTCAGGAGCCGTTACGAGGTGGCGCTCTCGACCTTCGTCCCGGTCGGCTCCTGCAGGAGCGGCCTCTTGTCCCGGGCCGGGAGCAGGGCGACCACCACCACCGCGGTGACCGCGGCGAGGCCCGCGCAGATCAGTGAGACGGTCGACATGCCGGCCACGAAGGCATCGCGGGCCGAGTCCGCGAGGCCGCCTGCCTGCGCGGCCGGGAGCTTGTCCGCGACCTGGATGGCGCCGGCCACGTTGTCCCGGATCGCCTCCTGCGCCTGTTCCGGCAGGGCGGAGGGGATGTCGTCCTCGACGTTGTCGCGGTAGGCGGAGTTCAGCGAGCTTCCGAGGACGGCGACGCCGACCGACGCGCCGATCTGGCGCATGCTGTTGGCCAGCGCCGAACCGGCGCCGACCTGGTCGGCGGGCAGCGAGCTGAGGATGGCGTCCAGCGTGGTCGGCATGGTGAAGCCCAGCGCCAGGCCCATGATGGCGAGCGCGGTGCCGGTGACGGTGAAGTCGGTGTCGGGGTCCACGGTGGAGAGCAGTCCGAGTCCCGCGACCCACAGCACCATGCCGGTCGCGACGATGACCTTCGTGCCGATCCTGCCCACCAGACGCCCGCCGACCCCCGCGGCGATGATCAGCGCGCCGATCATCGGCAGCAGGTGAAGCCCTGTGTCCATGGCGTCCTTGCCCTGCACCTGCTGCAGGAACTGCGGCACCACGAACAGCACACCGAACAGGATGAACATCACCGCGGAGATCGCGACGCTGGACCAGGTGTAGCGGGCGTTGCGGAAGAACCCCAGGTCCACGAGAGGACTGGATGCCTTGCGCAGCCAGACGAACAGCATGCCCAGCAGCACCAGCCCACCGATCATGGTGATCAGCACGGTCGGGTCGCCCCACCCGGCGTTGGGGACCTCGATGACGCCGTAGACGAACGCGGAGACGCCCAGCAGCGACAGGGCGGCACCGATGAGGTCGAGCCGCTTGGCGTTCGGGTCGCGGGATTCCGGCACGAACAGCAGCATGCCGATGACTGCGACGATGACGACGGGGATGTTGATCAGGAAGATCGAGCCCCACCAGAAGTTGTTCAGCAGCCAGCCGCCGGCCAGCGGACCGAGCGGGAGCCCGAGGGCGAACCCGGCAGTGGCGATCGCCATGGCCTTGGAGCGTTCCTCCTTCGGGAACATCAGCGGCACGATCGACAGCGCGAGCGGCGTGATGGCGGCGGCGCCTGCGCCCATGACGATGCGCGCGACGATCAGTCCGTCGGGACTGTCGACTCCCAGGACCATCAGGGAGCCGATGCCGAACAGCAGCAGTCCGCCGATCAGGACGCGCCGCCGTCCGATGCGGTCGCCGAGTACGCCGAGCGGCAGCAGCAGACCGGCGAAGGGGAGGGTGTAGCCGTCGGTGAACCACTGCAACTCGGTGGTGGTCGCTTCGAGTTCGGTGGCCAGAGTCGGCAGGGCGACGGTCAGGATCGTCGCGTCAAGCCCGACGATCATCAGGCCGAAGACGGGTGCGGCCAGAGCGAGCCAGCGTTTGCGCGCCAGCCCGCTGTTGCCGGGTGACGACGGATCAGTTGCGGTGGTGCCGGGCATTGCCATGGATGCTCCTCAGCAGGGCGCAAAAGAAAAGACGATGGGGTGCCGGGCCGTCTGCCCGGCCGGACAGGAGCCACCGATCGGCACGATCCGACGTGGCCCGAGGCGCGTGCGGGCGCGCCGGGAATCCCCCTGAGCTGTTCCGTGTCGCTCAGGGGGCCGATGAACCATCCCCCTTGTGAAGTGATGAAGCCTCAGGCTTCCGCTGTCTGCGAGAGGCAGCGCTGTCAGGTCAGTTGCAGCAGGCACACCCCGGGGCACAGCCGCAGGCGTCCTGGTCGTCGGCCGGCTGCGCACCGGCCTTCAGCGTGCTCAGACCGCTCGGTGCGCAGCAGCCGTCGCCTCGCCATGCTTCCCGGCCCTCCCTGACCGCGATCGCCGCTATCACCAGCGCGGCGATCGGGTCCGCCCACGACCATCCGAGGGTGGCGTTGGCGAGCAGGCCCACCAGCAGCACGGCCGACAGATAGGTGCACAGCAGTGTCTGCTTCGAGTCCGCGACCGCCGAGGCCGACCCCAGCTCCCGCCCCGCGCGCCGCTGGGCGGCGGACAGGAACGGCATGACGGCCAGGGACAGGGCTGCCAGCACGATGCCGGGGACCGACGACTCCGCCTCGCCGCTGCCCACCAGGGCGCGGATCGCGTCCACGCTCACGAAGGCGGCGAGCGCGAAGAATGACACCGCGATGATCCGCAGCGCCTTCTTCTCCCGCGCTGCACGCACGGCGTGCTCACGGGCCGAGAACTGCCAGGCGACCGCGGCCGCCGACGAGACCTCGATGATCGAGTCGAGACCGAACCCCACCAGGGCGGAGGACGACGCCATGGTTCCCGCGGTAAGGGCGACGATCGCCTCGACGACGTTGTAGGCGATGGTGGCCGCGACCAGCACTCGTATGCGACGGGCCAGTACCTCGCGGCGTAACGGGGCCGGCCCGAGCGCCGTCTCCGCGGCCATCAGCAGCAGCCCTTCTCCTCGGCATCCGGGCACGTACTGTCCTCGGCGACGGCCACCACGGCCTCACGCAGGTCGTCCAGCGCGTGTCCCAGGCGGGGGTCGGCGAGCTCGTAGAGGGTACGACGGCCCTCGGGCACGGCCACGACCAGGCCGCAGTCGCGCAGACATGCCAGATGGTTCGACAGGCGCGTACGGGAAATACCGAGAGCGTCGGCCAGATCGGACGGGTAGGCGGGAGCCGAACGAAGGGCGAGCAGCAACCGGCAACGGATCGGGTCGGCGAGAGCACGGCCGAACCGTGCCAGGACCTCGATGTCTTGCGCGAGATTCAGCACACGGAAGACGATACACGGAACGCTGAATTCATGAAACCCTGGATCAACGGCTTCGGGCTGAGACGCGTACCTCCGTGTCGGCGCCCGGCCGTCCGCAACTGCGCTGCCGCAGACCGGCCTACGGGACGGCGGCCTGAACGCCGGCCACCTCGGTGCCCCACCTCCCGCCCCGCCTGCCCGCAACCGCCTCGCGCCTGCTGCCTGGCGCCCTCGCCGCGGGCACCGGTGCGCTGTACGTACCCTCGGCACCGGTCTGGCGAGGCGCCCACAGGGCGATGACGGCTACCCCGCAGGTCATAGCGAGTTCAGGTCGATCCCTTATCGTCTGCGCCGACCGCAGTACTCCCTGTCGCGCGGCACCGGCCTGTCGAGGAGTGACGAAGTTGAGCAGCACGCCCCCGCCCGCCCCCGGGACGCCCGACGCACTGCAGCGGCGTCTAGGTATGCCGGACGCGGTACTGATCGGGCTGGGGGCGATGGTCGGCGCCGGGATCTTCGCCTCGCTGGCCCCAGCTGCCCGCGCGGCCGGCTCCGGGCTGCTGATCGGGCTCGCGGTCGCCGGCGTCGTCGCCTACTGCAACGCGACCTCCTCCGCGCGGCTCGCCGCCCTCTACCCGGCCTCCGGCGGCACCTACGTCTATGGCCGCGAACGCCTCGGCGCGTTGTGGGGCTACCTGGCCGGCTGGGCGTTCATCGTCGGCAAGACCGCATCGTGCGCGGCCATGGCCCTGACCGTCGGCTCCTACCTCTGGCCCGGCCAGGCCCACGCGGTCGCCGTCGCCGCAGTGGTGACACTGACCGCGCTCAACTACACCGGAGTGCAGAAGTCCGCCCTGCTGACCCGCGTCATCGTGGCCGCCGTCCTCTCGGTCCTCGCCGCCCTCGTCGCTGCCTCACTCACCTCCGACGCCGCGGACACGGCCCGCCTGAGTGTGGGCTCCGACGCCACTGTCGGCGGGGTGCTGCAGGCGGCGGGGCTCCTGTTCTTCGCGTTCGCCGGCTACGCCCGCATCGCCACCCTCGGCGAAGAAGTCCGCAACCCGGCCCGCACCATCCCCCGAGCCATCCCGATCGCCCTCGCCCTCACCCTCGTCGTCTACACCGCCGTCGCCGTCTCCGTCCTGCTCGTCCTCGGCCCCGGCGGTCTGGCGGACGCCGGAGCGCCGCTGACGGACGCCGCCCGAGCGGCCGGAGCCGACTGGCTCGTCCCCGTGGTCCAGGCGGGCGCGGCGGTCGCCGCCCTCGGCTCGCTGCTCGCCCTCATCCTCGGCGTCTCACGCACCACCCTGGCCATGGCCCGCGACCACCACCTGCCCCATGCCCTGGCCGCCGTGCACCCGAAGTTCAAGGTCCCCCACCGGGCCGAGCTTCTCGTCGGAGCCGTCGTCGCCACCGCCGCCGCCACCGCGGACCTGCGCGCGGCGATCGGCTTCTCCTCCTTCGGGGTCCTGGCCTACTACGCCGTCGCCAACGCCTCCGCCTTCACCCTGACGCGAGCCGAGGGCCGCCCGGCCCGGATCATCCCCATCGTCGGTCTGGCCGGCTGCCTCGCCCTGGCCTTCGCCCTCCCCCTGTCCTCTGTCCTGACCGGCACCGCCGTGCTCCTGGCCGGTGCCGCCGTCTACGGGATGCGCCGCCGGTCGACGCCTGACCCCGGCTCTGACTCCCGCCCCGGCAGACCCACCTGACCAGCAGGCCGGCAGCGGCGGTGACCGAACGTGCCCGTCCGGGCTCGCGACCTGTACCCAGGCCCTGTACCCGGGTACGGGTCTACCGTCGGAGGTGTCCCCGGCCTCGGGGACGTGACGACGGGAGTGAGTGCCATGAGCGATCCGGTATGGGTGCCGCATTCCTGCACGCTGCCCACCGAGAAGCGGCCCCTGCGGGTGGCGGAGTGGGACGCCCTGTTCGCCGAGCGGCTGACCTCGCTGTCGAGGCCCGAGCCACTGTGGCTGCACGTCGAGCTGGCCGCCGGCCAGGGCGTCGAGACCCAGGTGCGCGACCTGGTGGAGCGGGAGGGCGGCTGCTGTTCGTTCTTTTCCTTCACCGTCACCCCGGGCGAGGCCGCGATCGGCCTGGACATCCACGTAGACCCGGCGCACGAGGCGGTCTTGGAGGCCCTGGCCGCGCGGACTGCCGCCGGAGGGCCGCAGTGAGCGCTGGGCCGCGCAGCGGCCAGGTCGCCGAGGCGCCCCGGGTGAACATCCGGACCCCGCACTACTGACAGGCGGCGCGAGCTGCCGGCCGAGCCGGAACGCGGTAACGGCGGGCACCGCCTCCACGGCGAGGACGCGGTGACCGCGCAGCTCCGGTCAGGGTGACCTCGAAGGAGGCCGCCGACCTGGTCGAGCACGTCGCCGGCGGACGTGCCGGGGTACACGAGATCGCCCCGGACCTGCAGGACGGGATCGACCCGCGGCGCTTCACGAGGGGCGCCTGCGCCGTCGGTGTCCGCCTCTCGTTGCTTCGTACGGGGCACCCGAGCGGCAGGTTGGGCGTGTGCGCTGGCGGCCGCTGTCGTCGCGGCGAAGCATGGCCCGGTGGCGCCAGCGCCCCGGCCTTGCAAGTCCTCGCCGCGGGCCGGGTTTGCCGTCCGCCCGATCCCCTTCCCGAGGAGTACCTCCGTGACCTTCAATCCGCTCGAGCAGCGGGGGATCCCGCTGGACCGGCAGCTGCGCAACTGGAGCGAGCTCAACGTCAAGCCGATCGACCCCGACCGGTGCGACCCGTACACCCGGTGCCGGATCATCGCGATGAACGGCATCGAAGTCGAAGCGATCATGTTCAGCCACCAGCTCGCCCGCAACACCGTCGATCCGGAGGTGAAGCGCCGACTGGCGCAGACGCGCTACATCGAGGCGCAGCAGCAGAAGGTGGTGAACTGGCTGCTGCCCGGGGTCTCGTCCGTGCTCGAGACCACGATCGCCTACGAGCAGGTCGCGGTGGACCTGACGGCATGGGTGGCGCGGATGGAACCGGACCCGTACCTGAAGCAGGCGTACGAGTTCGGTGTCCTGGAGGACTTCGACCATCTGTACCGGTACGCGAACCTGTACGAGATGATCGAGCACCGTAAAGCGGAGGCGATCGTGGACGGGCTGACCGAGGTGATGCCCGGCCGGCCCACGAAGTTCCACCACCGCGACCCGGTGGACAACGTGCGCGACGCGTACGCGAAGGACGAGACCGACCCGCTGTCGAAGCTGCACGCGCTGACCATCATGTCGGCCGAGCAGCAGACCATGAACTTCTACATGAACACCGGCCCCACCTACATGGAACCGATCGCCCGGCAGCTCTACCAGGAGATCGGGCTCATCGAAGAAGAGCACGTCACCCACTACGAGTCCCTCGTCGACCCCGGCGAGACGTGGTGGGAGCAGCTGGTCAACCACGAGTACAACGAGTGCTACCTCTACCACTCCTTCATGGAGCAGGAGAGCGATCCCAAGGTCAAGGCGGTCTGGGAGCTCCACCTGAACATGGAGCTGGAGCACCTGCGCATCGCCTGCGACCTCATGCGCCGGCACGACGGCCGGGATCCCGAGTCGGTGCTCGCGCCGGAACTGCCGAACGTGCTCACCTTCGAGCCGAACAAGGCGTACCTGCGGGAGCTGCTGGACACCCAGATGGACCTCACCACGCTCGGGGCCGGCTACGTCCGGGAAGCGCACGAGCGGTTCGAGAAGATGCAGGAGCAGATCCACGGCGGCGAGGAGCCCCCCAGCGAGCGCGTCATGACCGAACATGACGCGATGTTCGGCCGGGAGTACCGCATCGAGTCCGAGGGCAAGCACCCCGACCCCGCCATGCGCGAGAAGTAGGGATTCGACATGGCCGAGCTGCAGACCCCCCAGGCCGGGGACGACTACGCCCCCGACACCGATGTGGTGGCGCTTCTGATGCGCCAGCACGGTGACATCCGCAACCTCTTCGACGAGGTCGAGGCCGCATCCGGTGAGGCGCGCCGGGATTCCTTCCGCCGGCTCGTACGCCTGCTCGCCGTCCACGAGACCGCGGAGGAGGAAGTCGTCCACCCCTTCGCCCGCCGTGCGCTGCCGGGCGGCGCGCAGGTGGTCGAGGACCGTCTCGCCGAAGAGAAGGCGGCCAAGGAGGCCCTCTCGGTGCTCGATGATCTCGACACCGACGACCCGACGTTCATGCCCCGGTTCATGAAGCTGCGCACGGACGTCCAGGAACACGCCCGCGCAGAGGAGCGCTACGAGTTCACCCACATCCGCCGCAGTACGGACAGCACGAATCTGGCGGCGATGGCCAAAGCTGTCAAAGCCGCCGAGGCGATGGCCCCCACACGGCCGCACCCGGGCGTGGAGTCCGGCGCGGCCAACATGGCCTTGGGGCCGGTCGCCGCCCTCATGGACCGGACCAGGGACGCTGTCCGCAAGGCCATGGGCAAGGACGGCTGACCGCAGCGGGACGGGTTCCGGGGCCGGCGTCGATGTCGATGTCGCTGTGGAGGCGTGGCCGTGATTCGTGGGTCAGCCTCGACCGCCCGGGCGCCGCGTTCGCGCAGGCCCTGTCCGCACCCGGCGCGCCCACGGGCCGGGCCGTAACCTCAGCAGACCTCGTTACCCGGCTTCGCACTTCGGACGCGCTTTGCCTCGCCGTGAGCCCGCTCGCCGTCCCCGTGCCGGTGCCGGTGAGGCCACGGCCGCGCGGCAGGGTTCGCTCCGGTGCCCGGGGACGTGGTCCTTGGGTTGCGGGAGAGCGGCGGGGACGTGGCGGAGCCGGTGCGGGGGAGTGGCCGGTGGCATCTTCGCCGCCGTGCCCGCACCCGCGCCCATTTCGCGGAGAGGCCGGGTCGTGACGGGCCAGATGCCGGCCCCGCCCGTCGCCCCGGTCCTGGAGCCGGCTGCCGCCGTGCTCGTCCGGGCGTCCAGTCCGCCGTTCCTTTTCCAGCTTCCGCCGGCGTACGGCCGCAGAGTCCTGGAGGAGGTCCAGTCCGGCCCGGTTGACCTGCCGGCCGTGGAAGAGGAGTGGGTGACCGTGCGTGGCGGCCCTACGAGTGAGGTCCGGGCCCGGGTCGTGCGGCCTGCCGGTGCCTGCGGCCGGCTGCTGCCGGCCGTCGTCTATCTCCACGGAGGGGGCTGGGTGTTCGGCAACGCCCGCACCCACGACCGTCTGGTGCGCGAACTCGCCGTCGGCGCAGGCGCGGCCGTGGTCTTCCCCGAGTACGGTCTCTCGCCCGAGCACCGCTATCCGGTGGCCGTCGAGCAGAACTGGGCGGTGGCCCGCTGGATCACCACCGACGGCGCCGCGCACGGCCTCGACACCTCCCGGATCGCCGCCGCCGGCGACTCGGCAGGCGGCAACATGTCCGCCGCCCTGACCCTGATGGCCAAGGAGCGCGGGGGCCTACGCCTGCGCGCGCAGGTGCTCTTCTACCCGGTGACCGACGCCTCGTTCGACACCGGGTCCTACCACCAGTTCGCCGAAGGCCACTTCCTGCGCCGCGACGGAATGCAGCGGTACTGGGACCACTACACCACCGACGAACAGGCGCGGGCGCAGATCACCGCCTCCCCGCTGCGCGCCACCACCGAGCAGCTGACGGGACTTCCCCCGGCCCTGGTGATCACCGCCGAGGCCGACGTCCTGCGCGACGAGGGCGAGGCATACGCCGACAAGCTACGCGCCGCCGGAGTGCCGGTCACCGCGGTCCGCTACCAGGGCATCATCCACGACTTCGTGATACTCAACGCCCTGCGCGGCACCCACGCCGCCCGCTCCGCGATCGACCTCGCCGGCAGAACCCTCCGCCAGGCCTTGAACGAGGCTTGAGACGGCTACCCCCGCCGTCGTGACAGGGGCAGCGCCCGAGAACTGGTGATGAGAGCCGAACCCGGAGAGCTGAGGCTCCGCCAAGCGACGATGCACTATGAGCACGCTATAGGTGCGGCGCCTTCCGGTGATCGACGGTCACCACCTGGTCGATATCGTCGCCTTGGCCGACGTCGACGGCCCCCGCGGACGCGCTCTGTCGGAGCTCGTGCTGTCCTCGATCGCGCGGAGGACCCGGGGGGCCGGCACCCTTCATGAGCATGGCCCTGGGGCCCGGCGCGGCCGGCCTCTTCCGGATCCCAGGACGAGCGAATCCGCAGTCGGCATTCCTCCGGCGCGATCCAGTCCATACGGCCCGCCCTGATCTAGGACGCTCTCTGTCCTAGATGTCTCCTACCCTCGGCCCATGACCACTTCGTCGCAGGAACCGACCCCTTTCCTCCCAGACGAGCGCGGCGAAATGCTGCAAGCACTCGCGGAACAGCGGGAGTTGCTGCTGATCACCGTGCGCGACCTCACCGATGACGAGGCCTCGCAACGCACCACCGTGAGCGACCTCACCCTGGGCGGAATCGTCAAGCACCTTGCCCGGGGTGAGCACGCATGGGCACAGATCATGGCCCTGGGGGACGGAGAACTGCCGCAGGGCATGCTCGAGGCGGAGCAGTACCGCATGACCGACGGCGAGACCCTCGCCGGGCTGATCGAGCAGTACGCCGCTGCCGCGCGGACAACCGAGGAACGTGTGGCTGCCCTGCCGGACCTCGACGGGCGCGTGCCACTTCCCAGGACTCCGTGGTCCCCGCCCGAGCCCGTCCACTGGTCCGCGCGCCGGATCCTGCTGCACTTGATCAGGGAGACGGCACAGCACGCCGGTCATGCGGACATCATCCGGGAAGCGCTCGACGGAGCCAACACCACCGCCCAACGGGACTGACCTTCCCCGTACCCGGTCGGCCGGCCATCGGCAGCACGTCACCGCGGAGCTCCTCGGGCGCTGATGGCCGTGGGGGCGCCGTCGGCGACGGTACGTCGGCTTGCGGCACAGCCCGCCCCCGCGGAGCTGGCGGTCCTGTCCCAGCGGCTCGCGCTCCGCCGGCGCTACTCGGTGCGCAGTGCCGTGGCCGTACTCGCCCTGGCGGCCCATCCGGCCGGGATCAACGCGCCCAGCATCGCGATCACGACGCCGCCGAGCCCCAGCAGGAGCAGCTGGGAAGGCCCGTACACATCGAGGACGAGCGACGGCAGACTGGTGCCCACGGCACTCCCCATCACCGGCATGACGACGCTGTGCAGCGCGCACCCCGCCGGCACGCCGATCAGCCCGCCGATCACGCCGATCACGGCCACCGAGGCGAGCACGAGGCCCACGGTCTGCCGCGGCGTCATACCGATCGCCTTGCAGACGCCCAGGTCGTGGATGCGCTCCCTGGTGTCGAGGACCACGGAGTTGAGTACGCCGAGGCCGGCCACGTTGATCAGCATGAGGGTGAGCACCGCCGCCGTTGCGGCCATGATGAGGATGCCGCCGTCAGGCCCCTCTTCGGTGCTGGTCGTGGCCTCGCCGCCCAGCGGCTGTACGACCGCGGCGACCTTCTGGGCGTACTCGTCGGCGGAGACGCCGGACTTCGTTTCGACGAGGAACGTACTGGGCTCGGCCGACGTGAAGTCGGCCATGTCCGCGTGAATCTCCAGCCGGCTGCCCGACGTGTCGAAGGACTCGCCCACGATCCGCAGGTTCGCAGTCTCCTTCTCGTAGGTCACCCGCACCGTGTCACCGATCTTGGTGTTGGTCCTGTCCAGAAAAGTGCGAGGGCACCACGACCTGCCCCTTACCGGTGATCCAATGCCCGGAGAGCATCTCGTAGCTGCCGGAGCGCGAATCACCCTGACCACCGAGACACCCGAGCGAAATCCCAGCCAGACCAGGCCGCGGCCGGTGTGGGCGAGGGCGTAGGCAAGCTCGTCGCGGTTCATGGACGACCAGACTGGGATGCAGGCTGCGGCCGCCTTCGTACAGCGTCATCAGCTCCCGGCCCCTGACAGCCAATCCGGAGCGCGCCCGCTTCTTAGCGGCCGTTGTCTTTCTCTCGCCCGCCGCCCGGGTGCCCGGAGAAGTGTCCTCCGCCGGTGGGGACACCTGCGCGGGCAGGACACATCGCGGGTGGCGCAGCCGCTGCAGGAGCTGGTCGTGCAGTGCCACGCTCCTTGCGTTCCGGTATGCCGGATCGGGGGGCGGCCGGAACGTGGCCCACCTCGGGCCATGCCAAACCACCATCCAGCAGGAGGCGAGTGCCCTGCGGATGTGTGCGGCTAGGTGTTGCCGGCCGGCTGTTGTGATCAGGACTTCAGCCGCAGCCGCTGCCGTGGACGATCACACGCGGTGCTCGTGAAGGCCGTCTCCCGGCTGTGATCCATCCGGTTGATGGGGCTCTGAGACCGTTTTTGCGATCTGTTGATCGGGCGTCAGTATGGGCTCCGGCCAGCAGGCCACTGGTAGCCCTCCGGCAGCTCAGTTCCGTGGCTATCGGTAACCGTGTAGTCAACAATCACCTTCGCGGGATCGCCGCCTTCGAAGATCCAGACGACCAGACGGTGCTTGACCACATCCACCGTGAATTGGGCATCCGACACCTCATCAGCTGGCACAACGGTGAACTCGTCACCGGGCTGCAACCAGAAGACGTCACAGTACGGTTCGATGAAGAGGCACAGGAAGTCCTCGCCACCGTTCTGCACGGTGAGCCTGTTCACTGACGCCGTCCCGGTGGCCGCTGCAGTAGAGGACCACCAGGATAGCGACCGCCAACCCAGCCACGCGGAGCTGACGGGTACCTGCGGAGCGAGAAGCCTCATGGCGTGACGCGTGTGAGCGTCTTCCGTGGGGATGCCGCTCCGCACAGGGCCGTGCTCTGTGCTCGGCCCGCCTAGCGGGCGACGCAGGGCGGGGCCGCGACTGTTTCTCCGACGGGGGTGCCCGGACCAACGAGCGCGGCCGCCGTCGAGCGCGACCAGGAGCGCGGCGACGTCCCGTGGGCTGCTGCCGACCGGCCGGAGTCGTATCGCGCGATACGACTCCGCCGGAGTCGGGTCATGCTCCGTCACGCAGGACGGAAGCCATCACGGCCCGGGCGATGCCCGAGCAGAAGCCGCCGATCGCGGCGAGTGTGCCTCGCTTGGCGAACGAGTCCTGGGGCTGGGACCGGGGTGCCGGCGGCTGCGGCTGCGGCTTCTGGCTGTGGTCGGTGCTCACGGGTCCTCCAGAGGGTCGCGGAGAAGCCCCCTCTCCGTCCCGGACTTGCCGGGGAGGGGGGTCGGACGATGCGGAGGGAGGTACGCCGGCAAGTCCCCTGCAGCAGCCCTTCGGAGGGGTTAGCCGCGATCGGACAGGACGTGTGTGGGAGGCTGCTGCGATGAGCCAGACGCGCCGTGAACTGGGCACCGTCCTGACGACGTCGACCGGACCGGGGAACCCCCGCGGCTTCTTCCCCCTGAGCGCATCGCGCTGATCGTGGCGGCGCACTATCGGGCCATCGAGCACGAGGACCAGGAGCACGCAGATCTGAAAGGCCAACGGCGTCTCGGTACCAGTCCGCGATCATCTCCCAATCGCTACATCCGCTGGTTGGACGCGCGGCACATCACTTCGGTCTCATTCAGGATTGCCTGAGCCTCTTCGAAGGGGCACGGGTCCGCCGCCTGATCGGAGCCGGTGACCGCGGACATCCCGACGAGGTCACCCACTCCACCGTCGGTCCCTGCCCGCCTCATAGTGCGCGCGAAGAACTGTGCGGGCCCCCGGCCCCGGCCGGCCACGGAGCGGCCCGCTGTTGCCCTACCGACGCCCTCCTCGACCTCGCCGCCCAGGCCCGCCCCGCGGGCACCCAGGAGATTCAAAACGATGGCCGCTTCGCTCCGGGTACGCCGGGGTTGCGGATCGGGGCGGTTGAGCGCTGGTGTACGCCCGGCCCTGCCGCCGTGCGGCCGGTATGCCTCGGTGTGCCGTGATGAGGGTTTATGGACTACATCATGATTCGTCGAGAAGTATCCCGTCAGCTCATGAGGGCGCCTTCGCTCGATACGAGGGACTTGAAGAGAGCGGCTCGAACCACATCCTCAGGACGAACGTGGGCAGCAGGTCCTGAGCGACTTCGACTTCGACTGCAACGACCTCGCCAGCCTTCGCCGTCACCACCTCCGGCGACACTGCGCCACCCAAGCCCCGACTTAACGGCTGTTCCGTAAATGATCTTCGGGGGCTCGGTTCAGGATCGAAGCCTCGCGGGTGCTCTGCCCGCCTGCTGTGCCGCTTCAGGCCCCTGCGGGGAAGTCAGGATGGTCGGCGTAGGGCGACGAAAGTTCACGCAGGTTGTGGCACGGCCAGGGGTCGCGGGCGTGACGGGGCGAGGATGCGTCGCTTGGCCTCGATCTCGCGCAGGACGCGGGCCGGGTCGTGCAGTGCCACATGGAGAGCAATCGTGGGGTGGAAGCCGGAGAGGTCGACCTGACAGAAATCGACCGTGTGTCCGTGGGCAGTCCACTCCCCGCATCCGTCACCATCGCAGCGCCTGGCCAAGTCGGCTTCCTCGTCGAACCTCGTCTTTAGGAACCTCACCAGCTCTTCAGTCGTATGAGCATTCTCAGCGTTGTGTCGACATCACGGAACGATCTTGCGGTGGCTGGTGTGATCGCGTCGTCAGAGCCGTCCCGGATAGGCCCGGGGCTCAGCCCGAGGCCGTTCCGGAAGCTGGTGACCTCGCTCCGACGCGAAGGGTCGGATGCAAGCCGCAGGGGTCGGCCGTGGAGTCTTCCGCTTGAGAACAGGGCACCGCTGGTCGCGGCTTACTAGCGCACGAACCTGACGATGCGCCGGCTCGTCCCACTGTTCGGAGTGTCCAAGTCCGCGGCGGACCGCATCATCGACCATCTGGGGTCGATGCGCGCACTCCAGCCACGCAAGCGGTTCGTCTAGGACACGATGCTCATCCTGGACGGCACCCTCGTGCCCCTCGCGACTGAAAGGCTATGTACGGACAACCCGTTGCTGGCAGGGCTGCGCAGAGCCTCGATGCTGATGGCCGGAAGCTCCACCACGTAAGCCAACCGGTCCGTGCAGGTCGGAAGGGAATGAGGGCGTGCGGTGTGCCGACCCTTCCTCGTTTTCTGAATCTGTTCGAAAAGCCTTGGCCCGGGTGTCCGGCCGCTGTTACCGTCGGGACTCTCGGGTCAGGCGGGGAGCCTGTGCCCGGTTCCTGGGGAGGGACCTGCACGTGCGCACCATCCTGAAGAGCCGTCGTGGCCGTGCCACGGGGGCCGCCATTGCAGCCGTGGCGGCTGTCGTCACCCTGATGCCGCTGGGGGTGGGGAACGCGGCGGCGGCCGAGCCGTTGGCGGGGGTCGTCGTCCCGGCGGAGGTCACGCCGGACCCGTACGCGGGGAGCCTGCCCATCATCGGGTCGACCGGTTTCGTCCAGGGTGGCACCTCCGGGGGATACCACTGGTTCTCGTTTGCCGACGGCACACGCGCCCCCGTGCCTTACGGGAGGCCTCTGGGGACCGGCACGGACCTGATAGCCGGCCTCACGTCCTCGGGCGCCCGGCTCTGGGACCCAACGACGCAGTCGGTGCAGAACATCCCGGCACCCGCGGGGCAGCAGCCCCGAACCATGATCGGACAGAGCCTCGTCACGAATGAGGTCGCGAAGCCCTGGATCTGGCATCAGCTGAGCCTTGATCAGGGCCGGGTGACCGACCGCGTGCTGACGCTTCCGGAGGGCGCCGAGGTCCTGACCGGTTTCCGCAGCAGTGGCCAGGGAAATCCGTACGGCTTCTGGCTCACCTACCGACTGAACGGTGCCACGAAAGCCGTGCGGGTCGACCGTGCCTTCACCGCCCAGGCGGTGGATCTGGGCCCGGCCCCCACCGGCGGCGCGAGCGTCACAGCGGACCGGTACTGGTTCCGCTTCCCCGTCCCGGGCCGGGTCCAGATCTGGGACCTCACGGGCGACTTCTCCGCGCCGCTCCACGAACTCGACTGGGCCGGAGGGACCCCGTCCGCCCTCCTTGGTGACCAGATCCTCGTCCGAGTCCCGGGCGAGGGCGGCGACAGGCTGGTCACGCGTCCGCTCGCGGGCGGGGCGGAGCAGGAGGTACTCGACCGGATCACGGGTGACACCCGGGCAGGCGCGGACGGGCGGGTGATCGCGGCGCGCTCCGGGAGCGGCGAAGAGCGTACGGTCTACTCCGTCCGTGCCGGGCAGAGCGGCGGGGCGCCCGTGGTGGAGAAGATCGCCGAGGTTCCGCCGGCCGCGACCCGGATCGGGCGGATGTCGATGGCCCAGGGCGTTCTGATGTCGTACGAGAACATGCCGTACAACAAGTCCCGGGTACGGGAACGCTCGGTCACGACCGGAGGGGAGCTGGCCGTTGGCCCGAAGCGGGAGCTTGTAGGCGATGGTGTCTGCGGCCCGCAGGTCCAGTGCGAGGGGTTTTGGACCGGCGACGGCCGAGCTGTGTTCAGCGGTGCGGACGGGTACCTGCGGGTGGTCGAGGCCGGGCAGAGTCTGCCGGGTACGTCCCTGACGGGGATTCCGCGCCACTCCGACGAGTGGCGGCAGGCGTCGGGACGTTACATCTCCTATCTCGACTACGACTACGAGACCTGGGAATCCCAGACGCAGGTCGCAGACTTGGACACCCAGCAGGTCGTGCTGCGGCGGCCGAGCCGCGGCTCGGGTCAGGTCAGTTCCCTCGTGGGCGACACGCTGTGGCAGGAAAGCACGAGGGTGGGTGTCGTCGAAGCCTTCGACGTGCGCACCGGCGCGTCGAAGTGGTCGCGGACGGTGGCCGACTGCGACCTGACGGAGCTCCAGGTGTGGGGTGCCCACATCTATTGGCGGTGCGGCGAAGGGAAGGCGGGTGTCCAGGCGTGGAACTCCTCCGTCGACCTGCCCGTTCCTCCGCACGACCGGGCGATGCTCGGGGACGGTTACCTCGCCCACTCCAAGGGCGGAGTGCTGTCCGTCACGCAGTTGCGCGAGGCTGGGGCCACGCGTGCGATCGGGAACGCCGATACCGACGACTACTGGACCGTGGACCGCTTCGGCGGCGCCATCGCCTATGGCGACAAGGAGCAGCGCATCCACGTCGTCCCGGCCGGCGTCGCCGCCTCTGCCCTCTCGGTCCTCGACCACGACGGCGCACAGGTCCTGGACCTCGCTGCCACCCCTTCCTGGACGGGCAAGTGGTGGCTGAACAAGCCCGCCGCGTCCTGGACGCTGGCCGTCAAGGACCGGGCCGGAGCCGTGGTGCGGACGCTGCACGGCGGCGAGGCACGGGGTCTGGTGAAGGCCGTGTGGGATGGCCGGGGCGAGGCAGGTGCGGTACTCGGCGAAGGGCGGTACACATGGGAGATGACCGCCGCCCCGGCCGACGGTGCTGGGCCCGGACTGCGCCGCGACGGCGAGGTGTTCCTGACGCACGGCGCGCTCGGTACGTACGAGCCGGTGCCGCCGGCCCGGATCCTGAGCACCGTGAACGGTGTCGGCGCGACGCGTACGAAGGTCGGTCCCGGCGGCACGGTGTCCCTCCAGGTCACCGGCCGCGGCGGGGTGGCCGCGACCGGCGTGACGGCGGTGACCATGAATGTGACCGCGACGAACCCGACCGCGCAGACCTACGTATCGGTCTACCCGGACGGGACGCCGCGCCCGGCCACGTCAAGCCTGAATGTGGCGGCGGGACGGACCGCGCCGAACCTGGTAACCGTGCCAGTAGGCAAGGACGGCAAGGTCACGCTCTACAACCACTCCGGCTCGGTCGACCTGCTCGCTGACGTGGCCGGCTACTACACGCTCAGCGGCGAGGGCGACCGGTTCGAGGCCGTCGCGCCGGCGCGGGTGTTGAGCACCCTGGGCGGGGTCGGTGCGCCGAAGGCCAAGGTGGGCACGGGCAGCACGGTGACCGTGAACGTTGCGGGCCGGGGTGGGCTGCCCGCGACCGGGGTGACGGCGGTGACGGTGAATGTGACCGCGACCAACCCGACGGCGACGACCTTCGTATCGGCCTACCCTTACGGGTCGGCGCGCCCGGTCACGTCCAACCTGAACGTGGCCGCGGGCCAGACGGTGGCCAACCTGGTGACCGTGCCGGTCAAGGACGGTAGGTTCACGCTGTACAACCACTCCGGTGCTGTGGATCTGCTGGCGGATGTGGCCGGGTACTACACCGACGCCGCCGAGAAGGGCGACCGTTTCAAGGCCGTCGCCCCGGCGCGGGTGCTGAACACCCTCAGCGGGGCGGGAGCTTCGCAGGGCAAGGTGGGTGCGGGCAAGATCGTGGACCTGCAGGTTGCGGGCCAGGGTGGGGTGCCGGCAACCGGCGTGTCCGCGATCGTCATGAACGTGACGGTCACGAACCCGACGGCCTCGACGTACGTGTCGGTCTACCCGTACGGGACCCCGCGTCCGGCGACCTCGAACCTCAACGTGGCCGCCAGCAGTACGGTCGCCAACCAAGTCATCGTCCCGGTCCGGGACGGCAAGGTGACGTTGTACAACCACTCTGGTGCAGTGGACCTCCTCGCCGACGTGGCGGGGTACTACACCGAGTAGGCCCTCAGTTGCCGATTGCTTAGGGGCGGCCCATCGTTCTTCCACGGTGGGCCGCCCCTTTGCCATAGGGCTAGGACGCTGTGTTCACAGCGTGGCAGTCGCGCACTGCCTGGTCGAAGCCGCCTGGGTTTGCAACCGGTCAGGGTTGACCTCGACCACGGTCATGCGCGCCCGGTGCCCGGCCGTCGGGCGAGTGTGCTCGGCGGAGGCCGCCCACATCGACGCCATCGCGCATGCTCACTCCGCCGACTTGCCGTTCTCGTCCAGCGGCACGAGCCGGCCCACATCTGCTTCCTGCCGGACGCTCAGGACGACGCCGCCGCCCTCCGTGACATCAGCGACCTGTTGCCGGACCCGAAGAAGCCGGCCAGCGCTGACGACAAGATCTTCTACGACATGCCCCTGCGGGCATCGCCTCAGCGTGGATGAGCCTCGTAGCCCTGGCGGCTGGCCGCCCATCGGACAGGCGGGCCGACGAATGGGCCGCCGAGTATGCCGCTCTTGCGGACCGCGCCCGTTCACACGCATCGCCTACCTGGCCAGGCTTTCCACCGGCGCCGTCCAGCTCGGGCGGCTGCCCTGCGGGCCAGAGTTCGTGATGACATGATCTGCGACACCGCGATCTTCGCCATTCATACGCGCCGGCGCGGAGCCTGACCGACGGGGGATAGCGGCTCATACAATCTGCCGTTCGTCCGTCAGCATGCTTCTTGTGCGGCCACTGGAAGCCTCGGTGTCCCCATGCCCCTTCCAGGCGGGCCATGCCACACCCCGAAACCGCGAGCCCCCTAAGTCTCCCGTCATCAGGACTCGCCCTGCCCCACCCGGCCTCCCCTCTGCCCGGTGGGGCCTTCCACGTTCCGCGGCTATTTCACTATCCGCCAGGATTCGCAACCCTCACTCGTGAACAGCCCATCACTCAGAGGCCGATCCGTATCGCGTGCTTCCACTTCCCCCGACCAGTCCCCCCCAACAGCGCCCCGAGCACCGGGCCGGAGCCCGCGCCCTGGTGCGCCCGAGGGAGGTCCGCGTCTCGGAAGCCGGGATGCCCTGTGCACCAGGTAGGGGATCCGGCCTGTGCATCTCGGCGGCTCAGCTTCTACGCCCACCCGGCTGAACCCGCCACCGTGCCGCTCTCGTAGGGTCGCCGGCAGCCCGCGCCGATATGGCGTGCGTGGGTGAGGCCTGGCGCCCAGATGCCCTCTGCGGGCAGTACCGTCGGGTCGCTACCCTCCCGTAGGCTGCGGCCGGCCTCGTCCAGGAGCAGGTGCTCGATGGCGTCCCCGACGGAGGACGAGGTGTCGCGGTCGGCTGACCGCTGCGCTCACGGTCTAGCCGAGATGCCCGACGAGGTGCGCAACGCTCACGGCCCAAAGGCGAGATCCCTGCCGCCGCTGGCCTTGATCAACCAGGCAAGGGAACCGCTGCCGAACGGCCAGCCGTCGGTGGTCACCTGAACCCAGGCGCCTCCCGATCTATCGGTTCCTGCATCCCACCACCACCAGCTGCGCTCGTCACCGGCCCCTTCCCCGGTTGGGTCGAAGCAGTGGAGCCAGTCCGACAGCGTCCACGGCCCCGCGCTGGCGGCTGCCCTTTCCCCCGGCGCCATCGCCTCCCACTGCCGCATCCATGCCTCGGCATCGAAGGGCTCGTCAGGTTCCGGCTCTACCGGCTCGGGTGCGCACCGCTGGATGAACCACGTCGGTAGCAGCTGCGGCCACCGTTCGAATGCAGGCCAGTCGTCTGTCCGTTCGACCACGCGCGTCAGCACCGTACGCGCATTGTCGATGACCTGGTCAGGATCCTCGGCAGTGAACCGGGCCCGTACCAGAAATGGCCGCTGCCGGCCGTCCTCAGTCCCCGGTCCGGACCGAAGGCGCCGTAGCTCACTCTCCACTATCTCCACGGCGAAGAAGTGTGCACCACCACGGGCCTTGCCACATCTGCATGTCAGCCCACCATAGATCCCGATCTTGATGGCGTGGCTCCAGCCAGGCCGGCTCCGTCAGATCGCCCCGCCCATGCCAGCGACAATGAGACGGCAGTCCGACAGCACTCTCTGTCATTGATCCTGAGTGGGCGCGCCGAGCCTCACCCCGCGAGGAGCCGGTTGCGCCACCACCCCTCTACGCCCAGAAAACTTACGGGGATTGTGAGTTTCGGACGCAGCACGCTCCGGCGGTCGAATTCGGCGTCGAGACGTGCGATGACCCGGCCGAGGTCGGCCCGCGCGCCGTGTGGAAGCCACAGCAGTACAGCCTGCAGAAGGTCTCTTGCCAGAATCGGATTGCAGCAGTCGCAGCCGACCTCGGGTTCCGGCAGCACACGGCCAGGCTGTCTCAGGTACCGCTGGCAGTCTGCAAGGGCCGTAGCGACAGCGCCAGGCCAGAGCCGGTCATCCTCTACCCGGCGGATGGCTGCACGGGTCAGCCCCGAGACTCCACGGATGCGACGGACCGGCGCACCTCGTCCTGGCTGCCGACGCGACGCGCGCAGCTCCTTCGGCCGCCTACGCGGCATGACCCTTTCTGGCGATCATCATGGCGACTATCGTGCCATGGACGGGCGCTCGACGCCGGGGCCGCCCGGCCGGTCCAGGCGCGATGGGTGATCCGGGGGGAGCCGGTCCAGCCGGTGGCGGGGTAGGGGCGGCCCGTCTTTCGTGGGCCAGGCCACAGACGGGCCGGTCGAACTCCGTGCTCTCGTCACGCAGAACGTCGAGGGCGTCGGCGATCGCCGTGCACTCATGCTTGCTTGGCTTACTCGCGTACAACCTTTCGGGCCGAGGGCTCGTCCAACTGTTCGCAAGTGACTGGCCAGAGCGAGGGAAACGCACGCATGACGCGTCGATGGGGACAGATGACGGCGGGGGTGGCGGCGGTTGTGCTGCTTGCCTCCCTGAGCACCACGGCGGCGCAAGCGGTGCCCGCGGCGGATCCGGTGGACGTACGGGTCTACGGGGGCGTCGACCGTTCGAACGTTGCCCCCGGCGCAAAGGTCGGCCTGCGGGCCACTGCTGGTACGCAGGGCAAGGGGACGATCCCGCACCTCGGCCTGACGATCACGCTGCCCGAGGGTGTCAGCTTCGACGGCAACATCGACGATGCGACCAGCGGCAGCTGCGTGGCGGTCGCCAACGGCCGGACCCTCACCTGCACGGGAGAGAAGAGCGGCCCGACGGAGTCGCTTTCGGTCTATGTGCGTGTGAAGTTCGCTGCGGACCTGGCACATGACACCGAGCTGGACTTCACGGTCACCGCGGACATCGGTGACACCGTCGATCCCCGGCCGGAGAACAACAGCGCGACGGCCAAGGCCGCCGTGCGGGCACCGGCGGACCTCGGGCTCACCTGGACCGGGCCGTCCGGGCCGGTCGCCCCCGGCGAGAAAGTGCCGACGAAGCTCGTCGTCACCAACCACGGCCCCGCTACCGTCACCTACTTCCCCCTCGTCATCGACCTGAACTGGGACCTCACCCGACCCGACGGTTACGACAAGAGCTGCTGGGCCGCCCCCTCCACCCTCACCTGTGACGCGGTGGGCGAGCTGAAGCCGGGCGAGAGCCGCACGTTCCCGTTCGTCTGGGAGTTCCCTCAGAAGACCCCGGGGGCGACTCACACCATCGGCGCCCGTCTCGGCAGGTCTGACACGCCCGATGCGAACGCGGCGAACGACGAGGCCGCACTCATCCTGAAGATCGGCACGGCCCCGGGCCCCAAGCCCACCAAGCCGACCCCGACCGCGAAGCCGAGCCCCGAGCCCACCGGGACGCCCACCCCGAGCGCCTCCGCTACGACGACCGCGGCTCCCGGTCCGACCACCCCCGTCGGGCCCGGCGGTTCCGGCGGGGCGCTGGCAGCGACCGGCGCGGACTCGGTCACCACGGCCGCGGGCGCGGCCGTCGCGCTGACCCTGGCCGGCGGAACGCTCCTGGTCGCCCGCCGACGCTTCCGGCACCGCATCTGAGCACCCCCCGCCGGACGGCCGAGGCCGTGCCGCCGTTGCCGGTGATTAAGCGACGCTTCCGGTACCCGGGGCGTCGTCGGCTCGATGACCGGTGGGTTCTCGAGGGCCTAGGGGCGGCGTGGCTCGCTTTGCCGACGACGAGAAGCAGTTGGGCCGAAGTTGCGCGCAGGCTCTGGCGCGGACGGGTAGGGGCCGGAGCCGGCGCCGCAGTATGTGTCCGGCTCCGGATTTCGCCCTCTCGCTTCCGCCGCCAGGGCCACCCGCATCTGTGGCCGCGTTCTTCAGACGATCGAACATCAGCCCCCGTAAAGCGGCGCGCTGACGTCGGCAGGCGGTTCAACCAACCCCCCATCCGGTCGGGCCGGATGGAAGGTCCAGTAGGTGCTAACACGGACCGTTCTCGCTGAGGGCCCCTCACACGCGGTCAAGGTGAATGGGCAGGGCTCCAGGGCGTCTGGAACGATGTGCCCGTTCATGTTGATGATGCAATGGTGGCAGTGAGCAGGAGCGGCGTGGAGTGGACGGGTGCGGTCAGCCAGCGTCTCCGGTGCTGTGTCTGCGGGGGGTCGACCGAGGGCGCCGATGACTACGTGCTTGTCGAACTGACGGCGCAGTTCTCTGACGCCCGCCAATGTCTGGGTGCGCATGCGAAGCACCTGAGCGCCGTCCTTGCGGAAGGGTTCTCCGTGGAGTTCACCAGATGTAGGGCTGCTGTCATGAGCTAGCGCGCTCTTGGTCCGCAGCCAGGGTGGAGGCCCTCATTTCGTTCTGAGCGTGTTGGGTACCGAGAAGGCGCTGTCACGGAGCAGGGCGAAAGGACGTCGGCCCGCGTCTGGCGAGGCGTAGCAGGGCCTGGGTATGGTGTGTTCACTGGGTGCCAGGAGCGCGAACCTTGGTCTTTCGCTCTGGCGTGTCATGGCCGCCGCCCCTGAGTCGCGGTTGATCTGGGCCAGTCCGATCAGCGCGCCCCGTAGGGTGGTCTGATGTTCGATCGCTTGGAGATCAAGGTGTCGCCGCCGGGACCCCGGTTCGCGGCTCAGGTGCGGTTCTGGGTCAACGGCGAGGACATCGTCGAAGAGGCAGTCGACGAGGGCGGCCGCGGGCCGTACGCCGCCGAGGTGCTGCCGGCGGGGCGGCCCAGCCCACTCCGGGCCACCGGAGAGGCCCGCCGCCTGGAGCTGGGGGAACCCGAGTGCGCTGGCGGGTGCTGCGGCTTCCTGACCGTGGTCGTGCAGCGGTTCGGCGAGATCGTGCAGTGGTCGGACTGGGAGGTCCCATCGCCGGCGCACATCCCCGCGCCGTGCCCCCGCCCGCCGGAGCTCCACTTCGACGCCGTTCAATACGACACCGAAGTGGCCCGTGCTGAGGCGGACCGCTGGTGGCGGGTGTACTCGTAAGCCCAGTGCCGCGCGCCCTGCCCGACTGGGGAAACCGAGCGCGGCGCCCCCTACGCCGACCGCGAGGCGCCGGCGATTCGCAGGCACGGCAGGGCGGAAACCGGCACTGCCAACGGGTGGGGCGGCTTCAGGTGCCGGTCTGGAGTAGGTGGTGGGCTTCCAGGGGCCGGTTTGGGCGTCAGTTGTGATCACTGGGCCTCGGTGTGCTCACGAGAGGGAGCGTCAGCGTATGGACCAGCGCGGCTTGGACCGCTGGCTCGCGCGTCAGGGACATGTAGGCGCTCCGGAAAGACGTTCGCTGTCTGCCGTCTAGTCTCGCCTCTTGAGGGGGGATTTTGGAAAAGCCGATCTTGCTTGAGTCCATCAGATACTCCGCCGTGTGCCAGGGGTGCGGTGCCGAGGCGGAGTGGTGCGGTGTTCAGGCGCTGGTGGGCGAGGCACTGCGGTGGGATGTTGAGTCGACGTGCCCGGCCTGCGGGTTTGCCCTGGCTGTGTGTGACGGTGACCTGCCGGAGGAACTGCGTGGCCGACTGCTCTCCGAGCACGGGCGGGCAAGGTTGCGGATAGCACCGCCGACGCGGAACGCCGCCATCATGCGGGTGCTGCGGGCGGAACTCGGCATCGGCCTGGACGGCGTCCAGGCCGTGCTGGAGCAGGTCTTGACCGGGCAGTACTCAGGAACCCTGCCTGAGATGGAGCTCCTGGCGCGGAAGCTGCGGGCATCGGGCATCGAAGCGGCCGCTTCACGGACGGTGGATTGAGTGCGCCTGCCGGGTGGAACGGCTGGGTTCGGCCAGGACGCCCGCCGCCCGCTACACGCTGCATGAGCACCCGGCCGTACGAGAGACCGCCGCCGCGCTCGCCCGCCGATGTGGACGCCGGCACCGGCCTGCGCGAGTGCCCGCTCCCGGAAGATGTGCGCGAGCTCGCCGGTGATGTCCCGATCGCGGGCGGGGCGGGCGCGTTCGCCGCGCCCGCCGAGGTGCCGGCGAACGACCCTGCGTCCAGCCCGGTCACGTCCTGGCGAGAAGGGCTACGGCTCATCGATGGCCTCGGCCGTGGACCGCAAGGCCTCATGTGCTGGGTGCAGCGCACCACACGTCGCGGCGGACGCGGAGAGCAACGGAGGGAGCGCAGCGGCGTTGAGATCGGTGACAGACCCCTGCGCTGAGAGGTCATCTCATGTGGTGACTGCCTGTGGGGAATCCGCGACGAAGCGGGCCATCTGCCGCAGGCGGTGCCAGTACTCAGGGTGGTCCACTTCATCGAGTACAGGTATGACCTGGTCCAAGCGGTCGATGCAGCGAAGCAGACCGCTTCGACCTCGCGCTTCAAGCTGGCCGCCGTTCTTGATCCAGATAAAGACGAAGCCTGCGGTGTCCGAGTCCAGCATCACCAGGTCGAAGCCGGCCCGGTCCGCGCCAGCCAATCGCGGAGGAAAGGGCAATTGCATGAACTCTTCGAACAGGCGTGCAACGGCCTCAAGTGCAGTCTCTTTGCTCACGCTCGCCATCATGGCGCAGCTTGCACATCGCATGGAGTCGTCGCGAGTCTGCAGTAGCAGATGAGAGCGCGGGCGAGGAGGTGCTCGGCTTTGCGTTCGTCGCGGCGGTGCAGCCGACGGCAGCCGGCGAGCCAGGCCATGGTTCGTTCGATGGCCCAGCGGCGTCGTCCGAGCCGCTGTGAGGTCTCGACGCCCTCGCGGGCGATACGGTGCCGGACGCGCCTCGCTGTGCCAGCCCCTGCCGCAGGTGGCGGTAGTCGTAGCCCTTCGCGGCGTGGAGTTTGCCGGGCTGGCGTCGGCCGCGGCGGGAGCGGGTCGGGGGTATGCCCTTCACCAGCGGTGCGCCGGTGCGCCCCACCGGCGCGTACGGCCGGGCGGAGGGGGTGCGAGTGTGGGCGAAGCCGGCCCGTACCGCAGATGTGCGACGATCCCGACGTGTCCATATCTGCCCCTCCGCCGTCCGATGCGCTGCGCTCGCCCATGCGTCCCGCTTCGGCGATGTCCGTCCTGGCGGCACTGCTGGATCGCTCATTGGATCAGATGGCGGAGGCTGCGGCAGACGTCCGGCTGTTCGACCGGGAAGCCATTCGCGCGGCGTCGGATGTGTGGGACAACAATCTGTTTCCACTGTTCTGGGCCGCAAGCACGTCCAACGCCGGTCGACGCGAGCGGCGGGCGAGGATCGTACTGGGGTGGATGGCCGGTCTCGGCGAGCGGCGGCGCGGATGGATGACGGAACAGGCCACGATCGCCGGGTACGACATCGAAGCGCTCCTACCACCGGCCAAGCCTCACACGCCAGGCCGCAACTATCTCGGACACGTCATGGCACCGCAATGCCGGCTGACGCGCCAGAACGTGGATGAGCTGGCCCCCGACTACGATCTGGCGATGGCGTCCGTCCGCCACCTGAGCGTAGAACGTGCCGGGACTCGCCTGACCGCCTTTCTCCAGCTGGTCGTTGACCGCAAGTTCGCCGTCGATGAGCCCGCGCCGCCTGCCCTGCTGGAGGTGTGGCTGGATGGCGTCACCGATATTGCCTTCGACCCTTCCGGCACACGGGGAGTGGTCCTGGACGCTGGAGTGCGGGAGATCGGAATGTCCCTGGGCCCGGGCGGCCGGCTCCGCGCCGCCGGTGGTGAGTATCGCCTGGACGACCGTTCATGGCACCTGTCGACCGCCGGTCGACGCGCGGACGCGGTCACTCCTCCTCGCACCAGCCAGTCGGGGCGCCCGCGTCGGCCGCCAGGTAAAGGCCTGGGCTCCGACGCGTACGCTGCCGCAGCACTTCTGCGCCACGCCATGCTCGAGCTCCGCTCGGTGCGCTATGCCCCCCGCGCGGATCGCGTCCCCGTGCTGAAGCTGTGCCGAGCTTTCTCCGGAGCGGGTGAAGCGATCCTGGCCGCCGGGGCGCAACGTGGCGCCCGCCGCCGTGATGCGGCTTTCCTCGACGTCATCCGGACCTGGGCCGACCAAGGCGGTCCGGACATCACCCGCTGGTTCTCGGCCACCCTCGGGGCGCAGGTAGGCCGCCCCGACATCGTCGAGACACCACCGGCTCCTGAACGAACACCTTCCTCCCTCGCCGACGGCCCACCCGTGTCCGCTACGCCTGCACAGGCGGTTCTCGTCATGGCTGCCTGGACGGCGGCACACATCGACTACGAGACAGAGCGTCCGGCCGCCGCGCAGCTCCAACTCGCCCTGCCACCCCGCGCCCACGAGGGCTCTTCAGGACCTTGGCGACTGCGCACTGTCGGCTGCACCGAGCCGAAGCCATTCCACCTCCACGCCGACGCGTTCCAGGGGCCTGGCCCGTTCGTCCAGACAGGGAAGCCCACTGCTGCCTGCAGCCTTGACCTTCACCAAGGCGCCCTGTTCATCGCGGCCGCAGACGGCTGGACTGCGTCAGTGAGCTGACCTCACCCAGCGCCGCCATCGCTCATCGGTCCGCGAGATCCACCGGCCTGACACCGACCCCCAGGACTACGCCCGGGCCGCCCTGCTTGCCGTGCGACCCACAAGCCAGGCAGACAGCGGCGCCATCTGACGCTCGCGGCACACAGCCCTCACCACCCGTACGATGCAGGGGGGTTGAGGTCTGCCCCGTCCTGCGCGGCCGGCCCATGAGCCGGGCCTGGACGAGCAGATCGTGCGGACGGTCGTCGGCGACTTCACCGGCCCGGCGGGTCTAGGGTGACGACCGCCTCAAAACCTTGAACAACACCGCCTTCCGCCCCCCCACCCGCTGCTCCCGGCGGGCCCGCCCGATTCTCTGGTACGGCACCTCACGCGATCCGCGTACCAGTGGTCTCGCCGGCCCGGACCGTGATCGACGGACACAGGTGACGAGCGAACGGCTCACGCCCCATCACGCCAAACGCAGCATGTCCGTTCGCCGCGTCGGGTCGTCCGACACGGCGGCGGCCCCGGATCTCCTGGTCGGAGATCCGGGGCCGCCGGGTGCGTGGCGTTCTCGACCCACGGCCACGCGGTGGGGGGTCTTGTCGGGCGGGCTATCCGGCGTCGCTGAACCGGGCTGCGGAAGCCCGCAGGAATCCGCCACCGGCCGCGGTGATCGACACCTTGGGGGCCTGGCCGGCCGCGAAGTCGTAGGTTCCGAGGTCGATCCAGCCGGTCCCCGCGGTGTTCTGGTTGACGGTCTTGGTCTGGTTGCCGGTCGCCGTGGTGATCGTGTAGGTGACCGACGTCGCGCTGGTGCCGCCCGGAAGGGCGACCTCGACCTTGTAGGTCGACGCGGCCGCCTTGGCCGGGGCCGTCCACACCACACGGGGCGCGGGCGATGCCGTGGGATCGGCGTAGACGCTGGGATACCCGTCCGTGGTGGTGAGGGCGCTGGTGGTCCAGGTACCGGTGGTGCTGAAGGGGCGGGTGCCGTCGGTGCCGGGAGTGGTGTCGGCGGGGGTGACGATGGCGCCGCAGGCGGTGGTGCCGCCGGTCCCCAGGGGAGTGGTGGCGGTGGACAGGATGGTTCCGGTGCCGGCCTGGACGGTGTAGGAGCCGCCGTTGGCGCCGAGGGCGAACTGGGTAGCGCTGCCCGCGACCTTGGTGGTCGTGGTGGTGCCGCAGGCGGTCCGGTTGACGTTGTAGAAGGCCGGTGCGGGGTCGGAGGCGGTCCAGGTCAGGGTCTTGCCGCCCTGCTCGTCGGTGATCTTGGCGTTGGTCGCGGGGGCCTGGGTGGTGGTGAGGGTGCCGGTCCAGGCGGTCGAGGTGCCGTCCGCGCCCACGGCCTTGACGGACACGGGGTAGTTGGTGCCGGGCTTGAGGTGGCTGACGGGGATCAGGTCGACGGCCGAGCGGTTGACCTGGAACGGGGTGCCGCCCGCGACGGAGACTTCGTAGCGGATGGTGCCGGGGGCCGGGGTGACGGCGATGGCGCCGGAGGTGGGCCCGCCGAGGGTGCCCGTGACCTGCAGTGCCGGAGCCTGGTCGGTCCGGGGAACGGTGCCCTCGACCTTCTCGCTCCAGGCGGTCGACGCGGTGCCGTCGGTGTTCAGACGCCGGATCTGCAGCGCGTACGTGTGTCCGGGCGTCAGGCCCTCCACACGGGTGCCGGGCCGGTTGGTGGTCTGGTAGTCCTTCACCTTCGTGCCGGACGCGGTGTCGGTCACCGTGACCTGGAACGTGCCGTTGCGCTGGGCGTTGGCGGCACTGCTGGTCTCGGTGAAACCGAGCACCAGGCCCTGGTCGACGGGCATGACCTTCACGGGGTTCGGACCGTAGGGAAGGGTGCCGTTCGGGGTGAGCTTGGCGGTGGCCGGGGCGCTGCTTCCGGCCGTGTTGTCGGTGGTGATGGAGAGCGTGTACTCGGTGCCGTTGGTCAGACCGGTGAGGTCGGCGAAGGGCTCGTACGTGGTCTTCGTCGCGGCGACGGTGCCGTCGGGCGCGGTGGCCTTGACGGTGTGCTTCAGGCCCTCGACGGGGTCACTGAAGCGGACGCGTGCGCTGCCGTCGGCGACGGCCGTGCCGGTGATCTCGGGCTTCGCCGGAGCCTTGAGGTCCTTGAAGGAGACGGCCTCCTGGAATCCGAGCGGGGACAGCAGGGAGACGCGGACCCGCGCGGCGTCGGCGCTGTGCTTCCAGGCCACCGGGACCTGCAGCGCGGGGTCGCCCGGCTCGATCTTCGGCAGGTCCACCACGGCGCCGCCGACGACCTTGCCGTCGGTGTCCGTGACCCTCACCGCCAGCTTGTAGCCGGACAGCGTCCACGACGGGCCGGCCGTGGCCAGCGGCCCGCGCGGAGTGACCGTCACCACCGTCTCATCGGTGCCGTTGTCGTTCTCCACCCCGGCCACCGCGATGCTCTTCACCGGCGCGTTCGCGGCCTGCACGGCCCCGTAGGAGGCCTTCGGACGGCCCCACACGTCCACGTCGCCGTATCCGCGCACCTTGTTCGGGCTGCTGTCGGCGTAGGTGCTGCGGTAGTCGTTGTAGGTCCACTGCGACCAGCCGAACAGGTAGTCCTTGTTCGCGAAGTACGACTGGGCCATGTCGCCGGTGGTGGTCTTCTGGTCGAGGCTCTCCTGGCTGGTGAGGTAACCGCCCTGGCTGGAGAACCTCATGTCGGTGCTGTACTCCGAGATGAACATCGGCTTCGTCGGGTAGAGCTTGTGGGCCCACTGCACTCCGCCGTCGAAGTTGCCGTACAGGTTGATGGCCGCGAAGTCCATGTACTGCATGCCGTCCTTGGCGCCGCAGTTGGTCTCACCCGTGGCGCACGGGACCTTTGACGGTTCGTTGATCTTGTTGTTCACCTGGGTGACGAATCGGCTGGGGTCGATGTTCTTCGAGAAGGCGGCCATCCGCCTGTCGTACGTCCTGCCTGCCTCGGTGTGCGAGGCGAGTTCGTTGCCGACGGACCAGGCGAAGATGCTGGGGTGGTTGAAGTCCTTCTGGACCTGCTCGGCCATCTGCTGCTTGATGTTGGGCAGGGCGGTCGTCAGGTTGGCGTTGTCACCCCAGACGGGGGTCTCGCCGATGATGAGCATGCCGATGCGGTCGGCGTAGTCCAGGACGGCGGGCGCCTGGGCGTAGTGCATGAGCCGGGTCACGCTCATGCCCGCGGACTTCATCATGTCCAGATCGTGACGGACCTGGGCGACGGGCTCGGTGCTGCCGTTCACCGGGTCGTCGGAGACGCGGTTGGCGCCGGCGACCTTGAGCTTCTTGCCGTTGAGCAGCATGTCGGTGCCGGCGATCTGGAGCCGGCGGATGCCGAAGGTGTCGCTGATCGCGTGGACGACCGTGCTGGGGGCGGAGCTGACGGCGAGGGAGGCGTTGAGGCGGTAGAGGTCGGGGTCGTCGAGTTGCCAGAGGGAGTAGGTGTCCGCGTCCAGGTCGGCGTGGAGGGTGACGGGTGCGGTCTGTCCGGCGGGGATGGTCGCGGTTCCGGTGAGGCCGGTCGCTCCGGGAACGTCCGCGCCGGTGGCGGCCGAGGTGATGGAACCCTTGACGGTGACCTGCTGGTCGCTCGTGCCGGTGTTGCGTACGAAGACCTTGCTCGTGACCGAGGCGGTGCCGTCGGTCAGGTTCGGCGTGGCGGTGATCTCCTGCCGCGTGACGGACAGAGACCGTGTGGTCGTGAGACTCACGTCCCGGGACAGACCGCCCCAGGGGTACCAGGCGCCGGTGGTGACGGTGTTGTCGGCCTTGACGACCACGGTGTTCGTGCCGGTGGTGTCGAGGGCGGAGGTCACGTCCATCTGGAATTCGGTGTAACCACCGGTGTGCGTGTCACTCTCGGACCAGACGAGGCCGGTGCCGTCCTTGCCGTTGTCCGCGTCGTGGGATGCGTCCTTGAGGGCCAGGCTCTTGACCGGCTTGCCGTTCACCCACACCTGGCAGGTCCGGTAGCAGGCGTCGAAGGTGAGCCAGTAGCGGGCGTAGGCCTCGCCGCGGTGCGCGACGGTGAAGGAGCGCTGGTACCAGGCGACGCCCCGGTAGTTGTTGTAGGCGTCCCGGGTGTCCCAGTTGCCGGGGACGGGCAGGCTGTCCCAGCCGGCGGTGTCGGTGCCGGGGGTGGAGAGCTTGACCGGGTCGACCGGGCTGGCGGCGTTCTCGGTCTTGAAGTTCCAGGTGCCGTTGAGGCTCTGGGAGGGGTTGCCGTGGGTGACCTGGTGGCCGGGCGCGTCCTGGTCGGGTGCCTGGAAGGTGCATCCCTTGGCGGTGGTGGGATGACCCGCCGGGGTGCCGGTGAGCGAACGGACCGTGACCGGCCCCACGGCTAGCCTGCTGTGGTACGAGCCCAGGGCGAAGGTGCCCCCGGCCGTGGGGGAGGTCTCCGCCGCGACGAGGCGTCCACCGAGGTAGACGGCCGTCACCCCGCCCGCGCGCACGATCCGCACGTCGAGCCAGTCGCCCGTGGTGACCGGTGAGTCCCCCGAGCACTCGACGGTGCCGGCCAGGGGCGCGGTGATCTGGACTCCCGCTCGTCCGTTGGGCTTCACTCCCGTGATCTGGGCGGCGAGGCTCGTCGTCGTCGGGTTGCCGGCGTCCTGCATGTCCATCACGAACGACACGGTGCCGTCCGGGCGGATCTCGTCGACACGGACCCTGGTCATCAGCTCGTACGCGCCGGGCAGGGTCAGGGCGCCGGAGGGGCGCAGGTAGCTCCCGCCCGTCGCCGACGTGGTGTCGACCGTCAGTGCGCCTGCCCGCGCCGTCCAGTCGGCGCCGCCGGCGGGCGTCCGGGTCTTCGTCCAGTGAACCAGGCCGCCGGAGAAGTCATCGCTGAACACCGTGTCGGCGGCGGTCTCCTGGGCCGCGAACGTGCCGGGCGGGGCCGCGGGTGCGGCGAACGCGGGCGGTGCCGCGAAACCGACGACCAATGCCGTCACCGCGGCGAACGCGCCGATCGTGGGACGTCTCATCGAAGAGAACAAGGCTAGACCTCCTTGACAGGAAAATGACTTCCGAGTGCGGGGATGCCCTCGGGTACTTGCTCATCCGGGTGATTCGATCCGCACACCAAATCGGTCGTGCAGCATTGGACGTTCAGAAGTCCTTGGATGAAACTCCTGTGAACATGGCGAGAAGAGTGTCCGTCGCCCGGACGCCCGTCAAGGGTCTATCGGGGCAATGCGCAGAGCCCGTCCGGCTCTCTCCGAGCGGTCGGGGGCGACGGTACGCAGAGAGGCCCTCCCGCCCTCCCGCTCGCGCCGAAGGGCACGGCTCGGCGGCCGCGGACTTCCCGGGGAAGACGGCGACCGCCGAGAGGGCATGGGGTGCCGTCCGGGTACGCGCCGGACACACGCGCGCACGTGTGCGCGGCCCACCGGCACCGGACCCGGAGATCAGCCCGGCGCCGGACCCGGAGATCAGTCCTTGAGCAGCTGGGTCGCCTGCTCGCGCGCCGTCCGCATGGCCTCCTTCGGCGAGGCCTGGCCGACGAGCGCCGCCTGCACCTGCTGGGCGACCGCGCTGATGATCTGGGCGTTCTTCGCGTACGCCCAGAACGGCCCGGGGGTCGCCGTGCTCGTGATGCGACGCGTCCACTGGGTGGTGAAGGAGTCCGCGGCGATCTCCCTGGCGGCGAGACCCTTGCTGGTGGCGGGGGGCAGGCTGACGGCCTTGAAGTACTCGGTCGTGGTGGCCACATCGGAGGTGGTCTTGAGCGCGAACCGGCCGGCCGCTTCCTGGCCGTCGCCCTTGATGACCACGATGACGTGGCCCCACAGCTGCGCCTGCGGCGAGTCGCCGGCCTGCAGCACGGGCCGGGAGAACGGCACCATCGCCGGACCCAGCTTCTTCGGGTCCTTCGCGTTCGCGAGCGTGGGGGCCTTGCCGACGACGGCGTCGTCGTAGAAACCGACGGTGCCGCGGCCGAACAGGGCACGGGCGCCGTTGCGGTCCACGTCCTTGGCGATGAGCTTCTCGTCGTACAGCTTCTTGTACCAGGTGACCGCCTCGATGGAGGCATCGTCGCCGATGAGGACCTTGCCGTCCTTGAGGATGGGGGATCCGAAGGTCTGCATCCACGGGAAGATGTCGCCGAGCTGCGCGATCGCGGTGGAGGCGGCGTACGGGGTGACGCCCTTCAGCTCCTTGAGTGCGCGCAGCGCGTCCTCGAACTGGGTGATCGTGGTGGGCGCGGTCTTGATCCCGGCCTCGTTCAGCAGGTCCTGGTTGCCGATGAGCCCGATCGCGCCGGTGGTCCACGGCAGGCCGTACAGCGTTCCCTTGTAGTGGCCGCTGGAGAGACCGGCGGGCGTGTATCCGCCCGACATCGCCAGGTCGCCGAGGTCGGCGAGGCTGCCGGTCTGGGCTATGGCGGCCAGCCAGGCGATGTCCAGCTGCACGGCGCCGGAGACCTGGCGTCCGTTGAGCTTGAGGCTCAGCTCCTGGAGGTACTGGTTGTACGGCATCGTGGTGGTGCTGATCTTCGAACCGTTGCTGGTCTCCCAGGACTTGATGAAGCGCTCGATGGTCGGCTTGTACGCCGGCTCGCTCAGCGACCACGAGGTGAAACCGAAGTCCTTGGCGGCGGTGTCGCCACCGTTCCCGGCGCCGCCTCCGGTGGCGCAGGCGGAGAGAACACTGGATCCGGCGATGCCGACGGCGCCGATGCCGGCGGCGCGCAGCACGCTGCGGCGGGAGAGGTCGGAGAGGGACATGGCGCCTCCAAGGCGAGTGGGTGGTACGACGGGTGGGATGAACGCGGCGGGTGAGGGCGGCGGGTGAGGGCGGCGGGTACGAGAGGGCTGTCGCTACTTCACGGAGCCCGCGGTGAGGCCGCCGACCAGGAAGCGCTGGAGAAACATGAAGGCGACGACGACCGGGAGGGAGACCACCAGCGACGCGGCCATCAACGTGGGCCAGGCGGTCTGGGTCTCGCCGATGTAGGTGTGCACCAGACCCGGCGGCAGGGTCATCGTGTTGTTGTCGGAGAGGCTGAGCGCGAAGACGAAGTCGTTCCAGCCGCGCACGAAGGCGAACAGTCCCGCGGCGGCCATGCCCGGTGCCGCGAGCGGTGCGATCACGGAGTGCAGCGTGCGCCAGCGTGAGGCGCCGTCGATGGCGGCGGCCTCCAGCAGCGCGTCGGGGATGGTGTCGAAGATGCCCTTCAGCATCCACACGCACAGGGGGAGCGTGAACGTGCTGAACGACAGCACGAGCGCGGTGTAGCTGCCCAACATCCCGAACTCGCGGAACAGCGCGTAGAGCGTGATCAGCAGCAGCGACTGGGGGAACATCTGCGAGGCGAGCACGAAGTTCATCAGCGACCGGCGGCCGCGGTAGCGGAACTTGGAGAACGAGTAACCCATGTAGGTCGAGATGACCACGCTGAGGAACGCCGTGGTCAGCGAGACGATGACGCTGTTCTTCAAATAGTGGAACAGCGGTCCGTCGTCCAGCACCGCCCGGAAGTTCTCGAAGGTGAGGGCGCTCGGCACGAAGTCCGGGGGGAACTGGAACACCCGGTCCGCCGGGCTGAGCGCCGTGACGAGCATCCAGTACAGAGGGAACAGCGCGAACACCCCGATCACCAGCAGCGCGGTCCAGGCCAGAGCCCGGGAGCGCACGAGGTCCGGGCGGATCCGGGGGCGGCGCGCGCCACGCGGGGGGAGGGACCGCTCCTCGGTACGGGTCGGCTCCAGGGTCGTCGTGGTCATGAGCGGTCCTCACGGTGAGACAGGAACAGGTAACCGCCCACGAGCGCGAGCAAGAGCAGCATCCACAGCCCGCCGAGGGCGCTGGCCCGGCCGAGGTCGAATCCCTGGAAGGCGTCCTGGAAGACGGCGACGGCGAAGGTCTGCGTGGAGTTGGCGGGGCCGCCTCCGGTGAGCACGTAAATGGTGTCGAAGTGCTGGAAGTTCCAGATGAACTCGAGTAGGAGGGCGAGCAGGCCGATCGAGCGCACGCTGGGCCAGGTGATCGAGCGGAAGCGCCGGAACATTCCCGCACCGTCGACGGCGGCGGCTTCGTAGAGCTCGCCGGGCACGGTCTGCAGGCCCGCCAGCATCATGACCATCATCCAGGGGAAGCTCGCCCAGGTTTTGGTCACGATCACCGCGAGCATGGCCGTCCCCGGCTCACCGAGCCAGGACACCGCCTCGTCCATCAGACCCGCCTTGATGAGCAATCCGTTGAGCAGTCCGTAGTTGGCGTTGAAGATCCACATCCACAGGAATGAGGTGACGACGCCCGGGATCACCCAGGGGAAGAGGAACAGGCCCCGCATGAACCCGCTGCCTTTCAGGCCCGCGTTGAGGGCGAGGGCGAGGGCGAAGCCGATTCCGAAGGCGGCGACGGTGGTCCCTCCGGCGAAGACGAGGGTGTGTTCGAGCGTCGGCCAGAAGTTCCGTTGCAGCACGTCGGCGAAGTTTGATAGGCCCACGAACTCCCGGCCGGGGAACCGGAGGTCCTGGCGGAAGAAACCCGTGGTCAGCGAGGCGAGTAGGGGATACAGGATGATTGTTGCGAACAGCGCCAGCCCTGGCAGGACGAGGAGCACCGCGAAGGTGCTGTCGGGCAGTCGGGGGCCGGTCCGCTTGGTCTGCCCCGTACGCAGGATGGTCAATGCGGCTTCCTCTCGGGAGGGGGGCGGCAGAGGGGCCGCTGTAGTGCGGCTGTCCGCCCGCAGCGTGTGCAGGTGGGGCGGGGCTGCTGCTTCCCAGGCGACACCGGTGTTCACTCTGAGCCCGGCGTGCAATATGCGGGATAATCAATCACATGTTGGTTGCTGTCAACCATGAGGGCGGAGCGCTCCTCATGCGGTGATCGTCGGGCCGCTGCCCTCCTGACGCCCTTCTCTACCTCATCACCACTGGCCAGAGGCCCTTTCGCTGGGTACGGGCCATACTTCGGGCGAGCGTGACTGACGTTCCCCTCCCCGGCTGCGTGCACTTCAATCTCATTCTCTGCGTGTGTATTCCATTCTCCAGGTTCGGAGTGCACACTGACCCCGCGACGGCTCAGCACGCCGTCGCACATCGCAAGGGAGCCGCTGAGAATGCGACAGGAAGAGTTCCACCACGACATCGCGGTCATCGGCGGCGGCCTCGCCGGCGTCTGTGCCGCCATCGCCGCCGCCCGGCTCGGGCAACGCGTCGCACTCGTGCACAACCGCCCGGTGCTGGGCGGCAACAGCAGCAGCGAAGTGCGCGTCTGGGTCTGCGGGGCCACCGCCCACGGAGTCCAGCGCTACGCTCGCGAGACGGGCATCATGGGCGAGCTCTACACCGAGAACCAGTACCGCAACCCCGAGGGCAACCCCTACTACTGGGACCAGGTGGTCCTGGACGCCGTACGCGCCGAACCGCTGATCGACCTGTTCCTCAACACCGACGTCCGGGAAGCGGAGGCGGACGGACCCGAGGACGACCGCGCCCTGCGTTCGGCGACGGGCTGGACGATGGGATCGGAGCGGCTGATCACGTTCCGCGCCCAGGTCTTCCTGGACTGCACCGGTGACGGACTGCTGGGCGAGCTGGCCGGGGCCCGCAGCCGCGTCGGACGCGAGTCGGCCGCCGACTTCGGCGAACCCTGGGCCCCCGAGGTGTCGGACGGAGCGCTGCTCGGCTCTACCATCCTCTTCTACACCAAGGACCTCGGCCGACCCGTCCCCTTCGTCCCGCCCTCGTACGCGAAGGACATCTCGCAGACCCCCATCCTGCGCAACCGCGTCCTGCGCACCGGCGACAACGGCTGCGACTACTGGTGGATCGAGTGGGGCGGTGCCATGGACACCGTCCACGACAACGAGGCCATCCGTGACGAGCTGCACGCCGTGATCATGGGCATCTGGGACCACATCAAGAACTCCGGTGAGTTCGACGCCGACAACCTCACCCTGGAATGGGTCGGCAGCGTCCCCGGGAAGCGCGAGTACCGCCGCTTCGTCGGCGACCACGTCCTCACCCAGCAGGACATCCTGGCCCAGCGCCGCTTCGCCGACCGGATCGCCTTCGGCGGCTGGTCGATCGACCTCCACCCCGTGGAAGGGATGTACGCCGAGGGTCCGGGCGCGGTGCAGCGCTACACGGACGGCGTCTTCCACATCCCGCTGCGCAGCCTCTACTCGGCGAACGTCGGCAACCTGCTCTTCGCCGGCCGGAACATCTCCGCCACTCACATCGCCTTCGGCGCCACCCGCGTGATGGCCACCTGCGCCACCCTCGGTGAGGCCGCCGGGACCGCCGCCGCGCTCTGCGTCCGGCACGGCCGGAGCCCACGGGATCTGGCCACCGAGACCCCTGGGCTCGTCGGGCAGGTCCTGCTCCGCCAGGACGGTTCCGTGATGGGCGTCGCCAACGAGGACCCCGACGACCTCGCCCGTACGGCCAGGGTCACCGCCTCCTCCCATCTCTCACGTCTCGCGGCGGAACCCGGCCCCGGCACCCCGGCCGAACCCTGCCCCCTCGACCGCGACTACGGCGTGCTCCTGCCCGTCGACCCCGCGCTGGACGGCGTGGAACTGCTCGTCTCCGCCGAGCGGGACACCGAGCTCACCGTCGAGCTGTGGAGCACGCGGCTGCCCGAGAACGCCGTGCCCCTCGACGTACTGAGCACCGTCCGGGTCCCCGTCACGGCCGGGGGACCGGCGTGGGTCACCGCCGCCCTGCACCACGCGCCCGAGGTTCCCGAGAACGTGGTCGTCGTCGTCCGCGCCGACCCGCATGCCTCGCTGCACCTGGTGCCGACGGGCACCGAGGGCGTGCTCGCCCTGCGCAGCCGCGTCGACGGGGACCCGGGCGTCGACGACGACATCCCCGAGGAGGAGGGGCAGGCGGTACTGGACTGGTCCGCGCGCGAGCTGCGACGCCGGTCCCTGTGCTTCCGGGTCCTTTCGGCCACGGACGCCTTCGCGCCCGGCAAGGGCGTCGGCGGCTACCAGCGTCCGTTCGGCGGTCCGCAGATGTGGGTGTCCGGCGACCCCGCTCCCGGCTCCCACCTCGTCCTGGAGTGGGACGCCCCGCGCGAACTGCGCACGGTCCACCTGGTCATGGACGACGACGTGGACACGTACCTCATCAACCTGCACCGGGACCGCGTGCCGGACGCGATCGCCCCGCAACTGCTGCGCGACTACCGGATCGAGGTACGGGACGCGACGGGAGAGTGGCGCACCGCGGTCACCGTGCGGGACAACCGGCGCCGCCACCGCGTCCACCGGCTGGACGACGGGGCCCCCGTGCGGACCGACGCGCTGCGGGTCACGGTGGACGCCACGCACGGGGCACCGCGCGCCCACCTCTTCACGGTCCGGGCCTACCAGGACTGACCCACCACGCGCGCCGTCGAGCGGTCAGCCGCGGTCAGCCGCGGGCCGTCGCGGACCGCTCCGGACAGTGGCCTACCAGGCCGGCCGGGTCCGGGAATGCCGGAACGCCCGGAGTGCGGGGTGCGCACTCCGGGCGTCCCTCACGCGGACACCGCGCGGTCAGTGCGCTCCCAGTGCCTGGCTGACCGCGTCCGCCGCCTCGATGACCTGGCCGACCAGTTCCGACTCCCCGGTCCCCGGCTTTCCGGCCGCGGAGAGGCTTCCGAGCAGAGAGGCGGGACCCCACAGGGAGATCGCGGCGACTACCGAACCCCGCGAGTCCAGGACGGGAGCCGCCAGCGAGGACCGGCCAAGCGCGCGTTCCTGTGCCTCGACGGCGTAGCCGGCTCGCCGCACCGCCTCGCACTCCTCGTCCAGCGCCTTGTGCGAGGTTACGGTGTACTCCGTGTGCGCCTCCAGCTCCGGACCGAGCAACGAACGGCGCTCGTCGCCCGTCATGCGGGAGACCAGGCACTTGCCCATCGCCGTCGCGTGCAGCGGGGCGGTACTGCCCGCCTGTGTGTACGCCTTGGGGGTGCGGCTGCCCTCGAAGTTGGCCAGGAAGACCAGATCGGCCCCGCGCAATATGCCGACGTTCGCGCCCAGCTCGGTGCGGGCCGCCAGTCCCTGCAGCACCATCCGGGAGGCCCGGTGGACGGGGTGGCCGTTCAGAGCCATGGTGGCGAGCGGCAGCGTGCCCAGTCCCAGTCGGTAGAGCCCGCTTATCGGATTCCGCTCCACCAGATCGAACTGCTCCAGGGTCGCCAGCAGCCGGGAGGTGGTGGACGGACCCAGCTCGGCGTCCACGGCGATGTCGGAGACACGGCGCTCCGTGCTGCCCGAGCCGAGGGCCCGCAGGACGGAGACGGCCCGCTCGACACTCTGATTGGTCCCCTGCTCGGCAGGCATGGCGAGGTCTCCTCATCTGCGTACGCACGGCGTTGCGAAGCCTGCTGCGTATCCTACATTCAGATCTTGCAACCAGCTTGCACCATACGGTTCATCTCTTCAATCTGCCCGCCGTCCGCTGCTTCCCCTCAGGGGACGGTGCAAGTGATCGCACCCTAGCCGCAGAACCGCGACGCGTCGACGCGCTCGTGTGAGGGGCTGGGTGCCCGGCAGGACCGAGGGCGGGAGGCGGCGGGGCGAGACTCGCGACGCGGCCGCCGCCGGGACGTACAACGGCCCGCTGGGCGCGGCGGAGCTCATACGAGGGCGTTGGTCAGCACCACCCCGCCAGCCGGTCGACCAGCTCCGCCCGGATCCGAGCGGTTTTGAGCGCCGCAGCGGAGCCCCTTCTGGGAACGGGCGGCGGAGCCTGCCGGCCCCCGGCAGCGTGATGGTGCGTGCGTACGGAGGTGGAGTCCACCGAGATGTCCCAGTGCGTAGCGGCCCGCCCTCAGATGCGCAGGCCGGGAGCCGAGGCCCGAGGCGTTCTGGGGGCGGCTCAGTGGCCGGAGTGGGCGATGACGTTGCCGTTGGAGCAGTTGTTGACGTGGTTTCCGACCCAGTCGCCGAGGACCGGGGCGACGGCTACCTCCTGGAGGCAGACGGCGGCGGCGGTGAAGTTCCAGGCGTTGGCGGCGTTGATGCCGCCGCCGAAGTTCGAGTCCTCGTCCGCGTGCGCAGGGGCGGCGATGGTGGCGGCGCACAGCGCCGCTCCGACTACGGTGATGATCTTCTTCATGGTGACGGTAACGAGGCCGGCGGCAGCAGGACACGCGACCGAGCCGTCCGGCTGAAGCATCTGGTGGCGCTGCTGGAACAGCCCGTACGCGTACCGGCGCTGGGGCACCGTGCCGAGGAACTGGACCCGCTGAGCGCCCACGCCGCAGCCGAGCACTAAGAGGACAGGCGCCGGCCACGCTCATGTTCGCCATCGGGCAGGTGAACTTCTTCATCGCCAAGCCGGTCCCCGGCCGTCCGTTCACCGATTCGTGAAACAAGGTGCCGCCGCTACGCGGAAGCGTGTGAGCGACACGAAGGTCGGCACCTGCTCCGATAACTCCACCCGGGCCGACTCCGGCCTGTGCTGAATACCCTCCGCGCCTGGTGCCCTCGCGCGCCAGGCGAGGATCGCCGCTCGCGTCAATGCTCGCGCGGCTGCCCGGGCGGCCCGGCCCCGGCTCGGCGAGAGGTGCAGTTGCTCTTACTGACAGCATCCAGCGCGCAGACGAACCGCAGGGTGGTAAGCGGGTCAGAACCCTCGACCTCGTCCGGTCGCCCGCAGATCCGTGCGACGTGGGGGGGCCACGTCCTCATACACGGCCCGCAGCGCTCCGGGGACGGGCGGCCACGACAACGCCGGTCAGCAGAACCAGGACCGCTACGAGAACACCCTCCACCCCGTGGTGGGCGTGTACGAGACCGCCCGCGAGCGCCCCGGCGGCCAGCACGACGACCGACGCCCCCCGCCGCATGCTGCCGGGCCCAGGTCGGTCCACCGCGAGTCCGGTCAGTGTCCGCGTCATCACGGTGGTGGCCAGGTCCGGCACGCCCAGACGGTGCACGACGGCGTTCTGCAGCCCCATCCCGCAGGCCAGCGGCACCAGGACCGCGTACCGTCCCCAGCCGGCTGCCTGACCGGCAAACGCGAGCCCGGCCAACAGGGCCTGAAACACGACCAGCGAAGCGAACAGCGCTCCAGGCTCGGTCTTCCGCCGCCACGCACCACCCGCCGCCGCCCCGGCCAGGAACCCGGCCAGCGCCACCGCCGACGCCGCCGCCGACAGCCCGGCCACTCCTGACAAGGCGAAGCCCAGGAAGACCACATTGCCCGTCATGTTGGCCACGAACACCCGTCCCAGCCCGAGGAAGCTGGCCGCGTCCACCAGACCGCTGACAAACGTCAGCACAAGCAGTGACGGAACGAACCGCTCGTAGAGGTGCCCGTTGGGAAACAGCCACCGTGCGACCGTCCCACCACCACTCACCGCGGCCCCTCCCCGCAGGCGCGCTTGACCCGGGAGCCGCCGGCTTCCTTCATGACTCGTGTTCGTTGCACTCACTCACTGGAGCAGAAGGTGAAGAGAGGCTCGACGCCACACGCCGCACGTGTGCTTACTCGATCGCCCGTCGCGAGGACGCCCTCGGGGGCCGTGCCCTCGGGGACCGCCGTGAAAAAGCGCAGGTTCAGCGACTGCGAGCCGCACCGCGATCATCCGCACGGACGCGACCCCAACCCGTGACACCCGACGCCAAGGAGGCGCAGGCGCGCCTGGGCGGACAGTTCACGCCGAGCCGTAACGTCCCGTGCCCGGGTGCGGTACCGTACGGGAAGCGTCGCGTGCCGGTGGCAGACTGTGTCAGGCATGGAGGCGCCGGACCGAAGGAGGTTGACGATGTACTCGTCCCACCCTTCGCTCTCGCGTGTCTGAGCGCGAGACGACCAGGCTCGTCGCCTGGAGCCAAGAACTCCGTCAGGTGCACCACCGACTGCGGGAAGCGCTGTCCGTGACCCGCGCCTCCCTCGCCGACGGCACCCCCGGTGAAGCGGCCACCCGCGAACTGCTGCTGTACTGCCACGGCTTCTGCACGGCTCTCGACGCCCACCACCAGGGCGAAGACCGCACCCTGTTCCCCGCCATCGCGGCCGCGCACCCCCAGTTGCGCCCGGTACTGCGCTCCCTTGAGCAGGACCACTCGATGATCGCCTACCTGCTCAACGGCCTCCGCGCCGCGGTCGACCGGGCCGCGCCGCCCGAGGAGCTCGACCAGCACTTCGAAGGCATCGCCGCGATCATGGAGAACCACTTCCGCTACGAGGAACGGCAACTGCTCACCGTGCTCGAGACCCTCGAGCTGGAAGCCGTACCCGGCGAGGTCCTGGGCCCGATATGAGCCGGTGAGCGGTGAATCCGCTTACGCCTCGTCAGCAGTGCCGGCACGCAGACAGTGGTCTGGGGCGACCCCCCACTGCCAACGGCGTCCCGCCCAGGGGCGACGGTCGAGCGCAGTGAAGCGGTCGCCGCAGGCTGCACCGGATGAACACTCCTTGTCATGATGGCTGCACTCGCGGTTGTGTCTGATCGCACAGAGTGTGGTCTGGCGAGGCGTGGCCGGTTCTGCGATGCTTTCGCCGAACAAGCGACGGCGGAACGAGGAAGCCGGTGAGATTCCGGCACGGTACCGCCACTGTGTAGGGGGAGCGACTCCGCCCATGGCCACCGCCCCATCAGGGGTGGGAAGGCCGGAGAAGCTGTGATCCCGAGTCAGGAGACTCACGCCGTCGCACCTCGATGTACGGGGCGGATTTCCCCAGGAGAGGCGGTGGCACTCGTGTGCCTGCGTATGTGTGAGGGCAGTTCCGCGCTGCCTGTGCTCCTCCGGAGCCGGCCTGCCCGGCGTGCCGCACGGGCTCGATCCCCCAGGTCCTGACGACCTCCTCCCTCAGCGGTTTCTTCCCGCACGCCGTATCAGGCGCACCGCCATGCCGGTGCGCCCTGGCCCACGCATGCCCTCAGGAGTCAACTTTGCCGTCCGTACGGTCCCTTGCGCCCGGTCGCCGTCAGGCTGCCGCAGCGGTCTTCCTGGCCGCCGCCCTCACACTCACCGCGTGCGGCGGCGCCTCCGGCCCGCCCGCCGATGCCAAAGCGGCAGCCGCCGGGAAGGGCTGTATCGAGGACTTCGACCCGGCCAAGGACTACTTCCCGGTCAAGTCCACGGTTAAGCACGCCGAGAACTTCACGCTCCGGTACGAGAAGAGCTACCAGGTCCTCACCGTCAAGGAGCCCTTCCCCAAGGGCAAGCCCGAGTCGTACGTCCTGGTCAAGTGCGGTGCGCCGAAGCCGGAGCTGACCGGTGAGCTGGCGTCCGCACAGCAGGTCACCGTCCCCGTCAAGAGCCTGTACTCCGCCTCCACCACCCATCTGCCGCTGCTCACCGAGACCGGCACCCTGGACGTGCTCACCGGTGTCGCGAGCGCCGTGGCCATCTCCTCCGCCGAGGTGCTCGAGCGGGTGCGGGCGGGCGAGGTCGTCGAGTACGCCAAGGACCGCACCCTCGACGCCGAAGCCGTCATCGGCGCCAAGCCGGACGTCCTGATGACCCAGGGCACCGACGACCCGCAGTACCCCAAGCTGCGCCAGGCCGGGATCGCCGTCGTCGCCAACGCCGAATGGCTGGAGCCGAGTCCGCTCGGCCGAGCCGAGTGGGTCAAGGCCATGGCCGCGCTCACCGGGGCGGAGCAGCGCGCCGGTGAGGTGTTCGACACCATCGAGGGCGACTACCGGAAGGTCGCGGCCAAGGGTGCGCAGGCCGTCGCGGCGGGCAGGCCCGTCGAGGTGCTGCCCGGAACGATGTACCAGGGCACCTGGTCCATGCCCGCCGGCGGCAGCTACGCCGCCCGGCTGATCAAGGACGCGGGCGGCACCTATCCGTGGGCGAGCGAGCGGGGCACCGGCGGCCTCCAGCTGAACTTCGAGGGCGTGCACGCCAAGGGCGGCCGGGCCCCGGTCTGGATCGCCGACCAGCAATGGAAGTCCACCGCCGACGCCGTGAAGGCCGACAGCCGGTACGGGCAGCTGAAGGCCCTCACCGGCGGTGCGGTCTGGACGAACACCAAGGCGGTCGGCCCCGGCGGCGGCAACGACTACTTCGAACGCGGTGTGCTGCGCCCGGACCTGGTCCTGGCCGACCTCTTCGCGCTGATGCACCCGGACCGGGCGAAGGGCCACACCTTCACCTTCTACGAGCTGGTGCCCAAGGCGTGACGACGCACCTGACCGCCGCGACGGCCGCCGCCCCGGACACCACGCCGACGATCCGAATGGCGCGGCGGCGCCTCGCCGTCGTCCTCGCCCTCGTCGCCGGTACCACCGCCCTGTTCGTCCTCACCCTCGCGACCGGCTCCCACCCGGTGCCGACCGGGGAGGTGGTGCGGATCCTGTTCGGCGGCACCGCCGACGACCCGCGGTGGACCGTCATCGTGGAAGAGGTCCGGCTGCCGCGAGCGCTGACCGCCACCGCCGCCGGTGCCGCCCTCGCCGTGGCGGGCGTGCAGATGCAGACGCTGTTCCGCAACGCGCTGGCCGATCCGTTCTCCCTCGGGGTGAGTTCGGGCGCCAGCATCGGCGTCGCCGCCGTGGTGGTCGGCACCGGCGGCGTCGCCGGCAGCTTCACCGGCGACCTGGCCGGTCTGGGACGCGTGGGTGTCGTCATCGCCGCCTCGCTCGGGGCCGCCGCCGTGATGGCGCTCGTCCTGCTCCTCTCGCGATGGGTGAAGTCGGCCGTCACCCTCCTCGTCATCGGCGTCATGATCGGTTCGGCGGCGACCGCGGTCGTCGGGGTGATGCTCGTCTACGCCCGGCCCGAGCGCGCCCAGCAGTTCGTCATGTGGGGCCTGGGCAGCTTCAGCGCCACGACCTGGCCCGACCTCCAGGTCATGCTGCCCGTCATCGGCGCGGGACTGCTGGCGGCGCTGCTGACCGCGAAACGACTCAACGCCCTGCTGCTCGGCGAGGACTACGCCCGCACCATGGGCCTGAACGTGCGACGCAGCCGCAATCTGGCGCTGGCCGGCACCTCGCTGCTGGCGGGCGCGGCCACCGCGTTCTGCGGCCCCGTCGCGTTCCTCGGCCTGGCCGTCCCGCACCTGACGCGGGTGGCGCTGGGGACCTCGGACCACCGGGCGCTCATGCCGGCGTCGATGCTCGCGGGTGCGTTCCTCGCACTGGCGTGCGCGTTGCTGAGCCAGCCGCCCGGCACGGACTCCGTGCTGCCGCTCAGCGCCGTCACCTCGCTGTTCGGCGCCCCTGTCGTCATCGCGTTCCTGATCCGCAGCCGTCGCGGCGTACAAGGAGTGGCCTCGTGACCGACACGATGACCGAACCCGTCAAGGACACGGTCGGCGGACCGGACCGCCCCGGCGGTCTCACCACCCAGGGCCTCGGCGTCGGCTACCGGACCCGGTCGCCGCGCGGGCGCGGAGCGAGCCGGGCCGTGCTGTCGGGGCTCGACCTGGAGGCGCGGGCCGGCGAGCTGACCGTGCTCCTCGGACCCAACGGCGCAGGAAAATCAACCCTGTTGCGCACCCTGAGCGGGCTCCTGCCCCCACTGGACGGCCGGATCCGCATCGGCGGGGCGGACCTGGCGCACCAGCCGCCGACCACTCTCGCCCGCCGGCTGGCGGTCGTCCTGACCGACCGGGTGGACGCCGGGCTGCTGTCCGTACGGGAACTGGCCGGGCTCGGCCGGCACCCGCACACCGGTTTCACCGGCCGTCTCACGGCCGTGGACCACGCGGCCGTCGAGTGGTCGCTGAAGGCGGTGGGCGCGCGGCATCTGGCGGACCGTCCGGCCGCCGAGCTCTCCGACGGCGAGCGTCAACGCGTGCTGACCGCCCGCGCTCTCGCCCAGGAACCCGAGGTGGTGCTCCTGGACGAGCCGACCGCGTTCCTGGACGTCCCCTCACGGGTCGCCCTCACCGTTCTGCTGCGCGACCTGGCCCGGGACAAGGGCCTGACCGTCGTGGTCAGCACCCACGACCTGGAGCTGGCGCTGCGGGTGGCCGACGCGGTCTGGCTCGTCGACCGCGACTCCCGCGTGCACGCCGGGGCGCCCGAGGACCTGATCCTCAACGGGGCCGTCGCCGCCGCCTTCGACGCCGACCACCTCGCCTTCGACCCGGTCTCGGGCACCTTCGGCCTGCGCCGCACCACACGCACCGTCGTGACGGTGGACGCGCCGGCCGAAGTGCTCCCGCTCCTCGAACGCGCCCTGGCACGGGAGGGGCTGGCCGTGGCGGCCCCGGGCGACCCGAGCGGCGACAGGAGAGTGAGGTGGGACGGAGCAGACCGGCTCACCCTCACCGGACCGGACGGCCAGACGGTCCAGGCGTGCGGCTTCCGCGAGCTGACACGAGCGGTACGGGCATGGTGACCGCGGCCCTCACCCCCGCCGTCTTGGCGCGGATCTCCACGATCGGCCCCTACTTCGCGGTGACTACCGGTCCTCGCCCCGGGGCCGGGACCGCCGATCCTCGCCCCGGGGCCGGGAGCACCGGTCCTCGCCCCGGGGCCGACGGCTTCCGGCCGATGACCGACTCTGTACGCCGTCCCGAGCGTGGTGGAGGAGTGCGTACGGACCCTCTCCGGTCGGCTGGGCACCGACCAGCTCAGGGTGGCCGCGTCCACCCTGCACCTGGGCACCGCCTCACGGCTCTGGTCGATCGCCCTGGCCTGCGCCGCGTTCACCGGCCGCGTCCCCGACCTGGGGCCGGACCGGCTGTGGTGGCGCGTGCCGTCCTCCGGCCCCCTCGACCTGTGGCTTCCCGACCTCGGGGAGGTGGACCGGGAACCGCGTCCGGCCCTGCACCACACCGTAGTCCTCCGGAATCTGGTCCCGTGGGCCGACGCGGTACGGCGGGCGTACGGAGTGTCCCCGCACACCCTGCGCGGCAACGCCGCCTCGGCGCTGATCGGAGCCCACCGCGTCCTGCTCGCCCGAGCGCCGCACCCTCTCGTTCCCGTCGTCCCCCTCGTCCGCGCACTGCTGGACAGCCCTCCACTGGCCGGGGCCGGCGCGCATCGCGCCACTCCCGCCGGGCCGCTCGCCTTCCAACGCCGCAGCTGCTGCCTCTACTACCGCGTTCCGGGCGCGGGTACCTGCGGCGACTGCGTCCTCGACCTCAAGGAGAAGATCACCCTCATGACCACCCCCGAGCCCACCGTCGTGGAAACCCCCGGCGGCGGCACCCAGCACGTCTGGCCCCTCCCGGTCGACGAGGCCACGCTGCTCGACCTCGTCACCACCGTCTTTACCGACCACTGGCAGCACATCCACTTCGGGCCCATCATCGAAGGCGCCGCCTGGGAGGTCGGCGCTCCGGGCGCCCCCACCGCCATCACCATGAACGACGGCTACGCCACCGTCGACTTCGGCGCCTGGCACTTCCACCTGTGCATCGGCGAGCACACCGCCTCCGGCCCCGACCTCGGCCGCATCCGCCGCTGCTCCCGCGCCGAGCTCTACCGCAGCATCGGCTCCGACGGCGCCCCCGTCAGCTGGGGAGCCCGTCTGTTCAACGGCCGCGACGAGCAGATGATGACCGTCCTGCTGCCGAACCCGTTCCTCACCGACCGCCAGGAACTGCTCGACACCCCCGACTTCACCCGGCTCGCCGCATGGGACGCCCTCCGCGACCGCTTCCTCGACCTCGCCCCCGACCCCTTGGACCGCACGGGCAAGGGGTTCCGGCACAGCGGCTGACTTTCCTGCACGGAACCGGGCAGCCACCCCGTTTGTCTGGTCTGTTCGTGTGCAACCTTTCCGCTCGTCGGCTCGTCCAACTGTTCGCAATTGATCGGTTAGAGCGAGGACACGTACGCGTGACGCGTCGATGGGAACGAATGACAGCGGGGGTGGGGGCGGGGGCGGCTCTGCTGCTCACCTGCCTGACCACCACCGCGGCACAGGCGGCGCCCGCGGCGGGTCCGGTGGACGTCGGCGCGTACGCCTCTCTCGACCGCGCGATCGTCGCCCCCGGCACGAAGGTCGGCCTCGTGGCCAGTGTCGGCACCGAGGGGAAGGGAACCATCCCGCACCTCGGCCTGACGCTCACCCTGCCCGAGGGCGTCACGTTCGACGGCCACATCGACGACGACAGAGGAAGCTGCGTCCCGGCAGCCGGGGGCCGGACCCTCACCTGCACGGCGGTGAAGAGCGGCCCGGCGGATTGGGTCGGGGTTCATCTCCGTGTCGCGTTCGCCGCGGACCTGGCGCCGGGCACGAAGCTGGAGTTCACGGCCACCGCGGACATCGGCGACACAGCCGATCCCAGAGCGGCCAACAACACCACGACGGAGAAGGCCACCGTGCAGGCCCCCGCGGACCTCGGGCTCACGTGGACCGGACCGTCCGGGCCGGTGCCCGCCGGCCAGGCCGTGCCGACCACGCTCGTCGTCACGAACCACGGCCCCGGCACCGCCACCGGCTTCCCCTTCCTGGTCGGCGCGGACGGGGACTCATCCCACCCTGGCGGCTACGACAAAAGCTGCTGGCCCGATCCCGCCTCACTCACCTGTGACCCGTCGGGCGACCTGAAGCCGGGCGAGAGCCGGTCGTTTCCCTTCGTCTGGGACCTCCCGAAGACGACCCCAGGGACGTCCCGGACCGTGGGGGCCCGGCTGCACTCCGAGAACGTGCCCGACCTGAACCCGGCGAACGACGCGGCCGACCTCACTCTGAAGTTCGGCACGGAGCCGGGGCCGAAGCCCACCACGCTGACTCCGACGTCGGCGGTCGCAGGCGCGGTCGTGGCACTGACCCTGGCCGGTGCCACGTTCGTGGCGGTACGTCGACGCACCCGGCACCGCGCCTGAATTCCGCCCCCGCCGGACGGCATGGAGCCCGTGCAAACGTGCGGCGCAGCGGCCGTTGCTCACCCGTCGGGGCATGGAGCACTGAGGCGTACACGGCTTTCCTCGTCAAGTTCATGAGCTGCCACGAGTTCGGGCCTGCACCCCGCGGACGGCTGGATCGTCTGGTGCACCGCCGACTTGGAGGGCCGCCCCTACGAGCTGACCGGACCTGAAGCCGTCAGCCCGCGCGGCCAGGCCGATAGCTCCAGGGTGTGCTGGCGCGGCCCCGGGTGCGGGGCACTGGGCGTCGTCCGGCACTCGGCGGGGACTCGCCCTGTGGCGGGCGGGGAGGGAGAGGCGCGGCCGGCCGGGCCGGGTCTTACGGCCGGGCGGAGGCAGTCCGCTTCCGGGGAGTTGCGAGGCTAGGGCCTTTCGTTCGGATGACGCCGGGCTCGCGGGCCCTGGCACCGCGCCTCGCTGCCTTGTCGTCGACGACGGTGGTGCTTGGCCCGCGTCACTCATCCGTGGGCCGTGTGGCCGGCGGGTGGGGGACGAGGGCGATGGGTACGTCGGCGAAGTGGAGGGTGGCGTGGGCGACGTGCCCCACGTAGCGGCTGCGGGGTTCGGCACGGCGGCCGACCACGAGGAGCTGAGCCGAGGCCGCCAGAGACACCAGCAACTCCGACGTGGGGCCCAGTTCGACGTGCTCGACGACGGTGACCTGGGGATAGTGCCGGCGCCAAGGGGCGAGGAGCTGCGTGAGGTCGTGACGGTGCGCTTCCTCCAGGCCGCCGTGTTCGTCCGAGCGGCGCAGCAGCCCGGGCTCGTAGGTGAACACGGTGGGCAGGTTCCAGGCACGTACCGCGCGCAGGGGGGCGTCGCGCAGGGCGGCGGCTTCGAAGGCGAAGGCCAGGACTGTCTCGGCTTCCGCTTCCCCGGGGATGCCCGCCACGATCTCGCCGTCCTGCGGGCCGCGCCTCGGGGTGCCGCCGCGGATCATGACGACCGGGCAGGCGGCCCGGCTCAGGACGCGGAGTCCGACCGATCCGAGGAGGAAGCCCGTCACCGGACCCGGTCGGCGGGAGCCGAGCACGATCATCCGCGCGTGGCGGCTGTGTTCGACGAGCAGCTCTGCCTCGGGCCGCTGGTCCAGGTCGGTGGTGACCTCGAGGTCGCCGAAGCGCTCGCGTACCCATGCCGTGGCGTCGTCGAGCAGCTGCCGTGCCGCCCGGTGCGCGTGCTCGATGTCGCCGGCGAGCAGACGGTACCGGCCGACCGGCGGAACGTAGCCGTGCAGCAGGACGAGGGAGGAGCCGCGCCGTCGTGCCTCTCGTGCCGCCCAGTCGGCCGCGAGGAGACTGTCGGGCGTACCGTCCACTCCGACGATGATGGGCTGCACGGTGTCTCCTTGCACGTGGAGCGCTGGTTTGCGCGGCGGGGCGACGGCTGCCTCTGCCGGGTACTCGGTGGGGCCGGCCTGCTTCCCGGCCGTGGAGCGGGCCTTGGCTCCCGCGGGCCTCGGCCTTGCGGGGGCCGGCCACGGCGGTCCTTCGAAAAGCCGGCACCCGGGACGCACCGGCGGCAGCCGTGTTCCCGGCCCCCGGGTGCGTCCGGCCGGCCTCTGGACGGGTGGTCGACGCCGCGCCTTGCCGCGGGTCAGTACCGCAGCAGGGCGGCCACGCCGTCCGTCGCCCGGGCCGGTGGCAGGATCTCGGTGAAGGAGGCGCCGCCCAGAGCGGCCGCGCGCAGCAGAAGCGGCGCGGCGGGTGCGCTGAACACCGTCGGGTCGTCACTCAGCGCTGCCGGGTCGGTGCCCAGCACCCGGGGGTTGTGGCGCGACGCGTAGAGGTCCGGGTCGCCGGAGCGGTCGGCGGCGAGCAGGAGCGTGTCCACCCGGCCCTCCGCCAGTGCCTCCTTGACCGCCGGGATCCCCTGCAAGGCCCGTCCTTCGGCCAGTTCGGCCTCCAGGGTGTCCAGGACGCTGCGGTGACGGGCCGTCATGGCCTTGCGCATCGCCTCGTCCACGCTCGCCCGCAAGGCGGTACGGGCCGAGGTATCGCTGCGGCCGCCCTCCACGTAGACCAGTTCCCCGGCCGGCGGCTGGTCCGACAGGTGCTCGCGCAGCAGTCCGATGGCCTTGGGGTCACCGGCGATCAGCACCACCGCCGCGTCCACCGCGGCCGCCGCCTCGCGCACGGCGTCCGCCGCCTGCCTGGTGTTCTCCGACCACACGTTCACCGACCGCCGGTGGAAGGACGCCTGTGCCTCGGCGCCCGCCTTGACCCGGCTGATGTGCAGCGTGCTGCCGTTGAAGGAACGCTCCATGGAAGGCTCGTGCGCGGCCGCCGGGTAGGCGGTCACGTCCCCTCCCTCCCGGTCGACCGCGACGACCACGTGGGGGAGCTGATGGTCTCGGTCGATCACCAGGCCCATCGGATCGGGTACCGGCAGCACCAGCGCGCGGTCGGCCGCGGGCGGCTCGGCCAGGGTGAAAGCTCCCAGGATCTGCCCGCCCGACGCGAACAGTGCCTCGCCTTGAGGCCCCGGCACCTCGGCGACACCTCCGATCACCCCGGCCAGGGCCTCGAGCGTCGCCGGGTCCGCGCCCTGCTCCTCCAGTGACCGGAGCGCCGCACGCCGGCGCAGCTCGATCTGTTTGTCGGCGTCGTGCGCCGAACGGCTCGTATCCAGGTGGACGGAGACGACAGGGCCCTCGCCCGCGTACAGAGGCTGCAGAAACGTCAGGTCCATAGGGCTCGGGCCGGACGGCCCTCCCACCTTTCCATGAGGTGCACAACGAGCAGCACCCTAATCCTCTATGTGACGATTTGAGCATGCCCGACACGCGGTGCTGCGGTCGGCGGGAACCGTCGTGATGTGGAGGACCCATGACCGACCAGCGCGAGACGACAGGCCCTGTCGTCGTCGGAGTGGACGGTTCGGAGGCCTCGAAGCAGGCGCTTCGCTGGGCCGTACGGCAGGCCGAGGCCACCGGCGGTGTGGTGCTCGCACTGATGGCCTGGGACCTCCCGCACGCGCACCTCGCACTCGGCTGGATGCCTCCGGCAACCGGCGAGGAAGCTGCCGTGGCGGAGCGAGCGCAGCAGGAACTCACCCAGATCGTGGAGGAAGTCGTCGGACCGCGGCCGCCGGTCGAGGTCCATGCCGAGGTGCGTCGCGGAACGCCGGCCAGCGTGCTGCTGAACGCGGCCCGCACCGCGTCCCTGCTCGTCGTCGGCAGCAGAGGACACGGCGCCTTCGCCGGTCTGCTGCTGGGATCGGTGGCACAACACTGCACACAGCACGCCGCATGCCCGGTCCTCGTCGTCCGCGGCGACGACGGGTGACAGCGCCCCGCGGCCCAGTGGGCGTGGGCGCGGCGGAGCGGACGCCGCATCGCTTCCCCCGTACGGAGTACGCCCGGCCCTCGCCTCCTCGCCCGCCCGCCCTGCATGCGATGCCCTGCCCGAGCCTCCCCGGACCGTGCCCGGACGGTCCGGCCCTCCGCCGCGACGAAGGAGAGTGAGCCCGATGGCCGGGGACCCGCAGGACGCGTCAGGCGACGAGTCGGCAGACGCCCCCTCCATGTCACTGCTCAACCTGCCGCTCAGTTCCGACCTGGACCGTCTCGGCGAGCAGATGCACGCCCTGGCCCGCGCGCAGCGGAGCCTCCAAGGCCTGCTCCAGGCGGTCCTCGGCATCAGCAGCGAACTGGAACTCCCGGCAGTACTGCGCCGGATCGTCCGCACGGCCATGGACCTCGTCGGCGCCCGCTACGGGGCCCTGGGAGTCCTGGACGACGAGGGCGCACTCCTCGCGGAGTTCGTCCCCCTCGGCCTGACCACGCAAGAGCTGGAGAATCTCGCCGGTGTGGAACTGCCCCGGGGACGCGGCCTGCTCGGGCACCTGATCCGCCACCCGGAGCCCCTCAGAGTCGAGAACATCGACGGACACCCGGAATCGGCCGGGTACCCGCCAGGACATCCACCGATGCGGTCCCTGCTCGGAGTCGCCATCTCCGTCCGCGGACGCGTCTACGGCAACCTGTACCTCTCCGAGCGAAAGGACGGAAAGCCCTTCGACCAGCACGACGAAGGCGTGATTCTCGCCCTCGCCGGGACCGCGGGCGTCGCGATCGAGAACGCGCGCCTGTACCACCAGGTCCGCAACAACGCCGAGCAGTTCCAGCGCCTCCTCCTGCCCCGGCTGCTGGACCTGCACCCCTTCGCGGCATGCACCGTCTACCGGCCGGCCACCGCCCCCGGGCACCTGGGCGGCGACTGGTACGACGCGCTGAAGCTGCCCGACGGCTCGTGCGTCGCCATCATCGGCGACGTGATCGGTCACGACATGCAGGCGGCGGCCGCCATGTCCCAGACCCGCAGCATGCTGCGGGCACTGGCATTCGACGCCGAGAAACCGCCCAGCGCCTCTCTGCGGCAACTGGACCGCATCATGGAGACGGCGGGCGGCTCCCTCGTCACCACGGCCTGCGTGGCGCGTATCCATCCGGCCGACCGGGGTTGGACTCTGCACTGGTCCAGCGCCGGCCACCCGCCGCCCCTCGTCGTGCTGCCCGACGAGACCGTGCGCTATCTGGACGCCGAGCCCGGCCTGCCGCTCGGGGTGGACGCCTCACTGCCACGTCCGAGCCACTCGTTCACACTGCCGGCCGACAGCACCGTCATTCTCTACACGGACGGACTCGTCGAGCGCCACGACGAGTCGCTGGACCGGGGACTGGAAGCGCTGGCCCTGATCGCCCGGCGACACGCCTGCGCCCCGGTCGACGAACTGTGCGCCGCCCTGGCCGACCACCATCCCAGCGACGGGCACGACGACATGGCGGTCCTCATCCTTCGCACGCCTCCCGCCGGGGATGAACGGGCACCGGAGCCGGAGAGAACAGAGCGGAAGGGGTACGGCGGACGAGCGCGCCCCACGGATCCCCTGGGCATCTCGGGCGAGTGCGCCCACCCCACCCACTCGTGGCTGCCGTAACCCCCGTGCTGAAGGAGCTCTCCCATGCCACGCTTCCCCACGGCACACGACTTCTCCACGGGCGGCCCCTCGCCAAGGGGAGGAAAGACCTTTGCCGGCGTCCTCCTGCAGGTGGAAGGCCTCCTCAACATCCTCAAGGGCATCGCCGGGATCGCCCGGGACGACGTGTACGGTCCGCTCGGCGACTATGTCTTCGAGTTCGACGTCACAGCGTGGGGATGGATCCTGCTCGTCCTCGGTGTCACCCTGCTCGTCACGGGCGGAGGCGTCCTGCGGGGCGCCCACGGGGCACAAGGAGCGGGTGTGTGCCTCGCCGTACTCGACATCCTGTTGAACTTCGCCTTGCTGCCCTACGTACCCCTGTGGGCGGTGATCTCGATGGCGATCGACCTGGCCGTGATCTGGGCCCTCAGCACCTACCGCAGCGCTCCGCCCACCTGACCACGGCACCGGTACGCCGGACGCGGTTCGCAGCGTCACCACGCCGCCGAGGAGTCCGCGATCTACCGGCCCTAAGCGCGGGGGAGGCCCCCCTCGCCGTCCGGAGCAGACCCGTATGCCCCGGTGCGGTCGCCGCGCGACTCCACCCGGGCGACGCTGTGACCGTGACGGATGCGCTCGCTTCCCACCCGCGCCGTGAGGTGCGGTGACGACCACCCCACGACGAAGGGTCAACAGGTCATGGTGGACATGCCTCGTGGAGCACAGCAGGAGACCAGAGCCGCCCAGGACGATGGCCGGACAGCCGGACCGATGAGGTACTTCGGTGTGCCGCTTCTCCTCAGCGGAGTGCTGAGCCTCCTTCAGGGCATCGCGGGCATCGCCAAGGACCGCCTTTTCGGCGTCCCACAGCATTACGAGTACCGGTTCGACCTCACCAGCTGGGGCTGGATCCATCTCGTCATCGGCGTTGCGCTGGTGATCGTCGGCGTGGCGATGCTGCGATCCGTGAGCTGGGGCCGCGCAGCGGGGTTGACGGCCGCCGCGATCAGTCTGATCACCCAGTTCATGTTCATCCCCTACTACCCCCTGTGGTCGATCAGTGTGATGGCGCTCGATCTGATCATTCTGTGGGGCCTGGCACGGATCGCCATCGCCTGAACAAGAAGCGCAGCCGGCCCTCCCCGTCGGCCCCCAAGTGGTCAGCACGGGTCACGAAAACCCGGAGAACGCTCCCCGGACACGCGACTCGCCGTAGGGTAAGGAAACAGCCCTTGACCTGCAAAAAACGCAGGCAGGGAGCCTACGTCCAGGAGTGCCTCGATGATGCGCACCGTGTTCAAGTCCAAGATCTAGCTATTTGGTGTTGTCGCAGGTCAGGGGCCGCTGCCCCTACCCGTACTCGATGCGCTTCCGCGATGCGCTGGGCAAGCAGCGGGAGGAGTCCGGTTACGGGACGCAGGATGACGCGATTGAGCGCCTCACACAGCTCTACGCGGAGAAGGAGACCACGGCGCCGTCGGTGGCGGCGGCCCGCCGTGAGCTGGGTCAGCTGACGGTCGAGGAGTACGCGAAGCAGTGGCGGCCCCGGCAGCGCAGGATGACGGACTACTCCACGGGAGAGCATGTCGACAGCTCGATCGACGTGCACATCGTCCCGCGCCTGGGGGCAAGGAAGCTGAATTCGGTCACCCCGAATGGCGGACGACCCGGTGAAGGGGGTCCAGGAGTCGGAGTACGAGCGTGAGCAGGTCACCATTCCTTCGCTCGCCTATGTGAAGCAGGCTTTGGCAGTTGCCGATGCGGACCTTGCGCTGGAGATCGTGATGATGGCGGGTTGCGGGCTTCGCAATAGCCCTGCTGCGAGGTCCCGGTAGCTGCAACACGGAGCCGACGGAGCGGCGCCGCGTGAAGCGACTCTTCGAGAACCTCCCGCCAGAGCAAGGCGTGGGGATGTACGGCTTCCGGCACTACTTCGCCTCGAACGCCCTCGGTAACGGCATCCCGATCACCGACGTGGCGGAGTGGATGGGCCACAAGTCCATCGAGGAGACGTACCGCACCTACCGTCACCTGATGCCCGGCAGCATCACCAAGGCCGCCCGGATCCTCGACGCCGGACTCTGGGAGGCGGCCTGATTCCCGGTTGCTTACGAGTCTTAGGGTCGGTCTTTCGTGACCGGAGTGTGGAACTGCGTTGGCGATGGCCAGCACCCGGTTGTTCCCGGCACCAGCTTATGGGGATGGACGGCGAGCGCGTCCGGAGGAGGGGGAAGCACGGCGGGGCGGGAAGCGAGTGCACCCTTAGCGCGTCGTTCGGTGGACGGCGGCCTTGGATGGCCGCCCCTTCGTACGATCACGTTCTGTTCCACATTCCTTTGCGGGGCCGGGCGGTTGTCGTCGCATGCGCGGGGATGTTCGAGAGGAGGCGCGGTCGGTGCATTCATGGCTCTCCGAGCGCCGCCGGTCCGCGGTGAGTACGGTCGTCGGGGCCTGTGTCGCCGTGCTCCTCGGCATGCTGGGAATTCTCGCGCCGGGGTCGGTGTCCGCCTCGAGTGCCGACTTGGGCGTGGTGGCGCTGTTCGCCTACCTGCTCTGCTACCTGGTGGTCACGCTGAGAGCCTTCTCGAACGCGCCGCCGGAACGGATCCGCGTCTGGGCCCGGCGGGAGGCGCGGGGCACCCTGCTGCAGCGCTACCTTCTGGGGACCGCGCCGGGCCGGCGTGTCGGTCCTCATCGCGTCGGCGGCACTCGTGGTGTCGGCGGTGTGGCGTCCCGGGCATCTGGGTTCCGCCTTCCCGGCGGGCGCGCGGGTTCTGATGGCGCTCGGTCTCGTCGTCGTCGCCTGGATCTGCGTACTGGTCGCCTTCGCGGTCGCGTTCCATGCCGACAACCTCGTGGAGGACGAGGCGGCGCTGGACTTCCCGGGTGGGGAGACGGCGGCTTGGGCTGACTACGTGTACTTCGCCCTGTCGGTCATGACGACGTTCGGGACGACTGACATCACGGTGATGTCGCGGGAGATGCGCCGGACGGTGGCGGCCAACGCGACCATCGCGTTCGTCTTCAACACGGTGATCGTGGCCGGCATGGTCGCGGCGCTGGACGGTGGGCAGGGAGGCTGACGGGTTCCGCCGGTCTCCGGGCTACGGTGGGGCGGTGGCGGTTCGTCCGCGCGTGCGGAGCGAGCTGCCACCGCCCCATGCCGCTCAGGGAGTGAGCACGAGGCGGATCGGGTCCCCGATCTTCTTCTCCAGGCGGGCGACGGCCTCCGCGGCTTCCGCCAGCGGGACGTGGGCGCTGACGGAGGGGCCGAGGTCGATCCGTCCGGCGGCCGCCAGTCCGACGAGTTGTTCCACGTGCTCCGGCTCGGAGCCGTAGTGTCCGCGGACCTGGTTGACGTTGAAGCAGAAGCCGATGCTGTCGGCGATCGCGACCGGCTCCGGGGTGAGTCCGGCGAGGACGAGCGAACCGAAGGGACCGAGGACCGACGCGGCCTGGGCGCGGGCGGCGCCCACGCCGGCGAAGTCGAACGCGACGTCGAGGCCGCGCCCGGCCGTCGCCTCCCGCACCGCCTCCGCGAAGTCCGGGGCGAGAGGGTCGAGGGCGACGTCCGCGCCGAAGAGGAGGGCCCGCTCGCGGGCCGAGGGCAGCGGGTCGATCGCGAGGATCGGGGCCGCGCCGACCATCCGGGCGAGCCGCACGGCGTGGGCGCCGAGGCCGCCCGCGCCCCAGATGCCGACCGACTGGGCGGGGCGGACCGCGCCGGTGCCCACGATCGCGGCGTACGGGGTGGAGACCGCGTCGGGGATGATCGCGGCCTGGTCGAAGGGCAGGACGTCCGGGATGGGCAGCAGCGTGCCCTCGCGGGCGATCGCGTACTGCGCCCAGCCGCCGTCGTAGTCGAGGCCGCGGGTGATCGGCCGGTGGCACGTCATCCGTCGCAGGCAGCCGCCGCAGTCGCCGCACGCCTCGCCGGCCTGGAGGACCACGCGCTGTCCGGGCGTCCAGTCGCCCTTCACGTCCGGGCCGAGGGTGTGGACGACTCCGGCGACCTCGTGGCCGAGGGTGACGGCGCCCGCCTTCGTGACGGCCTCGGTGGGGAAGAAGGGGCTCAGGCTGCCGTCGATCAGATGGATGTCGGACAGGCAGACGCCGGCGGCCCGCACCTCCACGAGGATCTCGCCCGGGCCGGGGACCGGGACCGGGACCTCTTCGACGGCGAAGGTACGGGTGTCCAGGCGCAGCCGCCCGGCCAGCATGGTGTTCATGCGGAGACCTCGATGTGTTCGGTGGAGGAAGCGCGTGCGTAGCTCAGGCGCTCGACATGGTCGACTGACCATGTCGATTAACCGTGTCTACTGACGGTGTCATCTGTCAAGCCGCTCCCGCCGGACGTTCGCGGAGTGCTCCGAGTTCCGTCCTGCGACTGTGTCGTTCAGTACAGTCATGCGACATGTTCACCTGACAAAGTCGCGTGTATGTTGGTTGGTGACTGCTGGAGTGCAACGAAAGGCACGCTCATGACTCAGGTGTCCGTAGGCGCGGCGCGGGCGATCCCCGAGCGCCCCCCGCTGCCCCTCGTAGGCCACGCGTTCAACGTTCCGGCGGGCGCGGACTTCCTGGCCTACCTGCTGAAGGAGTTCAGGGAATTCGGGCCCGTGTACCGGCTGCGGCTCTTCGGGAGGGACACCGTCATGGTCGGCGGTCTGGACCTCGTGACCGAGCTGTCGGACGAGACCCGCTTCCGCAAGCACGTGCACGCCGACCTGGTCGAGGTCCGGGCCCTGGCCGGGGACGGTCTGTTCACCGCCTACAACCACGAGCCGAACTGGCGCAAGGCCCACGACATCCTGATGCCCGCGTTCTCACTCGGCTCGATGCGCAGCTACCACGCCCCCATGCTTCAGGTCGCCCGGTCGCTGATCGGCAAGTGGGACCGGCTGGCCGGGGTGCAGTCGGTGGACGTGCCCGACGAGATGACCCGGCTGACCTTCGACACGATCGGCCTGTGCGGCTTCGGCTACGACTTCGAGTCCTTCCGCCGCGGCGACCTGCACCCGTTCGTCGAGGCGATGTCCCGGGCTCTCGTCTTCGCCCAGGAGAAGGGCGAGTCCATCCCGGGCTCCGAGCTGTTCAAGAGGAAGAAGGTCGAGCAGTTCCGCGCGGACATCGACCTGATGACGGAGCTCGTCGACGACGTGATCAGGGAGCGCCGCGCCTCCGGCGACACCAGCACGGACGACCTGATGGGGCTGATGCTGCACACGAAGGACCCCGTCACCGGCGAGCCGCTGGACGACGTCAACATCCGGCACCAGGTGATCACCTTCCTGATCGCCGGCCACGAGACCACCAGCAGCGCGCTCTCCTTCGCCCTGTACTACCTGACCAAGCACCCGGAGGTCCTCGCCCGGGCCCAGGCCGAGGTGGACGCCCTGTGGGGCGACATCGAGTCCCCGGATCCCCAGTACGGCGACATCGGCAAGCTCACGTACATCCGCCAGGTGCTCAACGAGAGCCTGCGGCTGTGGCCGACGGCGCCCGCGTACGCCGTCGAGCCGATCGAGGACACCGTCATCGGCGGCAAGTACCCCGTACGCAAGGGCGAGTCGCTGATGGTGATCGCCTCGGCGCTGCACCGCGACGCGGCCTGGGGAGAGAACGTCGAGCTGTTCGACCCCGAGCGCTTCACTCCCGAGCGGGAGGCGGCCCGTTCGGTCCACGCCTTCAAGCCGTTCGGCAGCGGTGAGCGGGCCTGCATCGGGCGCCAGTTCGCGCTGCACGAGGCCACCCTGCTGCTCGGCCTGCTGGTGCACCGCTACCGCCTGATCGACCACACCGACTACCAGATGAAGATCAAGTCGACGCTGACGATCAAGCCCGACGGGTTCAGCCTGAGGCTCGCCCGCCGCACCAGCGACGAACGGCGCCTGCCCGTCGCCGCGGCGGTGGACGCCGCCGCGGGCCGGACCACGGCCGTGACGCGCCGGGCGAGCGGGACCGCGCTGACGCTGCTCCACGGCTCCAACCTCGGCACCTGCGCCGGCATCGCCCGCGACCTCGGCACGGACGGCGAGGAGCACGGCTTCGCCTCGGCCGTCTCCCCCCTCGACGCGTACACGGAGAGGCTGGCCGGCTCCAAGGGCCCCGTCGTCATTGTCGCCGCCTCCTACAACGGCCGGCCGACGGACGACGCCGCCGAGTTCGTCGCCTCCCTGGAGAACCTCACCCCCGGTTCGCTCACCGGGCTGCGGTACGCCGTCCTCGGTGTCGGCGACCGCAACTGGGCCGCCACCTACCAGCGGATCCCCACCTTGATCGACGAGCGCCTGGCCGCTGCCGGCGCCGTCCCGCTCCTGGAGCGCGGCAGCGCCGACGCCTCCGGCGACTTCGGCGGAGCGGTCGACCAGTGGACGGAAGACCTGTGGAAGGCGCTCCTGGAGGAGTACGGCGAGGCGGTCGCCGGCGAAGCCGCCGCCCCTGCACCTGAGGTGGAGGGGGAAGGGCTCTACGAGCTGGAGGACACCTCGGAGTCGGTCCTCGGAGGTCTCGCCGAGCGCCACGGCGTCCAGCCGATGGAGGTCATCGAAGCGTACGAACTCGTCGACACCGACCACGAACTGGGCCGCTCCAAGCGGTTCCTGCGGCTCCGGCTGCCCGAGGGCGTCACTTACCGCACCGCCGACCACCTGGCCGTCCTGCCCAGCAACCCCGAGGACCTCGTCCGGCGCGTCGCCGACCGTTTCGGCCTCGACCTGGACCGCACCATCCGGCTGCGCGCCCGCCGCCGGAGCCGGGGCGCCCTTCCCGTCGACCGGCCCCTGACCCTGCGCCGCCTGCTCACCGACTTCGTCGAGCTCCAGGACGCGGCCACCCAGGAGCAGATCGCCGTGCTCGCCGAGCACACCGACTGCCCGCCCGAGAAGCAGCCGCTCACCGCCCTCGCCACCGCCGATCCCGAGACCTTCCGGGAGCAGGTGACCGTCGCGGGGCTCAGCGTCCTGGACCTCCTGGAGCGCTACCGCGCGTGCGAGCTGCCCTTCGAGCGCTTCCTGGAACTGCTGCCGGTCCTGCGTCCCCGGCACTACTCGATCTCGTCGTCCGCCGCGGCCCGGCCCGGCGAGGCCGACCTGATGGTGTCGCTGCTCGCAGCGCCCCACAGGGCGGGCGAGGGCACCTTCCGGGGCATCGCCTCGCACTTCCTGCAGACCGTGAACGCGGGCGACGTGATCCAGGCCCGGGTCCTGCCGTGCAGCGAGTCCTTCCGTCTCCCCGAGGACACCTCCGTACCGGTGATCCTGGTCAGCGCGGGCACCGGACTCGCGCCCTTCCGCGGAGCCGTCCTGGACCGCCACCACACGGGCTCGACCGGCACCCTGCTCTGCTACTTCGGCTGCGACCACCCCGACGTGGACTTCCTGCACCGGGAGGAGTTCGAGGCGGCCGAGGCGGACGGCGCCGTCAGCATGCGTCCCACCTTCATGCACGCGCCCGAGAACGGAGCCCGTTTCGTCCAGGAGCGCATCGCCCGCGAGAGCGAGGAGGTGTGGTCGGTCCTGGAAGCCGGTGGGCGCGTCTACATCTGCGGCGACGGCCGTCGCATGGCCCCCGCCGTACGGGAGGCATTCATGGCGATCTACCGCGAGCGCACCGGTGAGAGCGACGAGCGGGCCGTGGCCTGGCTCGCCGCGCTCGTAGGATCCGGCCGCTACGTCGAGGACGTCTGGGCCGGCTGATCCTCACGCAGAAACGCTGGTGGGCGCACCTTCCGGGTGCGCCCACCACCGTTTTCGCGTCACGTCAGGCCATCGGTACGTCAGGCAGGTCGAGGTTCCCCTTGGCCAGCGCCACGGTGGCGCCCACGAGCGCCCTGAGCCCCGTCCGCTCGGTGGCCTCGTCCGGCAGGCACTGGAGGACCTGCATGGTGAGTCCGTCGAAGCCGGAGAGGAAGAACCGGGCCACCGTCTCCGGAGACTCGGCCAGTTCCTGCCCCGCCCTTTCGGCCGTCTCCGCGATCACCTGCGCGGTCACCTCTATGACCCGCCGGTAGTGGCTCTGCCGGGCCTCGTTGAGACCGGGCACGCGCAGCGCGAACATGGTCAGCTCGCTGAGCAACTGGTGGTGCGACGTCGGCTCGCGCACCGTGCCCCACAGGGCCCCCGCCAGCGCGCTGAAGGTCTCCTCGAAGCCCGCGTCCTCCGGCGCCGCCCGCCGCACCTGCGTCACCAGCTCGTCGGTGATCTGGTCCATGACGGCTCGGTACAGGTCCTCCTTCGTACCGAAGGTGTAGTGGACGGTGGCCTGCGCGACACCGAGCTCCGCGGCGATGGCGCGGGTGCTCCCCGCGGCGACGCCCTCCCGGGTCATGAGGTCGATGGCCGCCTTGATCAACTGAGGGCGGCGCTCCGCCGCGGAAACATGAGCCATACGCCCACTATATCGACTTAGTCGATCGATCAAGTCGGCCCGGATCAGGCGTTACGTCACTTCGGCGATCGACGCGCTGTCAGCGGGAAGGGCCTGCTCGGCCCAGATGACCTTGCCCTCGCGACCGTGCCGCGTCCCCCAGCGCTCCGCGCACTGGGCCACGAGGAGCAGGCCGCGGCCGCCTTCGTCGAAGATGCGGGCACGGCGCAGATGTGGGGCGGTGCTGCTGGCGTCGGAGACCTCGCAGGTGAGCGTCGACTGGAGGATCAGCCGCAGCTGGACGGGGCTCTTGCCGTAGCGGATCGCGTTCGTCACCAGTTCGCTGACGACCAGCTCCGTGGTGAAGGAAAGATCGTCCAGCCCCCAGGTCGCCAGGACGTCGGAGGCGAAGCGGCGGGCCCCGGACACGGCTGCCGGATCGGACGGGAGGTCCATCGTGGCGACGTGGTCCGGGTCGAGGGCATGGGTCCGGGAGACGAGCAGGGCGACGTCGTCGGCGGGACGGCCGGGCAGCAGTGCGGCCAGGAGTCGGTCGCAGATCTCCTCCAGCGAGTCCGGAGCCGAGGTGAGGATGTCGTGCAGTGTGGAGAGTCCTTGGTCCACGTCACGCGTGCGGCCGGCGATCAGCCCGTCGGTGTGCAGGACCAGCAGGCTGTCCTCCGGCAGCTCGAACTCCGCGGTTTCGAAGGGGAGTCCACCCAGGCCGAGAGGCGGTCCGATCGGTACCTCCGGCAAGGCCTCGCTGATCTTCGCGGGGGTTACGACGGTCGGCGGGACATGGCCGGCACTGGCCAGGGAGCACCGGCGGGAGACGGGGTCGTAGATCGCGTACAGGCACGTGGCGCTGGTCTCGCCCTCGTCCGCCGACTCCTCGCGCTGCATGCGGATGACCACGTCGTCCAGATGCGTGAGGAGTTCATCGGGCATGAGGTCGATGTCGGCGAAGGCGCGGACGGCCGTGCGGAGCCGGCCCATGGTGGCGGCGGCGTGCAGGCCGCGACCGACCACGTCGCCGACGACCAGCGCCACACGGGCCCCGGACAAGGGAATGACGTCGTACCAGTCGCCGCCCACGCCGGCGCGGGATCCGGCTGGCAGGTAACGCGAGGCCGTTTCGACGGCCGACTGTTGCACCGTGTGCCGCGGCAGCAGGGTCCGCTGGAGGGCGAGCGCGGTGGAACGCTCATGGGTGTACCGGCGGGCGTTGTCGATGGACACCGCCGCCCTGGAGGCGATCTCCTGCGCCAGCAGGAGATCGTCGTCGTCGAAGGGGGCCGAGGTGCGATGGCGTACGAACTGCACCAGGCCGAGGATCTCCCCGCGGGCGTGCAAAGGCACGAGGAGTACGGAGTGAAGCCCGAGGTCGCGCAGCACTCGGCCGTGGGACTCCGACGGCGCCACCCACGTGGGCATCTCGGTCCCCGCGATGTGGTGCAGGACGGACCGTCCGGTGGTCAGCGCGCGAACCGGTTCCGAGTCGTCGGGGTAGGTGTGGGTTCCACCGACGCGGAGCGGGGACTCCGGACAGTCGTCGAGGACGGAGCGCTGGGCGACGCGGCGCTGCGTCAGGGCCTCCGGCGGACCGGTGCCGGTCTCGTCGAGTGCGGAGTCGAAGAGGTCGACGGTGACGAGGTCGGCGAAGTCCTCGGTGCAGACCTCCGTCAGCTCCTCCGCGGTGCGGAAGATGTCGAGCGTGGTCCCGATCCGCTTGCTCGCCCTGTCGGTGAGGGCGAGCCGACGCTGCAGCAGACGGTCGCGTTCCCCCTGGTAGGCGGCGACGACCTCTTCCGAGGAACGGTCCACGTAGTCGAAACCGATCGCGACCAGCCTCACCGTGGCGAGGTTGATCATGTGCCAGTCGTCGGTGAGGCTGGGAGCTTCGGCCTGGAGCTGTTCGAGCAGGCTGAGATGGCCGAGGCGGTAGGCACGGAGGAGCCGGCTCACCGGGATCCCCCGACGGGCGTAGAGGCGGGCGATGTCCAAGGCGGCCGGAGGAGCTTCCGGCGCGCTCGCGCCGGGGCGGGCCCCCAGGAGATCAAGGAGGGCGGTGACGTGCTGGGCCGTCTCCTCCAGGGTCAGGACCTCGATGTCCGCGTTCTCCCACAGCTCGGGGAACTCGCCGTTCAGGCGCTGGAGCAGCAGGCCGGCCAGCTTCTTCACCTCAGGTCTGAGGTGGCCGGCCAGCTGACCAAGGAACGCATCGACCTCGGTTCCCATAGTGCGAATGTACGGGAAAGCCATGGTGTGCGCTCCTCGGACAGTTGCGGCAGCCTCTGGTCGGCTCGGTTCTCAGAGGCCGAGGTGGTCGCCCAGGTCGGCGTAGTCGACCTGCCACAGGCCGGGAGAGCCCGTGGGGTACTGGGAGCGGAAGCCGAGCATGCGCTGGACACGCGGCGAGAGCGTCTTGGCGAGCTCCCTGTCGACCAGGAAGGGGTACGCCTCCTCACCGGTGAGGAAGCCCGCGTTGAACGCGAAGGCGAGGCCGCGCCGGTACTCGTCGCCGGTCCGGTTCGCTCCGCCGCCGTGCGCGGTCTTGCCGCTGAAGAGAAGGACGTCCCCGGCGTTCATGACGGCGGGGATCGTCTGCTCGGGCGTCCCGCGGTCCTCGAAGTCGCTCCAGTGGTTGCTTCCGGGGATGACGCGGGTGGCGCCGTTCTCCTCCGTGAAGTCGGTCAGGGCGACCAGGAAGTTGATGGTGACTTCCGGCCCGCTGGGCCCCATGCCGATGAACGGGAACCAGTTCTCCAGGTCACGGTGGAGCATCTGCGCCTTGTTGCCGGGGCCGATCTCGATCACCTGGGCGGTGGTCATCCAGTACGTGCCCGACTCCTGGAGGAAGACCAGGTCGCTGATCTCGTGGACCAGGGGATGGTCGATGACCTCGCTGCGGAACGTGGCGCTGTGCGTCACCAGGTTCGTGAGGCGCTTGGTGTTGCTGCCGTGGAACGCGGCCACGATCTCGTCCTCGTGGAGGGACCCCGGGGCGAGCGCCCGCAGCGGCTGCTCGATCTCGGCGTTGAAGCGGACGATCTGCTCCTGCGTCAGGAAGCCCTCGATGATGACGCCGCCGTCACGCGTAACGATCTCGAGGATCTCCTCCGCAGGCGTGTCGTTCGCCACGGACGCCAGCGCCTGGGTCTTCTTCTGGGTCGTCATGCGTGTCCTCTTCCTCGATCCGAAGCGCGGTTGACCGGCCGTTCGATCAGCTGCGGACGTTCCGTCGTCCGGGACTCCCGCGCGGCGTCCTCGCGACGATCAGATGGGTCCGGTGGTCAGGCGTTTCCGCGTTGTTCCTGTGGTGGTCGTCTCACTGTCGCCAGCCGGTACCGCAGGCGAGAACGACAGCGGGCACCTGCTTCGCCCGGGCCCGGTGCACGATGCACCGTCCGGTCACGGGCACGGCGGAGCTATCCGCTCACGGCGTCCTTGCCGGAGTCGATGCGAGATCCGGGGGCGCTACGGGCAGAAGCGGGTCCCGGCGTCGTGTGCCGGGGGTGTGCGGTCCGCTCCCAGGGACGCGTGCTGCCGAGCCATCCGAGGAGGAAGGCCGCCGGTACGGAGACCAGTCCGGGGGTGTGGAGCGGGAACAGGTTGAAGTCCTGCTCCGGCAGCAGCGCGTATCTCGTCCCGGACACAGCGGGGGAGGCGAGGGTCAGGAGGGTGCACAGGGACAGCCCTCCGTAGACGAGCCACAGCAGCCCGTGGCGGTTGAAGCCGGTCCAGAGGAACGAGTAGACGACCGCGGGGAACACGCACGTGGCCGCGAGGCTCAGCGAGAAGGCGAGAAGGAACTCGATGGGATAGCGGTGTACGGCGGTGGTGAGGAGAAGGCTCACGACGCAGAGCACGACGACGGACAGCCGCAGGACCGCCGGCTCTCCGATCCCGATCCGGGTACGGCCCTTCCGCCCGAGCAGGTCGCGGGTCACGGAGACGGCGGCGGCGAAGGTCACGCTCGCCACGGCCGTGAGCACGGCGAGGAAGGCGACACAGGCCACGAGGGTGATGAGCACGACCCGGCCGGTGGAGTGGTGGGGGAGGACCTCCGACGCCAGGAGGATCGGGGCCCCCTGCCCCTTCGCGTCGACCGCTCCGATCCGTCCGCTGCCCACCACCGCGGCCGCGGCGAAGCCGGTCGTGATCAGCAGCAGGTAGAAGAGGCCGGTCAGCCCGACGGCGACGCTCAGTGAGCGCCGGGCGGCGGGCACGTCCCGGCTGGCGCTGACGCGCAGGAGCAGGTGGGGCATCATCGCGGTTCCGAGGATGACGACAATGTGGTCACTGAGCGTGCCGAGCGGTCCGCCTCCGCGGAGTGCTCCCACAGTCCGGGGCTGAGGTATCCGCTCGGTGACACGCTCGTGTTCATGGCCGCCGACAGCAGGGATCCGGGACTCCAGTCGAAGAAGCGGAGCGCCAGCAGGGTCACCGTGGCGAGCGTCACCAAGGCCACGGGCACTTTGGCGACCTGCACGAAACTGGTGCCGCGCAGATCGGCCACCCCTGCGAAGCACGTGACCAGGAATCCCATCAGCACCGTGCACACCACCTGAGCCCGCTCGCTCGGCATGCCGATCAGAAGGGCGGTGGTGATGCCGCCGGCCCGTAGTTGCACCATGAGCAGGGGCACGGCGATGCACAGTGTCACCACGGCGCCGGCGATCCGTACTCCCGGCCCCTCGGCGCGCAGGGAGAACAGCTCGCCCAGGGTGTAGCGGCGGGTCGCGCGAATCCTGGAGGCGAGGAGCAGGAAGACGCCGAGTGCGAGGGCGCTGTCGACGGCGGTCGAGACTCCGTCGTAGCCGAAGAGGGCGATCGCTCCCGGCAGCGAGACCAGGATGATGACCGTGATCTGTTCCCCCGCCATCGCGACGCCGTTGAAGACGGGCGGGAGAGACCGGCCGGCGACGTAGAGGCGTTCCGGGTCGTCGTCCTGCGTGGCGAGCGTGAAGATCCACAGGAGACAGAGGCCGATGAAGACGAGGAAGGCGCTGATGACCGCGCCCCTCGCGGCGGTGCCGATGAGATCGGGCGAGCCGACGCTCAGGAGGTGCGTCGTCACCACGCGCCCCCGGCCGAACGGGAGGCGGCAGTCGTCGCCGAGGCCGGTTCGAAGGAGGCCGCGGCCCGGTTCTCGTACCACCAGGTCCCGCCGACGAGGACGACCAGCTGGGTGAATGCCCACGTGATGGCGAGGGTGAGACGGCCGTACACGGAGATCTCTCCGAGAGTCGTAGAGCAGGAGAGCAGGACGCCGACGGCGAGCGGCAGCGCGTTGACGGTGACCAGCATCCGTGTGTCACGGGGGGAATGCCGGGAGGAATCGGAGGGCACGGGACCTCTCTCTGGAAGGACAGGGAAGACGGACTCGGTCGGTGCGAGGGGGCGGGGGACGGTCGCAGCCGTCGAGGACGGGCGAGGGAGCCGGGCAGCCGTGTTCCGTACCGGTCGGAAGCCATGCCGGCGACCGCCGAGGTCAGACGGTGGCGCGACGTCCGCGGAGGAGGTCGCGCCGGCTCTACGGCGAACGGCGGCCTCGGCGTGACGTCAGAGCACGACGGCCCGCCCGCGGTGAGGCTGGTGAAGCGCCTCGCACCGCGGGCGTCGGGCGTCAGCGGCGGCTGGTCGCGGTCAGGCCGGCGTAGTGCCCGGCCCGCTCCAGGAGCCGGGGGACGCCTGTTTCGAGCGACGGTCCGAAGACCGTGTCATGAGGACGTTCGCCCCGCTGCCAGCGGGTGTAGATGGCCTCGCAGAAGATCGCCGCCTTCCAGAGGGCGAGGGCCTGGTACCAGGGGAGCGGGGTGAGATCGAGGGCCGTGCGGCGCTGGTAGCGCTCTGCCAGTTGGCGCTGGGTGAGGTAGCCGGGTGAACGGGTCACCTTGGTGAGTTCGAGCGGGGTGGCAGGGCTGCCGGCCTCGGACCAGGTGGCGGTGAGGTACCCCAGGTCCGCGAGCGGGTCGCCGAGCGTGGCCATCTCCCAGTCGAGGATCGCGAGGACCTCGGCCGGGGCCCGCGGGGCGAACATGAGGTTGCCCATGCGGTAGTCGCCGTGTACCACCGAGGCCGCCTGGCTCGTCGGCAGGTTGCGCGCCAGCCAGTCCGCGATGCGCTCCACCGCGGGCAGGCTGCGGGTGGTGTTGACCTCCCACAGGCCGCGGAACCGCTCGACCTGCCGCCGGAGGTAACCCTCGGGCAGGCCCAGGGAGGCGAGCTCCCCCCGGGTGACGTCGATGCCGTGCAGAGTGACAAGGGTGTCGACGACCGCCTCGCTGGTGGCCCGGCGCTGTTCGGCGGGGGAGAGGTGGGGCGGGATCGTGTCGGTGACGATCGTGCCGTCGAGCCGGCCCATGAGGTAGAACGGCACGCCCAGGAGCGACTCGTCCTCGCAGACGGCGAGGATCTCCGGGACCGGTACCCCGTGCCCGTGGAGGATGTTCTGGATGCGGGCCTCGCGGACCATGTCGTGCGTCGACTTCGGCAGTGGCGGGCGCGGGCCGCGGCGCAGGACGACGGACTCGCCTCCGCGTTCGATCAGGTAGGTGACGTTGGAGTGGCCGTCGCCGATGCGTTGCCACGCGATCGGCCCGCTGCCGATGCCGTGTGCGTCGAGGAAGCCGGTGACCGCGTCGAGGACCAGGAGGGGAGGGCTGCCGAGGTGACGGGCCTTCTCCCAGCTTGCGACGACTTCCACGCCGTCGGGGACGGTGTGCATCACGCGCCCCCGTCCCGGCCGGCGACGGCGTCGCCCAGGTATCGCTCACCGGCCTGGACGGTGGCCCGCCGACCGGCCGAGGCACGGCGTGCGATGGCCCACCGGTGGGTCTCGTTGGAGCCGTCGTAGATGCGGAACGGACGCACCTCGTTCAGGTACTGGGCGAGGGGGAGTCTGTCGGAGACGCCGTCGCCGCCGCAGATCTGGATGGCGCGGTCGATCACCCGGTAGATCGCCTCCGAGCAGTGGACCTTCGCGACCGAGGACATCGCCGAGCCCGCCTTCGGGGCGCTGTGCAGCAGGGCCGCGGCCTTGGTGATGATGGCGTCGGAGGTCTCGATGTCGATCACGGACTCGGCGATCAGGTGCTGGGCCAGGCCGAGGGAGTCGATCGGACCGCCGAACAGCTCTCTCTTCGCGGCCCGGTCCAACGCGATGTCGTGCGCCCGGCGCGCCAGTCCCAGCCACCGCATGCAGTGCGTGAGCCGCGCGGGGCCGAGCCGTACCTGCGCGTACCGGAAGCCGAGTCCGACCTCACCGAGGACCGCGTCGTCGGGGACGAAACAGTCCTCCAGGTGCAGGTGCGGGTGGCCGCCGTCGATGGCGCGGTCGACGGTGTGGATCGCCTCGCCGATCCGGATCCCGGGGTTCGTCAGGTCGACGAGGAACATGGTGGCCCCCTCGGGGGAGCCGTCGACGGCCGGGGTGCGCGCCATGACGATGCAGAACGCGGCACCGACGGCTCCGCTGGTGAACCGCTTGTGGCCGTCGATGATCCAGCCGCCGTCGGTGCGTACGGCGGTGGTCCGCAGGGCCGCCGGGTCGGATCCCGCTCCCGGATGGGGCTCGGTCATGCCGAAGCACGACCGGACGTCGCCGGCCGCCAGAGGCGCGAGGTAGTGCTTCTTCTGCTCCTCGGTGGCGATGAGGTTGAGCATGTGCATGTTGCCCTCGTCGGGGGCCATGCAGTTGAGCGCGCTGGGGCCGATCGGAGAGTAGCCGGCCTCCTGGAGAACCGGCGACCAGTGCTCGATGGGCAGGCCCTGCCCGCCGTACTCCTTCGGCACGAGCGGCGCGAAGACACCGGCCTCCTTCGCGGCGGCCTGCAGCCGGTCGCGGGTGGCCTGGTCGAGACGTCCGCCGGGGGCGGGTTCGGCGTCGATGACGGTCTCGCGGATGAACCGGCGCGTGCGCTCCGCGAGTTCCGCCACCTCGGGCGGCAGAGGGGTGAACGTCATGGCAATCCTTTCGGGGGTGGCGCGGTCGTTACGCGGTGCCGCCGGCGACCGCGAGGCCGCCGTCGACGGTGAGAACGCGCCCGGTGACCCAGGAGGCGTCCTGCGAGGCCAGGAAGGCCACGGCGGAGGCGACGTCCGACGGCTCGCCCAGGCGGCGCAGCGGGTAGTCGGCGGCGACCTCGGCCTCCTTGCCCTCGTACAGGGCTTCGGCGAACCGGGTCTTCACCACGGCGGGGGCCACCGCGTTGACGCGGATCTCCGGGCCGAGTTCGGCGGCCAGGGTCCGGGTCAGATGGGACACCGCCGCCTTGCTCACGCCGTAGATGCCGATGCCGGGTGACGGGGTGTCACCGGTGACGGAGGAGAGGTTCACGACGGCGCCCCGACGTTCGGTGAAACCGAGCTTCGGGTGGGCCACGGCGTCCTGCACCCAGGCGAGGGTGGCGAGGACGTTGACCTCCAGGACCTTGCGGGCGACATCGAGGTCCAGACCGATGACGGGGCCGTAGGCAGGGTTGATGCCCGCGTTGTTCACGAGGACGTCGAGCCCGCCGAACTCCCGCGCGACGGTGTCCAGGACCTCGCGGCGGTGGTCGGGATCGTCCGCCCTGCCGGCGACGGTGACGACACTGCCCGGAGGGAGGGAGGCCGCCGCCTCTTCGAGGGGGCCGGCCTTGCGCGCGGTCAGACACACGCGCGCCCCTTCGGCGACGAGCCGTTCGGCGACGGCGAGACCGATGCCCCGGCTCGCTCCCGTCACGACGGCGGTGCGGCCCGAGAAGCGGCCGGTGTGGTTCTCGCTCATGGATCAGTCCTTCGGGAGGCGCGCCGGCCCGGTGTCGTCCGTGTCGCGGAGTTCGGCGCGCCGGATCTTGCCGCTCTGGGTCTTGGGCAGGTCGGCGAGGAAATGGATCGTGCGGGGACACTTGTAGGCCGCCAGGCGGTCTCGGGAGAAGGCGATCAGCTCCTCCGCGGATGCGGTCAGACCCTCTTTCAGCGAGACGTAGGCGACGACGGTCTCGCCGCGGTAGTCGTCCGGCCGACCGACGACCGCGGCTTCGAGGACCGAGGGGTGTTCGTAGAGGGCGTCCTCGACCTCGCGCGGCCAGACCTTGTACCCGGACACGTTGATCTGGTCCTTGAGCCGGTCCACCAGGTAGACCCAGCCCTCCTCGTCGATCACCGCGACGTCACCGGTACGCAGCCGGCCCTCCGGCATCGTCCGACGAGTGGCCTCGGGCTTGCCCCAGTACCCGGGCACCACCTGCGGCCCGCTCAACTCCAGCTCACCCTGCTCACCGGGGGGTATCGGGTCGCCGTGCAGTCCCACGACGCGGGCGGTGATACGCGGCAGCGGCTTGCCGACGGACAGCGTCCCGCTCGGCAGGTGCACCGGTGCCCGCTCACCCGGCGGTACGGCGATGACGGCGGACGTCGTCTCGGTCATCCCGTAGCCGTTGTGGAGGTAGACGCCGAACCGCTCCCGGAACCGCTCGACGGTCGCCGGCGGGATCGGCGCGCCCCCGGAGTACAGGGCCTTCACCGACGCGAAGTGCTCCGGTCCGGCCTGCGGCAGCTGGAAGATCGCGTTGTACGCGGTGATCGAGCCGATCGTGTAGGTCACCCCGTACTCGGCGAAGGCGTCCAGGGCGACCTCGGGGTGGAACCGGCCCGCCAGGACGAGCGTGGTGTCGGTGAGCAGGGAGATCGTCGCGTTGACCACCGCCCCGGTGATGTGGAACAGCGGGGCCATGGCGAACACGACGTCCCCGTCGCCCACACCCATCCACGACGCGCAGGTCCCCACCACGCTCAGGACGTTGCCGTGGGTGTTCATGGCACCCTTCGGCGGGCCCGTCGTCCCCGAGGTGTACGTCAGGAACGCGACGTCGTCGCGGGTCGGCTCCACGGGCGAGGGGCCGCGGCCCGCGAACTCGCCGATCAGGGCCACCAGGTCGCCGTCCGGCGCGGGTGCCAGACGTTCCGTCGTCGCGAAGACCCGCGGATCGTTCCGCGACTGGTAGTCCAGCGCCGACGTGCTGATCAGCCACCGCACTGAACTCCCCGCCAGCGTGCCGAGCGTCTCGTGGACGTCCTCGTCCGCGCAGACGACGCCGACCGCCCCGGAGTCCTCGATGATCCGGCGGAGTTCCCGGCCCCGGTACATCGGGTTGAGTCCCAGGGCCGTGGCCCCCAGCTTCCACAGGGCCAGCAGCACCAGCGCGTACTGCGGAACGTTCTGCAGGTACACCCCGACGCGGTCGCCCCGGCCGGTCCCGCGGGCCTCGAACGCGGCGGCCAGGGCGTCCGACGCCGCGTCCACCTCCCGCGCCGACAGGGCACCGTCGAAGAAGCGGAGCGCGGTGCCCTCCGGGTTCTTCGCCACGCGTGCCCTCCAGGCGGCCACGAGCGAGCCGGGTGTCGTGTCCGGCCCCGTACCGGACCCGTCGGGGGACGTGTCCCGCCGCCCGCCGTCATCCACTGTCATCTGCCGTCCTTCCCATCCGTGTCCACGCGCTCGGCGCGCCGGTCACGTGAGTTTGCGCTTGAGGATCTTTCCGGTGGAGGTCATCGGCAGCGTCTGCACGACCTCGACGACGCGCGGGTACTTGTAGGCGGCCATCTGCTCCTTGCCCCAGGCGACCAGCTCGTCGGGGTGGGCCTCGGCGCCGCGCTCGAGGATGACGAACGCCTTGATCTCCTCGCCGTGACTCTCGTGCGGCACGCCGACGACTGCGGCCAGGCTGATCGCCGGGTGCGTCATCAGGACCTCCTCGATCTCGCGCGGGTACACGTTGAAGCCACCGCGGATGATCAGGTCCTTCGCCCGGTCGACGATGTAGTAGAAGCCGTCCTTGTCCCTGCGGGCCAGGTCGCCGGTGCGGAACCAGCCGTCCCTGACGGCTTCGGCGGTGGCCTCGGGACGGCCGTGGTAGCCCTTCATCACGTTGTGGCCCTTGACCGCGATCTCGCCGACGGCGCTGCCCGTGCCGTCGTCCTCGACCTCCGACCAGTCCGCCTCGACGAGCTTGACCTCGACGCCCCAGATCGGCACGCCGATCGACCCGGGACGGGGCTCCCGCGCCGGATCGCTGAAGGTCACCACCGGCGAGGTCTCGGAGAGGCCGTAGCCCTCCAGGACCTGGACGCCCAGTCGCTCCCTGACCTGCTTGATGAGTTCCGCGGGGAGCGCGGCACCGCCGGAGACGCCGACGCGCAGGTTCCTCGCGATCCTCTCGACATCGACGTCCTCGGTGAGCGCCTGCAACAGGCCCCACCACATGGTGGGGACACCCGCGAAGACGGTGATGTCCTCCCGCTGCATCAGGGACACCGCCTGCCAGGCGTCGAACCGCGGCAGCAGCACCAGCGTGCTCGCCGTCGAGAAGCCGGCGTTCATCTGGACGGTCGCGCCGAAGGAGTGGAACAGCGGCAGCACGACGAGATGGGTGTCCAGGGCCGGCCGGTTCTCCAAGAGTTGGTTGACCGCGAGGGCGTTGAGCACCAGGTTGGCGTGGCTGAGTTCGGCGCCCTTCGCCTGCCCCGTCGTACCGCTCGTGTAGAGCAACACGGCCGGGTCGTCACCGGACGTCCCGATGCTGTCGAACGTCGCCGCGGTGCCCCGCAGCGCGGCGCCCATGGTCTCGACGCCCTCGATCGGGCTCTCCGCCGCGGGGTCGGCGGTGATGAGGAAGAAGTGCTCGCAGCCCGGGGTCTCGGTGAACCCGGCGTGCCCCTCCGCACCCATCGGCAGGCCCTCGCCGCCCTCGAAGCAGAAGTACGCCTTCGCCTCCGAGTCGGCGAGGTGGTAGGCGACCTCCCGGCCCTTGAGCAGGATGTTGAGGGGTACGACGACGGCGCCGGCCTTGAGGATCCCGTAGTAGACGATGGGGAACCAGGGCACGTTCGGACAACTGAGCGCGACCTTGTCGCCGGGCCAGACGCCGCGGTCGACCAGGAGGTTGGCGACCTGATTGGCGGCGGCGTCGATCTGGGCGTAGGTGAGACGCGTCGTGCCGAGGACGACCGCGTCCCGGTCAGGGTGCGTGCGGGCGGAGTCCTCGAGCAGGACCGAGAGGTTCAGCATGGTGCCATTTCCGGAAAGGTGGACCGGGCCAGGCCGCGGAGGACAGAACACGCGGCCTGGCTCGGAGCGGGTGGGGGTTACGCGAGACTCGATGCGGGTGTCACAACTTCCGCAGGAGCCGGTCGAGGGCCTCGGCCGTCGCCTCGATGTCGGCGGTGGTGTGTGCCGTGCTGAGGAAGACCTTGCCGGACGGCATGAAAAGGAAGCCCTGACGCAGCATCCCTTCGAGGATCACCGCCCAGAGCCCGCTCGTTCCGTGAAGCCCCGTGGCGCCCCCGGCGGGGACGTACTGGAGGAGCGAGCCGACCCGGTTGAAGCTGCCGAAATCGGGCGACGAACCGAGAACGGCGCCGACGAGGGCTTCGAACTCGGACGAGGTCCGTTCGAGTTGCTCGTAGACCGCGGGATCGGCCAGGACGCGCATCGTCGCCGTGACGGCCGCCAGTGCGATCGGGTTGGCGTTGAAGGTTCCGGCGTGAACGACCCCGGACGTCACCTGATCTATCAGATCGGACCGGCCTACGACGGCGCTCTGGGTGAGGCCGCCGGCCATCGCCTTCCCGAAGACGGACAGGTCGGGAAGGACGCCGTACTTCTCGGCCGCCCCGCCCCGGGCGATCCGGAACCCGGCGATCACCTCGTCGAAGACGAGGACGACGCCGTGCCGGTCGCAGAGGGTCCGCAGCGTCGACAGGAACTGCGGTGAGGGTGCTTCGACGCCCGCGTTGCTCATCACCGGGTCGACGAGCACGGCCGCGATGTCGCGCTCGACGGCCTTGCTCAGCAAGCGCTCGGCCAGCCGCACGTCGTTGAAGCGCGCCACGACCAGGTCGTCGAGGACGCTGGCCGACTGTCCCGCCCCACCGGGGGTGGCGGGGCGATCGCAGTCGTTCTCGGACATCCCGGCGTACACGGTGTCGTGCCAGCCGTGGTAGCTCTTGGCGAACTTGAGGACGCGGCGCCGCCCGGTGGCGGCGCGCGCGAGGCGCAGCGCCACCTGCACCGCCTCGGTCCCCGTGTTGCTCCACAGCAGCCGCTCGCCGTGCGGCACGGCCTCGAGGACCGCTTCCGCCGCGAGGTACTCCAGCGGGTGGCCGGTGCCGACGACCTGCATCTTCTGCGCGACCTCGGACACCGCTGACAGCACGCGCGGGTCGCTGTGACCGAGGACGAGCGGACCCCAGGCCATCACGTAGTCGACGTACCGGTCGCCGTCCAGGTCCCAGACATGTGCGCCCCGCGCCTCGCGCACGAAGAGCGGATGGGGTGGCATTGCGGCGCGCAGGCCCGACCCCACGCCCCCGCCGACGCTGCGGCGGGCTCGCTCGAAGGCCGAGCGGGATGATTCCAGGGCCATGAGATCGCCCCTGCCTTTCAGTACGTGATCACCGAGCGGATGCCGATGCCGCGCTTCATCTGGTCGAACGCCTCGTTGACGTCCTGCAGACCGATCACGCTCGTCACCAGGGAGTCGAGATCGATGCGGTCGTTCATGTAGTGGTCGATCAGCAGCGGGAAGTCGGAAGCAGGCTTGCTGGAGCCGTAGTTCGAGCCGATGAGCGAGAGCTCCTGATCGGACATGACGAAGGGGTCGATGGAGACCTTCAGGCCGTCCGCCACCTGCCCGGCGACCACCGCCGTGCCGCCCCGGGCCAGGACCTCGTAGGCCGCCTCGATGGTGCGGGGCAGTCCTATGGCCTCGATGGCGATCTCCACACCGCGTCCGTCGGTGAGCTGCCGCACCCGGTCCGCGAAGTCCTCGCGACCGTTGTTGATCAGGTCGGTCGCGCCGAAGACGCGTGCCTGCTCCAGCTTCTCGTCGGAGATGTCCGCGGCGATGATCTTCCGCGCGCCGGCGAGCCGGGCACCCTGGATCGCGTTCAGGCCGACGCCGCCGCAGCCGAGGACCAGTACGGTGTCGCTCGGCCGCACGTTGGCGGTGTTGACGGCCGCGCCGACACCGGTCGTGACGGCGCATCCGACCAGAGCCGCCTGCGGGAACGGGGCGTCGTCCCGGACGGCGATCGCGCCCGACTCGGGCACGAGGGCGTACTCGCCGAACGTTCCGAGGCCCGCGAAGCTGAGGACGTCGTCCCCGCCGGCGGACGTGATCCGGGACCGGCCGTCGAACGACAGGTGGTTCGCCGAGTGCTGGCTTACCATGTCACAGAGGACGGGCCTGCCGCTGATGCAGTAGCGGCAGCGGCGACACGAGGGCGTCCAGGACAGCACGACGTGGTCGCCCTTCTTGAGCGTCGTGACGCCCTCGCCCACGCTCTCGACGATCCCGGCTCCCTCATGGCCGAGGATCATCGGCGTAGGAACCTCCCATTCGCCCAAGAGGACGTGGAGGTCGCTGTGGCACACCCCGCTCGCCCGGAGCCGCACGAGCACCTCGCCGGGCGGAGGCGTCGAGGGGATCGTCACTCGCTCGATGGTCAGCGGTTCGTTCGGCGTCCTGAAGACGGCGGCGTCGAACTCGATCGTCATGAAGGTCTTCCTTCCGTGTGGTGGGGCGGTCACGTCCGAGCGGTGCGGATGAGCTTCTTGTTGGCGAACTCGTCGATGCCCGCCCGTCCGAGCTCGCGGCCGAAGCCGGACAACTTGACTCCACCGAAGGGCAGTTCCGTGCCGTCGAGGCCGACGCCGTTGATGAAGACCATGCCGGCCTCGATCCTGTCGGCGACGCGCAGCGCCTGCTCGGCGTCCGTCGTGAACACGTAGGAGCCAAGGCCGTACGGGGTGTCGTTCGCCAGCTCGACGGCCTCCTTCTCGGAGGCGACCCGGTAGACGGTCGCGACGGGGCCGAAGAGCTCCTCGGCGGCCGACGGCGACGCCGGGGAGAGGCCCGTCAGCACGCCGGGCGGGAAGTACGCCCCCTCGCGCTGCCGTGCGGAGACGAAGGTCGCCCCCTCGGTGACGGCTCGCCCGACCTGCTCCTCGACGTACTCGGCGGCGGCGACCGAGGAGAGCGGCGCCAGGCCGTCGGTCAGCGCGAGCACCTTCTCGGTGAACCTGTCGAGGAAGGCGTCGTAGAGGTCCTCGGCGACGATGAAGCGCTTCCCGGCGTTGCACGCCTGCCCGGCGTTCTCGAACCGCGCCTCGACCGCCGCCTGGACCGTGGCGTCGAGGTCGTCGGTCGACAGCACGATGAACGGGTCCGAGCCGCCCAGTTCGAGCACCACCTTCTTGAGGCTGCGTCCGGCCTTCTCGGCGACCTCCGCGCCGGCCCGCTCCGAACCGGTGAAGGAGACGCCCTGCACGCGGGGGTCGGCGATGGCGCGGCCGATCTGCTCGCCGGTGGCGTGGACGTTGACGTAGCAGCCCTGGGGGAAGCCCGCGTCCGTGAACAGCTGCTGGAGAGCCGCGGACGACTCCGGACACTGCGACGCGTGCTTGAGCACGATGGTGTTGCCCAGCGCGAGGTTGGGCGCGGCGAACCGGGCCACCTGGTAGTACGGGTAGTTCCAGGGCATGATTCCCAGCAGCACGCCGACCGGCTGGCGACGGACGAAGGCGGTGCCCTCGCCCTCCAGGAGCTCGATCGGCTCGTCGGTGAGGAACTTCTCCGCGTTCTCGGCGTAGTACCGGTAGATGGAGGCGCTGAACTCGACCTCCCCGACGGCCTCGTCCACCGGCTTGCCCATCTCCCGGTGGATGATCTCGGCGAGCTGCCGGCTGCGCTCGTCGTGCAAGGTGGCGACGGCGTGCAGCAGCTGGGCGCGCTGTGCCACGGAGGTCTGCCTCGACCACTGCGCGTAGGCCTCCGCCGCCGCGTCGAGCGCCGCGTCGACGGTCTCGTCCGTCGCGGTGGGGTACTCCTTGACCAGCTTGCCGGTGGCCGGCTCCACCACCGCGTACACGTGCCTTTTCGTCATGCTGGCTCCTTGTGGATGTGACGGGTTCATGCGAGGGCCCCGGTCGCGGGGGCCGGGTTCGCGTCCGAGGCCGCGTCGCGGTCGTGCAGGGCGCGGTAGGCGTGGAAGTAGACGAATCCCTGGGTGCCCCAGGTCGCCAGCGCGGCGGTGTAGAAGATCGTGCGGTTCGCGTCGTCGAACGGCAGCGGGAAGAAGTCGTACGTGATCGCGATGGTGGTCCCGGCGGCCGTGACCAGTCCGGTCCAGACCGCCGGCCACCTCGCGCCCGCGCTCCAGAGCCGTTTGACGAAGTAGCAGAGGAACACGGCCGTGAGGAGGTTGACGACGACGTAGAACACGGAGACCCAGAACGCGGCACGGTCGGTGTGGAGATCCGCGCCGTGGAGGGGGCGGAGGAACAGGGCGGCCACGATCGCGACCCCGAACACGGCGACGTCGACGCCGCGGCTCGGCTTGTAGCGATGGGTGACCTTCATCAGGCCCAGGACCAGGATGAGGGTGATGCCGACCGACCTGGAGAACGCGTCGAAGAAGTACGCCACGTCGTACAGCACGCTGTCGCTCTTGGCCCCGAGCAGCGACCAGAGCAGGAAGTTGGTGCCCGACGTCGCGACGACCATCCACTCGAGACCCAGGAGGTAGTTGCCGTAGCGGCGGATGAATCTCCAGCCGTAGAAGTAACCGGCGAAGATCATCCACAGGTCGGCCAGCAGGAACAGCGTCTCCTTCATCGGGACGCCCCCTCTCGGACGTCGCGAGTCAGCAGGGTGAGGACGCTCTCCGCGGTGCGCTGGCCCGTCAGAACGGCGCCGTTCATGGTTCCGGCCCATTCGCCGGCGGTTTCGGAGCCCGCCCAGTGGACGCGCCCGTGGGGCTCGCTCAGCGCCTTGCCGAAGCTCGTGGTCGCGTAGGGGGCGACGGCGGGGTTGGGGCCGCCCGGGGCGAAGGGCTCCGCTCCCCAGCAGTGGTCCACGTAGTCGATCGGGGCGAGCGCCTGCGGACCGTAGAGGTCGGCGAGTTGCCGGACCACCCGGTCGCGTCGGGCCCCGGGGCTGAAGCCGTCGAAGACGCGCGGATCGCAGAAGGCCATCAGGACGCCCGGCCCGCCGAGGGCGGGGGACACGTCGAAGGTGATGAACACGGTTCCGGTGTCGGTCACCGCCTCGCCGGAACAGCCGTCGGTCCGCCAGAACGGCCTCTCGTAGGCCACGAACGCCTTGCTCAGCACGCCCATGCGCCAGGTCCGCGTGAGCCCTTCGCCCTGCTGGGACAGAGCGGGCTCGAAGGCGATGGCGGCGCGGTGCGCCGGTGAGGCCGTGACGATCGCGTACCGGGCCCGGATCTCGCCGGAGTCGGTGCGGACGGTGACGCCGTCGTCGTCCTGTGCGATGCGGCGCACCGGTGTCTCCAGGCGCACGCGGTCGCCGAGCCGCTCCGCCACCCGCTGGGCGATCTCCTGGGTGGTCTCGACGATCCGGTCCTGCTGCTGGCCGCCCTCAACGTCCAGCATGTGGTCGAGCCCGCCCGCCGAACGGATGTAGCGCAGTGCGTGCAGCAGGGAGACGTCTCCCGGGGTGCAGCCCCATTGCACCTTGCTGATGACGGTCATCAGCGCACGGGTGCCGGGCAGCGCGTTCTTCCGGTCGAGCCACTCGCCGAACGAGACGGCGTCGAGCCGGCCGGCCCCCGGCGTCTCCCACGCCGCGTCCACGTCGACGGTCGCGACCAGCTTGTTCACCGCAGCCTGCATGCGCGCCATGTCCACCAGGGCCGCGGGGGAGACCTTGGGAATGGTCCCGCTGTAGGTGCGGCGCCGGCCCGCCATCCACAGCACGTTGCGGCCCTGGGCGAACTGGTCGGTGGTGGTACACCCCACCCGGCTCGCGAGGTCCCGGACGGCGGTGTGGCGCCGGGCCACCCAGGTCGCTCCGAGGTCGACCTTCACGCCGGCCACCTCGCCGGAGAACGAGCGGCCTCCCACCCGGTCGCGGCCTTCCACGACCAGGACGGACCGCCCCGTGCTCACCAGTCGCTCCGCCGCGCTCAGACCGGCGAAACCGGCACCGACGACCACGACGTCGACCGTGCTGCTCCCGGAGCGGGGCTCACGAGATCCGGACATGGCTGCCTCCTTCACCCACGCGGTTCGCGTGCTGCGCGATGTAGGTCGTGATGGGGCCGACGAGGGACTCGGGGAGGTGATGGCCCATGCCGGGAATGACCACGTGCTGTGCTGAGCGGATCGCCTGGACTGTCGCGGCGCCGCCGCTCGGGCTCACCAGTGGGTCCCGGTCGCCGTGGATGACCAGCGTCGGGGCGGTGATCCGGCTCAGCTGGGCCGTCCGGTCCCCGGAGCGCTGGATGGCCTGGATCTGGCGCGCCGTGCCGGCCGCCGGGTCGCCGGCGCTCCGGTCCCAGCCGCGCGCCGCGATGGCCGCCTCGGCCGCGTCGTCGATGGGGTGCCCCGTTCCCGCGACGTGACGGGTGAGCCTCAGGTGGGCACGGACCGCCGCGGTTCTGTTCCTCGCCGGCGGGGCGGCGAGGAGCCGGATCGTCGACAGGGCCGGCTGACCGACCTTGCGCGCCCCGGTCGTGGAGTAGAGGGAGGCCAGCGACAGGACCCGCTCGGGTGCTGTGGCCGCGATCGTCTGCGCGATCATCCCTCCCATCGACCGCCCGACCAGATGCACCCGCGCGATCCCGAGATGGTCGAGTACGCCGACGGCGTCCTGGGCCATGTCGGCCAGCGCGTACGCGTCGCCGCGCGGACGCGCGGCGATCTGACGCCAGAGCCCGGGAGGGGGCGCGGCGACGAACGTCGACTGGCCGGCGTCGCGGTTGTCGATCGCGACGACCCTGAAACCGTGGACGGTGAGGGAGTCGACGAACGAATCGGACCAGAAGGTGAGGTCTTCGCCCAGTCCCGCGATGAGCAGCATCGCGGGGTCGTCCTGGTCGCCGTGGTCCCGGAAACAGATCGTCATCCCGGACGGCAGGGTCGCGTACTGGTCGGCGCTCTCGACGGCGCTCGTCTCAGGCACGGGTGGCTCGCCTCCCGCCGGGTGCCGGCGCGGCCGCCCGGCGGACGCCGAACCGGAGGTTCTCGTCGGCCACCGGGCCGCGCAGCGCCCTGGCGTCCTCGGGGTAGGACATCGCCATCCGCCAGGGCTTCTCGGGGCCCTGCTTGGGCATGAGCTTCTCGCCGCGCTTGGCGTATCCGGCCTGGAGGTCCATGACGGGCCTGCGGTTCGTTCCCGGCGGTGCGACCGGAACCACCGTGTCGTATCCGCGGGTGTCCATGTGGCGGACGAGATCGATGAAGTAACGACACATCAGGCTCACCTTGAGCGTCCAGGACGAGGTGGTGTAGCCGATCGCCATCGCCCAGTTCGGCAAACCGCTCAGCAGCATGCCGCGGTAACAGAGCGCGTCCGCGATGTCGACCTGGTGACCGTCGACCACGATGGGCATGCCGTCGAAGAGCCGAAGGTTCAGCCCCGTCGCCGTGACGATGATGTCGGCTTCCAGTTCCTCACCCGACGCCAGGACGATGCCGCGCTTGCTGAACCTCGCCACGGCGTCGGTGACGACGGAGGCCCTTCCGTCCTTGATCGCGTCGAAGAAGTCGCCGTTCGGTGCCACACACACCCGCTGGTCCCACGGGTCGTACGGCGGGTTGAAGTGCTTGTCGACGTCGAACCCCTTGGGAAGGCGCTTGACGTTCTCGCGCCGGATGAAGGCCCGTCCTGCCTTGGGGAAGGTCCGCAGGCCCTTCACGACGGAGTGTTCGGTCCAGATGTTCTTGAACCGCGTCACGGCGTACCCGCGCTCTTCCCCGAGCAGCTTCGTGAGCGCCAGGGCGACCTTGTCGACGCGGGGGAGCGCCATGACGTAGGTGGGGGTGCGCTGCAGCATCGTCACGTGCCGGGCGGCGCCCGCCCCGGTGGTCATGGCCGGCACCAGAGTGATCGCGGTCGCGCCGCTGCCGATGACGACGACCTTCTTGTCGCTGTAGTCGAGTCCCTCGGGCCAGTGCTGCGGATGGACGATCCGGCCCTCGAACTCGTCCCGTCCCTGGAACTCCGGGGAGAACCCCTCGTCGTACCGGTAGTAGCCGGTGGCGGCGAAGACCCATCCCGCGTGGATCGTCCTGGTCCGGGTCGCTCCCGTGGCGGAGTCCGACGTCTGGACGGTGAGGGTCCACCGTGAGTCCGCCGTGGACCACTCCGCGCGGACGACCCGGTGGCCGAGCCTGAGGACGCGCTCCAGGCCGTTCTCCTCGACGGTCTCGTGGAGGTACTCCTTGATGAGGGGAGCGTCGGCGATCGCGGCTTCGTGGCGCCAGGGCTTGAACGCGTATCCGAACGTGTGGAGGTCGGAGTCCGAGCGGATGCCGGGATAGCGGAACAGGTCCCACGTGCCTCCGATGTCGTCGCGCGCTTCCAGTACGGCGAGCGACTTGTCGGGCAGCTCCCGGCTGAAATGGGTGGCCGCGCCGATCCCGGAGATTCCGGCTCCGATGATCACCACGTCGAATTCCTCGACGGCGTCCAACACCTCAGCTGTCATGGCGTTTCCTCGCTGTTCCTGTGGCGGTTACCTCACTGTCGCGAGCCGCGACCGCCTGCGAGAACGACAGCGGGCACCTCCTTCGCCAGAGCTCGGTGCACGATGCACAGGCGGACCCGGCCGCTGCGCCCATACGGTGTCCGACGTTCGGGCGGAGGCCCCGGTGGAGCCTGGGGCTCGGCCCTTCCGGGAGGGCGGTCGGAGACGGCCGTCCAGCGGCGTCTTGCTGCCGCAGCCATTGCAGGAGCAAGACCGGGGTGGTAGAGGTTTCCTCCCGCTGTTTAGTGGTAGTAAACAGCGGGCTCGTGGTCATGCGGGGAGACCGAACCCGCTGTCGTCACGACCTCGCCGCGTGCCGGGACCCACAGGTGTATCGAGTCGCGGGGGATCGCCGCCGTCGCTCCCGCGATCGCGGCCGAGCGGAAGCGGCCGACGTCCCTGAACCCGCACGGGGCCGCGTCTTCTCGGGCGGCAGGAGCCGCCTCCTGCCGCTCCGGCTCAGCCACCGCGAGGGAGCCGCACCTGTTCGTTCGCGCAGGCGTACCGCTCCACCCACTCCTTCACCCACCCATGACGAGCCGGTACCGGCCCGTGAGCCGAAAGGTGATCGCGATGACCGACCTCTCCAAGACAGGGCACGCCGAAGCACCCGGCGGTGAAGCGGGATCGGGCAACCCGCTCCACCGTGGGCTCGGCGTGTCGCAGATCGTTTTCATGGTCGTCGCCGCGGCGGCACCGCTCGGCCTGGTGGCCGGCGGGGTACCTCTCGCCTTCGCCGTGAGCGGCAGCCCGGGGATGCCGCTGTACTTCGTGCTGTCCACCGTGCTGCTGCTGGTCTTCGCGGTCGGCTTCACGCTGATGGCCGGACGGGTACGTGACGCGGGGGCCTTCTACGCCTACGTCCAGGCGGGGCTGGGCCGGATCCCCGGTCTTTCGGCGGCGACCCTCGCGCTCTTCTCCTACACGCTGCTTCTCGTCGGGGTGAACGCCTACGTCGGGGTCGCGACGAGCAACGTCATCGAGCGGTACGCCGACGTCGGCTCCCCGTGGTGGGCCTGGGCGCTCGTCTCGCTGGGCGTCATCGCCTTCCTCGGCTACCGCGACATCGAGCTGAGCGCCAAGGTGCTCGGTGCCGTGCTGGTACTGGAATTCCTGCTGCTCCTAGTCATGGACGTCGGCATCGTGGGCCACGGCGGCGCCCACGGCCTGACGGCCGAGCCGGTGTCGCCCTCGATCGTGGGCACCGGCTCCCTGGGCCTCGGCGTCATGTTCGCCCTCTTCGGCTTCATCGGCTTCGAGGCGACGGCCGTGTTCCGCAACGAGGCGAAGGACCCCGACGTCACGGTCCCGCGGGCGACATACGTCGCGATCCTGGTGATCGGAGCCTTCTACTCGTTCACCGTGTGGGCGATCGTGGTGGGTTCCGGCGTCGACGCCGTGGTCGGAGCCGCGCAGGCCGACCCCGAAGGTCTGGTCCTCACGTTGACGCGGAGCTACGTGGGGTCCGTCTGGGCCGACGCCATGCAACTCCTTCTGATAACAAGCCAGTTCGCTTGCGTACTGGCCTTCCACAACGTCGTGACGCGCTATCAGTTCGCGCTGTCCCGGGCCGGCGCGCTTCCGGCGTCGCTGAGCGTCGTCCACCCCCGGCACCGCGCGCCGTCGGCGTCCTCGGCCGTCGCCTCGGCGGTCGCGCTCGTCACCACGCTCGTCGTCGCCTCGCTCGGCCTCGACCCGATCGGGGACCTCTACGCGTGGTTCTCCGGCGCCGCCACCCTCGGCATCGTCCTGCTGATGGCGGCCACCAGCCTCGCCGTCGTCGGCTTCTTCCGGCGCGCCGACGGGCGGCAGCCGGTGTGGCGGACGGTCGTGGCCCCGGCCGTCGCCTTCCTCGGCCTGGCCTGCGTGGTCTGCCTGATGGTCGCCAACTTCCCGCTCCTCGTCGGCACCACCACGGGTGCCTGGGTGATCGGCGGACTCGTCGCCCTCTCGGCCGTGGCCGGCGCGGTGCAGGCCCTCGTCCTGCGAGCGCGCCGACCGGCTGTCTACGAGCGACTCTGAGCGACTTGCCGATCAGCTCATGAGCGCAAGGGCGCGGCCGGTCTGTGCACCGTGCACCGCCCTCGGAGGAAGCCGGTGCCCAGTGTCGTTCTCGCCATGCCCGTTGCCTGTGACAGTGGGGTACCAGGCAACCGCCACCGGCGAAGTCCGATTTCGCCGAGCACAGTGTCGTGGGCGGGCCGACCGAGGCGCCCAGGGGAGTGACGTTGAAGAATCGGACTGTCGTGGTGGGGCTCGGTGCCACTGGCCGGGCCATCGCCTCTTCCTTGCTGCGACGCGCGGACGTGGAGATCGTGGGAGCGGCGGACCGGGACCCCCGCGTGGTCGGTCAGGACCTCGGAGGGCTCCTCGGCGGCCTCGCGAACGGTGTCGTCGTCGTGAACGACCCGGACGAGCTGCCCGTCGCCGACCTCGCGATCGTGGCGACCGTCTCGGATCTGCACGGGGCGGCCGACGTCTTGCTGCCGCTGCTGGAACGTTCGTACAACGTTCTGAGCATCTGCGAAGAGCTGGCCCATCCATGGCGGAGCCACCCCGATCTGGCCCGGCGGCTCGACGACACGGCGAAGGCGCACGGCGTGACCGTCCTGGGCAGCGGGGCGAACCCGGGCGTCCTGATGGACACCCTTCCTCTCCTCCTGACCGCACTGACCCAGCGTGTGGAGAGCGTGCGGATCCTTCGGCGGACGAACATGTCACGCTACGGTGCGATCCTGTCGAAGTTCGGCCTCGGTCTGACCATGCGCGAGTTCGCGACGGCTCGCAGCCGGGGCGAGGTCGTCGGGCACCACGGCTTCGAGCAGGCCATCGGGGCGCTCGCGGCAGGGCTCGGATGGGATCTCGACTCGGTGGACGTAAGAGAGGTCGAACCCGCCGTCGTGACGACTTCGCCGCGCGTCGGGGACCACATGCGTATCGAACCGGGGCAGATCGCGGCGGTCACTCACGCCGCCCGGGGCGTGCTCAAGGGCGAGGTGGTGATTGATCTGGAGATCACGTTCGGGTTCTTCGAGGCGGCCGACGAGGTGGCCGCGGGTGACGACTACCGGATCGTCGGAGAGGAGCAGATCGTCGACCTCCGTTCCTCCGTGGGCTTCGATTCCTTCCTCAGCACCGTCGCGGCAGCGGTCAACGCCTCCACCGCGGTCGTCGAGGCGCGTCCCGGTCTCCTGACCATGGGGGACCTGCCCGCCCGTTCGGTCGCGGCCAAGGGAGAGCGGCGAGCGGGCCGGACCTCACTCGGGGCCACGACTTCTCAGGACTGAGACGGAGACGCAGAGGACGGAGAACCTCCTGTTCGCCGTCTTCACGCGTCTCGCCGAAGAGCCGCCCGTCACCGTCGATCCGCCGGAAGGGAACGGGGGCTCGGGCGCGCCGCCGAGCACGCCACGACGCGGAGTACGAAGTGGGGCGGACGCCCCACCTGGAAGGAGATCGGGACAGCATGAGGACCGACAGCACGAAGTACACCAGCTTCACCGGCTGGATCGACCCGCCGGACGACGTGCGGCCCGCGCTGGACGGTGATCTCACCTGCGACATCGCCGTCATCGGCGGCGGGATGGGCGGCATGGCGGCCGCCCTGCGCCTCGCGGAGCGCGACCAGGACGTGGTCCTGCTGGAGGCCGAGTTCTGCGGTTACGGCTCGGCCTCGCGCAACGGCGGTCAGATCGCCGGGGCGCCGGGTGGCGACCTGCGGATGCTCAGCCTCCAGTCCCCGAAGAAGATGCCGGTCATGGCCAAACTGGCGGAGCACGCGGGCCGCTATGTGGAAGACCTCATCACGAGGCACGACATCGACTGCGACTACGTGGCGAACGGCCTGGTGTGGGGTGCGGTCTCACCCCTCATGATGCTCAGGGTGCGTACCCAGGCGGCGATCCTGCGCGCCTTCGGTGGGGGCGGGACCGTCGGCAGCAGCGAGGAGCTCGGCCTCCCCGCCGGCTTCGTGGGCGGGATGCGGGAATCCATCGGCGGGATGCTGAACCCGGGCAAGCTCGCCCGTGGTGTGCGCCGCGCACTGCTCGCGTCCTCGGCCAAGGTCTTCGAGCGGACGCGGGTGAGCGATGTCCGGCGCACGGGCGGCATCGTCGAGATCACGACACCGCACGGCACCGTGCGGGCCAACAAGGTGCTGCTCGCGACCAGCGTCTACGGCGGCGAGTGGGACATCACGCCCAAGAACCTCGCGACGCCGCTGTACGTCATCGAGATCGAGTCGGAACCCATCGCGCCGGAGCGGCTCGCCGCGCTGGACTGGACCAGCCGGTCCGGCATCATCACCCAGCACCAGTTGATGACCCACTACCGGCTCACCGAGCGCAACACCATCGTCTGCGGGGTCCGCAAAGCGCAGCGAGGCCAGACCTACCCGCTCCCGGACCGGCTCCCGGACCCCGCTGTCGTGCGGGACATGGGGAAGGATCTGGCCAACCGGTTCCCGTCGCTGTCCGACGTGGCCATCGAGCGGGCCTGGGGCGGTTGGATCGGCATCAGCCCGGACTGGCTGTCGGTCGCCGGGCAGGTGGGTGACAACGTCTTCTACGCGATGGCCTGCAACGGCCACGGCCTCTGCCAGGTGCCGTACGTGACCCACCAGCTCGCCGACTACATCGTCGACGGTCAGATGTCGGACGACCTCGCCGGCATCTGGTCGGACGCCCCGAAGTACTCGCCGTCGATGTCGCTGCTGATGCAGCCGTTCGTCCTCCGGGCCATCTGGGGGCTGGACCGGTTCAACGACTTCTTCAACGGCAGCAGGACACGGGCCCGGCGGGCGCTCGGTCGTGCCAGGCGCGGGGGTTCCTGAGGGTTCGGGCGACGCCTGCTCCGTGACGGCGCGGTGTGAGATCGCCATCCGCTACGACAACACCGCCGGGTCCTGCGAAGTAGCCGTCGCCCTCGCACCACTCCTCATGCGGGCCCGGCATTCGACGCCGGGATCTAGGCGGGTTCTCGCGCGGCGCGCGGCAGGGGAGGCGACAGGACCCAGAGGACCTCGCTCACCGTCGTACCCGGATTGTCGAACTCGTGAAGCGTCTGCCCGGAGAACGACGTGGACGCCCCGGCCGACAGCATCCGGGTCTCGCCTCCGACGATCAGACGGGTGGAGCCGCTCAGCCCCATCGCGAAAATCGTGGCGGTGTCGAGCCGGTAAGGGCCTCCGGTGCCCCCGCCTGGCTCGATCACGGAGCGGAAGACCTGGAACGCCGTGGTGCCGGCGGGCGTGAGCAGGTATTCGGCCACGCCCTCACCGCCCATGTCGATCCGGCTTCCGCCGTCCACGACGTGTTCGTCGGGGCACGCGAACAGCTCCCCGACCCCGATCCGCAGCACCTCGCAGACGCGCAGCAACGTGGGGACGGACACGCTGGTGAGCCCACGCTCCAACTGGCTCAGAAAGCCCTTGGTGACCTCTGCCCGGTGCGCGACCTCCGTCAACGACAAGCCGCGGTCGAGCCTGATCCTCCGCAGCTGCGCGCCGGTGGACGCTTCGAGGGCGGCGGCGCCCCGTTCCGCTCCGTCTGCTGTCCCGCCGTCACCGATGGACATGGTGTGCTCACCGCCCGTCCCGAGGCCGAGGTCGTGTGCCTGTCAGGTGACGGGCCGACCCGGACGAGTCCTCTCCGTGGCACGAGGCTAAGGCATGGGTGCCAGGGGCGGTCGGTGCGCCCCTGCGGAGGGGGAGGGGGCGATGGTGTCGAACCACTTGTAGTGCCGACGAGAAGGTGGTAAATCTGCCGCCGTTTAGTGGGAGTAAACAGCGGCCGAGGGCCGGGGACGCCCTCGTCGTCGGCCGGGCCGCCGACAAGCCCTTCATCGGTCTGGGACACAGCATGTCGGGAGCCTCGGCTCCCCGAGAGCAGAGGGACACTGAGAACATGGAAGAGCTGTGGCCCCCGCCCTCGCGTGAGGTCGCCGATGCGATCAGGTCCCTGTGTCAGCGCCTGCTGACGGAAACGGACGCCCTGATCGAAGCCTTCGCAAGGCCCTCTCTCGTCGCCCAGAACGATCCCGCTCTCCTCGCGGACGCATCGCTGGTCGAGGAGGATCGCGCGCTCAACCGCTCTGAGGTGGTCCAATGGTTGTCCGCAAACGTTCAGCAACCGGGGCGGAGGGTAGAGCCCTACGTCAGTCCGAGGACCACGGCGTACATCAACGATCTCGTCTCCCGGGGCATCGCGCCCGACTTCGCCGGTGCGTGGCGTGTGGCCCTGGGGATCGGCTGGCGGCGATGGCTGGAGGAATGCGTGGCGGACTGCGCGGACCCCGATCTTCTCGTGGGGGTCCTGGACGTGACGGCGCAGTCGCTGGTGCAGTACGCCCTCGACTCCGTCGCTGCCCTGCGGCAAGCCGGCCTCGCCGCGGCCATGGGGAACACGGATGCAGAGGGGATCGCACTGATCCAGCTGATCGCCAGTGGGGCACCGATGGCGGAGGACCTCGCCGAAGGACGCCTGCGCTACCGGATGGCGCGGTGGCACGTGGGTCTCGTCCTCTGGGTCGACGATCCCCAGCAGGCCGGTGCCCTGGAAGAGGCGATCGCCGCCGTGCGTTCCTCCGCCGGCGGCCGGAGCGCCCTGGTGGCGCGCGCCAGCGCCACGTCGCGGTGGATCTGGCTCTCGGGGGAAACCGTCCCGGACCTTCACCACGTGGAGAAGGACCTCGCGGCGACCGACGAGGTCCGCGCGGCGGTGGGAAGGCCGGGACGCGGTCTCGAAGGATTCCGCTCCAGCCACCAGGACGCCCTCGCGGCGCAGGCGCTGGTGATCCGGCTGGGTTCCGACCGGCGGTTCACCGCCTACGCCGACGTCGAGCTGATCGACGCGCTCACGAAGGACCGGCCCGGCGCACGTCGGTTCGTCATCAACACCCTCGGGCCATTGGCCGAAGCCGACACAGCCCTGCGGCAGGCACTGCTCACCTATGTGCAGTGCGGCTTCAGCACCACCCGGGCGGCCGCCGACCTCTATGCGCACCGCAACACCGTCGAACGGCGCGTCTCACGCGCCAACGAACTCTCGGCCGTCAAGGTGGAGGACAACCCGACCCACGTGGCGGCGGCGCTCCTGGTGCTGGACATCGCCCCTGACATCGTGACGATCGCTCCGAGCTGAACTCACGAGGCACGGGCTGCGGTCGGCATCTGCCGCGCAGTGTCAGTACGCGCGCGTAGGTTCCGACTCTGGACGTTTGACAGGTCTGCGGTATGTGGACGCGGTCAGGGGCTTGCTCTTGATGGTTCATCAGGTAAGTCAGCATGCGGTCAGCATGGGCCGCAGAGCGCTCCTGGAGAATTGCCCGAACTGCCGCCGGTGACGGCGTAAAAGACCAGGTGAGGGCCGTCTAGCCCGACCAGAGCGATGTTTCTCACAAACATCGTTCGGCGTGTGCCGATGTAAAGTCGAGGATGCCCTTGACCTGCACGAAGCAGGCAGGGAGCCGTCTTCGAGGAGTCCACAGTGCTGCGCACTCTGTTCAAGTCCAAGATCCACCGGGCCACCGTCACACAGGCCGATCTGCACTACGTCGGCTCCGTGACCGTCGACGCCGATCTCATGGAGGCGGCCGATCTGCTGCCCGGGGAGCTGGTACACATCGTCGACATCGACAACGGGGCCCGGCTGGAGACGTACGTCATCGAGGGCGAGCGCGGGTCCGGGGTGATCGGGATCAACGGCGCCGCCGCGCACCTCGTGCACCCCGGTGATCTGGTGATCCTCATCAGCTACGCCCAGGTCGACGACGCCGAGGCGCGGGCTTTCGTGCCGCGGGTGGTGCACGTGGACGCGGACAACCGGATCGTGGAGGTGGGGGCCGACGCGTCCGCGCCCGTGCCCGGGAGTGACACCCGGCGCAGCCCGCAGGCCGTCGCCGCGCACGTCTGAGCCGGGGGAGGCGTCTCGCATGGCGGAGCTGAGGATCCGCGACGACCGGGCCGAGGGGCGCCTGGAGGCGTACGAGGGTGACACCTGAGGAGGCGCCCGCGGCGTCGGCCGAGGTCGTCCAGGCGGCGAAGGCCCAGCTCAAGGAGGCGCCGGAACTCTGGTGACCTTGGCGCTGCTGCACACCTCGGACGGCCACGTCCCCGTCTTCGACGGCCTACGCGACCGATACCACCCCGGCCTCGTCCTTCGGCACCTCGTCGCCGCGGAACTGCTCGTACGGGCCCGGGTCGAGGGCCCGGGAGTGGTGGCCGGAGCCGTCCGTGGCCTTCTCGGGCGTGCCGTCCGGGACGGCGCCGCCGCCGTGCTCTGCACCTGTTCGACCCTCGGGGCCGTCGCGGAGCGCGCCTCGGCCTCCCTCGGTGTGCCGGTGCTGCGGGTGGACCGGCCGATGGCGGCCGAGGCCGCCCGGCATGCGCGGATCGTGGTCGTCGCGACCGTGGCGTCCACCGTCGAGCCCACCCTCGGGCTCCTGCGCGAGGAGGCGGGCGACCGGTCCCCGGCGGTGGAGACCCTGCTGGTGGGGGAGGCGTGGGAGCGTTTCGAGGCCGGCGACCGCGACGGCTACCTGGACGCCGTCGCCGCCGCCGTGGACCGGATCGACCCGGGCGGCGACACCGTCGTCGTGCTGGCCCAGGCCTCCATGGCGGACGCCGCCGCCCGTACGCGTACACCGTTGCCCGTGCTCTCCAGCCCCGCGTCCGGTCTCGGCGCCGCAGCCGCCGCGGCGGGCCGCTGACCCGAAGGAATGGATCCGGCGGGCGCGGGCACGCGCACCGGTAGAACCTGGTGCAGAACGGCCGAGTTGAACGGCCGAGTCGACCGAGAGGCCCGTCATGACCCACCCGTACCCCGATCCGGTGCCGCCCTCGCCGGTCCCGCCTCCGGGCCCCGTCCCGCCCCCGACGCCCGGGCCGACCCCGGTTCCGCCGCCTAACCCGGTGCCCGAGCCGCCGCAGCCCACGCCCGTACCGGAACCGGAGCCTCAGCCCCAGCCGGGTCCCGCCGGCCCCTGAGCGGCGTGTGACACGAGGAAGTCGAGCCCCGCGCGGAATTCGCGCGGGGCCTTGTCACGGTCTGTGGATTACCCGTAACTTGGTCGGCTGCTGATGCGCCCAAGGGGGGACCATGGCCTTACGCGGACGACACCGCAGACCTCAGCAGAGCCGGATCAACCGGGCTTCGCTCACGGTCACCGCGAGCGGCGCCGGACTCGCGCTGCCGCTGATCGGGGCGGGCTCCGCGCAGGCCGCCTCTCTCGACGTGTGGGAGAAGGTCGCCGCCTGCGAATCCTCCTCCAACTGGGCCATCAACACCGGCAACGGCTACTTCGGCGGGCTGCAGTTCAGCCAGTCGACCTGGGAACGGTACGGCGGTACGCACTACGCCCCGCGCGCCGACCTGGCCTCGAAGGACCAGCAGATCGTCATCGCGGAGAAGGTCCTCAAGGGCCAGGGGCCGGGTGCCTGGCCGACCTGTTCCCCACGGGCGGGGCTCGTCCGCGGCGGTGACGCGCCGGACGTCCGGCCCGCCACCCTCCCCGCGCAACGCGGCTCCGGCGGCCAGGAGACGGAGCGGTCGGCCCGGCAGCAGCAGGGGCAGCAGCTCACGGGGCAGAGCCCCACGGGCAAGAGACCGACCGGCCAGAGGCCGCCGACCGCCGCACCGAAGCCCCCTGCCGCCGTCACTCCCACCAGCGTCCCGACGGTCCGCGAGATGTACACCGTCGCGCCGGGCGACTCGCTCTCCCGGATCGCACGCGAAGAGCAGGTGAGGGGCGGCTGGCCGCAGCTGTACGAGGAGAACCGCGCCGTCGTCGGCGGCGACCCGGACATGATCCACCCCGGGCAGCGGCTCACCTTGCGCATCTCCGCGCCCAAGTCCCCGCCCGCCCAGGCCCCCTCGGCCAAGGCCCCGACGACCACGGCCCCGCCCGCGAGTAAGCCGCCCGCGGGCAAGGCACCCGCGAGCAAGGCACCCGCGACGAAGCCGCCCGTGGCCAAGGCGCCGGTCACCAGGACCCAGCCCGTCACCCGGCCCGCGTCCAAGCCGCCCGTGAAGGCGGTGACCAAGCCCGTCACGAAGCCGGTGAGCCGGCCGGTCACCAAGCCCGTCACCAAACCGGCGACGAGACCCGCGCCCCGGGCCGACGACCGCTACAGCGCCCCCGTCTCCGCCTCGCTCGGCACCCGCTACCGCAAGGCGGGTTCCTCCTGGTCCAGCGGCTATCACACCGGGGTCGACTTCCCGGTCCCCACCGGCACCTCTGTCAAGGCCGTGTCCGACGGCAAGGTCGTCTCCGCGGGGTGGGGCGGCGCGTACGGCTACGAGATCGTCATCCGCCACGACGACGGCCGCTACAGCCAGTACGCCCACCTCTCGGCGCTGCACGTCCGCGACGGCCAGCGCGTCACCGGCGGTCAGCGCATCGCCCGCTCAGGATCGACCGGCAACAGCTCGGGGCCGCACCTCCACTTCGAGGTACGGACGGGCCCCGGATACGGCTCCGACATCGACCCCCTGGCGTACCTCCGCGCCCGCGGCGTCTCCATCTGAGCCCCTAGGGGGTGTCGGGCCCGCCGCGCGCGGGCCCGACCCCGGATCCGGGCACGGGGACGGCGCCTCCGGGTTCCCCGCCTCCCGGTCCACCACCGTGTGCGGGACCTGCGCCGTCGCCGCCAGGCGGTCCGTGGTGAGCTGGACGAGGCCGGCCGCCGTCACGGCGCCGCAGATCAGCGCCGCCACGGTGCCGGCGGCGCCGTAACGGAAGGTCTCGCCGAAGAGCGTCAGGCCCACCGCCGCGGCCACCACCGGGTTGACCACCGTGACCGTGGCCAGCGGCGCCGCCAGACCCGCGCCCCGGTAGGAGGCCTGGGAGAGCAGCAGTCCGGTGATCGCGAGCGCCGACAGGACCAGCAGGCTCGGCCACTGGGCCAGCGGCGCGCTCGCCGTCCACTCCTCCGCCACCGTTTTCGTGAAGACCGAGGCGATACCGAAGGAGACGCCCGCTGCGGCCGCCAGGATCACGCTGCGCAGGACGGAACGGCCCACCACGCGCGCGGCGGCGAACAGCGCGACGATCACGCCGAGCGTCCCGGCGGCCAGCAGCCACCTCTCGCCGCCGTCCAGGGACCGGGCCCCGGCGCTGCCGGTCAGACTGAGCAGCCCGGCCAGACCGACCGTGGCCATGACCGCGCCGCGCCAGGCCGTGCGGCCGGCGTGGCGGCCGACGAAGAGCGCCGCCATGGGCAGCGCGAAGACGATCGTGAGCGCGCCGAGGGGCTGGACCAGGCTGAGCGGACCGTAGGCGAGCGCGGCCACGTGGAGCGCGGCCCCCAGGCCGTTGAGGACCACGGACCCCCACCAGGCCGGGGTGCGCAGCGGGGCGTACGTGTGGCCGCCGGCGGTGGCCGCCACGCGCTCCTGCACGATCGCCGCGGCCGCGTAGGCGACCGCCGAGACCAGTGACAGGAGCACGGACGGCAAGAGGGGGTTCATACCTCCAACGATCTCTCCTTTCGGCGTTCACGTCGTCGTACCTGGGAACCCCCTCGGACGTACTGCTGACGCAGTACGGGCCCGATCCGTACACCCTGAGATGTACGCCGTCGCAGGTCAGGACGGGTGGAATGCGACCTTTCCGGTATCCAGGTCGAAGCGGGCACCGACGATCAGGGCCCGGTCGAACGCCTCATCCCGAGCCAGTCGCCGCCGGATCCGGGCCACATTGGCCCGCACCGTGTTCTCCACCCAGTCGCCCGGCAGGGCGCGCGTCTCCCGCGCGGCCGGGGCGATCTCCTCGACGAGCCGGGCGAGGTGCCCCTCGGCGGGCTTCCCGGTGCGGACGAACTCGACCGCGGCCGTCGCGGCCCCGCAGCGCTCGTGCCCGAGCACGACCACCAGCGGAACGCCGAGCTCCGTGACACCGAACTGGATCGAGCCGAGCACGGCCTCGTCGAGGACTTGCCCGGCCGACCGTATGGCGAGCAGATCGCCGAGCCCCTGGTCGAAGACGAGCTCGGGCGGCACCCGCGAGTCGACGCAGCCGAGGATGAGCGCGAAGGGGTGCTGCGAGACGGCGACGGCCGCGCGCCGGGCGGCGTCCTCGTGCGGGTGGAGCTGTCGCAGGGCCGCGAAGCGGGCGTTTCCCGCGCGGAGTTCGGCCAGCGCGCGGGCCGCCGTCGGCGGCTTCTCGGCCCGTGTCCGGCCCGACGGCGACGGGGTCGGGGACGTGAGGGTCGTGGCGCGGGCCGCGGGAACGCCCGCCGCGAGGGAGGCGGCCGCCGTCAGGGTCAGCACCGCCCGTCGCCGCGAGACCGCGGGCGCCGTGGGAGGGGTGGAGGGGGACGTGCGCGGGGAGGTGGTCATGCGCCGAGCGTTACGGTGATCAACGGGCACCGCGACCGGCTTGGTCCGTTCATGACCTGACCATGACGGGGTGTGACCCACATTTGACCGCGCCCATGCCGGGCGGGCACGTCAAGGAGGCAGGTCGGTGGATCTCGTCGAGAGCGCGTCGGTGGGCGGTTTCTTCGCGCTGCGGACGACCCCGCCCGCGCCTCCGCCCACGACCGCGGCGGACGGCTCGCACCCGGCGGAGGACTCGGCCCCGCCCGCGCCCGTGACCCCGCCCGAGCAGAGCGCCCCGCCCGCGCCCCCGGCGTCCGCCTCCACCGCCCGCCCCCTCGCCGGCCTCTACGCGGGCCGCATCGGCCCCCTGACCGCCCGCGTCGACACCGTCGCCGCCCGCATCCGTACGCCCGAGCGGAGGGTGGCCGCCTCGCTCGCGCATCTCGGGCTCGCCGCGCGGTTGTGGTCGGTCGCCCTCGGTCCGGCGGTCCTCCACGGGAGGTTCCCCGACCTCGATCCCCGGGAGGTCCACTGGGACGGGACGGCCACCTCGCCCGACGACCTCTGGTGGTCCGGCACCGCCACCCGCCCCGGCACGGTGGAGGAGTTGCGCGAGGCCGTCCTGGAAGCCCATCTCGTACCCCTCGCCCACGCCTTCCGCGCCGACGGCCGGATCTCGCCGCGGCTGCTGTGGGGCAACGCCGGCTCCGCGCTCGCCGGCGCCCTGCGCGAACTCGTCCGCTGGGCCCGCGCCCAGGGCCGCCCGGACGCGGGCGAGCGGGCTGCCGCCCTCGTCTCCGGGCTCTTCGCCCACCCCGACCTCGCGCGCACCGTCCGCGGTCCCGCCCTGCGCCGTACCACCTGCTGCCTCTACTACCGCTCCCCGAACGGCGGACTCTGCGGCGACTGTGTGTTCGAACACCCTCCCGTCACGGGTTTGGAGACATGCCCTCCGGCTCCGTAAAGTTCCTCTTTTGAGAGACGAGCGCGCGCGAGCGTATGAGCGATCGAGGAACGGCAAAGGCCATGACGGTGACTGAAGAGACCCAGGAGCACGGGCCGGGCATCGACCCCGAGCGCCTGGCCGTCTGTCTGAGCGTCCTCGACGAGCTCGACGAGCTGGACGTCGACCACCCCGACGCGATCGCCGTCCGCCGCGCCACCGCCGGCATCTACCGGACCGTGAAGCAGCGCCGCCGCCAGGAGCGCCGGGCCGCCAAGACCGCGCACGACAAGGCGGTCACCGAGTCCACCGCCACCGGCTCCGCCCAGCGGATCGACGACGAGACCGAGGGCATCCTGCCCTCCTCCGTCACCGAGGCCGGACAGATCGCCGGGATACTCCAGCGCCCCCGCTCCTGCTACATCTGCAAGACCCGGTACATCGAGGTCGACTACTTCTACCACCAGCTCTGCCAGGCCTGTGCCGCCGAGAACCGCACCCGTCGGGACGCCCGCGCCGACCTCACCGGCAAGCGCGCCCTGCTCACCGGCGGCCGCGCCAAGATCGGCATGTACATCGCGCTGCGGCTGCTGCGCGACGGCGCCCACACCACCATCACCACCCGCTTCCCGAACGACGCCATCCGCCGCTTCAAGGCGATGCCGGACAGCGACGAGTGGATCGGCCGGCTGAAGATCGTCGGCATCGACCTGCGCGATCCCGCCCAGGTCGTGGCGCTCGCCGACTCCGTCGCGGCCGAGGGCCCGCTGGACATCCTGATCAACAACGCCGCCCAGACCGTGCGCCGCTCCCCGGGCGCGTACAGCGAGCTGGTCGCCGCCGAGGCCGCGCCGCTGCCGGCCGGTGAGCTGCCGCCCGCCCAGATCATCGGGACCTTCGGCTCCGGTGCGGTGGACACCATCCCGGCGCTGCCGTCCGCCCGCAAGGGCGACGCGCTCACCGCGCAGGACGTGACCGAGCTGGCCCTCGTCGGCGGCTCGGCCTCCCTGGAGCGGATCGCCGCCGGTACGGCGATCGACGCCGGCGGTCTCGTCCCCGACCTGCACGACACCAACAGCTGGATCCAGACCGTCTCCGAGGTGGATCCCGTCGAGCTGCTCGAAGTGCAGCTGTGCAACTCCACCGCGCCGTTCATCCTGATCAGCCGGCTCCGCCCGGCGATGGCGGCCGCCGCCGCGAAGCGCACGTACGTCGTGAACGTCTCCGCGATGGAGGGCGTCTTCAGCCGCGGCTACAAGGGAGCGGGCCACCCGCACACCAACATGGCCAAGGCGGCGCTGAACATGCTGACGCGCACCAGCGCGCAGGAGATGTTCGACTCCGACGGCATCCTCATGACCGCCGTCGACACCGGCTGGATCACCGACGAGCGCCCGCACCCGGACAAGATCCGTCTCGCCGAGGAGGGCTTCCACGCGCCCCTCGACCTGATCGACGGCGCGGCCCGGGTCTACGACCCGATCGTGCGCGGCGAGGCCGGCGAGGACCTGTACGGCTGCTTCCTCAAGGACTACGCCCCGGCCAACTGGTAAACCTGCCGGACAGCCGGGCCGTGCCGCCCAGGCGGCCGCCCGGCACGGCTCCACCTGGCCGGGCACGGCTCCCGCCTGGGCCGACACGCCTCCCGGCCACCCGTCCCGGCGGTCGCTCACCCGTACGACATTCACCCGATCGCGTCACACTTTCGAGCCCCATAGAGCGCGAGCGCGCTCATTTGGTTACTCTGAGGACCACGGTCGGCCACCGGGGTTTCACAAAACCCTCACGGCCGGCCTGGGGACTGGCCTTCCACCAAGGCCGCGGTCCCGCCCCTCCACGGCGCCACCGCGACCGAACGGCCATGTCCTCATTGGTAACGCGACACAAGGGAGTGCGCGGTGACACCAGAACTGACGAAGCAGGAACAGCGACCGGCCGACCGCCCGGAGCGGCCCCGGCGGTCCGGCGAGCTGGGCAGCCTGGAAGTGTGGGCCCGCTCGGCGCCCATCAGGCTGGCCGGCTACGAAGACGACCTCGCGGAGCCGCACATCCTGCCCGGTATCGACTGACCGGGATCGACCGAGTCGCGATTCGTCGCTTCGCCCTGTGCCCCCGTCCGGACCCCGGCCGGGGGCACAGCACTGTCCGGCCGCCTGCCCGCCGGGGCGCATCACCGAACACTCACCGGGACTCGCCGTCCCGGAGCCGGATCGGCGGCATGTACTCCCGTTCCAGCGTCCGGTGCCACCACGCGCCGGTCTCCCGCAGCTCACGCCAGGTCGTGTACCGGTAGCGGTAGAGCCGCGCCCGGACATGGGTGGGCGGCCGGTCCGGGAAGGGGTTGTGACGCAGCAGCCGCAGCGTGTCCCGGTCGCCTTCGAGCAGACGCTCGAGGAAGGGCCCGAACCACTCGCGCGCGTAACCGGGGGAGAGCGCCGCGAACCACATCAGCCAGTCGAGCCGCAGATGGTACGGGGCGAACGGCCGGGGCATTCGGCGCGGATCGCCCGGCTTGCCCTTGAAGCCGTACTCCCGCCAGACCGTGCCCGCGTGCGGCGCCGGATCGTCCGTCCCCTCGATCACGATCTCGTCCCGGACCCGGCCGATCGACCCGAAGGCGCCGTACGTGTTGACCAGGTGGAACGGGTCGTACGAGCGGTTCATCGCCTGGTTCCTGGAGAGCAGGTTGCGGGCGGGGCGGTAGCTGAGGCCGAGGACCAGCGCCGTGGCCGCGACGACCAGGACCACGTACCAGAGCGGCGGATCGGGCTGCGGATGGTCACCGACCAGCGGCGAGGCGTCCACGGCGGAGAGCGCGAGGACGATGGTGATCCAGTTCAGCCAGGCGAAGTTGCCGGAGAGCACCAGCCAGAGCTGGGTGAGCACCATCAGGCCGGCCGCGACCGTCGCCACCGGCTGCGGAGCGAAGAGCAGGACCGGGACGAACAACTGCACCATGTGGTTGGCGGCGACCTCGGCCCGGTGAAGGGGCCGGGGCAGGTGGTGGAAGAACCAGCTGAGCGGGCCGGGCATCGGCTGCGTCTCGTGGTGGTAGTACAGGCAGGTCAGGTCGCGCCAGCAGCGGTCGCCGCGCAGCTTGATCAGACCCGCGCCGAACTCGACCCGGAAGAGCAGCCAGCGCAGCAGGAAGAGGACGAGGACGGGCGGGGCCGTGTCGTCGTTGCCGAGGAAGACGGCGAGGAAGCCCGTCTCCAGGAGCAGCGACTCCCAGCCGAAGCCGTACCAGGTCTGGCCGACGTTGACGATGGACAGGTACAGAGCCCAGAGCACCACCCACAGCAGCATCGAGACGGCCAGCGGTACCGCGTCCCCCGCGCCCGCCACCAGCGCGAGCGCCAGGGCGGCGCCGGTCCAGGCGACCAGCGCGAAGAGCCGGTCGGAGTAGCGCCAGTGGAAGAGGCTGGGGGCCCGGCGCGGGCCCACCCGGCGGACGTACTCCGGCACCGGGAGCATGCCGCGCTCGCCGATCAGGGCCCGGAACTGCAGCGCGGCCGACACGAACGCCACGAGGTAGAGCCCGGCGAGCCCGCGCTGGAAGACGATCCGGCTCAGCCAGTAGTCGGGCGAGGTGAACCACTCCATCCCCTCCAGTATCGGCCCGTACGCCCCCAGCCTCACCCCGTCCGTTCACTGGGCCCGGCCGGCGACCGCTCCGCACCGTCGGTGGCGGCCCCCCGGCTCCGAGGCGGGCGGGTCAGCCCTTCTCCTCGTCCTCCGCGGCGCGCTCGCCCTCCGCCTGGGACGGCGTGGTGCGCAGGGTCTGCGGATGCCGCTGCTTCCTCTCCTGGGCGTCCATGTCCTCGTCGAGCCGCTCGCCCTCGGCCTGCGAGGGACTGGTGTATTCGTCGTACTGGCTCATCGCCGACTCCTCGGAAGGGATGTCACGCACACGCGGAAGGTCATGAACAAGTGACGCATACCGGACGAATCCGTACAGGGGGAGCGTAACGCCCGGTGCACGCCGTTCACCCCTCGACGATGCGCCGCAGCGTACGTCCGAGATGCCGGGCGTAGGCGTGCTGGAGGACCGGGATCAGCGGTCCGGCGAGGCGGGTGTACCAGGTGGCGGGGCGGCTGAAGGCGGTGACCGTGAACCAGACCGAGCCGTCGGCGTGCAGATCGACCACGAAGGACTCCTCGCCGCGCTCGGGATGCCGCGCCAGGGTGCCGTACGCGAATCCGGTGCGGTCCTTCTCGTACGCCGTCCAGACGACCTCGCAGGGCGCGGCGAGGCGGAGCGGGCCGACGCCGACGGAGATCTCGACGAAGGCGCCCGGCTCGGCCCGGACGGCCGCGCTGCGGACGCGGGCGCCCGACGAGCGGTGCATCCGCCAGGTGGTGACGGCTGCCCCGGCGGTCTCGAAGGCGTCGCGGCCGTGCCCGATCCGGGTGGTGTGGTGCAGGTGGTGGTAGCCGGCCGGCAGCGGGCCGGACGCGGTGGCGCCCAGGCCGGGGTAGGCCAGGCCCGCGGGGGTGTCGGTGGCGAGGCTGCGGATCAGACGGGTCATGACGCGGTCTCCGATCGGGGTGCGAGGGTGCGCAGTCGGCGCCAGGCGAGTACCGAGCACAGCGCGAACCCGAGGGCGTTGGCAAGACCGTGGGTGGCGGCCATCCAGGTCAGGCTGGGGTGGGGAAGGCCGGTCGCCTCGCCGAGCGCCCAGCTCAGGGCGAGCAGCATGGTGGCGACGAGGACGGCCGCGGAGGTGGCGAGGAGGGCGCGGGTGGCCGGGTCGGCCACGCCGGTACGGACGTCCCGCCAGGTCAGCAGGGCGACCGCCCACATGCCCCCGGTGAGGACGACTGCTCCGGCGAGTTCGGCCCAGTCGTCGATGAAGTAGCCCGCCAGGACCAGCAGGGTGCCGAGCGGCACGCTGAGGGCCGCGAACCGTGCCAGGGGCCCGGGGGAGGCGCGGCAGACCAGGCCCGCGACGAGGGCGGCGGCGAAGCCCGCGAAGTGGAAGTGCGGGACGGTCAGGGCGAGGATGTCGAGGTCGAAGCCGAGGAGTTCGTGGCCGGCCCGTTCGGCGACCAGGGCGAGGCCCGCCACCGAGGGTGCCGCCAGGGCGGTGAGCACGGCGACCTCCGCCGGGGCAAGGGAGCCGGTCGCGGCGAGGCGCAGCGGGGCGTGCAGCGCGAGGGCGAGCGTGGCGAGGGCGTAGACGGCCGCGAGCGCGGCGGCGGTGGGGCCGCGGGGGAGCCAGAGGGCGACGGCGCCGGGCAGGGCGAGCAGCGGCCAGGCCCGCGCAAGCGGGCGCAGGGCGGCGGGCTGAGGGCCGTCGAGCAGGCGGAGTCCGGCCGGGACGACGGCCAGCATCCCCAGCATCACGATGAGTCCGACCAGTACGGACATGCGGCCACCCCTTGTTGAACGTGTTCAAGTGTCATGGTCGAGCGTAGACCGTCTCTTGAACGTGTTCAAGTGCCCGGGTGTCGGCGGGACGACCGGATGGCCGCACTCGGATTGCGGTGCGCGGCGGGATGCGACAGACATGAGGGAATGTCCCGTCCCGGGTGGAGAACGGCCGGGTGAAGGAAGCGTCTCGGGGCGAAAGAGGCGGGAGAACCACGTGCGCTCACCCCTGCGCCGGCCACCACGGCCCCTCGCCGCGCTGGCCGCGCTGACCTCCGCGCTGCTGATCGCGGGCTGCTCGTCCGGCGGCGACGCGGGCGGGAGCGGGACCGAGGAGGCGACCGCCGCCTTCGGGGAGGTCCTCCTCCAGCCGGCCACCGCCCCGGGCCCCGACCCGTTCACCGCCTCCACCGCCACGGCCACCACCGTCGCGGCGGGGACGACCGCCGTGGCCCGGGCGCCCGCCTCCCCGGCACCCGCCCGCGGCCGGGCGCTCCGCGAGGTCACCGGCTCCACCCCCGGCCTCTACGGCGGCACCCGCTCCGTCGCCAGCTGCGACGTCGAACGGCAGGTCGCCCTCCTGACCGAGGACCCGGCCAAGACGGGGGCCTTCGCCGAGAGCTCCGGTGTGCCCGAGTCCGGCATCGCCGACTGGCTGCGCGACCTCACCCCGGTCCTGCTGCGCACCGACACCCGGGTCACCGGCCACGGCTACCGCGCCGGCGAGGCTGCGCCCTTCCAAGCCGTCCTCCAGGCCGGCACGGCGGTCCTCGTCGACGGCTACGGAGCGCCCCGCGTCCGCTGCGCCTGCGGCAACCCGCTGCGCTCGCCCGTCGACGACAAGGGGGCCGCGCACAGGGGCAAACCCTGGAGGGGCTACCACCCCGACCGGGTCGTCGCCGTCACCCCGACCACCACCGTCGTCGGCAGCCTGGTCATCGTGAACGTCGCCGACAACACCTGGATCGAACGGCGGAGCGGATCCGACGGGGAAGGGGACCGCGACCCCGACGTCGTACCGCCGTGCGACCCCGCCGAGTGCGACCTCGTCGCCGCCCCGTCCCGCCGGCCGCCGGACGCGCCGGCCCCGCCGCCGACCGGCCCCGACGGGCCGGACACGCCCCGGGATCCGGCGCCCCCGGACACCTCCGTGCCACCGCCCGGCGAGGCCCCCTCGGACCCCGCCCCGCAGGAGCCGGAGCAGCCGATGGAACCGCCGATGGAACCACCGGTGGAGCCGCTTCCCGAGCCTCCGCCGGGGGAGCAGCCGCCGTCGGATCCGGACGCGCCGATGGACCCGGGTGTCCCGATGGGACCGGATCTGGGCATTCCGCTGCCGGAGGAGCTGTACCCCTCCGGCGAGGGCCCGCGGCAGCCCGAGACCTACGAGGGATAGGACGGAGCGGAGGAGCCCGGTGCGGCGCGCACCGGGCCCCTCCGCTCCGTCCGTGCGACGCCGTCGCGGCGCCTTCGTCCGGCACGATCCCCTGGCCGTACGTCCCGTAAGGCAGCGGAAGCCCCCGGCTCCGGCCACGCCCGAGCCCTCGGAAGACCTGCCAGTAAGGCGCTTTCCGGCGGGCGATCTCCGCCGTGCGCGCGGCCCGACCTGCGCCTAGCGTGGCCATCATGGACGCGGGCAGAGGGGGCGGCGATTCGACGGAGCGCTGCCTCTGTGCGACAGGGGCGGGGGGTGAGCGGTGCCGCTTCCTCCGGGACTTCGGCCAGGAGTTCGGGATGGGCAGTTTCGACTGGGACCTGACCGCCGGGACCATGGTCATGGACGACGGCGCGCTGAAGCTCTTCGACATGTCCCCCGACGAGTACGACGGCGACCCCGCCACCCTCAGCTCCCGGGTGCTGCCCGACGAGGCCCGCCGGCTCGACACCCTCGTCACCCACGCCCTCAAGGACGGCAGCCGACGCTACGGCGCCTACTTCCGGATCCGCCGCCGCGACGGAAGCCAGCGCTGGACCCACACCCAGGGCGTCATCCACCGCGACGAGGCGGGGCGCCCCCGGCGGATCCTCGGCATCGTCCGCGACGCCTCGGAGGAGCTGACCGAGTCCGCCGCCCGGCTCGGCCTCGACGAGGGCCGGCGCAAGCGCACGAGCGTCGTGGAGAGCACCACCGCCGCCCTCGCCCACGCCCGGACCGTCAAGGACGTCATCGACCTGCTGAACGACTCCCACGGCCTGGAGTACTTCGGCGCCACCAGCCTGGTCATGGGCCTGCTCCAGTCCGGCCGGATCCACCTCGTCGCCGAGGGGCCCAACGGCGCCTTCGTACCCGGCACCCGCTTCACCCGGGTGGACGAGCCGTACCCCATGAGCGAGGTGATCCGGACCCTCACCCCCCGGTTCATCGACTCGCCCGAGGACTTCGCCCGGTCCTACCCCGTCCTGTGGCCGCACATCAGCGGCCTCGGCATCACCTCGGCCGCCTACCTGCCGCTGATCGCGCAGGCCCGCCCGGTCGGCGCGCTCGGGCTGCTCTACAGCGACAAGACGGGGTTCAGCGCCGACGAGCGGAACCTGCTGGTCGCGCTCGCCAGCAGCATCGCCCAGAGCCTCCAGCGGGCCATGCTCTACGAACAGGAGCACGACCTGGCGGAGGGGCTCCAGCAGGCGATGCTGCCCCGCCGGATCCCTGACGTGCCGGGAGCGCACATAGCCGTCCGCTACCGCTCGGCCCGCCTCGGCCGGGACATCGGCGGCGACTGGTACGACATCATCCCGCTGCCCGGCGGCCGGGTCGGCGCCGTCATCGGGGACGTCCAGGGGCACGACACCCACGCGGCGGCCGTGATGGGACAGCTGCGCATCGTGCTGCGGGCCTACGCCGCCGAGGGGCACAACCCGGCGACGGTGATGGCCCGCGCCTCCGTCTTCCTCCACGAGCTGGACACCGACCGCTTCGCCACCTGCACCTACGCGGAGGCGGACCTCGCGACCGGCGTCGTCCAGCTGGTGCGCGCCGGACACGTGGACCCGCTGATCCAGGACACCGAGGGCGGCTGCCGGCGGCTCCCGGTGGAGGGCGGGCTGCCGCTGGGTCTCTCCGCGGAGTTCGGCCGCCTGGACTATCCGGTGACCGCCCTGGAGCTGGACCCCGGACAGACCCTCGTCCTGTACACCGACGGCCTGGTGGAGGCGCCGGGCTCCGATCTCGACGAGGGCATGCGGTGGCTCTCCTCGCTGGTCCGGCGCGGCCCGCGCGACCTCCAGCAGCTCGCCGACCACCTCTGCGAGAGCGTGGACGAGCGGGGCGGCGACGACGACGTGGCGATCCTGCTGCTGCGGCGCGAGGGGGCGTACTTCCCCCGGTCCGGCGGCCGGCTCCAGCAGCACGTCGGCCAGAGCGACCCCGAGGCGCTGAGCTCGGCCCGCCACATGATCAGGGCCGCCGTACGGGCCTGGGGCGGGGGCGAGCGCTCCGACGAGATCGAGCTGGTCGCCGACGAGCTGGTCACCAACGCGCTGATGCACACCGACGGAGGGGCGATCGTGACCCTGCGGATGCTCGGCAACCCGGAGCGACGGCTGCGGGTGGAGGTCGAGGACCGCTCCAGCGCGCTGCCCCGGCGCCGGGAGGCGGGCGAGGCGGGCGTCTCGGGGCGCGGGCTGCTGCTCGTCGACCAGCTCTCGGACGTCTGGGGCGTGGAGTCACGCGGCAGCGGCAAATGCGTGTGGTGCGAGTTCAGTGTTAACCCAGAGTATACGGATCGTACTTGACCGTAACCGATCGTCCGCGATTGACTTCGGGCTTCCGCTGCCCTTCCCGGACACGACCTAGGACATGAGGATGCGTTGAGCACCGAGCTTCTGGCACCCCTCGATCTGGCCTTCTGGCACCTCGAATCCACCGACCACCCCATGCACCTGGGCGCCCTCGCCCACTTCGGGCCCGCGCCGGACGACACCGACCTCCTCGACCTGCTCGCCCGCCGGGCGGCGGCGATCCCCCGGCTGCGCATGCGGGTCCGTGACGTCTGGCTTCCCGTCGGCGGTGCGGCCTGGGCGTCGGACAAGGACTTCGACGTGCGGCGGCACGTGCGGCGGATCGTCCTGCCGGGCGCGGACTTCGCGGACGAGGCCGACCGGCTGGCGGGCGACCTGATGGAGCGGCCCCTGGAGCGGGGGCGACCGCCGTGGGAGATGTTCCTCCTCACCGGAGCCCGCGACGGCTCCTTCGCCGTCCTGGTCAAACTCCACCACGCCCTCGCCGACGGCATGCGGGCCGTCGCCATCGGCGCCGGGATCTTCGACGAGATCGCCGCCGTCCGCGCGGCCGCCGTGCGGCGCGTCCGCCCCGTGCCCCCGCGCTCCTGGCTCCCCGGGCCCGGCCGGCTCGTCGGCGCCGCCCGCGGCCGCATCGAGGACCTCGGACGGGCCGTCGAGGTCGGCGCCAGTGTGCTCCGCGCCAGCCGGCTCGAACCCCGGGGCGCCACGGCCCTCGCCGCCCACTCCAGCGGCACGCGCCGGGTGGCCACCACCGCCCTCGACCTGGACCGGATCCAGCGGGTGCGCCGCGCCTCCGGCGGCACCGCCAACGACGTGCTGCTCGCCGTCGTCGCGGGGGGCCTGCGCCGGTGGCTCGAAGAGCGCGGCGAACCGCTCCCCGGCGCCGACCCCCGGGCCCTCGTCCCGGTCTCGCGCCGGCGCCCTGGCGCCTCCTCCGGCACCGGCAACAGCCTGTCCGCCTACCTCCTGGCCCTGCCGGTCACCGAGCCCGACCCGGCCGCCCGGCTGGCCGCCGTACGGCGGGGGATGGAACGGAACAAGGCCGACGGGCCGATGCGGGGAGCCGGCGCCGTCGCCGTCCTCGCCGACCAGCTGCCGCCCCTCGCCCACCGCTTCGGCGCCCCCCTGGCCTCGGGAGCCGCCCGCCTCCTCTTCGACGTCCTGGTCACCAACGTGCCGCTGCCCCGCTCGGCCCTCTCGCTCGGCGGCGCGCCGCTGCGCGAGCTGTACCCGATGGCCCCGCTCGCCCGCGGCCAGTCCCTCGCCGTCGCCATGTCCCCCTACGGCGGCCGGGTCCACATCGGCCTGGTCGCCGACGGCAAGGCCGTCCCCGACCTGGACGCCCTGGCATCCGCCCTGGCCGCCGAACTGGAGGTGCTGCACCGGGCGGACGGAGCCTGAACGGCACGGGGGCGTGGGGACGGCGGCCGGCGGGCCCACGGCGGACGCCCGCCCGCCGGCCCTTGGTTCCCGGCGGTCGACACGCCGACGGCCAGGAGGAGTCCCCTGGGCGCGCGTCGGGGCCATGGGTGGGGCAGGGTGGAGCCATGCCCGAACTGCCCGAGGTGGAAGCCCTGCGAGAGTTCCTCGACGAGCATCTCGTGGGCAAGGAGATCGCCCGCGTCATCCCGGTCGCGATCAGCGTCCTCAAGACGTACGACCCCCCGCTGACCGCCCTCGACGGTGCCGAGGTCGTCTCGGTCGGACGGCGCGGCAAGTTCCTCGACATCCGGACGGCCGCCACCACGGGTGAGCTGCTCCACCTCCTGGTCCACCTCGCCCGCGCGGGCTGGCTGCAGTGGAAGGACCCGCTGCCCTCCGGACCGCCGCGGCCCGGCAAGGGCCCGCTGGCCCTCCGTACCGCCCTCGTCACGGGTGACGGCTTCGACCTCACGGAGGCCGGCACCACCAAACGGCTCGCCGTCCACCTCGTCCGCGACCCGCTCGACGTCCCGGGCGTCGCCCGCCTCGGGCCCGACCCGCTCGCCGCCGCATTCGACCTCGCCGCCTTCACCGCACTGCTCGCCGGGGAACGCCGCCAGATCAAGGGGGCCCTGCGCGACCAGAGCCTGATCGCCGGCATCGGCAACGCGTACAGCGACGAGATCCTGCACGCGGCGAAGATGTCCCCCTTCAAGCCGACCCAGAACCTCACCGAGGCCGAGACCGCCGCCCTGTACGAGGCGCTGCGCACCACCCTGCGCGAGGCCGTGGAACGCTCGCACGGCATCGCGGCGGGCAGGCTCAAGGCCGAGAAGAAGAGCGGGCTGCGGGTGCACGGCCGCACCGGCGAACCGTGTCCCGTCTGCGGGGACACCATCCGCGAGGTGTCCTTCAGCGACTCCTCGCTGCAGTACTGCCCCACCTGCCAGACCGGCGGCAAACCGCTCGCGGACCGCAGGCTGTCCCGACTGCTGAAGTAGCGCCGCCCCAGGCACCCCCGCGCCCCGGACAGACGGGACTTTCGAAACACGGCCGAAGCGCCCGCCCCCGCGCCCCCGGCCCCCGGCCCCCGGTGGCCGGTTCTGCCCCGGCCGCGCCCCGCCTACACTCCGCTGCATGCTGCGCGTACTGGCCGTCGACGACGAAGAGCCGGCCCTCGGGGAACTCCTCTACCTCCTCCGTGCCGACCCGCGGGTCCGCAGCGCCGAGGGAGCCACCGACGCGACCGAGGCGCTGCGCAGGATCGGGCGGGCACTGGAGGCCGGGCCCGACGGCGAGGAGGCCGTCGACGTCGTCTTCCTCGACATCCACATGGCCGGACTCACCGGGCTCGACCTCGCCCGCCTGCTCGCCGGGTTCGCCCGGCCGCCGCTGATCGTCTTCGTCACCGCCCACGAGGGCTTCGCCGTCCAGGCCTTCGACCTGAAGGCGGTCGACTACGTCCTGAAGCCGGTGCGCCGGGAGCGGCTCGCCGAAGCGGTCCGGCGCGTCCGCGACCTGGTCCACGTGGCCCCGCCGCCTCCCGCGCCCGGCGGCGCGCCGGAGCAGATACCGGTGGAACTGGGCGGTGTCACCCGGTTCGTGGCCGTCGACGACATCGAGTACGTCGAGGCGCAGGGCGACTACGCCCGCCTGCACACCGGCGACGGCGGCAGCCACCTCGTCCGCATCCCGCTGTCCACGCTGGAGGAGCGCTGGGCGGCCCGCGGATTCGTACGGATCCACCGCAGCCACCTCGTGGCCCTCGACCGCATCGACGAACTGCGCCTCGACGGCGGCGCGACCACCGTACGGGTCGGCGCCGCCGAACTCTCCGTGAGCCGCCGCCACGCCCGCGACCTGCGGGACCTGCTGATGCGCCGGGCGGCCGGGCGCCCCTGACGGCCCGCCCCTCCCGCCCGCCCACGCGTCTACCGCCCGTGATCGCTTCTGCGTAGACTCCACCCGCCCCAGCAGGTCGATCAGAGGCGGGAGCGGACGCCGATGTCCGAGCAGGAGCCACCGCCGCGCCGGCCCCGGCGCGAGACCGTCACGCACGCCTCGGCCCTGCGCGAGGGCGCCACCGGGACGCCCGGCGTGCCCCGGCAGGCGTCCAGCCCGCGCCCGCCCGCCGGGCGGCGAGCCGGCCATCCGCCCGCCCGTCACGAGATCAGCGAACAGACCACCCTCGGCCACACCTACGTCCGCTCCCTGATGCGCAGCCAGCTGAGGGCCGCGCTCACCGCCCTCGGCGCGCTCGCCCTGCTCGTCGGCTCCCTGCCCCTGCTCCTCGCGCTCCCCGCCCCCGAAGCCGTCGTCTGGGCCGCCCTCGGCGTCGGCGTCCACCCGGTCATCTGGGCCGTCGCCCGCTGGTACGTCCGCAGGGCCGAACGCAACGAGCGGGACTTCACCGGCCTCGTCGAGGGCCGCTGAGCCCGGGGGAACGGACGTGAACCACACCTACGCGGTGGCCGCCGTCACCGCCGTCGTCGTGGCGACCGTGCTCATCGGCGCCCTCGGTCTGCGGATATCCCGCACCACCTCCGACTTCTACGTCGCGTCCCGCACCGCCGGTCCGGGGCTCAACGCCGCCGCGATCAGCGGCGAGTACCTCTCCGCCGCGTCCTTCCTCGGCATCGCGGGACTCGTCCTCGTCCAGGGCCCCGACATGCTCTGGTACCCGGTCGGCTACACCGCCGGCTATCTCGTCCTGCTGGTCCTGGTCGCGGCCCCGCTGCGCCGCTCGGGGGCGTACACGCTCTCCGACTTCGCCGAGGCCCGGCTCGAATCGCCGCAGGCCCGCCGGCTCGCCAGTCTCTTCGTCGTCGGGATCGGCTGGCTCTACCTGCTGCCCCAGCTCCAGGGCGCGGGACTCACCCTGGAGATCCTCACCGGCGCGCCCGACTGGGTGGGCGGCCTCCTCGTCGCCGTCGTCGTCACCGGCATCGTCGCCGCCGGCGGCATGCGCAGCATCACCTTCGTCCAGGCCTTCCAGTACTGGCTCAAACTCACCGCCCTGCTCGTGCCCGCGCTGTTCCTGGCCGCCGCCTGGTCCGGCGACGACGCGCCCCGGGTCCGCTTCGACGCACCGGCGGTCTTCCGTGAGCACACCGTCGTCCGCGTCGCCGACACCGTCCGGATCGAGGTCGACGCCCCGCTCGCCCTCACCGTCACGGGACGGATCGACGCCCGCGCGTACGAAGGCCGTTCCGTCACGCTCGACCCGGGCACCCACCGGGTGGAGGGCGGTACCGAACTCGCCTTCCCCGCGGGCGCGAAGGTCCCGGAGCGTACGGTGGTGCCCCCGGCCGAGGGGTGGGGAAGGGCCTCCGACGGCGCCGACCCCCTCGGCTGGTCGCAGCCGCTCGCCGGAGGGCGCGACGGGCACCAGCTGTACGCCACGTACGGGCTGATCCTCGCCACCTTCCTCGGCACCATGGGGCTGCCCCACGTCGCCGTCCGCTTCTACACCAGCCCGCACGGCCGCGCCGCCCGCCGCACCACCCTCGTCGTGCTCGGGCTGGTCGGCGTCTTCTACCTCCTGCCGCCGGTGTACGGCGCGCTGGGCCGGATCTACGCCCCCGAACTCGCCCTCACCGGCGCCGCCGACGCGGCGGTGCTCGTGCTCCCGGAGCGGATGCTCGGCGGGGTGCTCGGAGACCTGCTGGGCGCGCTGCTGGCCGGCGGGGCGTTCGCGGCGTTCCTGTCGACCGCCTCCGGGCTCACCATGTCGGTCGCCGGGGTCCTCACCCAGGACGTGCTGCCGTCCCGGGGCGTACGGCACTTCCGGCTGGCGACCCTGCTGGCCACCGCCGTCCCACTGGCCGTCGGGGTGATGGCGTCCAAGGTCCCCGTCGCCGACGCCGTCGGCCTCGCCTTCGCCGTCTCGGCCTCCTCCTTCTGCCCGCTCCTCGTCCTCGGCATCTGGTGGCGGCGGCTCACCCCGCCCGGCGCGATGGCCGGACTGCTCCTGGGCGGCGGTTCGGCGCTCACCGCGGTGATGGCGACCCGGGCCGGGCTGCCCCCGGCCGACGGCTGGGCGCACACGCTGATGGCCTGGCCGGCCGTCTGGTCGGTCCCCATGGGCTTCGCCTCGATGGTGCTGGTCTCGCTGGCCACCCCCCGGCGCGTCCCGGCCGGGACCCCGGCGATCCTGGCCCGGCTGCACCTGCCGGAGGAGCTGCTGCGCGAGGGGGCCGGCCGATGAGCGGGACCGCCCTGGCGGCCGCCTCCGCCGCCGCGGCCGTCCTGCTCGCCGTCGGATTCGTGCTGGGGCGGCTCACCGCCCGGCGCGGCGACCGGGACGCCGACCCCGACCTCGGCACCCCCGTCGAACGCGCCACCTTCCACACCCTGCACACCGCCTCGCTGGCCGCGCCGCCGCTGCGGGCGGGCCTGACCGAGGACACCGCCCGCAAGGCCGCCCGGCGGCTGCGGTCCCTGCTCGGCACCGAGGCGCTCTGCCTCACCGACCGCTCCGCCGTCCTCGCCTGGGACGGGCCGGGCGAGAGCCACCACCGCGACCACGTCATGCACCAGGTGGCCGAGACGCTCGCCTCGGGGCGCAGCCGCTCCGCGCACACCGGCTGCGGGGAGTTCGAATGCCCGCTGCGCTGGGCGGTGATCGCCCCGCTCACCGGAGAGGACGGCGTGCTCGGAGCGCTCGTCGCCTACGGCTCGCGGGAGTCCGCCGTCCTGGTGCGGGCGGCCACCGAGGTCGCCCGCTGGGCGTCCGTACAGCTGGAACTGGCCGAGCTCGACCGGTCGCGGACGCGGGTGGTGGAGGCGGAGATCCGCGCCCTGCGCGCGCAGATCTCGCCGCACTTCATCTTCAACTCCCTCGCCGCCATCGCCTCGTTCGTACGGACCGATCCGGAACGGGCACGTGAACTCCTCCTGGAGTTCGCCGATTTCACCCGCTATTCCTTCCGCAGGCACGGGGAGTTCGCCCAGCTCGCCGACGAACTGCGCTCCATCGAGCAGTACTTGGCGCTGGCCGGGGCGAGGTTCGGCGACCGGCTCAAGGTGACCCTGCAGATCGCCCCCGAAGTCCTGCCGGTGACGCTGCCGTTCCTCTGCCTCCAGCCGCTCGTCGAGAACGCCGTCAAGCACGGTCTGGAGGATTCCGTGCACGTCTGCCGGGTCACCCTCGCGGCGCGGGACGCGGGAGCGGAGGCGGTGGTGACGATCGAGGACGACGGCGTGGGCATGGACCCCGCCGTGCTGCGCGCGATCCTGCGCGGTGAACGGCCCACGGGCTCCGGGATCGGACTGTCGAACGTGGACGAGCGGCTGCGCCAGGTGTACGGCGCGGAGTACGGCCTGGTCATCGAGACCGGCACCGGCGCGGGGATGAAGGTGACCGTACGGATCCCGAAGTACCGGGCCGGTGTGCACCCGACACCCGGCTAGATCGACGGTGGTGCGGAGCCGGCCGGTGGGTCAGTACAGATGCAGGGCCAGATGGCCGAGGGGAAGTCCCAACTGCCATGCGGGCATCCACACTTGTTCCCGCTCGTCGACCGGGAAGCCGGGGGAGAAGGGCGGCAGGCCGCCCAGATCGGCCGCCCGGATCAGGGTCGCCTCCAGGAGCCGCCAGGTCTCGCGGGCCAGGGCCAGGTCGGGTCCCTCGTCTCCCGCGCGGGCCCGGGCGTCGAGCCGCCCGCGGACCCAGTCGGGCCAGGGGTGGTCGTACGCGGTCCGGTTGATCCACTCGTCGAGCCGGTCGGCGCGGCCCGTGGCCACGCGGTCCTCCGCGGTCTCGCAGAGGTGGATGGTGAGGGCCAGCGTGCGCTGTCCGGCCCGGTACTCCAGTGAGCCGGGCTCCACCAGACAGCTCGTGCGGAGCAGGTCGCCGGCGGTGAACTCGGCACACAACCAGGCCATCGGGACGGCGAGGCCGCCCCCGCTGGTGCCGTTCGTACTCTCGGGCAGCAACGCTCCCACCTTCTCCGGACGTGTCGTGTCGGTCGAGGACCCCGAGGACGAGCCTCCACCCAAGAAGACGCGCGCGGGTCGCTCTTTGCTCAACTCGCCGGTGTGGTTTCGGATACGTTTTACCCGCGCATCGGTGCTGGTGGGAGAGGCGGGGCGGGGCCTTACGCCCGTGACGCGTGGGACATGTCGAGGCCCGGGCGGACCGGGGCGGCCCGGTCGACGGGCCCTCGCTGCAGGTCCGGGCGGCTCAGCCGAGCAGGGCGTAGACGGCCGTCGCGTGCGCGGCGGTCTCGTCCGTCCCCTCGGCCGTCATCGCGATGTCCGCGAACGCCATCCGCTTGCCGGTCTTGGTGAGCCGTGCCCGCACCAGGACGTCCGCGCCCAGGACGGCCCGCTGGAAGCTGATCGACTGCTGGACCGTCGTCATGGGCACGAAACCGCCCCGGGCGGCCGAGACCGCGATCACCGTCGCCGTGTCGGCGGCGGCCATCAGCGCCTGCCCGCACAGCCCCCCGCCCTCGCGGGCCAGCCGGTCCGACCAGGGGAGACGGAGGACCGCCTCCCCGGTGTCGAGCGAGACCACCGAGAGGCCCAGGTCCAGCACCCACGGGGCGAAGTTGTCGGCGAGTACCCGGTCCGCGGCGGCGAGAGTCAGCGTCACCCGCTCATTGTGCGGCCGCGGCCCTCGGCCGGGCAACGCCCCCGCGCCGGGGGCGGTAACCGGGCAGGCACCGCCCGAGCTGGCGCAGCGCGTAGTGCGAGCGGGACTTCACCGTCCCGGCGGGGATGCCGAGGTCGGCGGCGGCCTCGTTGACGGTCAGGCCGTGGAAGTAGATCCGGACCAGGACCGCCCGATGTTCCGGGCTCAGGCCCCGCACGGCCGCCCGGACATCGAGGGCGGCGACCGCCGACTCCGTGACGTCCGCCGGATCGGGGGTGGCGGCGAGCATCCCGTCGCCGATCTCGGCGGGCCGGGCGAGCCGGGAGCGCCGGGCGTCGATGGCGAGGCGCCGGGCGACGGTGAACAGCCACGGCCGCATCGACTCGTACGGGCTGTCGAAGGCCTCCGGGTGGAGCCAGGCGCGCACCAGCGTCTCCTGGACCAGGTCCTCGGCCCGCTGCTGATCGCCGTAGGTCAGCTGAAGCAGGAAGGCGAGGAGGGCCGGGCCGTGGTCACGCTGGAGCTCCGCCAGGGCACGCTCGTCGGTCGTCGCCGTTGTCATGCTGCACACCTCTCCTGCCGGCTCGTCGTCCCACGGGGCGTATCCGAACGCATGCGGGCGACGGGGGACAGGGAACGCACACGTCCGTGCGACGAGCGGTCGCACCGAGCGGCGAATGGTGCGGTGAACGGTCACACGGAAGCGCTGCGTCCGTTTCAGCGGGGTTTGAAAGCTTCGCGGCTTTGTGCCTTGACTGCGGCTTATATCCGCTGTGAATTCATCAGGACAGATGTTCGTCAGATGAACTGCGGAGTCCGGCATATGACCCAGCGCACGAGACGACGGGCGGTGGTCGTCACCGCCGTCCTGCTCACCGCGGCGACCGGCTGCGCCGGCGCGGCCCGTACCTCCGGAGCACCGCCCGCGGGGCAGGACCCCCCACGCTCCGCCGTCCCGCCACCGGCCGGCTCCGCCACGTCCTCGGAGGGAGTCGGCGGGCCCTCGGCCCGCGCCGGCTTCACCCTCGTGGCCTCCGGGGACGTCCTGCCCCACTCCTCGGTCATCCGCCAGGCCGCGGCCGACGCGAACGGCCAGGGCTACGACTTCCGCCCGATGCTGGCCGGCGTCAAGCCGGTCGTCTCCCAGGCCGACCTGGCGATCTGCCACATGGAGACGGTGTACGGCGAGGAGGGCGGCCCCTACACCGGCTACCCCGCCTTCAAGTCGCCGCCCGAGATCGCCGCGGCCCTCAAGGACACCGGCTACGACTCCTGCTCCACCGCCTCGAACCACACCCTGGACGACGGCGTCGCCGGACTGGGCCGCACGCTCGACGCGCTCGACCGGGCCGGCGTCCGGCACGCCGGTTCCGCCCGCTCCGCCGAGGAGGCCGCGCGGCCCCCGCTCATGAAGGCGGGCGGCGCGACCGTCGCCCAACTCGCCTACACCTACGGAACCAACGGTTACCCCCTGCCCGACGGGCAGCCCTGGGCGGTCAACCTGATCGACGAGCAGCGGATCGTCGCCGACGCCCGGGCGGCCCGCAAGGCCGGCGCCGACGTCGTCGTCGTCAGCCTGCACTGGGGCACCGAGTGGGAGACCGCCCCCGACGACACCCAGCTGACCCTCGGCAGCTCCCTCACCGCCTCCCGGTCCGGCGGGCGCCCCGACATCGACCTCATCATCGGCACGCACGCACACGTGCCCCAGGCGTACGAGAAGGTCAACGGCGTCTGGATCGTCTACGGCATGGGCGACCAGATCGCCGGCGACATGATCAATTACCAGGGCTCCCCCGACCCCCGGGGCAACCAGGGCACCCTCGGCCGGTTCACCTTCGCCCCGCCCGCCGCGCCGGGCGGCCGCTGGGAGGTCACCAAGGCGGAGTTCATCCCGCAGTGGTTCGACACCTCCCGGGGCCGGGTGGTCAACCTCAACGCCGCCCTCGAACAGGGCGGCGGGCAGACCGCCGTACGCGACACCATCCGCGAGGTCGTCCTCGGCCGCGGCGCGGGCAACGACGGTCTGGTGATGGGGCGGTAGGCGGTGAAAGGCCGCGCCGGGGCGGTCCGGCTATCGGCTCATCGGGTGCTTTCGGCAGGGCGGCCGGTGTGGAGGAAGCGCACCGGCCTTCGGCCATGCGAGTTATTAGTCATGAAAAACGATCAGATTCCCAAAGGGCGCCGTACGGTGCTGCGCATCGCCGCCGCCCTGGGGGCCACCGCCACGGTCGGGGTCTTCGCCGCGGAACGGGCCGCCACGCCCGTACGGCCCGGGAGTACCGCACCCGGGTCCGCCGCGGGCGCGCCCGGCTCCGGGGCGCCGGCGAGCACCCGGCTGAAGCCCTCCGCCTACCGGCTCCAACCGATGACCGCCTACGCGCCCCCCACCCTGCGCAGGGCGCTCCCGCCGGTCCGGCAGCGGCCGTTCCTGAAGATGTCCGGCGTCGGCCGCTCGATGGTGCTGACCTTCGACGACGGACCCGACCCCCGCTACACCCCGGAGATCCTCGCCACCCTGCGCCGCTACGGCTGCCGGGCGATGTTCTTCGTCTGCGGGGAGATGGCCGCCGAGAACCGGGACCTGCTGCGGGAGATGGCCGCCGACGGGCACGTGGTGGGCAACCACTCCTGGTCCCACCCCCTCATCCCCAAGCTGCGCCCCTCGCTCATCCGCCACGAGCTGGGCTCCACGAGCGACCTGGTGGAGCGGACCCTCGGTACGGCGCCCCTGTGGTACCGCGCCCCGTTCGGGGCGTGGAACCGGCACTCGTTCGAGATCGGCGCCGAACTGGGCATGGAGCCGCTGGCCTGGACCGTGGACACCCTCGACTGGAAGGAGCCGGGCACGGACAGCATCGTGCGCCGGGTCCTGGACGGGGCGGCCCCGGGGGTCGTGGTGCTCTCGCACGACGCGGGCGGCAACCGCTCCCAGAGCGTGGCCGCGCTCAGGCGCTACCTGCCCGAACTGCTGGACGCCGGCTACAGCATCACCGTGCCCCAGCGCTGACCGGGTACGGCAGGGCCCCCGGCGCGCGGCGCCGGGGGCCCTGCCGGTGTGTCCGCCCGCTCAGCGGGTGGCGACCATGCGGGCGTAGACGACGACGTTCCCGTCGTAGCCCTGCGCCCGGGAGTAGCCGCCGCCGCAGGTGATGACCCGCAGCTCGGGCTCCCCGGTGTCGGCGTAGACCTGGACACCGGGGAAGTTGTTCTTGGCGTACACCTCGACGCCGTAGATCTCGAAGATCGCGACGCGGCCGTCGAACCGCTCCACCTCGACCAACTGGCCCTTCTCCAGCGAGCCCAGGCCGTAGAAGACCGCGGGACCGGCCTGGTTGTCGACATGGCCGACGATGATGGAGGTGCCGCGCTGCCCGGGCGCGATGCCGTTCTGGTACCAGCCGGCCAGATTGGCGTCCTCCGGGGGAGGCGCGGCGATCCAGCCGTTCTCGTCCAGGCCCACGTCCATGAGGGGGGCCGCGACCCTGATGGACGGGATCTTCACCCGTGAGGCGGGGGCGAACGGCAGCGGCGCCAGGCCGGAGACGGCCGGCGGAGCCCCGATGCGGGTGGGAGCCGCGGCGGCGGCGGGCTGCGGGGGGCCGAGCTCGACATCGACCCCGTTGCGCATCATCGCCAGGCCGGACAGCATGACGAGGGTCAGGACGCCCCACGGTTGGCGTCTTCTGGGCTCAAAGACGCGGAAGTCCTTGGGGCTCATGGTTCTCCCTTCGTGGCGTCGACGAAACGGTAAGGGTGGCGGGTCGGACCGGCGAGCGGGGAGAGGCGAACGGGTGGCGGGCGCCTCCCGGCCGTGCGAGGGCCATCCGGCAGGCGCCGGGAGCTCAGTGGTACCCCAGGGCGGGCCGGGTGACGAGAACGATGACCCATACGAGTAATCATCAGATAAGCAGCCTGACGGCCTGTGACCTGCGGCTCCGTCAGGTCCGGCGGCCCTTTTCCCGGCGTGTCGCCTCACCGGGGTGGACCAGTGTCAGGGTGCGGTGGTTGTCCGGAATGGTGATGGTTCGTCATGGAAGGCGTACTCGTCGAATTTCCCGGGGCACCGCTTCGGGGCGTCTTCCACTGGAGGTTCAACCATGCGTGCTGCACGCACTCTGGCGGTGGCCGCCACCGCATTCGCGGCGGTCGGGCTCGCGGCCCCCCTCGCCGCCGCCACGAACGGTCCCGGCGACGTCACCGTCAACTCCTCCGTGGTCCAGCGGGGAGGGGACGGAAACCAGGGCGTCACCGTGACCCCCTTCGCCGTCCACCAGGGATCGACCCTCACGATCACGGTCAGGGGCTGCTCCGGCGGCCGGGTCACGTCCGACGCCTTCCCGACGACCAGCCTCTCCGCGAACGTCAACGGCGTCTCCAGTGCCGTCGCCCGCATCCACGACAACGCCCGGCTCGGTCAGCACACCCTGACCGTGCACTGCAACAACAACCGGGTGCTCACCGGCCAGTTCCGCGTGCTGGCCGGCCAGGGCTCGCAGGGCGGCATCGGCGGCTCGCTGGCGCCCAGCTCCACGGAGATGGCCGTCGGCGGTTCGCTCGTCGCCGCGGCCGGGCTCGGCGGTGGTCTCTTCATCGCCCGCCGCCGCCGTGTCGGCGCCGCCGCCTGACCGGCCGAACCTCCCGATCGGCCGGCCGCCACGCCCCGTCGCCCCCGAATCCTGGTCGGACAGGACTCGGGGGCGACGGGTGTCCGCGGTCGTGTCCGCGGTCATGGCGGGGGTGCGGGTGGTGGCGGGAGGCGCCGTCGGGAGACACCGTCCCCGCCGTCAGTGACGCCGGGCCCGGTCGAGATCCGCGCGGCGCCGCCGTACGACGAACACCAGACCCGTGGTCGCGACGGCGACCAGGCCGGCGCCCGCCGCCAGGGTGACCGTGTCGATCCCGCCGACCGAACCACCGAGACCGCCCTGTACGCCGCGAGGCGGGGTGAGCACGGTGGAGTTGGCCGTCGGGGTGGCCGTGGTGCCGCTGATGGTCAGCGTGACGGTCTCCTGGACGCCGCCGGTGCAGTTGAACGAGACGGTGTAGACGGCGCCCCGCTTGGCGTCCTGGTCCACCACGGCGGTGGCCGTGGATCCCGGGGCGATGGTCACGGTGTCGAAGATGCCGGCCGAGGCGGTCGCGGTGCTGCGGCAGGCGGGAGCGCTGAGCGTCACCCGGCCACCGGGGGCCACGAGCGAGGGGGAGACGACGAAGTCGCCCGGAGCCTTGGCTCGGGGCGCCTTGGGGGCGGGTGCGGGGGCGCCGTCCGCAGCCGAGGCGAGGGGAGCGGCCAAGGCGAGGGCGGCCGCCCCCAGAAGGGCAGTGGACGCGGCACGTATCGCGCGCATGGGTGTCCTCCGGGTCCGTGAGGCGCAGCCGCGGAAGGTTTTCCGCGAAAGGGCAGGAATGCACCTCGATGCCCGAAACGTTAGAAGCGCACTATCACAACCGCGATCCCAGACGGGCGAATGGGGCACCAAGGTCAACCGTTCGGCCTACAGGGCGCTGCTCCGGGCCCGGGATTCCGGGCCTTCCGCCACGCCGTGTCCGCCGCCCCCGGGGGCGTCTCCGTCCGCCCGTCCGCTCCCGGCCGTCCACCGCCCGCCCTCCGCCCCGCCCCCCGTTCAGTTCACGACCTCCGGGAAGAGGTCGGTGAAGGGGGTGGCGGTGGCCGAGATGCCCCGTCCGAACGGCGCGTCGAAGTCCCAGATCAGGAAGAGCAGGAAGGCGATGAGCGCGCTGAAGAGGCCCGCGAGCAGGAGTTCGCGCCCGGTGCGCCGGATCTGCAGGGTGAAGATCAGGCCGACCGTCACCAGCGCTCCGATGATCAGGCCGAACCACACCACCCCCGGCATCGTCGCCCCCGCGCTCTGCCCCCGCGCTCCCCGGGCGTCGTCCACCGCCGCCACCTGGTCCACCAGCGGCTGGTACGCCTGTCCCTCGTGGTCGTCGGCGGGACGGTAGTCGGTCACGCCGCGGCGGATCCGCTCCAGCAGTTCGGTGCCCTTCTCGCTGAGTTCGCCGTGCTCGGACATGTGGCGCCACTCGTCGTCGATGACGTAGGCGACGTACGCGTCGACGTCGGAGCGGATCCGGTCGCGGACGTCGGCCGGGTAGACCTCGACCCGCGCCGAGATCTCGTGCAGCGCCTGGGCCTCCTGGCGCACGGTCTCCTGGGCGGCGCTGCGGGCCTCCCAGACGCCGGCGATGGCCAGGCCGAGGACGATCGCGTAGACCACGCCGATCATCATCGTCATGTACTCGATGACGTCGGGCGTCTCGCTGGGGTCGTCGTCATCGGAGAGCCTGCGGTTGTTGATGACGACGATGGTGAGGACGACGGCGCACGCGGCGGCCATCGCGATGGACAGGACGAGCCATTCGGACATGGTGGTCTTCCTTCGGCGGGCTCGGCGGGCTCAGCGGGAGCGGGGACGGAGTGCCGCGGTCGCCAGTACCGCGGGTGCGGTGACGAGCAGCGTCATCGACACGAGCGAGGGTCCGCCGTCGGGTTCGGGCCGCTGGGCGCGGCGGTAGGCGGGCAGGGCGACGGGGGCCGGGGCCGGCGGCCGCGGCCGCAGTGTGGGGGGCGGCGTCGGCTTCGGCGCCGGCGGGGGAGGGGGCGGCGGTGCGGGCGCCGGCGGGGGAGGCGGAGGTGGCGGGGCCGGCCTCGGCGGGGGCGGCGGATCCGCGCGCACCGGAGGCGGCGGCTCGGGCGTCGGGCTCGGCTTCGGCGGCTTCGGCTTCGGCGGCGGAGGCGGCGGGGGTGGAGGCTCCGGCGAAGGCGTCGGAGTGGGCGTGGGCGTGGGCGTCGGCGTGGGGCTGGGCGAGGGCGGCGGGGTCGGGGTCGGGGTGGGCGGGCACACCCCCGCCACCGCGACCGCGTTCGTACCGCCGGGCCCGGTCACGGCGTAGGCGCAGGCGTCGGCGGCCGCCGGCACCGGAGTGGCGAGCAGCCACAGCAGCGCGGCGGCCCCCAGGGGCCGCGAGAGGAGCGATCCGTACACAGACACGCCGACGAGCATGATCAGAACGCGCCCCCCGTGTGCGCGGAACGCTCCGGATTCGCTGGATGGAGGGGTTCTTGGAGGACGGCGGTTTGACGTTCCGGCGGAAATTTTTCGCCAGAGGTTGAGCAGACCGCCCCCCGGCCCCGTACTCCATGCCGTGGACGGATCCCGACGCCGGTCCAACAAGCTATGAAGCAACGGGAGTTGACATGAAGACCTGGGGGAACGCGGCACTCGCGCTGACCGCGGCGGCCGTTCTCACGCTGACGACGGGTTGCGGCCAGGAAAAGGGCGACCAGTCGCTCGGCGGAGCCCCCGCCGGGGCGGCGAACCCGGCCGGGGCGTCCGCCGACGGATACAACCCCGGTGGGTACGCCTCCGGGGGTTACGGCTCCGGCGCCGAGGGTTCGGGAGCGGCGCCCGCCTCGCCCGCCGGCCAGCTCGTGGCGGCGGACACCAAGCAGCTCGGCGAAGTGCTCACCGACAGCAAGGGTTTCACGCTCTACCGCTTCGACAAGGACTCCGCGAACCCGCCCCGCGCCACCTGCGAGGGCGACTGCGTGAAGGCGTGGCCCGTGGTGAGCCCCGCCGGGGCCAAGCCGCCCGCCGGCGTGGACTCCGCGCTGCTCGGCGAGGTCACCCGGGCCGACGGCACCAAGCAGCTCACCGTCGACGGCTGGCCGATGTACCGCTACGCCAAGGACGCCCGGCCGGGCGATGTCAACGGTCAGGGCGTGGGCGGCACCTGGTTCGCCGCCGCCCCGGACGGAAAGAAGGCCGCACCGGCCCAGAATGAGGAGAACGCCGACGGAGGCGAAGATTCCGGTACGGTTCCCACAGGGCTCTCGGTGCGCAAGGATCCCAAGCTCGGTGACGTTGTGGTGGATTCGCGTGGAATGACGGTTTACCGCTTCAAGAAGGATTCCGCCTGGCCCATGAAGACGGCCTGTGTCGGTCCCTGCCTGGAGAAGTGGCCGGTTGTCGCCCCTGTGGACAAGAACGACACCAAGGGCATCACGCGCAAGGGCTTCGTGACCTTCAACCGGCCCGACGGCATCAAGCAGCAGACCATCGACTGCTGGCCGCTGTACACCTTCGCCGGTGACGAGGAGCCCGGAGACACCAACGGCCAAGGCGTGGGCGGCACCTGGTACGCCGTCTCCCCCGAGGGAAAGCTGGTCGGAGCGCCCAAGTAGTCCCCCGCGCCGCGCTGCGACCGGTCGGCCCGCCGTCACGCCTCCCGTGACGGCGGGCTCGACGCACGTCCATATGCACGTGAATGTGCACGGTAGGAAGGCGCGAACTCTTCGCTGCGTACGCACGTGCCAATGGCGTGTGACCAAGAACGGATCGCGAATTTCCGTTTCCACTCGCTCTCTCGGCGGGCGATCAGTAGCCTCGGCTCGAACACCGGCCGCGAACACATGGCCGCATCCCCGTGGCGACTTGTTGGAGACATTGATGGAGCGTCCCGCCTGGGCCCCGCCGGGTATCGATATCTCGGTGCCGAGCGTGTCCCGTATGTACGACTACTATCTGGGCGGCTCGCACAATTTCGAAGTGGACCGGGAAGCGGCCCGCAAGGCCATGGAGTTCATGCCGGGACTGCCCAAGGTCATGCAGGCGAACCGTGCCTTCATGCGCCGCGCCGTGCGCTTCGCGGTCGACAGCGGCATCACCCAGTTCCTCGACATAGGCTCCGGCATCCCGACCTTCGGCAACGTCCACGAGATAGCGCAGGCCGCCGACCCGGCCGCCCGCGTGGTCTACGTCGACCACGACCCGGTCGCCGTCGCGCACAGCCGCGCCGTGCTGGAGGGCAACGACGGCGCGGCCGTCGTCTCCGCCGATCTGCGCAAGCCCCGGGAGATCCTCGACAACCCCGAGGTGGAACGGCTCCTGGACCTGGACAAGCCGGTGGCACTGCTCCTCGTCGCCGTCCTGCACTTCCTGGAGGACCAGGACGAACCGGCGAAGGCCGTCGCCGAACTCCTCGACGCCCTGGCGCCCGGCAGCCTCGTCGTGCTGACCCACGCCTCCTACGAGGGCATCCCGCTGACGGAGGAGCAGGCCGGCGGCACCGTCGAGGTCTACCGCACCATCCGCAACCCCCTCGTGATGCGCTCGCACGCCGAGATCTCCCGCTTCTTCGAAGGCTGCGAACTCCTCGAACCCGGCCTGGTGTCCATGCCGAACTGGCGGCCCGACGGGGAGGTCGAGGAGGAGGATCCCTTCGCCTTCTCGGGCTTCGCAGGGGTGGGGCGCAAGGCGTGAAGCTGCCGTCTCAGCCGTCCGGTTCCGGCGCGGAACCGGACGACGTCGAGGACAGACTCAGGCGGTTCGCGACGATCTGGAGCCGGGCCATCTTCCCGGTCACCGCCACCTCGCTGACCCGCGCCGAGTTCGAGGGGCACCTGCTGCCGCTCGCCCGCGTCCTGCGCGCCGCCCTGCACGACCGGCCCTTCGACACGACCCCGGCCCACCGCGCCGGGACCGCGCTCGTGGCGGCCCACTGCACCGACCCCGACGCCCTCAGCCGTAGCCTCGGCGTCGTCGACTCCTACCTCGTGCTGTACTGCGGCGACGAGCGGGAGCACCCCGCCGAGGAGCTGCGGGCCCGGTGCGCGCGGCTCCAGCACGCCATGGCGGCCGGCTTCGCCCAGGGCCTGCGCGAACGGACCCTGGCCGAACAGGAGTCGATAGCCCGCTCCGCGCTCGCCGCCCGCAGCGCCGCCGAGGTCGCCCTGCACGCCACCGAGACCCGTTTCCGGGCGGTCTTCGAGGGCGCCGCCATCGGCATCGGCATCGCCGACCTCGACGGCAACATCCTGGAGATCAACGAGACCCTGACCCGGATGTTCGGCGGCCTGGAGCACCACGTCCGCGGCCGCAACGTGCAGGACTGGGTGCACCCCGAGGACGCTCCGCACGTCTGGAAGCTCTACGGCGAGCTGGTCCGCGGGGAACGCGAGCACTACCGCGTCGAGAAGCCCTACTACCGCGGCGACGGCACGGTCCTGTGGACCAACCTCACCGTCTCGCTGCTGCGGGACGCCGAGGGCTTCCCGCAGTACCAGCTGGCGCTGATGGAGGACACCACCGAACGGCGCCTGCTCAACCTCCGGCTCCGCTACGAGGCGACCCACGACGCGCTCACCGGACTGCCCAACCGGACCCTGTTCTTCGAACGCCTGGAGAAGGCCCTCGCCCCCGCCGACGGAGCCCGCTTCGGGCTCTGCTACCTCGACCTCGACGGCTTCAAGGCGATCAACGACAGTCTCGGCCACGCGGCCGGGGACCGGCTGCTCGTCGAGGTCGCCGACCGGCTGCAGAGCTGCGCCACCGCTCCCGGCGAGATGGTGGCCCGGCTCGGCGGCGACGAGTTCGTCGCCCTCACCACCGGCACCGACACCGAACGACAGGTCGTCGAGCTGGCGAACCGCATCCTCACCACGCTCGCCACCCCCGTCCGGATCGACGGCCGCGAGCTGACCGTCCGCGGCAGCGTCGGCGTCGTCGAGGGCCCGGCGGGCGAACGGACCCCGGCCGAGGTGCTGCGCAGCGCCGACATCACCATGTACCGCGCCAAGTCGGCGGGCGGGAACCGCTTCGAACTCGCCGACGCCGAGGCCGACGCCCGGGCCATCACCCGGCACGGACTGACCACCGCCCTGCCGGCCGCCCTGGAGCGCGGCGAGTTCTTCATCGAGTACCAGCCGCTCGTCCACCTCGGCGACGGCAGCGTGCACGGCGCCGAGGCGCTCGTCCGGTGGTGCCACCCGCAACACGGAGTGCTCGGCCCCGACCGCTTCATCCCGCTCGCCGAGAACACCGGCCTGATCGTGCCGCTGGGCCGCTGGGTGCTCCAAGAGGCCGTGCGCCAGGCCCGGTTCTGGCAGGCCCGCCACTCCGACGGCGGACCGCTGCGGATCAACGTCAACCTCTCGCCCACCCAGCTGCACCACCCCCGCCTGGTCGCCGACACCGTCGACGTGCTGGAGCGCTCGGGCCTCGAACCGGGCGCCCTGTGCCTGGAGGTCACCGAGTCCGCGCTGATCGGGGCGGACGACGACCTCCTCAAGCCGCTGCGGCAACTCGCCGAGATGGGCGTGGACATCGCCCTCGACGACTTCGGTACGGGCTACTCCAACCTGGCCAATCTGCGCCGCCTCCCGGTGAGCGTCCTCAAGCTCGACCGCTCCTTCACCCGGGGCATGCAGCAGCACCCCGCCGATCCGGTCGACCTCAAGATCGTGGAGGGCATCGTCTCGCTGGCCCACAGCCTCGAACTCGCCGTCACCGTCGAGGGCGTGGAGACGGGCGCACAGGCCCAGCAACTGCGCGAACTCGGCTGCGACACCGCCCAGGGCTGGTACTACGCCCGCCCCGGCGCCCCCGACCGCATCCACGCCCTGCTCCTCGCGGACGCGGTGTAGCGAGCCCCGGGGGGCGGGGGCCTCACCCGGTGCAGGGCCCCTCGGGGCGGGGCTCACGGCGGGGTCGGGCCTCACGCGGGCCTCACGCGGTCCTCAGGTGGGCCTCACGTAGCGCGGGCGCACGCGGGGCGCGGACTCATGTGCTGCGCGGCCTCACGCCGAGCGGAGGAGGAACCGCTGCAGCTCCCGGGCCGCCCTGGGCGGGGCCACGTCGCTCCGGTGCGCCAGCGCGATCGTCCGGCGCAGACCGGGGCGGGCCAGGGGCGTGACCCGCAGGTCGCCGCCCGCCCGCGCCGCGACCATCGCCGGCACCACCGCGACCCCCAGGCCCGCCCGTACGAAACCGAGCACCGCGTCCATCTCGCCGCCCTCCACCGTGAACGAGGGCTCGAAACCCTCCGCCCGGCACGCGGCCACCGTCAGCTCCCGCAGGTCGTAGCCGTGCCGGAACATCACCATCGGGCGATCGCGCAGATCCGCGATCCGCACCGGTCGCCGCGGCGCCGGCGCGCCCGCCGAGGAGACCACCACCAGATCCTCGCGGAGCAGCTCCACCGTCGTCAGCGCCGGCGACGGACTCGGCAGCGGCAGCACCACCAGCGCCAGGTCGAGCGCGCCGCGCGCCAGCTCCCGTACGAGATCGTGCGAGCCGCCCTCCTCGATCAGGAGCCGGATCCCCGGGTGGGCGTCGTGGAAGGCCCGCAGCACGTCCGGCAACAGCCCCGTGCACAGGCTCGGCGTCGCCCCGAGCCGCACCCGTCCGCGCCGCAGCTGCGCCAGCTCCTGCACCTCGTGCCGGGCCGTGTCGGTGTCGGCGAGGATCCGCCGGGCCAGCGGCAGCAGCGCCTCGCCGGCGTCGGTCAGCGTGATGTTCCCGCGCGCCCGGCTGAACAGCTCCGCTCCCAGCTCCTGCTCCAGCGCCTTGATCTGCTGGGACAGCGAGGGCTGGGAGACGTGCACCCGCTCCGCGGCGCGGGTGAAGTGACGGGTCTCGGCCACGGCCACGAAGTAGAGGAGCTGCTGGAACTGCATAGGCCCAGCCTATCGAGATGAGCCGAACCATGTCTTGGACCTCTCGGGCTCTTCGCCCCTAGCGTCGACTCCATGGCTCTGGCAACGAAGACGAAGGACCGGGGGACCGGCCGTCCCCCCTCCCCGACGCGCTCGACCGGCTTCTGGGCGTCGACCCTCGGCAAGAAGACGGTCATGGCCGTCAGCGGCCTGCTCATGCTCGGCTACCTCGTCGCCCACGTCATGGGCAACCTGAAGGTCTTCTTCGGCCCCGAGGAGTTCAACGCGTACGGCCACTGGCTGCGCACCATGGGCGCCCCCGTCCTGCACCACTCCTGGGCCCTGTGGCTCGTGCGGATCGTGCTCCTGGCCGCCGTCGTCGCCCACGCCGTCTCCGCATACCAGCTCAGCAGGCGCGACATCCGGGCCCGCCCCACCGCCTACGTCCACCGGCGCAAGCGCTCCTCCTACGCCACCCGGACCATGCGCTGGGGCGGCGTGATCGTCGCCCTCTTCATCGTCTGGCACATCCTGGACCTGACCACCGGCACCGCGCACCCGGGCGGCTTCCAGGAAGGACACCCGTACCAGAACGTCGTGGACACCTTCTCCACCTGGTACGGCAACACCATCTACATCGTCGCCATGCTCGCCGTCGGACTCCACGTCCGCCACGGCTTCTGGAGCGCGGCCCAGACCCTCGGCGTCGGCAACGCACGCCGCGAACGGGGCCTGAAGGCCGCCGCCAACGGGCTCGCCCTCGCCCTCACCCTGGGCTTCGTCTCCGTCCCCGTCGCCGTCATGACCGGAGTGGTGAGCTGACATGAGCTTCCTCGACTACACGGTGGGCGCGCCCGCCGTCGACCACAAGGCCCCCGCGGGGCCCGTCGCCGAGCGCTGGGACACCCGGCGCTTCCAGGCCAGGCTGGTCAACCCCGCCAACCGGCGCAAGCACACCGTCATCGTCGTCGGCACCGGCCTCGCCGGCGGCTCCGCAGGTGCCACCCTCGCCGAACAGGGCTACCACGTCGTCCAGTTCTGCTACCAGGACTCCCCGCGCCGCGCCCACTCCATCGCCGCCCAGGGCGGCATCAACGCCGCCAAGAACTACCGCAACGACGGCGACTCCGTGCACCGCCTCTTCTACGACACCGTGAAGGGCGGCGACTTCCGGGCCCGCGAGTCCAACGTCCACCGCCTCGCCCAGATCTCCGTCGAGATCATCGACCAGTGCGTCGCCCAGGGCGTCCCCTTCGCCCGCGAGTACGGCGGACTCCTCGACACCCGCTCCTTCGGCGGCGTCCAGGTCTCCCGTACGTTCTACGCCCGCGGGCAGACGGGCCAGCAGCTCCTCCTCGGCGCGTACCAGGCGCTCTCCCGGCAGATCGCCGCGGGCAACGTCGAACTGCACGCCCGTACCGAGATGCTGGACCTGATCGTGGTCGACGGACGGGCCCGCGGCATCGTCGCCCGCGACCTGGTCACCGGCCGGATCTCCACCCACTACGCCGACGCGGTGGTCCTGGCCAGCGGCGGCTACGGCAATGTCTTCTACCTCTCGACCAACGCGATGAACTCCAACGCCACCGCCATCTGGCGGGCACACCGGCGCGGAGCCCACTTCGCCAACCCCTGCTTCACCCAGATCCACCCCACCTGCATCCCGCGCACCGGCGACCACCAGTCCAAGCTGACGCTGATGAGCGAGTCGCTGCGCAACGACGGCCGCATCTGGGTCCCCAAGGCGCAGGGCGACACCCGCCCGGCCGCCGAGATCCCCGAGGACGAGCGCGACTACTACCTGGAGCGGATCTACCCCTCCTTCGGCAACCTCGTGCCGCGGGACATCGCCTCCCGCGCCGCCAAGAACGTCTGCGACGAGGGCCGAGGTGTCGGCCCCGGCGGACAGGGCGTCTACCTCGACTTCGCCGACGCCATCCGGCGGATGGGGCGCAAGGCCGTCGAGGAGAAGTACGGCAACCTCTTCGACATGTACGCGCGGATCACCGCCGAGAACCCCTACGAGGTGCCGATGCGGATCTACCCCGCCGTGCACTACACGATGGGCGGCCTCTGGGTCGACTACGACCTCCAGACCACCGTCCCCGGCCTCTTCGCCATCGGCGAGGCCAACTTCTCCGACCACGGCGCCAACCGGCTCGGCGCCTCCGCGCTCATGCAGGGCCTCGCCGACGGATACTTCGTCCTGCCCTCCACGATCAACGACTACCTCGCCCGCCACCCGTCGGCCGCGCCGCTCGACGACGCGCATCCGGTGGTGCGCGAGGTGCTCGCCGAGACCGAGGACCGGCTGAACCTGCTGCTGGCCGTGGACGGCGACCGGACCCCCGACTCCTTCCACCGCGAACTGGGCGAACTGATGTGGGAGTTCTGCGGCATGGCCCGCACGGACGAGGGCCTGCGCACCGCGCTCGACCGCATCCCCGGCATCCGCGAGGAGTTCTGGCGCCGCATCAAGGTCCCGGGCACCGGCGAGGAGTTCAACCAGTCGCTGGAGAAGGCCAACCGGATCGTCGACTATCTGGAACTCGCCGAGCTGATGTGCCTCGACGCGCTGCACCGCGCCGAGTCCTGCGGCGGGCACTTCCGCGAGGAGTCCCAGACGCCGGAGGGCGAGGCCGCCCGGCGCGACGAGGCGTTCTCGTACGCCGCGGCCTGGGAGTTCACCGGAACCGGCGACGCCCCCGTCCTGCACAAGGAAGACCTCGTCTTCGAGTACGTCCACCCCACCCAGCGGAGCTACGCATGAAGCTCACCCTGCGCGTCTGGCGCCAGAAGAACGCCGACGCCGACGGCGCCATGTCCACCTACGAGGTGGACGGCATCTCCTCGGACATGTCCTTCCTGGAGATGCTCGACACCCTCAACGAACAGCTCATCCTGGGCGGCGAGGACCCCGTCGCCTTCGACCACGACTGCCGCGAGGGCATCTGCGGCGCGTGCAGCCTCGTCATCAACGGCGACGCGCACGGTCCCGAGCGCACCACCGCGTGCCAGCTCCACATGCGGTCCTTCCGCGACGGCGACACCATCGACATCGAGCCCTGGCGCGCCGCCGCCTTCCCGGTCGTCAAGGACCTGGTGGTCGACCGGTCCGCCTTCGACCGCGTCATCCAGGCCGGCGGCTATGTCAGCGTCCCCACCGGCGCGGCGCCCGAGGCCCACGCGACGCCGGTCCCCAAGGCCGACGCCGACTTCGCCTTCGAGCACGCCGAATGCATCGGCTGCGGCGCGTGCGTGGCGGCCTGCCCCAACGGCTCGGCGATGCTCTTCACCTCGGCCAAGGTCAACCACCTGAACGTCCTGCCGCAGGGCGCTCCCGAGCGCGAGACACGGGTCCTCGACATGGTGGCCCAGATGGACGCGGAGGGCTTCGGGGGCTGCACGCTGACGGGGGAGTGCGCGACGGCCTGCCCCAAGGGCATCCCGCTGCCGTCCATCGCGGCGATGAACAAGGAGTGGCTGCGGGCGCGGCGCAAGGCCGCCCGCCGGTAGACAGACCCCGGCGGCGGACGCGGGGGCGGCCCGCCCGGGGACGGGGTGTCAGTCGCGGGGGAGCAGGTGCCCCAGCGGCCCGAGGTCGAGGTTCAGGTCCTCCAGCGTGAAGCCGTGCTCCTCGCACAGCTCGGCCAGCCGGTCGTGCAGCGCCATGAGAGTGGCGCCCAGCTCCTCCTCCTGCTCGTCGGTGAGGTCCCCGGCGTCGACACGGCGCAGCGCCTGGCGCTCGATCAGCTGACGCAGCAGCTCCACGAGGGTCAGGACGAGTTTCAGGAGGTCCTCCTCCACGGTCTCCCGGTCGGTGGTGAGCCGGTGCGCGGGGCGCGATCGCCCGCCGTGGGCGGGAGGAGGAGCCTGGACGAGCCGGAAGGCCTGGGACATGGCGTCGCCGACGGCGGGCAGGCGCGGGGGCGCGTCCGCCTCGGGCGGCACCCGCGGGCGGCCCCGCTCCGAGGGCTCGCCGCTCATGGCGGTCCTCCGTCCTGCGAAGGCGCCGCGATCCCCGTCTCGGAGTCGACGGAGACGATGAGCGCCCGAAGCGAGATCCGTACGAGGTCGATGTCCGCGATCGACAGGACGATGTCGCCGGTGACGACCACCCCGCCGCTGAGCAACCGGTCGAGGAGGTCGATGAGGGCGACCTGACGCTCGGGGAGCGGGTCGCCGCGCTCGGTGAGGCTCATGGCGCCGTCCGGCGGATGTCGGGCCGCGCCGGGGGCTCGGCGGGTCCCGCCGACCCGGGGGCGGCCGGGCCGGTGGGGGTGTCCGGGGCGGTGGGGGTGTCCGGGGCGTCGCGGTCGCCCGGGCCGTCCATGGCGTCGCGCTCGTCCGGGGCCTCTTCCGCCTCGTCGGGCGGGGTGACGAACGAGTAGGGGGCCCACGGCCCCGTGACGTCGACGCGGACCCCCGTGAAGTCCCGGGCCGCGTCGGTGACGGCGGCGCGGAACGTCTCGGCCAGGTCGTCGGGTACGAGATAGGCGTCGTTCAGGACGTTCTCCTCGGGGCCGGTCAGCGCCCCGCTCTGGGCGGCGTGGCGCACCCGCTGGGAGGCGTGGCGCGCCGCCGCGGCCTCGATCGCCTCGGCCGCGAGCCGTGCCTGCGCGTGGACGGCCTCCTGCGCGTGGCGATGGGCCTTGCGGCGCTGCAGGTACGCCTTGCCCGGGGAGAGGGCCGCCTCCGGGGCCGGTTCCGCCCCGGGCCCGGCGGCGTCGGACCGTACGAGGTACATCTTCACGCCGAACTCCGTCTGCGCCTCCAGCCGGGCCAGTCGTTCGGCGAAGGCGGCGCGCCGGCGGACGAGCGCCTCGCGGGCCCGCGCGTCGTCCTCGTAGACGGTGGCCATGCGCAGGGGCAGGACGGTGGCGTGACCGGCGAGTGTCTGTACGACGTCGTGGTGGGCCCGTGCGACGCTCTCCAGCCAGTCCAGATCCTCGAAGTGGTCCTTCAGCGCGGCCTCGTCGAAGTCGCGGCGGGGTACGGCGCTGACGACGAACGCGAGGCTCCCCTGCGCGCCGTCCCCCGCTCCGGCGTCGGCGGGCGGTTCCGGTTCGTCGAGGTAGCGGACGGGGGAGCCGAGGACCCCGGCGATGCCCGCGAGGGCCTCGTGCGGCGCCTGGGCCCGCGGGACGACGGCGTACACGTAGGTGAGGACGTCCTCGGCGGCGCTGGTCATGAGCGGCCCCGCCGTCCGGTGGAACCGCCCGTCTCACCGTCCGGACGGTCGTTCGGCAGGTCGTGCAGCGCGCCGCCGATCGCGCGGCCGCCGGGTTCGGCCTCGTCGACGGGGCGGTCGCGCCGGAGCGCGTCCAGCTCGGCGCGGAGACGGCGGTTCTCCTGCTCCAGCGGGCTGCCGGTGTGGCGGCTGGAGAGCGACGGGTCGTGTTCCCACCAGTCGATGCCCATCTCCTTCGCCTTGTCCACGGAGGCGATCAGGATCCGGAGTTTGATCGTGAGGAGTTCGATGTCGAGCAGGTTGATGCGGATGTCGCCGGCGATCACGATGCCCTTGTCCAGCACCCGCTCCAGGATGTCGGCGAGGCTGGACGAGGTGTTCTGGCCGTACGGCGCGGCGGCACGGGACGGGGCGGAGCCCAGTCGGCTCGGCAGGGGATCGGTCACGGTGGCCACTCACTTCCCGGTCAAGGCAGTCGCTGCCGGAACTCTTCGATCTCCGCCAGACGGTCCAGCAGCTCGTCCTCCCGGCGGTCGAACGTCTCCTCGTCGATCTCCCCTTCCACCAGCATGCGTTCCAGCTCCGCGAGTTCGCGCCAGATCGGAGCGGGGTCGTAGTACTGGTCCTCGGCCTCGTCGACCACCCGCTGCGCGGCCCACATGACGGCGCGCACCGGCTCGACGGGCAGGGTCAACAAACGGCCCAGAAGTCCCATGGCGGTCCTTCCTCCTCACGTCACGAAGCTGTAGGGGGGCAGGGGACCGCTGAAGCGGAGGTCCACCCCGCCGTCGATCTCGCGAGCCAGGTTCGACTCGGCCTTCAGCAGGTCGTCCTTACGCTCGTCGGGAACCAGCAGCGACAGATTGAGGAAGGCGCTCGCCGACGGCGGGCGGGAGACGTGCTCACGGGCGAATGGGAGCAACGCCTGGACCAGCCCGTCGGCCAGGGTCTGCTGGCGCACCTCGACCTCGCGGGCGACGAGCTCTCCCAAGGTCATCGGCAGGTGCGGATCCGGATCACCGGAGCGGATCCGGTCGTTGAGGTCCCGGGCCTCCGGCGAGTCCTCGAGGATCTGGCGCAGGAGGGGCTCCTCATCCGCCTGAGACGCCCTCACATGGTGCTCGGCACAGCCCTCGATCCGGGCGAGCGCGTCGAGGTAGGCGCCGGTGTTCTCCTCCAGGGCCCGGAGAACGGCGTCCTCGTCCGGCGCGATGTATCCGAACTGCAACGGCAGGATGGCGCCGTCCGCCATCAGACGCTCCTGGACCTCCTGGTGCGCGGACAGGTCACGCCGCTTGGGGCGGATGTCCTCGGAGATCTCCCCGACGATCGCGCTGAGTTCACCAGAGGTGACGCTCCGCAGCGGCGAGGGTTCGGCGCCCACTCCGGTGAGACCGTCCAGGCGCAGGGAGTGGCCCTTGCCGGCGATCGAGTACACGTACAGCGCCATCGGTCACTCCTTCTCTCGCCGTACCGGCCGCCTCGCCGGGCGCCGCTTGCGGGGAGGGGCCGACTCCTCGGCCTCTTCCTCCTCGTCGGGCTCCCGCGCCTTGGACGACCCTCCGGTCAGGGAGTCGCTGACGGCTTCGACGGCTCCGCTGAGCGCGCCCTTGGACTTGCCCTTGGCGCCGCCTTCCATCATGTTGCCGACGACCTCGGGCAGTTGGGCCGGTGCCTTGCGTCCGGCTTCGAGGTCGAGCCGGTTGCAGGCCTCGGCGAAGCGCAGATAGGTGTCGACGCTCGCGACGACGATCCGTATGTCGATCTTGAGGATCTCGATGCCCACGAGCGAGACGCGGATGAAGACGTCGATGACCAGACCGCGGTCGAGAATGAGTTCCAGGACGTCGTAGAGGCTGCTGGAGCCGCCTCCGCCCCTGGATACGGTGTTGCCGCTCTGCGGCACCATGGTCATGGCGCCTCCTTCCGCGGCCGGCCCTTGCTCAGGCCGGCCGGTCGATCGTTCCTCGGCTGTAGCGGCGGGTGCGTTCGTAGGAGATCAGTTCGCCCTCCTCGTCCAGGGCGACCCGGTAGCTGGCCATGACGCTGGTGCTGTCCGGGACGCGCTCCAGCTCCATCACCTCCACCTGTGCCTCCCACCCCTGGTCGGTCGGCTTGAGCGAGGAGACCGAGTCGGGGGGCCGGCCGAGCAGCTCCGAGAGCTGCACGGCCGCCGAGCGCATGGCCGAAGCGGCGTTCGGGACGCCCGAGCGGCGTCCTGGGGAAGCGCGCCGCGGTGGCTTCCTGCGCTGCTCGTCGGTGTCGTCGTCGCCGCGCGGGGGGACCCGCCGGGAGCGACCCGGTTCTGCTGCGGCCATATGCCCTCCCATGGGGAGACAGCCCGTTACGTCCTAGAATGTCACCTATTGGGGGCATAAGTCTTGTAGGGGGGGTAGCCGCTGAGAGACGGCAGCCCGAGCGGGACCGCTTCGTCGCTCCTGCGCGAAACACCCCCGTTCCGCCGGTTCGGACGCTCCGGCAGGCGGAGCGAGAAGGCCCGCCGACGCCCTGGTGAAGGGGATGAGCTCATGCAGGACATGAACAAGATCGCGCTCGCGGCCGCCGTGGCTGGGGGTTACCTCCTCGGGAGGACCAAGAAAGGGAAGCTGGCCTTCTCCGCGGCGACGTACCTCGCCGGCCGCCGCTTCGGACTGGATCCGAGCCAGCTGATGAAGGAGGGCCTCTCCAGGGTCAAGGAGATGCCGCAGTTCGCCGACCTCGGCGACCAGCTGCGCGGCGAAGCACTCGAAGCGGGCAAGAAGGCGCTGACCGCCGCGGCCAACCGCAAGCTCACCGACCTTGCCGACTCGCTGCACGAGCGCACCCTGGAACTCTCCCAGGGCGGCGGGGGCCGTGAAGAGGACGAGGAGGAGGAAGAGCCGTACGAGGACGAGGAGGCGGAAGAGGAGTACGCCGACGAGGACGAGGACGAGGGTGGAAACGCGCCTTCGGAGAACGAAGAAGACGAGGAAGAGGACGAAGAGGAAGAGGACGAAGAGGAGGGGGAGCCGGAAGCCGAGGAGGAAGAGCCCGAAGAGGAAGAGGAAGAGCCGGAAGAGGAAGAGGAAGAGCCGGAGGAAGAAGAGGAAGAGGCTCCTCCGCCTCGTCGGCGCACCCCTTCGTCCTCACGTGGCGGTACGGGCAAGTCGGCCGCGGGCTCGTCTCGTTCGGCGGGCCGAGGCTCCGGTCCCTCCCGCGAGTCGGCCGCCAAGAAGGCGCCGGCGAAGAAGACGGCGGCGAAGAAGGCACCGGCCAAGAAGGCGCCCGCCAGGTCCGCCCCGTCGAAGCCCGCCGCGAAGAAGGCACCCGCCAAGAAGGCCCCGGCGAAGAAGACGGCGGCGAAGAAGGCCCCCGCCAAGAAGGCGCCGGCGAAGCAGACGGCGGCGAAGAAGGCCCCCGCGAAGAAGGCGCCCGCGAAGAAGGCGCCGGCCAAGAAGACCACGGGCCGGGCTCCGGCTCGCAAGACCGCCGCCAAGAAGTCGGCGGCCCGCAAGCCGTCCGGACGGAGGTAGGCCATGGCTACGTCAGACCGTGACGGCGGCAAGGGATCGTCGGGCCTGGATCAGCTGCTCGGCGAACTGACCGGCTTTCTCTCCGCCCAGGCGGACCAGTTGGCCGGCAAGGCGACCGACAAACTCGGGGATCTCACGGACCAGCTCACCGACGTGGCCGAGAACGGAGGGAAGCTCTCGGACGTCGCCGGAATCGGCGGCCGCATCCTGAAGGGCGACTCACCGCTGAAGGCCATGGCGGGCCAGAAGCTCGGCAGCCTGAAGGACAGCGTGACCGGGCTCTTCGGCAAGGACGGCGGGAAGGGCAAAGGCAAGAGCCGCAAGAGCGGCGGCAAGGCCATGAACATCATCGAGGTGCTCGACATCGGCCTGCCGCTGCGGACGGTGTACGACTTCTGGACGGAGTACGAGAAGTTCAGCAGCTTCGCCAAGGGTGTCCGCGACGCCTCGCGCGACGACGACACCGCCAGCTCGTGGAAGGTGAAGGTCGGTCCTTCCACCCGAAGCTGGAAGGCGACCACGCAGGAGCAGATTCCCGACGACCGCATCGTGTGGACCTCCGAGGGGGCCAAGGGGACCACGCGCGGTTGCGTCTCGTTCCACGAACTCGCGCCGTCGCTGACCCGCGTCGTCCTCGTCGTCGAGTACCTCCCCTCCGGCTTCTTCGAGAAGACCGGCAACATCTGGCGCGCGCAGGGCCGCCGCCTTCGTCTGGACTTCAAGAACTTCCAGCGGTTCGTCTCCCTGACCACCGACGAGCCCGAGGGCTGGCGCGGCGAGATCCGGGACGGCGAGGTCGTCCGGAGTCACGAGGACGCGATCGAGGAGGAGGAACAGGAGCAGGGCGAGGAGGAAGAGGGCGAGGAAGGCGAGTACCCGGACGAAGAGGCCGACGGGTACGAGGACGCCGACGAGGATGCGGAGGAGTACGACGAGGAGGGTGAGGAGGACGAAGAGCCCGAGGAGGGCGAGGAGGACGAGGAAGGCGGGTACGAGGACGAGGACGAGGAGGAGTACGACGAGGAGGAGCCCGAGGAGGACGAAGAGCCCGAGGAGGAGCCCGCTCCGCGGCGCCGCAGGCGCACGTGAGGGCACCCGGCCGCCGACCGGCGGTGCGCGACGGAGGGCCGGCAGTGGATGCCGGCCCTCCGTCGTGCCGTGATCACCGAAACAGCCCTACGCCTCGTGACGTCGGCCGCGTCGTGATCGTCGCCCGGGCTCCCCGCGCCCGGTGGGCGAACGCGGTCCTTCAGTGCTTGAGCGTGTCCTTGGCCTTGGAAGCGGCCTGCTTGGCGTCGCCGGCCATCTGCTCGCGGCGGCCCTTCATCTCCAGGGTCTCGTTCCCGACCGCCTTGCCCGTCTCCTCCTTCGCCTTGCCCTTGGTGGTCTTCGCGGCGTTCTTCGCCTTCTTGCCTGCGCCCATCTCTCTCACCTCTCCACCACGTCACCCCGTGCGTGTCCTACCGCGCCCCTACCCCGAGCGGCTATAAGCATGCCTTTCAGGCGAAACGGTCAAAAGGTCGCCACGGGTGGGGCCGGTCGCCGGGGCCCGCCCCGGTTCAGGGGGCGAGTCGGGCCGCCAGATAGCGGGCGGTCCGGCTCGCGTCGGCCCGCGCCACCTCGGCGGGCGGCCCCTCCGCCACGATCCGGCCGCCCTCGTCGCCGCCGCCCGGCCCCATGTCGATCACCCAGTCCGCCGTGGCCACCACGTCCATGTCGTGCTCCACCACCACGACCGTGTGGCCGGCGTCGACCAGACCGTGGAGCTGACGCATCAGGACCTCGACGTCGGCCGGATGGAGGCCGGTCGTCGGCTCGTCCAGGACGTAGAGGGTGTGACCCCGGCGGGGGCGCTGCAGCTCCGCCGCGAGTTTGATGCGCTGCGCCTCGCCACCGGACAGCTCGGTCGCGGGCTGGCCGAGTCGCAGATAGCCGAGGCCGACGTCGAGCAGGGTCCGCAGGCTCCGCTCCGCTGCGGGGGCCCCCGCGAAGAACCCGGCGGCGGACTCGACCGTCAGGTCGAGCACCTCCGCGATGGTGAGCCCGCGCAGCCGGACCTCCAGGGTCTCCGGGCGGTAGCGCGCCCCTTGGCAGTCAGGACAGGGCGCGTACGTACTCGGCAGGAACAGCAGCTCGACCGAGACGAAGCCCTCGCCCTGGCAGGTCTCGCACCGCCCCCCGGGCACGTTGAAGGAGAACCTGCCCACCTTGTACCCCCGTCGGCGGGCTTCCTCGGTGTCGGCGAAGAGCTTGCGTACGACGTCGAACAGGCCCGTGTAGGTGGCGAGGTTCGAGCGGGGCGTCCGGCCGATCGGTTTCTGATCGACCGTCACCATGCGGCCCACCCCGGCGATGTCCTCCGACAGCGCGCCCACCAGAGTCGACTTCCCCGATCCCGAGACCCCCGTGACCGCCGTCAGCGCGCCGACCGGGAAGGCCGCCTCCAGGCCGGTGAGGTTGTGCCGGGTGACCGGCCCCGTCCGCAGCGTCCCGCGCGGCTCCCGGACCGCCCGCTCGGGCACCGGGGCGCGGTCGAACAGGAAGCGGCGCGTCGTCGACTCCTCCACCCGCGCCAGCTCCCGCGGGGGCCCGCAGTGCAGGACCCTGCCGCCGTGGACACCGGCCCCCGGGCCGACGTCCACGAGCCAGTCAGCATGCCGTACGACATCGAGATGGTGCTCGACCACGAAGACGGAGTTGCCGGCCGCCTTGAGCCGGTCGAGGACCACGAGCAGCGCTTCGGTGTCGGCGGGGTGGAGGCCCGCCGAAGGCTCGTCGAGGACGTACACCACGCCGAAGAGACCGGAGCGCAACTGTGTGGCGAGGCGCAGCCGTTGGAGTTCGCCGTTGGAGAGGGAGGGGGCGGTGCGGTCCAGGCTCAGATAGCCCAGGCCCAGCTCGGTCACCGTACGGATCCGCGCACGCAGGTCCGCGACGAGAACCCGCGCGGCCCCGCCTCCGACGTCCGGCCGGTGCGCGTCCGCCGCGCCGGGTCCGGTCCCGTGTGCGGGGTCGGGTCCGGTTTCGTGTTCGGGGTCGGCTCCGGTCTCGGGGTCCGTCGGGTCGGCCAGGAGCGCCGCCAGGGCGGTGAGCGGCAGGGCGGCCAGCTCGGCGATCGTCCGGCCCGCGAAGGTCACCGCGAGCGCCTCCGGCCGCAGCCTGCTCCCTCCGCACACCGGGCAGGGCGCGGCGCTCAGGAACCGCTCCGCCTTGGCCCGCAGCGTGGGGCTCTTCGAGTCGGCGAAGGTGTGCATCACATAGCGCCGCGCACTCATGTACGTCCCCTGGTACGGGCGTTGGATGCGCCCCGCCTCCCGTACCGGATGGACCGTGACGACCGGCTGCTCGTCCGTGAAGAGGATCCACTCCCGGTCCTCGGCGGGCAGCTCCCGCCACGGCCGGTCGATGTCGTGGCCGAGGGCGTCCAGCACGTCGCGCAGGTTCTTGCCCTGCCAGGCCCCCGGCCAGGCGGCGATCGCCCCCTCCCGGATCGACAGCCCGGGGTCGGGCACCAGCAGCTCCTCGCTGGTGCGGTGGATCAGACCGAGCCCGTGGCACTCGGGGCACGCCCCGACGGCGGTGTTCGGCGAGAACGCGTCGGAGTCCAGGCGCGCGGCCCCCGGCGGGTAGCTGCCCGCCCGGGAGAACAGCATCCGCAGCGAGTTCGACAGGGTGGTGACCGTGCCGACGGAGGACCGGGCGTTCGGCGAGGAACGGCGCTGCTCCAGGGAGACGGCGGGCGGAAGACCGGTGATCTCGCCCACCTTCGGCGCGCCCACCTGGTGGATCAGCCGCCGGGCGTAGGGGGCGACCGACTCGAAGTAGCGGCGCTGGGCCTCGGCGTAGATCGTCCCGAACGCGAGCGAGGACTTGCCGGAGCCGGACACACCCGTGAAGACCGCGATCGCGTCACGCGGGATGTCGACATCGACCCCGGCGAGGTTGTGCTCCCGAGCCCCTCGGACACGGACGTACGGATCGGGCGCGGAGCCGGTCGCGGCTTCGGACGGGTCGGACATCCTTCGATCCTAAAGCGTGTCCCGCGAGTCCCGCCTGAGGTGCGGCACCCCGCGCACGGCGGTGACCTCAGGCGTCCGTCCTGGTCAGACCCGCCAGCCGGGCCAGTCGGCGGTACGAGTCGTGCAGCGCCCCGCGGTCGTACGTACTGGTCGTCACCAGCACCTCCTGAGCGCCGCTCTCCTTCACCGCCCGCTCCAGCTCCTCCCGGACCTGCTCCTCCGTGCCGTGGACGTGGCCCGCGAGCCCGGACTCGAAGAAACCGCGCTGCTTCTCGGTCATCGCCAGCTCCTCGATCCGCTCCACCGGCGCGAGCGGGGGGAAGGCGCCCCGGGTACGGGAGTACGCGCCCGACCAGGCCTCGGGGACCAGCAGCCGCCGGGCCTCCTCCTCGGTCCCCGCCACCGCGACCGTGCCCGCGACGACCACGTACGGTTCGTCGGCCCACGGCGAGGGGCGGAAGGCGGCCCGGTAGGCGTCGATCGCTGTCAACAGCCGCTCCCGGCCGCGCAGGTCGCCGATGACCAGGGGCAACCCCGCGGCGGCGGCGATCGAGGCGCCCTCGCCGGTCGCCAGGACGTACGGCGGGACCCTCAGGCCCTCGGCGGGCCGGGCGTGCACCTGGGGGTGCGCGGTCTGGGCCCCCGTGAACCAGCCGAGGAGTTCCTCCAGCTGCTCGGCGAACCGGTCGGCGTCCTCCTTGTCCCGGCCAAGCGCCCGCCGGATTCCGTCCGTGAAACCGACCGAACGGCCGAGCCCCATGTCGATCCGGCCCGGGAAGAGCGCCTCCAGGACGCCGAACTGCTCCGCGACGACCATCGGCTGGTGGTTGGGGAGCATCACCCCGCCGGTCCCGACCCGGATGGCCGAGGTCGCCCCGGCCACGGCGGCGGCCAGCACGGTCGGCGCCGAGCCCGCCACACCCGGCACGCTGTGGTGCTCGGACACCCAGAAGCGGTGGTAGCCGAGCGCTTCCGCCTCCCGCGCGAGGCGCACGGTGGCGCGCAGCGCCTCGGCGCCGTCCTCGCCCTCCCTGGTCCGGGAGCGGTCGAGAACGGAGAAGCGCACACCGTCGAGCGAAGAGGTCACGCCCCCTTCAACGCATCGGCGCCCCGGGGATTCCCGCGGCCGCCTTCCGTCGCCCCCCGCGGGACTTTCCGTACTCGGCCTAGGGTGGTGCCGTGACAGGTAACACCAGGCCCCTGGCCGTCTTCGACCTCGACAACACGCTTGCGGGCACGGCTCACCGCCAGCACTTCCTGGAGCGCCGGCCCCGCGACTGGGCGGGCTTCTTCGCGGCCGCGCCCGAGGACCCGCCGCTGGCGGAGGGCGTGGCGCTGTGCCGTGAGGCCGCGGAGGAGTGCGAGATCGTCTATCTCACCGGGCGCCCCGAGCGCTGCCGCAAGGACACCGTCGCCTGGCTGGCCGCGCAGGAGCTGCCGGAGGGCCGGATCCACATGCGTCGCGACCAGGACCGGCGCCCGGCACGCCTCACCAAGCTGGAGATCCTGCGCCGGCTCGGCCGCGACCGCGAGGTCCGCATGCTCGTGGACGACGACGAACTGGTCTGCGAGGCGGCCGAACGGGCCGGTTTCCGCGTCGTACGCGCCCGCTGGGCGGACCCGTCCACGGCCCTGAAGGACGCCCAGGAGAGGGAAGGCCGCACCTGAGCCCCCGGGGGCGCCCGTACGGGCGCGGGCCCGGGAGGGACCCACGCGCCGTCACGCGGGGGCCGGGTACGCGACGGGACCGCCCCCGTCACACCCGGCCCGCCTTCTCGCGCTCCGCGCCGTCAGGCGCTCTCGCCCTCCTCCAGGCGGAAGCCGACCTTCAGGCCGACCTGGTAGTGCTCGATCGCGCCGTCCACGATGTGGCCGCGGACCTGCGTCACCTCGAACCAGTCGAGGGCCCGCAGCGTCTGCGAGGCGCGCTCGATGCCGTTGCGAATGGCCTGGTCGACCCCCTCCGGGGAGGTGCCGACGATCTCGGTGACGCGGTAGGTGTGGTTCGACATGGGGGCCGAACTCCTCTCGGTGGGCTCACTCCACCGTGCCCCACCACGCCCCGGTCCGCGACACGTCGCCGGGGCCCGGGTGATCGGCCGTGCCCTCGCCGAGGGCGAGGCGGGTGACGATGCGGTAGCGGTCGCCCCGGTAGAGCGAGCGGACGTACTCCACGGGCCGTCCGTCCGCCCCCGACGTGACGCGGTCGAAGAGCAGCGCGGGGGAGAGGACGGGGACGTCGAGGAGGCCGGCCTCCTCCTCGCTCAGCACCGTCGGCTCGATGGACTGCACCGCGTGCGCCGGCCGGATGCCCCGCGCCTCCCGCAGATGGGTGTAGAAACCGCCCTCCATGTCGGCGGCGGTCAGGCCGGGAACCAGTTCGGCCGGGACGTGCAGGTGCTCCAGGGCGATCGGGGCGCCGTCGGCGTGCCGCACCCGGGTCACGCACACCAGCTCGGCGGCGGGGGAGACCTTCAGCTTCCGGCCGATGCGCGCCCCCGCCCGTACCGTACGCAGGGAGAGGACCGTGCTCGTCCAGGCGCCGCGGCTCGGCGGCGCGCCCGCCCGGTGGTCTCCCGCGACCAGCTCCTGGGTGATCTTCGCGGGGGCGACGAACATGCCGCGGCCGTGCTCCCGTACCAGCGCTCCGGTGGCCACGAGTTCGTCGACCGCCGCGCGCAGGGTGGGGCGCGAGACGCCGAGGGTGGCGCACAGGGTGCGTTCGGAGGGGATGGCGTCGCCCGGGCGGCGGCCGTCGATCACGGTGAGCAGATGCTCCCGTACCCGTTCCCGTTTGAGCTCCATCGCCCGCCTCCCCGCGTACCCGGCCCCGCCGCCGTCCGGCTGCCGGTCAGTATGCCGGTCCGTACGCGTCCCCTTGCGTGGAGGAGGTCACGAGGCCGTCGCGGGTGAAGTCGAGCCGGGAGACGAAGCGGTAGCGGTCGCCGCGGTACACGGAGTGGACGTACTCGACGGGGCGGCCCGCGGTGTCGAGGGTGAGGCGCTCGATCAGCAGCGCGGGGGAGAGGACGGGCACGTCCAGGACGGCCGCCTCGGCCTCGCTGACGACGGTGGGCTCGATGGACTGCGTCGCCTCCTGGACGTGGATGCGGTGGTGCTCCCGCAGATGGTCGTAGAGGTCCCCCGACTCCAGCTCCTCCGGGGTGAGCGCGGCCCCGACCAGGTCGGCCGGGATGTGCAGGTGCTCGATCGCCATGGGGGAGCCGTCGACCAGACGGAGACGGGCGATGTAGAGCAGCGCGGCGGCGGGGGAGAGGCGGAGCCTGCGGCCGATGCGCGCGCCGGCCTGGATGGTCGCCGACTCCAGGATGGTGCTCGACCAGGTGCCCGAGGCGCGCGGGACGGCGAACGCCGCGTCATCCGGGGCCAGTTGCTGGGTGATCTTCGCGGGGGCGACGAACATGCCGCGGCCGTGCTCCCGTACCAGCGCCCCGGTGGCCACGAGTTCGTCGACCGCCGCGCGCAGGGTGGGGCGCGAGACGCCGAGCGTGGCGCACAGGGTGCGTTCGGAGGGGATCGGGTCGCCGGGGCCGCCCGCCTCGATCAGGCCCAGCAGGTGTTCCCGTACCCGCTCCCTCTTCAGCACCCCGCTGGAGGAGCCGTCCTTCATGCCACTCTCCCTGACTGGTCAACTGGTAAGTCGCATACTACGCGGCTCCGATGACCGGCGTCTCGGTGAATACCGCATGTTTTCAAGGGGGTTGACGGCTCCATTGGTCCATGCCACCTTCGGGGCACGCAGCTGACCACTTGACCAATTGGTCAACCATTCATCGAGGTGCCCGTGACAACTCGTTCCCTCGCCGGTCGCGTCTCCCTCGCGGTGACCCTTGCTCTCGCCGTCACCGCCACGGCCGCGGGCTGTGGCTCGACGGACGGCCCGGCGGCCTCCGGCGGGCCGGAGAAGGTCACCGTGTGGATCATGAAGGACAGCGTCACCGACGCCTTCCTCGACCGGTTCCGCACCGACTTCGAAGCCCGGAACAAGGACATCGACCTGGACGTCCAGATCCAGGAGTGGGACGGCATCGGCGAGAGGGTCACCGCCGCCCTCGCCAGCAAGGACGCCCCCGACGTCATCGAGGTCGGCAACACCCAGGTCGCGCAGTACGCGGCGAGCGGCGGCGTGCGCGACCTCGGCGACAGGGCCGGCGAACTGCACGGCGCCGACTGGCTGCCCGGCCTCGCCGAGCCCGGCAAGGTCGACGGCAGGCAGTACGGCATCCCCTGGTACGCCGCCAACCGGGTCGTGATCTACAACAAGGACCTCTTCGCGAAAGCCGGCGTCACCACCCCGCCCCGGACCCAGGACGAGTGGCTCGCCGTCACCGCCAGGCTCGACCGGGGCACCACCCAGGGCATCTACCTCCCCGGCCAGAACTGGTACGCCCTCTCCGGCTTCGTCTGGGAGGCCGGCGGCGACCTCGCCGTCCGGGACGGCGAGGGCTGGAAGGGCGCGCTCGACACCCCCGAGGCGCTCGCCGGCATGGACTTCTACCGGCGGCTCCAGGCCCTCGGCGAAGGCCCCAAGGACTCCGACGAGGCCAAGCCCCCGCAGGCCGACGTCTTCGCCAAGGGCGACGTCGCCCAGATCATCGCCGTACCCGGCGGCGCCAAGATCGTCGAGGAGGCCAACCCGGCGCTCAAGGGCAGACTCGGCTTCTTCCCGATCCCCGGCCGGACGGCCGGCAAGCCGGGCGCCGTCTTCACCGGCGGCTCCGACCTCATCATCCCCGCGGCCTCCACCCACCCCGACGCCGCCTACGAGGTCGTCAAGGCCCTCGCCGGCGAGAAGTGGCAGACGGACCTGGCCCGGACGATGAGCTACGTCCCCAACCGCACCTCGCTCGCCCGCGTCATCCAGGACGACGAGGGCACCGCCGCCATGGCCGCCGGAGCCGCCCAGGGCCGGGCCACCCCCAACTCGCCCCACTGGGCCGCCGTCGAGGCCACCAACCCCGTCAAGCAGTACATGACCGCCGTCCTCACCGGCGCCGACCCGGCAGGGGCCGCCCGGGCCGCGTCGGAGAGCATCACCAAGACCCTCGGCTCGTGAGACCGCAGCGCGGGCGGACCCTCTGGCCCTACCTCCTCGTCGCGCCCACCGTCGTCGGCGGCGTCCTGCTCCTGGGCTACCCCCTCGCCCGCAACCTGCTGATCTCCTTCCAGCACTACGGCATGGGCGAACTCATCCGCGGCGACGCCCCCTTCGTGGGTCTCGCCAACTACCGCACGGTGCTCACCGACCCCGAGTTCTGGGAGGTCGTCCGGCGCACCCTCGGATGGACCCTGGTCAACGTCGTCCTCATCATGGTGATCGCCACGCTGGTCGCCCTGATGACCCAGCGCCTCGGCCGGCCGATGCGGATCCTGGTGACGAGCGGGCTCGTCCTCGCCTGGGCCAGCCCCGTCATCGCCACCACCACCGTCTTCCAGTGGCTCTTCGCCTCCCGCCTCGGCCTGGTCAACTGGGCGCTCGTCCGCCTCGGGTTCACCTCCTTCGAGGACTACTCCTGGCTCGCAGACGGCACCTCCGCGTTCACCGTCCTCGTCCTGCTGGTCGTCTGGCAGTCGGTGCCCTTCGCCGCCATCACCCTCCACTCCGCCCTGCTGACCGTCCCCGACGAGCTTTACGAATCGGCCCGCCTCGACGGCGCCGGCGCCTGGCGCACCTTCCGCTCGGTCACCCTGCCCCTCCTGCGGCCGATCTTCGCCCTGGTGCTCTGCCTGGAGGTGATCTGGGTCTTCCGGTGCTTCGCCCAGATCTGGGCCGTCACCAAGGGCGGCCCCGGCGACGCCACCACCACCCTGCCCGTCTACGCCTACCGGGTCGCCCAGTCCCTCCACCGCTACGACCTCGGCTCGGCCGTCTCCACCCTGACCGTGCTCCTGCTGGTCACCGTCCTCATCGCCTACTTCCGCCGCATGCTCCGACAGGAGGCCGACCGATGACCCCGCGAGCACTGCGCCGGCTCCCCCTCAACACCGCCGCGTCGATCGTCTTCGTCGTGGCCGTCTTCCCCGTCTACTGGATGGTCCTCACCGCCTTCAAGCCCACCCCCGACATCCAGGCCGAGACCCCCGTCCTGCTGCCCACCTCCCTCACCCTCGACCACTTCTCCCACGCCGTACGGGCCGACGGCTTCTGGCTCTTCTGGCGCAACAGCCTCCTCGTCACCGCCGGCTGCGTCCTGCTCGCCCTGGTGGTCGCCCTCGGCGCCGCGTTCGCCGTCGCCCGGATGCGCTGGCGCGGCAGGCGCGCCTTCCTCCTCATGGTCTTCATCGCCCAAGTGGCGCCCTGGGAAGCGCTGTTGATCCCGATGTACGTCATCGCCCGGGACGCCGACCTGCTCGACCGGCTGGTGACCCTGACCCTGATCTACTTCATGGTCACCCTGCCGTTCACCGTCGTGACCCTGCGCTCCTTCCTGGCCGGCATCCCCGCCGAACTCGAAGAGGCCGCGCAGGTCGACGGCTGCACCCGCGCCGCGGCCTTCCGGCGCGTCACCTTCCCGCTCCTTGCCCCCGGACTGCTCGCCACCTCGCTCTTCGGATTCATCACCGCCTGGAACGAGTTCGCCTTCGCCAACATGCTCATCATCAAGAACCAGGACGACCGCACCCTCCCCGTCTGGCTCTCCTCCTTCTCCAACGTCTTCGGCACCGACTGGGGCGCCACCATGGCCGCCTCCACCCTCTTCGCCCTGCCCGTCCTCGTCCTCTTCCTGGTCCTGCAGGGTCGGGTCGCCGCCGGTATGACCGGCGGAGCCGTGAAGGGATAGCGAGCCCATGCCCCTGCCCCGACTGATCCCCCAGCCCTCCCGGCTCAGCCCGCTGCCCGGCCGGTTCGCCTTCGGACCGGACACCGCGGTGAGACCCGTCCCCGGCGCCGAAGCGGCCGCCGCGCTGCTGCGCGACCTGCTCCGCCCCGCCACCGGACTGCCCCTGCCGGACCGGCCGGACGGCACGGTCGTCCTCGCCCTCGACCCCGCCCTCACCGGACTCGGCGAGGAGGGCTACGGCCTCACCGTCGGCGCCGAGGGCGTCCTGCTCCGCGCCGCCCGCCTGCCGGGCCTGCTGGCCGGTGTCCAGACCCTCCGTCAGCTCCTGCCGGTGGAGGCCCTCTCCGCCGCACCCGTGACCGGCGTCGCCTGGTCCGTACCCTGCGTACAGATCACCGACCGCCCCCGCTTCCCCTGGCGCGGAGCCATGCTCGACGTCTCCCGCCACTTCCGCCCGGTGTCCTTCCTGCGCCGCTACGTCGACCTCCTCGCCCTCCACAAGCTCAACGTCCTCCACCTCCACCTCACCGACGACCAGGGCTGGCGCATGCCCGTCGCGGCCTACCCCCGGCTCACCGAGACCGGCGGCCTGCCCCACGGCGGCGCCTACACCCGCGGCGAACTCGCCGACCTGGTCCGGCACGCGGCCGCCCGCGGCGTGACCGTCGTCCCCGAGATCGAGATGCCCGGCCACGTGCGGGCCGCCCTCGCCGCCTACCCCCGCCTCGGCAACCGCCCGGACCGGACCCTCGACGTCTGGGACCGGTGGGGCGTGTGCGACACCGTCCTCGGCGTCCACGACGAGGTCCTCGACTTCTGCCGCACCGTCCTCGACGAGGTCATGGACGTCTTCCCCTCGCCCCACGTCCACCTCGGCGGCGAGGAGTGCCCCACCGCCGAATGGCACGCCTCCCCGGCGGCCCGCCGCCGCGCCGCCGAGGAAGGACTCACGGGCCCGGACGCCCTGCACGGCTGGTTCATGGACCGCATCGGCCGCCACCTCGTGGACGCGGGACGCCACCCGGTCGGCTGGACGGAGACCGGGGCCGACCTCCCCCCGTACTTCACCGTCATGCCCTGGCGCGACACCGCGCACGGACGCACCGCCGCCCGCCGCGGCCACCGGGTCGTCATGGCGCCCCACCGCACCACCTACCTCGACTACCCCCAGTCGGCCGGCCCCGACGAGCCGCCCGGCCAGCCCGGCGCGGTGGTCGACCTGCGCGCCGTCCACGGCACCGACCCCGCGCCCCGGGACTGGAGCCCGGAGGAGACCGGCCGGGTCCTCGGCACCCAGGCGCAGCTGTGGACCGAATACGTCCCCACCGCCGCGCACGCCGAGTACCTCACCTTCCCCCGGCTCTGCGCGCTCGCGGAGACCGCCTGGACCGGCCGCCACGACTGGCCCGGTTTCCGGGACCGCCTGCACCACCACCTGACCCGGCTCGACACCCTCGGGGTGCCGCGCCGCCTTTCCCCCACCCCCACCGTCCCAGGAAAGGAACTCCCATGAGCCACCCGACGAACCCCAGGACCGGCCGGAGCACACGCCTGCGCGCCGCCCTCGCCGCCGCCACCGTCACCGGCCTCGGCGCCACCGTCCTGACCGCACTCCCGGCGGCCGCGGCCGGCGAGCCCGTCACCGTCCAGTACCGCCAGAGCGCCGGCGGCGGCGACCAGGCCGAGCCCTGGTTCAAGGTGGTCAACACCGGCTCCTCCGCCGTGACTTTGAGCCAGGTGAAGGTGCGCTACTACTTCAAGGCCGAGGCGGGCGCGTCGTACACCTACGCCTGCTCTTGGGCCGTGAAGGGCTGCGCGAACCTCACCGGCACCTTCGGCACCCTGGCCCGCCCCACCGCCACCGCCGACCGCTATCTGGAGGTCGGCTTCACCGCGGGCGCCGGCACCCTCGCGCCCGGCGCCGACACCGGCGACATGCAACTGCGCTTCCACCGCTCCAACTGGCAGCCGCTGAACCAGAGCGACGACTACTCCTTCGGCCCCGGCCAGACCTCGTACGCGAACTGGTCGAAGGTCACCGCCACCGTCAACGGGGTCCAGGTCTGGGGCACGGCCCCGGCCGGCAACGAACCCACCCCGGACCCGACGGACCCCACCCCCGACCCGACCGACCCGACCACGCCCCCGCCCACCGGAGCCACGCTCTTCGACGACTTCGACTACACCAGCCACACCGACCCCGCGATCGCCGCCCACGGCTGGAGCGTGCGCTCCAACTCCGGGGGACCCGGCGTGCCCGGAGCGACCTGGGCCCCGGAGAACGTCACCTTCGCCAAGGAGGGCGGCAACTCCCTCATGAACCTGAGGACCTCGACGGCGGGCACCGGCGAGTCCACCCGCCACACCGAGATCCTCACCCGCTCCTCGAAGTTCAAGAACGGCACCTACGCCGCACGCGTCCGCTTCTCCGACGCCCCGCTCTCCGGCCCGGACGGCGACCGCGTCGTCCAGACCTTCTTCACCATCAACGACCTCAAGGCGCCGATGGCCGACGACTACGCCGAGTACGACTTCGAGTACCTCCCCAACGGCGGCTGGGGCGAGCCCGCCAACATCCTCTACACGACCTCCTGGGAGACCTACCGGCCCGACCCCTGGGAGGCCGTCAACCAGCACTCCGAGGTCCGGGCGAGCTACGCCGGGTGGCACGACCTGGTGGTGACCATCGACGACCGCTCGATCGTCTACTACGTCGACGGCCAGGAGTTCGGCCGCCACGACGCCCGCTACCTCCCCGAACGCCCGATGTCCATCAACTTCAACCAGTGGCTGATCGACCTCGCGGGCCAGACGTCGACGACCCCGCGCGCCTACGACCAGAAGGTCGACTACGTCCTGCACGTCAAGGACCAGGTGCTGACCCCGGCGCAGGTCGCCGCCAAGATCGCCGCCTACCGCTCGGCGGGCACCGCCTTCCAGGACTCCGTACCGGCCGTCCCGTAAAAGCGACAAACGGGCGGGCGCACGACGGTGCGCCCGCCCGGAGCGGGAGCGAGCAGGACTTGACCAGTCTGGTTGGTCCAGACCAGAATCCAGGCCACCTACCCGCGCGAACACCGCGTTCGTCCCCCCACGTCGGGTCAGCTCCCCATGCCGCACTCCATGTCATGGAACGCAGAAGGTGACCTACGTGATGAACCGCCCTCTCGCCTGCCCTCTGGCCGTCGCGACCGCCCTCGCGCTCGCGGGTTGCGGCCTGCTGCCGGGCGGTGGTGACCAGGACCGCACGGTGAGCGTCTGGCTGATGCGGGACAGCGTCAGCGAGGACTTCCTCGAGCGCTTCACCACCGCGTACGAGGCCGAGCACCCGGGCGTGCGGCTGAGGTTCACGATCCAGGAGTGGACCGGCATCGGCAAGAAGGTCACCGAGGCGATCCAGGGCCGAGGCGGCCCGGACGTCATCGAGGTCGGCAACACCCAGGTCGCCCAGTACGCGGACACCGACAAGCTCTTCGACCTCACCCTGGAGTCCGTGCGCGACCTCGGCGGCGAGGACTGGCTGCCCGGCCTCGCCGAGCCCGGCCGGATCGGCGGATCGCAGTACGGCATCCCCTGGTACGCCGCCAACCGGGTCGTGATCTACCACAAGGACCTCTTCCAGGCGGCCGGGGTCACCCGGCCGCCGGCCACCCGCGCGCAGTGGCTCGACGACACGGAGAAGCTCGCGAAGAGCGGCTCCCAGGGCATCTACCTCGCCGGACAGGACTGGTACACCCTCTCCGGGTTCGTCTGGGACGAGGGCGGCGAACTCGCCGTCGACAAGGGCGGCGAGTGGACCGGCGCCCTGGACAGCCCGGCGGCGCTGCGCGGGATGGACTTCTACAAGAGACTGCAGGCCCTCGGCTCCGGCCCCAAGAACGCGGACGAGCAGACCCCGCCCCAGGCCGACGTCTTCGCCCGGGGCGACGTCGCCCAGATCATCGCCACCCCCAGCGCCGTCCCGGCCATCACCAAGGCCAATCCGGCACTGAAGGACAAGCTCGGCTTCTTCCCGATACCCGGCAAGAAGGCCGGACAGCCCTGCGCGGTCTTCACCGGCGGCTCCGACCTGATCATCCCCGAGAACGCGCCCGAACGCACCGCCGCCATCGACGTCGTCAAGGCCCTCGCCGGCGAGAAGTGGCAGGCCGAACTCGCCCGCGCGATGAACTACGTCCCCAACAAAACCACGCTCTCCTCCGTCGTCCAGGGCCAGGAGGCCACGGCCGTCATGGCCGTCGGCGCGGCCCGCGGCCGGGCCACGCCCAACTCCCCGCAGTGGGCCGACGTCGAGGGCGCCAACCCCATCAAGCCGTACATGACGGCGGTCCTCCTCGGCGAGGACCCGAAGCAGGCGGCGGAGCACGCCTCCGAGCAGATCACCCAGGCGCTCGCCGAATAGCATTCAGCGCCTCCACACCCGCGAGCCCCCGAACGGTCACGTCGAATCCAGCCGGTCACGGAAGAAGTAAGGAGCCGGACCACCGCCCCGCGCGGCCCGGCCCTCACCGTCCCCTTCCGTGCCACCGGAGGAGCCCGACATGCCCGCACCGTCGCCCGCAGCAGCCGTCGCCGTCGCACCAGCGGTCGACGGTGCCACCGCCCCGGCCCCCGCCGTGCCCGTCCCCGCCGGCCTGCCGGCGCCCGCCCGCATGCCCGCGCCCGGGGGTGCGCCCGCCCGCGTGCCCGCCCAGGCCACCGGTCCCGCGGCGGCCGGGGCCGCTCCCGTCGACCAGCCGCGCTACGTCGTCCGCCTCGCCCGCGACGAGGACGAGGTCCGCGCCGCCCAGCGGCTGCGCCACCAGGTCTTCGCCGGTGAGCTGGGCGCCCACCTCGACGGCCCGGAGCCCGGCCTGGACATCGACGCCTTCGACGCGTACTGCGACCACCTGCTGGTCCGCGAGGAGACCACCGGCGAGGTCGTCGGCACCTACCGGGTCCTGCCGCCCGAGCGCGCCCGGATCGCCGGACGCCTCTACTCCGAGCACGAGTTCGACCTCGGCCGGCTCGCCCCCCTCCGCGACGACCTCGTCGAGGTCGGCCGCTCCTGCGTCCACCCCGCCCACCGCAACGGCGCCGTCATCGCCCTCGTCTGGGCCGGGCTCGCCCGCTACATGACCCGCACCGGACACAACTGGCTGGCCGGCTGCTGCTCCCTCCCGCTCGCCGACGGCGGCGCCCTCGCCGCCGCCACCTGGGACACCGTCAAGGCCAAGCACCTCGCCCCCGAGGAGCACTGGGTCACCCCGCACCGGCTCTGGAGCCCCGACGGCATCGCCCGCCCGCGCGGCCGCACCGAACTCCCCCCGCTGCTGCGCGGCTACCTCCGCCTCGGCGCCCGGGTCTGCGGTGCCCCCGCCCACGACCCCGCCTTCGGCGTCGCCGACCTCTACGTCCTGCTCTCGCTGCGCGACACCAACCCCCGCTACCTGCGCCACTTCCTCTCCCTCGCCCCCGCGCCGTGACCACGGCCCCGTCCGCCTGGCTGCCCACGGCCCCCTGCACCCCGGGCCGGTGCACCGCCCACCACGGCCCCGGCTGCGCCACCGTGGGCCTCGCCCGGGCCGTCCTGCGACTGGCCACGGCCCTCGCCGTGATCCTCACCGGCGTGCTGCTCGCCCCCCTCGCCGGGCCGCTGCCGCCCCCGGCCCGGCGCCGGCTCACCCGCCGGTGGTGCCGGACGGTCGTACGGGCCTTCGGCGTACGCGTACGGATCACCGGGAACCCGGACGCGCCCGCCGGGCCGGCGCTTGTGGTCGCCAACCACATCTCCTGGCTGGACATCCCGCTCGTCGCCGCCGTCCTCCCCGGACGCATGCTCGCCAAGCGAGAGGTCAGGACCTGGCCCCTCCTCGGGCCGCTCGCGGCGCTCGGCGGCACCCTCTTCATCGACCGCGACCGACTCCGGGCCCTGCCCGGCGCCGTCCGCGAGCTGACCGGGGTCCTCGCCGGCGGCGGCCGGGTGGTCGTCTTCCCCGAAGGCTCCACCTGGTGCGGGCGGGCGGAAGGGGCGTTCCGCCCGGCCGTCTTCCAGGCCGCGCTCGACGCGGGAGCCGACGTACGGCCGGTCCGGCTGGACTACCGCCCCGCGGGACCGGCCGCCTTCGTGGGCGAGGATCCGCTGGCCGCCTCGCTGTGGCGGATCGCGACGGCCCGGGGACTCACCGCGGACATACGGATATCGGATCCAATATCCAGCCTCCAGTATCCGAACCGGCGCGCCCTCGCGCGCGCGGCTCAGCGCGCCGTCGCCAGCGACAGCGCGAACCGCCCCTCCGCATCCGTCCACCACCGGGCCGGCTCCAGACCCGCCGCCCGCAGCTCCTCGCGCACACCCGCCTGACGGAACTTCGCCGACACCTCCGTCCGCACCTCCTCACCCGCCTCGAACGGCACCACCAGGTCCAGCTCCGGGATCTTCACCGTGACCGCCTGCCGCGCCCGCAGCCGCATCTCGATCCACTCCTGCTCCGCGTTCCAGAGCGCCACGTGGTCGAAGTCCTCCGGACGGACGTCCGCGTCCAGCTCGCGGGCGATCACGGACAGGACGTTCTTGTTGAACGCCGCCGTCACCCCCGCGGCGTCGTCGTAGGCGGCGACCAGGGTCGCCTCGTCCTTCACCAGGTCCGTGCCGAGCAGCAGGGCGTCGCCCGGCGCCATCATCGCCCGTACCGAACGCAGGAACACCGTCCGCTCGGCCGGCAGGAGGTTCCCGATCGTGCCGCCCAGGAACGCGACCAGGCGCGGCCCCGGCGTCCCCGGCAGGGCGAGGCCCCGGGTGAAATCGGCGACCAAGGCGTGGATGTGGAGCCCGGGCCGCTCCGCGAGCAGCGCCTCTGCGGCGCCCGTCAGCGCCGACTCGCTCACGTCCACCGGCACGTAGCTCTCCAGGGCGGGCAGCAGCGCGTCGATCAGGAACCGGGTCTTCTCCGAGGAGCCGGACCCCAGCTCCACCAGGGTCCGGGCCCCGGTCGCCGCCGCGATCTCGGGCGCCCGGGTGGCCAGGATCTCCCGCTCCGCGCGGGTCGGGTAGTACTCGGGGAGCCGGGTGATCTCCTCGAACAGCTCGCTGCCCCGGGCGTCGTAGAACCACTTCGGCGGCAGCTGCTTGGGGGTACGGGTCAGACCGTGCAGCACGTCGGCGCGCAGATCGGCCTCGGTGGCGTCCTCGGGCAGGGTGCGGGTCAGCTGGAACGGGCTCACGCGGAGGGCTCCTTGAGCGGGGTCAGGGTGACGTCGGTGCGGGTGGCGGTCAGCAGCGTGCGGTCCGGCACCTCGCGCCAGAGGGGGTCGTCGTCGTAGGGCTCCGAGGCGACGACCGTGCGCGGCGAACCGCTCCGGTCGGGGCCCGTGAGGGAGAAGAGCGTGTTCCCCCAGGTGGTCGCGGTGATGGTCGAACCGTCGGTGAGCAGCAGGTTCAGCCGGGAACCGGGCGCGGCGCCGGCCGCCTCCCGAACGGTGTCGGTGAGGGCTTGCTCGGGCGGGTCGCCGGCCCGCAGCCGGTGCAGCACCAGCGCCCACACCAGCGCCGAGTCGCTCCGCGCCTCGAGCCGCAGCCACTCCTCGGGCGAGAGCGCGGCGGCCGGGCCGGACAGCGCGTCGGGCCAGCCCTCCACCGCTCCGTTGTGGCTGAACAGCCACGGCCCGGCGCCGAACGGCGCCGCCGCGGCCTCGCCGTCCGCCCCCGGCAGGGTGGCACCCCGGACCGCGGCCAGGAAGGCACCGGCGCGCACCACGCGCGCGAGATCGACGAAGGAGGCGTCGGCCCAGACGGGTACGGCCCGGCGGTAGCGCGCCGGGACCGGGTCGCCCTCGGCGTACCAGCCCACCCCGAAACCGTCGGCGTTCACCACACCGCTGACCTGCGTCCGCGGCTCCCACGCCTGCCGCGACAGCGAGTGCTCCGGCGCGAGCACCAGCTCGCCGATGGCCACGGGGGGACCGAGATAGACGACATGGCGGCACATCAGCGGACCTCCGCGTCCCGGGCGGTGCGGAAGCCGGCGAAGATCTGGCGCCGCACCGGCAGGTCCCAGTTGCGGAACGTCCCCCGGCAGGCCACCGCGTCGACGGCGAACGAACCACCCCGCAGCACCTTGTGCTCCGGACCGAAGAAGACCTCCGAGTACTCCTTGTACGGGAAGGCCGTGAACCCCGGATAGGGCAGGAAGTCGCTGTCCGTCCACTCCCACACGTCGCCGATCAGCTGCCGTACACCGAGCGGCGAGGCGCCCTCCGGGTAGCTGCCGGCCGGAGCGGGCCGCAGGTGCCGCTGACCCAGGTTGGCGTGGCCCGGCTCCGGGTCCGCGTCGCCCCAGGGATAGCGGCGCGAGCGCCCGCTCGCCGGGTCGTGGCGGGCGGCCTTCTCCCACTCGGCCTCCGTCGGAAGCCTGCGCCCGGCCCAACGCGCGTAGGCGTCCGCCTCGTACCAGCTGACGTGCACCACGGGCTCGTCCTCCGGTACGGGCTCGGTCACCCCGAACCGGCGGCGCAGCCACTGCCCGCCGGAGCGGCGCCAGAACAGCGGGGCCGCGATGTCGTGCTGCCGGATCTGCGCCCAGCCCTCCGCCCGCCACCACCGTTCGTCGGTGTAGCCGCCGTCCGCGATGAACGCCATGAAGGCGCCGTTGGTGACCGGGACGGTGTCGATGTAGTACGCCGGGAGGACCCGGGGGTGCGCCGGGCGCTCGTTGTCCAGCGCCCAGGGTTCGTCGGAGGTCCCCATCGTGAACGCCCCCCCGGGGACCAGGACCTCGACGGGCAGCGGCCCGTGCGGCGCGGCCGGCGGGGGAGGGGCGGTCAGCGCGGCCGGCCCGGTGCGCAACTGATGCGTGATCAGCATCGTCTCGTCGTGCTGCTGCTCGTGCTGGGCGATCATCCCGAACGCGAACGCGGCCTCCACCAGCGGGCGGCCTTCCAAGGGGGTCCGCGCCAGGACGTCCAGCACCCGGCTCCGTACGTCCGAGGCGTACGCGCGGGCCTCACCGGGCGGCAGCAGCGGCAGCGTCGGCCGGCTGGCGCGCGGATGCTCGAAGGCGTCGTAGATCGAGTCGATCTCCGGCCGCAGTGCGTCGCGGCCGGCGACCGCCCGCCACAACCACTGCTCCTCCTGGTTGCCGATGTGCGCCAGGTCCCACACCAGTGGGGACATCAACGGCGAGTGCTGAGCAGTCAGTTCGTCGTCCTCGACGCAGGAGGTGAGCAGCGCGGTGCGCTCGCGCGCCGTGGTCAGCGCGTCGAGCGCCCGCTGTCGCAGGGCCGTCGGGTCGTCGGTCACGGTCATGACGCCACCTTCCGCAGGTCGTCGGCCGGACAGCCTCCGGGGATCACATGGCGCTCGTGGAACGCGGCCACCGCCCGCTGGACGGACTCGCTCGCCCCGAGCCGGGGAAGCGCCTCCAGCGCGGTGGGGAACGCCACCAGCGCGGCGGCGTGCAGATCCGGGTCGGCCAAGCCGTCGCGGGCCGCCGCCAGCCACAGCGGGTTGCGCGGCGGCGCCTGGCAACCGGCGTACTCCGCCAGCGGCTTGACCGCGCGATAGACGGTCTCGGCGGCCTCCGGGTCGTCGAAGAGCGCGGTGGCCACGGCCACCGGCACGATCCAGCCGTCCTCGCCCGGCTGTGCGTCGATCATCCGCAGCTCCAGGTGGCCCCGCGGCCGTACGGGCGGGAAGAGCGTGGTCATGTGGTAGCGCAGGTCCTCCTCGGTCGGCGGCCGGGGCCGGCCGGTGCGCAGCCACTCCCGGAACGTCAGTCCCCGCGGCACGTGCCACGGCCCCTCGTCGGCACGGACGCACATCACCGGGGTGTCCAGCACGTGCGCGGCCCAGGCCGCACGCGGCTCGCCGTCCGCCGGGACGGGGGCGAGGGCGCGCGCCGGGTCGAGGTCGGTCCACAGCGCCTGCCGGGCGGAGCGCCATCCGGTGTGGCGCCCGCCGTGCACGGCGGAGTTGGCGAACGCGGCGACCAGCACCGCGCCGAGCAGGTGGGCCAGCCGCCACCGCCGGTGGTAGCCGAGGGGACCCGGCTCCTGGTGACCGGCGTCCAGACAGACCTGGACCGACGCCGAGTCGCACATCATGGCCCGGCCGGCCGGGCCCGTACGGTCGAGGGCGGCCTCCATCGCGTCGTAACGGGGCTCGCGCAGCACCCGCTCGCGCGGCGTCTGCCACGGATCGACGCCGTAGCCGCTGAGGGAGAGTCCGAGAGGGCCGAGCGTGGCACGCACCGCGTCCAGGTCGGCCGAGAGGGTGTCGACGCACTCCATGAGGGAGGCGGCGGGCGGGGAGCTGAGTTCCAGCTGCCCGCCCGGTTCGAAGGTGAGGGCCGACGCGAGGGGTACGGCCCGCACGGAGTCGACGGCCGCGGCCAGCCGCCGGGGCGGGACGGGGAGCCGCGGATCACGCAGCTCGTGGACGAGCCATTCCACCTCCACCCCGACCGTGCGGGGCGGGCCCGTCTTGAAGCAGATACATCGCAGCAGATCCTCCGCCTCGTCCTCGGTCAGAAGCGGACCGTCCGGCGGTATGCCGCTCGACGACATTCGGTTCCTCCTGTCTTGGAAGCCGCTGATTCCACCTAAAGCCACCTCCGGCGGGCGTGCAAGACCGCCCCCTCGGCCCCCACGGGGAAATCCCCTTGCTCCCGCGCCACGGAGTCGATCAAGCTGACGCCATGAGCGCACGACTGCGGGGGATCGCGAAGGAGACCGAGGAGATCGTCGAGGCGGGCCACTACCGCGCCCCCGACGGCCGTCGGGTCTCGATGGAGGCGGCGCTGAGCGCGGCGGTGGACGGCACCCGCCTGTACGGCCCCGATCCCGTCCCCGTCACCCCCTGCGGCGAGCGCCCCACCTCCGTCGAGGTCACCGACGAGAGCAGCCTCGTCGCCGCCCGCCGTCTGACCGCCGCCGGCCCCGACCCGGTCGCCGTCCTCAACTTCGCCTCCGCCCGGAACCCGGGCGGCGGCTATCTCAACGGCGCCCAGGCCCAGGAGGAGGCCGTCTGCCGGGCCTCCGCCCTGTACACCACCCTCCTGCGCGCCCCCGAGTACTACGCCCACCACCGCGCCGAGCGGGACGCCTTCTACACCGACCGGGTCATCCACTCGCCCGGCGTGCCCGTCTTCCGCGACGACCGGGGCACGCTCCTGAACGAGCCGTTCACGGTCGGTTTCCTCACCTCGCCCGCCCCGAACGCCGGCGTCATCCGCCGCCGGTCCCCGCGGCTCGCCGACCGGATCCCGGCCGCGCTCGCCGCCCGTGCCGAACGGGTCCTGGAGACGGCCGTCGCGGCCGGCTACCGCCGGCTCGTCCTCGGCGCCTGGGGCTGCGGCGTCTTCCAGAACGACCCGGCCGAGGTGGCGGGCGCCTTCCGCGCACTGCTCACGGGCGACGGCCGCTTCGCCGGCCACTTCGACGAGATCGTCTTCGCGATCCTGGACCGTACGGCCGACAGGACGACGCTGAGCGCGTTCCAGCGGGTCTTCGCGGAGGCCTGACCAGGGCCGGGTCGTCGCGCAGGCCTGATCCAGGGCCGGGTCCGCGGCCGGTCCGACGAAGGCCGGTCCGACGAGGGCCGGTCGGACGAGGGCCGGTCGGACGAGGGCCGGTCGGACGATGCCGGTCGAACGGAGCGGGGCCGGCCGGCGGTCGGGTCGGACCGCGGTCGGGCCGACGGGGCCGCGCGAAGCGCCGCCGGCGCGCCCGGATGGGCCACCCGTGGGGCGGGGCCCGGACGGCGGCCCGAGGCTCGGACCATGGCCTTCGCGACCTCCCCCCGTAGACGACGCGCCCGGTCCGCCGCCCTGGTGACCGGCCTGTTCGCGTGCGTCCTCGCCATCCTCCCGGCCGGCCCGCCGCGCCCCGCGCGGGCGGCGACCGCCCCGGACCCGTCGCCGTCCCTCTCCCAGGGCACGGCCGCCGCCGAGGAACCGCCGCCGCGCACGGTCTCCGCCTGGCTGCCCTACTGGGACCAGGAGGCCGCCTACCTCGCCGCCCTGCGTCACGCGGACCAGCTGCACACCGTCAGCCCGTTCTGGTTCGAGGCGAAGGCCGCCGACCGGATCGACCCCCACCCGGGGGCGGGTGAGCGGCTCGTCGTGGACGGCCTGCACCGCGCCGGCGTCAAGGTCGTGCCCACCGTCATGGAGACCCTGCCCTCCGGCGTCCTCGCCGACATCGTCACCGACCCCGCCCTGCGCGCCGCGCACGTGGACGCCCTCGTCGCCGTCGCCGTCAGCCGCGACTACGACGGGCTCGATCTGGACTACGAGTCCATCGCCACCACCGGCGACGCCGCCTACCCGGCCGTACGGAAGGGGTACGCCACCCTGGTCACGGACGTGTGCGCCCGGCTGCACGCCCTCGCCCTGGAATGCGTGGTCACAGTGAGCCCGCAGACCGCCACGACGGGCCGCATCTGGGACTACACCGCCCTGGGCAAGGCCGCCGACCGGGTGCGCATCATGGCGTACAACCTCCACTACGCGGGCGGCGCCCCCGGCCCGCTGGCGAGCACCGCCTGGTACGACGACCTGCTGCGCATCGCCACCTCCCTCGTGCCGCGCGAGCGGATCGAGCTCGCCCTGCCCGCCTACGGCTGGGACTGGGTCACGGCGGGGGAGGGGAAGACCGCACACGTGACCTGGAAGGAGGCCGAGGCGCTGCGCCGCGCCCAGCAGGCGCCCTACCGGCTCGACCCCGTCTCCGGCACCCCCCACTTCACCTATACGTCGGGGGCTCTCACCCGCGAGGTCTGGTACCAGGACGCCAAGGGCGTCGCCGGGCACCTGCCCGTCCTGCGCCGCCACGGCGTCGTGAACACGGCCCTCTGGGCGCTGAACTTCGAGGACCCCGACCTGTGGGCGGTCCTCGCGAAGGGCGCCGCCACACCCTGACATGCGCCGTGGGTACCCGCGTGCGAGTCTGAGAACGTCCCCCAGCGTCCCGCATTCCGCTCCAGGAATCACAGGAGGCACGATCGTGGGCAAGAAACAGACCCGGGTGAACCACGGAGCCCGAACGGGCGGACACGAACAGAAGACGACCGCGGCGGCGCAGGAACAGCCCGGCTCGTCCGCGGCGAGCCGGCCCTCGCGCCCGCTCATCGAGCAGGTGTCCCACAAGAAGGAACGGAAGTTCGGCCACAACTGACCCGTACGGTACTCGGCCACAACTGACCCGTACGGTCACCACGGCCCTTCCTTCCGTGCGACGATCGCGACCGCTCCCGCGCTGAACGCGGGACGCGGACGCGACCGGGGCCCGGCGCCGTCAGAGCGCCGGGCCCCGGCCCGTCCCGCCGGCCCCGGTCCTGAGCCCCACCGCCGGACCGCCCACCGCCGGACCGGCCGTCGACCGCCCGGTCTACGGCCGGTCGGCGTCGGTGACCTCGATCGCCTCCCCCCGCGGCGTCGGCGGAGCCCCCGCGGCAGCCGATGCCGGGGAGTCGGAGGACCCGTTCGCGCCCGCGCCGGGGCTCATCGTGGACAGCAACTGACGGGCCACACCGAGCCCCGTCCCGCCCATGGCCAGCGCCTTGGCGAACACCTCCGCCATCCCGTCGGCGCCGTTCAGGAGCACCATCTGGTCCACGTTCCCGAAGGCGGACGCCCCCGCCCGGACGATCTCCGGCCAGTTCTCGGCCAGCTGCTGGGCGACCACCGCCTCCTGGTTCTCCGCGAGCGCCGCCGCCCGCGCCTTGATCGACTCCGCCTCGGCCAGACCCTGCGCGCGTGCCGCCTCGGCGACCGCGAGACCCCGCGCGTGCTGCGCCGCCGCCTCGGCCTCGCCGGTCAGCCGGGTCGCCGTGGCCCGCGCGGCGCTCGCCAGCTCGGTCTCCTTCGCCTCCGCCTGCGCCGCCGAGATCCGGGCGTCCCGCTCTGCCTCGGCCAGCGTCCGGGTCTCGTACGCCAGGGCGTCGGCCGGCTTGCGGACCTCCGCCTGGAGCTGCTGTTCCTTGCGGTGGCCCTCCAGCTCCGCCACCCGGGTCTCCTGGACGACGACCTCCTGCCGTGACGCCGCCTCGGCCAGCGGACCGGCCTGCCGCGCCTTGGCCGACGCCTGGTCCCGCTCGGCCTGATAGCCGGCCTGCAGGATCTCGCTGTCCCGGGTGGCCTCCGACATCCGCGCAGCGGCCTGCTGCTCGGCCTCCGTCGCCCGCCGGTTGGCCTCCGCCTGCGCGATCCGGGCGTCGCGCTGGACGGCGGCCGCGTGCGGGGCGGCCAGGTTCTTGATGTAACCGGTCGGGTCCTCGATCTCGTGGATCTGCAGCGAGTCGACGATCAGACCGAGCTTCTCCATCTCCGTGCCACACGCCGAACGGGCCTGCCCGGTCAGCTTCTCGCGGTCCCGGATCATGTCCTCCACCGTCAATCCGCCGACGATGGCGCGGAGATGACCGGCGAAGACGATGTGGACCCGCTCCGACATCAGCTTCTGCTGATCGAGGAAGCGGCGGGCCGCGTTGGCGATCGACACGAAGTCGTCACCGACCTTGAAGATCACCACGCCGCGGACCTTGAGCGGAATGCCCTGGTGCGTCACGCACTCCACGGACAGCTGGGTCTCGTTGAGGTCGAGCGACAGCTTGCGAACCGCCTGGACGCCTGGCACCACGAGGGTGCCGCGCCCCGTGACGATCCGGAACCCCATGCCCTCGCCGAGCCCCTCCATCTTGTGGTTGGAGCCGGAGATGATCAGTGCTTCGTTGGGTTCCGCGACGCGCCACATCATTTTGAACAGCACGATGAGGACGATGACGGCGCCGCACGCGACGCCCGCCAGGATGCCGATGCCCATGGGCAGCTCCCCCTTCACCGGAGCCGCTCGGTTCCGGTGAAGGGAGTGTGCGCCCGTGCGGCCCGGCACTCAATGGATCGGTCAACCGCCGTACGCGGCTGTGACATAGACGGTGCGTGGAGGGAGATGTTCCACGACAGTCACGACCGTTCCGGTCTCGATTCGGGCCTCGCCCACGGCCGGATAGGCGAGGAAGTGCTCGGCCCCGCCCCGGATCCGGACGATCACCTCACCGACGAGACCGGGCCCGACGGTGCCGGTGACCCGGCCGAGCATTCCCACCATCGAGACGTCGTCCATGACCAAAAGGTACGTCAGATCCAGCCCTCCAGAGCGGTCATGAACCCCTCGAAGTCGTCCCGGTGGATGGTGTGTCCGGCGCCGGCGACCGTACGGACTTCGAAGCCGCGCTCCTTCAGGAGCCGGGCGTTCCCGGGGGACACCAGCCCGCTCGGGTCGGCCAGTGTGATCAGCGAGGGGACGGCCGGGCGCAGCGGCCAGGCGTCCCGCCCGGCGAAGTCCACGAGACCGTGCGCCGTCCGCTCGTCCCACAGCCGGACGGTCTCCGCCTCGACGGCGACGTCCTCCTCCGCCCAGTGGGGGTTGAACTGCCGGATGTGGTCCGCGGTGAAGGCCTTGGCCCGGGTGAACAGCTCGGGGCGGTAGCCGCCGACCCCCGCCGGCAGGTGCCAGGCCGGGTCGGAGTACACCGCCCGGCGCGGTACCAGCCGCTCCACGGCCAGGGCCAGCGCCAGCGCGCCGAGCGAATGCCCGAGGGCCAGCTCGGCCCCCCGCGGAAGGTTCTCGACCAGGTCGTCGGCGTAGTGCGCCGGGGTGTACTCCTCGGGGCCCGCGGCCCGGTCGCTGAGCCCGTGCCCGCGCAGGTCCACGGCGGTCACGCGGTACCCGCGGCCGGCGAGCGCGGGACCGACCCGGCGCCAGGTGCGATGGTCGCTCAGGATGCCGTGGACGAGCAGCGCGTCCCGGTCGCCGGATCCCCAGGTGGTCGTGTGCAGCCGCACGCTCGTGCCTCTCGCTCCAGGCGCCGGTGCTCCCGGCGCGCGCGGTACGGATCGGACGCACGGCCGGTGCGCCGAGTACGACCGTACGACCGCGTCGCGGGTCGGCGGCGGGTATGCGCCACTCCCCGGGCCGGCGGGGTGGACGGCGGCGGGCCCGGGGGCGGCCGCCCCTGCCGGTCTCCCGCGGGCCGGGAGGAGACGGGTGGCGGGCGGTGACACGTGCCGGTGACGCGTGTGAGCACGGCCCGGCCCCGAATCCGGCCATCCGGCAGAGCCCGGTCCTGAGGTGTCTGGAAAGATGCCGGAGCGATGAGCCAGTCACCGAGACAGTCCGCCGAGCGTCCCGTACCGACCAGCGCCGATGTCGCGCGGCTCGCGGGCGTGTCCAGAGCCACCGTGTCGTACGTACTGAACAACACCGCGGCCGTACGGATCAGCGAACCGACCCGCCGCCGGGTACGGGAGGCGGCCGAGGAGCTGGGCTACGTACCGCACGCGGCGGCCCGCAGCCTGCGCGCCGGCCACAGCCGGATGGTCCTGCTGCCCACCGCGCACGTGCCCGTGGGCCCGCTGTACAACCGGTTCTTCAACGAGCTCCAGTGGGCGCTGCGCCGCCTCGACTACACCGTGGTGCAGTACGGAAGCCTCGGGCTCGACGGCGACGAGGCCGCCCGCGCCTGGGCCGAGCTCCGCCCCGTGGCCGTTGTCTCCCTCGGCGAGGTCCAGCTCACCCCGCAGGGCGTCGAAGTCCTCAAGCGCTCCGGCGCCAAGGCGGTGATCACCGTCGGGTCGCAGCGGATCGCAGGGGCGCACGCGCTGGTCATGGACCAGGCGCGGGTGGGACGCGTCGCGGGGGAGCACTTGGTCGAGCGCGGCAGCCGCCGGATCGGCGTCGTGGTCCCCGAGGAGCCCGGCCTGGAGATGTTCTCCGGCCCGCGGCTCGACGGCGTCCGCCAGGCGGCCGCGCGGGGCGGCGCCACCGTCGTCCCCCTGCCGCTGCGGTACGACGAGGCGTCGGCGGACGCCCTCGCGGCGGGCTGGCGGGAGCTGGGCCTGGACGGTGTCTTCGCGTACAACGACGAGTACGCGATGCTGCTGATGCGGGCGCTCCAGGACGCGGGCGTCGACATCCCGGGCGATACGGCGCTCGTCGGCTCGGACGACCTCCTCCTCGGGCGGCTGCTGCGGCCCCGGCTGAGCACCGTCCAGATCGACATGGTGATCGGCAGGCACCTGGCCGAGCTGGTCGACCGCGCGGTCCGCGACCCGGAGGCGGTGCCGGAGGCGCACGACCTGATGGCCTCCCGGCTGGTCCGCCGGGAGTCGAGCTGACCCGCCGTCCGGCCTGAGGGCATCCGAGAGCCACGGGTCCCCCCTGCACGGGCCCCCCGCACGCCGCTTTCCGCGCCCGATTCCCGGTCGTCCGGCGGGAGCCGCGTCGAGCGCTTAGCGTCGGATACATGAGCAAAGTTCCACAGCGTTTCGAGATCCTGCTCGTCCCCCAGCACGTGCTGGACCGTGGCGGCGCCTCCGTGGACGACAGCGCGGTCCGCTCCGCCGTGGTCGAGGCCAGTGGCCGGCAGGGGGCCTCCGGCTATCCGCGCTACGAAGGCCACGGCCTGACCGCCGAGATCGACCCGGAGACCCGTACCGTCGAGGCCCTGCTGGTGGACGGCCGCGAACTCGACTACGGCCTGACGGCGCTCATCCGGACCGCCCCGGCCCCCTGAGACCGGCCCCCTGAGACCGTTCCCTGAGCCCGGCCGCGCGCCCCTCAGGCCGGCGCCCTTCCCCCTGACTTCCGTACAGCGGATGTAGACGCCATGCATCGGGCTCGGGGCCGTTGACAGGACGAGCGGTCCGGCAGAGACTCGGGCCGCACGATCACGAAGGAAAGTTCACCAGGCGAACAGATCCTGTCGAAGGTCCCCGTGGGAGAGAACCGATGACCATCCGCGACGTCTTCATCGTCGACGCCGTCCGCACCCCGATCGGCAAGTTCGGAGGCGCTCTCTCCTCCGTACGCCCCGACGACCTCGCCGCCCATGTCGTCCGGGAGCTGGTCGGCCGCGCCCCCGACCTCGACCCCGCCAGGATCGACGACGTCTACTTCGGCGACGCCAACGGCGCCGGCGAGGACAACCGCGACGTGGCCCGCATGGCCGCCCTCCTCGCCGGGCTCCCCGCCTCCGTGCCCGGCGTCGCCGTCAACCGGCTCTGCGGTTCCGGCCTGGAGGCCGTGATCCAGGCCGCCCGCGCGATCGCGCTCGGCGACGCCTCCGTGGTCGTCGCGGGCGGTGTCGAGTCGATGTCCCGCGCGCCCTGGGTCCTGCAGAAGCCCGAGCGCGCCTTCCCGGCCGGACACCAGCAGCTGCACTCCACGACCCTGGGCTGGCGCATGACCAACCCCCGGATGCCCGCGGAGTGGACCGTCTCCCTCGGCGAGGGCGCCGAACTGATCGCCGACAAGCACGGCATCACCCGTGCGCGGCAGGACGCGTTCGCGCTGGCCAGCCACGAGAAGGCGGCCGCGGCGTGGGCGAAGGGGCTGTACGACGGCGAGGTCGTCCCCTACCCGGGCGCGGAGCTCGCCCGGGACGAGTGCATCCGGGACACCACCTCGCTCGAGGCTCTCGGCCGGCTGAAGCCCTCGTTCCGCCCGGACGGGGGCACGGTCACGGCGGGCAACGCCTCGCCCCTCAACGACGGCGCCGCCGCCCTCCTCCTCGTCGACGAGGACGGACTGCGGGAGACCGGCCGCGAGCCGCTCGCCCGGATCCGCGCCTCGGCCGTCACCGGCATCGAGCCGCAGCTCTTCGGGCTCGGCCCGGTCGAGGCGGTCCGGCGGGCGCTCGGCAAGGCCGGCCGCTCCTTCGCGGACCTCACCACCTTCGAGTTGAACGAGGCCTTCGCCGCCCAGTCCCTCGGCTGCCTCGCCGAGTGGCCGGAACTCGACCCCGGCATCGTCAACCCGCGCGGCGGCGCCATCGCCATCGGCCACCCACTGGGCGCCTCGGGCGCGCGGCTCGCCGGCTCGGTGGCCCACCAGCTCGCGGCGGCCGGCTCGGGCACCGGCCTCGCCGCGCTCTGCATCGGGGTCGGCCAGGGTCTCGCGCTGGTCCTGGAGCGCTGAACCCGCCGCCTGCGGCGCGCCAGCACGAAGGGGCGGTACGGATCTCTCCCGTACCGCCCCTCCGTCTCCGTCCGTCCCTGTCGGCCGGGCCTACTGCTTCGCTTCCTCGATCGACTTGCGCACCTCGTCCATGTCGAGCTTGCGCGCCTGGCCGATCACGTCCTCCAGGGCGGCCTCCGGCAGCGCGCCGGGCTGCGCGAACACGGCCACGTTGTCGCGGACGATCATCAGCGTCGGAATCGAGCGGATCTCGAAGGCGGCGGCCAGCTCCTGCTGGGCCTCGGTGTCGACCTTGGCGAACACCAAGTCCTCGTGGCGCTCGGACGCCGCCTCGAAGACCGGCGCGAACTGACGGCACGGACCACACCAGGAAGCCCAGAAGTCGATCAGAACGAAGTCGTTGTCACTCACGATCTGGTCGAAGTTTTCCTTGGTGAGCTCAACAGTGCTCATACTTCCTGCCTCTCCGGTCTCCTGGCGGTCTCCTGGCGGTGTCCTTACGGTCCCCTGGGGACTCGCCCCGCACAACGGCGCGTCGAGCCTCGCTATTCCGGGACCGCAGGGCGGCGCCTTCCCCTGTGGCCACCGCGCACACCTGCCACCAGACTGGGGCCATGACTCAAGCGGTGAAGCAGGCGTACGACGTGGTGGTGCTGGGAGCGGGACCGGTGGGCGAGAACGTGGTCGACCGGGCCCGGGCGGCCGGACTGAGCGTGGCGGTGGTGGAGAGCGAACTCGTCGGCGGCGAGTGCTCCTACTGGGCGTGCATGCCCAGCAAGGCGCTGCTCCGCCCGGCGATCGCCCGTTCCGACGCCCGTGCGGTCCCCGGCCTCCGCCACCTGGTCCAGGGTCCGCTGGACGCCCGGGCCGTGCTCGCCCACCGCGACTACTACGTCTCGGACTGGAAGGACGACGGCGCCGTCGGCTGGCTCGACTCGACCGGCGCGCGCCTGGTCCGCGGACACGGCCGCCTGACCGGAGTCCGCGAGGTCGCCGTCGACGGACCCGAGGGCGAGCGCCACCTCCTCACCGCCCGGCACGCCGTCGCCGTGTGCACCGGCAGCCGCGCCGCCCTGCCCGACCTGCCGGGCCTGTCCGGCGCCCGGCCCTGGACCAGCCGCGAGGCCACCAGCGCGCACCACGTCCCGGACCGCCTCGTCGTGGTGGGCGGGGGAGTGGTGGCCGCGGAGATGGCCACCGCCTGGCAGGCGCTCGGCTCGCACGTCACGATGCTTGTACGCGGCGGGGGCCTGCTGGAGCGGATGGAACCGTTCGTCGGCGAGCACGTCGCCGACGCCCTGACCGAGCGCGGGGCCGACATCCGTACCGGAGTCTCCGTGTCCGCCGTGGTCCGCGACGGGGGTACGGGGCCGGTCACCGTGGTCCTGGAGGGCGGCGACCACGTCGAGGGCGACGAGGTCCTCTTCGCGACCGGCCGCGCCCCCCGCACCGACGACATCGGCCTGGAGACCGTCGGCCTGGAGCCCGGCTCCTGGCTCACCGTCGACGACAGCCTACGGGTCACCGGCCACGACTGGCTCTACGCCGTCGGCGACGTCAACCACCGGGCCCTCATGACCCACCAGGGGAAGTACCAGGCCCGGATCGCGGGCGCCGCCATCGCCGCGCGCGCGGCCGGGGACGCCCTGTCCGGCAGCGATCCCTGGGGCGCCCATGAGGCCACCGCCGACCACGCGGCCGTACCCCAGGTCGTCTTCACCGACCCGGAGGCCGCGGCGGTGGGCCTCTCGCTCGACGAGGCCCGGCGCGCCGGGCACCGCGTCCGCGCCGTCGACCTGGACCTCTCGGGCGTCGCGGGCGCCGGGCTCTACGCCGACGGCTATCGCGGCCTCGCCCGCATGGTCGTGGACCTGGAACGCGAGATCGTCCTCGGCGTCACCTTCGTCGGGCCCGGGATCGGCGAACTCCTGCACTCGGCGACGATCGCCGTTGCCGGCGAGGTCCCGATCGCCCGCCTCTGGCACGCCGTCCCCGCCTACCCGACGCTGAGCGAGGCGTGGCTGCGGCTCCTGGAGGCGTACCGCGACGGCGCGGGCACGTCATGAGCGGTAAGGCAGCGTCATGAGCGGGACGGGCACGTGCGGGACGGGCGCCCGCGAGGTTCGGCGCGCGAGGGGAGGCGTGATGCCGTGAACGGCGTCCCGCAGGCCCCGAGGGATGGTTCCTCGGGCGAGCTCGCCAACGACTACGACGGTCCGTGCGCGGTGTGCGGGGCGGTGGTCACCGCGGGTGCGGGCGTGCTCCGGCACGGCCGCACCGGCGGCTGGAAGGTCTACCACCCCGAGCACGTACGGGAACCCACGCCCCCGGCCCGTCTGGACCACTCCGGCTGGCACCGCCGGCCCCTCCTGGCCCTGGACATCGCGACCACCGGGAACCGGGCGGCCGTCGACCGGATCCTCACCGCCTCCGTCCGGACGAGCGACGGCGTGGTGCGGGATTGGATCGTGGATCCTGGATCCAATCTCCTGTCGGTGGCGTCCGGCAAAACACATGGCATGACCATCGAACGGGCCCGGCGGGAAGGCGTTCCGGCCGCGGACGCCCTCGGCGAGGTGGCCGACCTGCTCGCCGGACACCTGGCCGCGGGGGAGCTTCTGGTCGTGTGGTTCGCCCCGCACGTCCTCTCCCTCCTCCACGCCGAACTGCTGCGCCACGGCGTGGAGGTGCTGACGGCGCGGCTGCCGGGCGGCGTGGCCCCGGTCTGCGACCCCCTCGTCCTGGACCGGCACGCGGACCGCTACCGCCCGGGGCGCCGTTCCCTGGAGGCGGTCACCCGGTGGTACGGCATCCCGCACACCCGCCCCAGCGACGCGGCCTCCGACGCCGAGGCCACCCTGGCCCTGGCCCAGGTCGTCGGCGCCTGTTATCCCGCGATCGCCCGGCTGTCCCGGCCCGTGCTCCACGCCGAACAGATCATCTGGAACGCGGAGTCGTCCCGTCACCGCCCCGGCGCCCCGGACTGGCCCATGACCCCGGTGGAGCCCCTGCCGTGGGAGGAGCCGCCGGCACGCTGACCCCGGCCCCGGCCCCTGACCCCGGCCCCGGCCCCTGACCCCGGCCCCGGCCCCCGCCCGGCATCCGGCCGCCGGGGCCGGGGTCAGGCTTCCGGAGTCTTCGGAGCCCGCTCCTGAGCCCGTACCGGCACCAGGCGGGCCGCCGCCGCCCGCGCCGCCTCCAGAGCCGGGCGGGGATCGCGCCCCTGCTCCTGGCCGAGGACCACCCGGGTGCTCAACCCGTCCAGGAGGGCCAGGAGTTCGGAGGCGCGCGCGGTCACCTCGGCCGCGTCCATCGGGGCGAAGCGGCGCTGGGCCACCCCCTTGGCGAGCAGTGCTTCCAGGTCCTCCTGCCAGCCGCGGTCCAGTTCGCGCTGCGCCTCGCCCAGGGACTCGTTGGCGGGCGTGCGGGCCCAGAGTTCGATCCACAGCGTCCAGCGCGGGTCACGCGGGCCGCGGGGGAGGTAGAGCCTGAGGAAGAGGTCGAGCTTGCGCTCCGCCGTCAGTCGGCGGGACAGCAGCGACCGGCGCTCGTCGGCGAGCGCCGACTCGCTCCACCGCAGTGCGGCCAGCAGGAGCAGGTCCTTGCTGCCGAAGTAGTACAGGATGTGGCCGCCGCTCGTGCCCAGCCGTTCGGCCAGCGCCGACATCGTGAGCGCCGTCAGCCCGTCCTCGGCGATCGCCGCCATGGCCTCTTCGAGCATCCGCTCCTGGGTGATGTGCCCGTCGCGCCGTCGTGCCCCTGCCACCCGCTCCGCCTCCGCCGCGCCGCTCTGACGATGGTCACGACTCTAACCGCAGGTCCTCGAGGTCTTGACGCGGCGGGCCCCCGTCGCACATCTTGAATGTCGTTCTAAGTTCTAGAACAGCATTCAAGGTCTGCGGAGTGGTGGGAGCCGGAGTGGACACAGCACGACAGGCACAGGCGCGACAGGGCAGAGCGGCCGTCGACGGCCGCGACGAGGTGTTCCAGGTCGAGGGCCACGGCATCGACCCCATCCCCGACGCCGAGCGCCACGGCGGCGCCAAGGACCTCTTCTGGCTCTGGTTCGGCTCGAACCTCACCTTCACCTACGTGATCAACGGCGCCCTCGCCGTCGCCTTCGGCCTCTCCTTCTGGCAGGCCACCGCCGTCGTCGTGATCGGCGGGCTCTCGTTCTTCGCCATCAGCGCCGCCGGACTCAGCGGCGTCCGCACCGGCACCGCCACCCTCGTCATCTCCCGCGCGGCGTTCGGCGTGCGCGGCAACTGGCCCGCCGGCCTGCTCAACTGGATCGTCAGCATCGGCTACACCATCGTCAACACGGTCGTCGGCACCCTCGCCCTCGAAGCGCTGTTCGCCCACCTCGGCTGGGCCGCCGGCGGCACCACCCGCGCCCTCGCGCTCGCCCTCACGCTGACCATGACCTTCGCCGTCGCCCTCTGGGGCCACGCCACCGTCCAGTTCGCCGAACGCTGGATGGCCTACGCCCTCGCCGTCGGCTTCGCGGCCCTGCTGGTCTTCGTCCTGCCCGGCGCCGACACGGCCGTCCCGGCCACCGGTCCCGGCGCGGCCGGCTGGAGCCTCGCCTTCGTCGTCATGCTCGCCGGCCCCTTCTCGTACCTCCCCATGCCCGCCGACTACACCCGCTACCTCCCCCACACCACCTCCCTTAAGGCCCTCACCTGGAGCGGCGCCCTCGGCGGCTTCCTCTCCTCCGTGGCCCTCGGCGTCGCCGGCGTCGCGGCCGCCACCCAGACCGACATGACGGACGCGGTCGCCGGCGCGGAGGGACTGCTCCCGGGCTGGTTCCGGCCGCTCTTCCTCGCGCTCGTCCTCGGCGGCTCGGTCACCAACTCGATCATCACCCTCTACTCCTCCAGCCTGAACCTCCAGGTCCTCGGCATCCCGTGGAGCCGCGCCCGCGCCATCGTCATCAGCGCCGCCGTCACCGCCCTCGGTTCGCTCGGCGCGCTCTTCCTCACCGACTTCACTACCTCCCTCCTCGCCTTCCTCTCCCTCCTGATCATCGTCTTCGCCCCCTGGGGCGGCGTCTTCCTCGCCGACATGGTGCTGCGCCGCTGCCGCTACGACTCCGCGTCGCTGCACGCCGGCGAGCACGGGGCGTACTGGTACCGCGCCGGCTGGCACCCCGCGGGGATGACCGCGCTGCTCACGGGCATGGTCTTCGCGGCGCTCACCTGCGACTCGGAGCTGTGGACGGGCCCGCTCGTGGCCCCGCTCGGCGGAGCCGACCTCACCCTGCTCGGCGCGGCGGTCTCGGCGCTGGTCTATCTCCTCCTCGCACGCCGTACCGTCACGCCCACCCCCGTCCCCGTGCCCGCGCCCGCCGCGCACCCGTAACCCCGCCGCTCCCCACGCGGCCACACACCACCCACGCGCCCGTCACGCCACGCCCATGGACCGGTCCGCGTCCCGCACACGGACCAACACCCCTACGCGACACCACGCACCCGACCCCGCACCCCTCACGGAGTTCACGCGCATGCTCACCCCCACCCCCGCCGACCTCGTCCTCACCCGCGCCCGGATCCACACCGTCGACCCCGAACTGCCGGAGGCCGAGGCGATGGCCGTACGCGACGGGCGGATCGTCTGGCTCGGTGCCGACGCCGAGGCCGCCGCCTGGGTCGGACCCGACACCCGGATCATGGACGCGGGCGGCCGTCTGGTCCTGCCCGGCTTCATCGACGCCCACAACCACGTGCGCCTCGGCTCCGACGACGCCTGCGTCCAGCTCGCCGGGGCCCGTACCCTCGACGCGATCCACGAGCGGATCACCGCCTGGCGCCAGGACCACCCCGACGCCGAGTGGATCGAGGCCGAGGCCTTCGACTACTCCGCGATCCCCGGCGGCCGGATGCCCACGGCCGCCGACCTCGACCCGGTCACCGGTGACACCCCCGCCCTCGTCCTCAGCTACGACGTGCACACCGCCTGGCTCAACACCGCGGCCCTGCGCCGGCTCGGTGTCACCCGGGACCGTACGAGCCTGCCGTTCGGAGAAGCCGCCACCGACCCGGCCACCGGTGAACCCACCGGATTCGTCAAGGACTTCGCCGTCAAGGGCCTCTCGCGCGACGGTCACCGCGCGCTGCGCGACCTCGGTGTGCCGTGGGCGGCGCCCGACCGGCAGTACGGCCGGCTCGCCAAGAGCCTCGACGACGCCATCGGCTACGGCATCACGACGGTCGTCGAACCCCAGAACTCCCTCGACGACCTCGCCCTCTTCGAGCGGGCCCGTGCCGAGGGCCGGCTCCGCTCCCGGATCGTCGCCGCCCTCTTCCACCCGCGCGGCACCACCGACGCCGACCTGGACGCCTTCGCCGCCGCGGCCCGGACCCACGCCGACGACCGGCTGCGGGTGGGCCCGCTGAAGCTCTACATCGACGACGTCGTCGAGCCCCGTACGGCCGCTCTCCTGGAGCCGTACGCCGGGTGCGGTCACCACCGCGGCGACACGTTCTATCCGGCGGAGGAGTTCACCGACCTGCTCACCCGGCTCGACGCCCGCGGCTTCCAGTGCTTCGTCCACGCCACCGGCGATCGGGGCATCCGTACGGTCCTCGACGCCGTCGCCCGCGCCCGGGAGGTGAACGGGCCGCGCGACGCCCGGCACCAGGTCGTCCACGTGGAGTGCCTCGACCCGGCCGACACGCCGCGCTTCGCCGCGCTCGGCGTCGTCGCCTGCATGCAGCCGCGCCACGCCGCTCCGGACATCGCGGGCCCGGGCCAGGACTGGGCCGAGAACATCGGCCCCGACCGCTGGCACAAGGCCTGGCCCCTGCGGAGCCTGCACGCCGCCGGGGCGGTGCTGGCGCTCTCCAGCGACTGGAACGTCGCGGAGATGGACCCCATGGTCGGCATCTACACCGCCGTCACCCGCCGCCCGCTGCGGGGCGGCGGGGAGCCCTGGACGCCCGAGGAGACGATCGACGTCACCACCGCCGTCGAGGGCTACACGATGGGCTCGGCCTACGCCAACTTCCTGGAGGACGAGCGCGGTTCGCTGACGGTCGGCAAGCTCGCCGACTTCGTGGTCCTGTCCCGCGACATCCTCCGCGTGGACCCGGAGGACATCCCCGGCACGGTGGCCGAGACGGTCGTGGTGGGCGGCGAGGTGGTCCGTACCGCGGCACGCGCCTGACGCCGGTCGCGTACCGGGCACGCCGCGGCGTGCCCGGTGCGGCGCCGATCAGAGCCGGGCGAGGATCCTCCGCAGCCGGTCCACCTCGGCGGTCTGGGTGCGGACGACGTCGTCGGCGAGCTTCCGGGCCGTGGCGTTACGGCCGTCCTTCCGCTCGGCCTGCGCCATCGCGACGGCTCCGTCGTGGTGGGCGATCATCAGCTCGGCGAACCTGCGGTCGAACGCCGTGCCCTTCGTGGCGGCCAGCCCCTTCATGTCCCGCGCGGACATCATCCCGGCCATCTCGTGCCCGCCCCGGCCGTCGTGGGCGGCGGACTCCGGCTTGCTCCACCCGGCGAGCCAGGACCTCATCTTCCGGATCTCGGGACCCTGGGCCTTCTCGATCTCGGCGACGAGCTTCCTGATCCCGGGGTTCTCGGCCCGCCCCTCGGCCAGCGCGGCCATCTCCAGCGCCTGCTCGTGGTGGGGGATCATCATCTGCGCGAACATCACGTCGGCGTCGTTGAACGCGCCGGGCGCGGTGTCGCCGCCGGAACCGGAGACGGATGCGGACGCGGAGGGGGCCGTGTGCGTCGTGGACGCGGAGTGCTCGGCGCCGTGGGCCGGGCCGTTCGCCGACGTGTCGGCGGAGCCGCAGGCGGAGAGCAGGAGACAGGCGGTGGCCAGGCCGCCGGCGGCGGTGAGGTTTCGGGCGGTGGGGTTCGTGAAGGCACGCATGTGTGTCACACCTCGTGTGCTGTCGGTGCGGCGTACGCCTGTGCGTACGCGCGGAAAAGGCTGAACGAACGCGGAGGCGGGCAGCGCGAGGCGGCCCGCGGTGGCGATCGGCCTAGGGCGTGTTTCGAAAGTCCCGTCTGGCCGGGAACGTCTGGCACGCGCGCTCGCTGCGTTGTCGGTCGTCGGCGCAGCCCGCTGCGCTCTCCTTCCTCCGCCTTGCGATCGCACGCACCAGACGCCCCCGGCCCCGCCCTGCGGGCGGACGACGCTACTTTCGAAACACGCCCTAGATCCGCAGGATCGACAGCTCGGCGAGGTCGGGCGTTCGGGGCGGCGGGGCGTTGGGGCCCAGCGCGGGCAGGAGGCGGGCGAGGAGCCGGGCCGGCCAGTCGGGGCGACGGGCGAGCGCCGCACGTACCAGCCCCGCGATCAGCCAGACGCCGAGGACGGCCACACAGAGCGTGGTCATGTCCATCGCCATGCCGGAGTCGTGGGACGGGGCGGGCGCCCCGCTCTCGGGGGCGTGCCCGGGTGCGGCGCCGCTCTCGTGCCCGGGTGCGGCTCCGGCGGCGGAGAGAGGGGCGGTGCCGGTGGTGTCGTGCCCGGAGGAGCCCTCGGGGTGGCCCACCGCGTGCATCACGAAGACGCCGAGCGCGAGCACGACGACGAGCAGCAGGTGCGCCAGGGCGCCACCCGCTCGCCAGTCGTGCCGTCCCGGCCGTCGCGCGTCCACGGTCCGCACCTCCCGCCCCGACCCTACCGAAGCCCCCGCCGCTCCCAGGTGGGGGCTCACCCTGACTCGTGGCCAAGGGTCACTCCGGAGAGTCCCCGGACATCGCGGCCGCCAGCCGGAGATGGGGCGCGGCCTCCGCGGGCCGCCCCTGCCGCTCCAGGGTGCGGCCGAGCATCAGGCGGGCGTAGTGCTCCACCGGGTCGCGGTCGAGGACGGCGCGCAGCTCGGTCTCGGCGCGCGAGAGCTGCGCCGAGTGGTAGTAGGCGCGGGCGAGGAGCAGGCGCTGGGCCGTCTGCTCGGGGTGCTCGGGGACCAGACCGCGCAGGATGCGCGCGGCGGACTGGTACTCCTTCGCCTCGAAGAAGAACCGCGCGCGGTCCCAGCGCTCGCCGGCGGTCCCGAACTCGTAGTACGTCTCGTTCATTTCGTTCTCCTTCGCCGTGCCCCCGTTCTGCCACCCTGGGGGAGGTGTCCGCCTCAACGCCCTCGTTTGGTTGAACATTCCACTAACATGGTCGCGTGGGCGCCCCCACCCCGTGCCGGACAGGAATAGGTTGAGCGTCATGAGCAATCTTGATCGACAGGCCGCCCTCAACGTCTGCGGCGGCCGCGGCTTCGTCGTCGCCGAGCCGGTACGGGAACTCCTCAGCCCCCGCCGTGTCCAGCTCGGAGAGTCCACCGAAGTCCGCCGTCTGCTCCCCAACCTCGGCCGCCGGATGGTGGGAGCCTGGGCCTTCGTCGACCACTACGGACCCGACGACATCGCGGACGAGCCCGGCATGCAGGTGCCGCCGCACCCGCACATGGGGCTCCAGACGGTGAGCTGGCTGCACGAGGGGGAGGTGCTGCACCGCGACAGCACGGGCAGCCTCCAGACGATCCGGCCCCGCGAGCTGGGCCTGATGACCTCGGGCCGGGCCATCTCCCACTCGGAGGAGAGCCCCCGGCCGCACGCGCGCCTCCTCCACGGCGCCCAGCTCTGGGTCGCCCTCCCGGACGCCCACCGGGACGTCGAGCCGCACTTCCAGCACCACGCCACGCTGCCGCAGGTCACCGCCCCCGGTCTCACGGCCACGGTGATCCTCGGTGCCCTCGACGGCGCCGAATCCCCGGGCACCGCCTACACCCCCCTCGTCGGCGCGGACCTGGCCCTGACGGCGGGCACGGAGGCCGCCCTGCCCCTCGAACCGGACTTCGAGTACGCGGTCCTCTCCATGTCGGGCGAGGCCCACGTCGACGGCGTACCGCTCCTGCCCGGCTCCATGCTCTACCTCGGCTGCGGCCGCACCGAACTGCCCCTGCGCGCCGTCTCCGACGCCGGCCTGATGCTCCTGGGCGGTGAGCCGTTCGAGGAGGAGATCGTCATGTGGTGGAACTTCATCGGACGGTCCCACGAGGAAATCGCACAGGCCCGCGAGGAGTGGGCGAAGGGCTCCCGGTTCGGGCACGTGGAGGGCTATGACGGGGGTCGCCTGCCAGCGCCCGAACTCCCGCCCGTAGCCCTGAAGCCGCGGGGAAGGGTCCGCTGACCCGCACTGTCATGCTGCGAACAGGTTGAGCACGGGTACGCCGAGGGGGGCGACGACTGCCGGGGGCGGGGAACCGTCGGCTCCGCGTGCTTCCGAGGGCGTCGTGCCGGACACTGCTGTATAAGGGTCGGCGCACTTCGCGCGGCTCACGACGAGACATTCAGGCGTGCTCGTGGTCCCGCTCTGGTTGTGGATGGCGTTCGCCGCGACGGTGGTGGTGTCGCTGGCGGTGGATCTGCTGGCCCACCGCACCGCGCACGTGATCGGCTTCAAGGAGGCAGCCGCCTGGAGCGGACTATGGGTGAGTCTTGCCCTGATCTTCGGTGGAGTCGTCTTCCTCGTCCTGGGTACGACCGCCGGCACCGAGTACACGACGGCCTGGCTGCTGGAGAAGAGCCTGTCGGTCGACAACCTGTTCGTCTTCGCCGTGATCTTCGCGTACTTCAAAGTGCCCCGCGCCTACCAGCACCGTGTGCTGTTCTTCGGCGTCATGGGCGCCCTCGTCTTCCGCGGAATCTTCCTCTCTCTCGGCGTGGCCGTGGTCAGCCGGTTCACCGCGGTGCTGTTCGCCTTCGCGGCGGTGCTTTTCTACAGCACCTACAAACTCCTCAAGGACGAGGAGGAGAGCTTCGACCCCGGACAGAGCTTCGCCGTACGGATGCTGCGCAAGGTCATTCCGGTGCGGGACGAATACGCCGGGGCTAAGTTCTTCGTTAAGGAAGCCGGAAAGCGCGTCGGCACCCCGCTGCTGGCCGTGGTCGCCGCCATCGAGGCGGCCGACCTGATCTTCGCCGTCGACAGCGTGCCCGCCGTCCTGGCGGTCAGCGATGACGCGTTCATCGTCTATACCAGCAACGCCTTCGCCATTCTCGGTCTGCGGGCCCTCTATTTCATGCTCGCGGGGCTCTTGGACCGCTTCCATTATCTGAGCAAGGGTCTGGCGATCATCCTTTCCTTCATCGGCGTCAAGCTCATTCTCCAGGCGTCCCACAAGATGATCAGCCCCGGCATCCCGGAGATCCCTTCACCGATCAGCCTCGCTGTGATCGTCGTCGTATTGGCGGGCTCCGTCGTACTGAGCATCAGACGACCGGCCCCTGGAGGCTCCCCGGGGCATGCCGACGCGCAAGGGGACGTCACCGCGGTTGCCGAGCCCCCCGAGGCGCGTGAAGCCCTGCCTCCGGCGGTTGAACCCCTGCCCCTCACCGGTTCACCGGCCGAGGACCATGAAGCCCGTCGCCGCGTGGGACGGCAGGGCAGTCAAAGCCTTCCCAACGCGCAAAAACGGGCATATCGTAAAGATATGGTCAAGAGCAAGCATAAGATTGACATGTACGAGTGTCCGACCTGCCGGCAGTCCGTGCCGTCCGCGGTGCATCGCCACAAGACCCTCGGTGTCTTCGTCCCCGTCCGGGGGCCGGGCGCGTGCGAGAACCGAGACTGTCCCGACTACCGCCTGGATCCCAAGAACAAACCTCCGTCCGGTGCCGCGTAGCCACTCGAACCGAACGTCGCGTTCCCTCGTACGGATGCTCCGCGTACGCCCCGAACCGCCGACCCGGCTCAAGGCCCGGGGGCGGGTGCGCTGACCTGAGCGACGAGCCCGAAGCACCGGAAGCGCTCGCCCGGGACCGGCCCCCGTGGACGTGGGGCCGGTCAACTCCCCTCCCACAGGCGGTTCCTGCGTCTCCTCGGTCATTCGGCGTGTGCCTCCCGCGGCTGGTTAGATCGGTCGGGGTGACCGGGGATGAGGACGTGACGGTCGCCCGGGTGTGACAGAGGGAGGCACGGATGAGCAGGGTCGCGTGGACGGACACGGTGTCGGGCGCGCCGCGTTGTACCGCTGACGGCAACGACAGGATCCGCGTGCGGGGCGCGCGGGTGAACAACCTCAAGGACGTCAGCGTCGAGATCCCGAAGCGGCGGCTGACGGTGCTGACCGGTGTCTCCGGATCCGGCAAGAGTTCGCTGGTGTTCGACACGATCGCCGCGGAGTCGCAGCGGTTGATCAACGAGACGTACAGCGCCTTCCTGCAGACCTTCATGCCCACGCTGGCGCGGCCGGAAGTCGACGTCCTGGAAGGGCTGACGACGGCGATCATCGTCGACCAGGAGCGGATGGGGGTCAACATCCGCTCCACCGTCGGCACCGCGACCGACGCCCACGCCATGCTGCGCGTCGTCTTCAGCCGACTCGGCGAGCCGAGTGCCGGGCCTCCGTTCCACTACAGCTTCAACCAGCCCGCCGGCGCGTGCCCCCGCTGCGAGGGGACGGGCCGTGTGACCGATCTCGACCTGACGCAGTTCTACGACGAGAGCAAGTCGATCAACGAGGGCGCGATCACCGTGCCCGGTTACAAGGTCGGCAGCTGGTTCGTGCGGATCTTCGCCGGGTCGGGTTTCGTCGACCCCGACAGGGCCGTCCGCGACTACACCGAGACGGAACGGCACGACTTCCTGCACCGCGAGCCCACCAAGGTGAAGGTCGACGGCATCAACGTCACCTACGAGGGGCTGGTCCCCAAGGTGCGCAGGTCGGTGCTGTCCAAGGACGAGGACGGGCTGCAGCCGCACGTCCGGGCGTTCGTGGAGCGGGCGGTCACCTTCGTCACGTGCCCCGACTGCGAGGGGACCCGGCTGGGCGAGGCGGCCCGGGCGTCCAGGATCAAGGGGATCAACATCGCCGACGCGTGTGCGATGGAGGTCCGGGACCTGACCGCGTGGGTACGCGGGCTGGACGAGCCGTCGGTCGCACCCCTGTTGGCGACCTTAGGGCAGACCCTCGACTCGTTGGTCGAGATCGGGCTCGGGTATCTGTCGCTGGAGCGGCCCGCGGGCACGCTGTCGGGCGGTGAGGCGCAGCGCGTGAAGATGGTCCGCCATCTCGGCTCCCCGCTCAGTGACATCACCTACGTCTTCGACGAGCCCAGCACGGGTCTGCACCCGCACGACATCCAGCGGATGAACGGCCTGCTGCTCCTGCTGCGGGACAAGGGCAACACGGTGCTCGTGGTCGAGCACAAGCCCGAGGTCATCGCCATCGCCGACCATGTGATCGATCTCGGGCCCGGTGCCGGGACGGCCGGCGGCACCGTCTGTTTCGAGGGCGGCGTCGAAGGACTCCGAACCAGCGGCACACTGACCGGTCGTCACTTCGACGACCGGGCGTCGCTGAAGAAGACGGTCCGGAAGCCGGTCGGTGCGCTGGAGATCCGCGGGGCGCGGGCGAACAATCTGCGGGACGTCGACGTCGACCTTCCGCTCGGGGTGCTGACGGTGGTGACCGGGGTCGCCGGATCCGGGAAGAGCTCGTTGCTGCACGGGTCGATCCCGGCGGGCGCCGGGGTGGTGTCGGTCGACCAGGCGCCCATCCGCGGCTCGCGGCGCAGCAACCCGGCCACCTACACCGGTCTGCTGGAGCCGATCCGTAAGGCCTTCGCCAAGGCCAACGGCGTCAAGCCCGCCCTGTTCAGCGCCAACTCCGAAGGCGCCTGCCCCACCTGCAACGGCGCCGGGGTGATCTTCACCGACCTGGCGATGATGGCCGGAGTCGCCACCACCTGCGAGGAGTGCGGCGGCAAGCGGTTCCAGGCAGCGGTGCTGGAGTACCGGCTCGGCGGGCGGGACATCAGCGAGGTGCTGGCGATGCCGGTGGCGGAAGCGGACGAGTTCTTCCGTGCCGGCGAGGCGCGTGTCCCCGCCGCCCAGGCCGTCCTCGGCCGGCTGGCGGACGTCGGGCTCGGCTACCTGACCCTGGGCCAGCCGCTGACCACGCTCTCCGGCGGTGAGCGGCAGCGGCTGAAGCTGGCCACGCACATGGCGGACAAGGGCGGGATCTACGTCCTGGACGAGCCGACCACGGGTCTGCACCTCGCCGACGTGGAGCAGTTGCTCGGGCTGCTGGACCGGCTGGTCGACTCGGGCAAGTCGGTCGTCGTCATCGAACACCACCAGGCGGTGATGGCGCACGCGGACTGGATCGTCGACCTCGGCCCCGGCGCCGGACACGACGGCGGCCGCATCGTCTTCGAAGGGACCCCGGCGGAGCTCGTCGCCGCCCGCTCCACCCTCACCGGCGAGCACCTGGCCGCCTACGTCGGCCTCTGATCCGCCCGGCCCGTGCGTGCCGCCGCCCGCGTCAGCGCCCGGCCGCCGAGGAGGAGGGGGCGAGGTGCCCGCGCAGGATCTCGCACACGTGGTCACGCCGGGCGTCCAGGAAGAAGTGGTCGCCGGGCAGTTCGTGGAACGCGAAGGCCCGGCGGGTGAGGCTGGCCCAGGCGGCCGCTTCCGAGGGCCGTACGTACGGGTCGGCGGTACCGGTGAGGGCCACGATCGGGCAGTCGAGGGCCGGCTCGTCGCTCCGGCGGTAGGTCTCGATGGCCCGGTAGTCGGCGCGGATGGCGGGCAGCAGGACGCCGAGCAGTTCACGGTCGGCGAGGACGGCCGGGTCCGTCGCGCCCAGGCGCTCCAGCTCCGCCGCCAGCAGGCCGTCGGGCAGGGCGTGGATCCCGCGGTCGCGGCGGGCCGACGGCGTGCTCTGGCCGGAGACGAAGAGGGTCCGCGGGCCGTCGCCCCGCGCCTGGGCCCGGAGCGCCACCTCGTAGGCCACGGCGGCCCCCATGCTGTGCCCGAAGAAGGACAGGGGGCGGCTCAGGAGCGGACGTACCGCGTCGGCCACGTGGTCGGCCAGCTCGCCGACACTGTCGACGAGCCGCTCCCGGAAGCGATCCTGTCGGCCCGGGTACTGGACGGCGAGGAGCTCGACGTCCGGAGCGAGCGCCACCGCCATCGGACGGTAGTAGGCGGCGGTGCCGCCGGCGTGGGGGAAGCACAGGAGCCGCACGGACGCGGCAGGCGCCAGACCGAAGCTGCGGATCCAGGGACCGATCGGGAAGAGCACGTGTTCTCCGAGGTGTTTCGGGGCAAGGTGGGCACCGCATTTCCATGATTGGGACCGGGGCGACGCGTGTCCCGCCGGCGGGACACCCGCCGAATTTTCCGCCCGCCCGGTCGTGGCATGCCCGGTCGCGCTTCCCTTGATGCGTATTTCTGGACGTCGATATGGTTTTGCGAGCCAATAAGTCGGTGCAGGGCACGTCGGTAAAGCGCCTGCGCCCTTTTCTTGATGGTGCCGCCGGAGGGGAAATCGACAGTAATGTCAATCGATGTGTTGGCAGTCGACGTCGGGAAGGCCCTCGACAGCGTCGACGAATGGCTGAATTCCTATATCACCCAACCCCATGAGCAGCTCGGCCGGTCGGGCGCGGTATGTCCGTTCGTGGCACCCGCCAGAAGGGTGCACGCGGTCGAGACGGCGGTGCGGCTCGTGGGGCCGGCCGCCAGTCTGCCGTTGATCAGAGAGATCATCCGCTGCGGTCTTGACGAGTTCGAGCACCTCGACTGGCGGGCGTCGAACCCGACCCTGCGGTCGCTGCTCATCGTGCTGCCGGACCTGGCGCCCGAGGCGTTCGCGCTGCTCGACGAGGCGCACGCGCAGGTCAAGACCGAGAGCGTGGGACGCGGCCTGATGATCGGCCAGTTCCATCCGCGGTGCGCGGAACCGGCCGCCCACAACCCGGCCTTCAAGGTCAGCCGGTCACCTGTGCCGCTGGTCGCGGTGCGGGCGATGGCGGTGCACGACATCCTCTTCCTCGGCGAGCGGGCGGACTGGTTCGCCGAGTACCACCGTCGCTTCGGCGCGCGGTACCGGTCCCGGCCGGACGGGATCGGGCCGCTGCTGACGACGCTGTACCACAAGGCCCTGAGCCTGCACGGACCTGGAGGGACACCGGATGACCGCCGCGCGACCGGGTGAACGGCGGAACGACGCGGTGGTGACGCGCTGCCCCTACGGCGGGGCGGCGGGCGCGCCCCCGACCGAGTACGCCGAGTACGCCGAGATGGACGCTCTCCTCGCGTTGCAGCATCCCCGCACCGCGGCGGCGACCGAACCCGGCTTCATCATCATGAGCCAGGTCATGGAACTCCTCTTCAAGCTGCTGCACATCGAATTCACGGCGGTCCGCGACCGCGTGGACGACGACGATGTGGACGCCGCGCTGTGGGCGTTGCGCCGGGCCGCGCGGGTGCAGCAGGTGGCGTTGTCGTCGTGGGACTTCTTCAGCGCGATGACACCGGGAGAATTCGCCGAGTTCCGCGAGGTGTTGGGTGGCGCCTCCGGTTTCCAGTCCGCTTCGTACCGGCGGCTGGAATTTCTGCTCGGGAACAAAAATCCGCGGATGGTGCTTCCGCACCGTGACGCGTCGAGCCATGAGGCGGTGTCCCGGCAGTTGCACGAGCCGAGCCTCTACGACGCCGTGCTGGCCCTGCTGCGTCGCCGCGGCCTTCCGGTCGCGGACGCCGTGCTGGCGCGCCCGTGCGAGGCGCCGTACGAACCTCACGACAGTGTGGAGCGGGCCTGGCACGAGGTGTACGGGAACAGTGAGGCGCACCGCCCGCTCTTCCTCCTCGGAGAGGCGCTGACCGATGCCGCCGACGCCTTCGCCCGCTGGCGCTACACGCATCTGACGGTGGTGCAGCGGGTGCTCGGGGGCAAACCCGGCACGGGCGGCACCGAGGGCGTGGCGTGGCTGGAGAGCATCAGCGGCCACCGCTTCTTCCCGGAGCTGTGGTCCGCGCGGTCGTCCCTGTAGGGCGTGCCCCCAAGTCCCGTCCGGCCGTGCACGCCTGACACGCCCCGCGGGTCCCGCTGTCACCTCATCGATCACCGACCACACGAGGGAGCTCATCATGGCCAAGGCCGGTCCCGTCGACCACGAAGACCTCACCCGGATCCTCTTCGGCGCCTCCGCCTTCCACCTGCTGCACGCCGGCTGTGAACTCGGTCTGTTCACCCGGCTGCACGAGGAGGGGCCGCTCACCACCGAGCAGGTGTGCGCCACGCTGAAGCTGGAACCCCGGGCGGCGCAGATCCTGTTGCTGGGCACGACCTCGCTGGGCCTCACCGCCCGCAGGAGCGGCCGCTACCTCAACGCCGAGCTGATCGACGCGATGCTGTCCGACGGCACCTGGAGCATCATCGAGGACCTCGTGGAGTTCCAGGACCGGATCACGATGCCGGCCGCGGCCGACCTGGTGGAGGCGCTGAGGCAGAACACCAACGTCGGGCTGCGCAGCATCCCCGGCGAGGGCGACGACCTGTACCACCGGCTGGCCTCCCAACCGCAACTGGAGGCGCTCTTCTACCGCTGCATGCGCTCGTGGTCGCGCCTGTCCAACCCGGTCCTCGTCGACCGGGCCGATCTGAGCGGGGTGTCCCGGGTGCTGGACATCGGTGGCGGCGACGGGGTGAACGCGATCGCGCTGGCGGAGGCGAACCCGGGGACGTCCTTCACGGTGGTCGACATGCCCGGCGCACTCGACATCGCGAGCGGCCGGATCACCGAGCGCGGACTGGACGACCGGATCTCCGTACGGGCCGGGGACATCTTCGCCGACGACTACCCGGCGGGCCACGACTGCGTGCTGTTCGCCAACCAGCTCGTCATCTGGTCGCCCGAGCAGAACACGGCGCTGCTGCGCAAGGCGTTCGACTGCCTGCCGCCGGGCGGCCAGGTGCTCATCTTCAACGCGTTCTCGGACGACACGGGCGACGGGCCGTTGTACGCCGCGCTCGACAACGTCTACTTCGCCACGCTGCCGGCCCCGGACAGCACCCTCTATCACTGGGGGGAGTACGAGGAGTGGCTGCGTGTCGCCGGGTTCCAGCGGGTCGAACGGCTGCCGGGCGGGACGTGGACGCCGCACGGGGTGCTGCGCGCCTGGAAGTAGGGCGGAACAAGGGAGGGTGGGACGGGCGCACCGCCCGTCCCACCCTCCCTAGCGGGCGTCACCCGGGAAGGCTGGCCAGCGCCGCCTCGTCGAGAGTCCTGAGCACCCACTGCTCGAACTCGTCCCCGGAGAGCTCGGCGGCCTTGCGCCACCGCTGCACCCGCTCGGCCGGGGCGCTGAGCTTGGGCAGGTAGTCCTTCGGCGGCTCGCCCTTGCCGTCGCCCTGTCGGTGGGAGCGGATGTTGCGGCGCAGTTCGTTGCGTGACCAATTGAACTCGTCGGCCATGTCCAGCCACTTGTCCTGCTCGCAGGGCGGCAGTGAACTCACCTCGGCGTGGTGCTGGAAGCTCAGCGTCTCGCGGCGGCGGCTGAGCTCGAACTTGCGGACCACCCACGCGTAGTTGCGCAGGGTCTGGTAGTCGAGGCCGCAGGCCTCGATGGCCCTTAAGTACCGGTCCGAGAACTCCTCCTGTCCGTACACCAGCCAGTCGCCGAGGCACCAGGACGAGGAGTCGACGATGCGGGAGATCTGCGAACCGACGTTCTGCCATCGTTCGAAGGTGAGGGCCGCGGGAATTCTCAGTCCGACGCGTGTCGTGAGGATGTCCTTGCCTTCGCGCCCGCCTTCGGTTCCTCCTCTCCGGAGGGGCGTTCTGGCAGACGGGCGGTTTCGCTGAGCCTGGTCCACGGAGTGCTGCATACGAACCTCTCTTCCGGCGGTGCTCGTGCCTCTGGGCATGCAGAGGCCGCATGGTTGAGGTGATTCGGGCGACGTACGCGACGAAGTGCCGGCCCGGGGGGGCCGGACGCCGACCAAGGCCGTGGCTGAGGCGGCCGTGCGCTGGAGAAGGGTGGTCGGCGCGGAGGGGGGATGTCGTGACGACAGCTGCCGGGGGGCATGGAAAAGGAGAAGCCCGCCCGGTGTGAAAGAGGCGCTAGAGCGCGCGATATCTCGCGTGGGGCTGGTTGCCCGCAACGATCATTGCCAAAGGAAACACCCCCGTGGGAATTCCGGCGAGACGAAGCAGAGAAGCCGCGTCGTCGACCGGGCGACGACGCCACTGTCATATTATCCGATCAGTGCGGCGATCCAAGGGAGCGTAGCAATGAATTCCACTCTCCCGCATGCGGCCGTGATCGGTTGGCTTGATATGGATCCGCGACCTTGACGGTGCCGGATAACGAACGACCGGGACGTGCCCGTGGTGGCACGTCCCGGTCTCGCCGTGGGGTCAGGAGGCCTGGGCCTGCGCCTCCGCGAGGCGTTCCTGCGCCTCGGCGAGATCCTCCTCGGTGGGGGCGTCGTCCTGGGTGAGCTTCAGGCGCCAGTAGCCGGAGAACTCGATCCGGCTCTTCGGCAGGCCGCGGTCGTCCACCAGGTGCCGCCGCATCCGGCGTACGAGACCGGCCTCGCCGGCGAGCCAGGCGAAGCCGTCGCCGTCCGGCAGCACGGCCTCCCGCAGCGCGTCGGCCAGCGCCTCGCTCTGCCCCGGCTCGGTCGCGCCGCGGTACAGCCAGGTCGTGGTCAGATCGGCCTCGGTGCGCAGCGGCTGCTCGTCACCCGCGTCCTGGACCTCGATGAACGCCATCACCCGGGCGCCGGACGGCAGGCTCTCGACGATCGACGCCATCCCGGGAACGGCCGCGTCGTCACCGGCCAGCAGCACCCAGTCGGCCTCCGCGAGCGACGCGGACAGCGGCTTGGGGCGCGCGAAGTAGTCGCTGGGACCGAACACGCCCAGGAAGTCGCCCTCCTCGGCGTCCATCGCCCACCGCGTGGCCGGTCCGGCGTGCCGGTGCAGGACGAAGTCGAAGGTGAGGGAGTTCGTGGCCGGGTCGTGCGCGCGGATCGTGTAGCTGCGCATCCAGGGCCGCTCGTCCTCCGGGATGGCCCCGAACGCCTGGTACCACGTCATGAGGTCGGTGGTCTCGGTGACCTCGGGCAGGACCGGTCGGGGCTGCCCCGGGCGTGGAAAGTAGAGCTTGACCTGTTGGTCGGGTTCCGTGAGGGAAAAGCCCCGAAGGTCGTCGCCGGTGACGGTGACGCGGGCCATGTGAGGGGTGATCCGCTCGGTCCGGGTGACCTGCAGGAGCCAGATCGGCAAGCTGTTCATGGATTCCTTCGCACGATGGGGGCGGATGGCGCGGGGGGCGTCGTCCGGCCGGTGTCGACGTTTCGGCCGTGACATCTCCCGTAACCCTCTTGCCCGCAACACTTTACGGCATAAGGAGCTATCGGTGCAGAGCTGCGCGGCGGCACCGGTCACCCCTTGCCGCCGCCGTACGCGGCGAGTTTCTCCCGGACCAGCCGGCCGATCGCCTCGAGCGACGCCTCCCGGTTCAGCAGCGTGCCGTGCTCGCCCGGCAGGGCGTGCCGCTCGATGCGCCCCGCCACGTACGGCGTCCACGCGCGATGCGTCAGCGACGGCTCCTGCTGGTCGTCCGCGGTCAGCAGCAGCAGATCGGCCGCCAGCCGCTCGGGGCGGTAGTCGATGAGCAGCCGGGTGTTGTTGGCGGAGATCTCCATGATCATCCGCAACTGCTCCTCGCCGAGGTTCGCCAGCGCGCTGCCCCGCCGCCGCAGGATCTCCCTGGTGCGCTCGAACGTCAGCCGTTCCCCCTCGCCCGGTACGAACGACTCGTCGACCAGACCGACGAGATAGGTGAGGTGCTCGTGCAGATCGTCCTCGTCCAGCTCCGGGACGTCGTCATGGGTCAGCCCCTTCCAGCCCGGGCAGGCGTCCACGACGGCGAGCACCCCCACCCGCTCCCCGCGGCGCCGCAGTTCCACGGCCACCGCGTAGGCGGCGACCCCGCCGAACGACCAGCCGAGCAGGTGGTAGGGGCCCGCGGGCTGGACCCGCTGGATCTCGTCGGCGTAGTCGGCCGCCATCGCCTCCAGCGTGTCCGGGCGCGGTTCCGGTTCGCCCAGACCGCGCGCCTGGATCCCGTACACCGGCCGCTCGGTGTCGAGGTGCTTCAGCAGACCGGCGTACGACCAGCCGATGCCACCGCCGGGGTGCACACAGAACAGCGCCTCGCGCTCACCCCGCGGGCGCAGCGGCAGCATCACCTCGTACCCGTCGCCCGTGTCGGCGGTCCGCAGCCGCCCGGTCATGCCGGACGGGGTCGGCGTCTCGAACAACGCGCGCAGCCCCACGTCCACGCCGAACGCCGCGCGGATCCGGGCCTTGAGCCGGGCCGCCAGCAGCGAGTGGCCGCCCAGCTGGAAGAAGTCGTCGTCGACCCGGACCCGGGGCAGGCCCAGCACCTCGGCGAACAGCTCGCACATCAGCTCTTCCTGCGGCAGCCGGGGAGCACGGCCGTCCGCGCCGGAGTCGAGATCGGGGGCGGGCAGCGCCGACCGGTCCAGCTTGCCGTTGGGAGTCAGCGGCAGCCGGCTGAGCGGCACCACCGAGGCGGGCACCATGTACTCCGGCAGCTGCCGCCGGGCGTGCTCCAGCACGTCGCCCACCAGCGCGCCCGCCGCCCGTGCGGTCAGCGGTGCCCGCACCCAGCGGACCAGCGGCGTGGCGGTGCCCAGGGGGGCCCGCGGCCGGTACAGGTCGACCACCCGGGCCGCCGGATCCGGCGCGGTGAACACCACGTCCAGGCGGCAGGGGTCGGACGACCAGGTCACATGCGCGGCGAGGCCGAGCCGGGCGGCGAGTTCCTCCACCGCAGCGAGCGGCGGAGCGTCCCCCGGCACCTCCGGGTCGTGCCCGTGGATCGCCGCTTCGACGGCCGCGTCCTCGGCCAGGCGCCGGTTCGGCACCCCCGCGACCCGCAGCGGCGGCCGGACCCGGCGGAGCGTCTCCTCCAGACCGGCCGGCCCGGTCGCGTCGTCCCACTCGACCACGGGCAGCTCGCCCGCCGAGGTGAGCGGGGTGCCGCCGTCCTTGAAGAGCGTGACGTCGTAGCGGTACCGCGTCAGTTCGTTGGCGAAGGCGCCCCGCTTCACCTCGACCCGGGCCCCCGCGAGGCCCTCGACGTGTTCGCCCAGTACGGTGAACAGCTCGGGTGCGACCAGCAGTTCCTTCTCCATCACCAGGGCGCGTTCGACGGCCCGCCGCAGACTCGCGCGGTCGTGCCGGTCGTGCACCTTGTGGGCCAGCGCCGCGGAGGTGAGCATGCGGTGCAGTCGCAGATCGCGTACGTCGCCGAGGAACAGGGCGCCGCCCGGAGCCAGCAGCCTCATGGCGGACCTGATGACCCGCAGGAGATACGCGGAGCTCGGGAAGTACTGCACGATCGAGTTGAGGACCACGGTGTCGAAGTGGCCCTCCGGGAGGTCCCCGGTCTCGTGGGCGGCCAGGGTCCGCAGCCTCACCCGCTCGCTCAGCCGCGGATCGCCCGCCACATGTCCGCGCAGCGTCTCGACGACCGCCGGCGAGAAGTCCGTGGCCCAGTACTCCGCCGTGTCCCGGGCGAGCCGCGACAGCAGCAGGCCGGTGCCGGCGCCGATCTCCAGCACCCGGCGCGGTCGCAGCCGCCGGATGCGGGCCACCGTCTCACGGCGCCACTCGCGCATCTCCTCCACGGGGATGGGCGCGGAGTCGTAGCTGCTGTTCCAGCCGGAGAAGTCCTCGCCGAACGCGGCGGTCGGCGCGGCGTACAACGACTCGTAGATCCCCTGCCAGGCCTGGACCTGGTCCTGTTCTGCGGTGTGGTCCAAGCCCCCGGCCTCCGGGTCGGTGACCACGTACGCCACCAGGCGCGGATCGCCCGGCCGGGCCTCGCGGACCAGCACCGCCGCCTGCCCCACGGCCGGATGGCGCAGCAGCACGCTCTCCACCTCTCCCGGCTCGATGCGGAAGCCGCGCAGCTTGACCTGGTCGTCGCCGCGCCCCACGTAGTCCAGCGCGCCGTCCGCCGTCCACCGCACCAGGTCCCCGGTCCGGTACATGCGCGCGCCCGGCTTGTCGAAGGGGTCGGCCACGAACCGCCGTGCGGTCAGGCCGGCCCTGCCCAGGTAGCCCCGGGCGAGACCGGTGCCGGCGATGTACAGCTCGCCGACCACTCCGGGCGGGACGGGACGCAGGTCCGGATCCAGCACGTACAGCCGGGTGTTGGCCATCGGGAGCCCGATCGGCACGGACGTGGCGTCGGCGGCCAGCGCGCCGACCGTCCAGCTCGCGGCGAAGGTGGTCGTCTCGGTCGGTCCGTATCCGTTGACGACCGCCAGACCGGGGCAGGCCGCGAGCACCGTGCGCACCGCGTGCGGAGACACCGCCTCACCGCCCGTCCACACCTCCCGGACGCCGGCCAGGCACGCGGGGTCGCTCTCGGCGACCAGCGTGAACAGCGAACTGGTCAGCCACAGACCGGTGACCCGCTGACGCACGATCGTGCCGGCGAGCGCGTGCAGGTCGAGATCCCCGTCCGGGCCGATCACCAGGGTGCCGCCGGTGAGCAGCGGCACCCACACCTCGTACGTCGACGCGTCGAACGCCGGTGACGAGTGCAGCAGCACCCGGCGCTGGGCGTCGGTGCGCCAGCGCGGGTCGGTCGCGAGTTCGGCCACGTTGCGGTGGGCGACCCCGATGCCCTTGGGCCTGCCGGTGGAGCCGGAGGTGTACATGATGTACGCCAGATCGTCCGGACCCGGCTGTCCGGCCGGCGCGGCTCCGGGTGCGCCGTCCTCAGGGAGGAAGCCGTCACCGGCGTCCTCAGGAAGGAAGCCGTCACCGAGGCCGGTGCCGAGGAGGACGACCGTCGTGCCGTCCGGGAGCGACTCCGGCGCCGGTGCCCGGTCGGTGATCAGCACCCGGGCCCCCGTCTCCGCCAGCGCCGTCCGCGTCCGAGCCGCCGGGGAGCGCGGGTCCAGCGGCACGTAGGCGGCGCCCGCCTTGAGGATGCCGAGGACCGCGGCGACCATGCCGGGGGAGCGCGGCATGAGCAGCGCCACCCTCCCCGCCCGGCGCACCCCGCGGCGCGCCAGCAACGCCGCCACGCCGTCGGCGGCCTCGCGCAGCACCCGGTAGCCGATCTCCCGGTCGCCGTGCACCAGGGCCGGAGCCTCGGGACGGCCGGCTGCCTGGGCGTCGAACAGCGCCGGGAGACCTGCCTCGGCCGCGGGCCGTTCGGTGTCGTTGCGCCGTTCCAGCTGCAGGCTCTCCCGGGTGGTGAGCAGGTCGGCCGAGCCGATCGGCCGGTGCGGCTCCGCCACCAGGGACGCCAGCAGCCGCACCCAGCGGTCGAACAGGCCGCTGACCGTGTCGGCGTCGTACAGGTCGCTCGCGTACTCGACCACACCGGTGATGCCCTGCGCGCCGCCCGTGTCGTCGAGGTGCTCCGACAGGCTGAAGAACAGGTCGAACTTGGCCGAGCCGGTCCGGCCCGGCTCGATGTCGACGCGCAGCCCGGGCAGCTGGAAGGAGCCGGCCGGCGCGTTCTGGAGCGCCAGCATCGTCTGGAACAGCGGGTGCCGGCCGAGCGAACGCGGCGGATTGAGCTTCTCCACCAGGTACTCGAACGGCACGTCCTGCTGGGCGTACGCGCCCAGCGCGGTGTCGCGCACCCGGGCGATCAGCTCCCGGAAGCTGGGCCGCCCCGAGGTGTCCGTGCGCAGCACCAGGGTGTTGACGAAGAAGCCCACCAGGTCGTCGAGTTCCTGGTCGGTGCGCCCGGCGATCGGGCTGCCGACGGGGATGTCCGAACTGCCGCTCAGCCGGGACAGCAGCGCCGCCAGTCCGGCCTGCAGCACCATGAACACCGTCGCGCCGGACTCCCGGGCCAGCTCCGCGATCCGCCGGTGCAGCTCCGCGTCGATGCCGGTCCTGACGTAGTCGCCCCGGTAGGAGGCCACGGCCGGACGCGGACGGTCGGTGGGCAGCCGCAGCTCCTCGGGCAGGTCGCGCAACTGCCGTACCCAGTAGTCGAGCTGGGTGGCGAAGAGGCTGTCCGCCGCGCTCTGATCGCCCAGGAGGTCGTTCTGCCACAGCGTGTAGTCGGCGTACTGCACCGGCAGCGCCGCCCAGGACGGGGCCTCGCCCCGGCACCGCGCCTCGTACGCCCGGGCCAGATCGCGGGCGAGCGGGTTCAACGACCAGCCGTCACCGGCGATGTGGTGCACCACCAGCAGCAGGACGTGCTCCTCGGCGGACAGCGCGAACAGCCGCACCCGCAGCGGTGGTTCCGCGGCCAGGTCGAAGCCCTGGCGGGCGGCGGAGTCCAGCCTCGCGGCCAGGTCCTCCGGGTGGGTCGCCTCCCCGTCCACCGCCGGGGCCGCCGCCGCGGGATCCAGTACCCGCTGCCACGGGACCCCGTCCCTCTCCGGGAACACCGTGCGCAGGCTCTCGTGGCGCGTCACCACGTCGGCGAGGGCCGCCCGCAGCGCCTCTCGGTCCAAGGAGCCGGTCAGGCGCAGCGCGAGCGGGATGTTGTACGTCGGGCTCGGTCCCTCCATCGTGTGGATGAACCACAGCCTGCGCTGGGCGAACGACAAGGGCGGCGCCTCGGGCCGGTCCCGGCGGGCGAGCCGCAGCCGGCGCGGCGCGGCGGTGTCGAGCCTCGCGGCCACCGCCGTCGGGGTGGCGTCCTCGAACAGCGCCCGCAGCGCCAGCTCGACGCCGAAGGTGGCTCGGATCGCGGCGATCAGCCGGGTGGCGAGGAGCGAGTGTCCGCCCAGCTCGAAGAAGTCGTCGTCGGCGCCCACCCGGGGCAGCCCCAGGACCTGCGCGAACAGATCGCACACGATCTGCTCCTGCGGGGTGCGCGGGTCACGTCCGGTGCCACCCGCGGTCAGCATCGGCGCGGGCAGCGCGGCCCGGTCCAGCTTGCCGTTGGCGGTCAGCGGCAGGGCGCTGACGGGAACGAAGGCGCTGGGCACCATGGAGGCGGGCAGGGTCTGCTCCACGTGCCGGCGCAGCCGCGCCATCAGCGTTCCGGCGGCGTGGGGCACCAGCGGATCGCTGGTGAGGGCCGACAGCGCGGCGCGCGGTCCGGGTACGGACACCGGCGGGCAGGTGCCGGTGAGCGGGGCGTCCCCGTCGGCCAGGACGAAGTCGACCAGGTGGGGACGGGGCGACCAGGCCGCCACCGTGCGGTACCCGAGCTCCGCGCCCAGCCGGTGCAGGTCGGTCAGGTCCACGGTGGGCGCGGGCGCCACGGGGCCGTCCCCGGTGCGGATCGCCTCGGCCAGCGCCAGTTCGGCCGCGACCCGGTCGTTCGGTACACCGGTCAGCCGCAGCCGCCGCGGACGCCGCTCGGTCAGATGGGCGCGGACGGCCGCCAGGTCGCCGAGGTCGTCCCAGGGCACCGCGGGGGCGTCCCGGACGTCGGTCGTGCGCGCGCCCCGGTGGTGCAGCGTCACGTCGTAGCGGTAGCGGCTCAACTCGTTGTCGTAGGAGGCTTCCTTCAGCGACACCCCCACCGCGCCGATGTCCGGCAGGCGCTCGGCGAGCGCGGTGAAGTAGTCCGGGTCGACGAGGAGTTCCTTCTCCGTCATCAGGTCGTGCTCGACTTCTCGGCGCAGCGCGGCGAGGTCCGGCGCCGCGGACATCCGGTGCGCGTGGACACCTGCCTTCAGCGCCCGCAGCAGCCGTACGTTGCGCACGTCGCCGATGAACAGCGTGCCGCCGGGGGTCAGCAGACGGCTCGCGGCGGCGAGGACCTCGGTCAGGTAGTCGGCGCTGGGGAAGTACTGGACGACGGAGTTCAGGACGATCGTGTCGAAGTGTCCGGCGGGCAGCCCGCTCGGGTCGTGCGCCGCCTGCACCCGCAGGGTGACCCGCTCGCGCAGCGCCGCGTCGGCCGCCACGTGCCCGCCCAGTTCCCCGATGACGTGCTCGGAGAAGTCGGTGCCCCAGTACTCCGCGCAGTGCGGCGCGACCCCGGACAGCAGCAACCCCGTGCCCACACCGAGCTCCAGGACGCGGCGCGGCCGCAGGTCCAGGATCCGCCGGACCGTGTGGGCCCGCCACTCCCGCATCTCGGCGGGAGGGATGGGCTCGCCGGTGTAGCTGCTGTTCCAACTGGCGAAGTCCTCGCCGAACGGTGCCTGCGCGGCTCCCGCGTACACGGAGTCGTAGAGCAGCCGCCAGTCCTCCAGCTGATGCCGCTCCGCGCCCTCCTCCCGTGCCTCCGGTACGGCGCCGGGCACCACGTACGCCACCAGCCGCGGGTCGCCGGGCCGGTCCTCGCGTACGGTCACGGCGGCCTGTCGCACCCCCGGCTGCCCGTCGAGGATCCGCTCGATCTCGCCGGGCTCGATGCGGAAGCCGCGCAGCTTGACCTGGTCGTCGGCGCGGCCGGCGAACTCCAGCCGCCCGTCGCCGGTCCAGCGGGCCAGGTCGCCGGTGCGGTACATGCGCTCACCGGGCGCTCCGTGGCGGCAGGCCACGAATCGGGAGGCCGTCAGGCCCGGCCGGCGCAGATAGCCGTGGGCCAGGCCGGTCCCGGCGAGGTACAGGTCCCCGACGACACCCGGCGGCACCGGCCGCAGGCGGGCGTCGAGGACGTACGCCCGGGTGTTGTCGACCGGTGTCCCGATCAGCGGGGGCCGCGTCCCCGTCTCCCGGCTCGCGGTCGACCAGATCGTCGTCTCGGTCGGCCCGTACAGGTTCAGCACCTCGCCAAGCCCGGCCAGGTCCGCCGCCAGCCGCTCCGGCAGCGCCTCGCCGCCGGTCAGCAGCCGCAGCCCGCGCAGCGGCGCCGGGTCGTGCGCCACCAGCGTCTGCCACAGCGACGGGGTCGCCTGCATGACCGTGACGTCCTGCGCGGACACCCACTCCAGCAGCGCCGACGGCTGCCGCACCACGTCCCGGGGGGCGAGGACGACCCGGGCGCCCCGCAGCAGCGGCAGCCAGATCTCCAGCGCGGCGATGTCGAAGGAGACCGTGGTGACGGCCAGCAGCCGGTCCTCCGGGGTGAGCGGTACCAGCCTCCCCATCGCGTGCAGGAAGTTCGCCAGCGCCTCGTGCGGGACGACCACGCCCTTGGGGGTGCCGGTCGACCCCGAGGTGTAGAGGACGTACGCCGGCTGCCGCGGCGCGGTCCGGACCCGCGGCGGGGTGTCCGGGCGGGCCCGCAGCGCCTCGACCGTCCCCGGGTCGTCCAGCGTGATCCGCGTCAGCCCCTCGGCGTCGGGCACCTGCTTGCCGGTGGCCCGGGTGGTCAGCAGCACGGCGGGCCGGGCGTCGCGCACCATGAAGTCCAGCCGGGACGCCGGGTACTCGGTGTCGAGCGGCAGATAGGCCGCGCCGGCGCGCAGCACCGCCAGCATCGCGACGGGCAGCACCTCCGTGCGGGGCAGCGCCAGGGCGACCAGCGTGCCGGGCCCGCCGCCGCGCGCCAGGATCTCCGCGGCCAGCCTGTTCGCCCGCCGGTCCAGCTCGCGGTAGGTCAGCGTGGCCCCCTCGGCGACCACGGCGACGGCGTCGGGTGTCGCCGCCGCCCGCTCCGCCAGCAGAGTGGGCAGCTGCTGCGGCGCGACCGGCACCGAGGTGTCGTTCCACGCGCGCAGGACCTGCTCGCGCTCCGCGGCGGTCAGCACGTCGACGTCCGCGATCGGCCGGTCCGGGGCGTCCACGACGGCGGCCAGCAGCCGCTGCCAGCGGGTGAACAGGGCTCGAACCGTGTCCGGTTCGTACAGGTCGCCGGAGTACTCCACCGCGCCCTCGATGCCGCCCGGCGCCCCGTCGTCCGCCTTGCGCTCCACCAGACTGAAGAACAGGTCGAACTTGGCGGTGCCGGTGCGCGCCTGGGAGACGGCGACGTCCAGGCCGGGCAGCTCGAACCGGCCCTCCGGGGCGTTCTGCAACGCCAGCATCACCTGGAACAACGGGTGATGGGCCAGCGAGCGGGCCGGATTGAGCGCCTCCACCAGATACTCGAACGGCACGTCCTGATGGGCGTACGCGTTCAGCGCCGTGTCCCGCACCCGCCGCAGCAACTCGGTGAACGTCGGATCGCCGGAGGTGTCGGTGCGCAGCACCAGCGTGTTGACGAAGAACCCGATCAGCTCGTCCATGGCCTGGTCGGTGCGCCCGGCGATCGGGCTGCCGATCGGGATGTCCGTGCCGCAGCCCATCCGCGTCATCAGCGCGGCCAGACCGGCCTGGAGCACCATGAACACCGTGGTGCCGTTGCGCCGGGCCAGGGCGGCGAGGGCGCGGTGCAGCTCCGCGTCCAGCTCCACCTCGACGTAGTCGCCGGCGTACGAGGCAGCGGCCGGGCGCGGGCGGTCGCCCGGCAGCGTCACCTGCTCGGGGAGGCCCTCCAGAGCGGTCCGCCAGTAGGCGACCTGCCGGGCGAGCAGGCTGTCGTCGTCGTCGTGCTCGCCGAGCAGGTCGTTCTGCCACAGCGTGTAGTCGGCGTACTGCACCGGCAGGGCCGGCCAGGAGGGCTCGGCCCCCTCGGCGCGCGCGGCGTAGGCGCGGGTGAGGTCGGCCGCCAGCGGGCTCAGCGACCAGCCGTCGCCGGCGATGTGGTGCAGGACCAGGAGCAGGACGTGCTCGTCGGACGCGAGGGTGAACAGTTCGGCCCGCACAGGTCCTTCGGAGTCCAGCAGGAACGTGTGCCGGGCCGCCGCGGTGAGCAGCTCCGGCAGGGTCTCCGCGGTGGCCCGGGTGACGGGCAGCGGCGGGACGGCCCGCTCCGGAGCGAGGACGCGCTGGACCGGGACGCCGCCGCTCTGCGGGAAGACGGTGCGCAGGCTCTCGTGGCGGGCGACGACGTCGCCGAGGGCGGCCCGGAGCGCGTCCCGGTCGAGAGCGCCGGTGAAGCGCAGCGCGAGCGGGATGTTGTACGTCGCGCTCGGCCCCTCCAACTGATGCAGGAACCACAGCCGCCGCTGGGCGAACGACAGCGGCAGCACCTCAGGGCGGTCCCGCCCGGTCAGCGCCGGGCGGGCCGGGCCGCTGTCGTCCAGCCGCCGCGCCAGCGCGGCCGGGGTGCGGGCCTCGAAGACGGCGCGCACCCCGGTCTCGGCGCCGAAGGTGGCGCGGATCCGGGAGGCGAGCCGGGTGGCGAGCAGGGAGTGGCCGCCCAGGTCGAAGAAGTCGTCGTCCACCCGGACCTGCGGCAGGCCCAGGACCTGTCCGAACAGATCGCACAGGATCTGCTCCTGCGGGGTGTGCGGGTCCCGGCCGGTGCCGCCCCGGGTGAGGTCGGGTGCGGGCAGGGCGGCGCGGTCGAGCTTGCCGTTGGGGGTGAGCGGCAGGACGGGGAGGGGCACGACGGCCGCGGGGACCATGTAGTCGGGCAGCCGGTCCTGCAGGAAGCGGCGCAGGTCCCGGGGGTCCGGGACGCGGTCCGCGACGGGTACCGCGTAGGCCACCAGCCGCCGGCCGCCGGGTCCGTCCTGGCGTACGAGGACGGCGGCCTGGGCCACGTCGGGGTGCTCGGTCAGCGCCGCCTCGATCTCGCCGGGCTCGATGCGGAAGCCGCGGACCTTGAGCTGGTCGTCGGCGCGGCCGAGGAACTCCAGGTGCCCGTCCGGCGTCCAGCGGGCGAGGTCGCCGGTGCGGTACATGCGGTCGCCGGGCCGTCCGTAGGGGTCGGCGAGGAACCGCTGGGCCGTCAGCCCGGGCCGGTTGAGGTAGCCGCGGGCCAGGCCGGCCGTGTGGGTGTACAGCTCGCCGGTCGCACCGGGCGGCACCGGCCGCAGGGCGTCGTCCAGGAGGTAGACGCGCACGTTGTCGACGGGCTTGCCCAGGGGAGCGACGGCGGGCCATGCGGCGGGGTCGGCGGGCAGGCTGTGGGCGGTGAGGACCTGGGCCTCGGTGGGCCCGTAGTGGTTGTGCAGCCGGCGCGGCGTGTGCTCGTGGAAGGCGCGCAGCTGCCGGCTGAGCGTGAGCGCCTCGCCGGCCTGGGCGATCTGCCCGAGCGACGGGACGCGCAGGCCCGCCTCGGTCGCCGCCTCGGCGAGGGACTCCAGGACGGTGCTGGGGGCGAAGATCTCGTCCACCCGGTGCTCGGTGAGCCAGGCGGCGAAGCGGCGCGGATCGCGGCGGGTGTCCTCGTCGGGCACCACCAGCGTCTTGCCGAACAGCAGCGCGGAGAGGACCTCCTGCACGGACACGTCGAAGCTGATCGCGGTGAACTGCGCGGTGCGGGTACCGGGGCCGCCGCCGAGCTGGTCGTGGTGCCAGCGCAGCATGTTCGCCACGCCGAGCCCCGTCATCTGCACCGCCTTCGGCCGGCCTGTCGAGCCCGAGGTGTAGATGACGTACGCCGGGCTCGCGAGCGTCAGCGGCCGTGGCCGCTCGGCGGGGGAGGGGTCGGTGTCCGGGCAGTCGCCGATCCGGGCGGCGGTGGGCGGATCGTCCAGGACCAGCACGGGCGTGGCGCCGTCGTCCGGTATCGCGGCCCGGGTCCCGACGGCGGTGAGCAGCACGGCCGGGCGGGCGTCCGCGAGCATGTACCGGGTCCGCGCGGCCGGTTGGTCCGGGTCGAGCGGCAGGTGCGCGGCGCCGGCCTTGACGACGGCCAGCAGGGCGACGATGTGCGCGGACGAGCGGGGCAGGGCGAGCGCGACGATGCTCTCCGGTCCGATCCCGCGCCGGATGAGGGTGTGCGCGAGCCGGTTGGCGCGCCGGTTCAGCTCCGCGTACGACAGGACCTCGTCGTCGAAGTGGACGGCGGGCGCGTCCGGAACAGCGGCGACCTGCGTCCGGAACCAGTCCGGCAGCAGCGGCAGCTCCCCCTCCCGCCGGGTGTCGTTCCAGGTCTCCAGCACCAGACGGCGCTCCTCGGCGCTGGTCACGTCGACCCGACCGGTGAGGGTGCCGGGGTCCTCGGCCACGGCGGTGAGCACCCGGAGGAGCCGGTCCAGCAGCGCCTGCGCGGTCGCCCGGTCGAAGAGGTCGTCGCGGTGGTCGAGCCGCAGGTACAGCCGCCGGCCCGGGGCGGCGACCAGGGTCAGCGGATAGTGGGTGGCGTCCCGGCCCCGCTCCAGGACCGGCGCCACCCGCACCTCCGTGCCCAGACCGTCGGCGACGTCCTGGCCGGGCCCGTCCCACGGGTAGTTCTCGAACACCATCATCGTGTCGAAGAGCTCCGGCACGCCCGCCGCCCGCTGGATGTCCGACAGCCCCAGGCCGTGGTGCGCGGTCAGCGCGGACTGGCCGCGCTGCACCTCGCCGATCAGCTCCGACAGCGACCGCTCCGGCGCGACCCGCACCCGCACCGGGACGATGTTGATGAACAGGCCCACCATCGACTCGACGCCGGGCAGCTGCGGGGTACGGCCCGAGACGATCGCGCCGAACACCACGTCCCGCCGGCCGGTCTCACGGCTCAGCACCAGCCCCCACGCCGCCTGGAGCAGGGTGTTCACCGTCACCCCGAGCCCCTGCGCCCGCGCCCGCAGCGCCGCGGTCAGCTCCTCCGACGCCTCGGTCACCACCCGCGCGGGCAGCCGGGGCACGCGCGACGGATCGGCCGGGGCCAGCCGGGTCCCCTGGTCCACGCCGGCCAGCTCACGCCGCCACGCCTCCTCGGCCGCCTCCCGGTCCTGCCGGCCCAGCCAGGCCAGATAGTCCCGGAACGGCGTCACCCTCGGCAGGGTGGCGGCGTCCCCGTCACGGGCGTACAGGGTGAACAGTTCCCGTACGACGATCGGCGTCGACCAGCCGTCCAGCAGGATGTGGTGACTGGTCAGCAGCAGGCGGTGCCGCTCCGCGGCGAGCTTCACCAGCGTGAACCGCAGCAGCGGGGGCCGCGCCAGGTCGAAGCGGCGCCCGTACTCCTCCCGGCCCAGCCGGTCCATCTCCTCGTGTGCCTCGGCCTCCCGCAGTCCGCTCAGGTCCACCTCGGTCCACGGCACGGTCACCTCGGCGGGGATCACTTGTACCGGCTGACCGTCCGTCACCTGCGGGAAGGCGGCGCGCAGATTGGGGTGTCGGGCCACCAGGGCCTGCGCCGCTTCCCGCAGCAGCGCCGGGTCCAGCGGACCCGTGAGGTCGAAGACCTGCTGCACCGCGTACACGTCGGGGCCGTCGACGTCGTACAGCGAGTGGAAGAGCATGCCCTCCTGCATGGGGGTCAGCGGGAGGATGTCGACCAGATTGCCGCGGGTCATTACCGAGTCCTCCACATGTCCTCGAGCTGTTCGACATCGTGCTGGGCGAGTCCGACGAGCGGGAAGTCGGACGGGGTGGAGCCGCCGTCTCCCGGCCCCGAGCCGTGGCGTGCCAGGCCCCGCAGAGCCTGGAACCAGTACTCCGCGACGTTCCGTGCGTCCGTCTCGGACCACATCCCGGACGCCCACCGCCACGTGGCCGTCAGGCGCGGCCCGTTCGGGTGGTCGCGCACCACCGCGTCGACCTCCAGGCCGTGCGCCAGAGGGAGGGCCGGGTCGACGCCGCCGACCAGCCCGATCTCGTCCGCCACCCGCCACGCGGGGTGCTCCGGGTCGATCGCGGTGCCGGGCGCGGGGAACCGGCCCAGGTAGTTGAAACCGACCTGCGGGACGGCCGCCGCGGTCAGTTCGGCCGCGGTGTCGGGGTTCAGGTAGCGCAGCAGGCCGAAGCCCCGGCCGTGCGCGGGGACGGCGCGCAGCTGCTCCTTGACCCGCTTGACGGCGGCCGCCGTGCCGGGCGCGCCGGCGGTCACGTCCTCCCAGGCGTGCGCGCCGGGGTCGAGACGGACCGGGTACAGGCTGGTGAACCAGCCCACGGTGCGGGAGAGTTCGCTTCCGTCGCCGTCCTCGTCGCGGCCGTGTCCCTCCAGATCGATCAGCGCGGCGCTGCCCTCGCCGCGGCCCCGCTCGCGGCGGAAGTGGCCGAGCGCCAGGGACAGGGCGGTCAGCAGCACGTCCTGGACCCCGGCGCGGAACGCGGCCGGCACGGTCGTGAGCAGGGGTTCGGTGACGTCGGGCGGCAGCGTGGCGGTGAACCGGGCGGCGGTGCCCGTGAGGTCCCGGTCCCGGTCCAGAGCGCGTGCGGTCAGCAGGGGGTCCGGCTCCCGCACCGTCCGCGTCCACCACGCCAGTTCGCCGACCGTCTCCGGCCGGCGGGCCCGCGCGTGCAGGGTGCGCGACCAGGTGCGCAGCGAGGTGCCGACCGGGGGCGGCGGCGTCCCGTCCAGCGCGGCCAGCAGATCGGGCACGAGGACGCGCCAGGAGACCCCGTCGACCGCGAGGTGGTGGATCACCGTCAGCAGTCGGCCCTCCCGGCCGGGCCCGGCGTCCAGCCAGACGAACTGGGCCATCCGCCCGTCACGGGGGGAGAGGCGGTCCGTCGCCGCCTCGGCCTCCCGCTCGACGGCGGCCCGCAGCGCGGCCGCGGACCGCTCCGGCGCCTCGCCCGCGTCGCCGGTGGACGGCAGCGGCGCCACATGGACCAGGTCGGCCGGGTCGACGCCGTTCGCGGCGCGGATGTCCAAGGCCCAGCGGTCCCCGCCCGGCTCCCGCGTCAGACAGGCGCGCAGCGCGGCGTGACGGCCGATCAGGGCGGCCACGGCGGCCGTGAGCCGGTCCCGGTCGAGACCGTGGGGCGCCCGCAGCAGCAGCGACTGGGAGAACCGGTCGATCGGGCCGCCGCGGTCCTGCAGCCAGCACATGATCGGGCTGGGCGGCACCAGCCCGTCGCCCGCTCCGGGGTCCTCGGCCGGTCCCGGCTCCGTCAGGTCGTCGACGGCCTCGGCCAGACGAGCGGCCGTACGGTGCTCGAAGACGTCCCGCACCCCGGCGTCCAGGCCGGCGGCGCGGGCCTGGGAGACCAGCCGGATCGAGAGGATGCTGTCGCCGCCGAGAGCGAAGAAGTCGTCGTCGGCACCGACCGGGTCCTGGCCGAGCACCTGGGAGAACAGCTCGCACAGCAGCTTCTCCCGGGCGGTGCGCGGTTCCCGGTGGTCCCTCTCGGGCAGGGCCGGTTCCGGCAGGGCGGCCCGGTCGACCTTGCCGTTCGGGGTCAGGGGGAGCGCGGGCAGCGGGACGAAGGCGGCGGGGACCATGTAGTCGGGCAGCCGCTCGGCGGCGTACGCCCGCAGCGCGGTGGGGTCGGTCGCCGTCACCAGATAGGCGACGAGCCGTACGCCGCCGGCGCGGTCCGGGCGGGCGAGCACGGCGGCGCGGGCCACGTCCGGATGGCGGGTGAGCACCGCCTCGATCTCGCCCGGCTCGATCCGGAAGCCGCGGATCTTGACCTGGTCGTCCGAGCGCCCCGCGAACTCCAGCACCCCCGCGCCGTCCCGGCGCACCAGGTCACCGGTGCGGTACATACGGGCACCGGGCGGGCCGAACGGGTCGGCGACGAACCGCCCGGCGGTCAGCGAGGGCTGTCCGACATAGCCGCGGGCCGGCCCCGAACCGGCGATGTACAGCTCGCCCACGACTCCGTCGGGCACCAGGTGCAGACCGCCGTCCAGGACGTAGGTCCGGGTCCCGGCCAGCGGTCGGCCGATCGGTACGGCCGCGGCGTCGGGCGCCAGGTCGCGTACGGCGTGGCTGGTGGCGAAGGTGGTGGTCTCCGTGGGGCCGTAGCCGTTGACCACCACCGTCCCGGGGCAGGCGGCCAGCACCCGGCCGACCGCGGCCGGGGACAGCGCCTCGCCGCCCGCCCACACCTGCCGGACGGCGGCGAAGCAGTCCGGCGCGTGCTCGGCCATCACGTCGAACAGCGCCGCGGTCAGCCACAGACCGGTGACCCGCGACCCCGTGATCAGCCCGGCCAGCGTGGGCACGTCCAGGTCGCCGGGCGGTGCCACCACCACCTGGCCGCCGCGCAGCAGCGGCACCCACAGTTCGTAGGTGGACGCGTCGAACGCCAGCGGCGAGTGGAGCAGCACCCGCTCGTGCGCGGCGTCCGACCAGCAGGGGTCCGAGGCGAGGGCGGCGACGTTCGCGTGGGTGACGGCGATCCCCTTCGGCCGGCCCGTGGAACCCGAGGTGTACATCACGTAGGCGGCGTCGGCGGGCGACGCCGGAAGGCGGAGGTCCGCCGACGGCTCGGCCGCCGCCGCCGGGCCGTCGACGTCGAGGCGCGGGACGCCGTCGAGCCGGGGCGCGCCCCGGGTGGTGAGGAGCAGGGCGGGCCGGGCGTCGCGCAGGATCGGTTCGATCCGCGCGGCGGGCTGCCGGGGGTCGAGGGGCATATAGGTGCCGCCCGCCTTCAGCACGGCCAGGATCGCCACCACCGCCTCGGCGGACCGCTCCAGCCGCAGGAGGACCGTGTCACCCCGCCGGACGCCGCGGGCCCGCAGCGCGTGGGCCAGCCGGTTGGCCCGGTCGTTCACCTCGGAGCGGGTCAGCCGGGTGTCCCCGTCGACCAGGGCGACCGCGTCGGGATCGGCGGTGACACGCGCCTCGAACAGCGCGGAAAGGGGGAGGTCCGGGTCCGCTTGGCCGGGCCCGGTGCCGTGGCGGAGGATTCCTTCCCGCTGTGCCGGGGTCAGCAGGTCGATCCCGGCGACCCGGGCGCCGGGGTCGGTGACCGCGGCGTCGAGCAGCCGTACCCAGCGGTCCCACAGCGTCGGCACCGACTCCGGGTCGAACAGGTCGTCGGCGTACTCGACGAGCCCGTGGATCCCGGCGGGCCGCCCGTCACCGTCGTACTCCTCGGTGAGGCTGAGGAACAGGTCGAACTTGGCGGTGCCGGTGCGGCCCAGCTCCGAGCGCACTTGGAGGCCGGGCAGGTCGAAGGAGGCGTCCGTGGCGTTCTGGAGGGCCAGGACGACCTGGAAGAGCGGATGGTGGGCCAGGGAGCGCGACGGGCTGAGGACGTCGACCAGATGCTCGAACGGCACGTCCTGGTGGGCGTGGGCGGCCAGCGCCGCCTCCCGCACCCTGGCGACCAGCTCGGTGAAGGACGGGTCGCCGGAGGTGTCGGTGCGGATCACCTGGGTGTTGACGAAGAGGCCCACCAGGTCGTCGAGCGCCTGGTCGGTGCGACCGGCGATCGGCGTGCCGACGGGGATGTCGGTGCCGGCGCCGAGCCGGGTCAGCAGAGCGGCGAGGCCCGCCATCAGCACCATGAACAGGCTGGCGTTCGCGGCCCGCGCCGTCTCCAGCAGCCGCCGGTGCAGGTCCGCGTCGATCTCCGCGGCGAGGTAGTCGCCGCGGTGCGAGGCGACGGCGGGCCGCGGGCGGTCGGTGGGCAGGTCCAGGCATTCCGGCAGTCCCGCCAACTGCCCTTGCCAGTAGGCCACCTGATCGGCGAACACACTGCCCGCGTCCTCCGGGTCGCCGAGCAGGTCGCGCTGCCACAGGGTGTAGTCGGCGTACTGGACCGGCAGCGCGGGCAGGCCGGGCGGCCGGCCCCGGCGGCGGGCGTCGTAGGCGGCCGCCAGATCGCGGGAGAGCGGCCCGATCGACCAGCCGTCCGCGGCGATGTGGTGCAGGACGAGCAGCAGGACGTGTTCGTCGGACGAGAGGCTGATCAGCTCGGCCCGCAGCGGCGGCTCGGCGGCGAGGTCGAAACGGCGCCGCGCCGCCTCGGCCACCCGGCCGGACAGCTCCGCCGGGTCGCCGTCCCGCGCGGTGAACGGCGTCTCCACGCCGGGAAGCACCACCTGGTACGGGACGCCGTCCCGCTCACGGATCACGGTGCGCAGGCTCTCGTGCCGGGCCATCACGTCACCGAGCGCGGCGCGGAGCGCGGCGCGGTCCACCGCGCCGGACAGCCGCAGCACGAACGGGGTGTTGTAGGTGGCGTCCGGCCCGTCCAGCCGGTCGAGGAACCACAGCCGCTTCTGTGCGAACGACAGCGGCAGCACCTGGGGGCGCTCCTGCCGGGTGAGTGCCGGGCGGGCCGGAGCCGCGTCCTCCAGCACCCGGGCCAGCGCGGCCGGTGTCGCCGCCTCGAACAGGGCACGCAGGCTCAGTTCGACGCCGTACGCCGTGCGCAGCCGCGCGGTCAGCCGGGTCGCCAGCACCGAGTGACCGCCCAGGTCGAAGAAGTTGTCGTCGGCCCCGACCCGGTCCGTGCCGAGGACCTCGGCGAACAGATCGCACACGACCTGCTCGCGCGGGGTCCGGGCGGGCCGGTGCGGGCCGCGCGCCGACGCCCGGTCCGGGGCGGGCAGCGCGGACCGGTCGAGTTTGCCGTTGGGGGTGAGGGGGAGCGCGCCGAGCAGGACCACGGCGGCCGGCACCATGTGCTCCGGCAGCCGGGTACGGGCGAACGCGCGCAGCTCCTCGGGCCGTACCCCGGCGTCGGCGGCGGGCACCGCGTACGCCACCAGCCGGTCGTCGTCGAGGCGGTCCCGCCGGACCAGGACGGCGACCTGGGCGACGCCCTCGTGCTCGGCCAAGGCCGCCTCGATCTCCCCGGGTTCGATGCGGAACCCGCGTACCTTCACCTGGTCGTCGGACCGGCCCAGGTACTCCAGCCGTCCGTCGGCGGTCCAGCGGGCCACGTCGCCGGTGCGGTACATCCGCGTACCGGGCGGCCCGTAGGGGTCGGCGACGAACCGCCGCGCGGTCAGCTCCGGACGGCCCAGATAGCCGCGGGCGAGTCCGGCACCGGCGACGTGCAGTTCGCCGGGGACGCCGGGGGGCACGGGACGCAGGGCCCGGTCCAGGACGTAGGTGCGCAGGTCGCTCAGGCCGGTGCCGATCACGCTGGTCTCGCCGGCGGCCACCGTGTCGCGGTCCAGGTCGAGCCGGGTGACGTGCACGGTGGTCTCGGTGATGCCGTACATGTTGACCAGGGCCGGCGCGGTGTCCGGGTGGCGTTCGTACCAGGGGCGCAGCCGGTCGGGGCGCAGCGCCTCACCGCCGAACACGACCGTGCGCAGCGCGAGGCGGTCGCCGAGCGCGGGCTCCTCGCGGTCGGCCTGCATCAGCTGGTAGAAGGCGGACGGCGTCTGGTTGAGCACCGTCACGCCCTCGTCGGCCAGCAGCCGCAGCAGCCGCGCGGGGGTACGGCTGACGTCGTACGGGACGACGACCAGGCGGCCCCCGTGCAGCAGCGCACCCCAGATCTCCCAGGTGGAGAAGTCGAACGCGGCGGAGTGGAAGAGGGTCCACACGTCCCGGTCGTCGAAGGCGAACCGCTCCCGGGTGGCGTCGAACAGGCGGACCACGTTGTGGTGGGTGACGAGGACGCCCTTGGGCCGGCCGGTGGAGCCGGAGGTGTAGATGACGTACGCGGGGTGCTCCGGCGTCAGCGGATGGGTCCGGTCGCCGTCGGCGGGATCGGCCGCCGGTTGCGCGTCGAGCAGGCCGGTGGTGGCGCTGTCGTCCAGGACGAGCGCGGGTGCGCCGGAGGGCAGTGACGGCGCGGTGCCGCGGTCGGTGACCACCAGCACCGGGGCGGCGTCCGACACCATGAACGCCAGCCGGGAGGGCGGGTAGGCCGGGTCCAGGGGCAGATAGGCCGCGCCCGTCTTGGTGACGGCGAGCAAGGCGACGACGAGGTCGACGGACCGGGGCAGGGCCACCGCGACGATCTTCTCCGGTCCTGCGCCGCGGGCGATCAGCAGCCGTGCGAGCCGATTGGCCCGGGTGTTCAGCTCCGCGTAGGTCAGCCGGGTGCCGCCGAGGGAGACGGCGGGCGCGTCCGGGGCGGCCTGCGCCCGCGCCTGGAACAGCTCCGGCAGGGTGGCGCGGCGGGCGGGGGCCGCGGCGACCGGGGGCGGCAGGAGAACGCGGCGTTCCGCCGCGGTCAGCAGGTCGATCCGGTCGACGGGGGAGTCCGGGTCGGCCTCGGTCATCGCGTTCAGCAGGGCGACGAAACGGTTCTGGTGGTCCGTCAGGGCCGACTGGTCGCAGACCTCGGGGTGGGCGGTGAGGTCGATCTGGAGGCCGGATCCGTCCCGCCGGTCCCACACGGCGATCGCCAGGTCTCCGACCAGGCCGGAGGAGAGGTTGTGCACGGTCGCGGGGTGCTCGCCGAACCGCAGGTCGTAGTCGAACGATATGACGTTGACCAGCGGCGCGTACCGGGCGGCGGCCGTGTCCGGCAGCGCGACGTCGCGGTGCAGGTCCTCGCCGCGGTACCGCTGGTGGGCCACCACGTCACGGACCCGGTCGCTCACCTCGCGCAGCAGCCCGGCGACGCTCAGGCCCGGCCGCACCGGCACCCGCAGCGGCAGCACGTTGGAGGTCATGCCCGGGGTCTGGCGCACCACGACGTCCGTGCGCGCCGCGACGGGCAGGCCGATCACCACGTCGTCGGCGCCCGTCATCCGGTGCACGTACGCCGTCGCCGCCGCGATCGCCAGCTGCGACCAGGGCACGCGGGCCCGCCGGGTGATCTCGCGGACGCGCTCCAAGCGGTCCTGGCCGAGCCGGGTGGTGGCGCGCAGCAGCTCCGCCGGGGTGCCCCGCGACGGCGCCACGAGCCGGGGCGTCGGCGGCCGGTCGGCGAACAGGCCGGTCCAGAACGCCCTGTCCCGGGCGAACTGTTCGGAGGACCGGTAGACGGTGTCGCTGTGGACGAGCCGGCGCAGGGAACCGAACGGCGACGCCTGACACGGCCGTCCCTCGGCGAGCGCGGTGTACACCGCCGCCACCCGCCGGGCCATGAGCTGGGCGCCGAACGCGTCCATGACGATGTGGTGGTAACTGTGGTACCAGATATGGCCGTCGTTCCCCAGGCCGATCAGCGCGTGCCGGAACAGCGGCCCTCGGGCGAGATCCATCGGCCTGCGGATGTCCCGCTCCATCCACGCCGTCGCCGCGGCGGACGGGTCCGGCCGGTCGCCGAGGTCCACATACGGCAGTGGCCAGTCGGCCACCTCCCGTACGGACTGCCGCGCGTCGTCGCCGGACGCGGTGAACCGGACGTGCAGTGCGTCGGCCTCCGCGACCGTCTGCCGCAACGCCCGCTCGAACAGGGCGGGGTCGATCGGACCGCCTATCCGCACGTACTCTCCGACCCGGTAGACGCTGTTCGCCGATTCCAGGAGCTGTTCGGCGAACCAGATCTCACGTTGTGCGGCCGACAGGGGAAGAAACACACCCTCGGGCTCATGACGAGACAATCTTCAGCCTCCGGTTGCGTAGCGCCGCCTGTTTTCGATACATCGGCGGGAAGAATGCAAACGGTTGTCGTGCGATCCGGTTTTCCGTTGTCCGGGCGCCGCCCGAACCTAACACGGGGGTTCGCAGAGTCAATGGCGTGAGCAGGCCTGCGGGAACCGTCGGTTGTCCCGCCGGCGGGACAGTGAATTTCCGTGCGGTGCGCCCATAATCACCCTGTTGACTTCCCGATCATTCCAGCCGATGAGGGAGAGGTATGGCAATCGCGTCCTGGTGGGGTGAATCATTGCTGGATACCGGTGCGGACCGGCAGCCCTGGGCGATTTCACGCACGGGGGAATCCAGATCCGAACTGCGTTCCGCGGTGGCGGAACTCGGTCTCGCCTTCCGCCGGCAGGGAATAGGCGAGAACAGTACCGTTCTGCTCCGCATGCGGCCGAGCCTCACCTATGTGCGGGTGCTGCTCGCCCTGTGGAGCCGGGGCGCGCAGGTTCTCCTCGTCGACTTCCGGGCGACACCGGCCGAGTACGAGCCACTGGCCGAGCTGCTCCGGCCCCAGTACGTGATCGACTCCGACGGTCATCAGGGACCGGCGACCGGCTTCGAGGAGGAGGTCGGCTTCCGCGTCGGCGCCCGGCCGTCGGGGCGCCCCGCCGCGTCCGACCACTGCCTCGTCCAGTTCAGCTCGGGCTCGACCGGCCGGCCCAAGGTGATCGGCCGTACCCCCGCCTCCTTGCTCGCCGAACTCGACCGGCACGCCGCCCTGCCGGAACTGCCCGGCGCCGGCGACCGCTTCGTGCTGCTCAACTCTCTGGTGCACACGATGGGCCTGATCACCGGCGTGCTGCACGCCCTGCGGCAGGGCGCGACGGTGGTGCTGCCGGCCCTGCCGACGCCGGCCGAGATCCTGCGGACGGCCCAGGAGACCGGGGCGGTGGCGATCTACGGAGTGCCGGCCCACTTCGAACTCCTGACCAGGACCTCGTCGGTGCCCCCCTTGCCCGCGCTCCGGCTGGCCGTCACCGGTGGCGAACCGCTGCCCGTGGAGGTGTACGAGGGGTTCCACCGCAGGTACGGGATCCGGGTGAGCCAGGTGTACGGCGTGACCGAGACCGGCCTGCTCGCCGCAGGTCTGCACGGCCCGCGGCCGCCGGTGCTGGGCGGCTTGGTGCCCGGGGTCGAGGCGAAGATCGTCCATCAGGAGCTCTACGTTCGCCTGGACCGGTCGCCGTACCCGCTCGACGACCAGCCGGACCGCTACGCCGACGGGTGGCTGCGCACCTTCGACCGCTTCGCCGCGGACGACACCACCGGCGAGCTCAGCATCCTCGGCCGGCTGGACTCGCTCGTCACCATCGGCGGCCTCAAGGTCGACCTCGCCGAGGTCGAGGCCGTGCTGCGGGCGCATCCCGCGATCGCCGAGGCGGTGGTCCTCCACCACGAGGTGATCGAGGCGTACGTGGGGGGCGAGGCGACGCCGGAGGCGGGCGAGTTGATCGCCTGGTGCAAGGAGCGGCTGAGCGCCGTCAAGGTCCCCAAGCGGTTCTTCGTCCTCCGCGCGCTGCCCCGGAACAAGACCGGAAAGCTCGTCCGCGACCGGAACGCGATCCGCACCGGCCTGTGACCCGTCCGAAGGGAAACGTCAGTGATCAGCAAGGATGAGATCAGGGAGATCCTCTCCTGGAGCCGCTCGTTGGCGCTGTCCGACGACATCGGCGACGACGCGGAGTTCGTCATGGACTCCTTCACGATGGTGACCCTCCAAGCGGCCCTGGAGGACCGGCACGGCATCCGTCTCGACCCCCGGTTCGAAGAGCTCCAGACGCTGAACTCGGTCAACGACATCCACGCGTACCTGCTCGACCGCTTCCCCGGGACGGTGGCCGGCTGAGGCGGCCGTCCGCCCTTCCGCCCCCCTCCCCGGTTCCGCGCGCCGCCGGTGCCGGGGAGGGGCGCGTGCTAACGTTTTACGCTGTAATGAGATAGCGGAAGGAGGGGACTGACGTGACTGCGGACACGGCGGCACAGCCCGCCATCGAGGTCGTCGACCTGCGTATGAACTACGGATCCACGACCGTCCTGCACGGGGTGGACTTCCGGGTCGCCCGAGGCGAGGTCGTCGCCCTGCTCGGCCCCAACGGCGCCGGGAAGACGACGACGATCGAGATCCTCGAGGGCTTCCGGCTGCGCTCCGCCGGAGAGGCGCGGGTGCTCGGCGCCGATCCGGCGCACGGCGACGAGAGTTGGCGGGCCCGCCTCGGCGTGGTCCTCCAGTCCTGGCGGGATCACGCGAAGTGGCCCGTCCGCGAGTTCCTCGCCCACTACGGCTCGCTGTACGCGCCGTACTCCACCGAGCGGATCACCCGTCCGCGTGACGTGGACGAACTCCTGGAGGCCGTCGGCCTCACCGAGCAGGCCGGCCGGCGTGTCGGGCAGCTCTCCGGTGGCCAGCGGCGGCGCCTCGACGTGGCGATCGGCATCGTCGGCCGTCCCGAGGTGCTCTTCCTCGACGAGCCGACCGTAGGCTTCGACCCGGAGGCGCGGCAGGAGTTCCACGCGCTGGTGCGCCGGCTCGCCGAGGTCGAGGGCACCACGATCCTGCTGACCACCCACGACCTGGACGAGGCCGAGAAGCTGGCCGACCGCATCGTGATCCTGGCCCGGGGGCGGATCGTGGCCGACGCCACCCCCGAGGAGCTGGCCCGGCAGGTGGAGACCGGCGCCGAGGTGCGCTGGGTCCGCGACGGCGAACGGTGCACCGCCTCGACCACGACCCCGAGCCGGTTCGTCCGCGAGCTGTTCGCCGCGCACGGCGCCGGAGTCGACAAACTGGAGGTCCGCCGGGCCACCCTGGAGGACACCTACCTGGCCATGGTGCATGCCGCCGAGTCCGGCCGGGACGACGCCGGACTTCCGGGTCTGGGCGCGCCCCGGGCGGCCGCCGAGCGGGTGGCGGAGGTGTCGTCATGAGCGTGAGCGCGACCGCGATCGCCGTCCGCAGCGGACTGGCGGCGGGCCGGATCGAGACCCGCCAGTCCCTCGCCAACGTCCAGGACGTCCTCGGCATGCTGTTCATCCCGGTCGTCCTGCTCGTCGTCGCCCTGCTGCGGCGCGGCTCCGACATCGGGGGCACCGGCTTCTCGGTCGGTTCGACGACCCTGGCCGGCCTGCTGGGTCTGACCCTCGCCTTCAACGGCTTCCAGGCCGTGGCCTTCAACCTGCTCATGGAGCGCGAGGACGGCACCCTGCTGCGGGCGAAGGCCGCCCCGAACGGCATGGTCGCCTATCTCGTCGGCAAGATCGTCCACTCCGCGGCGACGACCCTGATCACCACCGCCCTGCTGCTGGTGCCCGGTGTCCTCCTCTTCGACGGGGTGAGCCTGGACAGCGCCGGCGCCTGGTTCACCCTGGGCGCGGTCCTGGTGCTCGGGATGCTTGCGACGATGCCCTTCGGAGCCGTCCTGGGGTCGGTGCTCGCCAGCCCGCGCAACATCGGTGTCGTCATGTTCCCGCTGCTGGCGCTCTTCGGTGTCTCGGGCATTTTCTTCCCGGTCACCGAGGCGCCGGAATGGCTCCAGTGGGTCGCCCAGGTCTTCCCCGTCTACTGGCTCGGTCTCGGAATGCGCGCCGCCCTGCTGCCGGACGAGTTCGCCGCCGTGGAGATCGGAAATTCCTGGCGGTATGTCGAAACGTTCTGCGTACTCGGCGCCTGGGCCGCCCTCGGTCTTCTCCTGGCGCCTGTGGTATTGCGCCGAATGGCACGCAAGGAATCCGGCTCCGCCGTCGAAGAGCGCCGGAAAGCGGCCATGCAGTGAAAACCGCCGCGGGGCCGTCACGCGTTTCGGCGGCCCCGCACGAAGGGCGGCCGGAGAGTGGCCGTGCGGTAAGGTAATGACCGTCCAGTCCGGCATCAGTCAAGGGGATATGGTGGTGGTTTTCGCCGGCCAGGGGGATTTCCGTCGTTCCTTAACCCTGTTGTGGCGCACCCCCGGCGAAGCGGTCACCCGGAGCGGTCCCGGACCCCGGCCGGGACTGACCGTGGACGCGATCGTGGACGCCGGCATCGCCATCGCCGACGCCTCGGGGATCTCCGCGGTGTCCATGCGGGAGGTGGGCAGGCGCGTCGGGCGGACCGGAATGGCGCTCTACACCTATGTGCCCAGCAAGGACGAGCTGCTCGAGCTCATGTACGACCGCGCCCTCGCCGAACTGCCCACCGGGTACGACCTCGCGGACGGCTGGCGCGCCGCGCTCTCCGCCTGGACGCACGACTACTGGGCGTTCTGCCTGCGCCACCCCTGGACCCTCCAGATCTCCCAGGCGCGCCCCGTCCTCGGGCCGAACGAGAACGCCCTGCTGGAGACGGTCCTGCGCATCCTCTTCGCGACCGGGCTCGGCGCGCCCGTGCTGCGGCGGGTCGTCGGCACACTGATCAACCACGTCCGGGGCGCCGCGCAGACGGTGGTCGACTCCCGGCAGGCCGCCACCGCGACCGGTGTCTCCGACGAGGACTGGTGGGCCGCCCGTTCCGCGGCCTTCGAGGAGGTCGTGCCCGACTTCGCCGCGCGCTTCCCGACGGTGGTCCGGCTCGCCGCGGAAGCCGTCGCGAATCCGCCCGACCCGGAACGGCCTTACCTGGAAAGGGAGGCGACCGAGACCTTCGACGCGGGACTCGCGATCCTGCTCGACGGGATCGAGGCCATCGTCCGCCGGAGCGGGCAGCACGACCGGGACGCCCGGGTGGCGGAGGGCGCGTAGGGTCCGCCGTCCGGACCGTGCCCGCACGACGGACCCCGACACGGGTGCCCCGCCCCTTCCGGGGTCACCCCGGCGTCTGCGCCGTTCCGGCCTCGGCCAGGATGGAGGTCGTGTGGTACCACGGGTTGCCGGCCGACTCCGAGATCAGGTCGCGGGACTTGGTGTCGTAGAGGCGGCCGAGATGCAGCGCCGTGTGCTGGACGAACTCCAGCGCGGTGAAGTACTTCCGCATGAACGTCGGTTGGTCGAGCGTGAACTCGGTCACCGAGATGTTCCGGTTCTGCGGGATGTCGCGGGTGAGCAGGCGGATGAGGTTGTCCATCTTCTGCCGCGTGTAGGCGTCGTCGTCGCCGTCCCGGAACAGCAGGACGCTGTGCCGGCGGTCGGGGTCGGAGAGCGTGGCGACCTCGCTGTGGCAGAACTCGTGAAAGAAGTTCCGGGTCGCCGGTGCCATCGCCATCTCGTTGAAGTGCATCTTGGCCAGCTTCAGCAGGCTCTTGTACCACTTCGGCGACGCCAACATGATGATGTTCGCGTCCTTCGCGCTCAGCGCGGTGGCGCGGGCCAGCTCCTCCAGCGCCGGTGTGAAGTCCTCGGCCAGATGGCCCGCCAGCGCGGCGACCTCGGCCCGGTGGTCGGCCTTGATCAGACCCAGCCGCGGGAACATGTCGAGCAGGATCGCGAAGTACTGGCCGACGTGGAAGAGCGGGTACTCCCGGTCCGGCTCGCCCAGTTCCCACCGGGCCACCGACACCCCGGCCTGCCGGCCCAGCTCGGCCAGCCGGCCGCCGGAGGTCAGCAGCAGGGTGCGGTGGTAACGCCCCGCGAGCTGGTGGAAGACCCGGACGGGTTCCTCGGAATGGCCGCTGTAGGAGCTGATGACGAACAGCGTCCCCTCGTCCTCGACCACCGACCGCGGGACGAGGTAGGGGAAGTCGTAGTCGTTGAAGACCAGGACCTCCACTCCCGCACCCGAGGCGTTGAGGAACGTCCCGATCACATCCGAGACGATGGCGGAGCAGCCCATCCCGGAGAAGACGATGCGGTGGAACTGCCCGCTCTCGATGCGCTCGCGCAATTCGGGAGTGACCTCGGCGAGGGAGTACTCGCCGGACTTGAGGAAGTCGGAGCGGTACCTGATCTTGAGGAAATCGGCGTACCGGTCGAGGCGTGCGAACATGAAGGCCCTTCTCTTTCGGACGGGGCGGTGACCGCTACCACATGAATTGGCCACCGTCGACGATGAGTTTCTGGCCGGTGATGTAGCGGGCCCCGTCACCGACCAGGAACTCCAGGGCGTCCGCCATTTCCTCCGGCGTGCCGATCCGCCGCTGCGGGATCTCGGCGAGCAGATCGGCGCGCGCCGTCGGATCGGCGACCCGGTACCGGGTGCGCATCTCGTCTGTGTCGATCATTCCGGGGATCAGGCAGTTGACCCGGACGGCGGGGGCCAGCTCCATGGCGAGGCATTTGGTCAGGTGCAGCAGTCCGGCTTTGCTCGCGCAGTAGTTGACGCCGTTCAGGCGGGGCCGGATCGCGGTCGTCGCCCCGATGTTGACGACATTGGCGCCGCCCCCCAGGCCGAGCATGGCGGGGGCGAACGCCTTGGTCAGATAGAACGGCCCGGACAGATTGGCGTCCAGCACCTGCCGCCAGTCGTCGTCCGTCATCTCCAGGAACGGCCCGTCGATGTTGCGGCCGGCGTTGTTGACCAGGACCCGGGGCGCGCCGTGCGCGGAGAGCACCCGCTCGGCGAAGGCGGTCACCGCCGCCGGGTCGGCGACGTCGAGCCGGACCGTCTCGACCCGGTCGCCGAGCTCCTTGCCCAGCAGATCCGCGGCGGCCTCGTCGGCGCGGTACACCGCGACGACGTGATAGCCGAGCGAGGCGAGGCGGCGGCTGAGCGCGACCCCGATCCCCTTGGTTCCTCCGGTGACGACAGCGGTGCGGTCGGGCATGGTCCTCTCCTCGGCGCGTCGGTGGACAGTCGGGCGTACGGACGTCCCGCCCCGGTCAGCCGAGGGTGACCGGAAGTTCGCGGAAGCGGGTCCACAGGGGCATGGGCTCCAGGGCCAGCTCGTCACGGCCGACGGCCAGCGACAGCTCCGGGTGTCGCGCGAACAGGACCTGGAGCGCCACCCGGGCCTCCATCCGGGCCAGGTTGGCACCGAGACAGAAGTGCACGCCGTGGCCGAAACCGAGGTGGGGGTTGGGGGAGCGGGTGATGTCGAAGCGTTCCGGCTCCTCGAACACCTCCGGGTCGCGGTTGGCGGCCGCGAGCAGTGGCAGCACCGACGCCCCGGCGGGCACGGTCTGTCCGTGCCACTCGATGTCCTCGACCGCGGTGGCCGGCCGGGTGCCGGTGATCGGCGGCAGATAGCGCGCCACCTCGTCGACCGCCGACCGCCACAGCGCCTCGTCGTCCGGCGCCGCACGCAGCAGGGCGAGCTGGCCGGGGTGGTCCAGGAGGGCGGCCACCGCGTTCGTGATCAGGTTGTACGTCGTCTCGTAGCCCGCCGTCACCAGGCTGAACACCATGGCCACCAGCTCGGTGTCGTCCAGGCGGTCGCCCGCCTCCTCGGCCTCGATCAGACCGGTCACGACGTCGTCCCCGGGCTCGGCCCGCTTGCGGGCGACCAGGTCACGGGTGACGTCGACGAGGTCGCGTACGTGCGCCTCCCAGTCCTCCCGGGAGCCGCTGAACCCGCTCATCAGCGCCGTGACGCCCTGCTGGAAGCGGACGCGGTCCTGCTCGCCGACCCCGACGAGGTCGGCGATGACGGTGTAGGTCACGGGCAGCGCGAAGTCCTGGCGCAGGTCGATGGGACCGTCGGCGCCGGCGAGCGCGTCCAGCCGGCGTTCGGCGAGCACCCGGACCTGCTCGCCGAGATGCTCGATGCGCTTCGGCGTGAAGGGAGCGGCCACCAGGGAGCGCAGCCTGCGGTGCTCGTCCCCGTCCTTCATGTCCAGGGTGGAGCTGACCAGGCGGATGTGCTCGGGGATCTCGACCCCCGGCGGGGGCCCGTACGGGGACCGCAGCAGGCGGGGATCGGTGAGCATCGCCTTGCAGTCGGCGTAGCGCGAGACCACCCAGACGTCCTGGGCGAACGCTCCGAAGTCCAGCCGGACCTGCCCGAGCGGGGCGTTCTCCCGCAGCCAGGTGTAGTGGGCGGGCGGGTCGGCGGCGAACTCCGCGCCCCCCATGACGATCGGCAGGGTGACGGGGCGTGGGATGACGGTCATGCGGATGCCCTCCTCCGGGCGGGGATGCGCGGCACGGGCCGGTCGGAGGCGCGTCCGCGAGGGGCGCGCCACCAGCCGGCCGGCGGTGCGGTCAGCTGAGGAACGTGGAGATCGGGGTGCCGCGCAGCGACTCGCGCAGGATCTTGTTGTGGCCGGTCCCGTCCTCACCGCTGACGAGGACCGCACCCCACTTGTCGAGCGGGATGCTCCCGCCGTACTCCTCGACGCGGTCGGTGCCCGGGTAGACGCGCACGCTCGTCGGGACGTAGCGGGTGGCGAAGCCCATCCGGTGGCTCTTCTTCGTGATGTTGGGCAGCGAGGCGTGCATCAGGGTGGACCAGAAGATCACGCACTGGCCGCGCTGCATCACCAGGTCGAAGGCGTCCTCCTCGGACGGCCTCCAGTCCGGGTCGATCTGGAGCTCGCGGTAGTCGTAGCCGAAGAAGCCGCGCGGAACGCCCTCCTTGACCTTGGAGTTGATCTGCCCGGTGTCGTAGTGCATGCGCTTGGACTCGTCGTAGTTCATCCGGTGGTGCGAGCCGGGGATGACCTGGAGACAGCCGTTGTCCCGGGTGGCGTCGGTGAACGCCGTCCACACCGTGATGGTCCCCTTGCCGAACTGGGTGTCGGTCTCGCCGGGCCACAGGATCTGCGGTGAGCCGCTGGCGTTGGCGAAGGTGTCCGCCTGATGCCAGTCGGTGCCCTCGTCGCCCGGGTACTTGGGGAAGAACTCGGTGCGCCAGCAGAGGACGTCGGGTCCCAGGATGGACGCCACCCGTTCGGTGATCCGCCGGTTGCACACGTGCTGCATGAGCAGGTCGACGTCGAGGTGACGGTCGTAGTTCGCGATGTTGGTCGCGCCGGACATCGCCTCGTCGACCGGGTAGGCGGCGTGCGAGCGGTCCAGGACCTCCCGACGGGCCTGGCGCCACAGCGCGTCCATCTCTTCCGGGGTGTATATCGTCAGCGGCCCGATATAGCCGTTCTCCCGGAAGAAGTCGAGCTCGGTTTCCGAGAGCCGCCATTGCTGAGTGTCAAGTGTCATGCTGATTCTCTCCGGGTGCGTCCTCGAATTTCTGACGGAAGCGTGATCGGAACCTAGTTGAGCACCCGAGGAGTTGTCGACGCGCCGACGGACCGGCAAGAGCTCGGTGATGTCCCGCCGGCGGGACACCGAAGCCCTTCGCGCGCACCCTGTATGACCTGCCCCTCGTGGTCCGGTGGGGTCGGCCGTATCCCGTTCGCCGCACTTGTTGCCGGGCCCGGAGCGCCATTACGTTCGGCCGGAGCGAATTCGCCGTTTCGATTGTTCATTCCCCGGCCCGCCCGTACCGGCTCTACGCGCCGGCTGATTCGGTTACCGGGTGGTTCCGCGCTTCCAGTAGGAAATCTCGGAGGTCGTCGATCTTGTTGAACGCCGACACACAGCTGCCCCTGCTGGCAGCGCAGCGTGAGATCTGGTTTGCCGAACAGCGGCTGAGCGACGGCAATTCGGTGTATCAGGTCGGCGAGTACGTCGATGTGCAGGGCGAGTTCGACACGGAGATCTTCGAGCGCGCCCTGCGATCGGTCGTCGCCGACCTGGACACCGTGCACAGCCGTTTCCGCCAGGACCGCGGCCGGGTCACCCAGACCATCGACCAGGACCGGCCGTGGGAGCTGCGCGCCGTCGACCTGTCCGGTGCCGGGGATCCGCAGGCCGAGGCCGACGCGTGGATGCGGCGGGAGCTCTCCCGGCCGACCGATCTCACCGACGGGCCGCTGTTCCGGTTCGCGCTGCTCCGCCTCGGGCCCGAGCGGCACCTGTGGTACCAGAACTACCACCACATCGCCATGGACGCCTACGGCTCCTCCCTGGTCTCCCGCCGGGTCGCCGAGGTGTACACGGCGCTCACCGAGGGCCGCGATCCCGGCCCGAACCCGTTCGGCTCGCTGCGCGCCCTCGCCGACGAGGACACCGCGTACCGCTCCGCGCCGGAGTTCCGGCAGGACCGTGACTTCTGGCTCGGGCAGTTGGGCGGCCGGCCGGCGCGCTCCGCGCTCCTCAGCGGGTCCCGCGGTGCGGCCGCCGAGTTCCGCGGTGAGACCCACTGGCTGCCCGAGGACCGGTTCGACGCCGTGCGCGGTACCGCCCGCAGCGTCCGGGTGCCCTGGCCGGTGGTCGTCACGGCCGCCGTGGCCCTGCACGTCCAGCGCCGGACCGGGGACGAGAACGTCCTCCTCGCCTTCCCGCTCTCCGCCCGCGCGAGCCAGCTCGCCCGGCAGACCCCGGCGAACCTCGCCAACGTCCTGCCGCTGCCGCTGACCGTCCGCCCGGACATGACCGTCTCCGCCCTGCTGGAGCACGTGGCCGAGCAGATGGCCTCGGCCGTGGCGCACCAGCGCTACCGGGGCGTGGACCTCCAGCGGGACCTCGGCATGGCCCACCCCACGTCCCTGCTGCCGGTCGTCAACGTCATCTCGCACCCGTACGACCTGCGGTTCGGCACGGCCCGCGGCATGATGCGCAACCTGTCCTCCGGTCTGGTGGGCAACCTGCTCTTCATGATCTGGGACCGCCAGGACGGGCAGGGCCTCCAGGTCGACGTCAACGGCCGTGCGGACCTGGGACTGGCCGACCACCGCGACGCGTTCACCGCGACGCTGGAGGCGCTCGCCGTCACCGACCCGTCCCGACCGCTGAGCGACGTCGGCGGCCCGGCCCGGACTCCGGCGCCCACGCACCCCGCTCCCGCGACGGCCGCCGCCCCCGGTGCGGACACCGTTCCCGAGCTGTTCGCCGCCCAGGCCGCTGCCACCCCGGACGCCCCCGCGCTCACGGCGGACGGCGCCACCTGGACGTACCGGGAACTGGACGAGCGGTCGAACCGGCTGGCCCGCGCGCTCATCGCCCGCGGCATCGGCCCGGAGGACGTCGTCGCCGTGGCCCTGCCCCGCTCCGCGGACCTCGTCCTCGCCCTCCTCGGCGTCCTCAAGTCCGGTGCCGCCTATGTCGCCGTCGACCCCGACTACCCGCCCGCCCGGGTCGCCTCCATGCTCCAGGACGCGGCGCCCGGGCTGCTGATCACCTCCTCGGCCGCCGGGATCGACACCGACCGGGACCGGCTGCTCCTCGACACCCCGGAGTTCCGCGCCGACACCGACGGCCGCGACTCCGGGCCCGTCGCCGCCGACGAACGGGTGCGGCGGCTGCGGCCCGGCTGCCCCGCCTACCTGACGTACACCTCCGGGTCCACGGGCCATCCGAAGGGCGTGATCACCACCCACGAGAACGTCGTCCGCCTCTTCACCACCACCCGCGCCGCCCTCGGCTACGGCCCGGACGACGTGTGGACGCTCTTCCACTCGGCCGCCTTCGACTTCTCCGTCTGGGAGCTCTGGGGCGCCCTGCTGCACGGCGGCCGGCTGGTCGTCGTCCCCTTCGAGGTGAGCCGCGCGCCCCAGCGGTTCCTGCGCCTGCTCGCCGACGAACGGGTGACCGTCCTCAGCCAGACACCCTCGGCGTTCTACCAGCTCATGGCCGCCGACCGGGAACTGCCCGAGGTGAGCCGCCTGTTGCGGCTGCGCACCGTGGTCTTCGGCGGCGAGGCCCTCCGGCCCGCCCGCCTCGCCGACTGGCGACGCCGCCACGGCGGCACCGGACCGGCGCTGGTGAACATGTACGGCATCACCGAGACCACGGTCCACGTCACCCATGTCGAACTGGGCCCCGAGCAGGGACCCGACAGTGTGATCGGCGTCCCGCTCGCCGATCTGACGGCCCATCTGCTCGACGAACGGCTGCGGCCCGTGCCGGCCGGCGCGATCGGCGAGCTGTACGTCTCCGGACCCGGTCTGGCCCGCGGCTACGCCGGCCGCCCCGGCCTCACCGTCCAGCGGTTCGTCGCCGACCCGCACGGGCGGCCCGGCGAGCGCATGTACCGCACCGGCGACCTGGCCCGGCGCGACCCGGCCGGCCGGCTCACCTTCGTCGGCCGCGCGGACGACCAGCTGAAGGTCCGCGGTTTCCGGATCGAGCCCGGCGAGATCGAGGCGGCGCTCGCCCGGTGCCCGGGCGTGGCCCTCGCCGCGGTCGTCCTGACCGAGGAACGGGAGGACGACGGGCGCCTGGTCGCCTTCGTCGTCGCCGAGGACGGTGCCGATCCCGCGCCGGAGGAGATCAGAGAGGCGGTCCGAGCCCGGCTGCCCGAGTACATGGTCCCCGGCCGGATCGTCCGTACCGACGTGCTGCCGCTCACCGCCAACGGCAAGCTCGACCGCGCCGCCCTGACCCGGGCCACGGCCCCCGCGCAGACGACCGCGGACATCTCGGAGACGGTCACCGCCCCCGCGCAGACGGCCGCCGACGGGCTCTCCTCCCGGCTCGACATCATGTGCGCGCTCTTCGCGCTCGTGCTCGACGAGCCCGAGGTCGGCCCCGACGACGACTTCTTCGACCTCGGCGGCCACTCCGTGCTCGCCACCACGCTGATCACCCGCATCCGGTCGACGTTCTCCGTCGAGGTGGACCTGCGCGTCCTGTTCGACGAGCCCACCCCGCGTGCGGTGACCGCCGCCCTTGACGACGCCGGACTGGCCCGCCCGCCCCTGCGGCGGCGGGAGCGGCCCGCCGAGCTTGAGGCCTCCTACGCCCAGCGCCGGATGTGGGTCCTCCAGCAGATGGACGCACCCGGCGGCGCCTACAACGTCCCCTCAGTCCTGCGCATCGACGGTCCCCTGGACCCGGCCGCTCTCGGCGCCGCCCTCGGGGACGTCCTCACCCGCCACGAGAGCCTGCGCACCGTCCTCCCGTACGTCGACGGCCGCCTCCTCCAGCAGGTGCTGCCGCCCGCCGCACCCACCCTGGACGCGACCCCCGTCACCGGGGCCGAGCTCGACGAACGCCTCGCCGCCGAGGCCCGCCGCCCCTTCGACCTCGCCGTCGAACCGCCGCTGCGCGCCGCACTGTTCCGCACCGGCACCGACGCCCACGTCCTGCTGCTCGTCCTGCACCACTGCGCCTGCGACGCGCTGTCGATGCGGCTGATCACCCGGGACCTCGCACGCGCCTACGCCGCCCGCGCCGCCGGCCGGGCCCCCCGGCTCGACCCGGCACCGGTGCGCTACAGCGACTACACGCTCTGGCAGAACGAACTGCTCGCGCCGGACGGCACCGGCGCGGGACTGCTGGAGACGCAGGTGGCGTACTGGCGCGAGCAACTGGCCGGACTGCCCGAGCAGATCGAGCTGCCGACGGACCGGCCCAGGCCCGCCGTCGCCTCGTACACCGGCGACCACATCAGCGTCTCCCTCGACGCCGCATTGCACCGCCGCCTCGTCGCCCTGGGCCGGGCCTCGGGCACCAGCCTGTTCATGGTGCTGCACGCCGGCCTCGCGGCCCTGCTGTCCCGCCTCGGAGCCGGTGACGACATCACCGTCGGCAGCCCCGTCGCGGGCCGGCTCGACCAGGCGCTGGACGACGTGGTCGGCGCCTTCGTGAACACCCTCGTGCTGCGCACCGACCTGTCGGGCCGCCCGGACTTCGGCGAACTGCTCCAGCGGGTCCGCGAGACGGCGCTGGCCGCCTACGCCCACCAGGACGTGCCCTTCGAGTACCTCACGGACGTCCTGGCGCCCGAACGGTCCCTCGCCCGCCACCCCCTCTTCCAGGTGATGCTGGGCCTCCAGGACACCGCTCCGGCCGGCGAGTTCACGCTGCCCGGCCTCGCCGTCTCCACCGAGCTGGGCCGCACCGGTACGGCCAAGTTCGACCTCTTCCTCAGCCTGGTCGAACGGCGCACGGCCGACGGCGCCCCGGCCGGCCTCGACGGCTACGTCGAGTACGCCTCCGATCTGTTCGAACCGGAGACCGTGCGCGCCCTCTTCGACCGGTTCGCGCGGCTGCTGGCCGAGGCTGCCGCTGACCCCGGCCGACCCGTCGACCGGCTCGACCTGCTCACGGCCGAGGAGCGCGCCCGGCTGCTCGGCGCGGGGACCCCCGGCACGCCGGACCTGTCCGCGGCGACGGTCACCGGCCTCTTCGCCCGGCAGTCCGCGGCCACCCCGGCCGCGATCGCCGTATCGGCGGAGGGCCGCGACCTGACCTACGCCGACCTGGACGCGCGCGCCGACCGATGGGCCCGCGCCCTGGCCGGGCACGGAGTCCGCGCCGGGGACACGGTCGCCGTGGCGCTGCCGCGTTCACCGGAGTTCGTGGTGGCGCTGCTCGCCGTGCTGAAGGCCGGCGCCGCCTACGTACCGATCGATCCCCGCTATCCGGCCGCCCAGGTCGCGTCGATGCTCGGCGAGACCCGGCCGAGGGTTGTGCTCGTCCCGTCCGAAACCGAAACCTCCATCAGCACCGGCACCGGCACCGGCATCGACATCGCCACCGGCATCGGCATCGGCATCGGAACCGACGCCGACACAGACTCCGGAACCGAAACCGGCACCGAAACCGGTGACCGCCGGCTGCCGGACACCGTGGCGCCCCGCCTGTCGCCGGACGACCTGGACGCGGCGCCGGAGCCGGCCGTGGGGGACGTGGCATCGCCGCACCCCCTCTCCGCCGCCTACGTCATGTACACCTCCGGCTCCACGGGGCAGCCCAAGGGCATCGTGGTGACCCACCGCGACATCGCCGCCCTGGCCACCGACCCGTGCTTCGGCGAGGGTGTCTCCTCCGGCGTCCTCGTGCACTCGCCCGCCGCCTTCGACGCGTCGACCTTCGAGATCTGGGCGCCCCTGCTCCGGGGCGGCCGGCTGATCCTCGCCCCCGCGTACGACCTGGACGCCGAGGAGTACGCGGAGCTGATTACCCGTCACCGGCCGAGCGCCCTCTGGCTGACCGCCGCGCTGTTCGCCGTCGTCGCCGAGTACCGGCCCGACTGCTTCGCGGGCGTCCGCCAGGTGTGGGCCGGGGGCGAGGAGATCGCGCCGTCGACGGTCCGGCGGGTGCTGGCCGCCTGCCCGGACACCGTCGTGGTCAACGGCTACGGCCCGACGGAGACCACCACCTTCGCCACCAGCCACGCCGTGCGCGACCTCGCGCCCGAGGCCCGCGGCGTGCCCATCGGCCGCCCGCTGGCCGGCATGCGCGCCTACGTCCTGGACGCCGGTCTGCAACCGCTGCCGCCGGGCGCCACGGGCGAGCTGTACCTGGCCGGTGCCGGGGTCGCCCGCGGCTACCTCGACCGGCCCGCGCAGACCGCCGAGCGGTTCCTCGCCGACCCGTTCGGCCCGGCGGGTGAGCGCATGTACCGCACCGGTGACCTGGCCCGCCGGACCCCGGACGGCGTCCTGGAGTACCGGGGGCGCACCGACCGGCAGGTCAAGCTCCGCGGCTTCCGCGTCGAACCCGGCCAGGTCGAGGTGGTCCTCCGGGAGCATCCCGCGGTCGCCCAGGCCGTAGCCGAGGTCCGCCGCGAGGGCGGCGGCGAGGCGCGGCTGGTCGCCTACGTCGTCCCGGCGGAGGGAGGCCGGCCCACCCGGGACGCGTTGCGCGCCTTCGCCGGGCGCCGCGTGCCGCCGTACCTGGTGCCCCATGAGATCGTCGTCCTCGACGCCCTGCCGGTGACCGCGCACGGCAAGCTGGACCGCGCGGCCCTGCCCGCCGCCGTCGCCCGGCCGAGCGGACGTGCCCCGGCCGGCCGGGCCGAAGGCCTGCTGTGCACGCTCATGGCCCGGGTGCTGGGGCGTGACACGGTCGGAACGGACGACGACTTCTTCGGTCTCGGCGGCGACAGCATCTGCGCCATCCGGCTGGTGAGCGCCGCCCGTGCCGAAGGGCTCGCCTTCACCGTGCGGGACGTCTTCGCGCACCGGACCGCGGCGGAGCTGAGCCGGAGCGCCGGCACCCCCGAAGCCCCCGCGGACGGCGGACCCGGCGACTCCGGCACCGGCCCGGTCCCCGCCACCCCCATCGTCCACTGGCTGCGCGAACGCGGCGCCACCGTGCACCGCTTCGCCCAGTCCCTGCTGCTGTCCTGCCCGCCCGGACTGTCCGAGGAAGCGCTCCGGGCCGCCGTCGGAGCGGTGACCGACACCCACGACGCGCTCCGCCTGACCCTGGTCGACCAGGACGACTCCTGGGCCCTGGAGATCCGGCCGCCCGGACGGACGTCCGACACCGACCTCGTGCGCCGCGTCGACGCGACCGGCCTCGACGAGGGAACCCTCGCCGACCGGGCCCGCGCCGAGGTCACGGCCGCGGCCGACCGGCTCGACCCGTACGCCGGACGGATCGCGCGGCTCGTCTGGTTCGACCGGGGGCCGGACGAGCCCGGCCGGCTCCTCCTCGTCGTCCACCACCTGGCCGTCGACGGCGTCTCCTGGCGCATCCTCACCGACGACCTGATCTCGGCGTACACCCAGGCGGCCACCGGCAGCGCACCGGACCTGCCGCCGGTCGGCACCTCGCTGCGCCACTGGGCGCGGCGCCTCACCGCGCAGGCCACCCGACCCGAACGGCTCGCCGAACTGCCCCGGTGGATGGACCTCCTCGACGCCCCCGACCCGCTCCTGACACCGAAGCCGGCCGACCCCCGGCTCGACCTCGCCGCCGACACCGCCGACACCGTCACCACGCTCCCCGAGGACGTCGTCGGCCCCCTGCTGACGACCGTCCCGGCCGCCTACCACTGCGGGGTCGAGGACGTGCTGCTGACGGCGCTCGGACTGGTCGTGACCGCGTGGCGCCGCGACCGGGGCGACGACACGGCCGACGGCGTGCTCGTGGACGTCGAGGGCCACGGCCGCGAGGAGGTGGTCCCGGGCGCCGACGTGTCGCGGACGCTCGGCTGGTTCACCACCCTGCACCCGGTCAGGATCGACCCCGGCCGGATCGCCTGGGCCGACGTGACCTCGGGCGCACCGCGCCTGGGTGACGCCGTCAAGCGGGTCAAGGAGCAGGCGGGCGAGGCGCCGGACGGCGGCATCGGCTTCGGCCTGCTGCGCCACCTCGCCCCCGGCTGCCGCGAGGTGCTCGCACGCCTCGGCACCCCGCAGATCGGCTTCAACTACCTCGGGCGGTTCGCCGCCCCGGGCGCCCCGCTGGGCGGCGAACCGGGCTGGGGCATGGCTCCCGAGGCGGTCATGGTGACGACCACCGACCCCAAGCTGCCCGTCGCCCACGGCCTGGAGGTGCACGCCGTCGTGTACGACGCCGCCGGCGGCCCCCGGTTGACGGTCACGTGGACCGGGGCGCGGCGGCTCTGGTCCGACGCCGACCTCACCGACCTCGGCGAGCGGTGGACGACGGCCCTCCGAGGCATCGTCCGGCACGCCCTCGCCCCGGACGCGGGCGGCCACAGTCCGTCCGACTTCCCGCTGGCCGGCCTGACCCAGAACGACATCGACGACGTCGAAGCCGGGTGGTGACCATGGTGAAACCGTCCCGCCTCGAGGACATCCTGCCGCTCAGCCCGATGCAGGAAGGGCTGCTGTTCCAGACCGAGTACGACCGGTCCGGCCCCGACGTGTACGCCGTGCAGCACACGATCGAGGTCGACGGCCCCCTCGACGCCTCGCTGCTGCGCGGCTGCGCCGGGGTCCTGATCGACCGGCACGCCGTCCTGCGCACCGGCTTCCGCCGGGCCCGCTCGGGCCGCTCGCTCCAGGTGGTGGCGCGGGCCGTGCCGGTGCCGTGGACCGAGACCGACCTCGGCGGACTGCCGGCCGCGCGGGCGGAGGCGGAGGGCGAGCGCCTGGCGGCGGCGGACCACGCCGAGCGGTTCGATCTGTCGCGGCCGCCGCTGATCCGCTTCCACCTGATGCGCCACGGCCCGACGCGCCACCGCCTCGTCGTGACCGGCCACCACATCGTCCTCGACGGCTGGTCCACCCCGGTCCTGCTCCGCGAACTGTTCACGCTGTACGGCGACGGCGCCGACCCCCGTAACCTGCCGCCGGTCACGCCGTACAAGGAGTACCTCGACTGGCTCGGCCGTCAGGACCGGAACGCCGCCGCGCGGGCGTGGCGGGCGGCGCTCACCGGGATCGACACGGCGACCCGGATCTCCGCGGCCGACCCCCGCGCGCCGCTGCTCCCGGACCGGCTCGTCCAGCCCGCCGACGCCCGGCTCACCGCCGCCCTGGAGGACACCGCCCGCGGCCTCGGCGTCACCCTCAACACCGTCGTGCAGGCCGCCTGGGGCCTGGTGCTGGCCCGGGCGACCGGCCGTCAGGACGTCGTCTTCGGCGCGATCGCCTCCGGCCGCCCCCCGCACCTGCCCGGGGTCGAGTCGATGGTCGGTCTGTTCATCGCGATGGTCCCGGTACGGGTGCGGTGGGCTCCGGCCGAGTCGCTGCGCGACCTCCTGACCCGGTTGCAGGCCGAGCAGGCCGAGCTCGCCGACCACCACCACCTCGGCCTGACCGGCATCCAGCGGGAGGCACCGGTCGCCGACCTCTTCGACACCGCCGTGGTGTTCGAGAACTACCCCTTCGCCGACCGGGCCGTCGACGCCGGCGGCGTCCGCTTCCGGCTGGCCCTCGGCGCGAGCCGCGACGCCACCCACTACCCGCTGACCCTGCTCGCCGCCCCGGGCGAACGCCTGTACCTGCGGCTCGACCACCGCGCCGACGCGGTCGACCGGGTGGCCGCTCAGACCCTGATGGACCGGCTGCACCAGGTGCTGGGCACCCTGGCCGACCACCCCGACCGCCCGGTCCGCGCGGTCGACGGGCTGCTCGGCCCCGAGCGGCGACTCGTCCTCGACCGGTGGAACGCGCCGGACGAGACGGAGGCGGGCGAGATGGAGGCGGGCGGGACGGAGGCGGGCGGGACGGAGCCGGGCGCCCCGGACGGCGTCGAGGAGCCGGAAGCCCTCGCGCGTCACCTCCCCGAGCTGTTCGAGCGGCAGGCCGCCGCACACCCGGACGCCGTGGCGGTGATCGGCGACGGAGAACAGCTCGCATACGCCGAGCTGAACGCCTCGGCCAACCGCCTGGCCCGGGAACTCGTCGCCCACGGCGTCGGCCCGGAGACCGTCGTCGCGCTCGTCCTGGACCGCTCGCCGGAGCTGGTGACCGCCGTGCTCGCCGTGCTCAAGGCGGGCGCCGCCTACCTGCCGGTCGACCCCGAACTCCCCGCCCGACGGCGTGAGTCCGTCCTGAGTGACGCCACCCCCCGCCTGGTCCTCACCCACACCCGCCTCGCCGGCGACCTGCCCGCGAGCCTCCCGCAGCTCCACCTCGACGCCCCCGGCACCCGGACCCGCGTCGCCGGCCGGGCGCCCGGCGACCTGTCCGACGACGACCGCACCGCCCCGCTGACCGCGGATCACCCGGTCTACGTGATGTACACCTCGGGGTCCACCGGGACGCCGAAGGCCGTCGTCATGCCCGGCACGCCCCTGATGAACCTGATGCGCTGGCACCACCGCCGCATCGGGGGAGGAGTGGGCACCCGGGTCGCGCAGTTCACCGCGATCGGCTTCGACGTGTCCGCCCAGGAGATCCTGTCGGCGCTGCTCGCCGGGAAGACGCTGGTGGTGCCGGACGACGGGACGCGGCGGGACGCCGCGCGCCTGGCCGCCTGGCTCGACGCCATGGAGATCACCGAGCTGTACGCGCCGAACCTCGTCCTCGACGCGGTCGCCCAAGCCGCCCTGGAGCGGGGTTCGGACCTGCCGTGGCTGCGCCACGTGGCCCAAGCCGGTGAGGCGCTGACCCCGTCGGACGCCCTCCGGGCATTCTTCGCCCGCGTCCCCGGCCGCCGCCTGCACAACCACTACGGGCCCACCGAGACCCATGTCGTCACCGGTATGACGCTGCCCGCCGAGCCCGCCGACTGGCCCGCCGCGCCCCCGCTCGGCCGCCCGGTCACGCACACCCGGTGCTATGTCCTCACCGCCGACCTGCGGCCGGTGCCGCCCGGCGTGCCGGGCGAGCTGTACCTCGGCGGCGCGGCCCCGGCCCGCGGCTATCTGCGCCGGCCGGGTATGACGTCCGGGCGGTTCGTCGCCGACCCCTTCGGCACGCCGGGCGCCCGCATGTACCGCACGGGTGACCTCGCCCGGTGGACCGGGAACGGCGAACTGGAGTACCTGGGCCGCGCGGACCAGCAGGTCAAGATCCGCGGCTTCCGGGTCGAGCCGGGCGAGATCGAAGCGGTCCTCGCCCGCCACCCCGGCGTCGGCGCGGTGGCCGTCGTACCCCGCTCGGACGGCGGCCACCCGCGCCTCGTCGGCTATGTCGTACCGGCCCCCGGCACGGCCGTGCCGGTCGAGGAACTGCGCCGCCTCACGCAGGACCAGCTCCCGGAGTACATGGTTCCGTCGGCGTTCGTGCTGCTGGACGCGCTGCCGCTGACCCCGAACGGCAAGCTCGACCGCGCCGCCCTGCCCGCACCCGAGCGGACCGCCGCCCTGAACCGGTCCGGGCGCACCCCGCAGGAGCAGATCGTCTGCGAGCTGTTCGCCGAGGTCATCGGGCTGCCCCGGGTCGGCGTCACCGAGAGCTTCTTCGACCTCGGCGGGCACTCGCTCACCGCCACCCGGCTCGCCGCCCGCCTGCGCCACACCTTCGGCGTCGAACTGGGCCTGCGCGACCTGTTCGAGTCGTCCACCCCCGAGGCGGTCGCCGCCCTGCTCGGCACGGCGGGCCCGGCCCGCCCCGCACTGGCGCGCCGCCCGCGCCCCGAGGTGCTGCCGCTGTCCTACGCCCAGCGCCGGCTGTGGTTCCTCCACAAGATGGAGGGGCCCAGCCCCACCTACAACATCCCGATGCAGCTGCGCCTGCGAGGGGAGCTCGACCGGACGGCCCTGGAGCAGGCGCTCGGCGACCTGGTGGCCCGGCACGAGGGCCTGCGGACCGTCTTCCCGGAGACGGGCGGCGACCCCTGCCAGCGGATCCTGCCGCCGCACGAGGCGGCGCCCCTGCTGGTCACGACGGACGTCCACGAGGACGAACTGCCCGAGGCGCTGCGCCACGGCGCCCGCTGCGCCATCGACCTGATGACCGAACCACCGCTGCGGGCCCACCTGTTCCGCACCGGAGCGCGCGACCACGTGCTCCAGCTGGTGCTCCACCACATCGCCGCCGACGGCTGGTCGCTCGCCCCGGTCGCCACCGACCTCGCCCGCGCCTACGCCGCCCGCACCACGGGAGCGGCACCCGACGGGGACGAACTGCCGGTCCAGTACGCCGACTACACGCTCTGGCAGAACGAGATCCTCGGCGAGCAGCAGGACCCCGGCAGCCTCCTCGCCCGGCAGGTCTCCCACTGGACGGGCCGGCTGGCGGGGCTGCCCGACGAGCTGGCGCTGCCCACCGACCGCCCGCGCCCCGACGTCGCCACCTACCGCGGCGACTACCTGACGGTGGAGTGGGACGCCGACCTGCACCGCGCGCTGGACGCCCTGGCCCGGCGCTGCGGCGCCACCCTCTTCATGGTGCTCCAGGCGGGCCTGGCGGCCCTGCTCTCCCGGCTCGGCGCGGGCCACGACATCCCGATCGGCAGTCCGATCGCCGGCCGCGCCGACCAGGCGCTCGACGACCTCGCGGGCTTCTTCGTCAACACCCTGGTGCTGCGCACCGACACCTCCGGCGAGCCGACCTTCGAGGACCTGGTCCGCCGGGTCCGTGACACCGCCCTGGACGCCTACGCCCACCAGGACGTGCCGTTCGAGTACCTGGTGGAGGTGCTGAACCCGGCCCGCTCCCTGGGCCGCCACCCGCTGTTCCAGGTGATGTTCGCCCTCCAGAACGCGCCCGAGGCCCACTTCCGGCTGCCCGGACTCGAGGTCGAGGTGTCGTCCGGCCGGACCGGCACCGCCAAGTTCGACCTGTTCTTCTCCATGGCCGAGCACCGCGACGCCACCGGCGCGCCGTCCGGCATCGAGGGCGCCGTCGAGTACGCCACCGACCTGTACGACCCGGACACCGTGCGCGGCCTGTTCCGCCGCTGGACCCGGCTCCTCGCCCAGGTCACCGCCGACCCCTCACAGCGGCTCGGCGAGATCGACGTGCTCGACGCGGCCGAGCGGCGCACGCTGCTCCACGACCGCAACGCGACCCGCGCCGAGGGCGAGCTCCCGCCGTACACCGAGCTGTTCGTACGCCAGGCCGAGCGGACGCCGCACGCCGTGGCGGTCGTCGCCGACGACGCGGAACTGACCTACGGCGCACTGCACGAGCGGTCGGACCGGCTGGCCCGGGTGTTCGCCCGGCACGGCGCCGGACCGGGCCGGCTGGTCGCCGTCGCGCTGCCGCGCTCCACCGATCTGGTCGTCGCGCTGATGGCGATCGCCAAGACGGGCGCCGCCCACGTCCCCCTCGACCCGGCCCACCCGGCCGCACGGACCGGGCTGATCCTGCGGGAGGCGCGTCCCGCGCTGGTCGTGGGCACGGAGGCGACGCTGGCGGAGCTGCCCGACGAGGGCGGCTCCTCGCTGGCCCTCGACGATCCGCTGGTGCGGGCCGCCGTCGCCGAGGCACCCGGCGGGGCCCCGGACGCACGACCCGGCCCCCGGGACGCGGCGTACGTCATCTTCACCTCCGGGTCCACCGGCCGCCCCAAGGGCGTCGTCGTGGAGCACGGCGCGCTGACCAACCTCCTGCTCGGCATGGGCGACCTGGTGCCGACGGGCCCCGAGGACGCGCTGCTCGCGGTGACGACGATCGCCTTCGACATCGCCGCCCTGGAGATCTTCCTGCCGCTGACCCGCGGCGCACGGGTGGTGCTCGCGACCGAGGCCACGGTCGCCCGGCCCGCCGCCCTCGTCGAGCTGATCCGGCGGACCGGGGTGACCGTCGTCCAGGCGACCCCGTCCTGGTGGCAGATGATCGCCTCGCACGACCTCGACGCCCTGCGCGGACTGCGCATGCTGGTCGGCGGCGAGGCGCTGCCGGCTCCGCTGGCCGCCCGCCTGCGCGAGACCGGCCGTGAGGTGCTCAACGTCTACGGCCCGACCGAGACGACGATCTGGTCCACCGCCGCCGCCCTGTCCGGCCGCACCGACACCGTCATCGGCCGCCCGATCCGCAACACCCGCGTCTACGTGCTGGACGCGTCGCTGCGCCCGGTGCCCCCGGGCACCCTCGGCGAGCTGTACCTCGCCGGCGACGGACTGGCCCGCGGCTATCTCGGCAGGCCGTCCCTGACCGCCGGACGCTTCACCGCGGACCCCTACGGCCCCGCCGGGACCCGCATGTACCGCACCGGCGACCTGGTCCGCTGGACGGCCGACGGCCACCTGGACTTCGCCGGCCGCGTCGACCACCAGGTCAAGCTCCGCGGCTTCCGCATCGAGCTCGGCGAGGTCGAGTCCGCGCTCGCCGCCCACCCGGAGGTCGCCGAGGCGGCGGCGATCGTCCGCGAGGACCGGCCGGGCGACCGGCGCCTGGTGGCCTACGTCGTGCCGGACGCCGGCGGCGCCTCGCCGCACACCGGCCGCGACCGCGAACGCGACCAGCTCGACGCCTGGCGGGACCTCTACGACACGGTCTACGCCACCTCCGAGCCGGTGCCCTTCGGCGAGGACTTCGCCAGCTGGAACAGCAGCTACGACGGCCGGCCGCTGCCGCTCGACGAGATGCGCGAGTGGCGCGACCGCACGGTGGAACGGATCCGCGAACTCCGGCCCCGGCGCGTGCTGGAGATCGGCGTCGGCACCGGCCTGCTGCTGTCCCGGCTCGCCGCCGACTGCGAGGCCTACTGGGGCACGGACATCTCCCCGTCGGTGATCGAGACCCTGCGGGGCCATGTCGCCGCCGACCCGGAACTCGCCGCACACGTCCGCCTGCTGACGCGCCCCGCCCACGACGTCGAGGACCTCCCCGAGGAGCACTTCGACGTCGTCGTCCTCAACTCGGTGATCCAGTACTTCCCGCACGCCGACTATCTCGAACGGGTGATCAGCGGTGCCCTGCGGCTGCTCGCCCCGGGTGGCGCCGTCTTCCTCGGGGACGTACGCGACCTGCGCCTGCAGCGCACCTTCGTCACGGGCGTGCAGGCCGCCCGCGGGCGCACCGGCGACCATCCCGACGAACTGCGGCGGGCGGTCGAGCACGGTGTGATCATGGAGAAGGAACTCCTGGTCGACCCCGACTTCTTCACCGCGCTCCAGCAGCGGCTGCCCGCCCTGACGGCCCACACCGTCCAGGTCAAGCGGGGCCGCGAGCACAACGAGATGACCCGCTACCGCTACGACGTCGTCCTGCGCAAGCGAGGCGCCCCGGACCACCGGATCACCGAGACCGCCGAGGAGCCCTGGCCCGCCGACGGCACGGCCGGACTGGCCGCGCTGCTCGCCGGCGAACACCCCGCCGCCCTGCGCGTCACCGGCATCCCGAACGGCCGGGTCGCCGCCGAGGCGGCCCTCGCGCGGGCCGTGCGGGCCGGCATCCGGCCGCCCGCCGCACCAACCGGCGACGGCGCCGAACCGGAGGACCTGTACGACCTGGCGGCAGCCCACGGCTACCGGGTGTGGGTCACCTGGTCGGCGTCCGACCCCAACGCCCTGGAGGCCGTCTTCGCCGACCCCGCGGCCCTCCCGGCCGCGCACCCGGACTCCGGACCGCCGGCCGGCCTCTACCGGCCGACCGTGTCCCCGTCCTCCCGGGCCGACCTGTCGTCGTTCACCAACAACCCGCTGACCGCACGCGACACCGGCGCGCTCATCGCCCGGCTGCGCGAACACCTGCGTGATCGCCTCCCCGACTACATGGTGCCGTCGGCGTTCGTCCCGCTGAACGCCCTCCCGCTGACCCCCCACCGCAAGCTGGACCGCACGGCGCTGCCCGCGCCGGACGTCGTCGTCAGCGGTTCCTCCCGGGAGGCGCGCACCCCGCAGGAGCACATCGTGTGCGACCTGTTCGCCCAGGTCCTCGGCCTCGCGCGGGTCGGGGTGCACGACGGCTTCTTCGACCTCGGCGGCCACTCCCTGCTCGCCACCCGGCTCATCGCCCGGCTGCGCGCCATGTTCGGCGTCGAACTGCCGCTGCGGACGCTGTTCGAGGCCTCCACCCCGGCCGGGGTGGCCGCCCGGCTCGACGAGGGCGGCGCGGCCCGCCCGGCCCTCGAACGCCGCCCACGCCCGGACGTGCTGCCCCTGTCGTACGCCCAGCGCCGCCTGTGGTTCCTCCACCAGATGGAAGGCCTGGGCGGGATGTACAACATCCCCCTCGGCCTCAGGATGACCGGCACACTGGACCGCCAGGCCCTCCAGGCCGCGCTGGCCGACGTCGTCGCCCGCCACGAGAGCCTGCGCACGGTCTTCCCGGACGACGGGGGAGTACCCCGTCAGGTGATCCTGGCCCCCGAGTCGGCGAAGCTGGTCCTGCACGAGCGGCCGGTGAACGAGCAGGAGCTGCCGGCCACTCTGGAGCACGCCGCGCGCTACCTGTTCGACCTCGCGACGGAGCCCCCGGTCCGCGCCGAACTCTTCCGCCTGGGCCCCGACGACCACGTGCTGCTGCTGGTGGTGCACCACATCGCCGGGGACGGCTGGTCCCTCCGCCCCCTCGCCGGCGACCTGGCCCGCGCCTACGCCGCCCGGACCGCCGGCGCGGAACCCGACTGGGCGCGGCTTCCGGTCCAGTACGCCGACTACACGCTGTGGCAGAACGAGCTGCTCGGCGACCAGGACGACGCCGAGAGCGTGCTCGCCCGCCAGCTCGCCTACTGGACACGCCAGCTGACCGGCGCCCCCTCGGCGCTGGAGCTGCCCACCGACCGTCCCCGGCCGCCGGTGGCCTCCTACCGGGGCGACCACGTCCCCGTACGGATCCCGGCCGCACTCCACGAGCGGCTGTCCGACCTGGCCCGGCAGACCGGCGCGACCCTGTTCATGGTGCTCCAGGCGGGCCTGTCCGCCCTGCTGCACCGACTCGGCGCGGGCACCGACATCGTCACCGGCAGCCCGATCGCCGGTCGCACCGACCAGACCCTGGACGAGCTGATCGGGTTCTTCGTCAACACGCTGGTGCTGCGCACCGACCTGTCCGACGGCCCCACCTTCGAGGAGCTGGTGGCCAGGGTCCGGGACACCGCCCTGGCCGCGTACGCGCACCAGGACGTGCCGTTCGAATACCTGGTGGAGAAGCTGAACCCGCCGCGCTCGCTGGGCCGGCACCCGTTCTTCGGCGTGATGTTCGCCCTCCAGAACGCCTCCGAGGGCGCCTTCCGACTACCCGGCCTGAACGTGGAGATCGCCCCAGGACGCACCGGCACCGCCAAGTTCGACCTGTTCTTCAGCCTCGCCGAGCAGCGCGACGCGCAGGGCGCGGCCGACGGGATCGCCGGTGTCGTCGAATTCGCGAGCGACCTCTACGACGCCGCGACCGTACGCGACCTGTTCGCCCGCTGGGTGCGGCTCCTGGAGTCGGCGGTGGCCGGGCCGGGCAGGCCGGTCGGCGGGCTGGACCTGCTGGCCGCGCACGAACGCCAGGAGATGCTCGCCGCCGCCTCCGGGCCCACCCTGCCGACCCGCTCGGCCGGCCTGGCCGAGCTCTTCGCGGCCCAGGTCGCGGCCACCCCGGACGCCGTCGCGGTGGCCGACGACGACTGCGCCCTCACCTACGCCGAACTCGACGCCTGGTCCGCCCGGCTCGCCGCCACCCTGGCCGAACGCGGCGTCGCCCGCGGCGGCGCGGTCGCCCTGCTCATGCAGCGCTCGCCCGCCCTGGTCGCCGCCGTCCTCGCGGTGCTGCGCGCCGGCGCGGCCTACGTCCCGCTCGACCATCGCTATCCCGCCTCCCGGCAGCGTCTCGTCCTGGCGGAGACCGGCAGCCTGCTGCTGGTGACGGACCCCGCCTCCCGGGAGGGCCTGGACGACTTCGGGACTCCGCTGCTCGTGCTCGGCCCCCGGCCGGACGGCGGCACGCCGCCCGCGGCCGCCCCGGTACGGACCGAGGGCGACGACGCGGCGTACATCATGTACACCTCCGGATCGACGGGCCGCCCGAAGGGTGTGGTCGTCACCCACCGCAACATCGCCGACTTCGTCGCCGACCCCTGCTGGCACGGCGGCGCGCAGCGCCGGGTGCTCCTGCACTCGCCGCTCGCCTTCGACCTGTCGACGTACGAACTGTGGGCGCCGCTGCTCACCGGCGGCCGCATCGAGCTGGCGCCGCCCGGCGAACTCGACGCCCACACCCTCGCGGACGTCATCACGCGGCGGGGGATCACCTCGCTGTGGCTGACCAGCTCCTTGTTCAACCTGATGGCCGACCTCGAACCGGGCTGCTTCGCCGACGTGGAGCAGGTGTGGGCCGGCGGCGAGCCCGTGTCCGTCCCCGCCGTCCGGCGCCTGCTGGAGGCCCATCCCCGGCTGTTGGTGGTCGACGGCTACGGCCCCACCGAGGCGACCACCTTCGCCAGCTACCATCCGGTGCCCGCCGCGGAGGCGCCCGCGCTCGGCACGTCGGTGCCCATCGGACGGCCGATGGCGAACATGGGCACCTACGTCCTCGACGCGGCGCTGCGGCCCGTCCCCCCGGGAGTGGTCGGCGAGCTGTACCTGGCCGGCACCGGCATCGCCCGCGGCTACCTCGGGCGCCCCGCGCTGTCCGCCGAACGGTTCGTCGCCTGCCCCTTCGGGCCGCCCGGCCTGCGCATGTACCGCACCGGCGACCTCGCCCGGTGGACCTCCGACCACCTCCTGGAGTACGCCGGCCGCGTCGACCAGCAGGTCAAACTCCGCGGTTTCCGCATCGAGCCCGGCGAGGTCGAGGCCGTCCTGCTCGACCACCCCGGTGTCACGCGGGCCGCGGCGGTGTTGCGCCGCGACCTCGCCGAGGAGGCGCAGCTGGTCGCCTACGTCGTACCCGGCACCGCCGCACGGGACCGGCAGGCGGAGGCCGAACAGGTCGGCGAGTGGCTCCAGGTCCACGATTCCCTGTACGGAGCCGAGCGGGACGAGCCGGACACGCCGCTCGGCGAGGACTTCACCGGCTGGGTCAGCAGCTATGACGGGCAGCCCATCGCCGGCCACGCCATGCGCGAGTGGCGCGAGCGCACCGTCGAGCGCATCCGCGAGCTGAAGCCCGCCCGGGTCCTGGAGATCGGGGTCGGCACCGGTCTGCTGCTCACCCGCCTCGCCCCCGACGTCCGGGAGTACGTGGCCACCGACTTCTCACCGACGGTCGTGGAGACGCTGCGGCGCCGGGTGGAGGCCGATCCGGCCCTGGCCGGCCGCGTCCACCTGCGGACCCAGGCCGCGCACGAACTCGCCGGCCTGCCCGAGGAGCACTTCGACACGGTGATCGTCAACTCGGTGGTGCAGTACTTCCCGAACGCCGACTACCTGACCGACGTCCTCGCCACCGCCCTGCGGCTGCTCGCCCCCGGCGGTTCCGTCTTCGTCGGCGACGTGCGCAACCTGCGCCTGCTGGACGCCTTCACCACCGGGGTCCAGGCCGCCCGGACGGGCACCCACGACCTGGCCGCACTGCGCGACGCCGTCACCCAGACCATCCGGCTGGAGAACGAACTCCTCGTCGATCCCGCCTACTTCACGGCCCTGCGGGACCGCCTGCCGGACCTGGACGCTGTGTCCGTACGTCTCAAGCGCGGCCGGCACGACACCGAACTGACCCGCTTCCGCTACGACGTGGTCCTGCGCAAGCGGGGCGAAGGAGCCGGCTCGGCCCTCGCCCCGGAGACCGTGGAGTGGACGGCGTCGGCGGGGCGGTCCGCGGTGGCCGACCGGCTCGCGTCCGCCAGGCCCGCCGCCCTGGTCGTCAAGGACGTGCCCAACCCCCGGGTCGCCGCCGACGTGGCGCTCGCGGGCGCGTTGCGCACCGGTGAACCGTCCCCCGTTCCCGACGCCGACGCCGACGTCGACGACTGGTACGAGCTGGGGGAGCGGCTGTCGTACCGGGTCGCCGTCACCTGGTCGGACAGCGCACGGGACCGGGTCGACGTGGTCTTCGCCGATGCCGACGCCCTGCCCGGCGCCCCGGACCCGCTCCCCGCCGTCCTCGCCTCCGCGCCGGCCGTGCCCGGCGCACCGGAGCCCGCGGCGCGGTACACCAACGACCCGACCGCGGCCCGCGGCGACGCCGCCCTGGTCACGTCCCTGCGCGAGTTCGCGCGGGAGCGGCTGCCCGCCTTCATGGTGCCGTCCCTGTTCGTCCCCCTGGAGGCGCTGCCGCTGACCCCGAACGGGAAGCTCGACCGGGCCGCCCTGCCCCGGCACGACCCGCGCGTCGCCGCCGCCGCCCGCGCCCCGCGCACCCCGCACGAGCAGGTGGTGTGCGAACTCTTCGCCGAACTCCTCGGCGTCCCCTCGGTCGGGCTCGACGACAACTTCTTCGACCTCGGCGGCCATTCCCTGCTCGCCACCCGGCTCATCGCCCGGATCACGTCCGCCTTCGGCGTGGACGTCGGCCTGCGCGCCCTGTTCGAGTCGCCGACCCCGTCCGGCATCGCCGCCCGACTGGACCTGGACGACGCCGACAGCGGCTACGACGTCATCCTGCCGCTGCGCGCCACCGGCAACGAACCGCCCCTCTTCTGCGTGCACCCCGGCGGCGGCATCGGCTGGTCGTACACCGGCCTGATCCGCCATCTCGACCCCGACGTGCCCGTCTACGCGGTGCAGGCCCGGGGCCTGGCCCGGCCCGAGGACGCACTCCCCGCCGACATGGAGCAGATGGCCGCCGACTACGCGGACCACCTGGAGGCCACCTTCCCCGAGGGGCCGTACCGCGTCCTCGGCTGGTCGTTCGGCGGACTCGCCGCGCACGCCCTCGCCACCGAACTGCAGCGGCGCGGGCGGACGGTGCAGGCGCTGGCCGTCATCGACGTCCACCCCGGCTGGCTGGGTCTCACCCACGACGACGTGCCACCGCTCGACGACCGGAACATGCGCCCCCACCTGGAGTACCTGATGCGGCTGGTCGGTCTCGAACCGGATTTGTTCGACGCGGAGGTGTTCGTCTTCGACGAGGTCATGAAACTGCTGCGCGAACGCGGCAGCGCCCTCGGCGCCCTGGACGAGGACAGGCTGCGCTCGATCACCGCCATCTCCGCCAACAACAACCACCTGATGATCGACTACCGGCCCGCCGTCTTCGACGGGGACATCCTGCTCCTCGCCGCCACCGACCAGCAGAAGCCCGAGGCCACCGCCGCCGCCTGGCAGCCGTACCTCACCGGAGAGGTCCGCACCCACGTCGTCCCCGGCGACCACGGCACCCTCCTCTCCCGCCCCGGCTCGCTCACCGAGGTCGGCGCCCTTCTCTCCGCGGCCCTGCGCGGGACGGACGTCTCATGAGCGCGCCCGCCTCCCTGACCGGGGCCCGGCTGGACCGCGCGTACTCGCCGAGCCACCTGGTGCCCAGCCTGCGGCACTATCTCGACGAGTACGCCGAACTCAGCACGCGGGCCCGCAGCGCCCCCGGCGTACGCACCGGGCTGCGCTACGGCCCGGGCTCCGCCGAGAGGCTCGACCTCTGGACCGCGCGACCGGCGCCCGCCCCGGTCCAGATCTTCGTCCACGGCGGCAACTGGCAGGCACTCACCGAGCGCAGCTCGGCGTTCGCGGCGCTCGCCTTCCGCCGTGCCGGCGCCGCGTTCGCCGCCGTCGGCTACGGGCTCGCCCCGGCGACCCCGCTGGACGAGATCGTCGCCTCCGTACGCCGCTGCGTCCGCTGGATCCACGAGAACGCCGACGACCTCGGCGTCGACCGGGACCGGATGCATCTCAGCGGCACCTCGGCCGGCGCCCACCTCGCCGCGATGGCCCTCGTCCCGGCCGGGCCGGGGGAGCCCGCGGCGGCCGGGCTGCTCGCCGGCGCCACCCTGCTCAGCGGGATCTACGACCTCGAACCGGTCAGCCGCTCCTACGTCAACGAGGCGCTGCGCCTCGACGCCGACGCGGTCCGTCGCAACAGCCCGCCCGACCTGCTGCCGGACGACCTGCCCCCGGTGGTCCTGGCCCGCGGCGGCGTCGAGACCGAGGAGTACGTGCGCCAGCACGCCCTGATGGCCGAGGCACTGCGCCGCCGCGGCGCGCTCGCGGAGAACGTCGTGGCGGCGCGTCGCAACCACTTCGACCTGCCGTACGACCTCGCCGACCGGTCGACACCGCTCGGCCGCGCCGTCCTGGCGCAGATGCGGCTCCCCCACGACCAGCCCGCCCCTACCTCGGAGGAGACCGGATGACGACCGAGGTCCCCGCCTCGCGGCTGAGCCGCTTCGACGGCTCCCGCGAGGAGGCCGAACGGTACGACCGGTCCGACCCGCTCGGCTTCCTGCGCGACCGGTTCGTGCACACCGAACCCGACCTGCTCTACCTGGACGGCAACTCCCTCGGCAGGCTGCCCGTCGACACCCCCGGCTTCGTCGCCGACGTGATCCGGGACGGCTGGGGCCGCGGCCTGATCCGCTCCTGGAACGACTGGATCGACTGGAACAGGCGGATCGGCGACCGGCTCGCCGAGCACGTCCTCGGCGCCCGGCCCGGCGAGGTGGTGCTCTCCGACTCGACCACCGTCAACCTGTACAAGCTCGCCTGGGCCGCGCTCGACCACGCCCCCGGCCGGCGCGCCCTCGTGGTGGACGCCGACGACTTCCCCACCAACCGGTACGTCGTCCAGGGCCTGGCCCGCGAACGCGGTCTCGACCTGCGCCTCCTGCGCTCGGACCCGGACCGGGGCCTGGACCCGGAGCGGCTGCGGGCCGTACTCGACGACCAGGTGGCGCTGGTCGTCCTGTCCCACGTGGCCTACCGCAGCGGGGCGCTGGCCGACATGGCCGCGGTCGGCGCCCTGGCCCGCGAGGCCGGGGCACTGGTGCTCTGGGACCTGTCCCACGCCGCCGGGGCGGTCCCGGTACGGCTCTCCGAGGACGGCGCGGACCTCGCCGTCGGCTGTACCTACAAGTACCTCAACGGCGGCCCCGGCTCGCCCGCCTTCCTCTATGTGCGCCGCTCGCTCCAGCGGCGGCTGCGGCAGCCGGTCCAGGGCTGGTTCGGGCAGCGCGACCAGTTCGCCATGGCGGCCGACTTCGACCCCGTCGACACGGTCGACCGGTTCCTGACGGGCACCCCGGCGATGCTCTCCACCGCCGCGCTCGTGCCCGCGCTCGACCTGGTCGAGGAGGCGGGGGTCGACCGGCTGCGGGCCAAGGGGCGGCTGCTCGGCGAACTGGCCGTCGACCTCGCGACCCGCTGGCTCGTACCGCTCGGCTTCCGGCTGGCATCACCCGAGGACCCGGACCGGCGCGGCTCGCACATCACCCTGCGGCACCCCGAGGCCTGGCGGATCTGCCGGGCCCTGGCCCAGGACGCGGACGTCGTCTGCGACTACCGGGAACCCGATCGGCTGCGCATCGGACCCTCCCCCGCCTACACCCGCTTCGTCGACGTGTGGGACGCCCTGGACCGCACGAGGCGCCTGGTGGAGAGCGGCCGGCACACTCGGTTGCCGCGGGAGAAGGAACGAATCACCTGACGCAGCGCCCCCCCGTGCGTGTGCGTGAGCACGGAGGCCACCCCCCCCTCACGCACCGCGCCATCGACCGACACCGCGTCATCGGGAGCAAACGGCTGTGAGTACCCATCAGGTCACCATGCTCTTCCTCGCCCTGGCCGCGATCACACTCCTGGCCTTCGCCGCGGGCGCCCTGGCCCGGCGGCTACGGCAGCCTCCCGTCATCGGCGAAGTCCTCCTCGGGGTGCTGCTGGGCCCGACGCTGCTGAACGGCGCCGTCTCCGACGCGCTGTTCCCCGAGGACATCCGGCCCTCCCTCGCCGCCCTCGCCAACATCGGTGTGGCCCTGTTCATGTTCACCGTCGGCGCCGAGCTGGACGCGGGCCTCATGCGCGGGCGACGGTTCGTGGCGGGCTCCGTCGCTGTCGGCTCCATCATCCTGCCGTTCCTGCTCGGTGCGCTGCTCGCCCTGTACCTCTTCGCCCGCCACCCGACCGACGACCGGACGGGGTTCGTGCTGTTCATGGGGGCGGCGATGTCGGTGACGGCGTTCCCGGTGCTTGCCCGGATCCTCACCGACCGCGGCATGCAGCGCACCTGGCTGGGCATGGTCGCGCTGGCCTGCGCGGCGATCGACGACGTCCTGGCGTGGACCCTGCTGGCAGTCGTGGTGGCGATGAGCGGGGCGGGCACCGGCTCCCAGTGGCTCCTGCTGCTGTTCGTGCCGTACGTCGTGCTGATGCTCACCGTCGTGCGGCCCGTGCTGCACCGCCTCCTGGAGCACCAGTGGCTCACCGGCCCCGCCAACCCGGCCGCCATGGTCCTCACCCTCGGCGGCCTGCTGCTGTCGGCCGCCTTCACCGAGTGGATCGGCCTGCACTTCATCTTCGGCGCCTTCGTCTTCGGCACGGTCATGCCGCGGCGCACCACGCGCGGCGAGCCGTCGGACGTCACCGGCCAGGTGCGGGAGCGCCTCTCCTCCCTCAACGACTTCCTGCTGCTGCCGATGTTCTTCGTCGTCGCCGGCCTCAAGGTGGACCTGTCCGGCATGACCGGCACGGACCTGATGGAGCTCGGCCTCATCCTGGCCACCGCGGTGGGCGGCAAGTTCGTCGGCGCCTTCGTCGCGGCCCGCGCCACCGGAATGCAGAACCGTCCGGCGACCGCGCTCGCCGTACTGATCAACACACGGGGCCTGACGGAACTGATCATCCTCACGGTCGGTCTGCAACTCGGGGCCCTCGACGCCGAGCTGTACTCCGTCATGGTCGTGATGGCCCTCGTCACCACGGCGATGACCGGCCCCCTGCTCCAACTGCTGTACCCCGTGCGCCCGGCGCCCCCCGGCACCGGTCCGGCTGTCCCGCCGGCGGGACGGGCAGGTGAGGACAAGAGCCCTTCCTCACCGGCCCGGCGCCGGATAATGTGAATTCCGAGAATGCGCCGGTCAGGGAATGACCGGCGCCCTGCGAACATCACTTCCAGCGCTTCGGAATTCCGCGAGAGAAAACGCATGTGCCCGCCGCCCTACTGAGGGAGCAGAGAATGTCCAATCCTTTCGACGACCCCGATGGCACGTTCCTCGTGCTCGTCAACGAGGAAGGCCAGCATTCGTTGTGGCCGGCCTTCGCCGAGGTGCCGGCGGGCTGGCTCGTGGCCCTCCCGGAAACCGACCGGCAAGCGTGCCTTGACTACGTCGAGGAGAACTGGACCGATATGCGCCCGCTCAGCCTCGTACGCCAGATGGGAGACGCGTGATGGGTGACACCGTGGAGCGGTTCCTGCTGACCGAGGACGATCTCGAGGAGTCGTTCTTCGGGGAGGAGCCCAGCGTCGCGTACGACCCCGCCTTCGTCTCCGGTGACGAGTCCGGCCGGGTCCTGATCGGCCTGATCAACACGCTCACCCACGGCTCCCACCCGGAAGCGGTCGACCACACCGCCGGGCTCTACACCAACGTCGCCGGCTCGGTGGTCTTCCACCACGTCGCCCGGTTCCGCGGCGACGCCGCCCGGCGGATCCTCCGGCAGTTCGTGGAAGCCCTGGACAAGTGCGACAGCTATCGCATGCGGTTGAACGACGGCATGGAGTTCGACGTCACCAAGGCTGCCGTCGAGCCGCTCGACGGCAGCGCCGACGACGGCGTCGTCACCCGATGGGTGACGACCTCCGACGGCTATCGGATCGAGGGCTCCTGGGCCGTCGCCGTCAGCGGCGACATCCTCTCGTTCGTCAACGTGCGCCTTCCCGACCCGGCCGGGATCCACCGGCTGGCCCGTACCGCCCTGGAGCGCATCGCGACCGGCGTCGCCTCCGGCTGAACCGGCGCACCACACGAGGCGGCGGGCCCCTGCCGGGGCCCGCCGCCTCTGCCTTGCCGCACACGGCGGCCGTCCGCTACGCCGGATAGCCGTACGCCCGGGCCGCCCGCCGGTAGTGCTCCACCCGGAACCGGTCCTCGGTCTCCATGGCCTGCGGCGTGTAGAACTGCCCGAACTTCTCCCGGTACTTCTCGAACCAGTGCCGGTGCTCGGCCAGGAAGAAGATGTCGTGCAGGGCGATCGCACGGATCGCCAGCACCGGCACCGGCGCCTTGCTCACCGCGAAGTCCAGGTTGCGGGCCGCCGGGACCTCGCAGTTCTCGTGGAACTGGCCCACCATGAGGCCCTGCGCGACGAACTCGTCCTTCACCCGCGACTGCGCCTCGTCGAGCAGCTTCGTGTCCTCGGAGCGCAGGTCGGGCAGGGCCACGACCATCGCCCGCAGCATGGGATTGCGGCCCTGCCAGGAGACCAGTCCGTACTCGCGCAGACTGCTGCGCGCGATCTCCTCGATGAGTTCGAGCGTGGGCGAGTGACCGACGAACCGCGCCCGTATCTCCATCGTCCGGTTCTTGCGCGAGGGCGCCACGAAAGGACAGATGGGGCCGATGCGGCCGATGTCCGGATGGGCGGCCGATATGTATTCGGTCAGCCACGATTCGACGGCGTCGAGCGCCGAGTCGATACTGGCGGAATTTTCACCGGAACTCATCAAATGAAGCCTCTCCATCAGTGCCGGCGGGCATGAGAACGTCGTCGGACTGTCCCGCTGGCGGGACAAGTCGGAATGGCCCGGGTGAGTCACGGACCAGCTTGCCCGACCCGAACTCCCTGCACTAGCGTCGACCGCACGGTGCCGATACCGGCGAAACAGCGGAATTCTTTTCCCTGCCCTCCAGAATCAGAGGAGCCGCACACGTGCGCATCAGCATCGACCGAGACGGCTGTATCGGCAGCGGCCAATGCACGCTGACCGCTCCCGCCCTGTTCGCCCAGGACGACTTGGGAATCGTCTACGTGCTGCCCGACGGCGCGGGCGGCACGGAGGACCCGTCGGTGCGCGAGGCCGAACTGGCCTGCCCGGTGCAGGCCATCACCGTCGCCGAGGACTGACGTCACGAGGAGAAGCGAGCACATGTCCACGTCTCCCACCGTTCCGCAGAACGACCTCGACGCCGAACCGCACGCCATGCACCCGGACCTGATGGCCGATCCGTTCGCCGGCTACGGACGCCTGCGGGAGCAGGCACCCGTGGTGCACGGACGGTACCTGGACGGCACACCGGCCTGGTTCGTCACGCGCCACGAGGACGTCCGCACGCTGCTGCACGACCGCCGTCTGGTCAACACCCCGGCCTCGGTGCCCGGTGCGACGGGTGACGACCCGCGCCTGAAGATGATGGACATGCTCGCCATCCCCGAGGAGCTGCGTCCCTACCTCCTCGGGTCGATGCTCGACACCGACCCGCCCGAGCACACGAGGCTCCGCAAGCGGGTGCTGCGGGAGTTCACGGCCCGCCGGGTGACGGACATGCGGCCCCGGATCGAGGAGATCACCGGCCGGCTGCTGGACGCCCTGCCGCGGCACACCGCCGACGGCGCGACCGATCTGCTCGCGCACTACGCCTATCCGCTGTCGATCCAGGTCATCTGCAACCTCGTGGGCGTCCCCGAGGCGGACAGCGACAAGTGGCAGCAGTGGGGCGAGGATCTGATCGCCATGCGGCCGGAACGCCTCGCCACCTCGTTCCCCGCGATGATCGAGCACACCCACCGGCTGATCGGGAAGCGCCGTGCCGACCTCGGCGACGACCTGCTCAGCGGACTCATCCGGGGCCAGGACGCGTCCGAGGGCGGCATCAGCGACATCGAGTTGGTCACCTTCGTGGTGACCCTGGTCCTCGCCGGCCACGAGACGACGGCCCACCTCATCAGCAACGGCACCGCCGCCCTGCTCGCCCACCCCGACCAACTCGCCCGACTGCGCTCCCGTCCCGAGGCCATGCCCGGCGCGGTGCACGAGCTGATGCGGTGGTGCGGGCCGGTCCAGACGAGCAGACTGCGCTACGCCGCCGAGGACCTGGAGATCGCCGGGACCCGGATTCCGCGCGGTGACGCCGTGCTCCTCGTCTTCGTCTCGGCCAACTTCGATCCCCGCCGCTACACCGATCCGGACCGCCTCGACCTGGACCGGCACCGCGCCGGCCAGGCCGAGAACCACCTCGGCTTCGGCCACGGGATCCACTACTGCCTGGGCGCCTCCCTCGCCAGACTCGAAGCGGAGATCGCCTTCGGCTCGCTGTTCGACCGCTACCCGGACCTCCGACTCGCCCTGGAACCGGCCGAACTGGAACGGCGGGAACGCATGCAACTGCCCGGCCAGTGGCGCCTGACCCGCCTCCCGGTCCTCCTCCGGCCCGACCGCCCCTGACCCCGGGACTCGGCGCGAGCGGGGGCCGGAAGAATCCGGTCAGCCCGCCTTCGCGTAGCGGCTGGTGGGGCGTTCCAGGCCCAGGTGGCCGCGGAGCGTGGTGGACGCGTACTCCGTACGGTACACCCCGCGCCGTTGCAGCTCCGGAACCAGGCCCCGGGTGATCGCCGTGAGGTCGTGCGGGAGGGCGGCCGGGCGGAGGCGGAAGCCGTCCAGGCCGGTGGAGCGCCAGTCGAGCAGCAGGTCCGCCAGTTCCGCGGGGGTGCCGGTGAAGATCTCGGCGTCGGAGGCGAGCGCGGCTCCGGCCGCCTCGTCCAGGCGGGCCTTGCGCCGGGCCGCCGCACCCGGGTCGTCGTCCAGGAAGACGACGAGGTCCGCGAAGGTCCGCAGCGGGCGTTCCGTCACGTCCCGGCCGGTGCGCCGCACCGCCTCGGCGACCTGGGTGAGGATCGCCGCCGCGCCCGCCCGGTCGTGCGGCGTGACGGCGACGACGTCCGAGCCGAGCGCCGCGAACTCGTACGGCGTGGTGGCGTGCGCGAGGCTCACCACCGGCGGCTGCCCCTGGGGGGAGCGTGGGGTGATCGACGGCCCCTTCACGCTGAACGCGCTGCCCCGGAAGTCGATGGGGTGGACCTTGTCGCGGTCGAGGAAGCGGCCCGTCGCCGCGTCCCGTATCTCCGCGTCGTCCTCCCAGCTGTCCCAGAGCCGCCGTGCCGCCTCCACCACCTCGGCGCCTTCCGCGAAGAGGGCGCGCAGGGGCCGGGAGATCCGCTCCGAGTCGATCACGTCGTCCTCGGTGAGCCGGGGCGTGGTGCGGCGGCCGACGTGGGCGGCGTCGGCCGCGCGGGACGAGATCTGCGGGCGCCAGCCGGCCCGTCCCCGGCTCACGTGGTCGAGGGTCGCGATGCCGATGGCCAGGTGGAACGGCTCGGTGTGGGTGACGTTGGTGGTCGGGACCAGGCCGATGCGCGTGGTGAGCGGGGCGAGATGGGCGGCGAGCAGCACCGCGTCGATGCTGCCCCGGACCTGGTCGGTGCGGTCGTCGGGGAGGTGGAAGGCGGCGGACTGGAGGCCGAGGGCGTCCTCGAAGGTGACGAAGTCGATCAGGCCGCGCTCCGCCTCGGCGACCAGGCCGGCCCAGTAGGCGGCGTCGAGCAGTTCACCGGGCCGGGCGTCCTCCTCGCGCCAGGCCGCCGGGTGCCAGCCCGCACCGTCGAGCGCGACGGCCAGGTGCAGCGGGGCGCCCGGGGTGCCCGTCGGGGCGGTGGCGCGGGTCGTGCCGGTCATGCGCAGGTCTCCTTGTCGTCGTGCCCGTCGCGCAGACGCTGTCCGGGGCCGCCCCAGCTCGCGGGGCGGGGCGCGGCGGACAGGCCCAGGTGGTCCCGGAGCGTGGTGCCGGTGTAGTCGTCGCGGTGGACGCCCTTCTCCTGGAGGATCGGCACGACCCGGTCCACGAAGTCGTCCAGACCGCCCGGGGTGAGGTGGGGGACGAGGACGAAGCCGTCGGCGCCCCCGGTCTGCACGTAGTCGTCGATGGCGTCGGCGACCGTCCGGGGGCTGCCGACGAACGTCCGGCGCCCGCCGACCTCGATGACCAGCTCCCGGATGGAGAGGTTCCGCTCCGTGGCGAGCCTGCGCCACCGCCGGGCCGTCTCCGCCCGGTCCTTGCGGAAGACGGAGTGCCCCTTCAGGAAGTGGGCCTCGTCCTCGGGCTCGATGTCGGGCAGCGGCCCGTCCGGGTCGTAGGCGGACAGATCGCGGCCCCAGACCGCCTCCAGGTGGGCGATCGCGGTCTGCGGGCCGACCAGCTCGCGGCTGATCTCCTCCGCGTAGGCGGCGGCCTCCTCGTCGGTGTCCGCGACGACCGCGTTGGCGGTGGGGAGGATCAGCAGATCGTCGGGGCGCCGGCCGTACGCCGCCAGGCGCCGCTTCACGTCCCGGTAGAACTCCCGGGCCACGTCGATCCGGTTGTGCTTGCTGAAGATGACCTCGGCGTCGGACGCGGCGAACTCCCGGCCCGCGTCGGACTCGCCGGACTGGATGATCACCGGATGGCCCTGCGGACCGGGCGGGGTGGTGAACCGGCCGGAGATGTCGAAGTGCCGTCCCTGATGGGCGAAGCGGCCGGCCCCGGGGGCGGTGAACTCTCCCGTGGCCGCGTCGGCCTTCAGGTCGTCACCCGACCAGCTGTCCCACAAGGTCCGCGCCGCGGTGAGGAATTCGGCGGCCCGGGTGTAGCGGTCCGCCTCGGGGAGGAAGCCGCCCCGCCGGAAGTTCTCGCCGGTGAACGCGTCGTAGCTGGTGACCACGTTCCAGGCGGCCCGGCCGCCGCTGAGCCGGTCCAGGGTGGCGAACCGGCGCGCCACCTCGTACGGCTCGTTGAAGGTGGCGTTGACCGTGGCGGCGAGGCCCAGCCGGGTGGTGACGGCCGCCAGGGCGCTCAGCATGGTCAGGTTCTCCGGGCGTCCCGCGATGTCCAGGTCGTAGACCTGCCCTTTGTGCTCGCGCAGCCGCAGCCCTTCGGCGAGGAAGAAGAAGTCGAACTTCCCGCGTTCGACGGTCTGCGCGAGCCGGATGAAGGAGTCGACGGATATCTGGCTCTCGGAGCGCGGGTCCGACCAGACGGTCACGTTGTGGATGCCGGGCAGCTGCGCTGCGAGATGCACCTGTTTCCTGGTACGGGCGGGCACGGTGCGGTCTCCTCCTGCGAAGTCCCGCGGCGGGACGGTGGATGTGACGTGGGGGGTGGGCGACTCTCCGATCGTGCCTGCGCGGGGTGGCACCTGCACAGGCCGACCGGCCCTCTGTCACGAGGTGTTCATGCCGTGGCGACAGGCGCCGGCGCTCCGGCGGTCCCGGGCGCCGGGGCGGCCGCCGGGGTGGTGGACGGGACCGGGGAGACGTACCGCACCCGGTTCTCGAAGGCGACCCCGTGGCTCTTCACGTCGATGGCGATCCGGTCGCCGTCGGCGATCCGGAACCCGTCGTGGAAGCTGGCCTCGTCCGCGCCCAGGAGGACGTAGTTGACCAGCCCGGGCCGCCGTACCGCCGGGAACGTGAAGAGGTGGTCCGCCATGTCCCGCACCCGGTAGTACAAGGCGTCGTCGCCGCAGTCGAACGGGCCCTCCCAGGCCGTCGCTCCGTCCCGGACGATGGTGACTCGGCCGGTCACCGTGCGCGGCGGCGGACCGAGGAAGAGCCACGGCGTGAGGGCGGTGTCGCACAGCTTGCAGTACGGGTTGTAGCCCGGGTCCTGGCGGTGCAGCCCGATGTCGCACAGGTCGTTGCCGAAGGTGTAGCCGGCGTAGTGCGGGGTGCCCTCGGCGTCGTTGACGTAGACGAGGGCGACCTCCGGCTCCTCGATGAGGGCGACCGGGCGCGCGGGTACGTTCAGGTCCTCACCGGGCAGGCGCACCCAGTCGCCGAAGCCCTTGAAGAACCACTTGGGCGGAGTGAACTCGCCCTCCTCCGGAGCGGTCTCACCGCCCCACTTCTTCTTGTGCGTGCCCATGAAGCCGCTCAGCAGGGCGTGGCCCGTGGCCTGCGGAAGGAGGGGCGGCAGCAGCCGGAGCTCCGGGTCCCCGGCGGCGACGGCGACGGTTTCCGCGCCCTCGGTGAGGGCCGCCCGCAGGGCCTCCTCCGAGCCGTCGGTGGCGATGAAGGCGGCGGCGACCCGGCCGTCCTCCACCCGGTAGAGCGTCTGCCGCGCGCCGTCCTCGGGGCGGCCGAATCCGACATGGCGTTCGCCGTGGTAGAGGGCCTCGAAGAGGACCGGGAGGTGCGGGTGGGACATGGCGACGACTCCTCTGTGCGTGAGTGGGTGCATGCGTGCGTGCGTGTGGGTGCGGGGGCGTTCGGGTACGTGCGACGCGGGCCGGGGTCGGGCGGATCAGGGGTGCGGGACGAGCACGGAGGGCATCGCGACGCCCGTGAGGTCGGCCAGCACCTCGCCGACCCGGTCGACCGACTCCCGTATCCACGGCAGGGCAAGCGGGTCCGCCGCCTCCAGCGCCGCCGTGCGCCGCTCGTCGGTGTCGCCGTAGAAGTGGCTGGTCGCCGCACGGATGCGCAGGGGGCGACCGGTCTCCCCGAACGCGCTCGCGGGCAGGACGCCGACCCCGTACCGCTCGGAGAGCAGCGCCGCCAGCCCGTCGCCGTCGTGCACGTCGTGCGCGGCGGCCAGCCGCTCCCGCAGGGGCTCGAAGTCCGGGTAGAGGTAGCAGGTCGCGGCGACGGGGGCCAGCTCCGCGCCCACGGCGGTGAAGCGGGCGGCGACCGCGCGCACCACCGTCTCGTGCAGCCGCCGGCTCGCCGCGACGCGCTCGGTGACCTCCGGCGGCTCCCCGAACGCGTACGCGGCCGCCGTCTGCACCGGCGCGGGCGGGCTGGACCAGATCTGGCTGGCGACCGCGAGAAGCCGGGCGTGCAGGGCGCGCCCCGGCTCGCTGTCCGGCAGCCGGGCCACCCCCGTACGCCAGCCGCCGAGCGCGAGGTTCTTGGTCAGCCCGGTGGTGACCACGGTCCGCTCGGGTGCGTGCAGCGCCGGGGAGACGGCCGGTTCCGAACTGTCGTAGACCAGGTCGCAGTAGATCTCGTCGGAGACGATGACCAGGTCCAGTTCGCGGGCCGCCTCGGCCAGCCGTCGTACGGTGGCGGCCGAGGCGACCGTGCCGGTCGGGTTGTCCGGAACGGTCACGACCACGGCCCGTGGGTGCCGCCCGGCGGCCCGCGCGTCGGCGACCGCCGCGCGCAGCCGGTCCGGGTCCGGCACCCCGCCCTGCCCCGGCAGGACCGGTACGGGCAGGGCCCGCCCCCCGGCCAGCCGGGCCTGGGCCGCGTAACTCACCCAGCTCGGCACCGGCACGACCACGTCTCCGCCGATGGCCAACAGCAGGGCGTACAGCAGCGACTTGCTGCCCGGGCCCGCGACGACGAGCCCCGGATCGACGGCCAGGCCGCGCCGCTCCCAGTACCCGGCGACGGCGGTCCGCAGGGCGGGGCTCCCGGCGACGGGACCGTACGCGTTCTCGCCGGCCGCCGCCGCGAGCCGGTCCCTGAGCGCGGGGAGGACGGGCAGGCCGATCTCCCCTGCGGCCATCGACAGGACCCGCTCCCCGGACCGGCGCCGTCGTGCCAGGGCCTCGTCGGCGGCAAGGGTCGCCGACATGACGACCGGTGTGGGTTCGGACATGGCGACGGCTCCAGCGCTCGGTGTGAGGGGCGGGGAAGGGGTCAGGCGGGGGATCACGTGGCGTACCGCTCCCGTAGCTCCGCCTTGCGGACCTTGCCCGTCAGGGTCTTGGGGAGGGCGGGGACGAGCTCCACCCGGTCCGGCAGGAAGCGGGCGTCGTGGCCCGCCTCCGTGACCCGGGCCCGGACCTCGTCGAGCGTCGGGCCGTCGCCGTCGCGGGGGACCACGACGGCGACGAGCACCTGCCCGGATCCGCTCCCGGTCGTGGGATCAAGACCCACCAACGCGGCCTCGACCGCCTTCGGGTGGCCGCCGATCACCGCCTCCAGCTCCGTCATCGGCGCCACCTGCCCGTCCCGCAGGACCGCGTCCCGGGCCCGGCCGATGATGCGGATCCCACCCCGGCCGTCGTCCCGGGCGAGGTCGCCGGTGTTGAACCAGCCGTCCTCGTCCAGCTCGGCCGCGAACGCCTCGGGGCGCCGGTGGTACCCGAGCGCGAGCGACGCGCCGCGCACCTTGAGCCGGCCCACCGCGCCCTCGCTCCCGTACGCCCCCGAGCCCTCGATCCGGGTCTCCATGGCGTCGATCGCGCTGCCGTTGCTCCGCGCCGCCCACCCCTCGGGGTCCTCGGGCCGGGTGGTGGTCACGGGACCGTTCTCCGACATGCCCCACAGCGAGTGGGCGCGGGCGCCGAGCGTCTCGTGGACCTCGTCGGCCAGCTCCCGCAGGACCGGAGCCGAGCCGATCACCACGTGCCGCAGCGTGCGGGTGTCCCGCCGTTCGGCCCGCTGGGAGGCGGCCACGTCGGCGAGGGTGGCGGGCGGCCCGTACAGCAGGGTCGCGCCGTACCGCTCCACCAGGTCGAGCAGCGCCTCGTTGCGACGGACGTCCTGGAAGGCGACGGTGCCGCCCAGCATGACCCCGGCCAGGACACCCTGCGCGAACCCCGAGTAGTGGACGAGGGGGGTGGAGACCGCGGCCACCCAGTCGTCACCCGCCCCGAACGCGTCGACGTACCCGCGTACGGCGGAGTGCACCGTGTTCTGGCTGTGCAGGACGCCCTTGGACAAGCCGGTGGTGCCGGAGGTGAACAGCACCACGAAAGGATCGTCCGCGCCGAGTGCCAGACCGTCCAGCCGTGCGGCGGCGCCCTCCCGCTCCTCCCGTTCCTCGGCCACGAAGTGCTCGTGGAAGGGGAGCGCGCCCTCGGGCGGCGGACCGTCCACCACCACCACATGGCGCAGCGAGGGCAGTTCATCCCGCAGACGGGTGGTGATCTCCGCCAGCGGGGTGCCCGACCACTCGGGAAGGGTGATGCACACCCGCGCCTCGGTGAGGCCGAGCCGGTGGCGCAGCTCCTCCTCCGTGCAGATCGGCGAGATCGGGATGATGACCGCGCCGACCCGGATCGAGGCGAAGATCAGCGGCACCATCTCCCACCGGTTGGGAAGCTGTACGGCGACGAAGTCTCCCCGCTGCAGCCCCAGTTCGAGCAGCGCGAGGGCGAACCGGTCCGTGAGCCGGTTCAGTTCGGCGTAGTCGAGGGTGTCGGTACGGGACTCCGCGACGCGTCGGCCGGCGATGGCCAGCCGGCGCGGACGCAGGCGGGCCTGTCGGTGCAGGTCGTCGAGGAAGGTCTCGTCCCGCCACCAGCCCCGGCGGCGGTACTCGGCGGCGCGCCGTTCGGGAACGGCCGCCGCGGCAGGGGCCGGCCGCTCCGTCGCCGCCGTGCTCATCCGCGCTCCTCGCGACGGACCGCGAGCAGCTCGGGCAGCGGGTCGCCCGCCCGTGAGGCCGCGATCTCCAGCAGATCCCGGGTGTTCTGCCGGACCCGGTCGCCGACCCAGTCGAAGACCCACGCCTTGCGCGCCTCGACCGGCAGGTCGAACGGGACGACCCGGGTGACGGCAAGGGCCGCCGAGGCGGCGCCGCCGATGTTGGCGATCACGCCGGGGACCAGCCGGGCCCCGGAGGCGGCGACCTTCTCCTTCGCCGCCGCGCTGGAGGCGAGGTTGGCGCCCTCCACCACCAGGCCGGCCCGCAGGCGGTGGGTGTTCTCGGCGGTCAGCGCGTACTTCTGCGCCGCCAGGATCAGGATGTCCGCCTCGACGTCCAGCCAGGCGTCCGGCTCGCCGGAGAGCTGCACGCCCTGCGGCAGCCGGCCGCGGTCGATGGCCCCGAACCGGTCGGTGACCGCGACCAGGTCGGCGACCGGCAACCGGTCCGCGCTGATCGTGCCCTGGATGTCGGCGATGCCCACGACGGTGTGCCCGCGGTCCTCCAGGAACCGCGCCACCGCCCGGCCCACCGCGCCGAACCCCTGCACCACGACCCGGGCGGGACCGGTGCGGCCGCTCGCCTCCAGGGCGGTGATCGCGGCCACCCCGACCCCGTGGCCGGTGGCGTCGATCAGGGGCTCGTAGTACGTGCGCCAGTCGATCGGCATGTCGGGGGCGCCGAGGCGGTAACGGGGGTCGTACTTGGCCTCCTCGAAGAAGACGGCCCGGTCGGCGGGGGTGACGCCCATGTCGATGCCGAGGTGGATGCCGCCGTGCAGGAGCGGCTTCACCGTGCGGCCGAAGGTGCGGAAGGTCTCCTCGCGGTCGCCTCCGTCGGCGACGATCCCGGCCTTGGCGCCGCCGATGCGGAGCCCCGCCAGGGTGAACTTCTCGGTCATGTCCCGGGCCAGGCCCGCGACCTCCTCCTCGGTCACCCCGGTGGTCATCCGGGTGCCGCCCATCGCCAGACCGTCGACGAGCGTGTCGACGACCACCCATCCCTTGAGGGAGCCGCCGCTGCCGTGGAGATGGACGGTGAGGGCGGGGTCCTGCGGTTCTTCCGGTGCGCTCATGGTGAGATCCCTGTTCTGTCAGGTGCGTGAGGCGGGTGTGTCGGTGCGGGTCGGGTCACTGGTAGAGCTGCGCGAAGCCCCGCAGGATCTCCAGGCCGTCCTTGCGGAACTCCAGGTGGGCCTGGGCGCCGTGGACGCGGCCGTCGTCCGAGCGCAGGAACTCCACGGGCGCGTGCTCGGAGCGTCCGATCGAGCGGTAGCCCGGCGGGGCCTCCTGGAGGTAGAGGGTGTGCCGGTGGAAGACGGTGACGGTCGACTTCACATGGCTGAAGAGCGGCTCCTCCGTGTCGACCCGCACCTCGTAGCCGCCGACCCGCTGCGGGCCCTCGGCGAGACGTCCGCCGGCCGCGACGGCGAGGATCTGCATCCCGCCGCAGATGCCGAAGACCGGCACGTCCGTGGTGGTGACCAGGTCGATCAGGGGCTTGTAGAAGGCGCTGTCGTAGGCGCGCACCTTGGTGCCGCTCAGCACGATCGCCTGGTAGCGGCCGTCCACCCGGGCGGGTACGGACGAGGCGTCGACGGCCTCGGTGTCCGATCCCAACTCCTCGAAACGGGAGCGGAGTTGCCGGAGCGAGAGGGTGCCGTTGTCGACGACCAGCACGCGGGACCGCGTCATGCGCCCGCTCCCGTCCCGGGGGCGGGGGCCCCGGTGACGAGCGTGCCGGTGGAGCCGGCCAGCAGCTCCGTCACGGCGGCGCTGCCGATGACGACCCGCTCGACGCCGTGGTCCAGGGCCTCGCCCGCCGCCCGCAGCTTCTTGCGCATGCCGCCCTTGGCGCCCTTGTCGCGGAAGGCGGCCGCGTCGCGGGCGCCGATCCGGCGTACCGGCTCTCCGTCGATCAGCAGGTGGCCGACGTCCGTGACGAGGACCAGGTCCCGGGCGCCGGTGGCCCCGGCGATCGCGGCGGCCGCCCGGTCGGCGTCGGTGTTGACCTCCTGGCCCGCGGCGTTCCGGGCGAGCGGGGTGACGAGGTAGGCGTGACCCGGCTGGAGGTTCTTGAGCGGGGCCGGGTCGACGCCGGTGATCGGGCCGACGAGGTTCTCCAGCTCGACGAGCTGCTTCTCCCGCCACCACCACCGCTCGCCCTCGCCCGCGCTGACCAGCCCGTCACTGCCGAGCAGCCGCTCGGCGGTGACGCCCCGGCTCTCCAGCCGGGCGAGGACGTCCTCGGCCAGCACGGCGCTGACGGTCTTGATGTCGTCGATGACCTCGGGCGTGGTCCACCGGCTCTGGTTGCCGTACCGGTCGCGCAGGATCGCCGACGGCTCGCCGTAGCGGGCGTCGAGCCTCCTGAGGGGCTTGGACCAGCCGTGGACGAGGACCAGCGGGCGGTCCCGGCCGTGGCGGGCCAGGTCGTCCCACCAGCCGGCTTCGAGGTCGTCGAGGCAGCTGCCGCCGAGCTTCACCACCGTAGGGACGGTGTGGTCCGCGCTCATGCCGGCATCACCGGCTGCTGCGTCAGCCCCGTCTCCTCCGGCAGGCCGAACCGCAGGTTCGTCACCTGTACGGCCTGGCCCGCGGCGCCCTTGACGAGGTTGTCGAGCGCGGCGAGCACGACGATCCGGCCGCCCTCCTCGTCGAGCAGGGCCGTGACGTCCGCGTAGTTGGAGCCGAGGACGGCCTGCGGGTCGGGCACCGGGATCAGCGTCTCGTCGTGCCGCCGCACCCGGACGAACGGGTGCCCCTTGTAGAAGCGCAGATAGGCCCGGGTCAGCTCGCGCTGGTCCACCTTCCCGTCGGTGAACACGTACGAACTGGTCAGCAGTCCGCGGACGTTGGGGACGCCGTACGCCGACATGGACAGGTTCCCGATGGTGCCGGGCTTGCTCCGCTCCAGGAAGTCGGCGACCTCGGCGGCGTGCCGGTGCCCGGTCGGGGAGTACGGGGCGATGGCCCCGGCCCGGAAGGGGTGCAGGTCGGAGGTGCGCAGGTGGATGCCGCCGCCGCTTGACCCGCTCTTGCCGTCCACGACCACCGTCTTCAGGTCGAGCCCGAGTCCGAGGGTGAGCGGGGCCAGGCCCAGGGTGATCGCGGTGGCGTAGCAGCCGGGCAGCGAGATGAGCGCGGCGTCCGCCAGCCGGTCGCCGATCAGCTCCGGTACGCCGTAGACGAAGCGGTCCGCGAGCTCGGTGCGGCGCCGGACCTTCGGGTACCAGCGGTCGTGCAGTTCCGGCGTACGGATGCGGAAGGCTCCGCTGAGGTCGACGATGGCCGGGACGCGGTCCGCGAGGAGCGCGGCCAGTTCGGCCGAGACCGGTGCCGGGGTGGCCAGGAAGAGGACGTCGACCTCGTCCACGACCTCCTCGGTGACCGGCCGCACGGTCAGGCCCTGGTCGAAGCGGAGGCCGGGGTGGAGCTCGGAGGGGCGGCGGCCGATGTGGGAGGAGCCGCCCAGGAAGGTCAGTTCCAGGTCGGGGTGCTGGGTGATGAGGCGGATGAGTTCGCCGCCGGCGAGCCCGGAGGCGCCGACGACTCCTGCACGGATCATGCGAAGAGCTCCTGCACATGACGGGCGATGGCCGAGGGGATGTCCGCTCCGGTGGCGGAGGCCACGGCACGGAAGCCGGGGGCGTGGTTGACCTCGTTGACGACGTAGCCGTCGGGGGTGGCGAAGAGGTCGATTCCGTAGATCCCGGGGCCGAGCACGTCCACCACCCCGTCGACGATCTTGACGACCTCGGGGTCGTGGGCGACCGGGCGGTTCTTGTTGCCGAGGGCGGCGTTGTTGCGCCAGTCGCCGCCGCCGCTCTCGAACTCCGCGGCGCCGATCAGCTCCCGCCCGACGACGAGGCACCGCACCGAGCTGCCGCCGAGGTACGGCTCGACCACACTGGCCTGCTCGAAGGCGTGGGCCAGGTCCTCGATGTAGTCGTACACGGAGTGCGCGGTGTCGGCGTGCCGGATCAGCGTGACCCGCTTGCCCATCCCGCCGAACACGGGCTTGAGGACGAGGGGCAGCGGGAGGTCGGCGAGGGCCTTGTCGAAGTCCTTGCGGGAGAGCACCAGCCGGTGGTCCGGCACCGGCACGCCCGCCGTCCGGAGCAGGGCGCGCAGGGCGGCCTTGTTCTCGCAGGCGTGGATGGCCCGGGCGGTGTTCAGCGTGGGGACGCCGGCCGCCTCGGCGAGGGTGGCGATCAGCCCGCCGCGGGTGTAGCTGCGGCTGCGGATCAGCAGGGTGTCGTACCCCTTGATGGCCGGGGCGTCCGGGTGGCCGAGGGAGAGGGATTCGTCGTTGACCCAGTCGAGACGGAGGCCGAAGGCCGGGGCCGCCTCGATGAGCAGGCGTTCCTCCCAGGCGATCCGGTCCGCGACGACCGCGACGGGACGGAGAGCGCCCATGTCACTGGCCCCAGTCGCGCAGCTGCACCTCGACCATCTCCAGCGTCAGCCGGCCGTCCTCGACGGCCTCGACGCGGAGGGTCAGGATGCACTCGGGGCAGGAGAGGGTCTCGCCCTGGGTGACCGGGGGGACGGTCAGGTCGGTCTCGCACTCGGGGCATACGCCGGTCAGGGTGGCGGTGGACATCGTGAACTCCGTAAGGGGGGTGGGAGGGGTCAGGCGGGGACGGGGCGGAAATCGACGACGGCCCTGCGGATCGTGTCCCGGTCGAGCAGCGGGCGGCCGTCCCGCTCCTGCCGCTCGGCCAGCCAGAGCGTGAAGGCGTCGACGTCGACCTCCGGGCCCGAGTCGGCCAGGGCCCAGCGGACCAGGGCGGTGGTGAGACGACCACGGACGCGCAACTCTCGCCTGTTGCCGACGAGTTCGGCCGGAAGCGTCTCGTACGCCTGCGGGTGGCTCAGCTGGCCCGGCAGCTCGTAGGCGAAGGCGTGCGGGGTGGTCGGCCCGGACTGGAAGGCCTCCCCGAGGCCGGCGCCCCTGAGGGCGATCCGGGACAGCTCGGTGAGGTGGGTGAGGTCGAAGCGGGTGTCGCCGTGGATGACGCGCAGCGAGGTGAGCAGCTCGGCCAGTGGGGCGTTGCCGCCGCGCTCACCGATGCCGCCGACGGTCGCGGAGATCCACTGGGCGCCCGCCCGGACGGCGGCCAGGGAGTTGGCGACGGCCATGCCCAGCATGTTGTGGGAGTGGATCTCGATCTCGGAGCCGTCGATCGCGGTGATGTCCGCGATCACCTCCTCCATCTGCCAGGGCGAGAGGTACGCGACCGTCTCCGCGAGCCGGAACCGGTCGGCCCCGGCCGCGAACCCGGCCTCCACATAGGGGACGAGCCGCTCCCGGGGCGTACGGGCACCGTCCTCGCCGCTGAACGTGACGTGGAAGCCGCGCTCCTTGGCCTGCTGGATCGCCGAACGCGCCAACGTCTGGAGGAACTTCGGGCTCGCCGAGTCGAGCTTCAGCTGCGCGTGCTGCTCGGAGGTGGGGATGGAGTACATGACGTGCCGCACGCCCAGGCGCTCGGCCTCGTCCAGCGCACGGGCGACCTGGCGCCGGTCGCGCACGACGACCAGGGTCATGCTGCGCTCGGGCGTGACCGCCTCGTGGGCGGCGAGGACGAGATCGGCGTCCTTGGAGTCCGGTCCCGAGACCATGCCCACCTCGACCAGCTCGACGCCCGTGCGCACCAGCAGATCCGCGATGGCGGCGGCGTCCCCGGGCCCGAACTCGACCCCCGCCATGTGCGCGGAGTCCCGCAGCGTCGCGTCGGATATCCGGGGTGGCCTCTCCAGTTTCTCCGGTTCCCCTGCTGCCATTTCCTGGTCTCCTCACTCCGAAAAGGTCTGCGATCGAGCCGCGTAGGCACGGTCCCGCATTCGCTGACTCATATCCTTCGGTGCCCGGACGGCGAGGGCAATGCCTGCCGTGTCAGGGCTGTGTTGCGGAGTGTCAAGGAATGTCAGGAAGGAAAAGGAGTGCAAGGGTGGTGTGCGGGCGTGCCAAATCACGTACGCAAAGAGCCCGTTGCCATGAAGCCCGCCCTACCGTGCTGTCATGGATCTCTTCTCGCTGCCCCGGCTAGGGGTCGTCGTGCCGCCGGAGAACCCCACGGCGGAACCCGAGTTCAATCACCTGGTGGGCGCCGGAATGAACGTGTACACCTCCCGTTTCCCGGTGACACCGGGGGCCGGCCTCCGGGCGATGCTGGAGACGTACAACGAGGTGCTCCCCGAGCTGCTCGGCAGCTTCGGAGCGCTGCGCCTGGACGCCATGGTCGTGGCCTGCAGCGCCTCGCACTACCTCCTGGAGCCGGCGGGCGACCGGGCCTTCTGCGACGAGCTCTCCGCCCGCGCCGGCTCTCCCGTGCAGTCCTCCACGCAGGCGATCCTCGCGGCCTGCGAGGCGCTCGGGGCCACCCGCCTGACGCTCGTCTCCCCGTACGAGCCGTGGCTCACCGACACCTCCCGCGCCTTCTGGGAGCGGGCCGGGCTCACGGTCGACGGGGTGGTGACCGTCCCGCCGCAACCGGCCGCGAGCCCGGGCGGGGACGTGCGCTACGACCCGTACGCGGTGACGACCGGCGCGATCCTGCGGCGGATACGGGAGCGGGAACTGCCCTCCGACACGGTCCTGCTCTTCACGGGTACGGGCATGGGCACGCTCGCCGCCCTCACCGAGCTGGCCCGGCAGGACCCGCACCGCACGCTGCTGACCTCGAACCTGGCGTCGGCCTGGTGGGCGCGACGGGCAGTGGGGGAGGACGGCGAGGCGCACCATCCGCTGCTGCGCCGGCTGGAGGGCGCGACGGCCTGACGGCGAGGCCCCGGGAGCGTGGTCGCACGCGTCTTCCGGGGCCCGCGTCACGGTCCGCTCAGCCGGCGGACGTCTCCGCCATCCGCCAGGCGTACCCCAGGCGGTAGCCGACGCCCCGGACCGTGATGATCCAGCTCCCGGCACCGAGCTTCGCCCGGAGGCTGCTCACATGGGTGTCGATCGTGCGGCTGTGGTGCCCCCAGTCGCTTCCCCAGACCCGCGCCATCAGCTCTTTGCGCGTCACCACCGTTTCCGGAGTGGCGGCCAGAGTGTAGAGCAGCTCGAATTCCTTCGACGTGACACCGACGAGCCGGTTGTGCAGCCGCACCTCCCGCAGATGCGGATCGATATGGAGATGGCGCAGGGAAATGACGGCCGGAAGGGCCTGCCGGGGGTGGACGCGGCGCAGCACCGCTTCGATACGGGCCCCGATCTCCCGCGATCCCCAGGATTTCATCACACAGTCGTCCGCGCCCGCGTGGAGAGCGAGGACCCGCTCCAGTTCGGCGTCGGAATCGGTGACCGCTATCAGCGCCGTCTCTCCGCCCTTGCGCAGGGAGCGACACAATTCGAGCCCGTCGATATCGGAAAGTTCCAGGGAGAACAGCACCAGATCCGCTTCGCCGTACACCCGCAGAGCCCGCTCCCCTGTGGAGACACTGCGGGCGCCGAATCCCTGTCGCCGGAGATCCGCCACCATGGCCGCCGCGGCGGAGGCATCCCGCTCCACCACGAGCACCTTCCTCATCTGCCGCACCCCTTCCCCGCGGCTTCCCCTCCGTGGGAGGCGCCGGCGAGCGCGGCGGCCGGGACGCGGTGCGGCGCTCCCGGCGGTGCGGCGGCTCCTCCGGGAGCGCGGAAGAGGCACTGGTAGACGTAGGCGGCCGAGGCCATGGTCATGTGGTGGTGCCAGCCGGGAAAGGAACGGCCCTCGAAGTCGAGGACGCCGAACCGCTGACGCAGCGCGGCCACGGCCGAGAGCGCCGCGGTGTGGCTGCGGGCCAGCCGGAGGACCTCCTCCACCCGGTGGTCGGTGAGCGTGGTGAGCCAGTACCGGGGCGGCTGCCGGCCGTCCGGGTCGGGCCGCTCCAGGACGCGGTACGGGCGCGCGCCCCCGTCGTCGCCGGGTGCGGGTCGGGGAGCGGTCACCGTGCCCGCGTAGGTGTGGACCGGTACGGCCCGGGCGCGACCGTCGGGGGACTGCCGGAGCAGGACGTGGGTCTGCCGGGCGTGCCGCACCTCCATGAGCGCGCTCACGGTGGTCACGGCGGGCGTGGCCGGCCCGGTGGGGAGCACCGGATGGTCCGGGGGGACCTCGCACACCACCTCGGCCCGCTGCCGGGCGAGGCCCGCCAGGACCCCGGCCGCCTGGTCGCACCGGGTGAGGTCGAGCACCCAGGGCACGCGCGGGAGTCGCGGCTGCGCCGCCACCTCGGCGGCGTACCCGGTGACATGGTCGGCGGGGATGCGCCCGGCCTCGGACCCAGGGATGCGCGCACGGCGCATGCGCTCCCGGTCCGAGTCCCACGTACCGTCGAGCACGAGGCTCCAGCCCACCGGGTAGCACTCGGTGCCCGAGGCGAGGAAGAAGACCAGGGCGCGCTGGCAGTTGACGGTGCGTCCGGTGCGGGTGTCGACGCGCCGGTGCACGCCCACCGAGTGCTCGCCGCGCTTGGGGATGAGGAGTTCGGCGACGGTCCAGGCGTGCGGCGTCGTCCGCGCGGCCACCCGGCCGGCGAGCCGGCGGCGCACCGGAGTCCAGTCCCAGGGACTGCCGTTGATGAACTGCTGGAGGCCGTGTGCCGCGGCCGGGGGTAAGGGCTTCGCCAGGGCCATGCGGCGGGGTGTCTTCTTGCCCGATACGTGGAGCAGGGCCCACAGATACGCCTGGGCCCAACGGCGCTGCTCCGGCCGCCGGAACGTCCGGAAGATCTCGTCCATGAACGTCTGCATGCACGCGCCCTCGCCCGGCGCCGCCGCGCGTACCTCGCTTGACGACATGTGACGCCACGCCCCCTCGATACTCGTCATCACCCGCACCCGAGTGCCTGCATGGCACATCAGTACGAGGTGAAAGTACCGTCCGGGACGTTTTTTGCCCGGGTCGGCCGCCCATTTTGCGAATTCGCGGGCTGACCTGCGGAAACGTACGTCGGCGGGGTGGGGGCGGGGGCCGTGCGAGGCGGAGGGACCCGGTTCCCACCAGTGCGGGAGCCGTGCTACGGAGCCGTCCGGTGAAGTGTCAACAAATCATGAACATGGCACCGGCTCGGAGTTGGACGGACCGATTCCGCCGAGGGGGACCGTCGGCGGAAGGCGGCCGCCGGTGGCCCCCGGGCCGCCGTGACGGATGACCGCCGGAGGACGACGGGCAGGGTGTCCTCCGGCGCTCGGTCGTCAGGCCACCTCGGCCGGGGCCTCCGGCCGCTGGGCGGGAAAGCCCGCCCGGCGGGCGTAGAGCACGACCGCGATCACGGGCAGCAGGAGCAGCAGGACCGTCCAGGGGAAGGACTCGCTGCCGATCACGTCGAGCAGGATGCCTCCGACGATGCCGCCGCCCGCCATCGCGACGTTCCAGAGGGTGACGAGCATCGCCTGGGCCGCGTCGGCGGACTCGCCGCCCGCGTCACCGACGGCGGTCTGCAGCAGGGTGGGCACGCCACCCCAGCCCAGCCCCCACAGCACCGCGGCGAGGTAGACGAGGGCGGTGGTGTCGGAGAGGACGGCCAGGAGCAGCGCGGCGACGGCGACGAGCAGGGCTCCGCCGACGGTGAGGGCCCGCAGCCGTCGGTGGATCTGCGCGCCGACGATCCAGATGCTCGCCAGCGAGGCGCCGCCGAAGACCAGCAGGATCAGACCGGTGGAGCCGCCGAGGCCCAGGTCGTCGAGGTACGTGGCGATGTACGCGTACAGGATGGTGTGCGCCAGCACGAAGACCAGCGTGACGAAGAGGACGGGGGAGACGCCGGGGATGCGCAGGGTCCGCAGCAGCTTCGGCCGCTCGCCGCGCTCCTGGCCGGGGAAGTCCGGCACGGCCGCGAAGATCCACACCAGCAGCACGACCGTGAGGACCGTCATCGACAGGAAGGCCACGCGCCAGCCGAGCCATTCGCCGAGGAACGTTCCGGCGGGCACGCCGAGGGAGAGCGCGACGGGGATGCCGGCCATGGCGATGGCCAACGCCTTGCCCTGGAGGTGGACGGGGGCCATCCGGCGGGCGTACCCGGCGAGCAGGGCCCAGGCGACACCGGCGGCGACACCGGCGACGAACCGGGCCACCATCGTCAGCTCGTAGACCGACGACACGGCCGTCACGGTGTTGGCGAGGGCGAACCCGCCCATGGATGTGAGCAGCAGCTTCTTGCGCCGCCAGCCCGCGGTGGCCGCGGTGAGCGGGATCGCGGTCAGGGCGGTGCCGATCGCGTAGACGGTGACCGTCTGGCCGGTCGCGGACTCGCTCACCCGCAGGTCCTGGCTCATCGCGGGCAGCAGGCCGGCGGGCAGGGTCTCGGTGAGGCTGGTGATGAAGACGGCGGTGGCGAGGGCCAGCAGCGCGAAGAGCGGAAGCTTCTGCTGTTCGTCGCTCCCGCTCCTCGTGTCCGGGGCCGCGGCGGCGACGGGCGCCGTGTCGGGTGCGGTGCTCATGGGTGTGCTCCAGGTTTCCGGAAGGGGAGTGTGGGTCCGGGGACGGAAGGTGGATGGGGGTGAGCGGGCGGGGGAGGCGGTCGTGGTCGGGCGCGGCCGGTTCACGGGCGCCCGAGGCCGCCGTCGACGGGGAGCCGGGCCCCGGTCGTGAACGTCGCCTCGGTGGCCAGGAACAGCGCGGCGCGGGCCACCTCCTCGGCGGCACCGAGGCGCCCAAGCGGTGGCAGGGGTACGGCGCCGGAGCCCGGCGCCTCGATACATCCCGGGGCCACCGCGTTGACGCGGATGCCCCGGAAGGCGAGCTCGGCGGCGAACGCCCGCACGGCGTCGTGGCACGGGGTGGGAGCGGTCAGTACGATCGCCCCGCCGTCCTCGACGTGCGGCAGCAGGGGGCGCGCGGTGGGGATGGCGTCGGCGAAGAGGAGACCGACGCCGCCGAGGTCGGTGGCGCCGTCTCCCGCGAGGGCGGCTTCCACGGCCGACGGCGCGACGACCCGTGCGGTGGAGCCGAGTTCGGCGATCGCGTGCGCGCGTTCCTCCGCGGTGCGGGCGGTCAGCAGGACCGCCGCCCCGCCCTCCACGAGACGCTTGGCGATGGCCAGGCCGATGCCGGTGGCCTCGCCGGCGACCAGGGCTCTTCGGCGCGCGTACTTGGTCATGGTTGCCGCTCCCTCCAGGGGCGCCCGTTCCTCACCGGCGCGGTGGTGCCACCGATGGGGACGACTCTGCGCCCGGGCACTTCGGGGAAGCTTCGGGAAAACCTCGGGGCGGCTGACGGCCGCGGCGCCGGTCCGCCGGACATGTACGGTGACGGCTATGCGGTTTGGGGTACTCGGGCCACTGGCGGTGTGGGACGGCGAGGGGCGGGAAGTCAGAGTTCCCGAGGCCAAGGTCCGGGCCCTGCTGGCGGACCTGCTCGCACACGACGGGGGGCCGGTCTCGGCCGACCGGCTCATCCACGACCTCTGGGGCGACGCCCCTCCGGGCAAGCCCTCGGGCGCCCTCCAGGCCAAGGTCTCCCAGCTCCGCCGGGTCATCGGCCGCGACCGGGTGGTCCGCCAGCCCCCCGGCTACCGGCTGCGGCTCGACGGCGGCGACGAGGTGGACGCCGTACGGTTCCGTGCCCTGGTGACCGAGGCCCGCCCCCTCCGGGACCCGCGCGCGCGGGCCGCGCTGCTCACGGAGGCGCTGGAGCTGTGGCGTGGACCGGCGTACGCGGACTTCGCGGACGGTCTCTTCGTACGGGGCGCCGCCCAGCGCCTCGCGGAGCAGCGGCTCTCCGTACGGGAGGAGCAGGCGGAGGCGCGCCTGGAGGCGGGCGACCACGCGCTCCTCGCCGGGGAGCTCGCCGACCTCGTAGCGCTCCATCCGCTGCGGGAGCGCCTGCGCGCCGCCCAGATGAGGGCCCTGTACGCGGCGGGGCGCCAGAGCGAGGCGCTCGCGTCGTACGAGGAGCTGCGCATCCGGCTGGCGGGGGAGCTGGGGGTCGACCCGAGCCCCGAACTGGCCGCTCTGCACGGGGCGGTGCTGCGGCAGGAGCCGGGACTGAGCGCGGGGGCGTACGCGTACGGGGCTCCGGCGGGCGGCCCCGCGGGACCGGCGCACCCGGCGCCCGCACAAGGCACGACGCCCGGCCCGCACGCCGGGGTGACCGGGGCGCTCCCGCTCACCTCGCCTGCCGCGGGAGCCCGGTTCGGCGCGGTCGCTCCGCACGCCGCGGGGGCCCGGTTCGGGTCGCCCGCCGCGGGGTCTCTGTCGGGCGCGGGCACCTCGCCCGCTGCGGGGGCCTCGTCCGGAGCGGCGGGCGCCGCGGGGGCCTCGTCCGGGGCGGCGGGCGCCGCGGGCACCCCGCCTGCCGCGGCCCCGCCGTCCCACTCCAACCTCCCCGTCCCCCTCACCCCCCTCGTCGGCCGGCGTCAGGCACTCACCGACCTCTCCTGCCTGCTCGCCGACGCCCGGCTGGTGACCCTCACGGGACCCGGCGGCGTCGGCAAGACCCGACTGGCCGTGGCGGCGGCGACCGCCGAGCGGGACGGTGCCCGGGCCGGCGAACTGGCTGACGGCACCTGGCTCGTGGAGTTCTCCGGCATCCGCGCCGGCACCCCCGCCGACCTGGCCCAGGTCGTCGCCGCCACCCTCGGCATCCGCGACGACGCCCCCCGCCCGCTGCCGGGCACCGGTACCGGAACCCCCTCCCTGCCGCACCGCCTCGCCGCCGCCCTCCGCGACCGCCGCACCCTGCTCGTCCTGGACAACTGCGAGCACGTCGTCGACTCCGCCGCGGAACTCACGGAGCTGCTCCTGCGTACCGCCCCCGGCCTGCGGGTCCTCGCCACCGGGCAGGAACCGCTCGGCCTGGCGGGCGAGGCGATGTTCCTGGTCGAGCCGCTGCCGCCCGCCGACGCCGTCCGGATGTTCATGGAGCGCGCCGCCGCCGCCACCCCCGGCTTCCCGCGCGACCCCGGCGCGCCGGACGAGCCCGAGCGCCGGGCCGTCGCCGAGATCTGCCGCCGGCTCGACGGCATCCCCCTCGCGCTGGAGCTGGCCGCCACCCGCGTACGCGCCCTCGGCGTACGGGAGTTGGCTGCGCGCCTCAACGACCGTTTCCGGGTCCTGACCCTGGGACAGCGCGGCGCTCCGGCCCGCCAGCAGACCCTGCGGGCGGTGATCGACTGGAGCTGGGAGTTGCTCAGCGCGCCCGAACGCATCGTCCTGCGCCGCCTCGCCGCCCACAGCGACGGCTGCGACCTGGCAGCCGCCGAGGCGGTCTGCGCGGGGGACGGAGTCGCCCGGGACGAGGTGCTGGACCTCGTCACCCGGCTGGTCGACCGGTCGCTGGTGGTCGTGGCGGAAGGGCCTACCGGCCCCCGCTACCGACTCCTGGAGTCCGTCGCCGCGTACGCGACCGAGCGGCTGCACGAGATGGAGGACCTCACCGCCGTACGGGACCGGCACCTGCGCCACTACCGGGCCCTGGCCGAACAGGCCGAGCCGCGGCTGCGCGGCGCCGGACAACGGCCCTGGCTGGCGCGGCTGGACGCCGAGGCCGGCAATCTGCGCTCGGCGCTCGACGAGGCGGTGCGCCGGGCGGGGGCCGGGCAGCCGGAAGAGGCGGTCCGGCTGGTCACGGCCCTCGCCTGGTGGTGGCTGCTGCGCGGCCGCCTCACGGAGGCCCGCCGCAGCCTGGGCATGGTACTGGCCGCGACTCCAGGCGCCCCCGACCGCACCGATCCCGCCTCAGCCGGCCCGGCCGACTCCTGCTCTCCCGCTGCGTCCGGCCTGGCCGGCTCCCGTTCTCCCGCCCCCGCCGGGGCCACCGAACTCGCCCTGCTGCATGCCGCCTTCGCCCTGCTCACCGGCGACCACACGGCCGCGGCCACGACGGTGGACGGTCGCGGCCTCACCGCCACCGCCGCCCCGACCGCCGACACCATCCCCGACCCCGTACGCCGGGCCCGTGCGCTCTGGCTCTGCGCGTACGGCCTCTTCAGCGCGGGGGACCCGGTCGGTGGCGATGAGCTGAACACCCGTGCCCTCACCCTGTTCACCACCGCGGAGGACCAGTGGGGCACCGCCGCCGCGCTCGGCCTGCGCGCCACGCTTGCGCTGGTCCGCGGCGACCTCGCCGGGCTCGGCCGGGACGGGTTGCGCAGTGCTCTGATCTTCCGCGAACTGGGCGACCGGTGGGGTGAGTTGCAGACCGTGTCCCCGCTCGCCGCGCTCGCGGAGATCAAGGGGGCGTACGAGGACGCGGAACGCCGCCAGCACGAAGGGTTGCGCATGGCCCGGGAGTGGGGTCTGGAGGCGGAGGTGTCCGCGCGGCTCTCCGGTCTCGGCCGGCTCGCGCTGCTCGCCCGTGACTGGGACCGCGCACGCGACCTGCACGCGCAGGCGCGCCGGATCGCCGCCGAGCAGGGCTACAAGTACGGCGAGATCCACTCCGAGATGGGCCTCGCCCTCGGCGCCCGCCGTTCGGGGGACCTCGACGGGGCGGAGGCGTACCTGCTGAACATCCGTGACGGCTACGCCGACGTCTCCTCCCAGGCGGGGGACCATCTGCTCCTGGCCGAACTGGGCTTCGTCGCCGAGCTGCGCGGCGACGCGCGCGGGGCGGCCTCCCACCACCTGGCCGGTCTGGAGATCGCCCGCGCCCTCGGCGAGCCCCGCGCCCTGGCCCTCTCCCTGGAAGGCCTCGCCGGCGCCGCCGCCCTCCCCGGCCACGCCCCCGCGGCCGGCCACGCGGCCGTCCTCCTGGGCGCGGCGTCCGCCGCCCGGCGCCGCGCCGGGGCCCCGCTGCCACCCGCCGAACGCGCCGACGTCGACCGTGTCACCGCCGCGGCGCGGGCCGCACTGGGGGCGGCCGCGTTCGCGGAGGCGTACGACAGGGGCACCCGGCTGGACCCGGAGGAGGCGGTCGACCAGGCCCGTACGGCTCTCCTCCGTACAGAAACGCCGACCGCCACCCAGCCCTCGTCCCGCCGCGCCCGGCCCCACTGATCGGCCCCGCAGGCGCCGGGACGGGTGGCGGAATAGCCGTCCGGCGGGGAGACCATGTCGCAGCGGTCGCAACTCCCGGTCAGACGCGGGTCAGTTCGGCCGCGCCGAAGGAGACGTCGAAGCGATCGCACCAGATACTGACGCTGGTGTAGGTGCTCCACTGCACGCCGGCCGGGAGCGCGTAGTTCTGGTCCCCCTTGTTGCCCTTCAGCTTGCCGAGACTCACGTACTTCCCGTCGTCGAACACGCGCCAGCCGGCCGTCCCCTTCCTGACCGGTGCGTCGGTCAGCCAGACGCGCAGGTCGGGCCCGCTGCTCGTGTCCAGGCCCTCGATGCGGAGGGTGTGGCTTCCGTCCCCCAGCCGGATGATCTTCGCGGTACCCGTCGTGGCGTGCTCGTGGCTGATCAACGTCCCCTGAGCGACGGTCCGCGGACCCGGAGCTGGGGATCCGGCCGCCGCGGGCTCGCCCGATGCCGTCGCGGCCACGGCGGGCAGGGCCTCCCGCACGGTCTCGTCGACCCAGAGCCGCCACGGCTGGAACCACACCACCCCGAGGGCGACCACCACACCGACGGCGGCGCCCACGGCGACCAGCCTTGTCCTCACCCTGCGTTCCATGACGCACCCCTCTCCAGCCGGAAACCTTTGTCGGCATGGAACGGGACTGCGGCACCCATGACGATTCCCTTAAGGTACTCCGACCGCGGTCGGCGGCCGCGGGCGTGCACGGACACCCGCTCCGGCGGACGCTCACCGGCCGGCCGGGGTGGCCTCCGTGTCGCCGCGCAGGGCGCGCTCTTCTGCTTCCGCCAGCCAGAAGAAGACGGGCGGCAGGGCGAGTTCGATCACCGTCAACGCGACCTGGAAGCCGTGCGGCCACCCGTGCACGGCGAGCGAGAGCAGTCGCCCCGCGGCTCCCAGCAGCAGGACGCCGGCCAGCCACCGCACCGCCGAAGCCGGAATCGGGCGCTGCCGGGCCGCCCAGAGCCAGGCCAGGCCGTAGCCGACGAAGCCGGCCCCCATGAACCGGCCCCAGCTGTCGACCGTCGCCCCGGCCGAACCCGCCCCCGGGATCGCCGCGTTGCCGAGGGCCAGATGGAGCAGGCCGATGGCCACGCAGGACCATCCCGTCAGCTGTACGAGGAAGCGCAGAACCTTGGCCATGGTCCCTCCCGGCCTGGTGGGGCGATCGCTAGTTGACATGCGTCTAGTAGCGTGGCGGCCAAGTAGACGCATGTCAACTAGACTGGGGGAATGCCTCCCCGCCAGCGGCTCACGCCCGAGGGCCGGCGCGCTCAGCTCCTTGCCGTCGGTGCCCGGCTCTTCGCCGCCCACCCGTACGATGACGTGCTGATGGAGCAGGTCGCCGAAGAGGCCGGGGTCTCCCGCGCCCTGCTCTACCGTCACTTCTCCAGCAAGCACGCCCTCTTCGCGGCCGTCTACCAGGATGCGGCGGACCGGTTGCTCGCCCGGACGCGGTTCGATCCGGCCGACTCCCTGGTGGAACAGCTCGTCCAGGGCATGGACGTCCATCTCGACTACTTCGTGGCCAACCGCAACGCCGTCCTCGCCGCGAACCGGGTCCTCGCGGGGGACCCGGTGATCCAGACGATCATGACGAACGAGCTGGACGCGCTGCGGGCGCGGCTCCTGGCCGTTCTGCCGCTCGCGGACGATACCGCCCGCGAAGCCGTGTCCGGCGTACTGAAGAGCTGGCTCGTCTTCGTCCAGGTCCTGTGCGTCGACTGGCTCACGCACGAGACCTGCACGCGCGCGCAGGTGCGCGACGTCTGCGTCGGCGCGGTCCTCGGCGCCCTCCGACCGCTCCTCCCCGCGGCCGCCGTCCCGGACCGGCCGACACGGCAGGAGCGCGGTGAAAGCTAGGGGGTGTGACCATTTCCCGTCCGGGATGGCGGCAGCGTGAGGGGCGCTGGCTGACGGTGCTGCCCGATCGCCCCGCCGGCGGAAACTCGCGTGCGGTCGCCCGCACCACCCCTCTAGGCTGCGCTCGCCGGACGGCGAGGCGCCGTTCCGGCCGTCTGTGGATCGGAGATGCGGGGACGTGACCAGTCAACTGTTCGCGGTGTGCTTCCATGCGACCCGGCCGTCGGGCCTGGCGCGCTTCTGGGCCGGGGTCCTGGGCTGGGAGACGGCCGAGGGTCCGGACGGTGATCTCGCGATCCTGCCCCCTGATCCCGCCGGGTTCCGCATCCGGTTCCTGCCGAGCCAGGCGCCCAAGTCCGGCCCCAACCGGGCGCACTTCGACCTGACGAGCACTTCCCCGGAGGACCAGCTGCAGACGGTGGCCAGGGCGCTGGAGCGCGGCGGGGAGCACATCGACGTCGGGCAGCGTCCGGAGGAGGGGCACGTGGTGCTCGCCGACCCGGACGGCAACGAGTTCTGCGTCATCGAGGCGGGCAATGCGTTCCTCGCCGACACCGGGTCCATCGGGGCGCTGGCCTGTGACGGTACGCGGGAGGTCGGCTACTTCTGGAGCGCGGCGCTGCGGTGGCCGCTGGTCTGGGACCAGGACGAGGAGACCGCGATCCAGTCGCCGCACGGCGGTACGAAGATCACGTGGGGCGGTCCTCCGGTGGCGCCGAAGAAGGGCACGAACCGGCTCTTCTTCGAACTGGCGGTCCCCGCCGGCACCGACTGGGACGCGGAGCTCGACCGCCTGATCTCGCTCGGCGCGACGCGCACCGACACCGGCGCGGGAGACGGCGGGCCGGCGTCGATGCTCGACCCGGACGGCAACGAATTCCTGGTACGGCGGCCCCGGTAGCGGCCACGCCCGTGACGCCGCGGACGGCGTGCGGGCGCAGGCGGGTTCGCGCTGCGCGCGCGTCAGCCGCCGAGGATGAGCAGGGCGGCCAGCGCCGGGCCGAAGGCGCCTCCCAGCTGGTAACCGAGGTTGAACAGGCCGATCGCCGTGGCGCGTTGCGCGGGCGCGGCGGACCCGGTCGCGTAGACCGCCAGGGTGGCCTGGCCCGCGCTCGTCGTGAAGACGGCCAGCGTCGCGACCGGCAGGAGCAGGGACGGCCAGGGGGTCAGGGCCGCGGTGAGCGGGGCCAGGGCGCCGACCGCGAGGAGGATCGTCAGGACCCGCGGCCGGCCCATCCGGGCCGAGGCCGCCGCCAGCACCATGGAAAGCACCGAGCCGGTGAGAAGGGCGAGCGTCTGGCCGGTGCCGATCGTGGCGGTCGACCAGTCGGTGCGGTCGCGCAGGAGGTGCGGGACGGTGAAGAGGAGCGTGAAGTACGAGGTCGCGAAGGCGCACGCGAGCGCGGTGGAGAGGACGAACGTCCGGCTGCGCAGCAGGGACACCGGGACGAAGCCCGTGGGCCGGGACCGGATGTGCAGGGCGAGCAGCGCGGCGGCCAGGGCGGAGGCGGCCGCCGCGGGGAGCGGGAAGCGCGGCACGAGGACCAGGGCCGTCGCCAGCAGGACCAGCAGAACGGCGCCCCGGCCGTCGAACGGGGTGCGCCCGGCTGCAGGAGGTGCGGACAGGTCGGCGCGGCGCATGACCGCCGGCAGGGCGAGGAGGGCGACCGCTCCGACGGCGAGGGAGACCCGCCAGGACGCCGCGCCCGCGAGTGACGAGCCGAGGAGCGGCCCGACCGCGCCGAGCGTCCCGAAGCCCGCCGTGATCACGCCCATCCGGCGGACCGACCCCGCCAGGCTCATCGCCGCCGTGACCAGACCGGCGCCGCCCATCGCCTGGGCCGCCCGGCCCGCCATCGCCAGCGGCAGCCACGGCGCCACGGCGACGACCACCGTGCCCGCCGCGATCAGCACCGCGCTCAGCCGGAGCGCGGCACCCAGGCCGCGGCGGCGCAACAGGCCCGCCATCAGCGGGGTGCCGACCGCCACGGCCCAGGCGAACACCGTGACGAGCCAGGTCGCCGTGGGGGTACGGACACCGACCGCGTCCGCCATGTCCGGAAGGATCAGGACCGGACTGTTGGCACTCGCGGCCAGCGGAGTGGCCAGTAACGCCAGCCATACGGCGGGCACGTGCCGGGTATTTCGAGCGGTCCCCGTGGCGGGGGCGGGGGAGGGGGCGCGGTCGAGCAGGGGCACGGTGGACTCCGGGGGGCGGGCCGGGAGCGGCCGGGGCGGACGGTACGAACGGGGTGGGGCGAGGGTGGCGCGGACGGCCCGGGCCGGCCGCGGTGAGGTCCGGTGCGGTGCAGTGCTGTCCGGCGCGGTGCGGGGCGGTCAGAGGGTCGTGACGACCTCGTCGTACGCGAGTCGCGGCGAGCGCGGGTACCAGGCGTTCTCGCCCGGCCGGCCGATGTTCACGATCATCAGCGGGGTGTGGTCGTCGTCCAGGAACTCCTTCCGGACGCCCGGGAAGTCGAACCCGGTCATCGGCCCCGCCGCGAGTCCCGCCGCGCGCACGCCGAGGATGAAGTAGGCCGCCTGGAGCGTCGCGTTGAGCAGGGCGGACTCCTCGCGGACCGGCCGGTCGGCGAAGAGCAGGTCCTTGGCCCGCGGAAAGTGCGGGAGAAGCGCGGGGAGTTCCTGGTGGAACTCGTTGTCGGCGGCGAGGATCGCGACCAGCGGCGCGGCGGCGGTCTTCGGCCGGTTGCCCTCGGCCATGTGGGTCAGCAGCCGCTCGCGCGCCTCGTCCGAGCGGACCAGGACGATCCGCAGCGGAGCCTGGTTGTAGGCGGTCGGGGCGTACTTGACGAGGTCGTACACCGCCCGGAGCTGCTCGTCCGTCACCGGCTCGTCGGTGAAGGTGTTCGCGGTACGAGCCTCGCGGAAGAGGAGGTCCTGGGCGACGGGGTGGAGGGCGAGCTCGGACATGGGATGCTCCTGTCGTTCAGCCTTGATAATCTCAACGTTGAAATAAAAGCAGCCCGACTCTCTCAGCGTCAAGTGTCTTAACGTTGAGAAGATGAACATGGAGAGGAGTGCGGCGATGAGCGATGCCGTGGACGCGATCATCGGTCAGTGGATCGAGGAGCGCCCCGACGTGGCGGACGACCTGTGGCCCGTGCAGCTGTTCGCGCGGATCCAGCGGCTGGCCCGGGTGGTCGACAAGTCCGCCAAGGCCGCGGCCGCCGCGCACGGCGTGGAGTACGGCGAGTTCGACGTACTGACCACGCTGCAGCGCTCGGGGCCGCCGTACGCCCTCACCGCCGGAGCCTTCCTCAAGGCCTCGATGGTGACGTCCGGCGCGATCACCAACCGCATCGACAGGATGGAGGCCAAGGGCCTGGTCGAGCGGGTACGCGACGGGGAGGACCGGCGCACCATCAGGATCCGCCTCACCGAGCACGGGCACGAGGTCACCAGGGCCGCCTTCGCCGACCACCTCGCCACCTACGCGCGGCTCCTCGCCGATGTGGACCGCGACCTGGTGGCGACGACCGGCGAGGGCCTCCGGCAGGTGCTGGAGGCCCTCGGCGACACCCGGATCGAGTGAGGTGAAGTGACGTGACGTGCGAGAAGGGGAGCAAGGGGGCGCCGACGGGGCCCCTCTCACGCCCCGGGTGGCAGGCCCCGGATCGCGGCGTCGGCCTCGTCGGCCTCGGTGTGACGGCTGGTGCGGTGCGTGCCGTACCAGTCAAGGCAGAGCACCGTCGCGTCGTCCTGCAGATGGCCCTTGGTGGCCTCGCGGACGGCGGTGACCAGGGCCCGTACGGTCTCGCGCGGGTGGAAGTCGGCGCTCTCGCGGACGAGGGCGGCGAGGTCGACGTCGGCGGCGGCGCGGTCCTGCATGCCGTCGGTCATCATGATCAGCCGGTCGCCCGGACGCAGGTCCACCTCCTGGACGCGGTAGTCGACGGGTGAGGTGACCCCGAAGGGCAGATTGGCGAAGACCTGCAGCTCCTCCACGACGCCGTCCCGCAGGCGCAGGGGCCGCGGATGGCCGGCGTTGACCAGCTGGACGCTTCCGATGTCGAGGCGGATGCGCAGCAACTGCCCGGTGGCGATGCCACGGTCGTGATGCAGCAGCGCCCGGTGTGCGCGACGGGCCTGCTCCGCGATGTCGCAGCCGACGCGTCTCGCCCCGCGCAACGCGCCGAGCAACAGGGTCGCCAGCAGCGCCGACTCCGTGTCGTGACCCATGGCGTCCGTGATCGACACGTGCAGGGTGTCCTGGTCCAGGGCGTAGTCGTAGGTGTCGCCACCGATGTCGTCGGCCGGCACGAGCCCGCCGGCGACGGCGAACTGCGCGGCCTCGCAGCACGCGGCCGACGGCAGCAACTGGTGCTGGATCTCGGCCGCCAGGCTGGTGGGCGTGGTCCGCCGGCCGCAGTGGTAGAGGTCGGTGAACCGCCGGTCGGTGACGATGATGTACGCCAACGCGTGCGCGGCGTCGCTCACCTGCCGGAGCACCGGGTCGTCGGCCCGCGGCAGCGTCAGCTCCAGGACGCCGACGCAGTCGCCGCGGTTGGTGACCGGCGAGATCACCAGATGGCCGTCGTCCCCGTCCGGCTCCACATGGAGACGCTGGGAGCGCAGCACCTTCTCGTACACGCTGCCCCGCAGGCCGATGCGTGTCGCCCTGCGCCCGCTCTCCGCCCCGTCGACGGTGGTGAGCCGGACCAGCTCCTCCCCGATCAGGTCGAGGAACAGGAACGACACGCACGTCGCCCCGAACCGCTTCTGCAGGTTACGCGCCACGACATCGACGGACTCGACCGGCGAGGCGTCCTCCGCCTCCGCCAGGACGCCTCCCAGCCCCCACACGTCACCGTCCATGGCAATCTCCTCCCTGAGTCGCCGTTCCTTCTGCCCCCGGAGTTCTCGTTCTCACGTCTCGGACGCCTGGTGGGAGATCCCTTACACCTGAACGGTGGGCGCAGCGGGCCGCCGTGGCCGATCGGACATATCAGGATCGGTCGCCCGTACGAGAACGCGGGGTGCGGCGGCCGCGGGTCACCGCCAGGACGCTCCCCGCGACGGCGATCACTGCGATGGCCAGGGCGATGCTGACACCGCCCTCGGTGTCCCAATACACGTCCTCCAGGCTGATGAGGAGCGCCGCCTCGTCGACGATCAGGGCCAGTCCCACTCCGTACGCGAGTCCCATCCAGGCACGCGCGCGTGCGGAACGGTCGGCGAGGGAGGCTCCGCCGACGACCGCGAGGAGCAGGATCCCCCAGACGTAGTGGTGGAGGTGGATCCCGCCGGCCTCGACATCGCCGAACCCGGCCATGTCGACGTGAATCAGCCAGGTGAGCAGGCGCATCCCGCCGAAGGTGAGGGCGAAGCCCCACCAGGCCAGGACGAAGCCGCGCCGCTCGGGCGAGATGCCCGGCAGCAGGCGCAGCCAGGGCGACGGCCGCCGCTCAACGGGGTCGGTGTCCGTCGACAGGTCGGGCTTCCCGGACGACGTCATGACCCTTCGCCCGCCGTGCGGGGGGCCTGTGTACTCGCACGCATCCGCCCACCTTCCCGCCTCGGGGGCCCGCCGCCCCGGACCGCCGTGGCGTGGCCCGGAAGAAACGCCCGAGTGCGCGAGTGGGCAGGACGGGAGGGGGCCGTCGTTCCCCTTCTTCCCCGTCGTCCGGCCGTCCCGTCGTCCGGCCGTCCCGTCGTCCGGCCGTCCCGTCGTCCGGCCGTCCCGCCGTCCGTCCGTGCGCTCGGACATCACCGCGCAGCAGTGGCCCGGGCGCTGCGGAAGGTGCGGCGATAGGCATCCGGCGGGACACCGAGCGTGCGGTGGAAGTGGCGGCGCAGCGTGGTCGCGGTGCCCATGCCGGTGGCCGCCGCGATCCGGTCGACGCTGTCGTCGGTCGTCTCCAGGAGCTCCTGCGCCCGGTGGATCCGCTGGGAGGAGAGCCAGCGCAGCGGAGTCGTGCCGGTGACGGCGTGGAAATGGCGCACGAGGTTCCGCGAGCTCATGCCCGCCCGGCGGGCCAGGTCCTCCACCGTCAGAGGCCGGTCGAGCCGCGCCAACGCCCAGGCGAACAGCGCGTCGAGGGAGTGGCCACGGGGCTCCGGAACGGGCGTGGCGACGAACTGGGCCTGCCCGCCGGCCCGGTGGGGAGGAACGACGAGACGGCGCGCGACCGCGTTGGCCACGGCCGAACCGTGGTCGAGCCGGACCAGGTGGAGGCACAGGTCCATCGCCGCGGCCTTGCCCGCCGAGGTCAGCACCCGGCCGTCGTCGACGTACAGCACGTCCGGGTCGACCCGCACCCGCGGGTGGCGGGCGGCCAGCGCCGCCGCGTGCCACCAGTGCGTCGTGGCCCGCCGCCCGTCGAGCAGACCTGCGGCGGCCAGCACGAACGCGCCCGTGCACAGCGACGCCACCCGCGCCCCGGCCTCGTGCGCGGCCCGCACGGCGTCCACCAGGTCGGCGGGCGGCTCCTCGGCCGGATCCGCGCACGCCGGCACGATCACGGTGTCCGCGCGGAGCAGCCCGTCGAGCCCCTGGTCGGGTTCGAGCCGGAAACGGCCGCCCACCCCCACGGACGCGGGACCGCAGACAGTGAAGTCGTACCAGGGATCGACGAGGTCGGACCGGTCGACCCCGAAGACGTCGCAGGCGGCGGCGAGTTCGAAGTGCGGGACGCCCTCGCTGACGGCCAGCGCCACACTGCTCATGTCCGAAAGTGTACGAGCCGTGGCACTGCTGCCACTCACGCCCGCCGGCGGCGCGCGGACAGGATGGCGGACATGAACGACACACCGGTACGGCACCTCCCCGCCGACACCGCCGACACCGCCGACACCGCCGACACCGCCGACACCGACCGAACGGACCGTTCGCACCGTCCGGCCCGTACGGTCCTGGTCTACGGCGCGTACGGACACACGGGGCGCTTCGTCGTGGCCGAGCTGCTGCGGCGCGCCTGGACGCCCGTCCTCTCCGGCCGCGACGCCGCACGGCTCCGGACGCTGTCGGAGGAACACGGCGGCCTCGACGTACGGCCGGCGGCCGTCGACGACGCCGCCGCGCTCGACCGCGCACTCGCGGGCGCCGCCGCCGTGATCAACTGCGCCGGGCCGTTCGCCTCGACGGCCGCCCCGGTGATCGAGGCCGCGCTGCGCGCCGGCGTCCCGTACGTGGACGTGGCGGCGGAGCTGGAGGCCGTCGCCGACACGTTCGCGCGGTTCGACGACCGGGCCCGGGAGGCCGGGGCCCTGATCGTCCCGGCGATGGCGTTCTACGGAGGTCTCGGCGACCTCCTCGTCTCCGCGGCCCTGGGCGACCGGCGGGAGGCGGACGAGGTGGTGACCGCGTACGCCCTGAGCAGCTGGCGTCCGACGGCCGGCACACGGGCGGCGGGCCGAGTCTCCCGCGAACGCCGGAACGGCCGCCGTCGCCTCCACACGAACGGAAGCCTCGAGTACCGCACCGGCGAACCGCCCCTGTCCCGCTGGTCGTTCCCCGCGCCGGTCGGCGACCGGGACGTGGTGGGGGAGTTCACGATGGCGGACAGCGTGACCGTCCCGCGCCACGTGGACGTCCCGGAGATGCGGACGGTCATGAGCGCCGCGGCGGTCGAGGACCTGACCTCGCCCGACACCGCGCCCCCGGCGGCCGTCGACGAGCGCGGCCGCTCCGACCAGACGTTCCTCGTGGAGGCCGTCGTGCGCTTCGATGGCCGGGAGCGGCGCGCCGTGGCCCGGGGCAGGGACATCTACGCGATCAGCGCGCCCCTGGCGGTGGAGGCGGTGGCCCGGATCCTCGACGGCAGGACCCTCGACAACGGGAGCGTCGAGGGCCTGAGGGTGGAGGGCCGGCCCGGGCCGGGAGGTGTCGTGCCGGCGGGCGCGCTCTTCGACGCGGCCGACTTCCTCTCCGCGCTGACCGACCGGGCGAGCGGCGGGGCGGAAGGCTTCGGCTGGTCGCTCACCGCCCCCGACCGGCCCTCCTGACCGACGGCCGGGGGCGGGCCCGGGAGCCCGGGGTCCCGTCAGCCCTCGGTGCGGCCGGCGCGGCCGGCGTGGCGAGCCCACAGGATCAGCGGCACCTGGAGCGGCAGCCGGCCGTACGCGAGGGCCTTCGCGCGCGGCGAGCGGTTCCGGTAGTCGTACGCCATCTTGACGTTCGCCGGGAAGACACCGGCGAAGAACACGGCGGTGGCCCGGGCGCTCACCTGGCGGGTCGCGGGCACCGCGAGACCGGCGGCGAGCGCGAGCTCGGCCACACCGCTGGCCAGGGTCCAGGTCCGCGGGCTGCCGGGAAGGGCCCTCGGCACGGTGGCGTCGAACCGCTTCGGCGCGGCGAAGTGGGCGACGCCCGCCGAGGCCAGCAGGCCGGCGAGCAGGAGGGCGGAGCGGGCCGGACGGGCGGAGCGGGAAGACCGGGGCATCGGATTCCTTCACGGGAGGGGGCGGGGAGGCGGGAGCGGTAGGCCGACCGGGGGACGACGGACGGGACGTTACCAGCCGGTAAGGACGCTGGAGGGGCAGGGCGTCGGCACACTGGGCCCATGGCCAGCAGCGCCGGGTACCGGCCCCTCACCAAGGTGCTCCACTGGAGCGTGGTCGTCGCGTTCGCCGCGCAGTTCGCCGTGGGCTACCTCCTCGCCTCCGAGGGGTCGGGGCACGGCCGCGGGCGCGGCCGGGGGAGGGGCGGCGACTCGGGGCGAGGGCGGGGGCGTGGAGGTGACGACCGTTACGATCCGTTCGGGGACGATGCCCTGCTGACCACGCACGTCGTCCTGGGCGTCACGATCATCGCGCTCGGTGTCGCCCGGCTCGTCTGCCGGCGAGTTCTGCCGCTGCCGCCGTGGGCGCCGACGCTCTCCACGGCGGAGCGGCGACTGGCCCATCGGACCGAGAGCGCCCTCTACTGGCTCACCTTCCTGGTCCCCGCCAGCGGCCTGGCCCTGCTCGTGGCCGGCGACGACGACGTCCTCCCCCTCCACGTCGCCGCGCACATCGCGTTCTTCGTCGCGCTGGGCCTGCACGTCGGGCTGGTCCTCAAGCACCAGTTCGTCGACCGGGACCGACTGCTGCGCCGCATGCTCTGACCGCGGCCGGTCACCAAGGGCGGCCGGCGAGGGCAGCGGGGGAGGCCCGGCGGAAGTGTCAGGAGACGCCGCGCGTGCGGAACTGGACGCTGATCCGAGGGCCGACCGCGCGCCCGGACTTGGGTATGGCGTGCTCCCAGGTGCGCTGGCAGGAGCCGCCCATCACCACCAGGTCCCCATGGCCCAGCGCCAGGCGCAGGGCGGCCGCGCCGCCGCCTCGCGGGCGCAGCGCCAGGTCGCGCGGATCGCCCACCGAGAGGATGGCGACCATGGTGTCCTGGGTGGCGGAGCGGCCGGTGCGGTCCCCGTGCCAGGCGACGCTGTCGCGGCCGTCGCGGTAGAGACAGAGGCCGGCGGTGACGAAGGGCTCGCCCAGTTCCGGGGCGTAGTGCGAGGAGAGAGCGGACCGCGCCTCTTCCAGGAGCGGATGCGGCAGCGGGTCGCCCTCCCGGTAGTGGGCGAGGAGTCGGGGCACGTCGACCTCGCGTTCGTACATCTGCCGCCGCTCGGCCCGCCAGGGGACTCCGGCTGCCAGCTCCTCGAACAGCGCGTCGGCCCCGGTCAGCCAGCCGGGCAGCAGGTCGATCCAGGCGCCGCTCCCCAGATGCCGCCGCTCGAGCCCGCGCAGCGGTCCGAGCCGCATGTCGTCGCCCTGGTCGAACAGCGAGGCCTGGAGGTGTGCGTGCATGGGGCAAGCGTACCCCTGGAAACGAACAAGTGAGCGAATTGCGTGTGGTCGGCGAGAACAGAGAGGCCTGGCGGGCGGGGCTCCGGGAGGACCAGTGCGAGCGGTACGGAACAGGAAGCTCAGCTTCCATGGGCGCCGATCGCCGGAGCTTCGCCCGGGGCGACGTTGATCCGTCAGCATGATTCTCGGACGGACGACCCCGGAAGACGGCGTTTCGGTGTCCGTCAGGGGCCCGGGCGTGCCAGACTCCCCTCACGAGCCCCTGTGTCTCCCCCCGTCATACGGGCTCGTCGGCCCCACCGGTCACCCCCCCCGGCCTGGTGGGGCCCCTTACGTTCCAGGGCGGGTCCCGTCTCGCGCGGGCTCGGCCCGGGTGTCCGACCACGCGGAGACCCCGCCGCGACGGGGGGGTACGCGGCGGGGCCTGTCAGGCGGATGCCCCGCTTCCGGGAGCCCACTCCTCGTACGGCGGGCTTTTCCTTCCCCGTCCACCCGGCGCCGTCGCCCCTGCCGCCGGAGCCCGCCCGCGCCGCCCGCGCCTCCCGCGCGTCAGCGGGTGAGCGTCGTGGGCGGCACGCCCACCGTCGCTGTGACGTCCCGGACGAGGTGGGCCTGGTCGCTGTAGCCCAGCTCGGCGGCGAGCGCGGCCCAGTCCACCGCCCGACCCGGAGCGGCGGCGGCGCGCTCCAGCGCCTCGTGGACGCGGTAGCGCAGGATCACCCACTTCGGGCTCACCCCCACGTATGCGGCGAAGAGCCGTTGCAGGGAGCGGACGGTCAGCCCCTCGGCGCGGGCGACCGCGTCGACCCGCCGTACGGTGCGGTCCCGCCGGATCCGGTCGGCCAGCGCCATCGCCGTCTCCACGCGCGGGTCCGGTTCCGGGCCGAGCCCGAGCAGGAACGCGTCCAGGGCGGCCACCCGCGCCTCCTCCCGCTCCGGGCCGAGGACGGCGTCGACCTCCGGCGCGAGGTCGCGGCCGAAGACCTCGGCGGGCGGCACCTGCCGGCCGGTCCAGTGCGACACCGGCAGGGCGGGAGCGAAGCCACGGAACCCGCCCGGACGGAACTGCACCCCGCACACCCGCCCGGTCCCCGCCAGCTCGCGGGTGAACAGCTCCCGACCGACGCCGGACACGACGGCCCCGGCCGCGCGGGCGCCGTCGCGCTGGAAGACGAGGTTGACCGACGGGTGCGGCACCACCCGCGTGACGTACGGCGCGTCCAGCGCCCAGTCGACCAGCCAGTAGTGCTCCACGTACGGCCGCAGCGGCGGCGCGGGCTCGACGCGCCGGAACCGGACCCGCGTCATCAACGCGGAGGCGTCCACGATGCCCCGCGTGTCCCGCCTCGGTCCCGCCATGGCGGCGATCCTATGTCGCGTTTCTTCAAGCCGCGGCGCGGGGCCCGCTCGTACGGTGCCCCCATGGACAACACCACTGACCAGGCGCCCGGCTCGCACCACCCGTCACCGAACCACCCCGCGCCGTCGCCCCTCCCGCCGGCCGCCCCGCTCGGCATCGGCGCCCTGCTCGGGGCCGCCGCCCGCGCCGCCGACCCCGTGGTGCGCGGCCTGCGGGACGAGGGGCTCGACGACCCCACGCCCTGCGACCTGTTCACCGTCCGCGACCTCCTCAACCACCTCTTTCAGGTCGTCGTCAACTTCCGGGCCCTCGCCGCCAAGGAGACCCCGGACTTCTCCACCACCCCCGACTACGTCGGCACGCACGGGCCCGACTGGCGCGACCGCTTCACCGACGAGACCGCCCGCCTGGCGCAGGCGTGGTCCGCGCCCCGCGCCGAGGAGGGCACGAGCGGCGCGATGGGACTGCCGGCCAGGACGGTGGGCAGCCTGGCGCTGATCGACCTGACGGTCCACGCATGGGACCTCGCCCGGGCGAGCGGGCAGCCGTTCACCCCCGACGAGCACGCGGTGCGCGAACTGGTCGGTCTGGTACGGGAGATGGCGCCCATGGGCCGCGAGAACGGGGTCTTCGGCGAGCCGTACCCGGTCCCGCCGGGCGCCTCGGAGTTCGCGACCCTCCTCGCCCTGACCGGCCGCGACCCCCGCACCTCCACCCCCACCCCGCGTCCCTGACCGGCCGTCACCGACCGCCGCCACGGCCCCCGGACGGCGGGACGCGCGGGCTCACGGAGGGGATTCGGCCCAGACCGCCGGGCCGCCGCCCCGCCATTCGATCATCGGGGAGTCGGCGACCTCGTCCGGCCCGAGTTCGAGGCCGATCGCGGCCAGCAGGTCCGCCACGTCGGCCACGCTCTCCGCCAGGCCGAGGATCCGCCCGTCCGCGTGGACGCGGCGGCCGCCGGTTCCGGAGGGCGGATGGACGACGACGGGGCGGTGGCTGCTCATGGGTCCACTGTGGATCCGTACGTCCCCGGACGCATCAGGCTTACTCCGGTCGGCGCAGGGCACACGGGACACCCCCTAGGCCGTGTCCGGAAAGTCCCGTCTGGCCCGCGACGCCTGGCACGTACGCTCGCTGCGTTGTCGGGATCACCCGAGTACGTCCAGTACGAGGGCGACCCTCCGCCTTGCGATCGCACGCACCAGACGCCGCGGGCCCTGCCCTGCGGGCAGACGGCGCTACTTTCCGGACACGCCCTAGCTCCGCACGTCGGCCCAGCTGGGGCGACCCCCGCCCCCTACGGTGAACCCATGCGGCTGCTGCTCACCTCCGACACGCACCTGCCGGTCCGCGCCAAGCGCCTGCCCGAGGCCCTCCTGGCGGGCATCGACGAGGCCGATGCCGTCCTCCACGCCGGGGACTGGATCGATGAGGCCACCGTCGACCTGCTGGAGGCCCGGGCCCGGCGGCTGATCGGGGTGTACGGCAACAATGACGGTCCGGCGCTTCGGCGCAGGCTCCCCGAGGTCGCGCGCGCCGAGCTGGGCGGGCTGCGGTTCGGTGTCGTCCACGAGACGGGCGCCGCCGCCGGGCGCGAACAGCGCTGCGCCCGGCGCTTCCCCGACCTGGACGTCCTGGTCTTCGGGCACAGCCACATCCCGTGGGACTCGACGGCCCCGGGCGGACCGCGCCTGCTGAACCCCGGCTCCCCGACCGACCGCAGGCGCCAGCCCTTCTGCACGTACATGACGCTGACCGTCTCCGACGGCACACTGGGCGAGGTCACCCTGCACCGGCTGCCACCCAGGTCCTAGGAGGCAGGGGGACCTTCCTTACGGCACCCAGTGGCCAGCCCGGCGATTGGCGCGGCGACGCTGGGGAGCCCGGCCGTCGCCGAGGACGTCGGCGGCCACGCGCTGGGGCGGCAGCCGTGACGTCGGGGCGGACGAGTACGCCACGGCGGCGCCGCTCCGGCGGCCGCTCACACCGGCGGACGTGGGGCCGTACGCCCCCTGAGCGGGGGCGCCGGGCCCCCGGGGCCGGGCATCACCGCGTCAGGGAGCGACGGTCTCGCTGGTGATCAGCTCCGCGAGGGCCGCCGGTCCGCCCTCGGCCAGCGCGCGGCGTTGACGGTCCGCGGGGGTGCCCTCCTGGAGCAGCCGGTGCACCAGCGAAGTCACCTCGCGGGTGTCCCCGGCCTCGTCGAGAGCGGGGGTGAGGTGATCGAGGAGCATGACGAGCACGTCGCCCGCCCGGCGCGTCCGCCCGGTGGGGTCGACCAGCAGACCGCTCAGGCCGTGCCGCGCGGCGTGCCAGTTGGCCGCCTGCAGCAGCTCGGGGGTGCACTGGGGGAGCGGCGCTCCGGCCTTCTCCTCGCGGATCGCGGTCGCGGTCATCGCGCGGACGAGACCGGCGAACATGACCGCCGCGTCGGCGCGCAGTTGCACATCGGCGCAGCGCACCTCGACCGTCGGGTACTTGTCGGAGAGGCGGGCCTGCCAGTACAGCTGGCCGGTGTCGGTGATGATGCCGGTGTCCACCAACGAGCGGACGCGCGTCTCGTGGTCCTCGAGCGAAGTGAAGAGGGGCGGGGGACCGCTGACCGGCCAGCGGCCGAAGACCACCGTGCGCCAGCTCGCGAATCCGGTGTCGTTGCCGTCCCACAACGGCGAGTTCGCGGACATCGCCACCAGGACGGGCAGCCAGACCCGGATCCGGCTCAGGACGGCGACGCCCATCTCCCGGTCCGGCACGGCCGCGTGGACGTGCATCCCGTTGACGAGCTGCTCGGCCACGAGCTGCGGCGCCTGGGAGGACATCGCCAGATAACGTGCCTTGCGGGTGACCGGGACCGGCGCCGTCTCCCGGTACGGAGCGGTCCCGCAGGCCGCCAGGCGGCAGCCGCTGCGCTCCGCCGCCGTACCGAGCGCGTGCCGCAGCCGCAGCAGATGGCCGCCCACCTCGCCCAGATCCGCGCAGACGGGCGTGGCGACCTCGACCTGGGCCTGCAGCAGCTCCGACTGGACCTCGGCGTCCTCGACGATCGGCTCCAGTCCGGCCGCCGCCCGCACCTCGTCCGCGAGCGGCACGGGCAGGCACGTGTCCGGATCGAGCAGCAAGTACTCTTCCTCGACCCCAATGGTGATCATGTCCCTCCGGTACCCCGTATCGGCGGAAGGATTCGGCCGGACGGACCCACCGCGGGCCTGGTCAGGCGCCGTACACGCCCCCACGGGCCGGGCCCGCCGGGAGCAGCCCTGCACGGGTCCGGGCCCGCCGGGGAGCACCCTCGCACCGGGCCGGCCCGCCCGGAGCAGCCCCGACCGCGGCCCGCACCGCCGACGCCACCCCCGACCGGGCCGGGCCGCCGGGCCGGCGCGCCGCCCGCGGCCGGCTCCGTCCGTCGGCGCCGTACCGCCGCCGCTCAGGCGCCGAGGTGGCGCTCCATCCAGTCTGCGGCGGTACGGCGGAACAGGCGCCGGTTGTCCGCACGCCGGAAGTCGTGCCCCTCGTCGAGCAGCGTGAGCAGCTCGGCCTGCAGACCCCGTTCCCGGGCCGCCCGCACCATCTGCTCCGACTCGCCCGGCGGCACGTTGGTGTCGTGCTCCCCGTGCACCGCCAGCAGCGGCACCCGCAGCGCGTCGACGCGGCTCATCGGGGAGAGCGAGCGCAACAGTTCCCGGTCGCGCACCGGATGGCCGTACTTGTGCGCCGCCGACTCGGCGATCCACGGCTCGGTCTCCGCGAAGAAGGTCGCGAAGTCCGACATCCCGCAGACGGCGACGCCGGTACGGAACAGCTCCGGATGCCACACGAGGGACGCCAGGGTCAGATAGCCGCCGTAGGAGCGCCCCATCACCGCGAGCCGCGTCGGGTCGGCGCGCCCGGTCAGGACCGCGTGCGCGGCGCAGTCGGCGACGTCGTCGATCGCCGCGAACCGTCCCGTACCGAGGTCGGCGTCCACGAACTCCCGGCCCCAGCCGGAGGAGCCGCGCACGTCGGGGGCGAAGACGTCGAGACCCCGGCCGAGGAGCTCGTGGTACAGGGGGTCGAAGACCGGCCGTTCCTGTTCCTCCGGACCGCCGTGGAGATGGATCACGCACGGGGCGGGCCGGCCGGCGGCGCGGCCTGGCGCCCGGTAGTACCAGCCGCCCAGGTGCAGTCCGTCGCGTGCCACCGGCCGCAGCGGTACGGGCCGCACGGGCGGCCTGCCGGGCGGGACGGCGTCCTCGTCCCGGGAGGACCACGGGGTGCGCGCCGTCAGGGCGCGGGAGGACACCCACCACACTCCCGGGCGGCGCTGGGAACCCGCCACCGCGAGGACCATGCCGCCGGGCCCGGCCCGGGTGATCCGGGTGACGACCTCGTGCGGCAGCGGTACGTCACGGGGCGGCGTCGTCCCGGTGGCGGCGCCGCTGGGCGCGGGCCCACCGGCCGGGAGGCCGAGGGTCTGCAGCTCGCTTGCGCCCTGCACGTTCCACGCCAGGGCGGCCGTCCGGCCGTCCTCGGCGAACGCCAGCAGCTCCAGGTCGCTCTCCTCGCGCTCGGCCAGCACGGACAGGCCGAGGCGCCCGCCGTCCTCGTCGAGCCCCGCGGCGAGCAGGGCGGCGAACCGTCGTTCGTGGTCGCTGCGCAGCCACAGCGTGCGCCCGTCCGGGGAGAACCGGCCGATCCACGGGTCGCCGTCGCCGACCCGCAGGACGGAGCCGGTGACGAGGTCGGCGGTGCGCACGACCACCGCCTCCCGGCGGCCCCGCGGTCCCCGCCGTACCAGCGCGAACCGCTCGTCCTGGCTGACGTCGCACACCCGCAGTGTGGCCGCCCCCGACTCGGCGGCGACGAGCACGGGCGACCGGAGACCGTCGGGATCGACCAGGTACGCGGTGAGCCGGTCCCGGGCGCCGCCGTCCGGACCGCCGGCCGAGCCGTCGTCCAGGCACGCCGGCGCTCCCTCGCCGTTCACGTGCCAGGGGGCTCCGTCGATCGCGCCCGAGGGCATCCCATCCGCCGCGCCGTCACCGCTCACCGGGGTGAACGTGCCCGGCGCGCCGAGACCGCCGGCGTCGGTCAGGCCGGCCGCCGGGCGCGGCCGGTCCCGAGGCGTACCCGACGGGCCGACGTCGCCCCGGCGGGCGCCGCCGAGCAGGGTGGCCGGGCCGTCGCGGTCCGCCCACCCGGCGGGCAGGTCGGCGAAGACGACCTCGTGGTCCGGCGCGGCAGCCGTGTCCTGCCGGGCGGTCTGCCGGGCGGCCGGGCGGGCCGTGTGGCCCGGTGGGGACGGCGGTGGCTCGGCGACGGTGACCGCCACGGCGGACCCGTCGCGCGTCCAGCAGCCCAGGTACGCCGAGGTGCCGGAGTCCGCGCCGGCCACGATTCGGCGGCCGGTGCCGTCCGGGCGTACGCACAGGACGCGGGTGAGCTCACCGCCGCCGGGGGCGACCGTGTAGGCGATCCACCGCCCGTCGGGGGACCAGGCCACCTCCGTGACCGGGTCGGGGTCCGCGTCCAGCAGATGGATCTCGGAGCCGTCCACCGGCCCGGTCCACAGCTGGGGCACGCCCGTCCGGTCGCAGATGAACGCCACCTGCTCGCCCGTCGGGTCCGCCGACGGATACCAGCAGCCGTGCGCGATCAGCGGCTGGGGCGTGTCGCGCAGGCCCGCGGCATCGGCCAGCGGCACCGTCACCGGTGCCGCCGACGTGACTCCGGTCAGTTGATCCCGTGTGTCTGCAGCCATATCTCCAACAACGCTACGTGCCACAGGGCGTTCGCCCCTCGCTTCGTCCGGTGGTGGTCGGGGGCGGCGAGGAGTTCGGCGACGTACTCGTCGCGGAAGACACCGCGCGCCCGGGCCTCGGGTGCGGAGAGCGCGTGCCGCACCCGTTCGAGGACGGGCCCCGCCATGTGGCGGATCGCCGGCACCGGGAAGTAGCCCTTGGGCCGGTCGACGACCTTCCGGGGCAGCAGCGCGCGGCCCGCGTCCTTGACGACGCCCTTGCCGCCCTGGGCCAGCTTCAGCTCCGGCGGGCAGGCCGCGGCCAGCTCGACCAGCTCGTGGTCGAGGAACGGCGTCCGGGCCTCCAGGCCCCAGTCCATGGTCATGTTGTCCACGCGCTTGACCGGGTCGTCGACCAGCATCACGTGGGTGTCGAGCCGCAGCGCCGCGTCGAGCGCGGTCTCGGCGCCCGGCGCCGCCATGTGGTCGCGGACGAACCGGCCGGACTCGTCCTGGCCGGTCAGCAGGTGCGGCTGGAGGATCCGGGCGAAGTCGGAGTGCGGCCGGTCGAAGTACACCTCGGCGTACGTCTCCGGCTCGCGCTCCCGCTCGACGGCGGCCATCGCCGGATACCAGTGGTAGCCGGCGAAGACCTCGTCGGCGCCCTGGCCGCTCTGGACGACGCTGACCTCCTTGGAGACCAGCTCCGACAGCAGGTGGAAGGCGACCACGTCATGGCTGATCATCGGCTCGCTCATGGCCCGGACCGCCCCGTCCAGGGCCGTCGACACCCGGTCGGAGGGCACCATCAGCTGGTGGTGCTCGGTGTCGTAGCGCCGTGCGATCAGGTCCGAGTACGCGAACTCGTCGCCCTCCTCGCCACCCTCCGACTCGAAGCCCACGCTGAACGTCGCCAGGTCCCGCTGGCCCTCCTCCGCGAGCAGGGCCACGATCAGGGACGAGTCGAGCCCGCCGGAGAGCAGCACGCCGACCGGCACGTCGGCGACCATCCGGCGGCGCACCGCCTTCCGCAGCCCGTCCAGGACCGCGTCCCGCCAGTCGTGCGCGTCCATGCCCGCGTCCTCGGGACGACGGGTGTACGACGGCTGCCAGTAGCACCGGTCCCGGTAGGAGCCGTCCGGCTCCACCACGCGGACCGTGGCGGGCGGCAGCTTGCGCACGCCGTTGAGGACGGTCCGCGGGGCCGCCACCGTGGCGTGCCAGCTCAGGTACTGGTGCAGCGCGACCGGGTCCAGCGACGTGTCGACGCCACCGCCGGCGAGCAGCGCGGGCAGGGTGGAGGCGAACCGCATCCGGCCGGGGCCGTGCGTCAGGTACAGCGGCTTGATGCCCAGCCGGTCGCGGGCCAGCACCACGCGGCCGCTGTCGTTCTCGACGATGACGAAGACGAACATCCCGATGAGGTGGTCGACACAGTCCGTACCCCACTGGTGGTACGCCTTGAGGATCACCTCGGTGTCCGAGGTGGAGAAGAACCGGTGGCCGAGGCCCTGCAGCTCGCGCCGCAGCTCCCGGTAGTTGTACACGCACCCGTTGAAGACGCCCGTCAGCCGGGCATCGGTGTCGGTCATCGGCTGTGCGCCGCGCTCCGACAGGTCGATGATCTTCAGACGGCGGTGCCCCAGGGCCACCGGGCCCTGCGACCAGATGCCCCGGCCGTCCGGGCCGCGGGCCGCAAGGCGGTCGGTCATGCGCTCCACGGCGGCCACGTCGGGGCGCCGGTCGTCGAAACGGATCTCACCGCTCAAACCGCACATGTCACACCCACCCGCCGTATGGCGCCCGCCCCCGGCGCGCTGGAGGCCTCGCACTCCTCCTCGACCTGCTGTGAATCAATCACGACAACTCCTTGAAGACGGGGAACGGACGCCCGTACGCCGTCTGTATGGGGTGGCGTCCGGCGATCCGCTCCGCTTCGCGGGTTCCCGTTTGATCGTGGGGCATGCCTCGCGAGACCGCCACCGGCGCCCGCCCCGTACCCGTTCATGATCATCAAGCGGAGTCTTTGCCCCGATACGCAGGGAACCCGCAGCCCCATGGACCATTCACAGGCACCCGTGCTCGACGCGCTGGCCGCGTACCACGCAGAGAACCAGACCCCCTTCACACCGCCCGGCCACAAGCAGGGACGCGGCGCGGACCCCCGGGTGCGCGCGATCCTCGGCGACGGCGTGTTCCACTCCGACGTGCTCGCCACCAGCGGCCTGGACGACCGGACCTCGTCCCGGGGGATCCTGGCCAAGGCCCAGGAGCTGATGGCCGACGCCGTCGGTGCGGAGCACACCTTCTTCTCGACCTGCGGCAGCTCGCTGTCGGTCAAGGCCGCCATGCTGTCCGTCGCGGGACCGCACGAGAAGCTGCTGGTGGGACGGGACGCGCACAAGTCCGTGGTCTCCGGCCTGGTCCTCGCCGGGATCGTGCCGATCTGGGTGGACCCGCAGTGGGACCCGGAGCGGCACCTCGCCCATCCGCCGTCCGCCGAGGCCTTCCGCGCCGCGTTCGCCGAGCACCCCGACGCCCGGGGCGCCCTGGTGACCACGCCGACGCCGTACGGCACCTGCTCCGACCTGCGCGCCATCGCCGACACGTGCCACGACCACGGCGTGCCCCTCATCGTCGACGAGGCGTGGGGCGCCCACCTGCCCTTCCACCCGGACCTGCCGACCTGGGCGATGGACGCCGGCGCGGACGTCTGCGTCACCTCCGTCCACAAGATGGGCTCCGGCCTCGAACAGGGCTCGGTCTTCCACCTCCAGGGCGACCTGATCGCACCGGAGGTGCTCAAGAACCGCGAGGACCTCCTGGGCACCACCAGCCCTTCCGTACTCGTCTACGCCGCCCTCGACGGCTGGCGCCGCCAGATGGTCCAGCGCGGCCACGGCCTGTACGACGACGCGCTCGCCCTGGCCAAGACGGTACGGGCGCAGATCGCCGAGATCGACGGCATGCACGTCCACGGGCGCGACGACTTCTGCGGGCCCGGCCGCGCGGCCGACCTCGACCCCCTCCAGGTCATCGTCGACATCACCGGCCTCGGCACCACCGGCTACCGGATCGCCGACTGGATCCGCGAGCACCACCGCGTCAACCTGCACCTCTCCGACCATCGCCGTACGAGTGCCCAGCTCACCCACGCCGACGACAGCCGCAGCGCCCGCGCCCTGGTCGCCGCCTTGCGCGATGTCGCCGCGCACGCCGAGGAGCTGCGGCCCGCGACCCCGGTCGAGGTCCCCGATCCGGCCGACCTGCGTCTGGAGCAGGTCATGCTCCCGCGCGACGCCTTCTTCGGGCGCGTGGAGCAGGTGCCGTGGGAGAAGGCCGCCGGCCGGGTGACCGCCGAGATGCTCACGCCCTACCCGCCCGGCATTCCGGCGGCGGTGCCGGGTGAGAGGCTCAACGCCGAGGTGCTGCGGTATCTGCGCAGCGGCGTCGAGGCGGGGATGGTCGTCCCGGACGCGGCGGACACCGAGGTGAAGAGCGTCCGCGTGACCGTCGAGGACTGACCCGGGCGGCCGTCGGTTCCGGGCAGGGACCGGCACGGCGCCGGGAATCCGGGGCCGGTGAGCCGTTCGCCGGGCCGCGCGGCCGGGGGCGGTCCCGGGCATCAGAGCCCGGCGGCGGCCTTCTCCCGCAGGCGGGCCCAGGCCCGCTCCGACAGGTCCCCGCGCAGCAGGACGTCCGCCGCCGTGCACGCCAGCGCCTCCGCCGCCGCCAGCATCACCTGCCGGGCCCGCGGCCCGGCGGCCGCCTCCGCGAACTCCGGCGTGTGGTCCGCCCCGTCCGCGCCCATGATGGCGACGAACGGGTGGATCGCGGGCACCCGCGTGCTGACGTTGCCGATGTCGGACGACCCGAGGTACACCACCGCCTCGGGCTCCGACAACCGGATCCCCGCCCGCTCCAGATGCCCGGCGAACACGCCGGAGAGCACGTCGTTGTCCCGGAAGTGCTCGTACCGCCCGCCCACGTCGGTGACCTCCACGGTGGTCCGGGTGGCCAGCGCGATGCCTTGGGCGCAGCTCCGCAGCTCCTCCACCAGCTCCTCCAGCGCGGTGGCGGTGCCCCCGCGCAGCCCGAACATCCCCTCCGCGTACTCCGGGACGATGTTCGTGGCCCGGCCACCGTCCGTCACGATGCCCTGGATGTGCGAGCCGAGGGGCAGCCGCTTGTGCAGGACGCCCAGCGCGTTGAAGAGCTGGATCAGCGCCCCCAGCGCGTCGATGCCCTCCGTAGGGCTGCCGGTCGGGTGCGCGGCCCGTCCGTGGAAACCCACCCGGACCTGCGCGCTCGCCGTGAGCGGCGCCCAGGCCCAGTCGTAGACGCCGGGATGGAACATCAGGGCCGCGTCCACCCCCTCGAACAGGCCCGCCGCCACCTCGGTGACCTTGCCGCCGCCGCGCTCCTCCGCCGGCGCCCCGACGGCCAGCAGCGTCCCGTCGATCCCGCCGAGCGCCGCCCGGACGGCGAGGGCCGCGCCGAGGCCGGCCGAGGCGATGAGATTGTGCCCGCAGGCGTGGCCGAGCAGCGGCAGCGCGTCGTACTCCATCAGGAGCGCGACACAGGGCCCGTCGCCCGGGGCGGCTGCCGTGCCCGTACGCCCGACGAAGGCGGTGGGGAGTCCGGCCGCGCCGCGTTCGACCGTGAAGCCCTCGCGTTCCAGCTCACCGGTGAGCAACCCGGCCGCGCGGTGCTCCTCGTAGGCCGTCTCGGGTTCGCGGTGCAAGGCGAGGCTCACGTCCCAGAGCCGGTCCGCGCGGGCGGCCACCTCCTCCCGGATGCGGGCGTACAGGATCTCCGGGGTCTCGGACACGGTGGCCTCCTTGGACATGGGCGGTCGCTGCCACCTCTCACGTGTTCCACGCAGAGGGCGGGCGATGCCCGGAAGGCGGTTCGCGTCACACCGGTCCGCGCACGTAATCGCCCGAGCGAGGGGTACGCGGGACGGGACGGGCCCCGAGGAGTGACGTGGACGGGAGAGGTGTGTCCGACCGGACGGCTGGAGTGGGCGCCTGGTGCCGACGGCACGGGCACGAGGTGCGTACGTTCGTGAGGGACGCGGTCCGCGGGCCGGGCGAGGCGCGCGACAGGCTGCTGCTCCTGGCCAAGGGCGCGGCCGCCGCGACCGCCGCCTGGTGCCTGGCCTCCTGGTTGCTGCCCGTGAACGTCACGGCGTTCGCCCCGTTCACCGCGCTGCTGGCCCTGCAGTCCACGGTGTACCGCTCGCTGTGGGACTCCGTGCAGTACCTGGGCGCCATGGCGATCGGGACCGCGGTGGCGGCGGGCTTCGGCAGCACCGTCGGCGTGCACGCCTGGACCCTCGCCGTCCTGGTCTTCATCGCCCTCCTGGTGGCCCGGCTCGACCTCCTCGGAGGGCAGCGCGGCCAGGTCCCGGTCGTGGCGCTCTTCGCGTTCGTGGGCGGCGGGGGACGGCTCGACTACATCGGCCCGCTGGTGACCTCCGCGGCCATCGGCGTGTGCTGCGGTCTGGCCGCGCACTTCGCGATCGCCCCCTCCCCGCATACGGACACGGCCCGGCGGCGGGTCGCCGACCTGGCCGCCCACACCGCCGACCTGTTGCGGGACCTGGCGCGGACCGCCGCGGGGGAGACCGAGGACGAGGACGTACGGCAGGACTGGCCGCACCGCTGCGAGGAGCTGGTGGCACGAGCGGCGCACGCGCGGACGGCGCTCGAGAAGGAGCAGGAGAACACCCGGCTCAACCCGCGCCGGCCGTGGAACAGCGCCCAGGCCTCGCTGCTCCGCTGCCACGAGGCGGTCAGCATGATCGAGCGCATCGGTACGTACGTCCGGTCCATCGCACGGGCCCTGGCGTACGAACGCCAGACCTCCGCGCCGGCCGGCCGGGAGCGGCCGGCCGGCTCCTCCCCGGACTCTCCAGGCATTCCTACTGGAACGGCCGACGAGGCCGCCGACGCGTCGGGTGAACCGCCCGGCGACGCGTCCGCCGCCACCGCCTCCCCGGAAGCGTCCGCGGCGGCGGACTTCCTCGCCTCCTACGCCGGGCTGCTGCACGCCACCGCCGAGGCGCTCGTCTGCCTCGACCCGCCCCGGGGGCCGGAGGACTCCGCCCGCCTCCGCCGTCTTGTCGAGGACGCCGAGCGCCGCTACGAGGACACGACGGCCCTGGCCCGCACCGGGCACCTCGACCATCCGGGGGAGTGGCCCGTCCACGGCACGGCGCTCGTGGAGGCGGCGCGGGTCCTGGAGGAGATCACGTACCTGTCGGGCCGTGGCGAGGGGGCGCGGGAGTGAGCGGCCTGCCGGGGCCGGCCGGAGCGTGCGCGCGGGTCGGGCGGGCTCAGTGCTTCCGGAGAGGTGCGCCGTGGAGAGGCGCGGTGCGCGCCGGCCGGAAGCCCACGTCGTCGACGCGGAAGGTGGGGTGGCTGCGGCGGCGTGCCGAGGCGCGGCAGCTCCAGTGCTCGTCGAACCAGCCGCCGCCGCGCAGCACGCGGTACGTGCCGTAGACCTCGGGGTCGTAGACGTCCCAGCACCAGTCCCACACGTTGCCCAGCATGTCGTGGAAACCCCACGCGTTGGGCTGCTTGCCTCCCACCTCGTGGACGCGCTCCGCGGCGTTGCCGCGGTACCAGGCGATGTCGTCGAGGGGGCCGTAGCGCGGACCGGTCGTACCGGCGCGGCAGGCGTGCTCCCACTCGGCCTCGGTCGGCAGCCGGTATCCGTCGGCCGTGGCGTCCCACGCGACGGGCGCGTCGCTCTCGACGCCCGCCTCCGCGGCCGCCCTTCCCGTCCCCGCCCGCGCTCCCGCCTCCGCTTCGGCGTCGAAGTGGTAGGCGGGCGTGAGTCCTTCGCGCCGGGACAGGGTGTTGCAGAACCGAATCGCGTCCCACCAGGAGACGCTGTCGACGGGCAGGCGGTCGCCCTCGGCCTCGCCGGGCCGTTCCCCGGTCACCTCGGCGTACAGCGCGCGGGTGACGGGGACCCTCGCGAGGTGGAAGGGGGCGACGTCGACCGCCCAACGCCGTTGCGTCCGCCGGTCCGAGAGCGTGACCCGTCCGGCAGGGACGGTGATCATGTCCATGGGGGGACCTTATCGGGCGGGTCGAGGAGCACCCGAGGATGGCATCGGCGCCACCCGCCCGGCGCGGGCGGCCCTTTCAGTGGTCGCGACGCGCGCCGAACTCCAGGAGTCTGGGCGCCGCTTCGCCGGCCGAGGCCGTTTCGAGCAGCCGCCGGTCCGAGGTGGCGGGGCCGGTCAGGCTGAAGGGGACGCCGATGCTCTGGCACATGCGGCGGGCGCGGGCGACCGCGCTGAGCGTCGCCGGGGACGGTGTGGCCGACGGCAGCTCGAAGACCACCAGGCCCGGCCGGTGGGCGGAGACGAGCGCCTCGACCTGGAGCGCGGCCGCGGCACGGTTGGTGACGTTCAGATCCTGCTGGACCTTCACGTGCAGGGTTCCGTCATCGATCAAGTGGGTGACGAGCATCGTCCACCGCCCTTCCTCGGGGTGCACAGGAGGCGCCGCCGCGCGGCTCGGAGCCCGCGTGCGCGTCCCAGTGTGACGCCAGGGCGTCGGGCCGGGCAGAGCGGCGCGCTCACGACAAGTATCCGAAAGGCGGCGGCGATCGTCGGTTTCGCCCGTCGGCCGAGGGGGCCGCCGGGCGGGGTGGCGTACGGGACCGGGTCGACGGCCGTACGCCCGCTTCTCCGGGACCGGAGCGGACCGGAGCGTAGGGGAGGGGAACGCACCGGAGCGTCGGGCGTCCCCACGGCTCGCGGGGGCGCGTTCGTGCTCAGGGCTGCTCGGAGCTGCTCCGGGGTGTTCCCGGCGTCTCCCGGAGCGCCCGTCGCACCCGGCTCGCGCGTCCGCGCACCGGCTCGGACGCGGTTTCCCTCGGCTGTGCGGCGCCCGCGGTCCGTCCGCCCGGCGTCGTCGCCCCGACGGTCGTGCCGGCGCGGACGGCGGCCCCGGCTGCCGCGGTACCGCCCCGGGGCCGTCCGGTCGCGGGCGGTCTGCCCGCGCGCGTACGCCCCGGTGGTCTCAGGTCATGCAGGTGAGGTCAGGCCGGTCAGGTCGGTCAGGCCGGGCGGCGCCCGGCCGGTCGTGCGGTGGCGCCGGAGCGGGGTGTGCTCCGGCGGCGCCCCCGGACGAACCGGGCGGCGCCGAAGCCGGCGAGAAGTCCGCCGCCCGCCAGACCCACGGCTCCGGCGGGGGAGAGGGCGTCGGAGAAGGCCTCGGCGAGGGCGTCGGCGCCCGATCCGGCCCGCCGCACCGCGCCGGTGGCCCGGCTCGCGGCGGCCGCCGTATGCGGTGCCGACAGCCCGGCCGCCCCGATCATCAGCCCGGCGACACGCACCGGCCGCAGACGCCTCACGATCCGCTCCCTCCGTCCCCCGCCCGGCCACCGGAGGATGATCCGAAGAGGTGCGACCCGGGCCGTGTCCGGACGGCCTCGCAGGGGCGTGTCCGGACGCCCGAAAGCACCTCGCGGGGGATGGATCCCCCGCGACACGCCGAGGAAGGCGCTATTCCGTGCTTTTCACCCGTACGGGCCGCGGTTCGGCCGTCGGGAGGACACGGGCGGCCCGGGCGAACGGCGAGGTGCGGGCGGGCTTGCGGGCGGGCCGCTCCCCACGGGTCTCCGCGGCGAGCAGGTCCACGGCGGCCAGCAGGTCCTCCCGTGCGGCGGCCGCCCGCAGCCGCCGGGCGGTGCTCCCGTTCGCCACGGTCCTGGCGACGAGGTCGCGCACCAGCTCCCAGTCGCCGTACTCCTCCAAAGCAGGGCGCAGTCGGCGCAGGAGCGTCCCCATGACCCGGGCCGCCGGGGCGGGGCGCCGGGTCTCCGGATCGATGAGCTCCGCTTCGAGCCCCGACCGCGCCGCGCGCCAGGTCGCCGCGCGCAGCCATTCGTGCCTGCCGTCGCACGCCCGGTACCCGGGCCGGTCCGCACGGGCGAGGACGTCGGTCACCAGGGCGCGGAAGAGCCCGGCGATCATCACCACGGTCTCCGGGCGGGGGCAGGCGTCACAGACGCGCAGTTCGAGGGTCCCCTGATGGGCGGACGGCCGGACGTCGTAATAGATCATTCCCGCGTCGCTGATGACGCCCGAGCGGATGAGGCCCGCCACGGCGCCGTCGTACTCCGCGGCGTCGCGGAAGCAGCCGGCGGGCCCGGCGGTGGGCCACCGCTGCCAGAGCATGGTCCGCCAGCTGGCGTATCCGGTGTCGGAGCCGAGCCAGAAGGGGGAGCTGGCCGACAGGGCGAGCAGCGGCGGAAGCCACGGTCCCAGCGCGCACAGGGCGCGGACCGCGCTGTCGCGGTCGGGGACGTCGACGTGCACCTGGGCGCCGCAGATCAGCTGTTCGTCGGCGACGCGGCGGTACTCGTCCGCCATGGCGCGGTAGCGGGCGTCCGGCGTGACGTCCACCGCCTCGACCCGCCCCAGCGGGGCGGTGCCCGCGCCGATGACGGCCAGGCCGTGGCGTGCGGCGGCAGCGTCGAGTCCCCGCCGGGTGCGGAGCAGGTCGTCGTGCAGCCCTTCCAGGGACGCGTGGACCTCGCTGTTGGTCTCGACGATCGACCGCGCCATCTCACGGGTGTAGGTCCCGCCGGGCAGCCCGTCCAGCAGCACGTCGGCCCGTGGTACGAGGGATCCGCGCTCCCTGTCGACCACGTGGAACTCTTCCTCAACCCCTACCCGAACGGTCACGACCACTCTCCAGGGATCCCGGGGACGGTTCGACCGGCCTTCCCTGCCTTGCGTGAGGCGCCCTGCCAGGAACGGCGGCAGGTCAGGAGGCCGGCTCTACGTCACCCGACTGCCCGGATACGCCCGCCTTAGGCATCGCACCCGCGGGCGGCGCGCCCGAGCCGTTCCGGCCGCCGACGCTCCCCGGTCGACCGCCGACGCTCCCGCTCACCCGTCGACGCTCCCCGGTCACCCGCTGACGCCCGCCGGCTCCTCGCCGACGCTCCCCGGCTCGCCGCCGGGCCGCCCCCGGGGCTCCGCCGGGACGACCACGACCTGGACGTCGTCCTCGTAGATCACCCGGCCGGGCGCGGCGGACCGCAGCGTCTCGTACGCCACGCCGTGCGCGGCGAGGACGTCGAGGTAGCCGTCGATCCGCTCCAGGAGATGCGTCGCCGTCGGTTTGAACCAGGCGGCGGCCCCCGGATGGACCGCGGGGTCGTAGACCGACGGGTCCACCGTCGACGGGTCGGTGTAGGCGGCGTCGTACCAGGCGTTGTTCGCCCGCCGGAACCGCTCCTCCTCCGGATCGAGCCGCCCGGCCCGCCCGAGGTTGTTCACCAGGCCGAACACGCCGGTGAAGTGGCCCCGTTCGTTCGGGACCGCGGCCTGGAACCGTACGTACTCCGTCGGGGCGGATCGCCCCGTCCCGCTCTCGCCGTTCGCCATCGACCGAGCGTCCCACAGCGCCGTGGCAGGCCCGGCGCGAGGCCTGCCACGGCGCTCTTCCTTGATGCCGGTGCGGGCGTGGAGGTCGGGGCGCCGTGGGCGAAAAACCCCGCGCTTGCAACTAGAGCGCGTCTGCAAGTATTGTGAACGCTCGTAAGGCGCTCGCGCAATTTCTTGGAAGGTGCTCTTCAATGCCACTCGCGCTTCTCGCCCTCGCGATGGGGGCCTTCGGGATCGGCACGACCGAGTTCGTGATCATGGGCCTGCTGCCCGACGTCGCGGCCGACTTCGGCGTCTCGATCCCCACGGCCGGGCTGCTCGTCACCGGCTACGCCCTCGGCGTCGTCATCGGAGCCCCGCTGATGACCGTGCTGGGCACCAAGGTGACCCGCAAGCGGATGCTGATGATCCTCATGGGCCTCTTCGTCCTCGGGAACCTCCTGTCGGCCGTCGCCCCGAGCTTCGGCGTCATGGTGGCCGGCCGGATCGTCGCCTCCCTCGCCCACGGCGCGTTCTTCGGCATCGGCTCCGTCGTCGCCGCGGAGCTGGTCGCACCCGAGAAGAAGGCCGGCGCCATCGCCATGATGTTCACCGGCCTCACCGTCGCCAACGTCGTCGGCGTCCCCGGCGGCACCCTCGTCGGCCAGGCCATCGGCTGGCGCGTCACCTTCGTCATCGTGGCCGCGCTCGGCGTCCTGGGCCTGCTCGGCATCGCCCGGCTCGTCCCCGACATGCCGAAGCCCGAAGGCGTCCGCATCCGGCACGAACTGGCCGTGTTCAAGAACGCCCAGGTGCTCCTCGCCATGGCCATGACCGTGCTCGGCTTCGGCGGAGTCTTCGCCGCCATCACCTACATCGCCCCGATGATGACCGAGGTCGCCGGCTACGCCGAGTCGTCCGTCACCTGGCTCCTCGTCCTCTTCGGCCTCGGCATGGTCGTCGGCAACCTCGTCGGCGGCAGGTACGCCGACCGCCGTCTGATGCCGATGCTGTTCATCTCCCTCGGCGCCCTCGCCGTCGTGCTCGCCCTGTTCACCCTGACCGCGCACGACAAGGTCCTGGCCGCGATCTCCGTCGCGCTCGTCGGCGCCCTGGGCTTCGCTACTGTGCCCCCGCTCCAGAAGCGCGTCCTCGACCACGCCCACGGCGCCCCGACCCTCGCCTCCGCCGTCAACATCGGCGCGTTCAACCTCGGCAACGCGCTCGCCGCGTGGCTCGGCGGCATGGTCATCGCCGGCGGCCTCGGCTACACCGCGCCCAACTGGGTCGGCGCCCTCCTCGCCGGCGCCGCGCTGCTGCTCGCCTTCCTCTCCGCCGGCCTGGAGCGCCGCGACCGTGCCGCGGGCCGGGCTGTCCCCGCGGGCCTTACCGCGGACGCGCCCCTCTCCGCGACCGGGGTCGCCGCCCCCGCGACCGGGCAGGTCGTCGCCGGTTCCGCCGCCGCGCCGGCCCGGGAACGGGCCGCCGCCCCGGTCCGATAGCCGGTCGGGGTCGTCGCCTCGGCGCCCGCGACGCCGACGCGGCTGGTTCCGCACGCGTACCAGGCCGAACGCCCGGCCGCCCCGGTCCCGCACCGACGCGCCGGCCGCCGACGGGACGTCCCCGGAGCCTCGCCGCCTCCCCGGACGTCCGTTCGGCGCGCCGCCGCCCGAAATCCGGCCCGTTCCCCCTCCGGTGCCGAAGAGTTCGACGAAGGACCGCGGAAGAACCGCTGTCCCGCGAGCGCTACGGGGAAGCAGTGGAGGAAGTCGCTCGCACGAGACGGAAGGAACGGGCGCGGGTCATGAAGATCGATCTCACCGACACCAACTCAAGCAAGATCAACAAGGCGATCCTGTCAGGCCGCAGGTCCATCGGGATGCCGGCGGTGGGGATGGTGCTCACCCTCGTCATCGTCACCGACGAGGAGAACGCCTACGACTCGCTCAAGGCGGCCAACGACGCCTCCCGCGAGCACCCCTCGCGCACGCTCGTGGTGATCAAGCGCCATGCCCGCTCGCCGCGCGAGCGCCTCCTGCCCCGGCTGGACGCGGAGGTGCGGGTGGGCAGCGACGCCGGTGCCGGCGAGACCGTCGTGCTCCGGCTGCACGGTGAACTCGGCGCCCGCGCCGACTCCGTCGTGCTGCCGCTGCTGCTGCCCGACGCGCCCGTCGTCGTCTGGTGGCCGGTCGATGCCCCCCAGGTGCCGTCCAAGGACCCGCTGGGCGCCCTCGCCCAGCGCCGAATCACCGACGCGTACGCCGTCGAGAACCCGCTCGCCGCGCTGGACGCCCGCGCCGCGTCGTACGCCCCCGGCGACACCGACCTCGCCTGGACCCGGCTCACCCCCTGGCGCTCGATGCTCGCCGCCGCGCTCGACCAGGCCCGGGCGACGGTCGTCTCGGCCGCCGTGGAGAGCGAGGCCGACAACCCCAGCGCCGAGCTGCTGGCCCGCTGGTTCGCCGACCGGCTGAAGGTCCCGGTCGAGCGGGTCGTCACCGACGGGCCGGTGGTCACGGCGGTCCGGCTGGGCACGCCCGACGGGGAGATCCGTATCGACCGGCCGGAGGGCCCGGTGGCCAGGCTGGCCATCCCCGGCCAGCCCAACCGGGTTCTCGCGCTCAAGGTGCGGACCACCGCGGAGCTGATCGCGGAGGAGCTGCGCAGGCTCGACCCCGATGAGATCTACGCGGCCGCGCTCCGCGCCCAGGTCACGCCCCCGGCCCCGGCCGCCGGCTGAGGGGGTGCGCGGCCGATCCCGCCGGGGTCGAGGCGTCTCGTACCGCGGCACCGCCCCCGGCGCCGTCGGTCGGTCGGTCGTCGCTCCTCCGCATCGGCTCCCTCCTCCGCCTTGCGATCCACGGCATCGGACATCGCTCGCTCCACCGTCTTGCGATCGACGGCACCGGACGCCGCTCGCTCCACCGTCTTGCGATCGACGGCACCGGACAAGGCCCCCTCGTCCGGCCCACGGTCTCGACCTGGCCTCTCGGGACGCGGACCGCGCCCGCCCTCCCGGGCGCCTTCCTCTACGGTGTCCCTCGAGATCCGTCAGGGAGGGGCCATGTCACCGAGCGACACCGCTCCGGCGCCGGACGACCGGACCCCGGACGCTTCGGTTCCGCCGGAGGCCGTAGCGCCGCTGACGCGCGGCCTCGCGGTGCTGCGCGGGCTCACCGACGCCGACGGGGCCCTCAGCCTCAGCGAGCTGGAGCGCACCACCGGCCTCGCCCGCTCCACCGTCGACCGGCTCACCGGCACGCTCGCCCGCATGGGGTACGTACGCCTCGACGGCCGGGACGTCTTTCTCGCGCCCCGGCTCATGGAGCTGGGCAACGCCTATCTCGCCGCCCTGCGCCTGCCCGGCCTGCTCGGTCCCCACGCCGACGCCCTCGCCGAGGAGCTGGACGAGTCGGTCTCGCTCGCGGTGGGGGACGGCGACGCCATCCGCTTCGTCCACCAGTCCACACGGCGACGCGCGATGTCCCTAAGCTTCCGCATCGGCGATCCGCTGCCCGCCGAACGCACCGCCCCCGGCGCCCTCCTCGCCGCCCACTGGGCCGCGGCCGACTGGGAGCGCTGGCGGGCACGCCGCCACAGGGGCCCCTCGGGCGCCGGACCGTCCGGGACCGGGCCGGGCAGCGGCCCGGACCGCCCGGAACCACGAGGCGGGGACCGGGACCGCGAGGACTTCGCCGCCCGGGCGGCGCTCGCGGGGGAGCGGGGCTGGGCCCTCGACGACCAGCTCATCGAACCCGGCCTGGTCGCGCTCGCCCTGCCCGTACGGGACACCGACGGCGCCGTCGCCTGTGTGGCGAGCGTCGTGAGCCACACCAGCCGCCACACCGCCGCCTCCCTGCGGGACGCGATGCTGCCCCGGCTGAGCGCGGCCGTCTCCGCCTGGGAAGAGCTGCTGCGGCAGCCGCCGAACCCGCGGGACGCGGCGTCGCCCCCGCAGCCCGTGGGTCTCGCGGCATGGACCCGCGCCTCCAAGCAGGAGGGCGGACGCGCCTTCGTCGAGTCGCTGGCCCGCGGACTCACGGTCCTGACCGCCTTCGGAGAGGGCCGCGGGGCGCTGCCCCTGAGCGCCGTCGCCGAGGCCACCGGACTCGCCCGCGCCACCGCCCGGCGCGCCCTGATCACCCTGGAACACCTCGGATACGTCCGGGCCGAGGGCCGCCTCTTCACCCCCACCGCCCGAGTGCTGGCCCTCGGCTACCCCTCCCTGTCCCGTATGCCGCTGCCGCAGATCGCGGCCCCGCACCTGGCCGAGCTCTCCCGACGGGTGCACGACTCGGCCTCCCTGGCCGTCCTCGACGGAGCGGACATCCGCTACACCGCCCGGGTCGCCACCCGGCGCATCATGAGCGTCCACATCACCGTCGGCACCCGCTTCCCCGCCCACGCCACCTCCATGGGCCGGGTGATGCTGGCCGGCCTCCCCGCGGAGGAGCGCGAGGCCTGGCTGGCCGCCGGGGAACCGCGGGCCCTCACCCCGCACACGGTCACCGGGCGCCCAGAACTCGCCGCTCTGCTGGCACGCGTAGGGGAACAGGGGTACGCCCTCGTCGACGAGGAGCTGGAACAGGGCCTCAGGTCGATCGCCGTACCGGTGCGCGACCGGGCGGGCGCGGTCGTGGCGGCGGTCAACGTGGCCATGCACAGCAGCCGGCGTACGGCCGAGGAGTGCGTCGGGGACGTCCTCCCCGAGCTGCGCGCCACCGCCTCCGGGATCGAGGAGGACCTCCGCACGGCGGGACGCTTCGCGCCCGTACCGGCGGTCTGACCGCGCCTGGAACCGGCGACCGCCCGCCGGGCCCCTACGCGCGATGACAATCGCTCCCGCCCGTCGGGCCCCTCCGCGCGAGGACAATCGCTTCCGCCCGCCCGCCCCGGCGCCTTCCCGGCGTGCGCCGCGGGCACGGCGGGCGGAGCATGAACGTGGGGAGGAAGCGGTAAGCGGGGGCGGTGACCCTGGAGGGTGCCATGCCCGTCCCGGTAGGCGGCGACGCGCTTGTCGTCCTGAGCAACGTCGACAAGCACTTCGGCGCGCTCCACGTGCTCCAGTCCATCGATCTGACCGTCGGCCGCGGCGAGGTCGTCGTCGTCATCGGCCCCTCCGGCGGCGGCAAGTCCACCCTCTGCCGGGCCATCAACCGGCTGGAGACCATCGACTCCGGCGAGATCGTCATCGACGGCAAGCCCCTGCCCGCCGAGGGCCGGGAGCTGGCCGCGCTGCGCGCCGACGTCGGCATGGTGTTCCAGTCCTTCAACCTCTTCGCCCACAAGACCGTGCTCGAGAACGTCACTCTCGGCCAGATCAAGGTCCGCAAGAAGGACAAGAAGGAGGCCGATCGACGGGCCCGGGAACTCCTCGACCGGGTGGGCGTCGGCTCTCAGGCCGACAAGTACCCCGCCCAGCTCTCCGGCGGCCAGCAGCAGCGCGTGGCGATCGCGCGCGCCCTGGCCATGGAACCGAAGGTGATGCTCTTCGACGAGCCCACCTCGGCCCTCGACCCCGAGATGATCAACGAGGTGCTGGAGGTCATGCAGCAGCTCGCCAGGGACGGGATGACCATGGTCGTCGTCACCCACGAGATGGGCTTCGCCCGCTCCGCCGCGAACCGTGTGGTGTTCATGGCGGACGGCCGGATCGTGGAGGAGACGACACCGGACCAGTTCTTCAGCAACCCGCGCAGCGACCGTGCCAAGGACTTCCTGTCGAAGATCCTGCACCACTGAGCCTCGGCTCGACCGGACCCGGACCGGACCAGGCACGACCGGGCCGCGGAACCACCACCGCGGCCGCCGCCCGCACAGGAGCCCCCAGGGGTGTGAAGGCCATGAACCCGCGCAAGCTCACCAAAGCCGCTCTCGCCGCCGCCGCGGCGGCCGTCCTCACCGTCACCGCCGCCGGCTGCGGCGACGACGGAGGGAACGGCGGATCCGGCTCCGCCGCCACCGACGACGAGAAGATCACCGTCGGCATCAAGTTCGACCAGCCCGGCGTCGGGCTGAAGACACCGGACGGGACCTACACCGGCTTCGACGTCGACGTGGCCACGTACGTCGCCAAGCAACTCGGCCACGATCCCGCCGACATCGAGTGGAAGGAAGCCAAGAGCGCCGACCGCGAGACGCTGCTCCAGCGCGGCGACGTCGACTTCATCGCCGCCTCGTACTCGATCAACGACGAACGCGCCAAGAAGGTCGACTTCGCCGGGCCGTACCTCCTGGCCCACCAGGACGTGCTGGTCCGCGCGGACGACGACTCCATCACCAAGCCGTCCGACCTCAACAACAAGAAGCTCTGCTCGGTGACCGGTTCCACCTCCGCGCAGAACGTCAAGACGAAGCTCGCCCCGCAGGCCCAGCTGCAGGAGTACGGCGGCTACTCCGAGTGCCTGACCGGTCTGGAGAACGGCGTCATCGACGCCGTCACCACCGACGACTCGATCCTCGCCGGCTACGCCGCGCAGGACGAGTTCAAGGACAAGTTCAAGCTCGCCGGCTTCAAGATGAGCAACGAGAACTACGGCATCGGCGTCCAGAAGGGCAGCGAACTCAAGGCGCAGATCAACACCGCGCTGGAGAAGATGGTCGCCGACGGCTCCTGGCAGGCGGCCGTGGACAAGAACTTCGGCCCGGCCGGCTACCAGAACGAACCAGCCCCGACGATCGGGACCGTCGTGAAATGAGCGGGCCGCCGTGTTCGACTTCCTCGAAGGGTACGACCTGCTGGGAGCCTTCTGGGTGACGGTGCAGCTCACCGTCTACTCGGCGATCGGCTCCCTGATCTGGGGGACGCTGCTGGCCGCCATGCGCGTCAGCCCCGTCCCCCTGATGCGGGGCTTCGGCACCGCCTACGTCAACATCGTCCGGAACATCCCCCTCACCGTCATCATCGTCTTCACCTCGCTCGGCCTGTTCCAGACCCTCGGCGTCGACATGGGCGCCAAGGACTTCACCACCATCAACTTCCGGCTCGCCGTGCTCGGTCTGATCGCCTACACCTCGGCCTTCGTCTGCGAGGCGCTGCGCTCCGGCATCAACACCGTCCCCGTCGGCCAGGTCGAGGCCGCCCGAGCCCTCGGGCTCGGCTTCCCCCAGGTCCTGCGCCTCATCGTGCTGCCGCAGGCCTTCCGTTCGGTCGTCGGGCCGCTCGCCAACGTGCTGATCGCCCTCACCAAGAACACCACCGTGGCCGCCGCCATCGGCGTCGCCGAAGCGGCCCTGCTGATGCGGGAGATGATCGAGAACGAGGCCCAGCTGATCCTCATCTCGGCGATCTTCGCGGCCGGCTTCATCTGCCTCACGCTCCCCACCGGGCTCTTCCTCGGCTGGCTGGCCAAGAAGGTGGCGGTGAAGCGATGAAGCGCCCCGGCACCACCCCGCCCGCCGGCCCCACCACGGCACGGCGCACCACCACCGCCCGCCCGCCCGCCGTCCTGTACGACGTCCCGGGGCCCCGCGCCCGGCGCCGCAACGTCCTCTACACCGTGTTGTTCGTGCTGGCCCTCGCCGCGCTGGTCTGGTGGGTGGTCATGGCCCTCGCCGAGAAGAACCAGCTCACCGCCGCGAAGTGGGAGCCGTTCTTCACGGACTCCCGCACCTGGACGACGTACCTCCTGCCCGCCCTGGAGAACACCCTCATCGCCGCGGCGCTCTCCATGGCCATCGCCCTGCCCCTCGGCGCCCTGTTCGGCATCGCCCGGCTCTCCGACCACCGGTGGGTGCGGGGCGCGGCCGGGACGGTCGTGGAGTTCTTCCGCGCCATCCCGGTGCTGATCCTGATGCTCTTCGCCAACGCGGCCTACTCCGAGTTCACCGACATCAGCCCGGAGACCCGCCCGCTGTACGCCGTCGTCACCGGGCTCGTCCTCTACAACGCCTCCGTCCTCGCGGAGATCGTCCGGGCCGGCATCCTGGCCCTGCCCCGCGGCCAGACCGACGCCGCCCAGGCGATCGGCATGCGCAAAGGCCAGACGATGACGAACGTCCTGCTCCCGCAGTCCGTCACGGCCATGCTCCCCGCGCTCGTCAGCCAGCTCGTCGTCATCGTGAAGGACACCGCGCTCGGCGGCGCGATGCTCGGCTTCTCCGAACTCCTGGCCTCCGTCCGGCCCATGAGCGCCAACTACGGCGCCAACACCATCGCGAGCTTCACGATCGTCGCCGTGATCTTCGTGATCCTCAACTTCGCGCTCACCACCCTCGCCGGCCGGCTCGAACGCCGGCTGCGGCGCGCCAAGAAGTCGACGGGCGCGGTCGTCGGCGCCGAGGCGGTGGAGGAACTCGCCCGGCCCGGCGAGCACATCGGACCGGCCGACGGCCCGAAATGAGACGCTCTCCCGGGTGAATCGGCCCATCCACGAGGGCCGCGGTGCCGAAGGGAAGGACATGACCCCTTCCGATCCCCCGCGCGACCCCACCCGCACCGACCGTCTCCTGGCCGGACTCGGCGGACTCCTCGCCGGGTACGCCTCCCTCGGCGTCGCCGAACTCGCCGCCGCGGCGGTCCGCCCCGAGGCGGGGCCCGTCACGGCGGTCGGCGGCGCGGCCATCGACGTCACCCCCGCCGCGGTCAAGAACTGGGCCATCACCGCCTTCGGCGAGAGCGACAAGATCGTTCTTCAGCTGGGCATCCTCGCCGTGCTCGCCGCCCTGGCCGTGGCCCTCGGCCTGCTGGCCCTGAGCCACCGCCGGGCCGGTGCGGCCGGAGTGCTCGCCTTCGGCGTCGTCGGCGCGCTCGCCGCCGTCACCCGGCCCGACTCGGACTCGGCCGCGGACGCGCTGCCCTCCCTGGCCGGCGCCGTCGCGGGCGCCCTGCTCCTGTACGTCCTGATGGGCAGGCTCCTCGCCGCCCGGACCGGGCCGGGACCCTCGGCCGTACCGGAGGCGGCCGCCGCCGCGGGCCGCCGGAGCTTCCTGGTGATCGCCGGTGCGAGCGCCGTCGGCGCGACGGGAGCGGCGGTCCTCGGCCGCGCCCTCGGCGGCACCCGCGCCCAGGACGCCGTGGCCTCCCGGACGGCCCTGCGGCTGCCCCGCCCCGCGTCCCCCGCCCCCGCCGTACCCCCAGGGGCCCAGCTCCCGGTCCCCGGGATCAGCCCCTTCGTCACGCCGAACCGGGACTTCTACCGCGTCGACACGGCGCTCGTCGTCCCCAAGACCGACGCCACGACCTGGCGCCTGCGCCTGCACGGCCTCGGGGTCGCCCGGGAGCTGCGCCTGACCCTCGCCGACCTGATGGGCCGGGAGGTGGTCGAGCGGGACATCACGCTGGCCTGCGTCTCCAACGAGGTCGGCGGCCCGTACGTCGGCAACGCCCGGTGGCTCGGCGTACGGCTGGCCGACCTCCTGCGCGAGGCCGGGGTGGTCCCGCCGTCCGCCGGGGGACCGGCCGACCAGCTGGTCGCCCGGTCGGTGGACGGGATGACGATCGGCACCCCGGTCGAGCAGGTGATGGACGGCCGCGACGCCCTCCTCGCCTTCGGGATGAACGGCGAACCGCTCCCCTTCGACCACGGCTTCCCGGTCCGCATGCTCGTCCCCGGTCTGTACGGCTACGTCTCCGCCTGCAAGTGGATCGAGGAGATCGAGCTGACCACCTTCGACGCCTACGACGCCTACTGGGTCCCGCGCGGCTGGGCGGCCGAGGCGCCCGTGAAGACGCAGTCCCGGATCGACACCCCCCGCTCGTTCGCCCGCCCCGGACCCGGCACCGTCATGATCGCCGGGGTGGCCTGGGCACAGCACCGGGGCGTCGCACGGGTCGAGGTGCGGATCGACGAGGGTCCGTGGCGGGAGGCCCGGCTGGGGGCCGAGGACGGCCGGGACACCTGGCGTCAGTGGATGTACCCCTGGCAGGCGACTCCCGGCCGTCACACGCTCACGGTCCGCGCCACCGACGGGACCGGCGAGGTCCAGACCGAGCGGCGTACGGACACGATGCCCGACGGGGCGAGCGGCCGGCACTCGGTGGTGGTGACGGTCGACTGACCGTCCGCCACCCGCGCCCCGGCTACTCCAGTTACGGCCCGGCGGCCCCGATCCGTCCGGGGCCGTTCAGGACGTACACCCAGGGAGGGGCAGTGCCCGACGCCCGCCAGGCCGTGCGCCCGGCATGCTTGCCCGGGTCATCCGTCCAGATCCTCCGTCACGGGCAGGCACTCGGCGAGCAGGTCGACGATGTCGTGCCAGGCTCGCCGCGCGTGCCGTGGGTGGTAGCCGACGCCGGGAACCACGGGGTGGTCGACCGGCGGGTGGTGGAAGGCGTGCAAGGCGCCGCCGTAGACCATGAGCCGCCAGTCGACGCCCGTGGCCTGCATCTCGGCGGTGAACGCGTCCCGTTGCGCGGGCGGCATGATCGGATCTTCCGACCCGACCCCGGCCCACACCGGGCAGCGGATGCGCGCCGTCTCGCCCGGTCGGCCCGTGGTCAGGCCGTTGACTGTCCCGATGGCACGCAGGTCGACGCCGCCGCGCCCGAGTTCCAGCGCGATTGCGCCCCCGGTGCCGTAGCCGACGGCGGCGATCCGGTCGGGGTCGGTCCGCGGTTCGGCGTGCAACACGTCGAGCGCCGCACGGCCGATGCCCCGCATCCGGTCGGGGTCGGCGAGCAGCGGCATGCACCGGGCCAGCATCTCCTCGGGGTCACCCAGATAGCGCCCGCCGTGGAGGTCGAAGGCCAGCGCTACATATCCCAGCTCGGCGAGGGCATCGGCCCGACGGCGCTCGACGTCGCTGAGCCCCATGCCCTCCGGTCCGAGCAGCACCGCGGGCCGGCGGCCGACACCGGCCGGGAGTGCGAGGTGCCCGATCATCGTCAGACCGTCGGCCGGATAGCGGACCGTACGCGTCGTCATCGTCGTCATGCCACGGGACTGTAGAGATCGTCGAGCTCGGTCCGGTCGTGTTCTGCCGCCGGCGGAACAGCGCGGGTATGGCTCCGGAACACCGCGGCAGCCCGAGATCTCCGCCGGGTGCGGCGCGGAGGTCACGGACGCCGCCGAGAGGAGCCCGAGGGCAGCCGGCCGCGACGGCCGCGGTGGGGGCGCGTCCGGTCGGCCAGGAGGAGGCGGGAAGTCATCCGGCCATGGCAAGGGCGTCAAGGGTTCGCGCATGGTGGCGGGGGCCATGGGTACGGGCGGGGCGAGGGCGTGCGGGCATCCCCTGCCGCCCCGGGCGGCCGGGCGGCCATCGCCTAGAGTCGACCCTGGTCCTGGCCCCCGTCGCCCGGGCCCCACCGTGACCGTGACCCACCCCGAGGAGCACCCCGTGACCGACCCGGCGTCCATCGCCCTGCAGCAGCAGATCGCCCGGGAACTGGAGGTTTCCGAGACGTTCGACCCGAGCGCCGAGATCGAGCGCCGGGTGGCCTTCCTCGCCGAGCGCCTCACCTGCACGGGGTTGCGCTGCCTCGTGCTCGGGATCAGCGGCGGTGTGGACTCCACCACCGCGGGCCGGCTCTGCCAGCTGGCCGTGGAACGGGCGAGGGCCGCCGGTCACGACGCGACCTTCTACGCCATGCGGCTGCCGTACGGCGTGCAGGCCGACGAGAAGGACGCCCAGCTCGCGCTCGGTTTCATCGCCCCCGACCAGGTCCTCACCGTGGACATCAAGCCGGCGAGCGACGCCGCGCTGGAGGCGTGCGCCGCCGGGGGAGCGGTGTTCCGGGACGACCGCCACCAGGACTTCGTGCAGGGCAACATCAAGGCCCGGCAGCGGATGATCGTGCAGTACGCCGTCGCGGGCGCCCACGACGGCCTGGTCGTCGGCACCGACCACGCCGCCGAGGCGGTCTCCGGCTTCTTCACCAAGTACGGCGACGGCGCCGCCGACGTCGTCCCGCTGACGGGCCTGACCAAGCGCCGGGTCCGCACCGTCGCGGAGCTTCTGGGCGCCCCTTCCGAGCTGGTGTGGAAGGTTCCGACGGCCGACCTGGAGACCCTCGACCCGGGCAAGCCCGACGAGGACGCGCTGGGCGTGACGTACGACGACATCGACGACTTCCTGGAGGGCAAGCCGGTCGGCGAGGCCGCGTTCGCCTCGATCGTCCGCCGCTACGAACTCACCGACCACAAGCGCAAGCTGCCCCTCGCGCCCTGAGCGCGCCCCGGCCGCCGGGCGGGAAGGCGGTGCTGGTCGGGTGATGTGGCGCGACCATCCGGACGCCTCCGCGTGGCGCGCGTCCGGGTGGCCGGGCCCGTGGTGTGCCCTGGGGGGAGCGGAACACCGCCCCACCCCGGAAGGACGACCCCCATGCTCGGACAGTCGGCCGCGTTCAGCGGTTTCTCGGTCAACGACCTCGGCGCCGCCCGGCGTTTCTACGCCGACACGCTCGGCCTCCCCGTCGAGGAGAGCGGCGAGGGGGACATGCGGATGCTCACCCTCAGCCTCGGCAGCGGCGCCAAGGTGCTGGTGTACCCGAAGGACGACCACGCCCCGGCGAGCTTCACGATCCTCAACTTTCCCGTCGACGACGTCGACGCGACCGTCGAGGAGCTCACCCGTCGCGGGGTGACCTTCGAGAAGTACCCGCAGTTCGACGCGGACGAGAAGGGCGTCGTGCGGGGACAGGGTCCCACCATCGCGTGGTTCACCGACCCCGCGGGGAACGTCCTCTCCGTCCTCCAGGAGGACTGAGGCGACAGCTGAGGCCGCACGAGGTCGCCTCGGCGGATCCCCGCCGGGGGCGGGTACGGGCTGCTACTCTCCTACGCACCTATTCAACTAGTTGCTTATGGGGTGGGTCCGCGTGCATCCTTTCCGCAAGGCCGTCGAAGCCGACGACCACGCCGCCGTCGAGGCGCTCCTCGCGGAGGAGGTCGTCTTCACCAGCCCGGTCGCGTTCAAGCCGTACCGGGGCAAGGCGATCACCGCGGCGATCATCCGCGGGGTGAGCCGTGTCTTCACCGACTTCCGCTACGTCCGCGAGATCACCGGCGACGACGGCCGCGATCACGCTCTCGTCTTCACGGCGAAGGTCGGCGACAAGGAGATCAACGGCTGCGACTTCCTGCACATGGACGAGGAGGGCCGGATCGACGACTTCGTCGTCATGGTCCGGCCCCTCTCGGCGGCCATGGCCCTCTCCAAGGCGATGGGCGCGCAGTTCGACCGGATCGCACGCGAGGCGGCGGAGGCGGGGCAGGCCGGCTGACGCCCTGAGCTTGCGAGATGTCCCGGACCCGCAGGCCCCGAGCTTGTTCGACATGCTCCGGGACCCGCGGGCCCGGCCCTCAGAAGGCGGAGCGCAGCGCCGGCAGCAGTTCCCGTTCCGCCCACTCGATGTACGGCTCCTGGTGCTCGCCGCCGATCTGGACGAGGGCGATGTCGGTGAAGCCGGCGCCGGCGTACGGCCGGACCGCCTCCACGAAGGCGTCGACGTCCGGGCCGCAGGGGATCGACTCGGCGACGTCCTCGGGCCGGACGAACTGCGTGGCGCCCGCGAAACCCTCGGGTCCGGGCAGCTCGGAGTTCACCTTCCAGCCGCCGCCGAACCAGCGGAACTGGTCGTGGGCGCGCTTGATCGCCGCGTCCCGGTCGGTGTCGAAGCAGACCGGCAGCTGGCCGATCCGGGGCTTGCCCGCGCCGCCGTGCCGGTCGTAGGCGTCGAGCAGCTCGCTCTTCGGCTCGACGGCGATCACGAGGTCGGCGAGCCGCCCGGCGATCTCGCAGGAGCGCCCGCCCGAGACCGCGACGCCGATCGGCGGCGGCTCGTCGGGCAGGTCCCACAGTCGGGCGTTCTCCACGTCGAAGTGTGTGCCGTGGTGGTTCACGTTGCCGCCCTCGAAGAGCGACCGGATGATGCCGAGGGCCTCCTCCAGCATCTCCAGGCGGACATGGGCCGCGGGCCAGCCCCCGCCCACCACGTGCTCGTTGAGGTTCTCGCCCGAGCCCAGGCCCAGCCGGAAGCGCCCCTCGCTCAGCAGCTGCATCGTCGCGGCCTTCTGCGCCACGACCGCCGGGTGGTACCGGACCGTCGGGCACGTCACGTACGTCATGAGCGGGATCCGCGAGGTGGCCTGCGCGGCCGCCCCGAGCACGCTCCAGGCATACGGTGCGTGACCCTGGCTCTCCAGCCACGGGAAGTAGTGGTCCGAGGTCACGGAGAAGTCGAACCCCGCCTCCTCGGCCCGCACCACGTGTTCCACCAGGTCACGGGGGCCGGCCTGCTCGGTCATCATCGTGTATCCGAAGTTCGCCATGCCCCGCGCGTTGCCGGTCGTCGCGGGAGGGAAACATCCCGGGCCCCGGTCCGCCGGTTTCTCCCCCGAACGGCGGGGGAAGCCGCCGGACGAGGAGGTGCGACGTGACCGGACGTGACGACAGTGCGCACGACCCCGGCACGCGCGAGGGCGAAGGCGCCCACGCGCGCGCCGGCTACGAGCGCGACAAGGCCGAGAACCTGCTCCAGCAGGCCCGCCGGAGCACGGACCCCGCGGAGGCCGCCCGCCTGCGCGACCAGGGCGAACAGCTCAAGGAACGCAGCGAACGGGCCCTGCGCGAGGAACCGGCGCCCCCTGCCGACGACCTGCGTGAGGAGTACCCGGGCTAGGGCGTGTTTCGAAAGTCCCGTCTGGCCGGCGGCACCTCGGTCCGGTGGCGACGGGCGCGGGGCCTCAGCCGCGGCGCCCCAGGAGTTCCGCGAGGCGGGCGAGTTCGTCGCCGCCGTGGCCGAGGCCGATGGCGCGGCGGGTCAGGCCCTCCGCCGCGCGGATCACGCTCGCGTCGATGCCGTGGGCCTCCGAGGTGTGCACGATGTGGGCCATCGTCGACGCCGCCGAGGTGAGCGGGTTGACCGTGGCCGCGTACCGGCCGGCGTCCACGTCCCGCGCCGCCTCCTCGAACGCCGGTGGCAGGATCTCGCCGATGCCCTTGGCGAACGGGGCCAGCTCCCGCGCGCTGATGCCCTCGGCCCGAGCGAGGGCCAAGGCGTGCATGTAACCGGTCATCGCGGTCCACCAGATGTCGAGCAGCGCGATGTCGTACGCGGCCGCCCGGCCGATGTCCTCGCCGAGGTGGGTGTGGGTGCCGCCGAGCGTGTCGAGCACCGGCTTGTGCTCGGCGTAGAGCTCCTTCGGGCCGCTGTGGAGGAAGACGCCGTGCGGCGTGCCGATGGTCGTGGTCGGCGTCATGATCGCGCCGTCCAGGTACCGGACGCCGTGCTCGCCCGCCCACGCCCCGGCGTCCCGGGCGCGGCCGGGAGTGTCGGCGGAGAGGTTGACGACCGTGCGGCCCTTCAGCGCGGCGGTGACCTCAGGGCGTCGCAGTACGGCGTCCGAGGCGTCGTAGTTGACCACGCACACGACCGTCAACTCGCTCGCCAGGACGGCCTCTTCGGCCGATGCGGCGCTCACCGCGCCGCGTGCGACCAACTCCCGGTCTCGCCCCGGGGTGCGATTCCACACCGTGGTGGTCAGCCCGGCGTCCACGAAGGCGCCCGCGAGGGCTCGGCCCATCGGCCCGAGACCGATCACGGTGACGGCAGACTGGGGGGTGCGATCAGTATGCGCGGACATGATGCAACTCCTGTGTACGAGTGGAAAATTGCGGACGAAGGGGATGGGGGCGACGATGCGGAGCCGGGCGCAGGACCCGAACGTGTGTGGGGTGACGGCCGCGATCGCGGTGATCGACGGCAAATGGAAGACCTATCTGCTCTGGATGCTCGAATCCGGCCCGCGTCGGCCGGGCGAACTGCGCCGTCTGCTGCCGGGCTTGACCGAGAAGGTGTTGACTCAGGCGCTGCGGGAGATGGAGGCCGACGGCCTCGTCCACCGCGAGGTGCACGATGTGATGCCGCTGAAGACCGAGTACTCCTTGACGGAGTTCGGCCGCGACCTCTCCGAGGCGCTGGCCCCCCTCGCGCACTGGGGCCACCGCCGACTGGACATGCTCGCCGCGGAGCACTCCGTACCGGCGCGCCCGGGCTCCTGACGCATCTCACCTCTCCTGTACCGCCTGGATCATTCGGTTCTCGGACCGCGGCCGCGCACCACCAGATTCCCCCGCCCGCCTCCCGCCGCCAAGTACCCACAAAAAAGTGGCTACCGCTCAGGGGCGCCCGCGGCGTGCCGTCTCCCGGCCGGGTCGCGGCCGTCGCGGCCCGCCCGACCGGCGAACGGGTGAAAGCGGCTCGGCCTTCGGGTGGATCGGCGCCTCGTACGCGTGTCCACCGCCATGGAAAGGGCACCCGGGCCCCATGGCCCCCATGACACTCGACAGCACCGCCGCCCTGCTCCTCAAGGGGTACGCCTGGCTGCCCGACCGGCGCCGCCGCACCGGCGGAGCACCCGTGCGGACCCGGCTCCTCGGACAGCCCGCCATCGCATTGCACGGGCCGGACGCCGTGCGCTTCTTCTACGACGAGGAACACATCCGGCGCCACGACGCCCTGCCCGGGCCCGTCCTGGACACCCTCTTCGGACGCGGCGCCGTCCACACCCTGGACGGCGAGGACCACCGGGTGCGCAAGGCGCTGTTCATGACCGAGCTGACCGGCCCCGCCGCCGTCGCCGAACTCGTCGACATGGTCCGTGCGGAGTGGCAGCGCGTCTTCGCCCCGCCGCACGGCCGCGAGGTCGTCCTCTTCGACGAGGCCGCCCTGGTCCTTGCCCGCGCCGTCTGCGCCTGGACCGGGCTGCCGCTGACCGACGAGCAGATCCTGCGGATGGCCGAGGACTGCGTCGCCATGGTCGACGGCTTCGCCGCCCCGGGGCCGCGCCACCTCAAGGCCCGGCGCGCCCGCGCCCGGCAGGAGGCGGTCCTGGCGGACCTGGTGGAGGAGACCCGGGCCGGTGCCACCCTCGCCCCGGGGACGCCGTTCGACGCGGTCGTGCGCCACCACGACGTGGACGGCACGATCCTGGACCCGCACACCGCGGCCGTCGAGCTGCTCAACATCGTCCGCCCCACCGTCGCCATCGCCTGGTTCGTCACCTTCGCCGCGCACGCGATGCACCGGTGGCCCGACCAGCGCTACCTGCTGCGCGAGGACGACGGCTCGTACGCGGAGCCGTACACCGAGACGTACGCCGAACCCTTTGCCCACGAGGTGCGGCGCTTCTACCCCTTCGCGCCCTTCGTCGGCGGCCTGGCCACCACCGACCTCCGGCTGGACGGCACGGACATCCCCGCCGGCACCCTCGTCCTGCTCGACGTCTACGGCCAGAACCACGACCCCGACCTCTTCGAGGACCCCTACCGCTTCGACCCCGAGCGCTTCCTGAGCCGGCCGCCGCACCGCGACGAGCTGATCCCGCAAGGCGGGGGAGACGCCAAGAACGGCCACCGGTGCCCGGGCGAGGACATCACCGTCGCCGTCCTCGCCGCGCTCTCCACCGAACTCGCCCGGCTCGACTACGCCGTCCCGTGGCAGGACCTGCGGATCCCCCTCCACCGCGTACCCACCCGCCCCCGCAGCGGCTTCCTCCTCGTCCCCCACCCGGCCTGAGCCACCCCGCGACGCCAAGGCCCCCCAGGCCACTCCTCGCGACACCACCGCCCGCGACACCACTCCCCGCGACACCACTCCCCGCGACACCACGGCCCGCGATGCCGTGGCGCGCCGGCGGCCCCCGAACGGCCCGGTCCCGCGTGCGTCCGCGCGGGGCCCGGCCTGGAATGGGGTGATGACCGCGCCCCCCGACGACTGCCTCGCGCGCAACGAGTGGATCTGCGGCGCCTATCTCTCCTCGCGGCGGGAGATCCTCACCGACGCCGTCCTCCAGCACCTGCAGCTGGCCTCGGTCTCCCTCGCCCTCGCCGTGCTGCTGGCCGTGCCCCTCGCCGTCGCCGCGCGCCGCTGGCGCTGGACCGCAGGGCCCGTGCTCGGCGTGACCACGATCCTCTACACGATCCCGTCGCTCGCCATGTTCTCGCTGCTCCTGCCGCTCTACGGGCTGAGCGCCTCCCTCGTCGTCGCCGGGCTCGTCCTCTACTCCCTCACCCTGCTCGTACGGAACATCCTCGCCGGGCTCCGCGCGGTCCCCGAGGACACCCGCCAGGCCGCCCGCGGCATGGGGTACGGCCCCGTGCGCCTGCTGCTCACCGTCGAGCTGCCGCTCGCGCTGCCCGCCGCCATGGCGGGGCTGCGGATCGCGACCGTCTCCGCCGTCTCCCTGGTCACGATCGGCGCGATCGTCGGATACGGCGGTCTGGGCAACCTCATCTACTCCGGGATGAACACCTACTTCAAGGCGCAGGTCCTCACCGCCTCCGTCCTCTGCGTGATCATCGCGGTCGTCGCCGATCTGCTGCTCCTGGGCCTGCAACGGCTCCTCACCCCGTGGACCGCGCCGGGCCGGGGGCGGGCCGCGTGAACACCCTCGCCGCCACCTGGGACTGGCTCACCGACGCCGCCAACTGGTCCGGCGAGAACGGTGTCGACCGCCGCCTCGTCGAACACGTCCTCCTCACCGTGGTCTGCCTCGCGATCAGCTGCGTGATCGCCCTGCCGGTCGCCCTGGTCCTCGGCCACCTCGGCAAGGGCGGGGCTCTCGCCGTCAACCTGTCCAACGTCGGCCGGGCGGTGCCCACCTTCGCCGTCTTGGTCCTCCTGCTGCTCAGCCCGATCGGCGGATACGGCTGGTGGCCCACGATCATCGCCCTGGTGCTGTTCGCCGTGCCCCCTCTGCTCACCAACGCGTACGTCGGGATGCGCGGCGTCGACGCCGACGTGGTCCGGGCCGCCCGTGGGATGGGGATGACGGGGAGCCAGACGCTCTTCCGCGTCGAACTCCCGCTCGCGCTGCCCCTCGTCCTCACCGGCGTGCGCATCGCCGCCGTGCAGCTCGTCGCCACCGCGACCGTCGCCGCGCTCGCCGGCGGCGGCGGGCTCGGCCGCATCATCACCGCCGGCTTCAACCTCGCCTCCACCCCGATGGTCGTCGCCGGGGCCGTCCTCGTCGCCCTCCTCGCGCTCCTCGTGGAGGGCGTCTTCGAGGTGACGCAGCGCCTGCTCGCCCCCGCGGGGGCGCGGGAGAGCGCCGGATGAGCCGCCGGAGGCCCGGCGTCCTCGCCGTCCTGACGGTCCTCACGGCCGCCCTGGGCGGTTGTGCCACCGGACCTTCCCTGGAGGACCGGGGCGCCCTCACCGCCCCGCCCGGCGACAGCCGCCACCTCACCATCGGCTCGGCGGGCTTCACCGAGAGCGATCTGCTCGCCCGGATGTACGCGCTGCTCCTGGAGGACGCCGGCTACAGCGCCGAGATCCTCTCCGTCACCAACCGGGAGCTGTACGAACCCGCCCTGGAGAGCGGCCAGATCGACGTCGTACCGGAGTACGCGGCGACGTTCGCCGACTGGCTCAACGCCAAGGCCAACGGCCCCGACGCACCGCCCGTCGGCTCGCCCGACCCGGCCGCCACCATGGCCGGCCTGCGCCGGCTCGCCACCCCGCGCGGCCTGACCGTCCTCGACCCCGGACGGGCCGTCGACCAGAACGCCTTCGCCGTCACCTCCGCCTTCGCCGCCCGGCACCGGCTGAGGACGCTCAGCGACCTGGGGGCGGCGAAGGTGCCCGTACGGCTCGCGGCGGGCGACGAGTGCGTACGGCGGCCCTACTGCGCGCCCGGACTGAGGGAGACGTACGGGATCGACGTGACGGCCGTCGACCCGAAGGGGGTGGGCACCACCCAGGCCAAGCAGGCGGTGCAGAGCGGTCAGGACCAGATGGTCCTGACGACGACCACCGACGCCACCCTGGACGACTTCGGGCTCGTCCTGCTGGAGGACGACCGGCACCTGCAGAACGCCGACCTCATCGTGCCGGTCGTCAACCGCTCCCGGGCGGGCGGCGAGGGCGTCACCCGGGCCCTCGGCCGCCTCAACACGGTCCTCACCACCGCCGACCTGGCGCGCCTCAACGAAGAGGTGGACAGCTGGCGGCGGCTCCCGGAGGACGTGGCGAGGAACTACCTCCGGGAGAAGGGCCTCCTCCCGGCCGGCGACTGACAACGGGCGACGGCCCGGGTCCGTGTGGATGCCGGGACCTCACCCGCCCTCGCGCCTCCGCGCGGCCGGAGCCCGCTCACCCGCCGTCGCCCGCATGCTCCGGCGCCCTCACGCGCGCCGCGCGGTACCTGGCGAGCCCACGCTCGCCCGCACCACCTCTCCGCCCGCCCGCCCGCCCCGCCCCCTCATGCGTCCGCGATGGAGTCGAACTCGACCTCGTCGCGCCCGACGCCCCGGACGTCCGCGTCGACCGAGCGGCGCAGCGCCTCGTGGAGCTTGGCCGGGGTCAGGACGCCGAGGAAGCGCGGGCCGTCCAGGACGGCGACCCAGCCGGCGTCGTGTTGGAGCATCTCGCTGAAGGCCTGCTTCAGCGGCGCGCCGACCGGCACCCACGCCTCCATCCGGCGCGCCAGATCACCGACCGTTCCCTCCTCGCCGGCGAGCGCCAGCGCGTCGGCCGCCACCCATCCGTGCAGCTCCCCGTCGGTCCCGAGGACCACCGCCCAGCGCGCCCCCTCCGGCCGCAGCCGCGCCGCCGCGGCGGACGCGGCCTCGTCCAGGCGGGCGATCGGGGGCTGTTCGAGGTCGTCCGGTTCGATCGTGGTGACCGAGAGCCGTTTCAGGCCGCGGTCGGCGCCGACGAAGGTGGCGACGTACGGCGTGGCGGGTGCGCCGAGGACGGCCGCCGGGGTGTCGAGCTGCTCGATGCGCCCCTGGCCGTAGACGGCGATGCGGTCGCCCATCCGGACGGCCTCCTCGATGTCGTGGGTGACCAGGAGGACGGTCTTGCGGACGGTGGCCTGGAGGCTCAGGAACTCGTTCTGCAGGTGCTCGCGGACCACCGGGTCCACCGCGCCGAACGGTTCGTCCATCAGCAGGACCGGCGGGTCGGCGGCGAGCGCCCGGGCCACCCCGACCCGCTGGCGCTGCCCGCCCGAGAGCTGCGCCGGATACCGCCCGCCGTACGTCTTCGGGTCGAGACCGACGAGGTCGAGGAGTTCCGCCGCGCGGGCCCGGGCCCGGGCCCGCTTCCATCCGAGGAGCGCGGGGACGGTCGCGGTGTTCTCGAGGACCGTGCGGTGCGGGAAGAGCCCGACCTGCTGGATGACGAAGCCGATGCCCCGGCGCAGCGTGACCGGATCGACGGCCGAGATGTCGGCGCCGTTCACCAGGATGCGGCCGGAGGTGGGTTCGATGAGCCGGTTGACCATCATCATCGTGGTCGTCTTGCCGCAGCCGGACGGGCCGACGAGGGTGACCAGTTCACCCTCGGCGACCTCGAACGACAGGTCGTCGACGGCCGTGGTGCCGTCGGGGTACACCTTGCCGACCTGCTCGAACCGGATCATGGACCCACGCTAGGAGGGGCGCGGCCACCGCGCACGGGGGCCGGGGCCGTCCGGGAGGCCCTGGCCGCCCGCCCGCGAGGGCCGGCGCGGGGCGGGCGGGCGCCGGTGGACAGCCCGCTGAACAGCGTCTGTTGTCATGACCCTTGCGGGGCCGTCCGGTGGACTGCTATTCCTTCGTTAGGAAAGTTTCCTTCCAATCAATCGTTCCGTGGAGACCCCATGACATCGGCACGATCGGCACGTCCCCGCCCGCGCTCCCTCGGTGCCGCCGGCACCGCCGTCGCCGCCCTGCTCCTCGGCCTCGCCGCCGCGCCGCAGGCCGCGACCGCCACCCCCGCCCCGCCCCAGGCCCGCACCGCCGCCGCGTCGGCCGCGGCCGCCGCCGGCGACCCGGCCGTGGTGAACGGACAGCTCACGGTCTGCGGCACCAAGCTCTGCAACCGCCACGGCAAGCCCGTCCAGCTGCGCGGCATGTCCAGCCACGGCACGCAGTGGTACGGCCAGTGCCTCACCGGCGGCTCGCTCGACGCCCTCGCCAAGGACTGGAAGGCCGACGTCCTGCGCGTCTCCACCTACGTCCAGGAGGGCGGCTACGAGACCGACCCGCGGAAGTACACCGACCTCGCCCACTCGCTCATCGAGCAGGCCACGGCCCGCGGGATGTACGTGATCGTCGACTGGCACATGCTCGACCCCGGCGACCCCCACCACAACCTCGCCCGCGCCAAGACCTTCTTCACCGAGATCGCGCAGCGCCACGGCGCCAAGACCAACCTCCTGTACGAGATCGCCAACGAGCCCAGCGGCGTCGCCTGGTCCCGTATCAAGAGCTACGCCGAGCAGCTCGTCCCCGTCATCCGCGCCAAGGACGCCGAGGCCCCGGTCCTCGTCGGCACGCGCGCGTGGTCCTCGTTCGGCGTCTCGGAGGGCGCGAACGAGTCCGAGGTCGTCGCCAACCCGGTGCGGGCCTCCAACATCATGTACACCTTCCACTTCTACGCGTACTCCCACCGCGACGAGTACCTGAACACGCTCTCCCTCGCCGCCGACAAACTGCCCGTCTTCGTCACCGAGTTCGGCACCCAGAACTACGCCGGCGAAGGCGCCGACGACTTCGCCATGAGCCAGCGCTACCTCGACCTGATGGCCGCCAAGAAGATCAGCTGGGTCAACTGGAACTTCTCCGACGACCACCGCAGCGGCGCCGTCTTCCGCACCGGCACCTGCGCGAACAACGGCCCGTGGACCGGCACGAGCGCCCTCAAGCCCGCGGGGAAGTGGATACGGGACCGGATCAGGACCGCCGACGACTTCCCGACCTCCTGACACCGGCCTCCTGACGCCGACCCATGGCGCCGGCCCCATGACCTCGTGACGCCGGCCTCGTGACGCCGACCTCTGACGGGGCGTCCCTGACGCCCCTCGGCGCGCCCCCGCCCCACGCCCTGTGATCCACTGGGCGGGCGGGGGCGCATCGGAAGAGGAGCAGCGTTGACCAGTTACCGCCAGCCCGGCCTCGTCCTCACCGACCACCGCTTCAGCGTGCCGCTCGACCACGCCGATCCCGAGGGCGAGCGGATCGAGGTCTACGGCCGCGAGGCCGTCGCGAGCGACCAGGCCGGAGCGGACCTCCCCTGGCTGGTGTACCTGGAGGGCGGGCCGGGCTTCGGCGCCCGCCGTTTCGTCGGCCGGCAGGCCTGGCTCGGCCGGGCCGTCCAGGAGTTCCGCGTCCTCCTCCTCGACCAGCGCGGCACCGGCCACTCCACCCCCGCCAACCGCCAGACCCTGCCCCTGCGCGGCGGCCCGAGCCGCCAGGCCGACTACCTCGCCCACTTCCGCGCCGACTCCATCGTCAAGGACTGCGAGCTGATCCGGAAACGGCTCACCGGCGGTGCTCCCTGGACCGTCCTCGGCCAGAGCTTCGGCGGCTTCTGCGCCACCCACTACCTCTCGGCCGCCCCCGAGGGCCTGGCGGCCGTCCTCATCACCGGCGGCCTGCCCTCCCTGCACCACACCGCCGACGACGTCTACCGCGCCGCCTTCCCCCGCATGCGGCGGAAGAGCGAGGCCCACTACGCCCGCTACCCCCAGGACGTCGAGCGCGCCCGCCGGATCGCCGCCCACCTCGTCGAACGCCCGGTCGCCCTGCCCCACGGCGGGCCGCTCACCGCCGCCGCCTTCCAGTCCCTCGGCACCCTCCTCGGCGGCGGCGAGGGCACCCACCAGCTCCACCTCCTCCTGGAGGACGCGTTCGTCCCGACCGCCGAAGGCCCCGCCCTTTCGGACGGCTTCCTGGAGACCGTCCGGAGCCTCCTCTCGTACGCGGGGCACCCGCTGTACGCCGTGCTCCACGAGGCGATCTACGCCCAGGGCCAGGGCCCCACCGCCTGGGCCGCCGACCGGGTCCGCGCCGAGTTCCCCGCCTTCGACGCGGAGAAGGCCCTCGCCGGTGACGGGCCGCTCCTGCTCACCGGCGAGACCGTCCACCCCTGGCACTTCGACACCGACCCGGCGTTGCGCCCGCTGCGCGAGACCGCCCACCTCCTCGCCGAGCGCGCCGACTGGGCGCCCCTCTACGACCCGGCGCGGCTGGCGGCCAACGAGGTGCCCGTCGCCGCGGCCGTCTACCACGACGACCTGTACGTGGACACGGCCCACTCCCTGGAGACCGCCCGCGCCGTCCGGGGCCTGCGGACCTGGGTCACCGACGAGTTCGAGCACGACGGCGTGCGCGCGGGCGGCCCCCGCGTCCTCGACCGGCTCCTCGCCCTGGCGCGGGGCGAGCACTGACCGCCTAGGCCGCCCCCGGGCGGGCCGGTTCGGGGGCGGGCCGGCCGGGCCCGGCGGCGCCGTGGCCGCTCACGCCCACGGACTCCCCGCCCCCTCTATCCTGCGCTCATGATCGACACCAACGCCCCGCTGCTCGAAGAGATGCCGGACGACTGGACGCGCGCCCTGGCCGTCGTCGCCCACCCCGACGACCTCGAATACGGCTGCGCCGCAGCGGTCGCCGGGTGGACGGACGCCGGCAAGGAGGTCACGTACGTCCTCGCCACCCGCGGCGAGGCCGGGATCGACGCGCTCGCCCCCGGGGTCTGCGGCCCGCTGCGCGAGCAGGAGCAGCGGGACAGCGCGGCCGTCGTCGGCGTGACGACGGTGGAGTTCCTGAACCACCGCGACGGGGTGATCGAGTACGGACCCGGCCTGCGCCGCGACATCGCGGCCGCCGTCCGCCGCCACCGCCCCGAGCTGGTCGTCACCCTCAACCACCGGGACACCTGGGGCCCGGCGGTGGGCGGTGCGTGGAACACCCCCGACCACGTCGCGGTCGGGCGGGCCGCGCTCGACGCCGCCGGGGACGCGGGCAACCGCTGGGTCTTCCCCGAGCTGGTCGAGCAGGGACTGGAGCCCTGGGACGGCGTCCGCTGGGTCGCGGTCGCCGGTACGGACACCCCGACCCACGCCGTCGACGCCACCCCCGGCCGCGAACGCGCCGTCCGGTCCCTGCTCGCCCACCGCGCCTATATCGAGGGGCTGACGGACGAGGACCCGGAGGCGTACGTCCGCGGCTTCCTCGCCGGCAACGACGAGCGCTTCGCCGCCCGGTTCGGCGGCCGTCCGGCCGTCGCGTTCGAGGTCTTCCCGCGCTAACCTGACGCTCCGTCAAATGAGCGGAGGCGCACGGTGATCGACACGCTCGACACGCGGATCCCGGAGGGCGGGGAGCGGCTCTCGCTGCACGTCGGGGAGGACGGGATCGGCGTGCTGACCTTGTGCCGGCCCGAGAAGCTGAACGGCTGGAGCTGGGAGGCGAGCCGGCAGCTCGGGATCCTGGCCGACCGGATCCGCTTCGACGAACGGATACGGGTCGTGCTGCTGCGGGCCGAAGGGCGGGCGTTCTGCGCCGGGATCGACGTCACCGCCCCCGGCGGCGCGATCACGGGCCGCTCGGCCGCCGAGCGGACCCAGCGCTACGCCGAGGGCATCCGCTGGGTCCACGAGCGTTTCGCGGTCTTCGCCGGGCTCCCGCAGCCCGTCGTGGCCGCCGTCCAGGGCTACTGCCTGGGCTTCGGCTTCGAACTGGCGCTGATGGCCGATGTCCGCATCGCCGCCGACGACGCCGTCTTCGCCCTCCCCGAGGCGGGCATCGGCGTCGCCGTCGACGCCGGCGGGGACCTGCGGATCGCCCGCGAGGCGGGCGCGGGCTGGGCGAAGTACCTCGCCCTCACCGGCGCGCGCCTCGACGCGGCCACCGCCGAACGCCTCGGCCTCGTCCAGCGCGTCACACCGCCCGGTGAACTGGACGCGGCGGCACGCGCGACGGCCGCCGTCATCGCCGCGGCCGCGCCCCTCGCCGTCCGCGCCGTCAAGCGGAACATCGACGCCTACGCCGACCAGGGCCTGGCGGCCGCCCTCGACCGGGCGGCCCTCGCCTCGGCGCTCACCCTCACCTCCGAGGACGCCCGCGAGGGCTACGCGGCGAAGGCGGCGCGCAGGCCCCCGCGGTTCGAAGGCCGCTGACCACCCGGCCTCCCCGGCTCTCCCGCGCGGGCAGAGCCCCGGCCGCGTCCCGTCCGGGCGTAAGCGGCCGGGGTGCGGGTCGGCCCGTGGGGCTACATCCCGGGTGCGGGCTTGAGGACGGCGAAGGCGGCGCCGAAGGGGTCCGCCAGCCACGCGATCCGCCCCACGTCCGGCACGTCCGCCGCCGGCATCAGGACCGATCCGCCGCTGCCCTGGGCCCGGGCGACCGTCTCGTCCGCGTCCGCCACGGCGAAGTACGGGATCCAGCGGGCCTTCTCCCCGCCGTCCTGGAGCGCGGCGACCCCGCCGAAGGAGGTGTCCTGCTGGTCGCCCTCGGCCGTGGACAGCACGCGGTAGGTCATGCCCGGCGCCTCCATGTCCTGCGAGCGCCAGCCGAACAGCGCGCCGTAGAAGTCCACGGCGGCCGCCGCGTCGGGAGCGTGCAGCTCGGCCCAGCACAGGGTGTTGTCCTCGGAGGTCTTCTCCAGACCTCCGAGCCCGGCCGCCTGCCGCACGGCGAACTCGGCGCCGCCCGGGTCGGTCAGCTGGGCGATCCGTCCCCCGTCCGGGAGGTCGAAGGGCTCGGCGCGCACCCGCCCGCCGCGCTGCCGGGTCGTCTTCGCCGCACCGTCCGCGTCGGGGGTCAGGAAGTAGAGGATCCAGGCGGAGTCCGCCCCCTCCTCGGTGAGCGCCCCGAGGGCCGCGACCGTCTTGCCGCCCAGCTGGAAGAAGCCGTAGTCGGCTCCGTCGGGGCCGGCCGGGGTGTGCTCCCAGCCGAAGACGCCGGAGTAGAAGGCGGCGGCGGCCGCCGTGTCGGGGCTGCCCAGGTCGAGCCAGATGGGGGAGCCCGTGGTGAAGTCCGTACCGAGCATGGGGGGTGCCCTGCCTTTCAGCTTCTGGAGGTCGTCCGGCCACCACAGCCGATCCTCGCCGCGCCGCCGGGGTGCCGCAGCCCCGATGCCCCCGGTTTCATCCGCACGGCCCAGCGCGCGGCGGGCCGGTTCCGCGGGGGTCGGAACTGCCACCGCTCTCCCCGGCCGCCGAACCGCCCGCGTCAGCCCGCGAACGGCCCCCGACCCAGTTGTTCGCGCACGGGGACCACCGGGGCGTTGACCACGGTCCTGCGCTGCCAGTTGGCCCCGTCGACCACGAGCGTGTGCCCGCTGACGAACCGGGCGTAGGGGGAGGCGAGGAAGGTGGCCGCCCAGCCCAGCTCGCGCGGCAGGCCGACCCGCAGCGCCGGCTGACGCCCGGCGGGATCACCGGCCCGGTCGAGGCCGCCGCGGAGGTCGGCGGTCATCTCCTCGTGCGGCATCAGGCCCGGCACCAGGCCGTTGACCTGGATGCCGTACGGGCCCCACTCCACCGCCAGCGTCTCCACCAGGTTCTTCACCCCGGCCTTGGCCGCCGCCGAGTGGGCGAAGCCCGGGCCGCCGGTCCACGCGTACGAGGCGCCGACGTTGACGACGGAACCCGGGGTCCCGGCGGCGAGATGGCGGCGGGCGAACTCCCGGGTCGTGAACCAGGTCCCGGTCAGTGTGATGTCGACGACGGCGCGCCAGCCGTTCGGCGACAACTCCTCGGCCGGTACGGGGAAGTTGGCGGCCGCGTTGTTCACCAGGACGTGCGGCCGGGAGCCGAGCGCCGCCTCGCAGGCGTCGAAGGCGGCCGTGACGGCGTCGGGATCGCGGATGTCGCAGACGGCGGCCGCCACCCGGGTCCGGCCCGCGCGCCGCAGTTCCTCGCGGGCCGTCTCCAGGCGGGCGGCGGTCCGGCCGAGGAGCATCAGCTCCGCCCCGAGGCGGGCGAACTCGGCGGCGATCGCCTTGCCCAGCCCCGAGCCACCGCCGGTCACCAGGACGATCCGTCCGTCGTACGTCCCCGCCGGCAGCGCGCTCGCGCCGAGCGGGGGAGGGGCGGGGAGTCCGGGCGGGTCCGTCGTGTCGTCCGTCATGCCGCATCGATAGCGCGGAACCCCCGAGAACGGAACCCCGCGCCCACCGGGACGTCCCCGAGCCCCGCCGGGGGCTTCGCGCCGCGGAAGGCCCGCGCCCACCCGGATTCCGGGCACCCGGCCCGGTTCCGGCCCCCGGCCCGGAGCCGTACCCCGCCGCGCCCGGCCCCCGGCCTCACTCCCGGCCCCCGGCCTCACTCCCGGCCCCCGGCCTCACCCCCGGACCAGGGCGGCGGCCTTCCGGTCCAGGTCGGTGAGGATCAGCTCCCCGTTGACCGCCGCACCGGCGCGGTATCCACCGCTCGCCGCGTTGATCACCTGCTCCGCGGGTCCGACCGCGTTGCCCGCCGCCCAGACGCCCGGGACGCTGGTGCGCCCGGTCGCGTCCACCGTCACGAACGGGCCGAACGGCGTGTCCTGGGTCGCGGCGCCGAGCGCCGTCAGCAGGCCGTCCCGGGGCGAGAGGAGCGTCCCGGCGAGAAGCACCGCCCGCTCCACCACCCGCCCGTCGGCCATGCGTACCCCGGTCAGCCGGTCCTCCTCGACGACCAGGCCGGCCACCTCTCCGGTCACCACCGTGATGCCGGCCGCCGCCACCCGCGCGCGGTCCTCGGGGGACAGCGGCGCGGCCGTGTGGAGGAAGAGCGTCACGTCGTCGGACCACTGGGAGACCATCAGCGCCTGGTGCGCGCCCATCACCGGGTGCGCGAGCACCCCGAACGCCTGGTCGCGGACCTCCCAGCCGTGGCAGTACGGGCAGTGGAGGACGTCCTTCCCCCACCGTCGCGCCAGCCCCTCGACCGGGGGGAGCTCGTCCACCAGGCCCGTGGTCACGACCAGGCGGCGCGCGTGGACCGTGCGGCCGTCGTCCACGGTCACCACGAAGCCGTCGGCGCCGTCCGGGACCGCCTCCGTCACCCGGCCCGCCGTCCACTCCACGCCGTACGCGGCGATCTCGCGCCGCCCCGCCTCCAGGAACTCCGCCGGGGGCATCCCGTCCCGGGTGAGGTAGCCCTGCATGTGGGCGGCCGGGGTGTTGCGCGGCTCGCCGGCGTCGACGACCAGGGTCCGCCGTCTCGACCTGCCGAGGACCAGGGCCGCGCTGAGCCCGGCCGCGCCGCCCCCGACGACCACGACGTCGTACCGCTGCTCCAGGGTCCTGCTGTGTTCGCTCATGCCACGACCTTGGCTCCGACCCGACGGGCTTGACAAATCTTCTTGCCGTTTCTGCAATGAACCCATGACCGACGAGGACGCACGCATCGACGAGGTACTGAACGAGGTCGGCCCGCGGCTGCGCCGCATCCGGCGCGAGCGCGGAGCCACCTTGGGAGATCTCTCTGCCTCCACCGGCATCTCCGTGAGCACGCTGTCCCGGCTGGAGTCGGGGCAGCGCAAGCCGAGTCTGGAGCTGCTGCTGCCCATCGCCCGCGCTCACCAGGTGGCGCTCGACGAGCTGGTCGGCGCGCCGCCCGTCGGCGATCCGCGGGTGCGCGCCAAGCCTATCGAGCGCCACGGCCGCACGATGTACCCCCTCACCCGTCAGCCCGGCGGCCTGCAGGCGTACAAGGTCGTGCAGAAGAAGCCGTACGAGAACCCCGACCCGCGCGTCCACGAGGGGTATGAATGGCTCTACGTCCTCTCGGGCAGGCTGCGGCTCGTCCTGGGCGAGCACGACGTCGTGCTGGGGACGGGGGAGGCGGCCGAGTTCGACACGCGCGTACCGCACTGGTTCGGACCGGCCGACGACGGACCGGTGGAGTTCCTGAGCCTGTTCGGGCCGCAGGGCGAGCGCATGCACGTACGCGCCCGCCCCAAGAACGCCTGACGAACCGCGCCCGCCCCGAGAACGCCTGACCAACTACGCCCGCCCCGAGGTCGCCTGGCCGACCGCGCCCGGTCTCGGGAACGCCCCAGCAACCCCGGGCGGTCGCGCGCCGACGTGCGGACACCCGCGAGAAAGTCCCGGCAGACGGTTCCTCCACGACAAGCGACCGCTTAGTATGCGACCGACCGGGCAGTACGGACGACGGCTGGTGGAGGAGCTCCATGCAGGCATGGCGAGTGCACGAGAACGGCGAACCGGGCGAGGTGATGCAGCGCGACGAGGTGGACCTGCCCACCCCGGGCGAGGGGCAGCTCCTCCTCAAGGTCCGCGCCGCGAACATCAACTTCCCCGACGCCCTGCTCTGCCGCGGGCAGTACCAGGTGCGGCCGCCCCTGCCCTTCACCCCGGGCGTGGAGATCTGCGGCGAGACCGAGGACGGCCGCCGGGTGATCGCCACCCCCGTCCTTCCCCACGGCGGCCTCGCGGAGTACGCCGTGGCGGACGCCGCCGCCGTACTCCCGGCCCCCGAGGCGCTGGACGACGCCGAGGCCGCCGCGCTCCACATCGGCTACCAGACGGGCTGGTTCGGCCTGCACCGCCGCGCCGCCCTGAAGGAGGGCGAGACGCTGCTCGTCCACGCCGCCGCCGGCGGGGTCGGCAGCGCGGCCGTCCAGCTCGGCAAGGCCGCGGGAGCCACGGTCATCGGTGTCGTCGGAGGCGCCGACAAGGCCGAGGTCGCCCGCGGGCTCGGCTGCGACGTCGTCGTCGACCGCCGCTCCGAGGACGTCGTCGCCGCCGTCAAGGAGGCCACCGGCGGCCGCGGCGCGGACGTGATCTACGACCCGGTCGGCGGCGACGCCTACGCCCAGTCCGCCAAGCTCGTCGCCTTCGAGGGCCGGATCGTCGTCGTCGGCTTCGCGAGCGGCTCCATCCCCTCGCCCGCCCTCAACCACGCCCTGGTGAAGAACTACGCGATCCTCGGGCTGCACTGGGGCCTGTACAACCTCAAGGACCCGGCCGCGATCCCGCGCTGCCACGAGACGCTCACCCAGTACGCCGCCAAGGGCCTGATCAAGCCGCTGGTCAGCGAGCGCGTCCCGTTCGCCGGCGCGGCGGACGCCGTGCAGCGGGTCGCCGAAGGCGTCACCACCGGCCGCCTCGTCGTCCTCCCGGAAGGAGTCCCGGCATGACGGACGCCGCCGAACTGCTCGACCGCACCAAGCGGTTGCTCGCCGAGCACCCGCCGGCCGCCACCGCGCGCGAGGACTTCCTCCGGGCCCGCTTCGACGCCGGACTGGCCTGGGTGCACTACCCCGTCGGCCTCGGCGGACTCGACGCGCCCCGCTCGCTCCAGGCCGTGGTCGACGCCGAACTCGCCGCCGCCGGAGCGCCCGACAACGACCCGCGCCGGATCGGCATCGGCCTCGGCATGGCCGCGCCGACCCTCCTCGCCTACGGCTCCGAAGAGGTCAAGCAGCGCTTCCTCAAGCCCCTCTGGGTGGGCGACGAGGTGTGGTGCCAGCTCTTCAGCGAACCGGGAGCCGGCTCCGACCTCGCCGCGCTCGGCACCCGGGCGGTCCGGGACGGCGACACCTGGGTCGTCAACGGACAGAAGGTGTGGACCTCCAGCGCCCATGTCGCGCGCTGGGCCATCCTCATCGCCCGCACCGACCCCGACCTGCCCAAGCACCGCGGGATCACCTACTTCGTCTGCGACATGTCGGACCCCGGCGTGGAGGTCCGGCCGCTGCGCCAGATCACCGGCGAGGCGGAGTTCAACGAGGTCTTCCTCACCGACGTCCGCATCCCCGACGCCCACCGCCTCGGTGACGTCGGCGACGGCTGGCGGGTCGCCCAGACCACCCTGATGAACGAACGCGTCTCCATCGGCGGGGCCCGCATCCCCCGCGAGGGCGGCATGATCGGCCCGGTCGCCGCGGCCTGGCGCGCACGCCCCGAGCTGCGCACCCACGCCCTGCACCGCCGACTGCTCGACCTCTGGGTGGACGCCGAGGTGGCCAGGCTCACCGGCGAGCGGCTGCGCCAGCAGCTCGTCGCCGGCCAGCCCGGCCCCGAGGGTAGCGCGATGAAGCTCGGCTTCGCCCGCCTCAACCAGGCCATCAGCGGCCTGGAGGTCGAACTCCTCGCCGACGAGGGGCTGTTGTACGGGGACTGGACCATGCGCCGCCCCGACCTCGTCGACTTCACCGGACGGGACGCCGGCTACCGCTATCTGCGCTCCAAGGGCAACTCGATCGAGGGCGGCACGACCGAGGTCCTGCTCAACATCGTCGCCGAACGCGTCCTCGGTCTGCCCGCCGAACCGCGCAACGACAAGGACGTCGCCTGGAAGGACCTCGCGCGATGACTGACCTCCTCTACTCCGACACGGAAGACGACCTGCGGTCCGCGGTCCGCTCCCTGCTCGCCGCCCGGGCCGGGACGCGGACCCTGCTCGACCGGGTCGAGAGCGGCGATCCGTACGTTCCCGGCCTGTGGAACTCCCTCGCGGGCGACATCGGCGCGGCCGGGCTGCTCGTGCCCGAGAAACTGGGCGGCCAGGGCGCGAGCCACCGCGAGGCGGCCGTGGTCCTGGAGGAGCTGGGGCGAGCGGTGACCCCGGCGCCGTACCTCACCAGCGCGGTGATCGCGACCGAGACCCTGCTGGCCCTGGACACCGGCAACGCCCCCGTCGCCGAGCTGCTGTCGGGCCTGGCGAGCGGCCGTACGGTCGCCGTTCTCGCGCTGCCCCTGTCCACCGCCCCCGACGGGGAGCAGATCGTCACCGGCACCGCGAACGGCGTCGCCGACGCCGTCCTCGCCGACGTCCTCCTCGTGCCACGCCCCGACGGGCTGTACGCCGTCCCAGCGGCCGACGCCGCCGTCGAGCCGCAGACCCCGCTCGACCTGACCCGGCCGCTCGCGCGGGTCACCTCCGGCTCCGCCTCCGGTACCCGCCTCGCGGACGCCGGCCCGTCCCGCGCGGCGGTCCGGCGCGGACTGCTCACCGGCGCCGGACTGCTCGCCTCCGAGCAGCTCGGCCTCGCGGAGTGGTGCCTGGAGGAGACCGTCCGGCACACCCGCGAGCGGTACCAGTTCAACCGCCCGGTGGGCTCCTTCCAGGCGCTCAAGCACCGCATGGCGCAGCTCTGGCTGGAGATCGTGAACGCCCGCGCGGCGGCCCGGGCCGCCGCCGACGCCCTGGCCACCGAGAGCCCCGACACCGCGCTGACCGTCGCCGTCGCCCAGGCCTACTGCTCCAAGGTGGCCGTGCGCGCGGCCGAGGAGTGTGTCCAACTCCACGGCGGCATCGGAATGACCTGGGAGCACCCGGCGCACCTGGCGCTCAAGCGGGCCAAGTCCGACCAGATCGCGCTCGGTTCGGCCGGTTCGCACCAGGACGCGATCGCGGAGCTGATGGACCTGCCGGCTCCGGCGTGACCCGGCGGTTCCGGCCACAGTAAGGGGCCCATGTGCCCGCACCCCTTTACATACTGTTTAATTGCGTGCTGTTCGCAACAACGGTTGATCTTCAAGAGGGGTGTGGGCACCATGACCGCCCGATCCATACGCGGCGCGGCCGCCGTGACGCTGGCCGGCTCCCTGGCCCTCACCGCGGCGGCCTGCTCGAACCCCGGCGGCTCCGCCCAGGGCTCCGGCGGCCCCAAGGATTCCGCGGTCGTCGGCATCGCCTACGAGCCCGACACCCTCAGCCCGCTCCTCGGCTACGGCAAGGACGGCAACTCCAAGATCTTCGACGGGCTCCTCGCCTTCGACGACACCATGAAGCTGCGGCCCGCCCTCGCCGAGGCCCTTCCCCAGGTGAGCGCCGACGGACTGACGTACACCTACAAGCTCCGCAAGGGCGTGACCTTCAGCGACGGCCGGCCCTTCTCGGCCAAGGACGTCGTCTTCACCTACCGGACGATCCTCGACCCGAAGACGAACAACCCCTCCCGGACCGAACTTGACGCCCTCGAGGACGTCAAGGCCGTCGGCACGGACACCGTCGTCTTCACCCTGAAGTACCCCTACGCGCCCTTCGCCGAGCGGACCGTCCTCGCCGTCGCCCCGGAGCACGTCGCCGGCCGCCAGGACGTCAACACCGGCCCCTTCACCACCCGGCCCGTCGGCACCGGCCCCTACGTCCTCACCGGCTGGTCCAAGGGCGAGAAGCTCAGCTTCAAGGCCAACCCCACCTACTGGGGCGGCGCCCCGCAGGTCAAGAAGTTCACCATGGCGATCATCAAGGACGACGACGTCCGCGCCACCCGGCTGCGCTCCGGCGACCTCGACGGCGCCATCCTGCCGCCCAACCTCGCCGCCGGCTTCAAGAACGACACCGGCAAGAAGACGTACGCCGCCACGACCTACGACTACCGCACGGTCACCCTGCCGACCCACCACAAGGTCACCGGCGACGTCGCCGTCCGGCGCGCCCTCGACATCGCCGTCGACCGCCAGACCATGGTCGACAAGATCCTCGAAGGCGCCGGGAAACCCGCCTACGGCCCCGTCCCCACCGACAGCGAGTGGTTCGCCAAGGGCACCGAGCGCCGCCACGACCTCGCCGGCGCCGTGAAGATCCTCGACGAGGCCGGCTGGAAGCCCGGCCCCGACGGCATCCGCGTCAAGAACGGCGTACGCGCCCAGTTCCCGCTCTGGTACCTCTCCGGCGACAAGCTCCGCCAGGACCACGCCCTCGCCTACGCCTCCGACGCCAAGAAGGCCGGCATCGACATCAGGACCCAGGGCGGCACCTGGGAGGTCATCGAGCCGCGGATGAAGACCGACGCCGTCCTCGCCGGCGGCGGCTCGCCCGGCGACCCCGACTTCGACCAGTACCTCCTCCTGAAGTCCACCCTCGGCGGCGACGGCTTCAACAACATGGCCTGGTACGACAACAAGGTCGTCGACCAGGCCCTGGAGAACGGCCGCCGCACCGACGACCTCACCAAGCGCCGGGCCGCGTACGACACCGTGCAGCGCGAACTGGTGAAGAACCCCGGCTACACCTTCCTCACCCACATCGACCACCTCTACGTCGTCGAGGACCGCTGGGACGGGCTCACCACCCAGACCGAACCGCACGACCACGGCCTCGCCGCCGGCCCCTGGTGGAACATCGAGGCCTGGAAGCCGAAGGACACCGCGAAGTGAGCCGTCGCCTCCCCTGGGGGGCCATGGCCCGGATGACGGGACGGCGGGCCCTGTTCGCCGTCCCCGTCCTCCTCGCGGTCACCTTCGCGGTCTTCGCCGTCGCAGCCGCCTCCCCCTTCGACCCGGTCAAGGCGTACGCCGGCACCGCCGGACTCACCGCCTCGCAGGAGAACCTCGACCAGCTGCGCGCCAACCTCGGCGTCGACCGGCCTCTCGCCACCCGGTGGTGGGACTGGCTGACCGCTGCCCTCCGCGGCGACCTCGGCGACTCCAGCGTCATGCGGCAGCCCGTCGCCGACGTCATCGCCGAGCGGATCGGCTGGTCCGCGCTCCTCGCCGTCACCGCCTTCCTCCTCGCCATCGCCCTCGGCACCGCCCTCGGCGTCCTCGCCGGGCGCCGCCGCGGCGGCTGGCTCGACCGGATCGTCAGCTCCGCCGCGTACACCCTCGAAGCCGCCCCCGCCTTCTGGCTCGGTCTGCTCGCCATCTGGTTCTTCGCGCTGAAGCTCGGCGCGCTGCCGGCCGGCGGCCTCACCGACACCGCCAGCGACACGGTCACCTTCGACCAGGTCGCCGGCCACCTCGTGCTGCCCGCCGCCGTCCTCGGCATCGCCCAACTGCCGTGGTTCTTCCTGTACGTCAGGCAGGGCGTCGGCGACGCCCTGGAGGAGGACCCCGTCCGCGGTGCCCGCGCGCGCGGACTGCGGGAACGCACCGTCCTGCTCGGCCACGCCCTGCGCTCCGGCATGCTCCCCATGCTCACCCTCGTCGGCTCCCGCGTCCCCGAACTCATCACCGGAGCCCTGCTCGTGGAGACGGTCTTCAGCTGGCCCGGCATCGCCGCCGCCACCGTCCAGGCCGCCACCTCCGTGGACTTCCCGCTGCTCGCCGCGCTCACCGTGCTCGCCACCGCGGCGGTCCTCCTCGGCAACCTCCTGTCCGACCTGCTGTACGGCCTCGCCGACCCGAGGGTGGGCTTCGATGGCTGACCCCCGCACCCGGCGCGTCCGCTTCTGGTCCTCCGCCGTGATCGTCGGCGCGGTCGTCCTCGCCGTCCTCGTCGTGCCGCCCCTCGTCCAGCTCGACGAACAGGCCGTCGAGCTGTCGCGCAAGCTGCTGCCGCCCTCCTGGGAGCACCCCTTCGGCACCGACGACGTCGGCCGCGACCTGCTGCTGCGCAGCGTCTACGGCCTGCGGATCTCACTCCTCGTCGGCCTGGTCGCAGCCCTCGTCGCCACCGTCATCGGCACGGCGGTCGGCGCCGCCGCCGGAGCGCTGGGCGGCTGGACCGACCGGCTCGTGATGCGGATCGTCGACGCCTTCTCCTCCGTGCCGCACCTGCTGCTCGGCATCTTCATCGTGGCGATGTTCCGGCCGGGCGTCTGGCCGGTCATCGTCTCGGTCGCCCTCACCCACTGGCTGTCGACGGCCCGGATCGTCCGCTCCGAGGTCCTCTCGCTGCGCTCGCGCCCCTACATCGACGCGGCGATCTCCGGCGGGGCCTCCCGGTGGCGCGTCGCCGCACGCCATCTGCTGCCGGCGGTCCTCCCGCAGGCCGGACTCGCCGCCGTGCTGATGGTGCCGCACGCGATGTGGCACGAGTCGGCGCTGTCCTTCCTCGGCCTCGGCCTCCCCAGCCACCAGGCCAGCCTGGGCAACCTGGTGCAGAGCGCCCGCTCCTCGCTGCTCGCAGGCGACTGGTGGCCGACGCTCTTCCCCGGCCTCTTCCTGATCGTGCCGACACTGGCGGTCGCGGGGCTCGCCGGGGTGTGGCGCGACCGCCTCAATCCGCGCCGCCGATCGGAGCTGATGCTGTGAACCCGCGCGCTGTGAACCCGCGAGCGGGCGACGACCGAGCGGGCGACACCCGGGCCGCCGACACCGGCACGGCGGACCCCGGGACAGAGGAGGCTTCCGCCGTGAACGTACGTGTCGTCCGAGCCCTGGAGGCGGTCGCCGCCGGGCGCGCCGACGACGCCGTGCTCAGCGTCAGGGGCCTGTCCGTGCGCTTCCGGATGCGCGGGGGACGACAGGTCGCCGCCGTCACCGACGCCGACTTCGACCTGGCCGCGGGGGAGTGCCTCGCGCTGGTCGGGGAGAGCGGCTGCGGCAAGTCCGTCCTCGCCTCCGCGCTCCTCGGCCTGCTCCCCGGCAACGCCGAGACCACCGGCACGGCCCACCTCGCCGGCGTCGACCTGCTCGCCGCCGACGAACGGACCCTGGCCCGCACGGTACGAGGACGGCGCGTCGGACTCGTACCGCAGAGCCCGGCCGCCCATCTGACCCCCGTCAGGACCGTGCGCTCCCAGCTGGAGGAGACGGTGCGCGAACTGACCGGGGCGGCGAGGCGGGAGCGGCGCGCGGCGGCCGAGGCGGCCGCCGAACGGGCCGCCTTCCCGGCCGGCCACCTGGACCGTCACCCCCACGAACTCTCCGGCGGCCTCGCCCAGCGCGCGGCGACCGCCCTCGCGCTCATCGGCGACGCACCGCTGCTCCTCGCCGACGAGCCGACCACCGGCCTCGACCGCGACCTCGTCGAGCGGACCGTCGACGAACTGCGCCGCCACGCCGACGAGGGCCGGGCCCTGCTGCTGATCACCCACGACCTGGAGGCGGCGCGGCGGATCGCCGACCGGGTGGCCGTGATGTACGCGGGCCGCATCGTCGAGACCACCCCGGCGCACCGCTTCTTCGGCGAACCCGGACCCCGCCACCCGTACGCCCGCGGCCTCCTCGACGCGCTGCCGGATCGCGCCTTCACCCCCATTCCGGGCATGCCGCCCGAACTGACCGACCTCCCGCCCGGCTGCGCGTTCGCGCCCCGGTGCACGCGGGCCACCGAGGTCTGCGCCACCCTCCCGACGCCGGTGGCGGGCGTCGCCTGCCATCACCCGGTCCGAGGCGATGCCGATGCGTGACGACGACACCGCGCGCCCGGCGGGACGTTCCGGACACGACCTGGCGCCGACGGCCGGTTCCGCGCCCCGCCCCGGCGCCGTACCCGCCGCCACCCGTGGCCCCGCTCCCAGCCCTGCCCCCGCCTCCGCTTCCGTCCCGCCCGGAGGGCCCCGTGCTTGAACTCGACGCCATCACCGCCGGTTACGACCGCCGCGCGCCGGTCTTCCGAGGGGCGTCGCTGGCCCTCGCGGCCGGTGCGTCCGTCGGGCTGCTCGGGCCCAGCGGCTGCGGAAAGTCGACGCTCGCCCGGGTCGCCGCCCTGCTCCACCGGCCCGACGCGGGCTGTCTGGTGATCGACGGGACACCGGTGCGCGGCTGGCGGCACGGCGCTCCGCGGGCGCTGCGGACCTCGGTCGGGGTGGTCTTCCAGCAGCCCCGCCTCTCCGCCGACCCGAGGCTCCGCCTCGCCGATCTGATCATCGAACCCCTCCGCGCCACCGGCAGGCGGTCCGACGCCGAGGACCGGCTCGCCGAACTCGCCCCGGACGTCGGCCTCACCGCCGACCTCCTCGCCCGCCGCCCGCACGAGGTCAGCGACGGCCAGCTCCAACGCGCTTGCCTGGCCAGGGCACTGGTGCTGCGCCCGCGCTGGCTGATCTGCGACGAGATGACGGCCATGCTCGACGCGTCGACCACGGCCGCCCTGGTCGCGGCGGTCGAGGCCTACCGCGCCCGCACCGGCGCGGGGCTGCTGGCCGTGGGGCACGACCGCGTCCTGCTGGAGCGCTGGTGCGAGCGCACGGTCGACTGGCAGGACTGCCTGAACGAGAAGGGCTGACGACCCCGGGCCCCAACGTCACCCGTTCGGCAGGCATGCCGTACCGCCGGACGGCGCTCCCGCTGCGCCACACTGGCCGCCGGACGCCGCAATTCCGGTGCGGCGCAAGGAGGGTATGGCGATGGCCGTTTCCATTTCCGTGGTGCTGCTTCTGCTGGTGCTGGCCGTGATCTTCCTCCGCAGCGGCGGTCTGAAGCTCTCCCACGCCCTGGTCTGCGCCCTGCTCGGCTTCTTCCTCGCCGGTACGAGCATGGCACCCACCATCGCCAACGGCGTCGCCGCCACCGCCAACGTGGTGAGCAGCCTCAAGCCCTAGGGATGATCCTGCGGCGTCACGTTGCACGCACATGAAGTGCCCGTGAAACACAGGGCAGTTGCATGTACAAGTCGACAACTCGGGCCTAACGTCGGCCGCCGGCGCGACCGACGCAACGCATCCGAGGAGCCGCCTTGACCACGCCCCCCAGACGAGCCCGCGCGCTCGCGCTGATCGCCGCGGTGTGCGCGACCGCGCTCGCGTTCGCCACCCCCGTCGCCCTCGCCGACGAGATACCGCTCGCGCCCGGCCACCGGCTGGTGGACCACTACCAGGGCGCGCCCGCCACCCCCCGGCCCGTCCCGGGCGAGGCGCCGGAGCGGCACCCGTACCTCGCGCCCAACGGACGCAGCGGGATGCACGCCGACGGGGCCGGCAGCGGGACCCACCCCTTCCCCGGGCCGCTCGGCCGCGACCCCGAGGTCACCAGCGAGAAGATCGCGCCGCTCGGCGGCGAGTGCGCCACCGTCACCTTCGACTCGGCGGGCCGCCTGCTCACCGTCTGCGGCACGTTCTCCGGCTTCCTGCTCAAGCTGCTCGACCCGCGCACCCTGGACACCCTCGCGGAGTACCGCCTCCCGCAGCGCTCCTCGACCGTCGAGGCCATCACCCGCCTCGACTTCGAGAGGATCTTCAAGGACACCTCCGGGGGCGCCTACTTCTATCTCGACGACCGGGACAGGGTCGTCCTCGCCGACTCCCGCCAGCACATCCTGCGCATCGCCCACACGCAAGGCACCAACGGCGCGTGGAAGTTCACCGTCGAGGACGACTGGGACCTGACCTCCCTCGTCCCGCACGACTGCGTGAGCTGGACGAATCTCTTCCCCAGCGGCGTGTGCGACCCCGTGACCTCCGTGATGCCCGACTGGGACGGCCGCATCTGGTGGGTCACCCGCCTCGGCCGGGTCGGCACCGTCGACCCCGCCACCGGCGCGCTCCGCTCCGTCCGCCTGGACGGCGAGGAGATCCAGAACTCCTTCTCGGTGGCCGAGGACGGCGTCTCCATCGTCTCCGACCACGCGCTCTACAGCTTCCGCGCCGACGCCGACGGGACTCCCCGAATCCAGTGGCGGCAGACGTACGACCGCGGCACGGGCACCAAGCCGGGCTCGGTGAACCAGGGTTCGGGCACCACACCCGACCTCTTCGGCTCCCGCGAGGAGTACGTCGCCATCACCGACAACGCCGACGACCGGATGAACGTCCTGGTCTACCGGCGCGGCGCCGACGTGCCGGCGGCCGAGCGCCTGGTCTGCCGGGTGCCGGTCTTCCGCTCCGGCGCCTCCACCACGGACAACTCCCTGATCAGCTGGGGTGACAGCCTGATCGTGGAGAACAACTACGGCTACGAGAACCCGACGTCGCTGACCTTCGGCCGCAGCGTCACGGGTGGTGTGACCCGCATCGACGTCCGCCCCGACGGCAGCGGCTGCGACACGGTCTGGGAGAGCGCTGTCCGCTCCCCCTCCACCGTGCCGAAGCTCTCCACGGTCAACGGGCTGCTCTACTCCTACGAGAAGCAGCCGAACGCCCTGGGCATCGACGCCTGGTACCTCACCGCCGTCGACTTCCGCACCGGTCGGCGGGCGTTCCAACGCCTGACCGGCACCGGCGTCGCCTACGACAACAACTGGGCGCCGATCACCCTCGGCCCCGACGGCACCGCCTACGTCGGAGTCTTCAACGGGATCGTCGCCGTCCGCGACGGAGCCTGACCTGCCCCGACGCGGCGACGCCCGGGACCGGCCACGGCCCCGGGCGTCACCGCGTGTCCGGCGGGCCCTGACCCGGGCCCGGCGGCGTCAGGTCATCTCGGGCATCTCGCCCTCCGTGGTCGACACGTCGATCACGGCGAAGGCCGCCCCCTGCGGGTCCACGATGCTCGCGAAGCGGCCGAACGGGCTGGTCATCGGCCCGAAGACGTTCCGCCCGCCCAGCCTCTCCGCCGTCGCGACCGCCGCGTCGCAGTCGTCCACGGCGAAGTAGACCTGGACGTACGACGGCACCTCGGCGGGGAAGTCCTCGGGGGTCATGGTCATCCTGCCGAGGACCGGTTCCTCGCCGCCCAGGTCGAAGACCTTGTAGTCGACCTTCTCGTCGGCCATCTTCTTTCCGTTGTAGCCGAAGACGGAGGTCAGGAAGGTGTCGGACTTCTCCGGCTCGCGGGTGAACACCTCGGCCCAGATGTAGGCCCCGGGCTCGCCCTCCAGCTCGAAGCCCTCGTGGGTGCCGGGCTGCCAGATGCCGAAGACGACGCCCGCCGGGTCCTGCGCCAGGCACATGGAGCCGAAGTCGCTCACGGCCATCGGCTCCATGAGGACGGTGCCGCCGTTGCTCTTGATCTTCTCCGCCGTGGCGGCCGCGTCGGGCGAGGCGTAGTAAAGACACCACGCCGACTGCGGGTCGGCGTCCTGGCCGGGCATCGGAGGGACGACCGCCGCGACGGCCTTGCCGTTCCTGAGAGCCTGGGTGTAGTTGCCGAATTCCGGGGAGGACTCGCCGAAGGTCCAGCCCAGCACCTCGCCGTAGAACGCCTTGGCGCCCTCGAGGTCGGTGAAACTCGCGTCGGCCCAGATCGGCGTGCCTTCAGGTCGTGCGGCCATGACGGTGACTCTTTTCCGATCGACGGTGGATCCGTGGTGGTGCCCCAGGGGGTGTCTCACCGGTCTCGCATGGGTCGCCAAGACACCCCCTACGGGGTCTCGAAAACCACGCTAGCCACGCCCGCCCCACCGCGCGCGGTGACGCACCGTGACGGACGGCCGCGCCCCGGGCCCACCCGGCGCCACGCCGCCTCCGCCCCGGCCCCGGACGGCGATCGCGTACGTCACGCCTCTAGGAACTGATGGTCCGTCAGGCTAGTCTCCGCGCATGATTCCGACAGTCGTCTGGGGAACCGGAAACGTCGGCCGGGCCGCCATCCGTGCCGTGGACGCCCACCCGGCCCTGAAGCTGGACGCCGTACTCGTCCACACACCCGCCAAGGTCGGCCGCGACGCGGGCGACCTCGCCGGCCTCGGCCGAACCCTGGGCGTGGCCGCGACCGACGACGTCGAGGGCGTGCTCGCCGCCCGCCCCCGAGCCGTGGTCTACGCCGCCTCCGGCGACATCCGGCCCGACGGGGCGCTCGACGACATCGGCGCGGCGATCCGCGCCGGGGCCGTGGTCGTCACGCCCTCGCTCTATCCGCTCTACGACGCGGCGGGCGCCCCCGAGGAGCTGCGCGCCCCGGTCCTGGCCGCCATCACCGAGGGCGGGGGATCGCTCTTCGTCTCCGGCGTCGACCCGGGCTGGGGCAACGACGTGCTTCCCCTGCTGATCAGCGGCCTCGGCACCACCATCGACGCGATCCGCTGCCAGGAGATCTTCGACTACTCCACGTACGAGCAGGAGGACTCCGTCCGCCACCTGGTCGGCATGGGCCATCCCCTGGAGTACGAACCCCTGATGCTCGCCCCGTCCGTCCCCACCATGGTGTGGGGCGGCCAGCTACGGCTCATGGCGCGCGCCCTCGGCGTCGAGCTCGACGACATCACCGAGACCCTGGAGCGCCGCCCGCTCGACACCACCGTGACCACCCGGACGATGGGCACCTTCGAGGCCGGCACCCAGGGCGCCGTGCGCTTCGAGGTGCGCGGGATCGTCGACGGCGAACCGCGCCTCGTCATCGAGCACGTCACCCGGATCCACCCCTCGTGCGCCCCCGACTGGCCCACGCCGCCCGACGGCGCCGGCGCCCACCGGGTGATCGTCGAGGGCCGCCCCCGCATCCAGGTCACCGTCGAGGCCACCGACGAGGGCGAGAACCGGTCCGCGGGAGGCAACGCCACCGCCGTCGGCAGGCTGGTCAACGCCGTCGACTGGCTCGTGGACGCCAAGCCCGGACTCTACGACGCGCTGGACGTGCCCCTGCGCCCCGCGGTGGGCAGGCTCGGAAGGAGACAGCGATGATCATCGACATCCCCGAGGGGCAGGAACCGATCGGTTACGTCTGGGGCGACATGGTCCCCGGGATCGGGATGGCGGCCGCGAACTTCTCGCTGTCGGTGTACGAGCACACCACCCTCGGCCTGCGCGAGTTCGAGGCCGCGCGGCTGCGGATCGCGCAGATCAACGGCTGCGGCTTCTGCCTCGACTGGCGCACCGAACGGGACGGACGGAAGGTCGAGGAGGGCTTCGCGGAGGCCGTGACGGAGTGGCGCACGACCGACGCGTTCGACGACCGGACGCGGCTGGCCGCCGAGTACGCCGAGCGGTACGCCGTCGACCACCACGGTCTCGACGAGGAGTTCTGGTCCCGGATGACCGGGCACTACACCCAGGCGGAGATCGTGGAGCTGAGCATGAGCATCGGCTCCTGGCTGGCGTTCGGCCGGCTCAACCACGTGCTGGGCCTGGACAGCGTGTGCGTCCTTCCCCAGGGCTGAGCCGGCCCACGGCCGCCGCCGTCACAGATCGGTGGCGATGATCTTCTCGATGTTCCGCTCGGCGAGCGCCGTGATGGTGACGAACGGATTGACGCTGGCGTTGCCCGGGATCAGCGCGCCGTCGATGACGTACAGGCCCGGGTGGCCGTGGAGACGGCCGTAATTGTCGGTGGCCCTGTTCAGCACCGCGCCGCCGAGCGGGTGGTACGTGAGGTGGTCGCCCCAGATCTTGGAGCCCCCGAAGAGGTCGGTGCGGTAGATCGTCCCCTCCTTCGCGTTGATCTTGTCGAAGATGGTCTTCGCCATGTCGATGGACGGCTGCTTCCAGGCGGTCTGCCAGTTCAGCTCGACCCTTCCGGTCGCGGGGTTGTAGGAGAACTCGGCCCGGTGCGGGTTCTTGGTGATGGAGAGGTAGAACGAGGCGTACGTCTCGATGCCGGTCGGCAGCGGCGCCACCTCGGCGAAGGCCCCGCCCGCGTCCCAGTTGTCGATGCCGGCCGTGGGCATGGAGGCCTGGAGCTTGCCGGTGGCGTCCCACATGTGGTTGGCGCGCCCGCACATGACGTTGCCGTTGTCGCCCCAGCCCTTGCCGACCTCGCCGTTCAGTCCGGGCAGCGCGCCGGTGGCCCGGAGCCGGGTCAGCAGCTTGCTGGTGCCGACGCTGCCGGCGGCGAAGAACACCTTGCCGGCGGTGACCGTCTTGGTCGCCCGGGTGGCTCCGGAGGTGTCGAGCTCGTCGATGACGACCGTGTAGCCACCGCCGGCCGCCGGGGTGACCGAGACGACCTTGTGCAGGGGTGAGACGGTGACCCGGCCGGTCGCCTCGGCCTGGGCGAGATAGGTCTTGCGCAGGGTCTTCTTGCCGTGGTTGTTGCCGTAGAGGACCTCCCCGGCCAGCGCCGACTTGGGGACCGCCCCGGCCGCCTCCTGCTTCATGTACTCCCAGTCGTAGACGTTGGGCACGAAGACGAAGGGGAAGCCGGAACGCTGGGCGTGCTTGCGGCCCACGCGCGCGTACTGGTAGCAGGCGGCGCTCTCCTACCAGGCCGGGTCCACCTGGTTGACGCCGAGCCCGGCGTTGGCCCGCGGGTAGTAGACGGAGTACATCTCGTCGGCGTTCACGGACGGGAGGATCGCCCCGAAGTTCTCGCGGCGGGGTGTGACCGCCATGCCGCCGTTCACCAGCGAGCCGCCGCCCACCCCGCGGCCCTGGTAGACGGTGATGCCGGCGAACTCCTCGGCGTCCAGGACGCCGGTGTGGCGGGGGACGTCCTTGTCGAGCGGGAAGCCGAGGAAGGTGTGCAGGGGCTGCTTGGTACGGGTGCGCAGCCAGAAGGAGCGGTAGTCGGGCTTGGTGGTGTTGGCGAAGATCTTTCCGTCCGCCCCCGGGGTGTCCCAGGACATCCCCATCTCGACCATGTGGACGGCGATGCCGGCCTGGGCGAGGCGCAGCGCCGCGACCGAGCCGCCGTACCCGGTCCCGATCACCAGAACCGGGAGATGGGCTCCCGGCGGGACACGGGTGGCGGCGTGTGCCATGCCGGGGAGGGTCAGGGCGCCGAGAAGAGAACCTGTTCCAGTGATGAATCTTCGGCGTGATACCACGTGACGTTCCTCTCTGTCGATGGGAAGAGGAACGAGTTCTACTGCCGCTGGCGTAGGAAGTCACGGTAAACCGAAAGGTAACTTATGGGTGGGTCGCGCACCTTGTGCGAGGTGACATTCAAGATAAACCGGTAGATGGCCGACATTCTGCTGAGAGAGCGGACCGATCGAGCCAGGAGCGTGCCCACATGCCGACCACCGCCGACGACCCCACCCTCGGCCGCACCCTCGACCCGGCGCTCGACATCGGCCGTGATCCGTCCGGGGTCCTCGCTCCCGACCCGGCGCTCGACACCGTCGACCGCGCCGCCGCCGAGCTGTACGAGACCGCCGCCTGGCAGGGGATCGTCAGCCACTGGGACGTCTCCGCGGAGCCGGCCGAGGCGACCTCGGCCCCCACCGGCCCGGCCCCCGAGGGGGACTGGCGCGCCCTGCTCTCGGTGCCCGTCGACCGGCTCGTCGCCACCGCCCTGGATGCCCTGCCCGCCCCGCCGCCCCCCGAGCGGCCGCTCCCCGGCCGGCTCGGCGCGATCCTCCCCGACCGCCTGCACAGCTGGCGCCGCATCGGCCGCCCCGACCTGCGGCCCTCCACCCACCTCGCCCACGCCCGCCGCGTCCTCGTGGAGTGGGGCTGGCAGAACCGGCCGTACCGCCTCCGCGACGCCAGGGGCGCCCGCTGCGTCTGCGGCGCCCTGCTCACCGCCCACCGCCTCGGCTACGGCAGCGCCGACACCATGAACCGCTCCGCCGCCTGGCTGGTCACCGAGCTGCGCGTGCAGGGCTGGACGGACCTCATCGGCCCCTGGAACCGCGCCCCAGGACGCACCGCCGACCAGGCACTCGCCCTTATCGACGCGACGATCCGCCGGGCCGCGCTCGCGGGAGAGTGACCGCCTCGCCCTCGTCGTACGTACGCGGCCGGGGCGCCATCGCCCACCGGATCGACCCCGTCACCAGCCGTCCGCCCACCCGCGCCCCGTCCCACACCGGGCCGGGCAGGCGCGGCAGCCCCAGAGGCTCCCGGGCCCAGGGCGGCAGCAGCTCCACCGAGGCCGCGGCGAGCAGCGCGTACGGCGGGCGGGCCTGCCAGGGAATCGGGGGCCGCAGCAACAGGAAGCGGGCGGTCTCCCGGGAGTCCGGCGTGGCCCGCAGCTCGGCGCGGTACGCGTCCATCCGCTCCGCCAGTTCGGCGAGGCTGCGCGGGGGATCCGGCACGCCGAGTTCCCGCGCGATCCGGGCCGTGTCCGCCACGTACCCGTCGTAGCCGGCGTCGTCGAGCGGGGCCGCCCCGTACGTGCGGTGCGCCCGGAGGAAGCTGTCCACCTCCGCCACGTGCACCCAGCACAGCAGGTGCGGATCGGAGGCGTGGTACGGGACACCGTCCGGCGTGGTCCCGCTGACCCGCTCGTGCACGGCCCGGACCCGCTCCACGGCGTGCCGGGCGTCCTCGTCCGCACCGAACGTCGTCACGGCGAGGAACGCGCTGGTCCGGTGCAGCCGGCCCCAGGGATCGCCCCGGAACCCGGAGTGGGCCGAGACCGCCGCCATCGCGAGGGGGTGGAGCGACTGCAGGAGCAGCGCCGTCAGCCCTCCGACGAACATGGAGGCGTCGCCGTGGACCGCGCGGATCGGCCGGTCGGGGCCGAACCAGCGGGGACCCGGCGCGCCGTGGACGCGGGCGCGCGTCCGGGCGCCCGAGGGGCCTGCCACCCGGCGGAAGAGCGTGGCGCCGAGCCGTTCCCTCAGATCGTCGACGGTAGGGGGCTGCCATCCCATGCGTTCAGTATGCGTCCGGAGGGGCGGACTCCGGCCGGGCGTGACGCGGAAGGCTCCCGCGCCTCAGACGCCACCGGCGTCCGAGCGGTCGGTGTCCGGGCTTCCGCTGTCCGGACGTCCCCTGTCCGGGCCGCCGGTGCCCGTGCCGTCCGCGAGGGCGCCGTCCGCGACCGTGAAGAGGCCGCCGTCCGGATCCCGCAGGATGATCTCGCGCCCCCGCGCCGTGGTCACCACCTCGGAGGCCTTGCCGCCCCCCAGGCTCAGGGCGGTCTCGACGGTCTTGTCCACGTCCTCCACACGGAAGTGGACGTGCCAGCGGGGCCGGACCTGCGGGTCGGGCGCGGCCTCCACAGCCCCGCCGGAGATCCGGGCGACGGTGACGTCCCGATGGCTCAGCACGACGTGGTCGTCCTCGTACGAGACCTGGCAGCAGTCCGGCCGCTCGCTCGCCCAGTCCAGCACCTCGGCGTAGAAGATCGCCGCGTCGAACGCGTTCCTGGTCCGCAGCTCCAGCCAGGCGGGGGCGCCGCCCCGGCCCACGCTCCAGTCGGGGATGAGCTCGCCCTCCCAGATGCCGAAGACGGCCCCCTCCCGGTCCGCCGCGAGCGCCGCGCGGCCCGTCCCGAAACGCAGCGGGCCGACCGCGACGGTGGCGCTGCGCTCCCGGATGCGGGCCGCCGTCAGATCGGCGTCCTCCACGGCGAAGTACGGCGTCCAGGCGACCGCCACCGCCAGCCGGGGCGCGAGGGCCCCGACGCCGGCCACCGGGGCGCCGTCGCGGAAGGCCACGGAGAACTCCTCGCCCAGGGGCGTGGGACGGAACTCCCAGCCGAACAGGGCACCGTAGAAGGTCTCGGCGGCCCGCAGGTCGCGGGCGAGGAGGCTGACCCAGCAAGGGGCGCCGGGCACCGTGTGGCTCGAGGTCGACACAGACTTCATCCATCCGTCCTGGACGCCTGACAGCTTCACATCCCACCCCACCCCACCTCACCCCCGGCAAGATCGCCATTCCGAGGGGGGACGGAGCGCCCGCACGGCGGCCGGCCGCGCGACCCGCCCCGTACCCGCACCGGGGTCAGCCCAGCGGTTCCACCACGAAGACGGGGATCTCACGCTCGGCCTTGCGCTGGTAGCCGGCGTAGTCCGGGAAGGCGGCCACCGCCCGCTCCCACCAGACGCGCCGCTCCTCGCCGGTCACCAGCCGCGCCCGCATGTCCCGGACCTTCGGCCCGTCCCGCAGTTCGACCACGGGGGAGGCGACGAGATTGTGGTACCAGACGGGGTGCTTCACCGCTCCGCCGTTCGAGGCCACCAGGGCGTAGACGCCCTCGTGCTCCACCCGCATCAACGGCGTCTTGCGGATCTTCCCGCTCCGGGCGCCGACGTTCGTGACCAGGACGACGGGCAGGCCGCGGATCGTGGTGCCCTTCGTGCCGCCGGAGGACTCGTACAGCTCGACCTGCTCGCGCACCCACGTCGACGGGCTCGGCTCGTACTCTCCTTCGAGCGGCATCCTGACTCGTCTCCTTCGCCTGGTCCGACGCGTCCCACGCGTCTGTCGGGTCCGGCCCTGACCCCGCGGGCCCGGCCGGCGTCGCGCGACCGCCCCGGTCCGGGGACGGCGCCGGCGCGATCCGCCGCCCCGACGCTATCCGACCCCCCGCCGGCGCGCACGTGTGCCCCGCACGGCGTGCGAAGCGGCCCGAGTTGCGAAAACCTGGGGGAGCCAGGAGACCGCAGCGCACACGGAAGGACCGGGGAAACCACGTGGCGGACGTCCGCACCGCGCTCCGACGACCGATGGCCCAACTGCTCGCACGGCGCAGAGAACCGGCCGTCGTCCAGACCCTTCGCTCGACCGCGGCGGCGACCATCGCCTACGTCGTCGCCCTCCAGCTCAGCAGTGAGGCGGCGCCCCTGACAGCGCCCCTGACGGCGCTGCTCGTCGTCCAGGTCACCCTCTACTCCACGCTCACCACCGGCATCCGCCGGGTCAACGCGGTCGTCGTCGGCGTGCTCATCGCCATCGCGTTCAGCGTCCTCGTCGGCCTCACCTGGTGGAGTCTCGGCCTCGTCATCCTCGCGGCGCTGGTGGTGGGGCGGTTCGTGCGGGTCGACGAGTTCGTCCCCGAGGTCGCCATCAGCGCGATGCTCGTGCTCGGCGTCACCCAGGTCGCGAACACCGCCTGGGACCGCGTCCTGGAGACCCTGATCGGCGCCGTCGTCGGTCTGCTGTTCAACGTGCTGCTCGTGCCACCCGTCTGGGTGGGGACCGCGGGGGAGTCCATCGAGGAACTCTCCCGCCGCATGCGGCAACTGCTGCTGGGCATCGGCGAGGAACTCACCGCGCCCACCCCGGTGGAACAGGCCGCCGCCCGGCTGCACGAGGCGCGCCGCCTCGACAACGACATCGCGGACGTCGACGCCGCCCTCCGCCAGGCCGAGGACAGCCTGCGCCTCAACCCGCGCGTCAAGGAAGGGCTCCTGCACCGCATCGTGCTCCGCACCGGCCTGGACACCCTGGAGATCTGCGCCGTCGTGCTGCGCGTGCTCGCCCGCACCCTCACGGACCTCGCCAAGGCCCGGCAGGACGAGGACCTGGTCCCCGTGGAGGTGGGGCCCGCCATCGAGGAGCTGCTCTCCCACCTCGCCGACACCCTGGTCAGCTTCGGCGTCCTCGTCACCACAAGGGTCAGCGAGAGCGCCGACGCCGCCGAGGAACGCCTCACCGGCGAACTCCTCGCCGCCCGAGCCGTCCGGGACAACGCGGCGGAGCTGCTGCTCGGGGTCGTCCAGCGCGAGCCGCGGCAGTGGCAGCTGTACGGCGCGCTGCTGGCCGAAGTGGACCGCATCCTGGACGAACTCGACCTGGACCACCGGTCACGCCGTCTGATGGAGGAGCTGGACCGCCACTCGCGCGAGCGCAAGGAGAAGCGGCCGCGGCTGACGGCGCTCCGGGAACGCATGGGTTTCTGAGCCCGCGGGCCGTCGTCATCGCCGGTCGTTCATCAGCTCCTGGAACGAGTGCATGCAGGAGGCGCAGTGCCGGTCGGTCTTGTCGCGCTCTTCGGTGGGCACGCCGTGCAGGGACTGGCCGCACAGGGCCGTCCGGTTGCCCACGGGGGCGACGTGCCACACGAAGACCCCGTCCGGGGTCGCGATGCCGACGTGCATTTCGTACATGGTCGTCTCCATGCTCGGCGGGCGGTTGCCCCTCCAGTGCACCGGAGACCGGGCCGGTTGCACGCCCGGAGCGCCGCTGTTCGGGTGACGGGCCGGTGACCGCACCCGCGGTGACCTGGACGGATACGGAGCGCTACCGTCCCGCCCGCGGGCCGGGGGAGAGATGGCTACGCTGGATGCGGAGCCGCGGACGGCGCGGCCCGGCGGGAGGCGACCCATGCGACGACGCCACCACTTCCACATCGACCACGCGGGGCATTCCGTGAGCGCGACCGTGCGGATGGGGCACGGCGGCGCGGTGGAGGTGCTCGTCGACGGCAAGGAGACGGGGTACGCCAAGCTCTCCGGCGACCGTCCGGTGGCCGTGACCGTCGAGCTCCCCACCGACCCGCCGTCCCAGGCGGTCGTCCACGCGAGCCCCGGCCCGGGCGAGCCCCACTGCGCCCTCGAAGTGGCGGGAGCCGAACCGAAGCCGATGTCTCCGCGGTCCTATTAGGCCGTGTTCCGAAACTCCCCGCCCTCGAAGAGGTGTGAGTCCTCCGGTCGAGGTTAGGCGGATCTCCGTAACAGTCCCCAACCGATAAGGGTGTTCCCATGTCGAAGGTCGAGGAGTCCGTCGAGGTCGAGGTTCCGGTGCGCGCGGCGTACGACCAGTGGACGCAGTTCGAGACGTTCCCGAACTTCATGGACGGTGTGGAGCGGATCGAGCAGCGCACGGACACGCTCACCCACTGGGTGACGGAGATCGGCGGAGTCCGCCGCGAGTTCGACGCCGTCGTCACCGAACAGATCCCGGACGAGCGCGTCGCCTGGACGACCGTGGAGGGCGAAGCGCGGCAGGCCGGCGTCGTCACGTTCCACCGTCTCGACGACACCCGCACGAAGGTCATGCTCCAGATGGACTTCGCCCCCGAAGGGCTGACGGAGCAGGTCGGCGACAAGCTCGGGTTCGTCAAGCGGAAGGTCACGGGCGATCTCAAGCGGTTCAAGTCGTTCATCGAGGAGCGCGGCGGCCACGAGACGGGCGCCTGGCGCGGCTCGGTGTGACGCCCCGTCGCGTGAAGCGACCCGGCGCCCCCGCCTGATCGGGAGCGCCCCCAGGCCCGACGGCCTGGCCCGGACGATCCGACCGTCCGGGCCAGGCCGTCGGGCCTTGTCGTCGGACGTGTCACCTTCCGCCGCGGGCGGACGGCGTCGGCGGTCCCGGCATGAGCACCGCTCCCGAGAGGACACGACCAGGGAACGAAGCGGTGCATCCCGTTCGAAGACCACCCCGATCGCCACCCCGCCAGGTCAACACTGGGTAACGCAGACGGTCTTGTCGGACAGAATCCTTCCTTCCGCCCGGATCGTCTGGGATCTTGCGTCCACCCCACACATCACAGGGCCCGGCCGGCGCCACCAGCGCCACCGGGCCATCGGAGGACGCATTGTTTTCCCACATATCCAGCCGGCTGAGACACTCCGCCCTGGCGGCCGTCGCCCTCGGGGCGACCGTGGCCCTCGCCGCGCCCGCGGGAGCGGCGCACGCGGCGCCGATCGCCATCCCGGAGCCCTCGTCCCCCTCGGCGCGCACCGCGACGGCGCCGACGGCCACGACGGCGGCCTCCACGGCCTGGGCGGCCGGCACCCGCGCCTATCTGGTGATCACCGCCCCCGGTGACACCTCGGCCGCGCGCACCGCCGTCGCGAACAACGGCGGCTCCGTCTTCGCCTCGTACGACGCCATCGGCGTGATCGTGGCGCACTCGGCCTCGGCGGCCTTCGCCTCCTCGATGCGCGCCGTGAGCGGCGTCCAGCAGGTCGGCGCGACCCGGACGTCCGACGTCCCGGCCGACGCCTACAACCCGGCGATCCCGCCCAACCCGACACAGTCGGCCACGACGCTCACCGAGTCCAACCGCTGGGACATGACCCAGATCAAGGCGGACCAGGCCTGGGCCGTCACGACCGGATCGGCCACCGTCAAGGTCGGCGTCCTCGACACCGGCGTGGACGACCAGCACCAGGACATCGCGCCCAACTTCAACGCCGCCGACTCGGTCTCCTGCGCCTACGGCAAGGCGGACACGCGCGCCGGCGCCTGGCGCGACGTCGACACCCACGGCACGCACGTGGCCGGCACGATCGCGGCCGCCAAGAACGGCAAGGGCGTCATCGGCGTCGCACCGGGCGTGAAGATCTCCTCGGTCCGCATCGCCGAGAAGCCGAGCGGACTCTTCTTCGCGGAGAACACCGTCTGCGGCTTCATGTGGGCCGGTGACCACGGCTTCAAGGTCACCAACAACAGCTACTACACCGACCCGTGGCAGTTCAACTGCCCGGACAACGCCGACCAGGCCGCCATCATCGAGGGCGTGCGCCGGGCGCAGGCGTACGCCGAGAGCAAGGGCTCCCTCCAGATCGCGGCGGCGGGCAACTCCAACTACGACCTGGCGAACAAGACGACCGACTCGGAGAGCCCCAACGACTCCACCCCGGTCAGCCGCACGATCACCAACGCCTGCATCGACATCCCGACCGAGCTGCCGGGCGTCGTGACGGTCGCCGCCATGGGCAACGGCAACGTCAAGGCGTCGTACTCCAACTTCGGCAACGCCGTCATCGACGTCGCGGCCCCCGGCGGCGACGGCGCCTCCGGTGTCTACTCGACGCTTCCGGGCGGCAAGTACGGCAACAAGAACGGCACCTCGATGGCCTCCCCGCACGTCGCGGGCGTCGCCGCGCTCATCGCGAGCGTCAACCCGGCCCTGACCCCGGCGCAGATCCGCGACCGGCTGGCCACGCAGGCCGGCGACATCGCCTGCCCCTCGGACAGCCGCTGCACGGGCACCACGTCCAAGAACGGCTTCTTCGGCGACGGACAGGTCGACGCGCTCAAGGCCGTCGGCGGCAGCACCCCGCCGCCCGGGAAGTACTTCGAGAACCCGACCGACGTCACCGTCGCCGACAACGCCACCGTCGAGAGCCCGATCACGGTCAGCGGCGTCAGCGGCAACGCCCCGGCCACCCTCAAGGTGGGCGTCGACATCAAGCACACCTACATCGGTGACCTGAAGGTCGACCTGGTCGCCCCCGACGGCACCGTCTACACCCTCCACAACCGGGCCGGCGGCGGTACGGACAACCTCGTCCAGACCTTCACCGTCAACGCCTCCGCCGAGGTCGCGAACGGCGTCTGGAAGCTCCGCGTGAACGACAACGCCAGCCAGGACACCGGCCGCGTCGACGTCTGGAACCTGACCTTCTGACAGGTCCGGGAGGGCCCGCCCCGCGAGCCCCGACCCGCCCCCGGGTGACAGCACACGGAGCCCGCCCCGGCCATGTCGGCCGGGGCGGGCTCTCGCAGCTCACGATCCGAGGGAGGCCTCGGTCAGGCGTCCTCACGCAGCAGATCGGCGCACTTCTCGCCGATCATCATCGTCGTAATGCACGGATTGACGGTGACGAGGTCCGGCATGACCGACCCGTCCGCCACCCGCAGACCCTCGACTCCCTTGACCCGAAGACGCGCGTCGAGCGGCGCCAGCGGATCTTCGTCCGCGCCCATCTTCACCGTGCACGCGGGGTGGTAGACGGTGTTGTGGGTCTTGTGGATGTAGTCGAGCAGCTCGTCGTCCGTGTGCACGTCCGGCCCGGGCGCCAGTTCGGCCCCCGCCCAGCCGGCGAGCGCGGGCTGCCCGGCGATCCGGCGGGCGAGCCGGAGACCGTACGTCATCACCCGTACGTCGTGCTCGTGGGTGAAGTACCGCGGGTCGACCTTCGGCTTGTCGCGGTAGTCCCGGGTCCGCAGCCGGACCGTGCCGCGCGACTTGGCCCGGGTGACATTCGGCGTCAGGCAGAAGGCGTTCTCGGACGTCGGATAGCCGTGCCGCGCGGTGTTCATGTCGAACGGCACGGAGCCGTAGTGGAACATCAGGTCCGGCCGGTCCAGGCCCGGCTCGGTGTCGTAGAAGATGCCCGCCTCCCACCACTGGCTCGACACCGTCGGCATGGGCTGCTTCGCCTCCCACATGATGACGCCCTCGGGATGGTCCTGGAGGTTCTCGCCGACCCCGGCGGAGTCCACCACGACCTCCACGCCCACCTCCCGCAGATGCTCGGCGGGGCCGATGCCGGAGAGCATCAGCAGCTTCGGCGTGTCGATGGAGCCGCACGACACCACGACCTCGCGCCGCGCCCGGACCCGCCGGGTGTGGACGAGATCCGGGTCCAGGTACTCGGCGCCCACGCAGCGGCGCCCTTCGAGGAGCAGCTTCTTGGCCCGCACCCCGGTCCGGATCTCCAGGTTGGGGCGCTTGCCCATGATTGGGTGCAGATACGCCACCGAGGAGGACTGGCGGACGTTGTTCTCGTCGGAGTTGATCTGGAACCAGTTGGCGCCGCGCGTCACCGTACGGCCGGTGTTGAAGGGCGTCGTCGGGATGCCGGCCTGGTCACACGCCTTCAGCAGCGCCTCCCCGCACGGGTCCCCGCCCTTGAGCGTGCGGAGCTTCACCGGACCGGTCCGCCCGTGGTGGTCCCCGGGGGCGTCGTTGTTCTCCAGGCGCCGGTACAGCGGGAACAGGTCCGCCGCGCTCCAGCCCGTACAGCCGCCCCGCTCCCAGTCGTCCAGATCCTCCGCCGGCGCCCAGAAGGCGATGCAGGAGTTGTGGGAGGAGCAGCCGCCGAGCACCTTGGCGCGGGCGTGCCGCATGAAGCTGTTGCCGCTGGCCTGCGGCTCGACCGGATAGTCCCAGTCGTAGCCGGAGTCCAGCAGGCCCATCCACCGGTCCAGCTTGAGGACGTTGTCGTCGCCGACGTCGCTGGGGCCCGCTTCGAGGACGCAGACCGTCACGGACGGGTCCTCGCTGAGCCGGGCGGCCACGACGTTGCCCGCCGTGCCGCCGCCGACCACGACGTAGTCGAAGACCTCGTCGGCCGCCTCGGTCGCTGTGCGTGCTTCGGTCATGAGGGGATGGTCTCCTTCGCTGCGGCGGCCGCGGGGGCCGCTTCGGCGGCGTGCTCGGCGAGGACGCCGGTACGGTGCCGCTGTACGAACCAGTAGTAGGCGAAGCCGCCCAGCGCGATCGCGCCGACGAACAGCACCGCGCCCCAGCGCAGGTACCAGTGGAACGGGGCGGCGGCGTTGTAGACGGCCGCGCGCGGCCAGATGAGGTTCAGGGTCATCGCGCCGCCCCACAGCACGGCGAGGATGTTCACCGGGACGCCCCAGCGGCCCAGCGAGAACCGGCCCTCGGCCGGCTTCCACCGGCCGCGCAGCCGGGCCACCAGCATCGGCACGGTCACCAGCAGGTAGGCCACGTAGATCATCACGATGCCGATGCTGGTGACGACGGTGAAGATCTGCGGCTGACGGATGTTGACCAGCAGGATCGCCAGCGCGAGCACGCCGATGATGACGGTCGGCAGGATCGGGGTGCCGAACCGCGGGCTGACCTTCGCCAGTCGCGAGGACGCGGGCAGGTTGTTGTCCCGCGCCATGGCGAAGGCGAGCCGGACCGCCGCCGTGTGCACCGCGAGCGCGCAGACGGTGACCGCGATCAGGACGCACCACAGCATGGCCTTGCCGGCCGTCGGGCCGAGGACGTCGAGGACGACGTACTGCAGTCCGTCGGAGGACAGCTTCTCGCCCCGCAGGTTCGACACGCTCATCAGCGCGAGGATGAGGATCAGTCCGCCGAGGACGAAGGAGGCGACGATCGCCCGGATGATGGCGCGCGGGGCGTTGCGCGACGGGTCGAGCGACTCCTCGCCGAGCGAGGCAGCGGTGTCGAAGCCGTACATCACGTACGCCGAGGCGAGCGAGGCGATCAGGAACGCCCCGAGATAGCCGAACGGCTGGCCGGAGCCGGTGCCGGCGGTCTCGGTGACGACCTGCGGGCCGCGGACGACGTTGATGGCAAGCAGCACGATCAGCACGACCGTGGCGATCAGTTCGAGGAAGACCCCGGCGGTGTTGATCCTCGCCATCAGCTTCACGCCGAAGGCGTTGACGACCGTGGTGAAGAGGATGAGCACGGCGGCGAGGAGCACCGCGTTGGTCGCCACGTCGTACGTCCCGGTGCCGTCTCCCACGAACTGGAAGAAGGAGGAGATCTGCGGGAGCGTCAGTTGGTAGGCGAGGGCGACGGCGGCGATCGAGACGACCGAGGCGATGAGCATCATCCAGCCGGCCAGCCAGCCGACGTGCCCGTTCCCCACCTTCTTCGCCCAGTTGTAGATGGAGCCGGCCACGGGATAGCGCGCGGCCAGCTCCGCGAAGCAGAGCGCGACCATGAACTGCCCGGCGAAGACCATCGGCCAGGACCACCAGTAGGCGGGCCCGCCGCTGGCGAAGCCGAAGTAGAAGAGCTGGAAGGTGCCGGTGAGGATCGAGATGTACGAGATCCCGGCGGCGAAGGTGTGGAAGTTGCCGAGCGTCCGCTTGAGTTCGGGGCGGTACCCGAACTCGGTCAGCTCGGCGTCGTCACCCGGCGGGGACGGCGGGGCAGTGGCCATGGGTCGACTCCTGGGCAGTAGCGATGCGGTCAGGCGAGGGACTGGCGAAGGACTGACGAAGGACTGGCGACGAAGGGGCGGGGGACCGGCGAGAGCGCGGCGCGGGCCGGTCGAGGTGAGGCGAACCAGCCCTGTGGTTCACGAACCGGCCCCGCGTCTCACGGGGTCAGGCGAACCAGCCCTGCGGCTCGGGTGCGGTGTTGCGCCAGATGTGCTTGGTCTCGCGGTACTCCGCCAGGCCGGCCGGACCGAGCTCCCGCCCGGTGCCGGACTGCTTGAAACCGCCCCACTCGGCCTGCGGCACATAGGGGTGGTAGTCGTTGATCCATACGGTTCCCAGGCGCAGACGTGCCGCCATGCGCCGGGCCTTGCCCTCGTCGCTCGTCCAGACCGCGCCCGCGAGACCGTAGATCGTGTCGTTCGCGAGCCGTACGGCCGCGTCCTCGTCACCGTCGGCGAACCGCTCCACGGTCAGCACCGGCCCGAAGGACTCCTCCCGCACCACCGACATCTCGCTCCGGCAGGCGTCGAGGACGGTCGGCAGGTAGTAGTACCCCTCGTCGTACGCGGGGCCTTCCGGCCGGGCCCCGCCGCAGCGCAGCACCGCGCCCTCGGCGATGCCCCGCTCGACGTACGCCTCGACCTTGGCGCGGTGGGCGGCCGAGATCAGCGGCCCCGTCCGCGCGTCCTCGTCGAACGGGCCGCCGAGCCTGATCTCCTGTGCCCTGCGGACGAGTTCGTCGACGAACCGGTCGTGCAGTGAGTCCTCGACGAGCAGCCGGGCGCCCGCCGAGCAGACCTGGCCCGAGTGCAGGAAGACCGCCGTCAGCGCCATGTCCACGGCCGCCTCGAAATCGGCGTCGGCGAACACGATGTTCGGGTTCTTGCCGCCCAGCTCCAGGGCCACCTTCTTGACCGTCCCGGCGGCCGCCGCCATCAGCCGGCGGCCGGTCTGCAGACCGCCGGTGAAGGAGACCAGGTCGACGTCGGGATGGTCGGCGAGCGGCGCTCCCGCCTCCGGGCCGGCGCCGAGGACCAGGTTGGCGACCCCGTCCGGCAGTCCCGCCTCGGCGAGCAGCCGCATCAGGTGGATCGCGGTGTGCGGGGTGAGTTCGCTCGGCTTCAGCACGAAGGTGTTGCCCGCGGCGAGCGCCGGCGCCACCTTCCACGCGGTCTGGAGCAGCGGATAGTTCCACGGCGTGATCAGCCCGCAGACCCCGACCGGCTCGTGCACGACCCGGCTGTCGGCACCCGCCGTACCCGTGTCGATCACGCGTCCCGCCTCGGCGGCGGCGAGCCGCCCGAAGTAGCGGAAGCAGTTGACGATGTCGTCGATGTCGTACGCGCTCTCCACCAGTCGCTTGCCGGTGTCGAGGGACTCGGCGCGGGCCAGCGCCTCCTTGTCCCGGGCGAGGAGGTCCGCCACGCGCAGCAGCAGGTCACCGCGGTCCGCGGCGGGGGTGGTGGGCCACGGGCCCTCGTCGAAGGCGCGGCGCGCGGCCGCGATGGCCTCGACGGTGTCCTTGCCGCCGGCCTCGTCGACGACGGCGACCAGCCCGCCGTCGGCGGGACACCGGATCTCACGGGTGCGCCCGTCGAGCGCGGACCGCCAGCTTCCGTCGATGAAGAGTTCGGGCATGTTCTCGTTCCTCCAGGTCAGCGCCGTCGGGAGGCGCCTTCGCGGCTGGGCACCTATCCGGCGGGCCGTCTTCTATGCCGAATGTGACGGTCGCCACGTCGGCGGGAGGAACTTCGGAGGAGGGTGGGAGGCCAGGAGACCGTGGCCGGGAGGAGAGGGGGGAAGGGGCTCAGGACGCGGCCGGCCGGGTGGAGGTCAGAACGCCGATCTTGTCGATGCGGTGCTCGGGGTTGCCGTTCTCGTCGCGCCAGAAGTTGCCCGCCGCGTCGTCCTCCGGCGTCGCGCAGGTGGATATCGTGATCATGGCCTTGGTGGGCTTCACGCCCGGCTCGCCCGGAACCGCCGCCCGTTGCTCGGCGAGGGAGCGCTCGGACCGGAAGGACGTCTGCCGGGTCTCGACGATCTCGTACGTGTACACCGTGCCGTCCGCCGCCCTGACGGAGACCGAGTCGCCCTTCTTCACCTCGGGGAGGTCCCGCAGCGGCCCTCCCGCCGAGAGCCGGTGGGCCGTCACCAGGAAGTTGCCGACCTCCCCGGGGCCGACCCCGCCGCCCTTGCCGTACGGGCTGGCGGCGACGCCGCGGTCCTGAATCCGGGTGCCCGGCGTGTCGTCGGTCGTCCCCTCGTACGGCACGACCCGCAGGTCCTCGATGCCGATCGCGGGCAGGGAGAGCCGGGACGGCCGTGTCCGCTCGGCGGGATCCGGGGTCGGCGCCGTCGCGACGGGGGCCGCGGGCGGGGCACCGGGCGGTGTGCCCGTCGACGGAAGGGAGGGGCTGGGAGCCGCCGGGGCCGGAGACGTCGTCCCCGGCGCGGGGGAGGGCGCCGTCGCACGGCTGCCGAGGACGGAGCATCCCATCAGCGCGGCGAGGGCCGCGGCGAGGAGGGCGAGGGTGAGGGCTCTGGCACGGATCATGGCGATTCCCGAAGGGCAGCCGAGAAAGCTCGGGTCACCGACGGCGGCGATGACCGCACAACGCCGTAACGACGTCTTTCGATCGCCTATTCCCCTGACGATCGTGCGTACCGCGGGAGGTGCCGCGAGCGACCGGTCTCCGGCCGGGAGGCTCTGGCGCGGCGCCGGTAGAGGCCCGAGTGGGGTCCCGAGGGGCCGTTCCCCAGGCCCCCTTGAAAGATCAAACGACAGCCGGGTTAGCATATGAGCGCCGCCTAGCTCGAAAGATAAGCCTGTGACTGTCAATGACGACTCGTTCACCAACTGGAAGCACCGCGAGGAGATCGCGGAGTCGATGATCCCCATCATCGGGAAGCTGCACCGCGAGCAGGACGTGACCGTCCTCCTCCACAGCCGCTCCCTGGTGAACAAGTCGGTGGTCAGCATTCTCAAGACCCACCGATTCGCTCGGCAGATCGCCGGTGAGGAACTCTCGGTCACCGAGACCCTGCCGTTCCTCCAGGCCCTCACCGCGCTGGACCTCGGCCCCTCCCAGATCGACATCGGCATGCTCGCCGCGACGTACAAGACCGACGACCGCGGTCTGACGGTCGCCGAGTTCACCGCCGAGGCCGTCGCCGGTGCCACGGGCGCCAACAAGATCGAGCGCCGCGACGGACGCGACGTCGTCCTCTACGGCTTCGGTCGCATCGGCCGCCTCGTCGCCCGCCTCCTCATCGAGAAGGCCGGCTCGGGCAACGGTCTGCGCCTGCGCGCCATCGTCGTCCGCCAGGGCGGCGACCAGGACATCGTCAAGCGGGCCTCGCTGCTGCGCCGTGACTCCATCCACGGCCAGTTCCAGGGCACCATCACCGTCGACGAGGCGACCAGCACGATCGTCGCCAACGGCAACGCGATCAAGGTGATCTACGCCAACGACCCCTCCGAGGTCGACTACACGGCGTACGGCATCAAGGACGCCATCCTCATCGACAACACGGGCAAGTGGCGCGACCGCGCGGGCCTCTCCAAGCACCTGCGCCCCGGCGTGGACAAGGTCGTCCTGACGGCCCCCGGCAAGGGCGACGTGCCCAACATCGTCCACGGCGTCAACCACGACACCATCAAGCCGGACGAGCGGGTCCTGTCCTGCGCCTCGTGCACCACGAACGCGATCGTCCCGCCGCTGAAGGCCATGGACGACGAGTACGGCGTCCTGCGCGGTCACGTGGAGACCGTCCACTCGTTCACGAACGACCAGAACCTGCTGGACAACTACCACAAGGCCGACCGTCGCGGCCGCTCGGCGCCGCTGAACATGGTGATCACCGAGACCGGTGCCGCCTCCGCCGTCGCCAAGGCGCTGCCCGACCTGAAGGCGCCCATCACCGGCAGCTCGATCCGCGTCCCCGTCCCGGACGTCTCGATCGCCATCCTGAGCCTGCGCCTGGGCCGTGAGACCACCCGCGACGAGGTCCTGGAGTACCTCCGCGACGTCTCGCTGCACTCGCCGCTCAAGCGTCAGATCGACTTCACCACGGCCCCCGACGCGGTCTCCATGGACTTCGTCGGCTCGCGGCACGCCTCGATCGTCGACGCGGGCGCCACCAAGGTGGACGGCGACAACGCCATCCTCTACCTCTGGTACGACAACGAGTTCGGCTACTCCTGCCAGGTCATCCGGGTCGTGCAGCACGTCTCCGGAGTCGAGTACCCGACCTTCCCGGCCCCGGCGGTCTGATCCCGACGGAGATCTGACACCGGACACCGGCTCGGCCGAAAGGGGCGTCCGACTACCCGCACGGGTCGTCGGACGCCCCTTTCGGCCGCACGGCGCGCTCTCAGCCTCAGGCACGGCGCGCCTGAAGCGGGCGGGCGATGCAGGATGGGCGGACGGCGGCCGCGGGACGGGCCGCCCGGCACCGCCGCCCCCGCCTGGAGAGGTCCGGCCATGAGACTGTCCGACGACCCGCAGTCCGACGACCCGCTGTTCCGGTCCCGTGCCGCCCGGCGACGGCGGCCCGTCACGGCCGGCGCCCCCGGCGTCACGACGGCGACGCCGTGACCGCCGCACCGCACGGGGCAGCGCCCCACGGCGCCGGGCCCGGCGGGGGCGCTCCCGAGGACGCGGCCGGCCCGGACACCCCGGACGGCGGGCGCTACGGCGAGGCCGTCTTCCGCCCCGGACAGGCGGGCGAGGCCGAGCGCATCGACTTCGGCGCCCTCGCCTACGACGACCTCACCCGGGCACGCCTCCGCGCCCTCGGCGTCGGCCCGGGCTGGCGCTGCCTCGACGTCGGCGCCGGCACGGGGACGGTCTCCCGCTGGCTGCTGGAGGAGGCCGGGGCCGCGCACGTGCTCGCCGTCGACCGCGACGTACGCTTCCTCGGCGCGCGGCCCGCACCCGGGCTCGACGTGCTGGAGGCCGACATCACCGCCCCGGACTTCGCGCCGGGCCGGTTCCGCCTGGTCCACGCGCGGTTCGTGCTGATGCACCTGCCCGAGCGGGAGCGGCTGATCACCCGCCTCGCCGAACTCGTCGAGCCCGGCGGTGTGCTGGTGCTCAGCGACGCGGTGGACCTGACGAGCGACCGTACGGGTGACCCGCCGGGCGGCAGGCCGGCCGGCACGCCGTACGCCGCGATGATGCGGGCGATGTGGCGGGGGCTGCGGGACACCATCGGCACGGACGTCACCTGGGTTCCGTCCTACCCGGACCTGCTGCGGGCGGCGGGGCTCGGGTCCGTCGCCGCCGAGATCCATGTGCCGCCGCTGGTGCCGGGCAGCCCCATCAGCCGCTTCTGGGCGGACACCTGGGAGCGGAGCAGAACGGCGATGGTCGCCACCGGCCTGGTCGACGACGCCGTCGTCGACGAGGCGATCCGCTACCTGGACTCCGAGGAGTGCGCCGCGCTGTCGGCCGGCATGCTCACCGCCTGGGGCCGAAAGCCCGCGGAGGGCGCCCGCTGAGAGGCGCGGATGCCCGTGGGGGGCGCCCGCTGACCGGCCCGGGGGCGGAAGGCCGTGGGCATCCCCTGGCCGCGTGGGGGCGGAAGGCCGTGGGGGAGCACCCCCTGCCCACGCGGGGCGGAGCGCCTGTCATGTCTCGGTGTGTACGGGGCTCCTGCGCCCCGCTCCCACGGTCGTACCCGCTCGTCTCGCGGCCGGCGGGACTCCGGGAGAGCATGACCGGGACGGTGTCGGGCCGCCCGGCGGCGCCCGGCCCGCTCCCGCGCCGGCCCCCGATCGCCCTCCGCCCCCCGACAGAAGGACGAGCCGCGTGACCCCCTCATTCCGCAGGAAGCATCCCGTCCGCGCCCGCGCGGCGAGCGCCGCGTCGGCGGTCGTCCTGGCGGCCCTCTCCGCCACCGCCCTCGTCTCGTGCGGCTCGGACGACGACTCGGGCGGCAGCTCGTCGGTCAGCGACGGAGCCACACCCCCCGACCAGGAGTCCTTCGCCGGCGAGCCGCCCTCCGCGCTCGCCTCCGCGGCCGAGTCCGCCGCCGCCGAGGCCCGGGAGTCGGCCTCCTCCGCCGCGGCGTCGGCATCGGCCCGCGAGGCCTCCCGCAAGGCCTCCATCGGGACGGACATCGAGCAGTCCCGGCAGGCGGCCCAGAACGCCTTGAAGGACGTCGACGGCCGCGGCAACGCCCTGAACGAGGTCGGGATGACGGGCAAGCCGCGCGCCGAGACGGGCGGACGCCTCGCCGTCCTCGTCTCGGTCACCAACAAGACGGGGGCGGAGGCCTCCTACGCCGCCCAGGTCGACTTCCTCGACGCCTCCGGCAAGGTCGTCGAGACCCAGTTCGTCGGCACCGAGGACCTCGCCCCCGGGGGACGCGCCCAACTCCTGGTCACCAGCCGCGAGCCCGCCTCACCCCCGCTCACCCCCCGGCTGACCAAGGCACAGCGCTACTGACACCGCCTACCCCCGAAGGCCCGCGACGGCTGGCCGGGCCCTGCCCTCCCGGCCTCATACCCGAAGGCCCGCGACGGCCGGGCCCGAGCCGCCCGGCCCCACATGCGGCTGCTCCGCCATACCCGGCCGCCGCACCCGGCCCACCCCGCGCCTGGCGTCGCCGCCGAAGCCCGGGTGCGCGCCGACCTCCGTCGCCGCCCGGCCTCGCGAGGCCTTCCGTCGCCCGCCGGGAAGGGGGCGTCTCCTCCGTGCCCTGACCTTCTCGTCCCGTATCGACGGGCGTATGCCCGGACGGCCCCCGGGGCCGCCCGGCGGCGTCCGGCCGCCGCGCCCCGGCGGTTCACCCGCTTGCCGGTCCCCGGCTTGCCGCTAATGTCGATATAGGCGATATGTGCAACCTCGTTCCCGCGCTCGTCCGAGGGAAGGGGGCGTACGAGAGGAGCCTCCCATGACCCGTACATTGCGCGGGGCGATAGCCCTCGCCGGAGCCGTGGCCCTGTCCCTGGGCGCGGTCGCGACCACCGGCGCATCCTCGTCGGCGGCGGACAGCGCGGCGCAGGGCGAGGTGAAGATCGGGCTGCTGCTGCCGGAGAGCAAGACGACGCGGTACGAGAAGTTCGACCGGCCGTACATCGAGCAGAAGATCAAGGAACTGGCCCCCGACGCGCAGATCGACTACTACAACGCGGCCGAGAGCGCCACGACCCAGCAACAGCAGGTCAACACCGCGCTCGCCAAGGGCGACAAGGTGCTGATCCTGGACGCCGTCGACGCCAAGTCGATCCAGTCCTCCGTGCAGAAGGCCCACGACGCGGGCGTGAAGGTCGTGGCGTACGACCGCCTCGCCCAGGGCCCCGTCGACGCCTACGTCTCGTACGACAACCGCAAGGTGGGCGAGCTGCAGGGCCAGGCCCTGCTCGACGCGCTCGGCGACAAGGCCGGGAGCGGCCAGATCGTGATGCACAACGGCTCGCCGACCGACCCGAACGCCGCCGAGTTCAAGGCCGGCGCCCACTCGGTCCTCGACGGCAAGGTGAAGATCGGCAAGGAGTACGACACGCCGAACTGGGACCCGAACAACGCCAACCAGCAGATGTCGGGCGCCATCAGCTCGCTGGGCAAGGAGAACATCGTCGGCGTCTACTCGGCCAACGACGGTCTCGCCGCCGGCATCGCCACCGCCCTCAAGGCGGCCGGCATGAACGTGCCGCTGACCGGCCAGGACGCCCAGCTCGACGCCGTCCAGCGGATCCTCCTCGGCACCCAGACGATCACGGTCGAGAAGCCGTACAAGCCGGAGGCCGACATCGCCGCGACGATGGCCGTCAACCTCGCGGAGGGCAAGCCGATCCCCGCCGACCTGACGCCCACCACCGTCACCAGCGGCAGCGGACAGAAGGTCCCGGCCAACCTCCTGACACCGATCGTGGTCGACAAGGACAACATCAAGGACACGGTCGTCAAGGACGGCATGTACACCGTCCAGGAGATCTGCACCCCGGCCTACGCCGCGGCCTGCAAGGAAGCCGGTCTCCAGTAGCCACGAGACACCGCCCGCCCCGACCGGCGGTACGCCGCCGGCAGGACGCCCGTGCGGCGTCCCGCCCGGGCAGCGGAACGCCGGTCCGGCGGGCGGTGACGGGGGCGAACGGGAGGAGGCGGTTCCGATGCCGGAGCCACCCGTGCTCACCCTCCGGGGCATCTCCAAGCGGTTCGGCGCGGTGCAGGCGCTGTCCGGCTTCGACCTGGAGGTCCACCCCGGCGAGGTCGTCGCGCTCGTCGGCGACAACGGCGCCGGCAAATCGACCGCCGTCAAGGCGATCGCCGGCGTGAACCCGCCCGACGAGGGCGTCATCACCTGGGAGGGCCGCCCGGTCGCCATCAACAGGCCGCACGACGCCCAGCACCTCGGCATCGCGACCGTCTACCAGGACCTGGCGCTCTGCGACAACCTGGACGTGGTGGGCAACCTCTACCTCGGCCGTGAACTGCGCCGCTTCGGCGTACTGGACGAGGTGAGCATGGACAAGCGCTCCCGCGAACTGCTCGCCACGCTCTCCATCCGCATCCCCAGCGTCCGCATCCCCGTCGCCTCCCTCTCCGGCGGCCAGCGCCAGACCGTGGCCATCGCCCGCTCCCTCATCGGCGAGCCCAAGGTCGTCATCCTGGACGAGCCCACCGCCGCCCTCGGCGTGGAACAGACCGCGGAGGTCCTCGACCTGGTCGAGCGACTGCGCGACCGCGGCCTCGGCACCATCCTGATCAGCCACAACATGGTCGACGTCATGGCCGTCGCCGACCGGATCGCGGTCATGCGCCTCGGCCGCAACAACGGCTTCTTCGACAAGCGCTCCACCACCACCGAGGAGATCATCTCCGCCATCACCGGTGCCTCCGACAGCGCCGTCACCCGCCGCCAGGCGCGGAAGCGGGAGGAGGACCGATGAGCCGCGACCGAGGCCCCGACGACGTCTCCGCCCAGGAGCCGGCGCGCGACGCGATGCCCGCCGTCGACAGCCGGCTGCTCGTCCGCGAGGAGGGAGTGCGGGGCTACCTCGGGGAGTTCCGCCGCAAGCTGCGCAGCGGTGAACTCGGGTCCCTCCCCGTGGTCATCGCGGTCATCGTCATCTGGACGGTCTTCGGCAGCCTGAACAGCGCCTTCCTCTCCGCCCAGAACCTCTCCGACCTCAGCCAGCAGATCGTCGGCACCGGCATGATCGCCGTCGGGATCGTCTTCGTGCTGCTGCTCGGCGAGATCGACCTCTCCGTCGGCTCGGTCAGCGGCCTGTGTGCCGCGCTGTTCGCCGTCCTCAACGTCCTCAACGGCATGAACGAGTGGCTGGCGCTCCTCGTCGCCGTGGCGGGCGGAGCCGCCGTCGGCCTGATCCAGGGCTTCTTCTTCGCGAAGGTCGGTGTACCCGCGTTCGTCGTCACTCTGGCGGGCAACCTCGCCTGGAACGGGCTGATGCTGCAGGTGCTCGGCACCAGCGGCACCGTCAACATCCCCGCCGAGAGCATCGTCACCCGGCTCTACTCGACCATCTTCCACAGCCCGGCCGCCGCCTACATCACCGCGGCCGTGGGCGTCGGCCTCTTCCTGGCCGCCTCCCTGCTGGACGCCAACCGCCGCAGGGCTGCCCAGGTGCCGTTCCGGCCGGTCGCGGAGATCGCGCTGCGTACGGTCGTCCTCGCGGCGATCGCCTTCGCCACCGCTTACATCCTCAACCAGTACCAGGGTCTCCCGCTCGCCCTGCTGATCTTCCTGATCCTGCTGGTGGTGCTCGACTTCGTGCTGCGCCGTACGACCTACGGGCGGCGCGTCTTCGCCGTGGGCGGCAACATCGAGGGCGCGCGACGGGCCGGCATCAGCGTCGCGTTCGTGCGGATGAGCGTCTTCTCGATCTCCGGCGCAATGGCGGCGGTCGGGGGCCTCTTCCTCGCCGGGCAGATCCAGTCCGCGAGCCAGACCTCCGGCGGCGGCAACCTGCTGATGAACGTCATCGCCGCGGCCGTCATCGGCGGCACCAGTCTCTTCGGCGGCCGCGGTTCGGTCTGGTCCGCGTTGCTCGGAGCTCTGGTGATCGGCTCCATCCAGTCCGGGATGAACATCATGGGCGTCAGCAACGCCGTCCAGTTCATGATCACCGGATCGGTGCTGCTGGCCGCCGTGGTCGTCGACTCGCTCTCCCGGCGGAGCCAGAAGGCCGCGGGCCGCGCCTGAGGTCGCCCGCCCGAGATCCGCCTTCTCACCTAGGTCCTTCGACCGCCCCGCTCGCCGGGGCGGTCCCTCATGTGCCCGTAAGGGCGTACGGGCCCGTCCTCGCCCCCGCCTTCGGCCTCCTCATGCCGCGCCGTCCGACCGGAACCTGACGCTCCGTCGCATCGGTCGCAGACGCGTGCCCCGTGACAGGAACCAACGCGGCGCGTTGGCACTCATGCTCCATGAGTCCCGTGAACGGCGCGCCGTGCTCGCTCCGCCCGGGACCCGACGGCACACCCGACCCGTGTGCCGGAGCCATGAGCCGAGGAAGAAGCCGAGGAAGTCACGTGCCCCTGTCGCCGCGCCGACGTCTTGCCCTGAGCGCCACCCTGATCGCCGCGATCGTCGGCGGTCTCGCCCCCGCCACAGCCGCCTCCGCGGCACCGGCGGCCCCCACCACCCCTGCCGCCCCTGCCGTCCCCGCGACTCCCGCTCCCGACATGGACGGCGTGTCCGCGGCCCTGACCGCCGCCATGGCCAACGGCGCCCCCGGCGCGATGGCCCGCTTCACCGGTCCCGACGGCGTCCGCACGCGGACGGCCGGGGTCCGCGACCGCGTCTCCGGCGCGCCGATGGACACCCGGGCGCGCTTCCGGATCGGCAGCGTCAGCAAGACCTTCTCCAGCGTCGTCCTGCTCCAACTGGTCGACGAGGGCAGACTGGAGCTCGACGCGCCGGTCAACCGCTACCTCCCCGGACTGCTGCCCGACGACCGCATCACCGTCCGTCACCTGCTGACCCACCGCAGCGGCCTGGCCGACTACACCGACGCGATGTTCGCCAAGACCGTGCCCGGCTTCGAAGCCGTACGCAACCGCGTCTTCACGTACCAGGAGCTGGTCGACCTCTCGCTCGCCGAGCCCCGCACGACCGAACCGGGCGTGTCGTACAAGTACTCCAACGCCAACTTCGTCGTCGTCGGCATGCTCATCGAGGACGCCACGGGCACCTCGGTCGCCAAGCAGTACGATCGCCGTATCATCAAGCCGCTGAAGCTGCGCCACACCTCCTACGTCCACCCCGAGACGCGCATCAAGGGTCCGCACGTCCGCGGTTACCTCCACCCCGACGAGGAGGGCGGGCCGCTCGTCGACTCCACGGAACAGACGGTCTCCTGGGCCCAGTCGGCCGGCGCCGTCATCTCCGACCCGGCGGACCTGAACACCTTCACGACCGCGCTGATGCGGGGCAGGCTGCTCTCGCCCCGGATGCTGGACGCGATGACCACGGTCACCCCGACCGACGCCACCAACGCCCGCTTCTACGGACTCGGCCTGCGCCGCTACGACCTGTCCTGCGGCACCCAGGTGTACGGCCACACCGGCACCGTGCAGGGCTTTTACACCTACGCCTTCGCCACCCGCGACGGCCGGCGCGCGCTCTCCGCGATGGCGAACACGTCGAACCGGGGCTCGGCCAACACGGCGCTCGGCGGAACGCTGGAGGCCGCCTTCTGCGGCAAGAAGGCCCCGGCGGCGACGTCGAAGGCGCGGCGCTCTCTCTCCTCGCTCCCGGCTGAGGCCGACCTCTTCGAACGCCGCTGACCCCGGCCTCGGCCCGAGCCCGCGACGGCCGGCAGGCGGGTCGGCGGGCCGGATGCCATGGGGGCGGTGACACCCCCCAGACATTCGGCCCTGTCTGATCGAATGACCGGGCCGGGACGGGGTAGAACGGGTGCCGGGCGCCCTCTCTTCGGGGAGGGCCCCCGCTATTCGACCCGGCCGGGACCCCCGGCAAGATCTGAAGGAACGCAGTATGGCCAGCGGCACCGTGAAGTGGTTCAACGCCGAGAAGGGCTTCGGTTTCATCGCCCAGGACGGCGGAGGACCGGACGTCTTCGCCCACTACTCCAACATCTCCGGCAACGGCTACCGGGAGCTCGTCGAGGGCGAGACGGTCACCTTCGACATCACCCAGGGCCAGAAGGGCCCGCAGGCCGAGAACATCGTCCGCGGCTGACCCGCGACCGACCCGCGGAAATGCTCAGCGCCCCGCCGGTGCCACCGAGTACGCCGGTGTCACCGACGCGGGGTGGAGCAGCTAGGTAGCTCGCTGGGCTCATAACCCAGAGGTCGCGCGGTTCGAATCCCGCCCCCGCTACGAGCAGACAGGGGCCCGGCACCAGCCGGGCCCCTGTCGCATTCCTCCACGTTGTGCCGCCGCCGTACCGATGCCCCTTCGACATCCGCCCGGTACGCGGCTCGTCCCTTCCCGCACCGGCACACAGGTCAAGGCGCCGCCAGCGTCAGGAACCGGCGCGCCCGCGGCGCCGATGCAGTGCGTAGCCGAGGCCCGCCGCGGACATGACGGCGAGACCGAGGCCGACAGCGGTCTCGGCATCGGTAGGGCCGTAGGTTCCGCCCACACCGCCCTGAGCGCCCCGTGAGGGCATCACCGTCGGCCGGGCAGATGTCGGAAGGGGCACCGGTACGGCAGCGGTACTCCTGCGTGGAAGCACTTCGCAGGCGATCCCGTCGTCGGTGCCCCGGTCCTCGTCGAGCCGGTGCGGATCGCTCGGGTCCCGATTGAACTCGGCTTGGGCATCCTCCTGAAACGCGAAGTCCCTGCAATCCAGGTCCTGGGCGTGCGCGATCCCTGCCGTCGGGACGAGCGTCCCGACGGCCAAGGCGATGCCGGCGACAGCGGAGCGTCGGTTCATCCTGGCCTCCTCGCGATCGGTCGACCGTCGATTCGACGCTACGAGCGCCGCTATCCCACGGCGCGCCGGGTTAGGCCGAACTGTGTCGTACGGGCCCACTGGCCACGGCCTGAACGCCTGGGAGGTGGCGCCGGTTCTAGGCGGGCGCCTGGGCCTCTCGACACCTGCTCGTCCTCCCGTGCCACGGGCTTGACCGGGCGGTGCGGAGGCTCTCCCACCCGCTTCCGAGAGGCGCGGATCGGGTGGTCCTCCGAAGGTGCACCGTCAGGAGCCCTCGGGGGTGCGGCCGTTGGCCTCGCGCAGGCGGTCGGTGTGGCGGGTGATGGTGTCCACGCGGGCGGCGAGGTCAGGGTGGGCCGCTTCGAGGTGGCGGTGGGTGTCGATCAGGGGGCGGACCAAGGCGGCCGCGTCGTCGTCGCCGAGGGCTTCGGAGAGACGGGCGACCGGCGCGTCCGAGGCGGCCGGGAGGTCGCCGAGCGTCGTGATCTGGCCGGCGAGACGCCGCAGATCGGCGGCGTTGCCCCGTGCCCAGGCGGTCACCGACCGGTCCGCGGCGCGGCGGTCGCGGGTCGCCTGGACGCGCTGCTCGCCCGTCGTCCCCTCCGCGCCGGGGCGCACCCGGAGATAGCGGCGCTCGGCCGCCTGGCGGCTGGCGACACCGAGGGGGTGAGCCAGTTCGGCCCAGCTGGCGCCCGCCTCGCGGGCCGCCTCGATCAGGGTCGGCTCCCAGCCGGCGAGCCGTTCCCGCAGCTCGCGCAGGAGCAGGAGGGCGGCCAGTGCCTCCTCGGCGGAGCTGCCCTGGCCCGCCTCCGGGGTCTCCGCCGGCCCCGCGGCCCCGGTCGAGCGGACGGCCTCGTCGATCGCGGAGAGGGCGGCCGAGGCGGCGAGGAAGGACGGGTCGGCGGGGCCGGCCCGTCGAGGCCGGTCGGCTGCGGTCATGGGATCAGACTCCTTCGTCCGGTGTCACCCTTTCGATGACATCGTAGTTGTCATCGTTCCGATGACATGTTACAACGGTGTCAGGTGAAGCGCATTGGCAGTTTCTGCCCGAACCAACTGGAGGTGTTTCGCGATGTTGATGCGCACCGACCCGTTCCGCGAGCTCGACCGGCTCACCCAGCAGCTTCTGGGCGCGACCGGCACCTGGTCCAAGCCCTCGCCCATGCCGATGGACGCGTATCGCGAAGGGGACGAGTACGTCATCGCCCTGGACCTGCCCGGGGTGTCGAGCGACGCGATCGACGTCGACGTCGAACGGAACATGCTGACCGTGAAGGCCGAGCGCCGGCCGGTCACGCGCGCCGACGACGTGCAGATGGAGCTCTCCGAGCGGCCCCTCGGTGTCTTCTCCCGCCAGCTGATGCTGGCCGACACCCTGGACACGGAGCGGATCACCGCCGACTACGAGGCGGGCGTGCTGACCCTGCGGATCCCGATCGCCGAGCGCGCCAAGACGCGCAGGATCACCGTCGGCGCCGGAACCGACCGCAAGCAGATCAGCAGCTGAACTGCCCCCCTCGCGCGGAGGACGGACGACCGCGATTCCTCCCCTTCGCGGGCCGTCCCCCGGCCCGCTCCCGTCCTCCGCGCGCCCCGGGCCGGGCAAGCCACCGCCCGGCCCCGCACACGCGTCCACCACGATGAGAAAGGCACCCCTCCTTCCATGCTGACCCTGTCGGAACAGACCCCGCAGCGCCCGGCCGCGCCTGCCATGACGTTCGACCGGATGCTGGAACGCGTGCGCTACGAAGGCGCCTACCCCACCCGGGAGCGGGCCGAGGAGACCGTGCGCGCGGTCCTGGCCGCCCTCGGTCGGCAGATCACGGGCGACGAACGCGTCGACCTCGCGGCCCGCCTGCCCCTGGAGGCCGCCCGCGCCTTCACCTGCCAGATCCCCACGACCGACCCCCTCACCGGCTGGGGCTTCGTCAAGGACCTCGCCGAGCGCGTCGGCGGCACGCCCGCCACCGCACGATGGGACACCGGCGCCGTCCTCAACGTGGTCGCCGACCTCGCCGGCCGTGACCTCCTCGACCGCGTCCTCGCCCAGCTCCCGCCGGGGTACGGCCTGCTCTTCGGCCGCGCCGAACTGACCCAGGCCGCCTGAGCCGCCCGCGGCCTCCTGTACCGGCCCCCCGCGTCACGCCATGGGCAGCGCCAGGACCGCGACGGGCGCGGAGGTCGGCCGGGGCGAACCGCCCGCGGGCTCCAGCGTGAGGCCGACGGCCGTGGCGCGGTCCACCACGCCGGTGAGCAGCGTGGCCGAGGCAGCGGACCCCGAGGGCAGCAGGCCCGCCGGACGCATCACCCCCCGGTCGTCGAACCAGAGCTGGTACACCTTCCCGTCCGGAGGCTCCGGCAGGTCCGCGGCGGCGAACACGGCACGGTTCGCCGACGGCGCGTACACCACCGTCCCCACCGCGCCGCCCCGCAGGCGCGCCGTGGTGACCCGCGCGTCCGGCGCCGCCAGGACGGCGGCCACGCCCGCCGTCTCCGCCCGGGCCTGGTGCGCCGCCCGCCGGGCGTCCTCGGCCCGCTCGTACTGCAGGGCCGCCACACCCCCGAGGGCGACCGCCCCGACGAGGGACGCGGCGAGGGCCCAGCCCGGCAGTCGCCGCAGGCCGCGCAGGGCCCAGGCGGTACGGGCGGAGGGCTCCGTCGCGGGCGGGAACTGACGCACGGTGGTGATCCGGCGCAACACGTCCGCGCGCAGCTCCGGGCCGACCGGCTCGGCGACGGCGAGCCCCAGCCGCGCGGCCGTCTCGGACAGCTCGCGGACCTCGTGGGCGCAGGACGCGCAATGCGCCAGGTGCCGCTCGACGGCCTCGCGCTCCTCGTCCGTGTCGAGCGCGTCGAGGACATAGGCCCCGGTCATCGTGTGGAGGTCGGCGGCGTTCACGCGGCGACCCCCAGGCAGTCGCGCAGCCGGATCAGCCCGTCCCGCATCCGCGTCTTGACGGTGCCGAGCGGCAGCCCCATCAGCTCCGCGACCTCGCGATAGGTCAGACCCCGGTAGTAGGCGAGGGTCACCGACTGACGTTGGCGTTCGGTGAGACCGCGCAGGCAGCGCCGTACGCGCTCCCGGTCGAGCCGGTTCTCCACCTCCTCGGCCACCTCGTCGTAGGCCGGGGTGTGCTCGAGGAGCGCGACCCTCCGGGCGCGGTCCGTGGCCGCCTGTTCGGACCGCACCCGGTCGACCGCCCGCCGGTGCGCCAGGGTGAGCGCCCAGTTCAGCACCGACCCCCGGTCGGGCCGGTAGCGGGCCGCCGTGCGCCAGACGTCGACCATGACCTCCTGCGTGACCTCCTCCGACTGGGCGGGATCGCGCAGCACCGCACGCACCACACCGAGGACGGGCCCGGAGACGGCGTCGAAGACACCGGCGAACGCCTCCTGGTCCCCGCGGGCGACGCGCGCCATGAGCTCTCGCAGGTCCGCGCGCGGCGGCCCCGGCTCCGGACGGGGAGCGGGGCCGCCGCCCACGCGCGCGTTCTCTCTCACCGGGCGATCCTCCTTCACGTACGCGGGTACCGGGGCTCATTCGCCGCCGCCGCCCTCGCGGATTGGTCCGGTACCGGTTCCGCTCCGGCACGGGCCGCCCCCCGGCTCCGTACCGGCCACGCGTTCGGCCTAGAGAAGCGGCTCGCCGCGTCCGTCGGCGCCCCGAGCGGAGAACAATCGACGTAGTGCCCGCGCGACACGGGCGACATCCGTCGCGACAGTGTCCTCCCCGGCCGGAACGGAGCCCCCCTCGTATGGCGACGCACCCCACCACCGCACCCGACGGCCTGCGATGCCTGGTCACCGGAGCCGGCGGCTACATCGGCGGCCGCCTCGTTCCCGAACTGCTCGACGCCGGCCACCAGGTCCGCTGTCTCGCCCGTACGCCCGCCAACCTCCGCGACCACCCCTGGGCCGGCCGGGCGGAGGTGGTACGCGGTGACGTCACCGACGCCGAGAGCCTGCGCCCCGCCCTGCGGGACGTGGACGTGGCCTACTACCTGGTGCACTCCATGAGCTCCGGACGGGACTTCGAGGCGACCGACCGCCGCGCGGCGCACACCTTCGCCCAGGAGGCCCGCGCCGCCGGCGTCCGCCGCATCGTCTACCTCGGCGGCCTCACCCCGCGGGACATCCCCGACCCGGAGCTCTCGCCCCACCTGCGGTCGCGGGCCGAGGTGGGCCGGATCCTCCTGGAGTCGGGCGTGCCCACCACCGTGCTGCGCGCCGCCGTCGTCATCGGCTCCGGTTCGGCCTCCTTCGAGATGCTCCGCTACCTCACCGAACGGCTCCCCGTGATGGTGACACCCAGCTGGGTGGCGAGCCGCGTCCAGCCCATCGCCGTCCGCGACGTCCTGCGCTACCTCGTCGGCAGCGCCCGCATGCCGGACGACGTCAACCGCGCCTTCGACATCGGCGGCCCCGACATCCTCACGTACCGCGAGATGATGTTCCGCTACGCGCAGGTCGCGGGCCTGCGGCAGCGGCTCATCCTGCCCGTCCCCATGCTCACCCCCGGCCTGTCCAGCCAGTGGATCGGGCTCGTCACCCCCGTCCCCGCCGCCCTCGCCCGCCCGCTCGCGGAATCGCTGCGGTACGAGGTCGTCTGCGCCGAACACGACATCACCGCCCACGTCCCCGACCCGCCCGGGACCCCGATCTCCTTCGACCGCGCGCTCTCCCTCGCCCTCCAGCGCGTCCGGGACGCCCAGGTCACCACCCGCTGGTCCTCCGCCTCCCTCCCCGGCGCGCCCAGCGACCCGCTGCCCACCGACCCCGACTGGGCGGGCGGCAGCCTGTACACCGACGAACGCGAACGGACGGTCGCGGCGGACCCGCAGTCGCTCTGGCGGGTCATCGAGGGTGTGGGCGGCGAGAACGGCTGGTACTCCTTCCCGCTCGCCTGGGCGGTACGCGGCTGGTTCGACCGGCTCCTCGGCGGTGTCGGCCTGCGCCGCGGCCGCCGGGACGCCGAACGGCTCAGGGTCGGCGACGCGCTCGACTTCTGGCGGGTCGAGGAGATCGAGCGGGGCAGCCTGCTCCGGCTGCGGGCGGAGATGCGGCTCCCCGGCCTCGCCTGGCTGGAGATGTACGCCGAGCAGGACGACGCCGGCCGCACCCGCTACCGCCAGCGGGCCCTCTTCCACCCCCGCGGACTGGCCGGCCAGCTCTACTGGTGGAGCGTGGCACCCTTCCACGCCGTCGTCTTCGGCGGAATGGCCCGCAGCATCACCCGTACGGCGGAGAAGGGCGGCCCCGGAACGCGCGCGGCGAAGGATCCCGCCGCCACCCCGGAGCCCGCGACCACGCCCGGGACCGCCTCCGGGCCCTCGTCCGCGCGACGGCCGTCGGGAGGGACCTCGTGAACGTCTCCGTCGTCGTCTTCACCTCCGACCTCCGGCTCCACGACCACCCCCCGCTGCGGGCCGCCCTGGACAGGTCGGACGAGATCGTCCCGCTGTTCGTCCGCGACCCGGCCGTGGACCGGGCCGGCTTCGCCGCGCCCAACCGGCTCGCCTTCCTCGCCGACTGCCTGGCCGACCTCGACGCCGGTCTGCGGGAGCGGGGCGGTCGCCTCGTGGTGCGCTCCGGCGACACCGTGGACCAGGTCCTCGCCGTGGCCCGGGAGGCCGACGCGGACGAGGTCCACCTGGCGGCCGGGTGCAGCGGCTTCGCCCACCACCGGGAGGAGCGGCTGCGGCGGGCCCTGGAGGCCGACGGACGCCGTCTGCGCGTCCACGCGGGGGTGATCACGGCGCTGCCGCCCGGTGCGGTGACCCCGCTCGGCTCGGAGCACTTCGCCGTTTTCACCCCGTACTACCGCCGCTGGGCGGCGGAACGGCTGCGCACCCCGCTCACGGCCCCCCGCTCGGTCCGCGTGCCGGACGCGGTGCGCTCCGACGGGCTGCCCGAGCGCTCCGCCGTGCCGTCCGTCTCCGAGGGGCTGGTCACCGGCGGCGAGCGGGAGGGCCGCCGACGGATGACGGCCTGGCTCGCTCGTCACTCCGACGCGTACGAAGCACGCCACGACGACCTCGCGGGGGACGCGACCTCGCGCCTCTCGCCCTACCTGCACTTCGGCGCCGTGTCGGCGACGGAGGCGCTGCACCGGGCCCGCGCGAGGGGAGGAGCGGGCGCCGAGGCGTTCGTACGACAGCTGTGCTGGCGCGACTTCCACTATCAGGTGCTGTCCGCGCGGCCGGAGGTCGCCACCGAGGACTACCGGACCCGGCACGACCGCTGGCGGCGCGGCGCGGACGCCGAGGAGGACCTGCGGGCGTGGCGCGAGGGCCGGACCGGCTATCCGGTGGTGGACGCCGCCATGCGGCAGCTCGCCCACGAGGGCTGGATGCACAACCGGGCCCGACTGCTCGCCGCGTCCTTCCTGACGAAGACGCTCTACGTCGACTGGCGGGCGGGAGCGCGGCACTTCCTCGACCTCCTCGTCGACGGCGACCTCGCCAACAACCAGCTGAACTGGCAGTGGGCCGCGGGCACCGGCACGGACACCCGGCCCAACCGGATCCTCAACCCGGTCCTGCAGGCCAGGAGGTACGACCCCGCGGGGGCCTACGTCCGCCGGTGGGTGCCCGAACTCGCCGATCTGGAGACCCGGTTCGTCCACGAACCGTGGAAGCTCCCGCATCCGGAACGATCGGCCCTCGACTACCCCGAACCCCTGGTGAGCCTCGGCGACGCGCTCGCCCGCTTCCGCCACGCGCGGGACCTGGACTGACCGCCCCCGCGGGCCCCGCGCTCACGCGCCGACCGCCGATGCGGATCCGGACCCATCCGTCACGCCGTCGGCTCCGAAACACCTCCGACAACAGAGCCGCGGCAGCGGAGGGGACGAGCACGAGCCCCCGCGCACCGCGGCCGGAGCGCATCGCCACGTCCGGCCGGGGTGGTCGTGCCGCTCCCTCACCGCGCCACCACCCAGAGGGGTTCGACCCATGCACGCTCTCCGTCTCCGCCGTACCGCCGTCGCCGTCGCCGCGGCGGCTCTCCTCCCCTTCTCCCTGGCCGCCTGCACCGACTCCGGCACGGACACCGCGTCCGAGGCGGGCCCCGAGGCCTCGTCCGCGGCGCCCGGAACGCCCTCCATCGAAGCCGGCACGGCCGCCGCCGGGCCCTTCGGTCCGGCGTGCGCCTCGGTTCCCGCGGACGGCGCGGGTTCGTTCGACGGCATGGCCAAGGACCCGGTGGCCACCGCCGCCTCCCACAACCCGGCCCTGTCCACCCTGGTCTCCGCGGTCAAGCAGGCAGGCCTGGTCGACACCCTGAACAACGCCCAGGACATCACCGTGTTCGCACCCACGAACGACGCCTTCGCCAAGATCCCCAAGGCCGACCTCGACAAGGTCCTCGCCGACAAGGACATGCTGACGAAGATCCTCACTTACCACGTCGTCGGACGGAAGCTGACCCCCCAGCAGCTCGAGAACGGCTCCTTCGAGACCCTTCAGACGGGCACGCTCACCACCAAGGGCTCCGGCGAGGACTACACCGTCAACGACACCTCCCAGGTCGTCTGCGGCAACGTCCCCACCGCGAACGCCACCGTCTACATCGTCGACACGGTCCTCATGCCCAAGTAACCGGGCGGGCAGGGCGGCTCCCCGTCAATATCCGGCCGCTCCTTCCCTATTTGAAGGATTCGCCAGGGAATCGCGCACCCGGTCGTGGAGGAGTGAAGAGGAAAACCGCAGCATGGGGTGATCCTTTTCCTTCTCCACGATCCCGAGGTGTGTTCATGCGTTCTTCTTCCGGTGCCGTAGATTTTCCGCCTATCTACTGTCCACTCGAATCGGCCGTCCATCCCCGGGTCCGGGCGATCGAGGAACAGGCCGAGCGGTGGGTCCGCGACAGCGGCATGTGCGCCACGGACCAGGAGGCGGACTGGGTCGTGGCGTCCCACAGCACCGATTTCTTCGCGCGCTTCGCGCCCGTCTGTGACGACGAGCGGCTGCTCGCCACCTCGCTGTGGGTCTACTTCGGCTTCGGCTTCGACGACGCGCGCTGCGACAACGGGCCGTTGAGCTCCCGCCCGGCCGAGTTCAACGCCCTCGCCGGCCGGGTGCAGCGGGCGGCCGAGGCGCCGTCGGCCCCGGCCGGCGGGGAGCGGTTCATCAAGCCGCTGCAGCACATCATCGGCCTCTTCCGGTCGTTCGGGACGGCGGGCCAGGTGCGCCGCTTCCTCGACGCCCACCGGGCGTGGCTCTCCGGCGTCTGCTGGCAGATCGGGAACCAGGCGTCCGGCAGAATGCCGGAACTCGACGAGTACATCGCGATGCGCCTGCTCGCGTCGGGCGGCGAACCCACCTTCGCCATGCTGGAGTTGGCCACCGGAATGGAGATTCCGGACACGGAACTGCACGCCCCCGCCGTCCGCGCCCTCACCGAGATGGCGATCCTCGTCGCGGCGCTCGACAACGACCGGCACTCACTGCGCAAGGAGATGAGCCGCGGCCACACCGACCAGAACATCTACAGCGTCCTGACCCACCACCGGATGCTGCCCCTGGCCGAGGCGGTCGAGCAGGGGACGGGCATCCGCGACCGTGTCCTCACCCGCTTCATGGCGCTGCACGACCGGCTCCGGCCCCGTGCCGGCGCCGAGTTGGCGAGCTACCTCCAGGGCCTGCGGCACGGCATCCGGGGCAACGCCGAGTGGGGCCTGCACGTGCCCCGCTACGTCAGCCTGGGACGCGTCCCCGACCCGATGGAGGAGACCCCGCTGGAGTGGGCGCAGGGGCCTTCGGACGCCATCGCCGCTCCGGTGGAAGGCGCGCCCTCGATCGCCTGGTGGTGGGACGCCGACCTCGCCTGACGGAAATGCGAAAAGCCGGGTGCGGTTCTTCATAGGGTCATTCCGGGGAGCCCCCTTCGAGGGAATGCGAGCGGTTTTCGCCGGGAGTGGTCATGCGCCATTGGTACGGTTATGGCGATCGGTGTTTCCCCTGAAGTCAGAGGAGTTGCAATGTCGTTTCTTCGTCGCGCTGCGGCAGTTTCCGTACTGTCCGTCGCGGTCGCCGTGGCCGGTGTCGCGCCTTCCGCGTTCGCCGCGAGCGCCGCTCCGGTCGCGGCCCCCTTCGACGGCCCGTTCGGCGGCGGACACGGAGAGCGGCCGCTGACCTTCGGCCCGTTCGAGATTCCGCGCAACGGCCAGATCGGATTCGTCTGGGGCACGTCGAACCGCTGACCGTCCGACGCGAAAAGCCCTGGGGATGCGGTGACACCGTATCCCCAGGGCTTTTCCGCTTTTCCCTTCCGCCGGTTCCTGCCGGGCGGACGCCCTACCTTTTGAGCGTGGCCGCGCTGGCGACCAGGACACCGATGACGCACAGCAGAATGAGAAAGGCGTCACGGACGAAAAGGCCCGTCACCCCTTCGTGCGTGGCGGCCTCCGTGGCCGCCTGCACGGCGTACGTCATCGGCATGACCTGGGCCATGGCGTCCAGGACGCCGTGCATCTCCTCCCGGGGGACGAAGAGACCGCAGACGAGGAACTGGGGGAGGACGCCCGCCGGCAGGAACTGGACGGCCTGGAACTCGTTGCGCGCGAAGGCGCTCACGAGGAGGCCCAGCGCCAGGCCGAGCAGGGCCCCCAGCATGGCGATGATCATGAGGAGATAGGCAGGGCCCTTGATGTCCAGACCGAGCGGGCCGACCGAGAGCAGCGTCGACAGGACGGCCTGCAGCAAGGCCAGGAACGCGAAGGCCAGGCTGTAGCCGAAGACGATGTCCAGCCGCTGGACCGGCAGGGTCAGCAGCCGCTCGGCGGTCCCGGTGGTGCGCTCGCGCAGGGTGGAGACGGACGCGACGAGGTACATCACGATGACGGGGAAGATGCCGAAGACCTGCGGGCCGATCCGCTCGAACGACGCCTCGGCGTCGTGGAACATCAGCTTGAGCAGGACCATGAGCATGCACGGGATGGCCAGCATGAGGGCGGCGCTGCCCCGGTCCCGGGAGATCTGCTGGAGGACCCGCTGCGCCGTGGCGGTGGTGATGCTCGAAGTGAAGGGCAGCTGCCGTCCGAGGGGGCGCGGGCCCGGGGTGACGTCCCCGACGCCCCTCACCTTCGGTGCTCCGCCGCGAAGAAGGGCAGGTCCGGGTCGGGCAGGGTGTCGTCGGCCAGCAGCGGCCCGGGCACCCGCTCCGTCCCGTACGCCGGATCCTCCTCCAGGGTCCGGGACGACTGCACCAGGTGCATGAAGGCCTCCTCCACGCTGCCGCAGCCGGTGTGCAGGAGCAGGTCGTCACGGCTCGCCGACGCCAGCAGCCGGCCGTCGCGCATCAGCAGCAGCCGGTCACAGCGGTCGGCCTCGTCCATGACGTGGCTGGACACGAGCAAGGTGGTGCCCTCCTTGGCGAGGCGTTTGAAGACCAGCCACAGCTCCCGCCGCACCATGGGGTCCAGTCCGACGGTGGGCTCGTCCATCACGAGCAGGTCCGGGGTGCCCAGCAGGGCGACGGCGAGCGAGACCCGGGAGTACTGACCGCCCGAGAGCCGGGCGACCGGCTTGTCGGCGTACTCGGCCAGGTCGACCTCCTTGACCACCCGGACGACGGCGTTCTCCCGCCGCCAGCCCCGCAGCCCCAGCGCGGCCGAGAAGTACCGCAGGTTCTCCAGCACCGTCAGGTCCTGGTACACCGACGGGGCCTGGGTGACGTACCCCACCCGCGAGCTCAGGGCGCGCGACCCGGCGGGCAGCCCCAGCACCTGCGCGTGACCGGCCGTCGCGGGCTGGATTCCCACGACGGAACGCAGAAGCGTCGTCTTTCCGCACCCGCTGGGTCCCAGAAGCCCCACGATCGAACCGCGGGGAACGGTGAAACTGATGTCCTCCAACAGTGTGTGGCTGCCGCGAGCGACGTGCAGACCGTACACACTCACCGCCGGCGGACCGGAATTGCGCCGACTCCTCATGTGACTATCGCTCTGCTTCAAGGAACCACTGTCTTCGGCTCGTTACACCACTTCAGCGGCCGCGCTTTTCACGGCTACCGGAAGGGAAACCTGCGAAAGGCGCCGTAGGTTACGGAAAGTCGGCGTCCCGGACGGCCCGATTTTCCGCCCGGCGTGAAAAGCGCCGGAGGACACCGGGAAAATCCGGAACACCGGGCGGGTGACCCCTCAATGGTCGCGGTGCGTCAGCGTCATCGCGACCTGGTGGAGGCGCTGGTACGCCTCCGGTTCCGGCCGGGCGCGGGAGAGCGCCCGGAAGGCCTCGGTGAGCTGACGCCTCGCCTCCAGCTCGGTCCGCTCCCGACCCCCGGCCTCCTCGATCAGCCGGGCGGCGAGCGCGATGTCCGACTCGCCCAGCGGCTCGGTCCCGGCATAGAGCGCGGCCAGCCGCTCCGCGGCCTCCCCGCCGGCCGACAGCGCCGCCACCACCGGCAGGGACTTCTTCCGCGCCGCGAGATCCGCCCCCACGGGCTTCCCGCTGCGCTCGCTCACGCCCCAGATGCCCAACAGGTCGTCCGCACACTGGAACGCGACCCCCAGCCGACGCCCGAAGTCCCGCAGTCCGGCGACCCGTTCCGGGCCCGCCCCGGCCAGCACCCCGCCCAGCGCGCAGGCCGCGCCCATCAGGGCGCCGGTCTTGCCCTCCGCCATGACCAGGTACTCCCGAGCCACCACCGTCACGGCCTTCTCGAAGGCCACGTCCTCGCTCTGGCCGCGCATCAGATCCGCCAACGCCTCCACCACCTCCTTCGACGCGGCACCGCCCCGGGGCGCCGGCACGTCGGAGAGCGTGCGCAACGCGCACACCAGCAGCGCGTCACCGGCGAGGACCGCGGCCGGCGTGCCGTAGACCGCCCACGCGGCGGGGCGGTGCCGGCGCAGCGCGTCCCCGTCGATCACGTCGTCGTGCAACAAGGAGAAGTCGTGGACCAGTTCCACCGCGACGGCGCCCGGCACCGCGCACTCGGCGGAACCGCCCACCGCCTGCGCCGCCAGGAAGGCCAGCGCCGGACGCACCGCCTTGCCGCCCTCGTCCGCGACCTCCGTCGGGCGGCTGCCGTCGGCCTCGTGCCAGCCACGGTGGTAGCCGACGATCAGCCGCTCCGGCGGCGGGAGTTCGGCGACGGCGGCGCGCAGGGCCGGGGAGACCAGATCGCGCGCCCAGCGCATCGGAGAGGAAGGAGAGACGGTCGTTTCCCATTTCAGAGTCGTCAGACTCGACATGACACCTCCACGGCGCGCGTGAGGTGCGGACGTTCGTGAACCATGACCTCAGCCAAGTGCACCCGGACATGCAGAAACGTTCCGGACGTCCCCGGCCAAACGAAGATCACCTCCGTGGCCTAAGCGCGGGTCACGGGGGTGCGCGGGGTACGCGAAGGGCCGGCGGCCCCCGAAGGGACCGCCGGCCCGAAGTGCCCGCGAGCATTGGTGCGTCGAGCGCCGGAGCCACGAGGTCCGCCGGGCCCTGCGCGGTTCCGGCGCCGCCGGTGCGGCGGGGCCGGGCTTGTCGCGTTAGAAGACGCTCACGCCGTACGCGCCGAGGGCCTCGGTCACCGGCTGGAAGAACGTGGTCCCGCCGCTGGAGCAGTTGCCGCTGCCGCCGGAGGTGAGCCCGAGGGCGGTGCTGCCGGAGAACAGGGCGCCGCCGCTGTCGCCGGGCTCGGCGCAGACGTTGGTCTGGATCATGCCGTAGACGATGTCGCCGTTGCCGTAGTTGACGGTGGCGTTGAGGCCCGTGACCGTACCGCTCCGCAGGCCGGTGGTGCTGCCGCTGCGCTGCACGGACTGGCCCACGTAGGCGTTGCCCGCGCCGGTGATGTCGCGGTAGCTGCCGTTGTAGAGGTAGACCCGGCCGTCCGCCGCCGAGGCGTTGGAGTGCCGGATGATGCCGTAGTCGTTGGTCGGGAAGCTGGAGCCCGTCCGGGTGCCGAGGACGGTGGTGTTGGCCGAGTTGGTGTACCAGGTGCTGCCGATGTTGGTGCAGTGGCCGGCCGTCAGGGCGTAGTACGTCGAGCCGCTGCGGACGTTGAAGCCGAGCGAGCAGCGCCCGCCGCCCGCGTAGATGGCCTGGCCGCCGGCGATCAGCTTGTTCAGGGTGCCCGGCGTGCGCTTGATCTCCAGGGAGCCGGCGCGCTCGCCGGCCGCCTGCCGGAGCTTCGCGATCTCCGCGGCGGAGACGGTGGAGTCGGCGGTGAGGACGACCTTCCCGGTCGCCTGGTCGGTGTACCAGGCGGTGCCGGGCACGTCGGCCCCGCGCACGGCGGCGCCGACGGCGGTGAGTTCGGCGGTGGTGGCCCGGGTCTCCCCGGTCGTCGCCGCGGATGAGCTGGGCATGGCAAGCGCTGATGCGGCCAGGAGCGCGGAGGTCACGGCGATCAGCCGTGCGCCCTTCGCGACGCCGCCGAGGGGGGACAGGCGCTTGAGGTTCACTGCATCCTCCGGTGGGGGAGTGGGGGGCCCGCTGGGTGGGCGGGACCGTAGGGCGGGATCGGTGGCCCGGTGACGGAGGTGACCGCCATGGACCTGTCAATCTCGACGAGAGGAATCCTCGAATCCGGGTGGTCTCCGGGGCAAGGATGCGATTCGGCCGATCTACGCGCGTTCACGTGGTCCAGGAATCACGGAGCGCCATGGCGGCACGACGGGGCGGCCGTCCGGTCGGGCCGGGCGGGGGTGTGCAAACGCTTGCGGACGTTTTCTGACGCCTTCTCAGGAGGGTGCCTGGCGGTCCGCGTCGACGGCTCTCCTCCCGCACCAGGAAGCGGAGCGCGAGCTACCGTTTCGCCAGCTCAGCCGTCCCGCCGTTCCCTCCTCCCGGCCGGCGTCCCCGCCCCGCGCACGGCCGCGCCGGAGTCCCTGCCCGGCGCTCGGTGGGGGTAGCAGGCGCACAGATCGGCCGGCGCCCGGTGCCGGGGGCGGGAGCGGCAGCGGTCCGCCCCGGCCGGGAGGGAGGCGGACGCAGGGGCCAGTGGTACAGGTACCGCGGCCACCCCCATGTCGCGATCGTGCCGTTCGCCCGTACGGCCCGGCGCGGCCCGGTGTCCGGTTCCCGCCACCGGACCGCGTCATGGGCGACGCGTCCGGCGCCAGCGGAGGGGGCGTACCCGTGCCCTACGTGCTGCTGACCCCGCTGCGGGCCAGCGCGAACACGCCGAACACGATCAGGGCGACCCCCATGAGCTGGGGCACCAGCCACCAGCCCGCCCGGACGTGCTCCTCGTACAGCAGGATCCCCAGCATCAGGCTGATGGTCGCGTCCCCGAGGGTCAGCGCGGGCTGGGAGGCGACCAGCGGTCCGCCCTGCATGGCGTGTTCGAGGAGGAGGAGCGCGGCGATGCCGGTCACGCAGAAGGCGTAGGTCTGCCAGGTCGTCAGGAAGGCGGAGATGCCGCCCTCGTCGAGGATGTGCATCGACGCCTTCATCAGGGCCGCGGTCAGGGCGTAGCAGATCGCCGTCGCCGCCCCGAGGCAGCCGGCGCGGGCCCGCCCGGGGGGCCTGCGCAGACCGGCGGCGGCCAGCACCACCACCGCGGCGGCGCAGACCGCGAGCGCCGGCACCCACCGGTCGAGCTCCACATGCGTGCGGTTCCCGGAGGGCGAGGCGGCCACGAGCATCACCGCCAGCCCCCCGACGACCCCCGCCACCGCGAACCACAGTGCCTTGGGAAGCCGCTCCCGGGTCATCAGCGAGGCGATGAGCAGGGCGAGCGGCAGCTCCAGGACGAACAGCGGCTGTACGAGGGTCAGCGGCCCGGTCGCCAGCGCGGCGGCCTGGCCGATGCCGGCGGCGATCACCGCGAGGATGCCCGCCAGCCAGACCGGGCGCCGCAGCAGATCGAGGATCAGCCCGAACCGGAACCCCTCGGACTGCGGGACCTGAAGCGCGGCGCGGCGCTGCAGCACCGTGGCGAGCGCGTTGCTGAACGCCGCGAAGACCGACAACACGATCGGCAGGATGACACCCATCCCCCGATCGTCACCGCCACCGGCGGGCGGCCCGGTGGCGACACCGGTGTTCGACGGGGGTTCCTGCGGCATTCGCCCGTCCGGACGCAGCCGAGGTGTGGGCGGGGGAATGTGGGGGCGGGGGCGTGGCCCGGCGGCCTCTCGGTGGTACGTCGTCCGTCATGCAGCCAGGCACACCCTCGCCGGTGGTCCCCTTCCTCCGCACCGCCGCCGCCTACGCGTGGCGCGTGCTCGTCGTCGGGGCGCTCGTGTACGGCCTGTTCGCCGTGCTCGGGCGCTTCCACGAGATCGGCGTGGCCCTCTTCCTCGGCCTGGTGATCACCGCCATGCTGCTCCCGGTCGTCCGGCTGCTCGACCGCCGGCTGCCGCGCGCGCTGGCGGTCGCCGTCACCCTCATCGGCAGCATCGTGGTCGTCCTCGGTGTCCTCGCGCTGGTCGGCGAGGCCGTCGCGGGGGAGCGGACGACGCTTGTGCGCGAGTTCCGGGACGGCGTCGGCCGGATCGAGCACTGGCTGGAGCAGCCGCCCTTCCGGCTGAACCCGAACGCGCTGTCGGACGTACAGGCCCGGATCGAGCAGTTCCTGTCGAGCCACCGCTCGACGCTGGTCAGCAAGGCGCTGAGCGGGGCGACCCGACTGGTGGAGGTCTTCACGGCGCTGGCCCTCGCGCTGTTCAGTTCGGTGTTCTTCCTCCATTCGGGGGGCCGGCAGTGGGCGTGGTTCCAGGGACAGTTGCCCCGGTCCGTCCGCGCCAGGACCGACACCGGGGGCCGTGCCGCCTGGCGGACCTTCACCGGGTACACGCACGGCATCGTCCTCGTCGCCGCGACGAACGCCGTTCTCGTCGGCATCGCGCTCTGGCTCCTCGGGGTGCCGCTGGCCGTTCCGCTGGCGCTGCTCGAGTTCATGGCGGCCTTCGTCCCGCTGATCGGCTCGCCCGTCGCCCTCGCGATCGCCGCCGTCGTGGCCCTGGCCTCGAAGGGTCCGCTGGTGGCGGGCATCGTGATCGCGCTGATCGTCGTCATCGGGCAGATCGAGGGACACCTGCTGCACCCGCTCGTGATGAGCTGGGCCGTGCGGCTGCACCCGCTGGTGGTGGCGATCTCGGTGATCGCCGGCTCGATCGCCGCCGGCATCGTGGGGGCCGTGGTGGCGGTACCGCTCGTGTCGGTGGTCTGGTCGGTCTACACGGCGCTGCGTCCCGACGCCGGCGGCGGAGGAGCCGGCGCGGCGGGCAAGGACGGGCCGGGAGGGCCGGGCGGACGGGGCGGTACGCGCGGCAAGGGCGGCTCGGGAGGCACCGGCGGCGCGGGCGACAGGAACGGGGCCGGCGGTTCGGGCGGCGCCGAGGGGAGGGGCGGTTCGGGCGGCACCGGCCGTACGGGCGGTTCGGACGGGCGGCCTGACGGTACGACGGGTACGGACCTCGCCGAGGTCACCGCCGAGAGCTCGCAGCGGTGACCTCGGCGTCCGTCCGTGCCTTCGGGGCCCGGACGCCCGCCGTCACGAGGAGGGCGAGGGGGACGTCGACTTGTCCGGGGCCACCGGCGTCGGCAGGTTGTACACGTTGTCCGGAGAGACGATCTCGGTGATCGCCTTCCCGAAGAGCGTGCTGGGTTCCGCCCCGTCGTGGCCGATGTCGGTGTTCAGCATGACGACCAGGGTCGCCTGCACGTCGGGCAGGTAGATCGTCAGGGACTCGTAGCCCGGCAGCGAGCCGTTGTGCCCGATCCAGCCCTGCACGTTGAAGATGCCCAGTCCGTAGGCGGCGCCCGGGATGGTCGTGGGCAGGGTCTTCAGCCGTTCCGCCTGGGTGGCGGGCGTCAGCAGCGTGCCGGTCGCGACGACCTTCGCCCAGGTCCGGAGGTCGCGGAGCTGGGAGATCATCGCTCCGGCGGCCCAGCCCCAGGAGGGGTTCCAGTTCGCGGAGTCCTCGACCTTCCCGGACGCCGTCTGGTCGGTGTAGCCCTGGGCGTGCGGTTCGGGGAACGCGGCGTCGGTCGGGAAGACGGTGTGCCGCAGACCGGCCGGCCCGATGACGTTCTTCTGGAGGAACTCGTTCAGGGGGAGCCCGCCGACCTTCTCCACGACCAGGCCCAGCAGGATCAGATTGGTGTTGGAGTACTCGAACTGCGTGCCCGGGGCGAAGTTCACCGGGTGCTTGAAGGAGTAGTCGAGCAACTGCTGGGGTGTGAAGGGGCGGTCCGGGTCGGACGTCAGGGCCTTGAAGAAGGCGTCGTCCATGGAGTAGTTGAACAACCCGCTGCGCATGCCCGCCAGTTGCCGCAGGGTGATCCTGTCCCCGTTGGGAACGCCCTTGATGTAGTCGCCGATCGGGTCGTCCAGGCCCAGCTTGCCCTGGTCGACGAGTTCCAGCAGCGCGGTCACGGTGAAGGTCTTCGTCTCGCTGCCGATCCGCAGGTAGAGGTCGGGGCGCATCGGCTCGCCGCTGGACTTGTCGGCGACGCCGAAGGCCCGTTCGTAGTTCCCCTTGCCGGGCGCCGAGACGCTGACGAGGACTCCGGGCACGTCCGCCTCGCGCATGACCTGCTTGATCGCGTCGTCCAGTCGCTGGGCGACCGCCGGGGACAGTTCGGCGAACTCGGTGTCGGAGGGCGACGGCGGGGGAGAGGGCGCCGTGAGGGCGGTCGGGGAGGCCGCCGGCGCGGTGCCGCCGTAGGCGGCTCCGGCGGAGACCGGGACCGCCAAGGTCCCGGCCAGGGTCAGACCTACACAGAGCTTGCGCCAGTGGGCTGGTGAATACCTCATGGCAGATCCTCCCTGTCAGCCGAGGACGGAACCTTCTTCAGGCTAGGCCGGGCACCCCACCCCCGCACGGCGGGAGCGCGGAGCCCGGCCGCCGCCTCAGCTACGGAACACCGTTGCCAGGTGGGCGGCGAGCGCGTCCTCGGCCGGGAGGGGAAGCCGCGCCCCGAGGTATCCGTCGGGCCGCACCAGGAAGACGGTCGGGGCCCGGACGCCATAGCGGTCGGCGAACTCGCCCCGGGCGTCCCGGTACACGGGGAGCCCGGCCTCGGCGGCGGGCGCACCGTCCCCGGCGAGCAGGGCGCACGCCTCGACCCGGCCGCCCGTCGACTCCCTTGCTGTGTCGGCGAGTCGGCGCAGGCCGGCGACGGCCTCGCCGTCGCCGTAGAGCAGCAGGACGTGGCCGCGGTCGCGCAGCAGGTCGTACAGCCGCAGCGGGTAGGTGGCGATCCGGCCGGCGAGGCCGCCGCAGTCCGGCGCGCGGTCCCCGGCGCGCGGCCCCGCCGTCTTGTCCTCCCGCCCCGCCCCGCCGTCCTGCCCGTGCTCGGGGGCGCCGGTGGTCCGCGGCGCGGCCGCCGCTCCGTCCACGATCGGGCTGCCCCGGTAACCGACGAGGAGTTGGGCCTCGCGGAGCAACAGCGTCGCGGGGTCCTCCGGGTCCGCTTGCACGCCCTCGGCGGCGTGCCGGACGGTCCGCCCGACGACCTCCTCGCCCACCGGCCGGCGCTCGGCGTCGTAGCTGGCGAGCAGACGCGGGTGGGCGGCGGCGTCGAGGGCGAGGGCGAGCTTCCAGGCCAGGTTGTAGGCGTCCTGGATACCGGTGTTCATGCCCTGCGCCCCGGTGGGCGGATGGATGTGTGCGGCGTCCCCCGCGACGAAGACGCGCCCCTCGCCGTACCGGTCCACCAGCCGGTGGCTGATCCGGAACACCGACGACCAGCGCAGTCCGTACGCGGTGACGGGCTGGGGTGACAGCCGGTCGAGGACCGGCTGGATGTCGGAGAGGGCGGGCCCTTGGGCGCCGTCGAGGCCGTGCGCCACGCCGTCGGGGTCACCGGCGGTGCCGTGCGCGCGCCGGGCGGCGGAGAGTTCGGCCGGCACCGTCATCGACATGCGGTACCGTCCCGGGCCGGGCAGCGGGATGCACACGAGGGTGTCGTCGACCGTTCCGTCCTCGGCGCGGTGCAGGGAGCGCACGCCGTATCCCTCCGGCAGCTCCCAGTCGACCTGGAGGTCGCCCAGCATGTACTCCTCCGGGAACGCGCCTCCCTCGAAGGAGAGCCCCAGCCCCTTGCGTACCGTGCTGTGGGCGCCGTCGCAGCCGATCAGGTACCGGCAGCGGATCTCCTCCCCGCCCGTTCCCGCCGGGTCCGGCACCGGGTCCGGCACGGACTCCAGGCGGGCCGTCACGCCGGTCTCGTCCTGTCGGAACGACACCAGCGCGACACCGCGCTCGATCCGGGTCCCGAAGCGGGCCAGGTGCTCTTCGAGGACGCGCTCCGTCTCGTACTGCGGCAGCGCGGCGAAGCCGTACGGCACCTCGGGCGGCAGGGTGAGCTCGAACCGGCCCGCCTCCGAGCCGTTGACGTAGACGAGCTGGCCGCGCATCGGGACGGCGGCGTCCAGCGCCTCGCGCACCATGCCCATCCGGTCCCAGATCTCCAGTGTCCGGGGCTGGACGCCGACGGCTTTCGCGTACGGGAGCCGCGCGGGCAACCGGTCGACGATACGGACGGTGGCGCCCTGCCGGCGCAGCTCGGCCGCGGCGGTGAGCCCGACCGGCCCGGCGCCGACGACCAGGACGTCGGGGGAGTGGTCCCTGCTGTCGCGCATCACCGGCGCCTCCTGAGGTGCGGCCCCCGCCTCCTTGTCTCATGGTCGGCCGGGGCGCGTGGGGCCGCACCTCCGGACGGGCCCGGGCGCGAGGACGCCGGGCGGGGCGTACGGGGGTCCGTATGCCCTGCCCGGCGTCGTTCGTCGTGCGGGAAGTTACGGTGCGACGGTGATCTGCTGGGCCGGGTCGGTGGTGTCGGTGACCTTGTAGACGGCGTTGAAGGTGGACGACGTCGCGCTGGTCGGGCAGCCGAACCCGCCGGTGACCTTGACCGGGACCGAGGCGTTGGTGAAGGTCAGGGAGGGCGGGGCGCCGTTGGCCCAGGAGCCGGGGACGCTCGCCGCGGCGGTGGGCGCGGTGACGACCGTACACGTGGCCAGGCCGGTCGTCTTGACCACGAGGCCGCCCGAGGGGACGGTCATGGTGGCCGTGATCGGCGTCCCGTGCTGCATGGACACCTGCCAGGCACCGCTGGTGGTGACGGTCGGGGTCACGCCCGGCATGCTGGACGTGCAGGAGCTGTAGGTCGGAGCGGAGATCGGTGAGGAGACCGCGCCGGCCGGGTTGTGGTTGCCCGGGGCGGCCGGGACGGTGCCGGTGGAGACGGAGACCGAGCAGGTCACCGTGACCGAGCCCGCCTTGAGGGTGGCCTTGCCGCTGAGGGTGGCCTTGAAGGCGTGGCCGGCCGGGGTGACGGTGGTGGAGCCGGCCGCCGCCGTGGGTAACGGCGCGGCGGTCGCGGCGGCGGCGCCGAGGGTCAGCGCGCCGGCGGCGGCGAGTCCGAGGGCGAGGGGGACGAGGGTGTGCGTACGGCTCATGGCTGTGCTCCTTGGGGATCGGAGTGTGGAGCGGGGACGGAGGGCTTGCCGGGCGTGGGGGAGCGCGGCTGCCAGGCGAACATGAGGCCCCCGCCGAGGATGCCGAGCAGGGTCCCGACGAGGAATCCGCCGAGGTTCGACAGCACCAGTGCGGCGGTGGCGATGAGGACGGTGACGATCCCGGCGAGGGTGCGGTAGTGCGGGGAGAACCAGACGGAGAGGCCGAGGACGATCATCACGAGGCCCATGAGGACCGACGGGATGCCCGCGACGCCCTGGGTGAGCATGACCTTCATCGGGGCGAGCGGCAGGACGCAGATCTCGGCCCCGGCGAGGGCGGTGACGAGCCCGCCCCAGAACGGTCGGCTGCGGCGCCACCGCCGGAACCGCGTCCGCCCTCGGGTCAGAAGCATTCCTTCTTGCCCTTGCTGACGTGCATGTTCAGCCCGGAGAGCTTGAAGGTCCCGGCGTTGGTGGCCCAGGCGGTCTGCCTCAGCTTGGTGATGGTGACGGTGTCGGCCTGCTGGGCGAACAGGTCCTGCATGCCCTGGGCGTCCTCCGGACCCTTGTCGAGGGTGGAGGCGTCGCGGCCGATCTCGATGTTGGTGAAGGACGCGTTGCCGGAGAGCTGGGTGGCGTCGACGAAGAGGTTCGTCGCCTCGACGGGGTCCTTCTGACCTGCGGTCAGGTAGAGCGAGATGTCGCCGATGACCGGGAGCGTGGTGACCACCGACTGGCAGAGGCTGTTGAGTTCGGCCTCCTTGATGGCGGTGACCGCCACCGGGATGAGCTCGTTGCGGGCGTTGACGTCGACGCTGCCGTACTGCGCGAAACCCGTGCCGTTCAGACTCTCGGCGGAGACCTTGAACTGCTGGCCCGAGACGGCGAAGGAGGCGGCGAGAGCCCCCTGGGCGAGGGCGATGCCGAGGCCGGCGGTGACGGCGACGGCGGGGACGGTCAGGACGGCGAAGCGTCGCCATCTCACCCGGCCGTCCTCCATGTCGGGTAAGTCGTTCGAATCGTGTCCCATGACGGATCCCCTTGGCTGTGTGGGGTGCGGCAGGTGGGTGTGAGGTGAGACGGCCCGACCGGTGCGATCCGGCTCCGCACATGCGTTACTCGCCGGTATGACCGTGGAGACGAATGTAAGAGTGCCAATGGCGGTTGGCAAGGTTGTGGGGGAGCGCCCTTTCGGACAAGTCCTACTGCTGCGTACGCAGCAGAGCGGCGACTTCCGCTTCCACCCGCCGGGCCATCGCACGGGCGAACTCCGTGGCCACGACCTCCCCCGCCACCGGGCGCAGCGCCGCGGCGGCCTCCGCGATGCGATCCAACTGCCCGGCCGAAATCCGCTCCAGGCTCTCGGCACCGATCACATGCCGCCGGAACAGCGCGACGAACCGGTCCGCCACCGCCGCGGCCTGCGTCTGCACGAAGTCGCCCGCGTCCAGGATCTCCGCCAGCGGCAGCCCCCGGCGCACCAGCGTGAGCGTCGCCTCCAGCAGCCGCCGGCTCGGGAACGTGACCGTGTCCCCCTCCACCCGTACGTACTCCAGCGCCGCGGCCCGTCGGGTGTCCTGCGCGGTCGCCGTCGAGCCGAACATCTCCCGCAGCTCCGCCAGCGTCATCGTGACCGGCTCCTCCTGCACCCAGTCGCGAGTCATCTCCCGCTCGAAACCGAGGAGTTGGGCGATGCCACCGCCCTGCTCCCAGGCGTCCAGGAGCTCGGCGATGCCGTTCACGGTGTAGCCGCGGCCCAGCAGATCGTCGATCAGCCGCAGCCGGGTCAGGTGCTCGTCGGAGTACCAGGCGATCCTGCCCTCCCTGCGGGGCGGGGGCAGCAGGCCGCGTTCCTGGTAGTAGCGCAGATTGCGCACCTTCACCCCGGCCGCCCTGGCCACTTCCTCCCGGCGATACCGCGCCCCGCCCGCCACTGCCGTGTCACCCGCCGCCTCGCTGCTCACGGCCCCGAGCCTAATGCCGCGAGGGGTTCGTTTCAGCCATGCCGCAAGACCCGCGGCTCCCTCCGGCGGCTCGGCTCCGACGCCCCTCCCCGCGCACCGGCGGGCGGCCGAGTTCCGGACGCCGCCCGCGTCGGCGAAGATGGGGGCGTCACTGTTCCGCCCACACGAGGAGCGACGGCAGATGCCCACATCCGGGGCCGGCTCGAGACCACCGACGATCGCCGACGTCGCCAGCGCCGCCGGAGTGTCGCGCACCACGGTCTCCCACGCGCTGAACGGCCTCGGAAAGGTCGACCCCCGGACCCGCGAGCGCATCAAGCGGGTGGCCGGCGAGCTCGGTTACCGGCCCAACCTCCGCGCCCAGCGCCTGCGGCGCGGACAGGCCAAGGCCATCGCCCTCGCCTCCTCCATGCCGTTCGCCGTGGCGGCCGGACCCTCCCGGCTCGGCTTCTACATGGAGATCGCCGCCGCGGCCGCCGAGAGCGCCCTGCTGCACGAGTACGCCCTCGTCCTCGTCCCGCCCGTACGGTCCGGATCCGGACTGAACTCCGTCGACATCGACGGCGCCATCGTCGTCGAACCGGACGTGAACGACGCCGCGGCGGCCCACCTCACCGAACGCGGCCTGCCGTACGTCGCCCTCGGCCGGCCGGTCTCCCCCGACGAGCAGGCGCCGTACATCGACCTGCACGGCCGGCTCGTCGCCGAGCTGCTCCTCACCCACCTGCGCGATCAGGGCGCCACCCGCCCCGCCCTGATCATCGGAGCCGGCGAACGCCACTCGTCGGTCGACGCGCGCGCCGCGTACGAGCGGCTCGCCGAGGAGCACGGCTGGGAGCCGATCGTGGCGACCGCACCCGAGGCCGGCGGCGAACAGGCCGGCTACGACCGCTGCGCCGAGCTGCTGGCCCGGCACCCCGGGATCGACGCCGTGTGCGCCCTCGTGGACGCCTTCGCCGTCGGCGCGGTACGGGCGATCCGGGACAGCGGCCGGGCCGTGCCCGACGACGTCATGGTCGCCACGCGGTACGACGGGCTGCGCGCCCGGACCTGCGAGCCGCCGCTCACGGCCGTCGACCTCCATCTGGACCGGGCGGCCTCCGACGCGGTGGAGCTGCTCCTCGGCCGACTGCGCGGCGAGGTGACCACCGGCGCGGTGGTCTCCTCGCCCGAGCCCCGGGTGATCCCGCGCGCCTCGTCCCTGCGGGTCACAGCCCGAGCATGAGGACCACCCCGGAGACCAGCGCGAACCCGAGCACGAACAGGCGCATCCGGGAGGCGTCCAGCCGGTGGTGCACCAGTCGGCTCGACCACGCCCCGAGGGCGATCGCGGGGACCAGCGCCGCCGCCCAGCCCAGGTCCCCCGCCTGACCCTCGCCCGTCGCGAACAGCAGTGCCAGGGAGGCGACTTCGCCGACCAGGAAGCAGGCGGCGACCGTGGAGCGCAGCTCCGCGGGCGGCCGGTGCTGGTAGACCAGAGCGAGCGGCGGACCGCCGACGCCGGTGGCCGTCTCCGTCAGCCCGGTCACCGCGCCCGCGCCGAGGTAGGCGGCCCGCCCGGGCGTGAACGCGGGCGCCGCGAGGCTCACCACCGCCGCCAGGACGGTGGCGCCGCCCACGAAGAGGCCGAGGCTGCGGTCCGGGATCAGCCAGAGCAGCGCCAGACCGGCCGGGGTGGCGGCGAGCCGCGCCGTGGTGATCCAGCCGGCCCCGCGCAGATCGAGCGAGGCCCGTTCGCGCCAGGCCACGTACACGTTGAGCGGGATCATCGACGCGAGGACGAACACGGGGAGCAGGCCGGGATCGAGGATCCCGGCCACGGGCGCGACGATCAGCGCGAAGCCGAGCCCGCTGGTGCCCTGCACGAACGCGGCGACGGCCACGGTGAGGGCGAGGACGGCCAGGGTTTCGGTGCTCACGGCGCGGTGCTCCCTCCGCGGGCCCCGGCGACCGCGCCGGGCGCCCCGGGCGGGACACGGGGCGCCGGCACCCCGCCGCGGTCCGCCGCGCGGGCGCGCGCCACGGTGGACGCGCGGGCCGCCGTGGAGGTGGGGTGGACGCGGGTGACCGGGGCCCGGTCCACCGCGGCGCGGGCCAGTTCGGCCGCCCGGCGGACCAGCGCGGGGCCGTCCCAGGTGGTGGGCAGGCCGCGCCACAGCCGCAACCGGCCCCCGACGAACACCGCCGTGATCTGGTCCCGGTTGCCCCGCCGTACCAGCTCCCAGGGCACGTCCCAGGAGAGGGCCAGTTCGGGGGTGGTGACATCGACGAGGAGGAAGTCGGCCGCCAGACCCTCGGCGACGGTGCCGGTCCTGGAGCCGAGGCCCACGGCGTCGGCGCTGCCGCGCGTGGCGTGCTCCAGCCAGGTCCAGCCGGCTCCGCACGAGGAGTCGCCGGTGGCGAGACCGTACGCGATCCGCTGGGCGAACTCGGCGGCCTCGGCGAGTCGGAAACCGTCGCCCCGGGTCCCGTCGGTGCCGAGGCCGAAGCGGATGCCGCGCTCGGCCATCGTCAGGGCGGGCGCCACGGCGTTGCCCTTCCAGGCGCTGGCGACCGGGTTGTAGCTGACGGCCGTCCCGGTGTCGGCGAGCAGCGTCAGCTCGCGAGGGGTGAGCAGGGTGGCGTGGGCGGCGAGCAGCTGGGGGCCGAGCGCGCCGAGGTGGTGCAGGTACTCCAGCGGGCGCAAGCCGTGCCGGACCAGGGAGCGTTCCACACCGGCCAGATGTTCGTTGACGTGGATCTGCAGGGTGGCGCCCGCCTCGGCGGCGAGCCGCGCGACACCGCTCAGGGTCGCCGGGGTCGCCGCCTCGGGGATGGAGACGGCGAGGGACGGATGGACGAGCGGGTCGCCGGCGTAGCGGGCGAGGTGCTTCTCCGCGTCGGCGAGGGCCGAACGCCCCTTGGCCGCCGTGGCGTCGGAGCCGTCGGCAGGGGGAGAGGCGCCCGGGCCGTCGGCGTCGTTGGCGACCAGACCCAGGACGCAGCGGATCCCGGCGTCACGGGCGGCCGACGCGACCACCTCGATGTCCACGGCGGCCCGCGTCCCCGCGTCGGCGACGGTGGTGAATCCGCCCCGCAGCGCTTCCAAGGCCGCCAACTTGGCTGCCGTGTAAGCCGATTCCTCGTCCAGTGCCCCCTCCAGCGGGACCCAGACGCGGCGAAAGATCTCCGACGGCTCCCCGAAGGCGAGTGCCGAGCCGAAGCTCTGCGTGAGGTGGTGGTGGGCGTCGACGAAGCCGGGCATGAGCACATGGCCGTGCAACCGCGCCTCCGCGAGGTGCGGATGGGCGCGCCGGACCTGCGCCGCGGGGCCGACGGCGCGGAACGAGCCGTCGGCGACGACGACCGCGAAGTCCTCGGCGGGGCCTTCGGGCAGCAGGACGGCGTCCGGTACGAGCAGGAGCGGGCCGGGTCCGTCGAGGGGCTCCCGGGTGAGCTGGTTCATCGGTCACTTTCCGTACGGTGGGCGGTCAGGCGGGCGGCGATGCCCGGCCTGACGTGGTGGAAGAGGATGTTGAGGACGGCGGCGACGCACGCGCCGACGGCGACGCCGCTCTCCAGGAGGATGCGGAGGTTCGGCGAGAAGCCCGCGTACACGCCCGGGATGAGGATGGGCAGCAGGCCGAGCGCCAGGGCGACCGCGCAGACGAAGGTGTGGGTGTGGCTGTCGAGGTCGGAGCGGCCGAGCATCTGCACGCCGAGCACGGTGATGACCGCGAAGACGACCATGGCGGTGCCGCCGATGACCGCCGACGGGATGACGCTGATCGCGCGGATCACGGGGGCCAGGAAGCCGATGGCGATGAGGACCACGCCGGCCGCGGCGGTGACGTAACGGCTGCGGACGCCGGTGACACGGACGATCCCGATGTTCTCGCCGCTCGTCACCATCAGCGGCAGGCCGACGAAGCCGCCGGCGAGGGAGGTGAGCGCGTCGCCGCGGATGGTCTTGGGGACGGCGGTGCGCCGGTCGATGTCCTTGCCGACGGCCTCGGCGTTGATGACGGTCTGGCCGGTGGCCTCCGCCATGGAGGCGAGGCTGTAGAGCATCAGCGGCAGCGCCGCGAGGAGGTTGAACTGGGGCGAGCCGAACGGCATCAGCTGCGGCAGGCTGACCAGGCCGCCCTCGGCGGCGCGACTCAGGTCCATGTGCCCGAGTAGCGCGGCCAGGGCCGTGCCGGCCAGGAGCCCCAGCATGACCGCGAGTTGACGCAGGATGCCGGTGAACAGCAGGTAGAAGGCGACGGTGAAACCGATCGTCGCCATGCCGAGCATGAGGTTGGTCGGATCGGCGAAGCCCGGCGTGCCGGGGCGGCCGGTGACCAGGACGGCGCCGACCTTCACCAGGTTGATCCCGACGATGACGATCATCGTGCCGATGACGAGGGCCGGGAAGAACGCGAGCAGCCGGGAGAAGAGGGGCAGGACCACGAAGATGAAGAGGGCGGTGAGGATCACCGCGCCGGAGGCCGTGCGCAGCCCGTGCTGCTCGGCGATGGCGAGGAAGAGGATCAGGGGGGCGCCGCCCGGCAGCATCACGAAGGGCAGTCGGGGCCCGAACTTCCACGGTCCCAGCGACTGGACCAGGGATCCGGCGCCGGAGAGCACGAAGGCCGCGGAGAGCAGGTCGACCGTCAGGCCGGCGTCGAGCCGGAGGGTGGCGCTCATCAGGAAGATCGCCGATATCGGCGTGGCGGCCATGACGAGGACGTGCTGGATGCCGAAGAGGAGGATCCGGCCCCAGGGGCGGGATTCGTCGACGGGGTGGACGGGGGCGGGGTCGAGGGGCTCCGGCGCCGGAGGCTGCTCCGTACCGGGAAGGGTCTGGCGGGGACTGGACACGTTCGAGCTCCGATCGGCGTTCGACACGTTCTGGTTCAGCCGCGATCCGGCCCTGGACGGGGAGCCAAATCGATTTGGCCAAATCGATTTGGCCGTCAGTATGGGAGGCCCGGTGGCGGCCGTCAAGGGCCGGGCCGTCGACCGGCTCGGACGGGGGCGAGGGTCCGCCCCGGAGGCCGACGGGCGGGGGCGCGGGTCGGGGCGCGGGAGCGGGGGCGCCCCTCGAGGGGCAGGCGAGGGGCGCCGGGCGGGTCGCTCTGCACAGGTGCGGCGCCCGGGTGGGGCCACGGTCACCGGAGCCGTACCCCCGGCCCGGCGCCCGGTCGGCGAGGCAGAATCGCGGCATGCAGATCACCGCGCGGGCGCTCAACCGCGCCACCCTCCACCGGCAGTTGCTCCTCGAGCGCGCGCCGCTCGACGTCGCCGACGCCGTCCGGCGCGTGGTCGCCCTGCAGGCGCAGGAGCCCGCCTCGCCGTACCTGGCGCTGTGGAACCGGATCCACGCCTTCGACCCCGCCGAGCTGGACGCGGCCCTGGCCGGCTACGAGGTGGTCAAGTCGACCCTGATGCGGGTCACCCTGCACGCCGTGCACGCGGCGGACCATCCCGTCTTCTGGGCGGCCATGGAGCCGAGGCTGCGCGCCTCCCGGCTCGGCGACCCGCGTTTCACCGCCTCCGGGCTCACGCCCGACGACGTCGCCGGCCTCGTCCCCGACCTGCTGGCGTACGCCGCCGAACCGCGCTCCGGGGCCGAGATCGAGGGGTGGCTGGAGACGCGCCTGGGCGCGCGCGTGGAACGGCAGGCCTGGCGGATGCTGCGGCAGTACGCGCCGCTGTGGCACGCGCCGGTCGGCGGACCCTGGTCGTTCGGCACCCGCCAGTCGTTCACCGCCGCCCGGGTCCGGCCGCCGGCGGCCGCGGATCCCGGCCGGGCCGCCGAAGCGCTGGCGACCCTGATCCGCCGCTATGTGGAGGGCTTCGGACCCGCCTCGGTCGCGGACATGGCGCAGTTCGCGCTGGTCCAGCGCACCCGGGTCAGGGCGGCGGTGGCGGCGCTCGGCGACGGACTGGAGCGCCTTGAGGGCCCGGACGGGGAGGTGCTGTACGACGTGCCCGGCGCGCCGCGACCGCCCGAGGACACCCCGGCGCCGCCCCGGCTGCTGCCCATGTGGGACAGCGTCCTGCTCGCCCACGCCGGCCGCAGCCGCCTCGTCCCGGCGGACCACCGGGCGGCCGTGATCCGGATGAACGGCGACGTGCTGCCCACCCTGCTGGTCGACGGGCGGGTCGCCGGTGTCTGGCGCCGCATCGACGGGGGCGTCGAGGCGTCGCCGTTCCATCCCCTCGCGGACGGTGTCTGGGACGCGCTGGAGGAGGAGGCCGCGGCGCTCGTGGCCTTCCTCGCGGACCGCGACCCCCTGGTGTACCGGCGCTACGACCACTGGTGGGCCAAGGGCCTGCCGGTGGCGGAGACGCGGCTGCTCGGCGGCTGAGCGGGCCGCCGCCGCCGGCCCGGCCGAGGCGTCTCCGGAGGCCGGCGTGGCACGCGCCTCCGGCGCGGCTGACGGACCCTCAGTCGCCACTCACCGCACCGGCAACGAAATCCGCACTTTCGGCGCCCCTTGACCATCGATTCGTAAGTTACCGAAGGGTTTTGCTTCAAGAAGCGCGGCCGCAGGGCTTGCGCTGGACCGGGCGCGTCCGTCAGGATCTGTCTCCGGCCCGGGCCTTCGCCCCGGCCCCTTGACGCCTCCCTGTCTGGACGCCTGGCCGCGCACCGGTAACCCCGTGCCGCCAGACGGTGCACCGCCCGATCCGCGCGGCCGCCCGTACGCCCCTTTCGAGGCCCCCCTCCGCGACCACGGCGACCCGCCGACACCCCGCCGCGGCCCGGCGCGCCCCACACGCCCCGGTGCCGCGCCCCCTCTCATTCACCTACCTCAAGGCAAGGCAGAGATGGCACCACCGGCCTCACGCCGACGACCCCACACCACCGTGCACCCCGTGGACGAGGTCCTTCCGCTTCCCACCCTCGCGCTCTACGGCTTCCAGCACGTCCTGGCGTTCTACGCAGGCGCGGTGCTCGTACCGGTGATCCTCGGCAGCAGCCTCGGACTCTCCCGGCAGGAACTCGTCTACCTCATCAACGCCGACCTGGTCACCGCGGGCATCGCCACCATCATCCAGGCGTGGGGATTCTGGCGGATCGGAGCGCGGCTGCCGCTCGTCCAGGGCGCGACCTTCACGGCCGTCTCGCCCATGATCGCCATCGGTCAGGGCGCGGGCGGCGGCACCGCCGGGCTGCTCGTCGTGTACGGCGCCGTGATCACCGCAGGACTCGCGGCCTTCCTCCTCGCTCCGTTCGCCGGACGGCTGACCGCGTACTTCCCGCCGATCGTCACCGGCACCCTCCTCACGGTCATCGGCATCGTCCTCATCCCGGTGGCCCTCCAGGACGTCGGCGGCGGGTCGGCGCTGCTCGGCGGCCCGCACTTCGGGGCCCCCGCCCACCTCGCGTACGCGGGCGGGACCCTCCTCTTCATCCTGCTCGTCGTCCGTTTCGGCGGCCCGTTCCTGCGCAGCGTCGCCGTCCTCCTCGGCCTGGTGGGCGGCACCGCCGTCGCCTGGCTGCTCGGCGACGCCGACCTCGGGGCCGTCGACCAGGCCGACTGGCTCGGCGTCAGCACCCCCTTCCACTACGGCATGCCGCACTTCTCCGTCTTCCCGATGCTGGCGATGGTCGTCGTCATGCTCATCACGATGGTGGAGACCACGGGAGACGTGTACGCCATGGGCGAGATCACCGGACGGGAGGTCGACGGCGAGACGGTCAGCCGCGCGCTGCGCGCCGACGGCGTCGCCACCGTGCTCGGCGGAGTGTTCAACTCCTTCCCGTACGTGGCGTTCGCCGAGAACATCGGGCTCGTCAGGATCTCCCGCGTCACCAGCCGCTTCGTCGTGGTCGCGGCGGGCGTCTTCATGATCCTCCTCGGTCTGGTGCCGAAGGCCGGCGCCGTCGTGGCGTCCGTGCCGCACCCCGTGCTGGGCGCCGCGGCCGTCGCGATGTTCGGCATGGTCGCCTCCGTCGGCATCCAGATCCTCGCCAAGGTCGACCTGCGGGAGGAGCGCAACGCCCTCATCCTGGCCGTCAGCCTCGCCGCCGCGATGCTGCCGACCGCCATCGCGCCGTTCTTCGAGCGCATGCCGACCGGGCTGCGGGCCGTCCTCGGCAGCGGCATCACCCTCGGCACGCTGACGGCCGTCCTGCTCAACCTGTTCTTCCACGTCTTCGAGAGCCGCCGCGCCAAGGAGGACATCGACTGGGAGGCTCTCGCCGAGGACGACGAACAGCCCCGGTACGGCACCGCTCCGACGCCGTACGGCGAGGCCTCGGGAGGCTACGGCGAGAGTCGGGGAGGGTACGGCGAGGCCCCGGGCGGCTACGGCGAGGGCCGGGGAGGGTACGACCCGGGCGGGTACGGCCGGGGCGGGTACGCCCGGGGTGGATACGACTCGGGCGGGTACGGCCACGGGCGCGCCCCGTACGACGACGGGACGGGGTCGCAGAGCGCATCGGCCCGCTGACCCGCCCCCCGCTCCGGCAGGATCGCCGCCTCCGGAGCCGCCCCCCGAGGTGATCCGCCCGTGTCCCACCCCCCGTTCTCACCCGCCCAAGCCAGAGCCGCCCGGCTCCGCATCGGCCTGACCCCCGAACAGGTCGTCGCCGCCATGGCGCAGCTGGGGGTGCGCCGCCCGGCGGAGGCCGTCACGGCCTGGGAATCGGGGACGGCGCCGCCTTCGGAGACCGAGCTGTTCGCGCTGGCCGACGCCGTGTGGTGTCCCGTACCGACCCTCATGGCCGTGCGCCCGCGGTCCCTGCGCGAGCACCGCCTGGCCCGGCGGTTCAGCGCCGAGCGGCTGGCCCTGCGGATCGGCATGGCCGCCTCCGCGTACCTCCGCGCCGAGACCGACCACCACTGGAGCGGGACCGACGTCCAGACGGTGCTGCTCGCCGACGCCCTCGACCTCGAACCGGACGAACTGCTCCGCGTCATCGGCCGGGCCGGCGCACTCGACGGCCTGCTCCGGCAGGCCGTCGAAGGGCGGTGGAAACAGCACACCACCGCCCTCGCCCGGCTCGTCGACGCCCCCGAGCGCAGTGTCGCGGAGGCGCTGCGCACCCTGCACCAGGAGTACGCCCGCTTCGGCGAGCGCTACCGGGGCCACCTCGTCGCCCGCAGCGACGACGCCCGGCTGAAGGAGATCGCCGGCGAGCGCGCCGGCTGGCTGCACGCCCTCCCGGACCGCTTCCTCCGCCTCGTCGGCCCCCACCCCGGCCCGCCCGCCGCCTGAGCGGACCGGTTTCCGCGGCCCGCCCGGCACCGCCACGGCAGACGCCCCGCACCGTACGAGAAGCCCGCGACCGTACGACAAGCCCGCCACCGTACGGCAAGCCCGCCACCGTACGAGAAATCCGCGCCACCCTCCGTACACCCGGCCCGTCCGGGCCCCGGGCGGCGGGGCTCCGCCGTCGGGACGACGCCCGTACGGCCCCCCGATCGCCCCGGGAGAGTGGTTCCCGCCGGAGGCGGCCGCGCGTGCGAACGTCCTCCGGCTGCGTGAGGATCGATAGTGCGGGTACCAGGAGGCAGCCGCGCCGGTCGGCCGTGCGCCGAGGCGGCGCCGCTGCCACGCGCAACCTTTCGAAGGAGCCGGCCGTGACTGACGTATCAAGCATGGGATCCCCGCCCGACGACGACCGCCCGGTCCTCACCGACCGCCAAGGTCATCCGATCTACGACAACCAGAACCAACGCACGGTCGGCGCCCGGGGCCCGGCCACCCTGGAGAACTACCACTTCCTGGACAAGATCAGCCACTTCGACCGCGAGCGCATCCCCGAGCGCGTGGTCCACGCCCGCGGCGTCACCACGTACGGCTACTTCGAGGCGTACGGCGCCTGGGGCGACGAGCCGATCAACCGCTTCACCCGGGCCAAGCTGTTCCAGGAGCGCGGCAAGCGCACGGACGTGGCGGTCCGCTTCTCGACCGTCATCGGCGGACGCGACTCCTCCGAGGCCGCCCGCGACCCCCGGGGCTTCGCGGTGAAGTTCTACACCGAGGACGGCAACTGGGACCTGGTCGGCAACAACCTCGGGGTCTTCTTCATCCGGGACGCCGTGAAGTTCCCCGACGTGATCCACGCCCTCAAGCCGGACCCCGTCTCGCACGAGCAGAAGCCCTCCCGGATCTTCGACTTCATGTCGCAGACCCCCGAGTCCATGCACATGCTGATGAACCTCTTCAGCCCCCGCGGCATCCCGGCCGACTACCGGCACATGCAGGGCTTCGGCGTGAACACCTACAAGTGGGTCAACGACGAGGGCAGGACCGTCCTGGTCAAGTACCACTGGATGCCCAAGCAGGGCGTCCGCAGCATGACCGAGGAGGACGCGGCCAACGTCCAGGCGGAGAACCTCGGCCACGCCACGAAGGACCTGTACGAGGCGATCCGCCGCGGCGACCACCCCGAGTGGGAGCTGCTGGTCCAGATGATGGACGACCACGACCACCCCGAGCTGGACTTCGACCCGCTCGACGACACCAAGACCTGGCCCGAGCAGGACTTCCCGCCCCGCCCGGTCGGCCGGATGGTCCTCGACCGCACGGTGGACAACTACTTCGCCGAGAACGACCAGATCGCCTTCGGCACCGGTGTCCTCGTCGACGGTCTGGACTTCTCCGACGACAAGATGCTGGTCGGCCGTACGTTTTCGTACAGCGACACCCAGCGCTACCGCGTCGGGCCGAACTACCTCCAGCTCCCCGTCAACCAGGCCAAGAACGCCGACGTCCGCACCAACCAGCGCGACGGCTTCATGGCGTACGCGGTCGACGGCCGGGGCGAGAACCCGGAGGTCAACTACGAGCCGTCGATCACCGGCGGCCTGCGGGAGGCGCAGTACCCGACGCACGACGACCAGGGGCCCGAGATCCAGGGCCGGCTCACGCGCAAGCGCATCCCGCGGACCAACGACTACCTGCAGGCGGGCCAGCGCTTCCGGCTGCTGGAGGAGTGGGAGCGCGACGACCTGGTCGGCAACTTCGTCACGCTGATCTCCCAGTGCGACCGGGCCGTGCAGGAGCGCATGGTCTGGCACTTCCTGCTGGTGGAGAACGAGCTGGGCCTGCGCGTCGGCGAAGGCCTCGGCATCGCACCGTCCGACGTCTCCCACCTGGAGCCGCTGGCAAGTCAGACCCTGACGGACGACGACCGCAAGCGCCTGGAGAACCTCGGCGACAACCCGCCGCGTGACGTCGAGGGCCTCACCATGACGCACTGCGTCCCGAACGAACGGCACGTCGTCACCCGCTGAACACACGGCAAGGGGTGCCCGGCCGCGCACACCGCAGGCGGTGTCCGGCCGGGCATCCCGGCCGCGCGCGTCCGGCGCGCACCCGCACGGGCCCCGACCGCGAGCAGGCGGCCGGGGCCCGCGCACGTCCGGTCACGGGGCTGCGGCGCCGGAACGCGGGTAGCCGCCAGGCATGGAACCAGCACCGCGCCGCTCCCTGACCGCGACTGTGCTCGACGCGCCCGACGCCCGCGAGCTGGCGGCCTTCTACGCCGCGCTGCTCGGCTGGCCGGTGAAGGACGACGAGCCGGACTGGGTCACGCTGGCCCCGCCCGGGGGAGGCGCCGGGCTCTCGTTCCAGACCGAGCCGGAGTTCGTCCCGCCGCGCTGGCCGTCGACCCGCACCGAGCAGCAGATGATGTCCCATCTCGACATCGAGGCGGACGACCTTCCGGCCGCCGTCGGGCACGCCCTCGCCCTGGGCGCGACGCGGGCCGCGTTCCAGCCGCAGGACGACGTGTGCGTCCTGACGGACCCGGCGGGCCATCCGTTCTGCCTCTGGACCCGCGGCGACCGGTCCGGGCATTCCTGACCGGATACGACCGGGCCGCCGCCGCCCAGGAAGCCCGGGTGGGCCCGTACGGGGAGAGCCTGCGCCGAAGGCGGCGAGCGAGGCCCCTGCGCTCACCGGTCCCCGCCGACCGCCGGCCGGGCGTCGGCGGCGGTGAGCGCGCGCAGCCGGGCGCGGAGCACGGCCAAGTGGACCCGGAGCCGCTGCCACGGGGTGGGCGGCAGGGCGCGGGCGGCTCCGCGCGCGTAGTACCGCTCGACGTAGAACTGGCCCGCGCTGAGCACCGTCGTCACGGCGACGTACCAGACGGTGGCCACCAGCAGCAGGGGGATGACCTGATACGTCTGGTTGTAGACGAGCTGCACGCTGTAGAGCAAGTCGTGTACGGCGAGCACGCTGACGATGCTGGTGCCCTTCAACGTGCCGATCAGCATGTTCCCGGCGGTCGGCACGATGGAGCGCATCGCCTGGGGGACGACGATCCGGCGCAGGGTGCGCCGCCTGCCGAGCCCGAGCGCCTGGGCGGCCTCGGTCTGGCCGGAGTCCACGGAGAGGATGCCGCCGCGCACCACCTCGGCGGCGTAGGCGGCCTCGTGCAGGGTCAGTCCGATGACGGCGGTGAGGGTGGGGCCGAGCAAATTGACCGTCTGGACGGAGACGAACTGCGGTCCGTACGGGATGCCGAGGCCGAGGGTGGGGTAGAGGGCGCCGATGTTGAACCAGAACAGCAGCTGCACCAGCAGCGGGGTGGACCGGAAGATCCAGACGTAGCCCCAGCTCAGGGTACGCAGCACCGGATTGCCGGACAGCCGCATCACCGCCAGCGGGGTGCCCAGGAGGAACCCGAGGACCATCACGACGCCGGTCAGCCACAGCGTCAGCAGCAGCCCGTCGAGGACGGCGCCCGTGGTGAAGTACCGCCCCACCACCTCCCATTGGAAGGCCTGGTTGCGGACGACGGAGTCCACCAGCAGGGCGAAGACGAGCAGGGCGGCGGCCGCGGTGAGCCGGCGGCCGACGCGCCGGCGCGGCACGATCCGCGGCAGGTCCTCGACGGCGGTGCGGGGAGCGGGCGGCTCGCCGGGGTTCGGGCCGAGGGGCGGACTGTCGTCCTGCGGTGGTCCGGCGGGCGGGACGGCCGCGGGGTCGGCGGGCGTGACGGGGGAAGGCGAGACCATGGGAGGCACTCCAGGGGCGAGGGACATGCGGCGTGGACGGCATCGGCGACCCACCCGGTGGCACGCGTACGCGGGCGCCGTGCGGCTCGGTGCGGGCGCGGCGACGGCAGGCGTTCGGCGCGGCCGGAGCCTCGGCGTCATCACGGGGCCGCGTCCCTCAACGCGGCCGGAGCGGCAGCCGCCCCGGAAGGGGGCTCCGCTCCGCCGCCGATCGTATGCGCCGACCGTGAGCCCGTGTCAACCACCCTTGTGTGAAAGGACTTTAACGGCCCGTCCGGCATCCGGGCGGTGGTTGACGGAATCCCGTGGGACATGGTCAATTGTCCGCATGAACGCTGAGCGGCGACTGGTCACGCGCGACCACATCGACTTCGGTCGGGTGTGGTCCGCGGCGTGTTGCGCCTGACTCGGCAGCGGGCTGTCCGATCGGCCCTTCCCTCCCTCGGTGACCCCGTCGCGGGCCGAGCTCTCCCTGCGTAATCCCGTCGTACACCGGCTCTGACCGGCATACGTACGGTTCTACGACCCCGGACGCGCGCTGCCGCCGCCCCTGTCCGCCCGAGGCCCCGTCCTCGGCGTCATCACACCCGCCACGCCCCTGTTCTCCCCCTGCCCCGACACGCCGTCACATCGACACCTCGACACGCCGTCACATCGACGCGTCGACAGCGACGGCCGTACCGAGGGTCGCCCCGCCCTGCCCGCGCGGGGCCGCCCCGGCGCCCACACCCACCGCAGACCCGAGGAAAGGCCATCCCGTCATGCCCGTCCAGCCCTCCGCCATCACCGCCACCGACGCCGGATCCGATCCGCACGCCCGGAGTGCGCGCACCCGCGGCAGACGCCGGCTTCGGCCGCGCCTGGCTGCCGTCGTACTGCCGTCTTTGCTGACCCTGACCGCCTGCGGCTCCGGCGGGGCGACGCCGACGGGCGCGGTGGCGTCCTCCGCGCCGGGCGACGACCCGGTCGCCGCCGTACGGAAGGTGGATGCCGCCGCCGCCCTGCTGCCCGCCGACGTCCGGACGAAGGGCACCCTGCGGGTCGGCAGCAGCGTCGGCTTCCCGCCCGGCGCCTACTACCCGAACGGCTCCGACAAGCCGCCCGCCGGTCAGGACATCGACCTCGCCGACGCCGTCGCCAAGGTCCTCGGCATCCGCCTGGAGCGCCAGATCGCCTCGTTCGAGACGATCCTGCCCGCCCTCGGCAGCGGGAAGTACGACCTCGGCACCGGAAACTTCGGCGTCACCGCCGCGCGGCTGAAGACCATCGACTTCGTCACCTACGTCAACGACGGCCAGGGCTTCGCGGTCCGCAAGGGCAACACCGCCCTCGGGACGAAGGTCACCGACCTCACCCAGCTGTGCGGGCTCACCATCGGAACCGGGGCCGGCACCACCTTCGAGACCACGCTCGCCGAGCAGAAGGGTGTCTGCGCCAAGGCCGGCAAGAAGCCGTACGACGTGAAGGTGTACTCCGAGAACGGCGCCACCGTCACCGCCCTGCAGCAGGGCCGGATCGACGTGGTGATGTCCACCATCAACGGCCTCCGCCACCAGGCGGCCCAGCCCGCCTCGCAGACCGCGTTCCTCGGCGAGTTCCACCGGCTCGACGTCGGCTTCGCGTTCAAGAAGGGCTCCCCGCTCACCCCCGCCTTCCAGGCCGCCGTCAACCAGCTGATCGAGGACGGCACCTACGCCCGGATCCTCGACAAGTGGGGCACCGGCCCCTCCGCGATCGAGACCTCGCGCGTCAACCCTCCCGAGCACAAGCGACCGTGAACCCGGTCGACCCCCGCACCCGGTCGACCCCCGCATCCGGTCGACCCCCGCACCCGGCCGGCGCCCTCCAGGCGCCGGCCTCCGCGCTTCGCCCTCTTCGCGCGTCGTCCCGAAGGCCGTCGCGGCGCCCCGCCTCCCCGCGCCGCGGGCCAGGACCGCGCCCCGCTTCCCCGCCCCGACCCACCCCGCCCCGATCCACTCCGCTCCGGAGGTCCCACGTGAGATTCCAGGTCCTGACCATCGTCGGCCACGCCGCGCATCCGCTGACCGGCGCCCTCGGGTCCGCCGCCGACCGGCTCGCCGACGTCGTCGACACCGGCGTCGTGGCCGAGGAGCTCGGCTTCGACGCGTACGCCGTCGGAGAGCGCCATGCCGGCGCCTTCCTCTCCTCCAGTCCCACGGTCCTGCTCGGCGCCCTGGCCGCCCGTACCACCCGCATCAGGCTGCTCACGGGAGTCACCGTCGTGGCCGTCCTGGACCCCGTCCGGGTCGCCGAGGACTACGCCACCCTCGACCAGCTCTCCCGCGGCCGGATCGAGCTCGTCATCGGCAAGGGAGCCGAGAAGGGCCACTTCGACCTCTTCGGGCTCGACGAAAAGCTCCAGTGGGAGTACCAGGCCGAGAAGTACCGGCTGCTGCGCCGGCTGTGGCGCGAGGAGAACGTCAGCTGGCACGGCCGGTTCCGCGCGCCGCTGAAGGACGTCACGACCGTTCCCCGCCCCTACGGCGGCCGGCCGCCGCGCGTCTGGCACGGCTCGGCCACCAGCCTCGACTCGCCCGAACTCGCCGCCGAGCACGGCGATCCGCTCTTCAGCGCCAACGCCATCCAGCCCCGCCGGGCGTACGCCCGCCTCATCGACCACTACCGGGAGCGGTTCGAGGCGCACGGGCACGATCCGCGCACCGCCTACGTCGGCGCCGGTTCGGGCGGGCTCTTCATCGCGGACACGACCCAGGAGGCCGTCGCCCGCTTCAAGGACTACTACGAAGCGCGGGTCCGGCAGACGTACGATCCGAGGCTCGAGGGCAGGCCCGGATACAACACGCCGTTCCGCACCGTCGAGGAGGCCGTCGCCGACGGCCCGCACCTCATCGGCAGCCCGCAGCAGATCATCGACAAGATCCTCGGCTTCCACCAGGCCTACCGCCACGACCTGCAGTCGGTCACCGTCGACGGCTCGGGGCTGGCCCTGCCGGAACAGATCGAGCAACTGCGCCGCTTCGCCGACGAGATCGCCCCGGTCGTACGCAAAGAGGCCCCGACCACCCTGTGGCAGGAGCCCTGAGGCGCGGCGCACACCGTCGCCGGGCGGGGCGCGGAGCCCCGCCCGGCGACGGTGTTCTCTCAGGCCGCGGCGGGCGTGTAGTGGGAGGCGTCGTCGCCCTCCAGGACCCGGCTGCGCTCGCCGTCGACGCCGACGGGGACATCACCGGCGACCGTCACCCGGTGCAGCAGACGGGGCAGGTCGCCGTAGTCGTCCGGGGCGTAGTGCTGGGTGATGCGGTTGTCGAAGAGGACGACGTCGCCGGGCGCCCACACCACCCGCACGATGTTCTCCGGGCGGGTGACGTACGACTGGAAGATGCGCAGCAGGTCGCGGGAGTCCGACGGGCCGAGACCGACGATGCTCTGCGCGAAGCCGCCGATGAAGAGACCGCGCTCCCCGGTCTCGGGGTGGACACGCACGACCGGATGGGCGGTGCGGTACTTCCGGGACACGAACCGCTTGCGGTGCTCGGCCGCCTTCTCGCTCTTCGGCGCGGCGTAGTCGTAATCGTTGGTGTGCACCGCCCACAGCCGGTCCGCCAGCTCGCGCAGCGGCTCGGGCAGATCGCGGTACGCGGCACCCGAGTCGGCGATCAGGGTGTTGCCGCCGTAGGGCGGGACCACGATGCCCCGCAGCGTGGACGCCTTCGGGGGCGTACGGACGAAGGTGACGTCGGTGTGCCACCGGTTGGCGCGGACGCCCTCCTCGCCGTCGACGGGCAGGATTCCCGGCTGGCCGTCGACGGACGGCACGGTCGGGTGCGCGCTGGTCAGCTCGCCGAAGAGGGCGGCGAAGCGGAGCTGGCCGGCGTCGTCCAGGTTCTGGCCCCGGAAGACGAGCGCCTTGTGCGCGAGGAGTGCCGAGTCGATCTCGGCCACGACGGCGGGCGCGAGCTCGCCGGAGAGGTCCACGCCGAGGATCTCGGCGCCGATCCGGCCGCCGATCCTCCGTATGTCGAACGCGGTGCTGCTGGTGGTCATGGGTGCGGTGTCCTTTCACGGGGGCTGCGGTGGTGGGTGCGACGCAGCGGCATTGGGGTGGCGGGGTGTGGGGGAGTGGGGGGTGGGGTCGGGTGTGCTACGCGCCGGCGGCCAGCCGGTTGGCGGGCCGCGGCAGCCCGTAGTGGTCGCGGAGGGTGCGGCCGGTGTACTCCGTACGGAACAGGCCCCGACGCTGGAGGATCGGGACGACCTGGTCGACGAAGTCGTCGAGCCCGCCCGGGAGGTGCGGCGGCATGATGTTGAAGCCGTCTGCCGCGCCTTCGGTGAACCACTCCTGCAGCTGGTCGGCGATCTGCTCGGGTGTCCCCGCGAAGACCCGGTGGCCGCGACCGCCGCCGAGCCGGGCGATGAGTGCGCGCAGTGACAGGCCGTCGCGCCGGGCCAGTTCGGCGACGAGCGTGAAGCGGCTCTTGTTGCCGTTGATGTCCCGCTCCTCGGGCAGGTCGGGCAACGGACCGTCCAGGGGCAGTCCGGTCAGGTCCGTGCCGAGCATCCCCGACAGCTGGGCGAGCCCGTACTCCGGCACCTGGAGGTCGGTCAGCTCCCGCTCCAGGGCGCGGGCCTCCGCCTCGGTGGATCCGATGACGGGGCAGATGCCGGGGAGGATCTTCAGCGCACTCTCGTCGCGGCCGTAGCGGGCCAGCCGGCTCTTGAGGTCCTTGTAGAAGGTCTGTCCGTCGGCGAGGGTCTGCTGCGCGGTGAACACGGCCTCGGCGTACCGGGCGGCGAACTCCTTGCCGTCCTCGGACGACCCGGCCTGCACGAGCAGCGGGTGGCCCTGCGGGGAGCGCGGCACGTTCAGCGGACCCCGGACACCGAAGTACGGGCCGCGGTGGTCGATCTCCCGCACCTTGTCGGTGTCGGCGTAGAGGCCGCGCTCGCGGTCGAGCAGGATCGCGTCGTCCTCCCAGCTGTCCCACAGCTTGGTGGCCACCTCGACGAACTCCCGGGCCCGTTCGTAGCGCTTGCCGTGCTCGAGGTGTTCCTCCTGCCCGAAGTTGCGGGCCTCGTTCACCGTCCCGGAGGTGACGATGTTCCAGCCCGCACGGCCCCCGCTGATGTGGTCGAGGGAGGCGAACTTGCGGGCGGTGTGGAACGGTTCGTTGAAGGTGGTGGAGACGGTGGCGATCAGGCCGACGCGCTCGGTCACCGCGGCCAGCGCGGACAGCAGGGTCAGCGGCTCGAAGCCGCCGAGCGCGTTGTGGCGCACGTTGCCCCACAGCGCCAGGCCGTCCGCGAAGAAGATCGAGTCGAGTCTGCCGCGCTCGGCGGTCCGGGCGAGCTGCTGGAAGTAGGCGAGGTCGGTGACCCGCTCCGGCTGGGTCAGCGGGTGCCGCCAGGCGGCGTCGTGGTGGCCGGCGTTCATCAGGAAGGCGTTGAGGTGCAGCCGGCGGGGCGGGGGTGTGGCGGGCATGGTGATCCTAGGCGTGAGAGGGGAGGGCGCGCGGCCCTTACGGGGAGGGCGCGCGGCCCTTATGGGGCGGGGTGGCGGGGCGGGCCGTCAGGCGGGCAGGCGCCAGGAGCTGAGCCGTCGCTCCACGGCCACGAGGAGCTGGTTGAAGGCCACGCCGATGGCCGAGATGGTGATGATCCCCGCGTACATCTGCGGGATCGCGAAGTTGTACTGCGACGCGTTGATCAGATAGCCGAGCCCGGCTTTGGCGCCGATCATCTCGGCCGCGACCAGCACCAGGATGGACACCGCTCCGGCCAGCCGGATGCCGGTGAAGACGACGGGCACCGAGGCGGGCAGGATCACCTTCTGGAACAGGCGCGGCGCCGACAGGTCCATCGACTTCGCCAGCCGCAGGAGCGTCGGATCGACATGGCGTACGGCGCTGATGGTGTTGAGCAGGATCGGCCAGGTGCAGGCGTAGACGACGATGGAGATCTTGGACGTCTCGCCGATCCCGAGCAGCAGGACGAAGACCGGGAGCAGGGCGAGCGCGGCGGTGTTGCGGAAGAGTTCCAGCAGCGGGCCGAGGACGTTCGCGACGGGCTTGTACCAGCCGATCAGCAGGCCGAGCGGGACGGCCACGGCCACGGCGATGCCGAAGCCGCTGAACGACCGCGTCAGACTGGCCCCGGCGTTCTCCGCGAGCTGACCGTCGGCGGCGAGCTGCCACCAGGCCGTGGCGATCTCGCTGAACGGCGGCAGGAAGGTGCGGTCGACCAGATCGAGGCGGGGCGCGGTCTCCCAGAGCAGGAGGAGCCCGAGGACCGCCACCGACTTGACGGCGGCGGTCCGCAGGAGGCGGACCGCGCGGCGTCCGGTGGCCCGTGCGGCGGCGGCCCCGCCGTGCGGCGCGCGGGGGGCTCCCGCCGCCGCGGCCTTCCGCGGCGTGGAGACCGCGTCCGCCACCGCCTCGGCCACCACTTCGGCCGTCCCGGTGGCCACGGTCGGGCCGGTGGTCTCGGCGGTGTCGGTCGGGCCGGTTGTCCCGGCGGCCACGGTTGTCCCGGCGGCCACGGTCGGGCCGGCTGTCCCGGTGGCCGCGGTCGGGACGGTGGTATCGGTCGGGGTCACGGACTGCTCGGTGGGGGTGCGCGTACCGGTCGCGGGGCTCATACGGTGACACCTTCCTTCTCTTCCTGCTGGGCCTTGGCCACCTCGTCGTGCAGCAGGGACCAGATCTCGTGCCGGTGGCGTGCGAACTCGGGGCTGGAGCGCAGGTCGTCCGTCGCGGTGCGGGAGGTGAACTCGATCGGCACCACCTGCTTGATGCGGCCGGGCCGGGACGTCATGACCGCCACCCGGCCGCCCAGGTAGACGGCCTCCTCGATGCCGTGCGTGATGAAGACGATCGTCTTGCCGGTGCGCTCCCAGATGCGGAGCAGTTCGTCCTGGAGGGACTCCCGCGTCTGGGCGTCGAGCGCGGCGAACGGCTCGTCCATCAGCAGGACGTCGGGGTCGTACGCGAGACTGCGGGCGATCGCCACCCGCTGCCGCATCCCGCCCGACAGCTCGTGCGGGTGCCGCGACTCGAACCCGGAGAGGCCGACCAGATCGAGAAACTCCCGGGCCCGGCGGGCGCGTTCGCGCCGGGGGACCCCGGTCGCCTCCAGGCCGAACTCGACGTTCCCCTGCGCGGTGCGCCAGGGCAGCAGCGCGTACTGCTGGAAGACGATGCCGCGGTCGAGGCCGGGCCCGGTCACCGGTTCCCCGTCCAGGAGGACCCGGCCGCCGTCGGGGCGGGTGAGACCGGCGAGCAGGTCGAGGAGCGTCGACTTGCCGCAGCCGCTGGGGCCGACGACCACGACGAACTCGCCGGCCGCGATCTCCAGGTCCACGCCGTCGAGCGCGGCCAGTTCCCTGCTCCCGTCCTTGAGCGGGAAGGTCTTGCGTACGTTCTCGAAAGCGATCTTCGGCGGGGCGGCGATGGGCTGTGTCACGGGGGATCAGCTCCTTCCCTGAGCGGCCGAGGCCGAGGCCGAGGTGGCGGCGGACGGCCGCCGGGCGTCGGCGGCGGCGTTGAACTCGTTGGTGTACAGATCCGCGAGCTTCACGCGGCCCCGGTCGATGTCCCCGCGCTCGGCCAGCCAGTCGATCCACAGCTGGAGTTCCTTGCCGGTGATCAGCCCCGCCTTCTCGGCGACACCGAAGGACTGCCAGTACTTCAGGGGCGTGCTGTCCTCGTTGCGGCCGCGCTTCTCGACGATCTCCGTCATCCGGGCGACGACCTCGGCCCGGGGGGTGGTCCGGGACCACTCGATGGCCTTGCCCACTCCGGTGACGAACGTCCTGGCGGTGTCCGGATTCCGCTCCAGGAAGCGGTCCGTCATCACGAACGTGCCGGCGCTGAACGCCCCCAGCAGCTGGAAGTCCGTGAACAGCGGCCGTATGCCGCCCGTGGCCAGCGCCTTGTCACGCAGGATGCCGCCGAGCACGGCCACGTCGATCTGCTTCTGGCGCAGCGACTGCTCGGTGTTGACCGGGGGCACGACCAGCGGTTCGACCTTGCCCGCCTCCGCCGCGGACAGGCCGGCCCGTCGTAGGTAGATGTCGAGCATCGCCTCGGCGTGGGCGCCGAGGGTGTTCATCCCGACCTTCTTGCCCGGCAGGTCACGCGCCGAGCGGAGGGGACTGTCGGCGAGGACGTAGTAGCCGTTGTACGCGTGCTTGTCGGCGCCGTAGTAGCTGATGACGGCCTTGACGGGGCTGTTGTTCGCGGCGAGCTTGACCACGGCGCCGTTGAACGCGCCACCGAAGTCGGTCTGGCCGGTGGCCGCGGACTGGATGTCCTGCGGACCGCTGATGGTGTTGCCGACCCACTCCAGCTTCACGTCCTCCAGATAGCCGAGGTCCGCGGCCAGTTCCGGCAAGGTGACCGTGCCCGCCCACCCCTGATAACGGAGCGTCCTGGTCTGCCCCGTGGTGGAGGAACCGCCGCCCAGGGCCGTGCCGCAGCCGACGGCGGCGGCGGACAGGCCGAGCAGGGTGAGGAATTGTCGTCGGGTCGATGCGGTCGGGGCCATGGAAGGTCCTGTTCGGGATCGGAGGTGCTGAACGAAGGAATCGGCCGGGGCGCGAAAAAGGGCAGGGGAAAGCGCCCGAGGTGTGCCGGTGCGGGGAAAGACGAAAAATGGCAGTAAGGGGCCGACGGAATTCGGGGAATTCAACCGTCGGAATGTCCTGTCACACGGGAGTCCGCGGGGCGCGGTGCGCGCCGTCGTTCACGAGGCGCGCACGGGTGGGACGCCTGACGCGACGCGGACTGTTCCGGGCGGGACATGGGACATGACGGAGTGCGGACGTGCGGTCCCGCGAGCGTTCACATGCCCGGTCGGGCCGGGGCATGGGAGGAGAGGAAAGGGGCCGCGGGGTCTATCGACAGGCGGCACAGATGGCGCTGGCCTGGCGTCGCAGATCGACGTGCAGGCGCGCTACGAAATCCTCGGACTGGCTCACAAGCAGGATCCTGGCAGCAGGCCGGTTCCCCGTCAATGTACGCATTGTTACGTCTCACATTGCGCATTCCCGTCGCGGACGTGCGGAGAGGCGAGGGGTGCTGCTTCGGCGTGATGCCGAGTGGTTCGGCGGGCGGTCGAGCGCCTGGTACGGAGCCGTTCCGGGGCCCTCGCGTAGAGTGGGCGCGGGCCGTGACTGGCGCTTGAGGTGGATCACCACCGGGGAGCGGCTCCGTGGACACCGCGCACCCGCGCGGAACCGCGCTGCCGTGCGCCTGGGCGATCGACCGTGTTCTCGACGACGCCCAGGAGTGGCTTGTGTCCCGTGTCAGCGCTACCCCCAGCAGCACCGCCGCCCTCATGGACGGCACCGCGCTCGCCCGCCGTACGGTCGAGGAGACCGCCGTCCGCGCCGCCGAGATCACTCGCCGCACCGGCGTCACGCCCTGCCTCGCGACCGTCCTCGTCGGCGAGGACCCGGCCTCCGTCACCTACGTACGGATGAAGCAGAACCGCTGCGCGAAGGCCGGAATCCGCTCCCGCCACGTGGAGTTGCCCGCCTCCACCACGACGGCGGAACTGGTCGCCGCGATCACCGCGCTCTCCGAGGACCCCGAGGTCCACGGCATCCTCCTGCAGCACCCCGTCGGCCCGCACATCGACGAGCGCGCCGCCTTCGAGGCGATATCCCCCGCGAAGGACGTCGACGGCGTCACCATGGCCTCGTTCGCGGCGATGGGCTTCGGACTGCCCGGCTTCGTCTCCTGCACGCCCGGCGGGATCATGCGGCTGCTCGACGCGTACGAGGTCGCTCTGAGCGGCAAGCGCGCCGTCGTCGTCGGCCGTTCCGCGATCCTGGGCAAGCCCGCGGGCCTGCTCCTGCTCGGCCGCGACGCCACCGTGACGTACTGCCACTCCCGTACCACCGACCTCCCCTCCGTCGTCCGCGAGGCGGACGTCCTGGTCGCCGCGGTCGGGAAGCCGAACTTCCTCAAGGGCGAGGACATCAAGCCCGGCGCGGTCGTCATCGACGCCGGCTACAACCCGGGCAACGTCGGCGACGTCGACTTCGCGTCCGCCGCCGAACGGGCCGCCCTGATCACCCCGGTCCCGGGCGGAGTGGGCCCCATGACGATCGCGGTCCTGCTCGCCCAGACGGTCGAGGCCGCCGAACGCCAGCTGGGCCTCTAGGGCGTGTCCGGAAAGTCCCGCCGGGCCCGCGACGCCGGCGGCGGGGGCGGTTCCGGCACCGTCACGCGCGAGCCCGGGCCGCGAACGCCGAGGCGCTGACGCCCTGCGGCCCGCGCTGGTGGGGGATGCGTTCGCTAGCACAGAGACGACGACGGGAACAGTCGTGGCGCGGGGAGTGATTGTCACGGTTCTGTACGAGACCTGCTGCAACTTGCCCGCAGAGTAGGCGCGCCGGCCGTTCTCGGGTGACCCTGGTCCGTATGGCCCCGTTCTCCGCCGACCCCTCGTCGCCCCTGCGGAACCTCTTCCTGCCGGTCCTGCTCGTCCTCGCGGTCGCCCTGGCGGCGGCCGCGTTGCTCGTGAGCCGTGACGCGGGTGGCCGAACGCCGCCGGGGGACGCGAAGGCCGGCCGGGCCGACGCGGCCGGCCGGACCGATCGGACGACGCAGGCCGGCGCGCAGGAGCCCGCCCCGCTGGGCGGGATCGCCACGCGCCGGCCCTCGCCCACCGCCCCCGCCTCGCCCTCCGCTTCCCCCGCCGCCCCCTCGGCCACGGCTTCCGCCACCGCACCGTCGTCGGCCTCGGCCCCTTCCGGGGTGGCGCCCTCCGCCTCGACGGCGACCAGGCGTCCCGAGCGCCGCCCCGACCCCGCGCCGTCCGCCCTGCCCTACGACCGGCTCCGGGCGGGTGAGTGCTTCGACTTCGACCGGTCCGCGCCCGGCACGGTCACCCGGCGCGCCTGCCACCGCCCCCACGACGCCCAGCTCGTCACCGTGCTGAGGCTGACCGGCGACCTCCTCTCGGACCGGGACGTACGGGAATCGGCGGCACGGCTCTGCCGGGAGCCGCTGCGCCGCAAGGCGGCCGACCAGCCGCTCGGCACCCGGTGGACCACCTTCGTCCAGTACCCGTACCGCACCAGCTATCTCCTCGGCTCCGACACGGTGGCCTGCAGCCTCGCCGCCCACGGCGCACGCGACACCCCGGAGCGGGACCGCAAGCTCACGGCCCCGCTCCTCTGACCAGCTGATGCGAGGAGGCGACCAGAGGGTCGATCACCCTGCCGACGACACTCAGGCACCATTTAAATACCGGTATAGTTTTACCGGTATAGTTATTGGTTCCATGGAGAGAAGCGGCACATGATCGAGATTCTGAACCCCGCCCAGCTGGCCCGGGCGCGAGACGCGGGCGCTCTGGTCGCAGACATCCTGCACACACTGAAGGGCCGGAGCACGGTCGGCGCGAACCTCCTGGACATCGACCGGTGGGCCAAGACCATGATCGTCGATGCGGGGGCTTCGTCCTGCTACGTCGACTACGCGCCGTCCTTCGGGCGCGGCCCGTTCGGCCACTACATCTGCACGGCCGTCAACGATGCGGTGCTCCACGGACGCCCCTACGACTACACGCTCGCCGACGGTGACCTGCTGACACTCGACCTTGCCGTCTCCCGGCGGGGAGTCGCAGCCGATGCCGCCATCAGCTTCGTCGTAGGCGACGCGCAGCCCTCGGAGAGCATCGCGATGATCAAGGCGACCGAACGCGCACTGGCCGCGGGGATCGCCGCCGCCGGCCCCGAAGCCCGCATCGGCGACATCTCGCACGCCATCGGCACCGTCCTCGGGCAGGCCGGATACAAGATCAACACCGAGTTCGGAGGGCACGGCATCGGATCGACGATGCACCAGGACCCGCACGTCGCGAACACCGGGCGATCCGGCCGCGGCTACAAACTCCGCCCCGGACTGCTGCTGGCGCTGGAGCCGTGGGTCATGGCCGACACCGCCGAACTGGTCGTCGACGCCGATGGCTGGACGCTCCGAAGCGCGACGGGCTGTCGAGCGGCACACAGCGAGCACACGATCGCCATCACCGAGGACGGGGCCGAAATCCTCACGCTGCCGACGCTGCCGACGCCGGCGCAAGCGCAGGGCTGAAGCCCCCGGGGCTCCGGCCGGCCACCCCGCCCCTGGCCCGCCGCTACCCCGCCGCTCGCCGCCCGGCTTCCGGAGGTCCGGGGCATGATCGGCCCATGATCGGCGTCGCATGGCCCGGGGGCCTCTTTGATCACTGCCGCTGTGGCGGGCAGGTCAGTGGCCCACGTCCGCGGCCGGGCCGGAAGGGCCCGGAACACTTGCTCGGCTGACTGGAGGAGCTGTCAGGGCGCGAGGTCCTCGTTGGCGGCCAGGATGTCCTCGATGAGGTCAGCAGCGCGTGAGGTGCCGCCCTCGGCCCGGGCGGCGGCCTGCAACTGCGCGGATCGGTCCAGGCGTTCCGGATCTGTGACCAGGTCGTTCAGGGCCGCGCGGAGGGTCTCGGCGGTGGCGTCGGCGGTGTCCACCCGGCGGGCGACGCCGAGTTCCACGAGTCGGTCGGCGTTCATGAACTGCTCGGCCCCCTGCGGCACGGCGATCATGGGAACGCCGGCGAGGAGCCCTTCGCCGCAGCCGCCCATGCCGGCATGGGTGACGAAGGCGTCGGCCCTTTCCAGGACCGCCCGCTGCGGGACCCAGGAGTGCACCTCGACGTTGGGCGGGATGGTGCCGAGTTCCTCGGGGTCGGTGTACGTGCCGATCTGGAGTACGACGTGCCAGCCGGGCAGGTCGCCGAAGGCGGCGATGCACTGGCGGTAGAACGCGGGCCGGCGCGTGTACGCCGAACCGAGCGAGATCAGCAGGACGTTGTCCGCGGCCGTCGGGCGGGTCCAGCCGTCCGTGTCCGCTCGGGTGTCGAAGCAGGGGCCGACGAAGGTCACCGTGTCGGCGTCGACTCGGTCGGCGTGCGGCTGCATCGCTCGCGGGATCAGGGCGAGGGCACGGGCGGGTGGGCCCGAGAACGTGTCCACGTCCGTGGTGCTCGCCCCGCACCCGGCGAGCCACCGCGCGAACCTGTCCCGGTACGCGTCGGCGCCCGGCAGCTTCCGCAGCTGCGCCGCGACTTCCTCCTGGTAGCCGTCCCAGCTGACGAACGTCGGGGACAGCTGCACGAGGGTACGGCCCTGCGCCTCGGCGAGGGCGCGCGCGGCATAGGCACCGATGTCGTACAGATACAGGTCGGCCGGATCGTCGTCGTAGGCGGCTCGTAGTTGGGGGAGCGCTTGGACGGCGTTGTCCAGGAAGAGGCTTGCCGCGGCGATGGGATCGGCAGGCCAGTCGTTGTCCGCGACGGGCAGCGTGGAGGTGCAGGGCACCAGCTCCGCGCCGGCGGACTCGATCCGGTCGGCCACGAACGGGTCGTTGGCGTAGGTGACCCGGTGCCCGCGGGCCACCAGCTCGCGGATGAGTGCGAGGCTGGGCAAAACATGACTGACGATGGGGATGCCGACCATCGCGATGTGGGCGGGGCGAGAAGACACGGGCGATCACTCGTTTCTGGCACGGGACCCGTGCCGGGCGGTGTGGCGAGGACGCGGTGTCAGGCCTGATCGATTTCCGCGGCGGCCTCCTCCATCTCGGCGACGGTGCCGGACATGATCGTCCGTACGTGCCTGGTGATGTGCCGCAACGGCCAGTCCCACCACGCCACGGCGAGGAGCCGGGCGATGTGCGCGGCGTCGTAGCGGGTACGGATGAGCCGGGCCGGGTTGCCGCCGACGATGCCGTAGTCGGGGACGTCGCCGGTGACCACCGCTCCGGCGGCGACGATGGCGCCGTGACCGATGCGTACACCGGGCATGACCGTGGCGCCGTGGCCGAACCACACGTCGTTGCCGACGACCGTGTCCCCACGGCTGGACAGACCGGTGATCAGGTCGAAGTGCTCCGCCCAGGAGCCCCCCATGGTGGGGAACGGGAAGGTGGAAGGGCCGTCCATGCGGTGGTTGGCGCCGTTCATGATGAAACGGGTGCCCGTCCCCAGCGCGCAGTACTTGCCGATCACAAGCCGCTCGGGACCGTAGTGGTACAGGACGTTGCGCGTCTCGAACGCGGTCGGATCATCGGGATCGTCGTAGTAGGTGAAGTCACCGACCTCGATCAGCGGCGACTGCACCAACGGCTTGAGCAGAACCACGCGCGGGTGCTCGGGCATCGGGTGGAGCACGGTGGGGTCGGCAGGGACGGGCGGCATCGTGGAGGCGGTTCCTCTCCCGGAAACGTAGAGCGACGACTGTCGCGTTAAGATGCTGGCACAGCCCTGCCGTCTTGATCAACCGGATACTGACTGCCGATGACAGACTCACTGGAAACGACGCCGGACCGCCGTCCGGGTGGTCGCAGCGCCCGCGTCCGCGCCCAGGTCCTTGATGCGGTGCGCGCCGAACTCGCCGAAGGCGGTCACGAAGGACTCACGGTGGAGGGTGTCGCGGCGCGGGCCGGAGTGCACAGAGCCACGGTCTACCGGCGCTGGCGCGATGTCGGCGGCCTGCTCGTCGACGTCATCGGCGCCGCCGGCGAGATCGACTGGCAGCCGCCGGACACCGGCTCCCTGCACGGCGATCTGACGGCCCTCAACCACGAGATCCAGGAGTCCCTGGTCCTACAGCCGTCGTTCGCCATCGCCCTCATGGCCGCCTCGTTCCACTCCGAACAAGCTGCGCGGGCCCAGACGCAGCTGTGGACGGACCGCTACGCCCAGTGCGAGATCCTCGTCGAGCGCGCCATCGAGCGAGGCGAACTCCCCGCAGGGCACACGGACGCGCGGAGCCTGCTGATCGCCGCTACGGCGCCGCTCTACCACCAACTGGTGCTCCTGCGTGCCGATCCCGACCCACAACTCCCGGAACGGGCCGCGGAAGCGGCAGTCCTGGCGGCTGCCGGAGGTGCCTTCTCCCGTCGGGGAGAGAGCGTGTGATCGACGGGCGGGCGATCCGACGCGGCCGTCCCTGTCCGCGTTCACCTGCTGTCTTGAACGTCACCTTCACCCGACGAGGCGCGGGGACCGCGCCTGCGGGGTAGGACCGAGCGGGGGCGGCCGGCATCACCGACCAGGACGGCACCGGTGTCGACACCAGCGCTTTAGGTCACCCGCTGGCGGTCACCGCGGACGCCGCGCCGAGCTTCGCGTTCGCGTCCGGGAGGTGGCCCGGGACGACGACGGCCGTGCGCGGGGCCCTGTGAGGAATGCCACGGGCCGGACCTTAAGCCGCGAGCTGCTGCTCGGTGTCCATCGCCTTGGTCCAGGCTCTGACGAGAGCCTGGTAGATCCGCTGCTCATCGGAGGTGAGCGACCGCTGCTCCCCGTGCGCGCGGGCCCACAGGCCGCGAATCGCGTTGTTGAGGGCAGTCGGTCCGGGGCGCTCTCTGTGCGTGGGTCTCTGGGGCATGCATCCAGGGTAGGCGGGAGGTCTGACAGACACGGACGTCTGAACCGTGGGATCCGCCACGTCCCCATCGTCATACCCGGGCGTGACCGGACACCACCGCAGAGTGAGCGATCAGGCGCGGGGGTGAAGCCTGGCCGTCCGTGTCGTAGGTACGCGGCAACGCGGGCGACCGCCCGCTCGTCCCGTTGCGCCACGCTTCGCGGCGGGGCAGCCGCGTGCACACCCGATGCGCAGACGGGTCGCGCATCCGACCGCGCCGCCCCACGTCAGGGGCCCAGGTGTCCGACGGTACGGGTGAGCGAGTCGTAGTACCGGGCGGAGGCCCACTCCCCGGTCACGGCACACGGCGGCGTGCCGGCGGTGGGGGAGAGCAGCTCCTCGGCAGACACGGCCCACACGGCGTCGCGCCCGCGCCCGAGCGTGATGTGGGGGACCCAGCGAGCCGGGTCCAGGAGAGGGTTGGGCCTTCCGCTGTCCGGCGCGTCGCGCAGGACCCGCCACACCGTCTCGTGCAGAGCCAGCAGGGCGTCGTCGGGCCGGACGGCCCAAGCCAGGACCTGCACGCGGCCGGAGAAACGAACCAGTCCATCGAGGCACAGCGGAACGGGCAGGGCCCCTGCCAGTACGTGCAGCAGCCGGGCGCGCGCCCCCGGCGGCAGGTGATCGGCCGCGCCCAGGGTCAAGTGGGGCCGGTTCGTCTCATGCCGGTGGCCCGCTTGGCTGGGCAGCCCCCTGTCCGCAAGGTGCTGCCATACGGCCCGTACGACCCGCTCGGTCTCCCTGTCCGGCAGCAGTTCCACGCTGAACACGCCGGCAGCCTACGGCCGCGCAGGTCATGCGCGAGGGTCTCGTGACCGTGTCCCGAGGCGATCCCTCCTGACGGTGCCCGGCAGGGGAGGGTCGCGGCTGCTCCAGGCGGCCCTTTCGTCTGCACCGAGGGGTACGAACTATGGGCAAGACAGGGTGGATTGGTCTCCATGACGAGCCCTGCAGTGCGCCCGGCCAGACCGCGCAGCGCTTGACGCAGAGATCCAAGGTTCGACAGTGCCCACGTGCACGGGGGCGGTGTAGCGTCGCGATCATGAAACCGTCCAGCGGCAGCATCACTGACCAGGCGCCGGCTGATCCGGCCGCCACAGACGGCATGTTGGCCAGCCAGCCCATCGGCTATTGGGCGGGCCTTGTCCACGAGGCAGTGACCCGGCGTCTGCGTGACGCCATGGCCAGGATCGACGTCACCCAGCCGCAGTACTGGGTACTCAACCGGGTAACCGGCGGGTCCACGGCACCCAGCCGTTAAGAGGTGATTGTCCAGCTGACCCCTCTCGCGGGCGGGCAGCACGAGATTCCTCGGGTCATCGACCAGTTGCTGCACCGAGGCTGGCTACGGATCGACGCTGACCAGAACCTGCACCTCACCGATGCCGGCGAGGCTGCCAGGGCCCGGCTGCGCGGGCTGGCCACAGAGCTCCGGGCGGAGGTCCACAGGGACATCAGTGACGAGGAGTACGTGGCCGCACTCAAGGTACTGCGCACGATGATCGCCAACGTCCAGGGAGACGGGAGCGCCATCGCTGGTCGTATGCGGGGCATGTGAACGACTGCGGTAGGTCTCAATGCTGGGGGCAAACTCCAGGAAGCGACCGGGTGCCGCTTCCTGCGGGCGGGTCCCTCATCTGTTCTTGTCAGGGCTACGTCGGCTGAGAAGGTGTCAAACGGGCCACCAGCAGACCGGTAGAAGAGAAGCGATGTTCCGCCGTCTTCGAGGCCCAGGGCGCCGAAAGCCCAGGCGGCGTGATCAGAGGACGCGCGCTCGCTGGCGTCGGTAGCGACGCCGAACTGGGCTGTAGATGCTTCGGAAGGGGCGTCCAGCGGCGATGCACGGTGGCAGTGGCCTGCTCAGTCGTCGAACCACACAACGAGACGCACGTTGTCGTCACCATGCTGTGCTGCGAGTGCTTTCATGGCTTCCCAGACGGGTTGCCACTCGCCGGTTTCGGTGACGGCATCTCTGCGACAGATGGTGACGGATCTGTAGAGCGTGTCTCCGACGAGCCACTCACTTCCTTCGGGCCACTCCCGAATCTCACCGGCTTTGAGACCGACAGACGCGGCGAACGCGCTACTCCAGGAGGCCTTGCCCGTCATCCGGAGCCCGTTCGGCGTCTGGCGGTATTGGTGCAGCCGACTGTCGGGCTTCTCTGCAGGCTCGTCCCAGTCGACGGCCTTCACCTCGGCCCACGTGATCCACGTGGTGCCGTGAAAGCCGTCCTCGCCGTACCACTCGGTCAGCTGGGCGAACCGTGCACTCACAGTGGCAGAGGCATCGATGGGAAACCCCCGGCCTGCGGCCACGGGACGGAAGTTCGCGTAGTTGCGGACCCCGAAGAGACACCCGAACGCGTCGTAGTTACGGACATCGTTGAGAGAGTCGAGGTCGTATGCGCAGTACCAGATCGGTTCCTGATCGTCCTGCGGCGCCCGGTACTCGAGGAAGCCGCTTATGTCTGTACCCATGCCACACATTCTCTCGATGCCGTCAAATGGTTTCGTCTGCACCGGACCGACCACCTACGCATACGTGAGCTGCCTGGCCAGGAGGTGTTGTGGTGGGAACAGCGCCCAGATGGCCTTTCCGTCACAGCACGGACCGCAGCTCTCACCGTGGTCCGGTGTACACGGATGCGACCGGCACCGACGGCATGTGATCCGAACGAAACGGCCTAACCGAGCCCTGTCAACGGCACGCGAGCGCCGGTCGAACGAAGCATCGCGCGACTCAAGTCCTGGCAGATCCTTCGCCGGGCCCGCTGCAGCCCCAACCGGATGACCGTCATCGCCGCAGCCGCCATCACCCTGAAACGTCAACGCTGATGCATCTCATTGCCGTTCCAGGGTGAGGACGGATTGGCAGTGGCCGTCATCCAGTCGGGAACCGTCTCACGACCAGACAAGTCGACCTTCGGCGAACCGACAGACCGGGTAACCTCCATCGGCGATCCTCGTCAGCATCTCCGCCACGGAGTCGAAATACTGGGCCATCGATTCGTACTCGCCTGTGACCGTGGGCTCACCCACGAACCATCTGCCGACGCGCCCGTCCCTCACATCGACGAACTTTCCCATCCAGCCGTCCCGGTCGGACAAGAACGGGATCCACTCATTACGCCAGAACGGATAGTCCGGCTGGTCCGGAGGATCGAATCCGCAGGACGTGGAGCGGTTCGCGTAGAGCCTCTCCATCGCCCGGATGCCCAGAAAGAAGCTTCCCTCGTCTGGAAACCCGTCGAAGCCGCAACATTGCACTTCGTCGTCGACGTCTTCCTCCGGCAGATCCAGATTGTTCTGCAACAGCCACGTCCGCAGGTCCCCATGAAGGAAGATCCCCATCCGTTCCTCGGCTGCCACGAGCATCTCCTCCGTAGCGGGCCCCGGCAGATCCGCGCGATCGGCCGGCGCGTGCTCCCGAAGAAGACTCATCACACGCGACCAACTCTCAGCCACACTCATCGCCCTCTGCCCTCTGCCCTCTCTGCAGGGATATCTCCGTCCGACTACGCCACTGCGGAGGTCGGGCAGTACCGGCCGGAGAACCTTGCAGGGATGGTACTTCGAGCATGCGTTCCATCCCTCCCCGCGATCATCTTCCGCCCTGAAGCGCAGGGCAGGCCGAGGAGTTTCGTTTCCAGGACTCAAGCGAGGGCCACGGCGTCACCCTGAAGTGGCGAAGCCGAAAACGCTCAGTGTTCGCCGCGGTGGGGGCGAAGCCGGGCGGTGCCTCGCTCCGTCCTATCCGGCACGCCTCCAACTGTCTCGTCCTCGCCTCAGTCCGGGTGGTGTTGGGCATCCCGCATGTCACGGCGGTGCATCTCCCCCTCGGCGCCCTGCTGATGAGTCGGAGTGTGCCGGCCGGCGCGGCCTTAGGGACTGCCAGCCGGAGGAATTCCGAAGCCGACGTTCAGCTGCTCCGGCGTGGCGAGGGGCAGGGACTGCTGGATGGCTCCGTCTGTCGGCAGGTCAATGTGCGCCATGCCCGGCTGACTGGGGGCTGTCATCTGGAGAGCGGCGCACCGGTTGCCTGGGGTCGACCTGAGCGGGCCCTCCCGTCCGGCGGCCTTCAGGTAGGCACTCCTTTCGTCGGCGGCGCGGCGGCGCGGCGGGTCCGGCCTCCGCACCGCGCCCCCACCCTGAAAGGGTGAGAGCGCGGGCACCGCTCAACGGAGGTCAGCGCTCCCGCCTGTCGGGGTCTTCTTCGCCCTCGATGTCGATGTGCTCCTTGCGGACCTCGCCGACGACCGTCTCCTCCTCCGTGACCTCCTCCGGGCTGAGGCTGACCCGCTCGACCGGCACGGCCCGGGTCTCCACAACGGGCCGCTCCTCATGGAGGGTGACCTCGTGCTCGGCCTCGGAGATCTCGGGGCCGGACATAGCCTGGTCGCGGTTGGCGTCGGTGATGGGCTCGCGTACCACGCGGACCTCTTCGTGACGCACCGGGATCGTCTGCTGGACCTCCTCGGTGACCACGTACTTGCGCAGTCGTGCCCGGCCCACCTCACGGCGTTCGGTCCCGACGTGCATCTCCTCCTCGGAGCGGGTCATCGCCTCGTCGCCCGAGCGGGACCTGTCCGTCTCGCCGCGCATCTCGTCGCCCGTGTCCCCGCTCATCCCCCCGTGAGCCCAACCGCCCTCACCCGGCTGATTGGCCCGCTGCCAGGCGTCGTCCCAGTTGATGCCGTAGTGCTGGTAGAGCCGCCGCTCCTCACCCTCGGACAAGTGGCCATCGGCGTCGACGTCGATGTTCGGTGCGTCCTTGATCCTGTCCTTGGGGTACGGGACCTCCAGATGATCCTCGATCACGGCGGCATCCTTGATCGGGACGAAGGACTCACGGGAGCCGAACAGGCCGGTCTTGACGCTGACCCACTCCGGGAGACCGGTCGCGTCGTCGAGGAAGACGTGCTTGGCCTCACCGATCTTGTGCCCCTCGGCGTCGTACACCGGGTGGTCGAGCACGGCGGGGATCTGCTCTCGGGTGATCATGTTCCCTCCTGCTTCCTATCGGGGTCCCCCAGCGCCTAACCGATGCAAAGGGATGAAAACACCCAGACTGGGATCATTTACGCCTTGGCTTCGGCCACCCCACCTGGGGTTCGACTTCAAGCGCAAGGGGCGGGAGGCCGCCGGTAACCGAACGGACGGCGACCGCGTCCGGAGCGCTGCCGAGCCCTCGTCCGGAGCGCTGCGCACACCGCGAGGGCTACGGGGCGGGCGTGTACTGCACGACCGTCGTATCGCATTCCCCCTCGTCGGCCTGGGCGAGCGCCTCCGCCAGCATCCGGTGGGCTCGGGCAGCCGCGTCCGCCGCAAGGAACTGCAGCGCCGCCGGGGCGAGGCCGGGCTCCAGGCTCGTCTCCGGGTCCAGGGACGGCGGCTCGCCCGGCGCCGAGGGCAGCGCCGGGGGAGCGGGCAGCGGCGGCAGGATGTCCCGTGCGGCGAACGCCTCCCGCGCCGACACCCCCGCGACGACGGCCTCCCGCTCCATCGGCGAGGAGGACGCGGCTGACGCGGCCCGGGACGCGCTGCGCTCCTGCAGCTCCCCGAGGAGCGCCCGCTCCCCTCGCCCCCGCATCAGCAGCAGCACGAACGGGTCCTCGTCGAGCAGCCGCGCCATCTGATAGCAGAGCGCGGTCGTATGCGGACAGTGGTCCCAGGCCTCGCACCCGCACTCGGGGTCGAGATCGCCGATCCCCGGCAGCAGTTCGAGCCCCGCGGCCGCCGCGTCCTCCACCAGGTGCGGCGGCATCTCGCGGTCGAGCAGGGCCGCGATGTGCCCGGCACTGTCCACGGCCAGGTCGAGGAGCCGGTCCCACTCGTCCGGCGACAGCTCCCGCAGCAGCACATCGCTGCGGTACGCGGTGCCGTCACGGTCCTTCACGACGGCCGTGATCCTGCCGGGCCGTACCGACACCGCCCCCACCGCGCCCTCGCGCGCGTGCCGCCGCCCCCGCTTCAGCTGCTCGTTGTCGAGCGCGGTGTCCTCCAGCGCCTGCAGCCACGCCCGGCCCCACCAGGTCCGGGCGAAGGCCGCGCCGCGAGCGGCCGGCAGCACCGCGAAGGTCCGCTCCTCGCCCCGGTTCTCGTATCCGCTCATCGTCCGTGCCCTTCCGTGCGCAGCTCCACCAAGTCCGCCAGCTCGGCGTCGGTCAGCTCGGTGAGTGCGGCCTCGCCCCCCGATCCGAGCACGGCGTCGGCCAACGCCCGTTTGCGGACGAGCATGTCGGCGATCCGGTCCTCGATCGTGCCCTCCGCGATCAGCCGGTGGACCTGGACCGGCTGGGTCTGTCCGATGCGGTAGGCGCGGTCGGTGGCCTGCGCCTCCACGGCCGGGTTCCACCACCGGTCGTAGTGGACGACATGACCGGCCCTCGTCAGATTGAGCCCGGTGCCCGCCGCCTTCAGCGAGAGGAGGAAGACGGGCACCTCGCCGTTCTGGAAGCCGGCGACCATCGCCTCGCGCTCGGCGATCGGGGTGCCGCCGTGCAGGAACCGCGTCGGCACGCCCCGCTCCGCCAGGTGCCGTTCGAGCAGCCGTGCCATCTGCACGTACTGGGTGAAGACCAGCACACCGGTGTCCTCCGCGAGGATCGTGTCGAGGAGTTCGTCGAGGAGGTCCAGCTTCCCCGACCGGCCCTCGATCAGGGGCCGCTCCTCCTTCAGATACTGGGCGGGGTGGTTGCAGATCTGCTTGAGAGAGGTGAGCAGCTTCATCACGAGCCCGCGGCGCTCCATGCCGTCGGCCCCGGCGATCGCCGCCATGGTCTCGCGTACCACCGCCTCGTAGAGCCCGGCCTGTTCCTTCGTCAGGGAGACGGCACGGTCGGTCTCGGTCTTCGGCGGCAGCTCGGGCGCGATGCCCGGGTCCGACTTGCGGCGGCGCAGCAGGAACGGCCGGATCAGGGCCGCGAGCCGGGCGGCGGCGGCCGGGTCCTCGCCGCCCTCGACGGCCGAGGCGTAGCGGGAGCGGAAGGTGCCGAGCCGGCCGAGGAGCCCCGGCGTCGTCCAGTCGAGGATGGCCCACAGCTCGGAGAGGTTGTTCTCGACCGGGGTGCCGGACAGGGCGACGCGCGCCTTCGCCTTCAGGGTACGGAGCTGACGGGCCGTGGCGGAGTACGGGTTCTTCACGTGCTGGGCCTCGTCCGCGACGACCATGCCCCACACCCGGCCGACGAGCGTGTCGGTGTCCAGCCGCATGGTGCCGTACGTGGTGAGGACGAACCCGTCCTCGGGCAGGTCCGCCAGATCGCGCGCCGTCCCGTGGAAGCGGCGTACGGGCGTGCCCGGCGCGAACTTCTCGATCTCCCGCTGCCAGTTGCCCATCAGGGACGTCGGGCAGACCACGAGGGTCGGCCCGACGGTCGAGGGGTCGGTCTGCCGGTGGAGGTGGAGCGCGATGACGGTGATCGTCTTTCCGAGGCCCATGTCGTCGGCGAGGCAGCCGCCGAGGCCCAGCGAGGTCATGCGGTGCAGCCAGTCGAGCCCGCGGAGCTGGTAGTCGCGCAGCGTCGCGGCGAGGGCGGCCGGCTGGGCGATCTCCCGGGGCCCGCCTTCCGGGTCGGCGAGGCGGGCGCGCAGCCGCTCCAGCCCGCCGGTCGCCTGGACCTCGACGCGCCGGCCGTCGACCTCGGCGGTGCCGGTGAGCGCGGCCCCGAGCGCGTCGACGGGGCTGAGCTCGCGGCCCATGGAGGCGCGGGCGCGGCGCAGTTCGGCAGGGTCGATCAGCACCCACTGGTCCCGCAGCCGGACCAGGGGGCGGCCGGCTTCCGCGAGACGGTCCAGCTCCGCGCGGGTGAGTTCTTGGTCGCCCACGGCGAAACGCCAGTCGAAGGTGAAGAGGGAGTCGGCGGAGAGGAGCGAGGGCAGCGCGGAGGAACGCGCGACGTCGAAACCCGTCCCCGTCCCCGTCCCCGTCCCGGCGCCGGTGTCGGTGTCGGTGTGCGAGCCGGTTCCGTGCGGCGTACGGTCCGCTCCCGGCACCCGTGTCGTGTCCGTCCCCGACCACTCGCCCCCGGGGCCGATCACCGCTCGCGCGGTGAGGCGGTGGGCCAGCTCGCGAGGCCAGTGGACGCGGACGCCGGTCGCCTGAAGCGCGTGTGCCGCCGGGCCGAGGAGCTCGGTGACCTCCTCGTCGGCCAGCTCCACCGCGTCCGGGACGGCCGCCGAGAGCAGCGGGGTCAGCGGGGCCCAGGCGCGGGCCGCGCGGCGCAGGGCGAGCAGCGCGTCCATCCGGGCGCGGGGCCCGAACGCCGCCCCGGTCGGGCCGGCCCCGGCCCACACCTCGGCCGCGTCCGCCACCAGCGTGGGGTCGGTGGCACTGTGCATCTGCAGGACGGCCCGGAAGGCGGGCGCCTCCAGGTCGGTGAGCCCCGGCAGTTCGACGCGCAGGGAGAGACACACCCCTGTGTCGTGACCTACGGCCCCGCCCGCCGCCGAGGCCCCCAGCTCGGGCAGCGCCTGCGGTTCGTCGGCGGCGAAGGCCGGACCCCCCGCCGCGATCGGCGCGGCCGACGTGCGCGGCAGCCCGTCCACGACCGCGTCCACGAACTCCCGCAGCAGCAGCTCCGGTTCGGGCAGGAGCGGATCACCGTCGGCGCCCGCTTCCGGGAGGGGTACGGCGTGGGCGGACGGCGGCATGGAGGCCGCGAGCGTCCGCAGCGCGGCGACCTCCTCGGGGCCGAGCGGCCCCGCACGCCAGGCGTCCCGGTCGCTGCCGGTCAGGCCGGGCAGGAGCAGCCCCCGCGCCACCCACTCCAGGGCGAGAAGGGTGGCGGCGCCCCAGAACGCGGACGCGGACGACGCCGTCCCGGAGAAGCGGGCACGGGTGAGGAGCGGCAGGGCGTCCCGTACGGGAAGAACCGACGCGGGCACGGTCCGCGGACGGAGGTCGTCGGCCACCACGGTCAGGTCCGCCGCCGCGGTCGTATCCGCCGTTACGGGGGCGGGTGCGGTCGCCGTCGCGTGCGTCGGCCCGGCGGCGGGCCCGGGGGCCGCCTCGCCGGGGACCTCTCCGCCCGGCTCCCGGCCTTCCCGTGCACCTCCCTCGGGTGCGGGGACATCGGGTGCGGGGTCGTCGAGTGCGGAGAACTCGGGCAAGGAGAGCTCGGGTGCGGTGAGCTCGGGTGCGTAGAAGGCGATGCGGCCGGTTCGGGGCGGGTCGGAGGGCAGGAAGACGGCGGAGCGGCGGGCGAGATCATCGGGTGCTGACGACAGCGACAACGCATTCCTCAAATTTGACTAGCGGGGGCCGAGCGGCCGAGGGTACCCGAAGTGGAGGCCCGCCGTGCGGGAGAGCCCCGTGACCTGCGTCACGCGTGGCGGCGCCGGCCCGGCGTCGCGCACAGCAGCCCGATGTGCCTTCGGGGGGCGGGGGTGGAGCCAGCCCCACCCTCGTCCCCGGGGCACCCCCCGGAGGCCCCGGGGGATGCCGTCATGGCCGTGGGCGATCCCCGATCCGTAGGTTCGAAGGAGCCGGGCGGACCGCGCCCGGGCCCACGCCCACGGACCCCGGAGACCGCCATGCCCCAGGCCACCGCCACGCTCACGGCGCCCGATCGGAGCGCAGTCCCGGCCACCGAACCCGCCTCGGCCACCGAACCCGCCTCGGCGACCGAACCCGCCTCGGCCAGCGCCCCCGGAACCGGCGCCAGAAGCGCCGGCAGTGACTTCGCCCCGCTGCTGCGCACCGTCAGGGGGCAGGGCCTGCTCGAGCGCAGACCCGGCTGGTACGCCCGGGGCATCGCGGTCAACCTCCTAGGCCTCGCCGCCGTGGTGACCGGCCTGTTCCTGATCGGCCCCTCCTGGTGGGCGCTCCTGCTCGCCGTACCCCTGGCCCTGCTCTCCGCCCGGATCGCCTTCGTCGGACACGACGCGGGGCACGCACAGATCACCGCCGACCGCCGCCTGGGCCGGCTGATCCAGCTCGTCCACGCCGACCTGCTGCTCGGCATGAGCCAGGAGTGGTGGAACGACAAGCACAACCGCCACCACGCCAACCCCAACCACCTCGACAAGGATCCGGATGTCGCCGCCGACATCCTCGTCTTCGCCCAGCACCAGACCGAGGGCCGCGCGGGTCTGCGCGGCTGGCTCACCCGCCACCAGGCCTGGCTGTTCTTCCCGCTGACCACCCTGGAGGGCATCGCCCTCAAGGTGTACGGATTCCAGGCGCTGTTCTCCAAGGACGGGCCCTTCAGGACGCGGCGCGAACGGCTCGTCGAAGGCGCCCTGCTCCTCGCCCACGTCATCGGCTACGCGGCCCTGCTGCTCTCCACCCTCACCCTCGGCCAGGCGCTGCTCTTCGCCCTGATCCACCAGATGCTCCTCGGCCTCCACCTGGGCCTGGCCTTCGCCCCCAACCACAAGGGCATGGAGATGCCCGACGCCCACCCGGACGGCGACAGCTGGGGCCATCTGCGCCGCCAGGTGCTCACCTCCCGCAACATCCGGGGCGGCGCCCTCACCGACTGGTTCCTCGGCGGACTCAACTACCAGATCGAGCACCACCTCTTCCCGAGCATGCCGCGGCCGCATCTCCGGCTCGCCCAGCCCGCCGTGCGTGCCCACTGCCGCACACTGGGTATCCCCTACACGGAGACGGGATTCGTCGAGTCCTACCGGCAGGCGCTCGGCCATCTGCACGAGGTCGGCGAGCCGCTCCGTACGGCGGCCTGAGCGCTCAGGCGCAGCGGCCACGACTGAAGAGACGGGACGACGATCATGACGACACGTACGAAGGTAGTGATCGGGGGAGTGGCCGTGGGCCTGCTCCTGATGCCCCTCATCGGGTTCTGGATGTCGCTCCTCGTGGTCCTCGGCGTCCCCGCCGTGGCCTATCTGGCGCTCGACCCGGGCCAGCGGCGCCGGCTGCGCCGGATCTCCCGCAAGGAGCTGCGCCGCTGACCGTCCCTCCCGGGGGCACCCGTACGGGCCCGCATAGGGTCGGAGGCGATCAGCAGCCGGAGAGAGGGAGGCCACCATGGGCGCGAGCGACACGGTGGGCGGGACGGTCCTGACCGTCAGCAGCAACGGCGTGTACGCGTTCACCAAGCCGAACCGGGAGAGCGTCACCCTGCTCGCCGGCCTCGGCGTGGAGGGCGACGTCCATGCGGGCGTCACGGTCAAGCACCGCTCGCGGATGGCCAAGGACCCGACCGTGCCGAACCTGCGCCAGGTGCACCTGATCCACGCCGAACTCCTCGACGAGGTCGCCGGTTCCGGCTTCGACGTCCCGCCGGGCGCCCTCGGCGAGAACATCACCACCCGGGGGATCGACCTCCTCGGCCTGCCGACCGGCGCCCGCCTCCGCCTCGGCGCCGAGGCCGTCGTGGAGGTCACCGGCCTGCGCAATCCGTGCGCCCAGATCGACGGCTTCCGGCACGGGCTGCTCAAGCAGGTGCTCGGCCGCGACGAGGAGGGGCGACTCGTCCGCAAGGCCGGGATCATGGCGGTCGTCCTGACCGGTGGGGTGGTCCGGCCCGGCGACCCGATCGCCGTCGAGCTGCCGGCCGGGCCGCACCGCCCCCTGGAGAAGGTCTGAGTCCTCGCTCCGCCGGTCGGTCCGATCGCCCTGGAGAACGTCTGAGTCCCGGCTCCGGCTGTGGGTCCGTACTGCCCTGGAGAAGGTCTGAGCCCCGGCTCGCCGCTCGGCCCGTACCGCCCCCCCCGGCGGAGACTGAAGCCTCGGCTTCCCCCCGCCCCCCGGGGCCGGACTGCCTGCCCCCTGCAGGACGTCGGAAGCCTCAGCTCGGCCCGCCGAGCCCATCCGGCGCGCAGGTGTTGACGACGTCGCCCGACGCCGGCCGGGCGACCGTCCGGTCCGCGGGTGGCGCCACGTCCCGTTCGACCCAGCGCCGCAGCGCCGCGAACGCCGAGCGGTAGCAGGGCAGGATCGGCCGCAGCTGGCCCGTGTGCGTGTCGTAGAGGCCGTCGGTGTGGGTGCCGTCCTCGATCGTGTAGAAGCGGTGCGAACCGCCCCGGCCCCGGTCGTCGATCATCCGCGCGTAGACCTCCGAGTCGGCCGCGATCGGCAGCAGCGCGTCGAGATCGCCGTGCAGGGTGATCAGCGGCTTGCCGATCCGGCCCGTCAGCGCGATCCCGGCGACCGCCCGGTGGACCGAACGCGGCCGTGCGGCGTAGTCGTAGGCGGCGTCGGAGGCGCACGGCGCGAGGATCTCCTCGACGGTCGTACCGGCCGTCCCGCCCGGGCAGTGCGGATCGTACGTCGGGTCGAACTCGGCCCGGAAGATCTTCTGGGTCAGCCCCCAGTACGCCTTCTCGTGGTACGGCCACAGGAAGCGGGAGCCGGGCGCGAACCCCGCGTCGACGAGGTCGTCGTCGGAGGCGCGGCCGAAGGAGCGGGCCACGGTCACGGGCAGGGTGGTCAGCAGGTTCGGCCCGCGGGCGGTCCAGAGCACGCCCTCCCAGTCCAGCCCTCCGTCGTACAGCTCGGGGTGGTTCTCCAGCTGCCAGCGGGTCAGATAGCCGGCGTTCGAGATACCCGTGATGTATGTGTGCTCGGGAGCGCGGCCGTACCGCTGCCGGACGGCCTTCCCGGCGGCCTTGGTCAGCTCGGTCACCCGGTGGTTCCACTCGGCGACCGCGTCGCCCGGCTTCCGCCCGTCGGTGAAGAAGTCCGGCCCGGTGTTGCCCTTGTCGGTGGCGGCGTAGGCGAAGCCCTGGGCGAGGACGTGGTCGGAGATCAGCGCGTCGGTGGAGTACTGACGGCGGGTGCCGGGCGCACCGGTGACGACCAGGCCGCCGTTCCAGCGGGCGGGCAGCCGGATCACGAACTGGGAGTCGTGCGCCCAACCGTGGGTGGCGTTGAGCCGGGAGTCGTCGGGGAAGTAGCCGTCGATCTGGATGCCGGGGACGCCGGAGGGGTTCACGGTGCCCTTCGCGGCGAGGCCGGCTTGGTCGGCCGTGTCGGTGTACGGCGTACCCGCCAGGCCGGCCGTGGTCAGGTCCGGCAGGCAGGCGGTCTCCTGGTGGGCGGCGCCGGGCACCTTGAGCCGGTCCTGGTGGGCGCAGGCGGCGAGCGGGACGGCGGGGGAGCCGGTGTCGGCGCCGGCGGGCGCGGCGGGTCCGACGGCGGTCACCCCCACCAGGAGCGCGGCGAGCAGCGGGACGCCTCGGATCGGGCGCATGGACGGCCTCCGGTGGGACGACGGGAAGGGGGTGCGCCGCCACATCGTGCGGGGGGCCGACTGAGCGGGCCATGGGTCCGGACCACACCTCGGGCCGCGGGGTCGTGTGGGTTCTGGCGGGCATCGCGCCGCCCGAGGGTTCGCGGCCCGCTTCGACGACCTGCCGGCCGAGCCGATCCGGCGGTTCTGGCTGTGCGGGGGGCCACGCGCTCGCGGCCCCGCCGCCCGATCCGCCAGGTCACCATCCGGCTACGCCTGCTTCCGCCCCTCCCCGCGCACCTGACCATCGGCAGAGGCGAACCCGGCTGATCTCTGCCCAGGTTCCCCGGTCGGTCCGTGCGTCAGGAAGGACGTACCGCCATCGCGTCCAGGGCCTCCAGGAGGCCCGGCAGCTCGGGGCCGCGGGTGACCGGAAGGACCTCGCGCGGTGCGTCGTCCAGCAGGACGAAGGCCATGTCGTCCGTGCGGGCGACCAGCGACCAGCCGGGTCCGTCGGCGCGCAGCATCCGCGCCCCGCCGGTCGCGAAGCTCGACCGCACCCGGCCCACCGGCGGCGGGTCCGTCACGTAGCCGCGCAGCTCGGCGAGGGCGCGCCGGACACCGGTGGAGGGGCCCGCGGGCGCGTCGGCGTTCCCGCCCTCGGCGCCGCCCGTCGGCGCCTCCCGGTCGGCTGCCACGCCACCCGTCACCGCGCCGCCGTCCGTCCCTACGCCGTCCGTCTCCCCGGGTTCCGCCTCGTCCGCTTCGTCCGCGTCGTCCATCTGGTCACGCCAGGCCGCCCACTGCAGGGCCACCTCGTCGGCGCCGAGACGGCGCTGCGCCGGGCCCCAGACCTCGGCGGACGGTGGGGTCAGGGGGGCGCGGTCGCCCTCCTCCGGCTCCGGGTCGTGCGGCGCGGGCAGATCGGGCGCGGCGGTGGCCACGGCGAGCGGCCAGCCGGGGAGCGCGGCCACGACCGAGCGCTCGTCGGGCGAGAGGTCGTACGCCATCCCGCAGTCCCAGGAGGCGATCGCGACCGCGACCAGCGACACGTCGTCGACCACCACGGTCCACCGGGCGCCCTCGCCGTCCTGGCCGAGCACGAGCCCGTACCCCTCGGCGTACGGCTCCAGGCCCAGCGCCGCGCACGCCGCCGGGTAGTCGTCGCCGAGCACGCTGGGGAACCGGGCGGGCGTGAGCAGCACCGCCGTCAGTACGTACAGCGCGTCGTCGTCGGTGCCGTCGACGGTGTCGCCGGCGGCAGGGTCCGTAACGGCCACGGCAGCCTCCCCATCTGGTCGTCGGCGCACCTTAACCAGTGGGTAACCCACACGTCGAGGGTCTCCGGGGAACCTCACGGGCGAGGAGACGGGCGACGGCGGGGTGCCGGAGTCCTCCGTCAGCGGGGACGGGTGGGCAACTGCGGGGCGAGGGGCGGGCGCTCGTGCGACGAGGGGCGGGTTCGTCGCGCGGCGCGGGGCGGGCGACGGCAGGGCGAGGGGCGGTCCGTCGCGCGGCGAGAGGCCGGCGCTCGCGCGGGGGCCGGTCAGCGGTCCGGCAGCCCGAGGAGCGCACGGGCCACGGTCTGCGGGGACTCGTCCCGCTCACGGGCGAGCGCGATCACCGCCCGGCAGGCCAGTTCGTTGACGCCGAAGGAGAGCGCCTCGGGCGAGACCCAGCCCGACGCCTCCTCGGCCCGCCGCGGATCGTCCTCGACGCAGCCGACGACGTATTCGGAGGCGGCCTCGAAGACGTTGTGCCGCCGCCCGTGCGCGGGAGTGGGCGCCGGCGGGTGCGGGGTCTGTGCCGCCCGGCGGGCGGCGGGCAGGATGCCGCGAAGAATCGCGGATATACGGGCCACGGCCTGCCGCCTTCCCCCGGGCAGGGCTGCCCGGAACCTCCACCGTAGCCACCACGGCGCCGGCGCAGAAGGGCGCCGCTTCCGGCCGCCCCGGCCCCTGGGCCGTCTCGGGGGTGGTCATCCCTCCCGTACGGCGAGCGCCAGGTAGCGGTCGTCCCGGTCCACGTACTCGGTGAGCCGCCAGCCGGCGCCGGCGAGGAGCGGACGGAGGTTCCGCTCGGCGCGCAGGTCGTCCTCCGTGATCCGCCGTCCGTGGCGGGCCGCGAGGGCGGCCCGGCCGATGGGGTGGAAGAGGGCGAGGCGGCCGCCGGGTCGCACGGCACGGGCCAGCTCCGCCAGGTCTTCGGCAGGACGCGCCAGATGGGAGATCAAGCCGGCTCCGAAGACCGCGTCGAGCGCCCCGTCGCGCAGCGGCAGCCGGGCCACGTCCGTGAGCAGCAGCGCCGCCGCGCCGTCGCGCCCCGCTCGGACCGCCTCGGCGAGCATCTCGGGGGTCAGGTCCGCCCCCAGGACCGTTCCCGCGGCGCCGACCGCCTGGCGCAGCGCGGGGAGCGCCCGCCCGGTGCCGCAGCCCGCGTCGAGCACGGCGTCGCCCGGGCGCAGGCGGAGGTCGGCGACGGCGGAGGCGTAGGCGGGCCCGTCGTCGGGGAACCGGGAGTCCCAGCCGGCGGCGCGGCTGCCGAAGAATTCCTGGACACGCGTGGGGTCGTCGCTCATGCGTCCATGATCCCCCACGGGCGTGTTCAGTCCCAGGGGTGAACGTCTTGCGCGCACGTTCGAGCGCGGCACGATCGTTCTGGAACATCTCGTTGTCATATTCCATCAGGTTTCGAAATGCGCCCCTGATGCGCCCCGTTGTGCGCACTAGCGTCCCTGGGTCATGGGACACCTGGACCACGCCACCTTCGGCTGGCTGACCCCCGTGCTGTCGTACGCGATGGCCTGCACCGGCGCCGCCCTCGGGCTGCGCTGCACCGTACGAGCGCTCGACGCCACCGGCCGGTCGCGGCGCAACTGGCTGCTCACCGCCGCGTCCGCGATCGGCACCGGCATCTGGACGATGCACTTCGTCGCGATGCTCGGCTTCGGCGCCACCGGCACCGACATCCGCTACGACGTGCCGCTGACCATCCTCAGCCTGCTGATCGCCATGGCCGTCGTCGGTGTCGGCGTCTTCGCCGTCGGCTACGGCCGCGACCGGATCCGCTCCCTCCTCGTCGGCGGACTCACCACCGGCGTGGGCGTCGCGAGCATGCACTACATGGGCATGGCGGCGCTGCGACTGCACGGACAGGTGCGGTACGACCCGCTGCTCGTCGCGCTCTCCGTCGGCATCGCCGTCGTCGCCGCGACGGCGGCGCTGTGGGCGGCCCTCCACATCCACGCCCCGGCGGCGGTCGCGGTCGCGTCGCTGGTCATGGGCGCGGCGGTCAGCAGCATGCACTACACCGGGATGTTCGCCGTCGAGGTCGAGGTCACCCCCTCGGCGGCCGCCCTCCCGGGGGCGTCGGCGATGCAGTTCATCTTCCCCCTCGCGGTCGGCCTCGGCTCCTACCTCTTCATCACCTCGGCCTTCGTGGCGCTCTCCCCGACCGCCCGGGAACGCGCCGCATACGCCTCGGCGGAACGCCTCGCCGAACCCGACGAGCGGGGCGCCGACACGGCGGCCCCCCTCCACCACGACCCGCCGGCCCCCGCCGGGACCCGGGCCTGACACGCCGGCCTGACACGCGCGACACCCGGGCCGGAAAAAGCGGCACTCCGCACGCCGGGCGCACCCCCCGGCACGCCCCCGCACTACCGGGCGCCCGGCGCACACCCCGCACCCCCGTACCGCACCGCGCACGACCCACCGCACCCCGCATGCCAGGGGCGCCTTCGCCTACCGCACCACCTAGCACCTACCGCACCCCGCACACACCCCGCACGCGCACCGCACCGCACCACCAGGAAGACGCAGCCGGAACGAGGAGGCCATGCGAACTCCCCGCAGGACCCAGGACACCGACGCGACGGCGAAGCCGCGCCCGGGAGCCCCGCGTGGACGGCGCGCGCACGCCGCCCCGCCCGCTCCGGAGCAGCCGGGGCGCCCGCCGCACGCGCCGGAGCGAGCCGCGCGGACCTCCGGCGAACGGCCGTCCGCCGCGCAGGGACCGCCCGGGCCGCCGGAGGCGCGGACCCGGCGCCGACGGCTCGGTCTGCGCCCCCGCACCGTCCGCGCGAAGATCGTCTCGCTCCTGATGGTGCCCGTCGTGTCGCTGCTCGCCCTCTGGGGGTTCGCCACCGTCACCACCGCCCAGGACATCGCCCGGCTGCGCCAGCTCCAGCGGGTCGACGCCGAGATCCGCGAACCCGTCGCCGCCGCCGTCACCGCCCTCCAGGCCGAACGCCGGGCCGCGCTCCGGCAGATCGCCGCGCCCGGCACCGGACGCGCCACGGAGCTGGAGGAGAGCGCCGGACGCACCGACGCCGCCGTCGCCCGGCTCCGTCTGGACGGTGGCCCCACCGTCGGCAACACCGGAGACCTGCCCCGCGAGGTCGCCGACCGCATCGGCCGATTCGTCACCCGGGCCGAAGGTCTCGGACAGTCCCGTACCACCGCGGGCGCGGGCCGCGCCGACTGGGACCGGACGTACGACGAGTACACCGCGGCGATCTCCGCGGCCTTCGCCGTCGGCGGCGCCCTGAGCGGCATCCAGGACGCCGAAATCGGATCCGACGCGCGCGTGCTCCTGGAATTCGGCCGGGCGGGCGAGATGCTGGCCCGTGAGGACGCGCTGCTCGGCTCCGCCCATCTCGACGGAGAGATGCCCGCCGGACGGCTCCAGCGGTTCGCCGGCGCGGTCGACACCCGCCGCACCCTCGTCGAGTCCGCCACCGCCGATCTCCGCGGCCCCGAGCGCGACGCCTGGCAGGCGCTCGCCGCCCAGCGCGGCCACCAGCAGCTCGTCGCGGCCGAGGACCGCGTCCGCGCCGCCGCCCCGGGACGCAAGGCCGCCCAAGCCGTGCCCGCCGCCACCTGGGACGACGCGGTGGCCGTCGTACGCACCGGACTCGCCCAGATCGAGACCGACGCCCGCCGGGGCGCCGCCGACCGCACCGACCCGTTCACCGGCGGCGCCCTCACGGCCGGCGGCGCCGCGGTCCTGCTCGGCCTCGGCGCGGTCGCCGCCTCCCTCGTCATCTCCGTACGCATCGGACGCGCCCTGGTCATCGAACTGATCAGCCTGCGCAACACCGCTCTGGAGATCGCCCGGCGTAAACTCCCCGCCGCCATGCGCCGGCTGCGCGCCGGAGAGGAGATCGACGTCCAGGCCGAAGCCGCGCCCGGAGCCGTCCCCCAGGACGAGATCGGCCAGGTCGGCGAGGCACTGACCACCGTCCACCGGGCCGCGCTCTCCGCCGCCGTCGAACGCGCCGAACTCGCCAGCGGGATCTCCGGCGTCTTCGTCAACCTCGCCCGCCGCAGCCAGGTCCTGGTCCACCGCCAGCTCAACCTCCTGGACAGCATGGAACGCCGGGCCGACGACCCGAACGAACTCGGCGACCTCTTCCGGCTCGACCACCTCACCACCCGGATGCGCCGGCACGCCGAGAGCCTCATCATCCTCTCCGGCGCCGCCCCCGGCCGCGCCTGGCGGATGCCGGTCCCGCTCACCAACGTCGTACGCGCCGCCGTCTCCGAGATCGAGGACTACGCGCGCGTGGAGGTGCGCCGGCTCCCCGAGACGGCCGTCGTCGGCGGCGCCGTCGCCGACCTCACCCACCTCCTCGCCGAACTCATCGAGAACGCCGCCCAGTTCTCCCCGCCCCACACCAAGGTGCGGATCAGCGGCGAACCGGTCGGCAACGGCTACGCCCTCGAGATCGAGGACCGGGGCCTCGGCATGGGCAAGGAATCGCTCGCCGAGGCCAACACCCGGATCGAACAGTCCGAAGCGCTCGACCTGTTCGACAGCGACCGGCTCGGCCTGTTCGTCGTCAGCCGGCTCTCCTCCCGCCACGACATCAAGGTCCACCTGCGGACCTCGCCGTACGGGGGCACGACGGCGGTCGTCCTGCTGCCGACCGACCTCCTGCAGGGCGCCCTCCCGCCCGGCACGGGGGAGCGGACGGCCGGCCCCGAGCCCAGCGGCTCCGAGGCGGCGGACCGTTCTCCGGGCCCGGCGGCGACGCCGTGGGCTCCCGCCGTCACCGCCGTCCCGCCCCCGCCGTCCCACCGTCCGCCGCGCATCCCCGCTCTCGCCCCCCGGCCGGACACGCCCGCCGCCGATCCCGCACGAGCCCCCGGCGCCGACCCACGGCGAGCCCCCGACGCCGACTCCTCGCGCACGCCGACGGCGGGTGTCACCGCCCTGCGCCTGCGGGGCCGTTCCGCCGCCCAGGAGATGTCCGTGACCCCGTCCCAGCCGACCTCGCAGCCGGCCCCGCCGCAGACCGGGCCGCCGACCCGGCAGGCACCCGCGCCGGCGGCCCCGCAGACCCCGCCGCCTCCGCCCGAGGCCGGCCCCCGGAGCGAATCGGGCGACCTGCCCCGCAGGGTCCGCCAGGCGAGCCTCGCCCCCCAGCTGCGCGAGGCGCCCGCGGCGGACCCCTTCCCCGCCCCGACCGTCCAGGGCAAACACGAACGCACCCCCGAACACGTCAGGGACCGCATGACCGCCTACCGCGACGGATGGACGCGCGGCGGCGGCGAGGCCCCCGGCACCAGACGCCCCCTCGGAAACGGCTTCGGCAGAGAAGGAGACCAGGAATGATCGACCACGAGAGGATCTCCCACCATCGCTCCGGCGAACTCGACTGGCTCCTCGACGACCTCGTCGTCCGGGTCCGCGAGGTCCGCCACACGGTCGTGCTGTCCAACGACGGGCTCGCCGTCGGCTCCTCCAGCGGCCTCAGCAGGGAGGACGCGGAGCACCTCGCCGCCATCGCCTCCGGATTCAACAGCCTGGCCAAGGGTGCCGGCCGGCACTTCCACACCGGCGGCGTGCGCCAGACCATGGTCGAGATGGACGACGGCTTCCTCTTCGTGGCCGCGGCGGGGGACGGTTCGTGCCTGGCCGTCCTCAGCTCGGTGAGCGCCGACATCGGCCTCATCGCCTACGAGATGGCGCGTCTGGTCAAACGGGTCGGCGAGCACCTGCACACCCCGCCGCGGCTCACCGTGACCCCACCGGCCGCCGGCTGACCCGGAGAAACCCATGAACGAGGACAGCACCGGCGAGGCCCCCGGCCCCGGACACCGGCCCGGGTTCGGCGACGGGGCGGGGGCGCCGGGCAGTCACTGGTACGACGCCGACGCCGGGCCGCTCGTACGGCCGTACGCCATGACCGGCGGGCGCACCAAGCCGGGCCCCAGCAACGTCCGGTTCGACCTCATCGCGCTGGTCGTCGTCGACGACGATCCTCCCGGCCGGGCCGAGGAATCCCTCCTCGGCCCCGAACACCGGGCCCTGCTCTCCCTGTGCCGGTCCGAGACCCAGTCCGTGGCGGAACTCGCCGCCGACGCCGACCTGCCCGTCGGCGTGGTCCGGGTCCTCCTCGGCGACCTCCTCGAAGCGGGCTTCGTCAAGGTCAGCAGGCCCGTACCGCCCGCACAGCTGCCCGACGAACGGATCCTGAGGGAAGTCATCGATGGCCTACGAGCGCTCTGACAGCACCGGCGAGGACGACGGCGTGGACAGCACGGCCCTCGCGCTGAAGATCCTGGTCGCCGGCGGATTCGGCGTCGGCAAGACGACCCTGGTGGGCGCGGTCAGCGAGATCCGCCCCCTGCGGACGGAGGAACGGCTCAGCAGGGCCGGGGAGTCCGTGGACGACACGGGAGGTGTCGACCAGAAGACCACCACGACCGTGGCGATGGACTTCGGCCGGATCACGATCCGGTCCGGGCTGTCGCTGTACCTCTTCGGCACGCCGGGGCAGGACCGGTTCTGGTTCCTCTGGGACGAGCTGTCCCAGGGCGCGCTCGGGGCGGTCGTGCTCGCCGACACCCGGCGCCTGGAGGACTGTTTCCCGGCCGTGGACTACTTCGAGCACCGCAAGATCCCGTTCGTGGTCGCCGTCAACTGCTTCGTCGGCGCCCGCAACTACGGCGCCCACGAGGTCTCCCGGGCGCTCGACCTCGACCGGGGCACCCCCGTGGTCCTGTGCGACGCGCGGGACCGGGATTCGGGCAAGGAGGTGCTGATCCGGCTGGTCGAGTACGCGGGGCGGATGCATACCGCACGGCTCCTCGATTCCGTCGGCTGAAGAAGGCGGCTGGTTGGGGAAGGAGGCCGGCTGAGGAAGTCAGCCGGCTGAGCAAGTCCTCCCCGGCACACGAGGCCGCCGGGGGTGCTTGCCCTGTCCACGACAGTGCGTAAGGCTTGCTCGCGACACGCGGACCACGGGGACTACGGGTCGACGGGGACGCGCACACAGGGGGAGGACCGAACGATGGCGCTCGACAAGGGACTGGACTGGCTCTTGGACGACCTGACCCGGCGGGTCGGGTCCATACGGCACGCGCTGGTCCTGTCGAACGACGGGCTGGTGACGGGGGCCAGCAGTGAACTGGAGCGGGAGGACGCCGAGCACCTGGCCGCGGTCTCCTCGGGCCTGCACAGCCTGGCCCGGGGCTCGGGCCGCCACTTCAAGGCGGGGCGGGCCCGGCAGACGATGGTGGAGTTCGACGACGCGCTGCTCTTCGTGACGGCCGCCGGCGAGGGCAGCTGCCTGTGCGTGCTCAGCGCGGCGGAGGCCGATGTCGGGCAGGTGGCCTACGAGATGACGCTGCTGGTCAACCGTGTAGGGGAGCACCTCGCCGTCGCGGCGCGGCAACCGGGCAGGACGGGCTACGCCGAACTCTGACCTGTGACCGCTTCGGGCCGGGAAGGCGCCGGGGCCAGGGTTATCCACAGGCCCGAGCGACGTCGGTCAATAGGAGCTACGGTCGTCACCGAGAGTATTCGTCACTCACGGGGGAGATCGTCATGACGCTGGAGGAGAGCGCGCGCACGCTCGCGCTGGGGCGGGCCGCGCAGGAGCTGGAACTGCGGCGCGAGGAGTTCCGCCTCGCCGTGCAGCTCGGCCTGGTCCGCACGGTGCCGGGCGCGGCATCCGGCGCTCCGGGACGCGGCGGTGCGAACGGCACGCGGGGTACGCGCGGTGCCTTGGCCGCCGGCGGCGCGCGGCGGCGCGGGGACCGGCAGGAGATCGACCGGCTCCGCGCCGCACCGGACTTCCCGGACGGCCTGCGCGAGCGCGTCCGCGCGGTCGGTACGACGGAGGCGGCCGAACTGCTGTCGGTGACCCCGGACCGCTTCACCAAGCTCGCCAGGACCGGGCACGTCAGCCCGGTGCGGTTCTATCTGAACCGCTATCGGGCGGTGGTGTGGCTCTACCTCGCCGGTGAACTCGGCGAGTTCGCACGGGCACGTCCGGACCTGCTGACCGGCAGGCTGCCGCGCCCCGTCCGCGAGAAGCTCGACGCGGGAGACGACCACCGGCCGCGGAACTGGCGTGCCAGGCGGCTCGGCCTGCTCCTGCGGGCGACCGAGGACCCGTGGCAGCGGGCGGCGGCCATCGCCTCGCTCCTCGATCCGGTCCAGCTCGCCGAGGTCGTCGACGACCCCTACGAACGCGCGTATCTGGACAGGCTGCGCCCGGAGCCGCCGTCCGGACGCACCGACTCCGCCGCCGCCGTCGAGATCACCGACCGGCTGCTCCTCGCGGACGACCCGGACGAGATCCTCTGGCACCGCCTGAGCCTGATCCTCGCCCTCGACGCGGCCCGCGAGGAGCGGCCCGCCCCGCGCCCCGACGGCGGAGCGCGCCCCGTCCCGGCGTTCCCGCCCGTCGCTCTGCCACCCCGCCTGACGGCGCTCCCCGAGGATCCGGCTGTGACCCCCGAACTTCCGGCGGCGGCGCCCCCACGCACGGCGGTGCTCCCGCGGCCGGCCCGGCGACGGACCGCCCGCGGGCTGCTCGACCGCCTTCGCCGGCGGAAGGAGATCCGAGCGAGCGGAGGACCCGGCCGCGCGGCCCTGGCGCGGCCCGGTGCGGCGGCGGACCGGCCGGGGACGGAAGGGGGAGGGGGTGCGGATGCAAGTCGGCCGGGGACGGAAGGCCGTGCGGGTGCGGGTGCGCGGGCGGACCGGCCGACGGCCGAGGGGCGGGTGGGGGGCGAGACGTGATCGAGGGAAAGTCCGAGGTGCGGGGGCGCCCTCGCGCGGGCACGATGACCGCATGCTGCTGGCCCGACTCGCCGAAGCCTCCCACCAGGTGGCCGCCACCTCCGCCCGGTCACGGAAGATCGCCGTCCTGGCCGAGCTGTTCTCCGAGGCCGTCCCCGAGGAGAGCCCGCTCGTCATCGCGTATCTCTCCGGGCGGCTCCCGCAGGGCCGTATCGGCGTGGGCTGGAGCGTGCTGAAGGACGCGGCCCCGCCCGCCGTGGAGCCGGCCCGCGAGCCCGCCCTCACGCTCGCCGGCACCGACGCCGTCATGGCCGCTCTCGCCGCCGTCTCCGGAGCCGGGTCACAGGCGCGACGGGCCGGTCTCGTCCACGAGCTGATGGCCGCCGCGACCCTGCCCGAGCAGGAGTTCCTGCTCCGGCTGCTCTCCGGCGAGGTGCGCCAGGGCGCTCTCGACGCCATCGCGCTCGAAGGCGTCGCTCGCGCCGCGACCGTTCCCGCGGCCGACCTCCGCCGCGCCGTGATGCTCGAAGGGTCCCTGCCCCGCGTGGCGCGGGCCGTTCTCGCCGAAGGTCCCGCCGCGCTGGAAGCCTTCGCCCTGCGGGTCGGCGTCCCGGTCCAGCCGATGCTCGCCCACACCGCCGCCTCCGTCACCGAGGCCGTCGCCGCGCTCGGCCCCTGCGTGGTCGAGGAGAAGCTCGACGGCATCCGGATCCAGGTGCACCGCCAGGGCGACGACGTCCGGATCTTCACCCGTTCCCTGGACGACATCACCGACCGGCTGCCCGAAGTCGTCGCGCAGGCCCACCGGACGACCGCAGACTCCTTCATCCTGGACGGTGAGGTCATCGCGCTCGACCCCGCCACCGGCCGCCCCATGGCCTTCCAGGACATCGCCTCCCGGGTCGGCTCCCGTGTCGACGTCGCGACCGCCCACGCCACCCTCCCTCTGTCGCCCGTCTTCTTCGACGTCCTCGCCGCCGACGGCGAGGTCCTCATCGACCACCCCGGCCACGAACGCCACCGGGTCCTCACCCGGCTGCTCCCCGAGCCGCTGCGGGTCCGCCGCACCGTCGTGGACGACCCGGCCGCCGCCGACCGTGTCGAGGAGGCCGAACGGTTCTTCACCGAGACGCTGGACCGCGGCCACGAAGGCGTGCTCGTGAAAGCCCTCGACGCGCCCTATGTGGCCGGGCGCCGCGGCCGCACGTGGTTGAAGGTCAAGCCCGTTCACACCCTCGACCTCGTCGTCCTCGCCGCCGAGTGGGGACACGGGCGACGCACCGGGCTGCTCTCCAACCTCCATCTCGGGGCCCGGGCCGCCGACGGCACGTTCGTGATGCTCGGCAAGACCTTCAAGGGCCTCACCGACGAGATGCTCCGCCGGCAGACCGAGATCCTGCGCGACATCGCCGTCGAGGACGACGGCTTCACCGTGCGCGTGCGGCCCGAACTGGTCGTGGAGATCGCCTACGACGGACTGCAGCGCTCCACCCGCTACCCGGCCGGGGTGACCCTGCGCTTCGCGCGGGTCCTGCGCCACCGGCCCGACAAGCCGGCCTCCCAGGCCGACACGATCGAACAGGTCACCGGCGCCGGTTGACCCGGGGCCCCGCACCGCCCCCCTCACCCCCGGACCTCCCGCGCTTCCCGACGCCCGCGAGCCCGGACCTGCGGCTTCCGCCGTCACCCTGGTCAGCACGGTCGCGGTCAGTACGGCCGGCGCGGGCACCGGCGTTGTCGCCGTTGTCGCCGTTGGTGTACCGACGGCGTACCCAGAGCGGCAGCACGTACCAGCTCAGCAGGTACCAGGCGACCAGGCCTCCGACCAGCCACGGGACGTAGTCCGCCCCGGTCGCCACCCGCAGGATCAGTGTCAGGGCCGAAGCGAGGGTGGCGAGGAGCAGGAGCAGCCCGATGGCGGTCAGGCGCGAGGCCCACTCCACCGCCTGCGGCTTGATGCGCCGCCCTGCCACCAGACGGTGGAACGACACCGGACCGATGAGCGCGCCGGTCGCCGCCGCGCCCAGGGACACGGTGATGATGTAGATCATCCGGTCGGAAGCGGAGAGGTCCGGGAAGCGGGCGGTGAAGACGACGGTGAGCAGAAAGCCGAAGAGGATCTGGACGCCGGTCTGGGCCACCCGGATCTCCTGCATCAGCTCGCCCCACTGCCGGTCGGCGCGCTGCTCGGGCGTCTCGCGACGGCCCCTGACCAGCCCGTCCCCCCCGCCCGTCTGTGCTGGATCCGACCGGCTGGACACGGGACCTCCCGTTTTCGCTCCTGTGCCGCGACTAACCGCCCGCACCGGCTCTCAACCCCCGCGGGGCGGAACAATGAGGGCGCGGAGGGCCGCCGCCCTCCTCGTGCCCGCCCTGGCTGTGACGGTGCTGGCCGGCTGTTCTGTCCCGCAGGACCGGGCCGACACGGTCGCCGCGACGGCGGAGCGTTTCTCCGCCCGGGCCGCCGCGCGGGACATGAGCGCCGCCTGCGCGCTGCTCGCGCCGACGGTCCGGGATGAGCTCGCCGGCACGCCCGGGCCAACGTGCGCCGCCGGTCTGACCGAGGCCGGTCTGCCGTTCGCCGGATCCGTCCGATCCACCGCCGTCTATGGCCGGCACGCCCAGGTGACCCTGGACGGTGACACCTACTTCCTCGCCCTCTCCACCGAGGGCTGGCGGGTCGTCGCCGCGGGCTGCACACCGCGGACCGACCGCCCGTACGACTGCGAAGTGAAGGGGGACTGACCCGTCATGCGCGTGATGTTCCTGCTGTACGTGCTGGCCCTGATCGGCGGCCTCGTCTACTTCACCGCGGTGGGGGCGATGCACGGATGAGCCGTACGGCACGATTCCTGCGCGACAACGGCATCTCCCTCGTCTTCGGCATCGGGTTCCTCCTCGCGCTGCTCGGCCAGGCGCTGGCCGGCCAGGCGGAGTACAACGAGGAGCTGCGCGCCGAGGGGCTCTCGACGGCCGGGTTCGGCGCCTACCTCACCACCGCCCACTTCGCCGTGAACGTGACGGAGAACTGGCAGTCGGAGTACCTGCAGTTCTTCCTCTTCATCGTGCTGACCGTCTGGCTGCTGCAGCGCGGTTCCCCCGAGTCCAAGGAGCTTCACAAGGCGGGAACGGAGTCCGACCGGGACCAGCGCGCCGGCGTCCACGCCGAGGCGGACTCACCGCACTGGGCCGCGGCCGGCGGGCTGCGCCAGACTCTGTACTCCAGGTCGCTCGGCGCGCTGATGCTCCTGATCTTCCTCGGCTCCTGGTTCGCCCAGTCGGTCGCCGGTGCCGCGGCCGAGAGCGAGGAGCGGTTGGCCTCCCTCCAGGACCCGCTGACGTGGTCGGAGTACCTGGGCGCGCCGGACTTCTGGAGCCGAACGTTGCAGAACTGGCAGTCCGAGCTGATCGCGGTCGGCTCGATGGCGATCTTCGCCGTGTTCCTCCGCCAGCGCGGTTCCCCGGAGTCCAAGCCGGTCGGCGCGTCGCACGGTGCCACGGGCGTCGAGGGCTGAGCCCCGCCGCAAACCGCTCCCCGCTGCAAGCCCGCTCCCGTCGGCGGTCCGCTCCCGCCGCCGGCCCGTTCCCGCCGGGCCGTTCCGCCCGGCACCCCGGAGGCCGGGCCTCGCGGGAAGGGCGGGCGCGAGGGATGCTGGAGTCGAGGCACGACGAGCGATCCGTCGGGGCGCGAGGAGATGAGCGACGTGTACGACACTCACATCGACACCGACGTCACCGTGCAGCTGAGCGACTGCTCACGGGAGGACGCCCAGGCCGTCTTCCGCGTCCTTGACGGCGTCTACGCCCTCGAGGACATGACCGCACCCGGACCGGCCGCGGCGACGGCCCCCGAACCCACGGTCTGGACGGCCACCTTCGACACCGCGGCCGGGCGCCGTGAGGAGACCCGGCCGGCCCCGCTGACGGGCATGGTCGAGGCGGTGCTGTCGGGCGGCTATCACGCCGTCGACGAGGTACAGAAGACCCTCGCCGCGGGCTTCGACGTCAAGTCGGCGCACTCGGTCTCGGGCGACCAGGAGACCGAGGCCCGGCTCCTCCTCGCCCCGCGCTGACCCCTCGACCGGTCAGGCGGACCCCACCGCCTGACCCGTCGACCGGCTGACCCACCGGCCCTTTCGAGCCGGGCCACGTACCTCCGGGCGGAGCGGACGGGCGCCGCCCGGGGCCGGCCTCCGAGCGTCCCGGCCCCTTCTCCCGTACGCCCCTTCTCCCCCTTCTCCGTACGCCCCGCCTCCCGCGCCTCTCTCCGCGCGCCCTCCCCGCGACGCGCCCCCTCCCCGTACGCCCGCACCTCTGTCGCACCGGCACCGCGCCCCCGGCCACCCCCCTATGCACCCCGTGTATACATCCTGTGTAGAGTGCTCGGCGAACCCCTCGGAACCGCCCCTGACCAGGCGGGAGTGGGTGACCGATCACATCGACACGGGGAAGCGGGTTGCACATGTTGGGAAGGAAGCCGGGCAGGCGCCGGGGGCCGGCCGTCGCGGTTCTCGCGGCGGCCTCGCTGATGCTCACGATCGCCGGTTGCGGGGTGGACACGGTGACGCCGGGCGATGCCCGGGGCGAGGCCGCCCCCGCGGACGGCAAGGGCGGAGCGGCGGGCGACGGCGGCGCGGTCGACTGCGGCAAGGTGAAGTGCATCGCCCTCACCTTCGACGCGGGTCCGGGCAAGGACACCCCGCACCTGCTCGACATACTCCGCGAGAAGAAGGTGCCGGCGACTTTCTTCCTGCTCGGCAAGAAGCACGTCGACCGCTATCCCGAGGTCGTCAAGCGCATCGCGGACGAGGGCCACGAGGTCGCCAACCACACCTGGACCCACCGCATCCTCACCGACCTGGACGCCGACCAGGTCCGGGACGAACTCTCCCGCACCCAGAACGCCATAGAGAAGATCACCGGCCGCAAGCCCACCCTGATGCGGCCGCCGCAGGGGCGCACCGACGACACGGTCTCCGAGGTCAGCCGCGAACTGGGCCTCGCGCAGATCCTGTGGAGCGTCACGGCCAAGGACTACGCCACGACCGATTCGGCGCTCATACGTCAGCGGACGGTCGACGGCGCCAAGGGCGACGGCATCATCCTGCTGCACGACATCTACGACGGTACGGTTCCGGCCGTACCCGGGATCATCGACGAGCTGAAGCAGCGGGGCTTCACCTTCGTGACCGTCCCCCAGCTCCTGGCGCCCGGCACGGCCGAGCCCGGCACCGTCTACCGCCCTTAGGGCGTGTTCGGAAGTCCCGTCCGAACTGCGGCTGGGGCGCGCGGCTCGGGTGCGTGCGCGCGGTGAGCCGTATCACAGCGTTCATGAGGGGTTCTCGGAACAATGGCAGAAGGTTCACCGTTCATCCATATGTGACGTCGAAGGGGTCCGGTCCCCGAGTCCCCCCTTGAGGCGACCGCTCTTCGCGCGTCACGGCAGTCGGCCCCGGTTGGAATCCCCCGTCCTACCGGGGCTCTGTCGTTCCCGCCCTCGCACTGCCGCCCCCGGCTTCCGCCCTTCCGTGGCCCACGCCCCCAGGCGTCCCGGAGCCTCCACGGAGCGCTCGGAGGGCTCGCGAGGGGCGCGCGCTCCGGCTCTTTGAACCCCTTCGGGTGAGGCTCCGCATGCGCCGTGTCCAGCCGGGCAAAGATCGCCGCGGGGCGCGACGATCACGGCGAAGACCCCGCTGACCAGGTGTGGAGCACGGGGGGACGGTTCATGGTCGACAAGCCCGCGCGGGTGCGCCGCCTGCTCGGAAGCGCGGCCGCCGTGCTCCTGCTCTCGGGGTGCGCCACCGTCACGGGAGGCCCCTCGCTCCCCACCGACGCCAGGGAGCGGGACACCCTCCTCAGGACCGCCGAGCGCTCCGTGATCGAGCGCTGCCTCGCCGCCCGGGGCTTCGCGCCGCCGGCCCGGCCACGTACCCCCGCCGAGGACAGCCGGCTCCAGGCGGCCCTCTTCGGAACCGGCCCCCGCGAGCTGTCCGTCACCCTCGCCACCGGCCAGACCGTCACCGCCCACAGCGACGGCTGCCTCGCCACCGCCAGGAGCACCCTCTACGGGGACCAGGCGCGCTGGTTCCGCGCACAGGTGACCGTCGACAACCTGCGGACCGAGGCCCAGGCCCGGATGAAGGCCGATCCGGCACACCGCGCCGCGCTCGACCGCTGGACCCGGTGCGCCGCACCGTCCGGCCGCCCCCGCCCCGCACGCCCCGAACCCGCCGTCGCCGCCCGTTGCGAGCGCGAGAGCGGCCTCGCGGACGTCAGGGCCCGGCTGGAACCCGTCGAGCTGGCACAGGTGCGCACCCTGCGCCGGGACCAGCTCGCCACCTACCAGCAGCTGCGCACCCGCGCGCTGCGACGGGCAGCGGAGCTGTCCGTCCGCACCACCACCGCAGAGAAAGGCAAAGACGCCTCATGAAGCGCATTCTCGCCACCACCGCCGCGGCTCTGCTCGCCCTGACCGGCGGGCTGGCCCTGACGGGCCCCGCCCAGGCGGCCGACTGCCCGAGCGGTCACTTCTGCGTCTGGCAGGAGGCGAACTTCGGCGGTCAGCGGGCCAACTGGAGCGGTGACGACGGCTGGTGGGAGGGCTGGATCGCCGACACCGACTCCTCCTGGGCCAACCACGGGATCACCGGTCCGGGCGTCAAGGACCACGTCCGCGTCTACGAGAACGCCTGGCAGGGCGGCGCCATGACCATCTGTCTGGCCCCCGGTCAGGAGGTCGGCTACAACGGCGCCGCCAACGACCGGGGCGACTCCCACACCTGGGCCATGAGCTGCTGAACACCCCCGGCTTCCGAGCTCGGCCCCTCCCGCCCCACGCCCCTCGCGGGACGGGAGGGCGCCGAGCGAGGGAACGGCCCCGAGGTCAGGACGTGCGGGCCCGGAGCGCCGCCAGCGCGCGATCCGCGTGGGCGCTCATGCGCAGTTCGCTGCGGACGACCTCCAAGACCCGGCGGTTCTCGTCGATCACGAACGTGACCCGCTTGGTCGGGGCCAGCGAGAAGCCGCGCGTCACCCCGAAGCGGTCCCGTATCGCGCCCTCCGGGTCCGACAGCAGCGGATAGCCGAGCGAGTGCCGGTCGGCGAACTCCTGCTGACGCTCGACCAGGTCCGCGCTGATGCCGACCGGCGTGGCGCCGGCGGCCCGGAACTCCCCGGCCAGGTCCCGGAAGTGGCACGCCTCGGCCGTGCAGCCCGGCGTGAGGGCCGCCGGGTAGAAGAAGAGGACGACCGGCCCCTCGGCGAGCAGGCCCGTCAACGAACGAGGCTTCCCCGTTTCGTCCGGAAGGGTGAAGTCCTCCACGATGTCACCGACGTTCATCAAGCCCAGCCCCTTGTCCGCCACCGGCCCCTCCGGCCGCCGACCGGTGACGTTACCCCTGAAGACGCCTCTCACGGTTGCCGGACGGCGCTGCGCCGTTCCAGGACGGCCAGGGCCCGCTCGCCCCAGCGCAGGTTCTCCTCCTCGAAGGAGCGGCCCCGCATCAGGGTGAGGTACGGTCCGATCCGCTCCGCCTCGCGCAGATACGTCTCCTCGTCCCGGCCGCCGAGCAGCCATTCCCTCGTCCGGTCGTAGCGGGCGAGCTTGCCGCGCGCCCACTCCATTCGCTCCGTGATGAACCCGCGGATCGCCTCGGTGTCACCCTCGTCGCACGCCTGGACCTGGACCATCAGCTCGTCGCGAATGGCGGTCGGCCGGGGCGCCTCGGCCGTGTAGGCGACCAGGTCCGCCCGGCCCGCGTCCGTCAGCGTGAACATGCGCTTGTTGGGCCGTCGCTCCTGCTGCACGACGCGGGCGGCGATCAGCCCGGCGTCGGCCAGCCGGTCCAGCTCGCGGTAGAGCTGCTGCGGGGTGGCGGCCCAGAAGTTGGCGACGGACACGTCGAAGAGCTTGGCCAGGTCGTATCCGGACGCCTCGCCCTCCAGAAGAGCGGCGAGAACAGCGTGCTTGAGGGACATCCCGACACGCTAGCAGTCCGTTGAATAGTTCCTTCCACACCTATTCAACGGATTCCTCCCGTGGCGTTTATCCGCCGTCCGCGTGCCCCGAGCGCGTGCGCGTCCCCGGACTCCGCGAAATCCTGGATCCAGGGGACCCGCGACACGGTCGGCCGGTTCCTCGCCGCGAAGGGCGTCGAGGACCCGGGGGTCGTACGCTCGCACTCGAGCCAGCATGGGAGCAGACCCCGATGGACAGCAAAGCGTTCGTCTACACCACCTACCTCCGCACGACCCCGGACGAGCTCTGGCAGGCCCTGACGGATCCGGCGCTCACCCGCCGGTACTGGGGGGTGGCCTTCGAGACGGAGTGGACCACCGGCGCGCCGATGGTCTGGGACGAGGGCGGCCGCAGCACCGCAGACCCCGAGCAGGTCGTCCTCGCGGCCGAACCCGGCCGGCTCCTGTCGTACACCTGGCACACCTTCACCTCGGAGTGGGCCGAGGCGGTCGGGATCGGCCAGGAGGTGTACCGCAGGCTCGCCAAGGAACGCCGGTCGAAGGTGACGTTCACGATCGAGCCGGCCGGGGACATCGTCAAGCTCACCGTCGTCCACGACGACCTGGAGCCCGACGGCATGATCGGCGACCTGATCAGCGAGGGCTGGCCCGCACTCCTCTCCAGCCTCAAGTCCCTCCTCGAGACGGGCGAGGAACTACCGGAACCGCCCCGCTGACCTGACCCCCCTCGCACGTCAGCGGTACTCGACCGTCAGCGTCACCGGCGTGTCCTTGTCGACGAAGAGATACGCCGTCGAGGGCGGGGCCGTCTCGAAACGCAGCCGGACCTGCGTCGTCCCGGTCCGGTCCAGGGCAGCGAGTGCCTCGGCCGACAGGTCCGTCGACGCGGCACTGCCGGAGGTGAACCCCGCGATCCGGGCCGCGCCCGCGACCGTGGCCGCGGCCGACCAGTCCGATGCCTCGACGGCGCAGCCGCCGAAGCAGCCCGTCCGGACGTCCGCCAGCAACCGATTGCCGGCCGGCGAGGACCACGGGTCGCCCGATCCGCTGCCGCGCCGCACCGTCAGATAGGCCCGGGTGATCTCCTTGCCGGCCGGGATGCGCGAGGTGTCGAAGGAGAGCAGCGTCCGGTTCACCTTGCCGTCCGTGCCGCGCCCGAGCGCGAGACCCAGGGTGTCCTCCAACGTCCCCACCGCCGCGCCGGAACCGTCGGCCGCGGCCTTCACGTAGCCGTCCTGCGCGTCCGTGCTCGGCAGCGTCACCTCGCCCGCCGCGGGCGGGGGAGTGGAACCGCCGCGCAGCGCCCCGACCATGCCCATGATCGCCTCGATCTGCTTGCCGCCGTGCCGGGCGTGGGCGGAATCGCCGAGGTAACCCCACCAGTTCCAGCAGCCGTTGGGGTTCTCCAGGGTCGCCGTCGCGGTCGCCTGCGGGTAGAGCACGATCATGTCGTTGGTGTCGGCGTACTCGTTGAGGTACGCGGACTCGATGAACCGCGTCCCGAAGCCCTGATAGCCGTAGCCCTGTTTGCAGCCGTGCAGCGCCACCATGAGGGTGCAGGTGGCGCCTTCGGCGCACGACGTCGGGACGTACAGGAAGCCCTTGTCGTCCATGGACAGCGGCGCCGCGGCCCCGCCCGGAGCGTAGGCGTTCTGGTCGAACTGGATCAGTGAGCCGCCGGGGGTGGCGCTCGGCGCCGCGGGCGTGCCGCCGAGGAGGTGGCCCAGCAGCTCGCCCTCGGCGTCGATCCCGCAGTCGTTGACCCACGGACTCTGGGTGGCCGTGCAGGAGTTGGGGCCGAGCGGGCTGATCCAGGCGTGCCCGGCGGCGGTGGTGCGGTTGTACCGCACGCGGGCGCCGAAGCGGCCGTAGTAGTCGGCGAGCGCGTCGGCCACCGGTCGCTTCACGGTCGAGTCGTTCGAGCCGCTGAAGACGTAGACCGGGTCACCGGCGAGATGCGCGACGGGGTCGACCAGACCGCGGGCCGACCAGTCACGGGTGGTCTGTTCCAGTTGCGCGAGCTGGAGGTCCTGCGTGGTGTTCATGCACGCGTTGAGGGCGGTGGCCAGGGTGTTCCGGGCGCAGTTGTACGGCCCCGAGGCGAAGACCGCCGAGCCGCTGAAGGTACCCGAGTAGGCGACGTGCAGCTGGGTCGCCATGTAGCCGCCGGACGAGATGCCGGCGCTGTGGACGGTGCCGATGGCGTACGGACGCAGCTGACCCGGGACGGGAGCGGGGGCCGCCGCCGCGACGGGCACCGCCGGGGGAGCCGCCTCGGCCGGGGTCGTCGCCGGGGGAGAGACAAGGGGGAGGAGGAAGGCGAGCACGACTGAGGCGGCCGCCAGCATCGATACGGCGAACGCCGGCCGGCGCGCCGGGTACGGAGGGCGCGGTGGACGGCGACGGGCGGTGGGGCGGGGTGGACGCATACGGACTCCCGGGTGGCTCGATCGTGTCGGGGCGATGGCCGGGAGGCTAGGGGCGCCCCGCACCCGGCTCCTATGGGCCCGGACGACACAAGGACCCCGCCCCGCTATGGCTTTCCCCGACCTGGCACCCGGTCCGGCGCCCCACGCCGGACGCCCGCAACCCGCCTGCGAGGATGGGCACATGAGCGACGACGCGAACAGCGGGACGCGGGACCGGCTGCTGGCCGAGGCGGTCGGACTACGGGAAGCGGGCGAGCGGGAGGAGGCGCGGACCAGGCTTCTCGCACTCGCCGCGCAGCACCCCGGCGACGCCGAAGTGGCCTACCAGACGGCCTGGGCCCACGACGTCCTCGGCCTGGAAGCGGAAGCCGTCCCCTTCTACGAGCGGGCGCTGGACGACACGGCCGCCCCCCGACTGGGGGAGGAGGACCGGCGCGGGGCGCTCCTCGGCCTCGGCAGCACCTACCGCGTCCTCGGCCGCTACGACCAGGCCGTCACCACCCTGCGCCGCGGCACCGAGGAGTTCCCGGAGGATGCCGCCCTGCGCACCTTCCTGGCGATGGCCCTGTTCAACATTGGGCGGCACGAGGAGTCCACCCGGCTGCTGCTGGGCGTGGTCGCGGCCACCAGCGACGACCCGTACGTACGCCGGTACCGGCGGGCCATCGAGTACTACGCCGGGAACCTCGACGAGACGGTGTGAACGCGTGAACGCGTGAAACGCGGGCGGGCGCCGACCGTGGGAACCGGCCGGGGTGCGGTGCGACGCCGTCAGTCGTTGACGGCGGTGAGCAGCACCACGGCGTCCTCCAGGGCGACGAGCCCGTGCCGCTCCTTGGGGATCATCTGCAGCTCGCCCGCCGCCAGCTCCTCGGACCGACCGGCCGCCGTCACCTTCACCCGTCCGCGCAAGACCTGCAGGCTGGCGGCGGGCGGCGCGTTGTGCTCGTCCAGCACCGTCTGCGACGTCATGGCGATGACGCTCTGCCGGAGCACTCCGTCGTGGACCAGCAGCTGCGCGCTCCTGCCGTGCGCGTCGGCGCGCGCCTTGGTCAGGTGCTCCTCGACGAGGGCGGCGAGATCGAGAGGTACGGAATCGGGCATCGTTTCTCCCTGCGAGTGCGCCGGCGCGCGGCTTCCGCCTCCCAGCCTTGCGCGTGTCCGGGGGAACGCAACTCGGGACGCCGCCTGCCGGCCGGCCCGCGTCATCCGGCGGGCGTTCGCGACGGGGGCGGAACCGGACCGTGCGGGCGGCGCGTCCAGCGACATACAAGATCGTCCAGGGGCGTGAAGGAGTACGCGATGACCGGCACGGCCACCCGATACCTGTACCTGGTGCGGCACGGCGAGGCCCTGCCCGACGAGAGCGGGCTGACGGAGGCCGGGCGGCGACAGGCCCGGCTGCTCGGCCGCCGCCTCCGGGACGTGCCCTTCGCCGCGGTCCATCACGGTCCGCTGCCCCGGGCGGAGCAGACCGCACGCCTGATCGGCGCCGAGCTGAGGGACGTCCCGCTGCGCGTCTCGGAACCGGCCGGCGACTACGTTCCCTACGTGCCCGCGCGGGACGAGCTCCCGGCCGAGTCGGCCGATTTCTTCCTCCGCTTCCTCGCGGATGCCACGGAAGAGGAGCGCCGGCACGGGCCCGTGCTGGCCCGGCGGGCGCTCGACCTCTTCACCGGCCCGGTGGACGGGCCGGAGGACCGGCACGAACTGGTCGTCACCCACAACTTCCTGGTCGCGTGGCTCGTACGGGACGCCCTGGACGCGCCGGAGTGGCGCTGGCTCGGCCTGAACCAGGGCAACGCCGCCCTGACGGTCATCCGCTACGCGCCGGGCCGGCCGGCCTCCGTCCTCGTCTCCAACGACGTGCGGCACCTGCCGTCCGAACTGCGCTGGACCGGCTTTCCTCCCGAGCTGCACATCTGACCCGGACGGGCGGGTCTGAACCCGCTCGGCCGGACCCGGCTCCCGCCACCCGGGGCACCTCGGGCGGCGGGCGCACCCGCTGCGGGGCCGCCTCCTACGTCGTACCCGTCCGACCGGCCCCTGGGGCGAAGCCGTACCCGTCCGACCTGCCCGGGTGGGCACCCATGCCGTACCCACCCGACCCGCCCCCTGGCCCTGCAAGCCGTACCCCGTCGAGGGCCCGCCCGGTCGGCGCGCAGCTGCAGTCCGGCCGACCGGGCCCCCGTGCGGTTCAGTCGCCGTCGGGCGTCCGAGGCGTGCCGCGTTCGATGATCGCCGCCGTGTCCAGGCCGGGCGGCAGGGTGCCGAAGGCGATGCCCCAGTCGCTGTCCAGGCGCGAGGCGCAGAACGCGTCCGCCACCGCCGGGTGGCCGTGCCGGACGAGCAGTGAGCCCTGGAGGACGAGCGCCATGTGCTCGACCAGCCGGCGTGCCCGGTACTCGACAGCGGCGGGATCGCCGAGGTCGGCCAGGTCCTTGCGCAGCCGGGCCGTCGCCGCATCGAGCCGGCGGTCGGCGCCGGCCGCCCGGTCGACCTCGGCGAAGAACGCCTCGACGGCCTGCGGCTGCCGGGCCATCGCCCGCAGCACGTCGAGGGCGGCGACGTTGCCCGAGCCCTCCCAGATGGAGGGCAGCGGCGACTCGCGGTAGAGACGGGGCAGCCCCGAGTCCTCGACGTAGCCGTTGCCGCCCAGGCACTCCAGGGCCTCGGCGGCGTGCGCGGGAGCCCGCTTGCACACCCAGTACTTGGTCACGGCGAGGCCGATCCGGCGCAGCAGCTCCTCCTCGGCGTCGCCCCCCGCCGCGCGGTCCACGGCGCCCGCAAGTCGCAGCCCGGCGACCGTCGCCGCCTCCGCCTCCACGGCCAGGTCGGCGAGGACGTTCGTCATCAGCGGCTGGTCGACCAGTCGCGCCCCGAACGCGCTGCGGTGGGTGGCGTGGTGGACGGCCTGCACCAGCCCCTGCCGCATGCCGGACGCCGAGCTGACCGCGCAGTCCAGACGCGTCATGTTCACCATCCGGATGATGGTGGCGACGCCCCGGCCCTCCTCCCCGACGAGCCGGCCGAGGGCCCCTTCGTACTCGATCTCGGAGGAGGCGTTGGAGCGGTTGCCGAGCTTGTCCTTGAGCCGCTGGAGGCGGATCGCGTTGCGCGAGCCGTCGGGCAGCACGCGGGGCACCAGGAAGCAGGAGAGGCCGCCGGGCGCCTGGGCCAGGGTGAGGAAGACGTCCGACATCGGGGCTGAGGTGAACCACTTGTGGCCGGTCAGCGCGTAGAAGCCGTCCTCGCCGGTCGGCACCGCGCGGGTGGTGTTCGCCCGGACGTCCGAGCCGCCCTGCTTCTCGGTCATCGACATCCCGGCGATGATCCCGCGCTTGGAGGTCGGCTCGCGCAGCCCGAAGTCGTAGAAAGGCGAGGTGAGAAGGGGTTCGTACACCTCGGCCAGCTCGGGCTGGACCCGCAGCGCGGGTACGGCCGCGTAGGTCATCGACACCGGGCAGAGATGCCCGGGATCGGCCTGCCCCCACACGAACACCTTCACCGCGCGGGCCACATGGGCCCCGGGGCGCGCGTCGCGCCAGGGCGCGCCGTGCAGGCCGTGGCGTACGGCGACCGACATCAGCTCGTGCCAGTACGGGTGGAACTCGACCTCGTCGACACGGTGGCCGTAGCGGTCGTGCGTGTGCAGCACGGGGGAGTTCCGCTCGGCGGCGCGGCCCCACTCCTGGGCCTCCTCGCCGCCGGCCCGCACCCCCAGCTCCCGGACGTCCGCCTCGGCCCAGCCCGCGCCCTCCCGGCGCAGCCCCTCCAGCAGGGCCGGGTCGGCCGACACGTCGTAACCGGTCAGCGGCGGGACTTGGTTGGTGACCTCATGCGTGGTCGGCATCGGGAACTCCCAGGGCTCGCAGGGTGAAGGTGACCAGGGCGGGTACGGTGTCCGGCCCGACCGAGCCCGCCGTCAGCGGGCCGACGAGCGCCTCCGCTCCGGCTCCCACCAGCGCGGACGCCGTCAGCGAGGCGTCCTGGGGCGGGAGCTGTCCGGTGCGCACGCCCTCGGCGATCCGCTCGGCGAACACATCGCGGAACGCCCGCCGGAAGACGAGCCGTTCGGCGTCGACGGCCGGGTCGACGGGCTCGGCGAGCAGGGCGTAGGCCAGGCGCGGTGACTTCAGGGCGCGGTGCGCGAAGGTCTCGATGACGGCGACGACCCGTGCGGCGGCGTCCGGGTGGTCGGTGCGTCCGGCCGCTTCGGAGACGGCGGCCACTTCGCGGGAGACCACCGTACGGAAGAGCTCCACGGCCAGCTCCGCCTTGCTCGGGAAGTGGCGGTACACGCTTCCGGTGGCGATCCCGGCGCGCGCGGCGACGGCGGCCACCGTGCAGCCGGCGTAGCCGTGCTCGGCGAGCAGGCCGATGGCCGCGTCGACGACGGTGGCGCGCTGGGCGTCGAGCCGGGCCTGGACGGCGGGGGTACGTCGGTAGGGCACGGAAGAAGTGAAGCAGTGATTCACTGCTTCAACAAGAGGGGGTGCGGGGCGTGAACGACGGATCGGGGAGTCCACGGTCCAGCCGTCCGGTGTGGTGCGGTGCAGGCCGCCGCCGAAGAGCCCGGCGATACGCACCGGCGTGCCCTCGATCGGACCGAGCCCTGGGCAGGTGCGTTCCGGCGACGCGTCCGGGGTGCTGGTGTCGGGGTCCGGGTCCCGGTCGCAGGCGACCTTGGCTCCCGTGGCCGCGTCGAAGAGTCCGTGGCCGGCACTGGAGACGGTCATGACGAGGTCGTGACCGCTGTCGGGATGGACGGCGAAGGCGATGCCGAGCAGACCCCTGACGGGGGTTCTGTGGTCCAGGCGTGGGAGCTTGGGCGGTCACTCGCTGTGGTGACGACCCAGAGGAGACGATCGGGACGGCAGCACCCGCCGCCTGCGGATCCGCTGGGCGAGCCGCAGCCGCATTCACGAAACTCTCCTCACCCGCCAGGGGTTCCGCTCCTGGTCGACGGCGGGTCCGCCGCCGCATCGCCGGCGTGGCGGGTCGTGATGTCTCCTCCCGGGCGGCCCAACGTCCCGCGGGCGAGGCGTTCGAGCGCACGCGGGGGAGGGCCAGGCGTTGCCCGGCGCCTTTCCGCAGCGGGGGTCGGCGTGCAGGCGTGAGCGGGCACTGTGCTCGTGTCCGGCCGGGCAGCCGCCCGTACCACGGCTGTCACATCCGGGGGAACGCGACCTCTGGTCGGTCGGTGGTGGGCCCGTCGAGCATGGGCGTTGCCTGCCGCGAAGATGCGTGTCGAAGAAGGCGGCCGTGTAGTCGCGCGTGAGCTGCCAGGAACGTTCGCCCGACAGCGGTGCCGCGGGATCGGTCAGGCCCAGCCGTTCGGCCAGGACCGGCAGGTCCGTGAAGGTGAAGTGTTCGGCCCCGGCGACCGTCAGCCAGCGCTTCCAGCCCTCCAGCCGAGTCCAGGCGTCCTGCCAGTCGCTGTCCGGACTCCCGGGGCTGTGGGTAGCACGGGCGCCCATCATCATGAAGGGGCGCCCCGCCAGACCCGCCCCGGCGGACGGCACGAAGAAGTTGCCGTCCAGATTCACGCCCGCCCGCACCCGCCGGTCCTGCAGCATGACCTCAGCGGCGGCCGCGCCGCCGACGGAGTGTCCCGCCACCCCGATCCACCGCGTGTCGACCATGCGCGGGTACGGCAGGCTCCTCTGTCCGCGAGCCGTGCCCGAGGGCGCCCGAGGCGTCGTCAACCGGTCGATCACGAAGGAGAGGTCACGTGCTCGGTTCACGGCCACCCGTGCCCGCTCCTCATCCGTGGCGACCCGCTCGCACGCACGGCAGGTGAGCACTCGCCCGCCGGGGAAGGACGTGCCGACGGACTCGTAGGCGTGGTCCACGGCGGCGACGACGTATCCGCGGCTCGCCAGGTCGTTCGCCAGGGCGGTGAGCGTGGTGCGCGGCATCGAGAAGCCCGGAGACAGCAGCACCAGCGGGAAGCGGCCCTTCGCCGGGCGCGCGTCCACGCGTGCATGGGTCCGCGCACCGCTGACCGCCGCCCCGGACACGATACCGGCCAGGCCGCGTGCCTCCAGCAGCAGCCGAGCCTCCACCTCCGTCATGTAAGCCGCTGGGGCGCGCCCCGAAGGTACGGCCGGATAGTGCACCGACACCATCAGCTCTCTGGGGGCCGAGGGCACCCACGGGTCGGGTCGCCGCCGGTCGGACAGGTGCAGCTTCTGCGTGCCGACCGCGTACCGGCCAGTGGGCCGGGGCAGCTCGATGCCCGTTTCCGCCGTGCCCCGGACGGAGTGTCCGGGCGCGGTCCCGGGAGCGGCCGCGGCGACTCCCGGGCCCTGGAACGCGAGGGGCAGCGACAGGCTGAGCAGGGTGCAGACGGTGGCCCTGCGGAAGATGTTCATGACACCGGACAGTAGAGGCCGGAAGGCTCGAACTCGTCCCTCTGCAGCGGTAGTCGGGTGTCCACCCGCGGGAGGGCGTCTGTCCGCCCCAGGTCTCATGCCGGTCCCTCCTCGGGCCAGGGACCGGTGTGCCGAGGCCCCTTCGCCTGATGTGGGGCAGACCCCTTGCGACGCCGAGGCGGTGGGTTGTCCGGCGGCCTGGCGGGCGGGGGCGACTCACCTCCGCCCGCGCGGAGAGCACCATCGCCATCACGCCGCCTCGGTTCCGGTCCGACTCACCTCCGCCCGCGCGGGGCGGGCCGCTCAGGGGCGCGTACGAGCGCCTGCCTGGTTCGCCCCGTTCGACAACCGCAGCATCAGGGACCCCCGACGCGGCTTCCGGCGGTAGACCGCAGCTCCTCGTGCTGGCCGACCGCGCACACGCCAGCGCGAGGAGCGCCGGCGCACTACCACGCCCAGTCGATGCCCAGCTTCGCGAGGGTGGCTGTCCAGGGGCGGGTGCTTGAGCCAGTACAGGGCGGTGTCCATGTCGCGTGGGGTCCAGGTGCGAATGGGGGCTGGGGCCGGCGGCGAGAGTTGGTCTCAGGAGACCGCGGCGACGCCGATGCCCATGGCGATGAACAGCCAGCCGGTTGTCAGCTCCCAACGGTGGCGGATCTTCGTCCGGGCGAGGAAAGCCCGCAGCCGGGCGGCGACGGCGGCGAGGGCGAACCAGTAGACGACGCCGATGAGGACATCGAGGAGGCCGAGGAAGAAGATCTGCCGCGCGGCCGAGCCGCCACCGTGCACGAACTGCGGCAGGATGCTGAGGAAGAACAGCGCCGCCTTGGGGTTGAGCACGTTGGTGAGGAAGCCCTCGGTGAAGCCGGACCGCCACTGGCTGCGGGTCGTCCCGTCGGCGGCCGGGGCCCGCGGGGCGGTGAGCCCCTCCGGACTGTCCGCCGCCGCTGAGTGGCGCTCGCGGGCGGTGCGCCGGGCGGCCAGGACCGCCCGGATCCCGAGGTAGACGAGGTACGCCGCGCCGAGCAGCTTGATGGCGTCGTAGACCGCGGGAGACCGGGCGGCGATCAGCGACAGTCCCGCGGCGGCAGCGAGCATGTGCACGCACAGCCCTGTCTGGGCGCCCAGCCCCGCAGCCCTTCCCTTGGCGGGATGCTCGGCGGCCGAGCGGACCACCACCACGAAGTCCGGACCGGGGACCATGTAGGCCACCAGAACGACACCGAGGAAACCCACCAGGTCGACCGACATCCGCTCTCCCCTTCTTCGCTCGCCTCGTGGCTCGTCCGCCGCCGAGGGTTCCGCCGTGGGCCGGGTCTTGTCACGCCTCGTGCGACCCCGCCCTGCCGAGACACACTCAGGCCGCGAGTGTCCGCCTGCCTACCCGTTGCGGTACGCGGCGTCACACACCTCGCGGGCCGCACCGAGCGGGTGAAGGGCAGGCCGCAGGCCAGGTTGCGCCCGTGCGGCGCGGCCAACCCGTGTCGGCGGCCGGTCTCGGCGAGGGCGCGACGCACCCGTTCGCCCAGAGCTGTGGTCCGGTTTCGCAGAGCACGGACCAGAACAACTCCAATGCTCGGGTTCCGGTGACGAACGCGGGGTTGTCCCTGCGGAACGCGCCCTTGTGCTCGCCGGGCTTCCACACGTCGTATTTGCGTGGGGCATGAGCGTCAGGGCCATGGGCGTCCTTGTACCCGCTGATGGACTTGGACAGGCATACGAGGCCGGGATCTTATGCGGCCGTTGCACAGGAGAAGGACGGTCCCGGTACGTCCGCACCATCTGGCTGTCGTCCACCACGAGGAGGGCGCCGTGCCGCCGTGCCCAGGCCTGGCCGTCACCGGTCTGCTCGTCCTGGCTGCGCCCGGCTACCTGATCGAGCACGCACTGGCGGTGCACGGGGTGCGGCGGCCTCGGCTCGCGGTGTGCGGCGTGTGGGGCCGGAGAGCGGTGGCCTAGAGTGCGATGGTGCGGTCGTACAGCGTTGGGCAGGCAGCTCGGCTGCTCGGAGTCAGTCCGGAGACCGTCCGCCGATGGGCGGACGGCGATCGGCTGCGCATGGAGCGGGACGGCTCGGGCAACCGGGCTGTCGACGCAGTGAGCTTGGCGCGCTTCGCCAAGGAGCGTGGCGCCGGTCTGCACGCCGTCCCCGACGACCAGCTGCCCACTTCGGTGCGCAACGCGTTCGTGGGGATCGTGACGGCGGTACGGGTCGACGACGTGGCCGCCCTGGTGGAGGTACAGGCAGGACCGCACCGGCTGGTGTCGATGGTGACCCGTGAGGCCGTCGAGGAACTGGGCCTCGACGTCGGCGTCACCGTCACGGCGCGGGTGAAGTCGACGCATGTCCACATCGATCTGCCCTGACCTTACGCCGCCGTCCGTGCCGGGATCCTCCTCAGCGGCAGAGCAGTGCGGCCCGTAGGTCCAGTTTGTGGTCGAGGCGGGACAAGTCCCGGCCGGTGAGGCGTTCGACGCGCTGGATGCGGTAGTGGACCGTGTTGACGTGGAGGTGCAGCGCCTCGGCGGTCCTGGCCCAGGAGCAGTTGTGGGCCAGGAAGACCTCGAGGGTCTCCAGCAGGACGGTGTGCGACGTCCGCGGGTCGCCGAGGAGCGGGCCGAGGACCGTGTCCCGGTATACCGTCCGCACGTCGCAGGGGATGCCGGCGAGCAGCAGGTGGAGGCCGGAGAGGTCGTCGGTGCCTGAGACGTGTGCGGCTCCGGGGTTGGCCGTGCGTGCGGCGGCCAGGGTGTACCGCGCCTGACCGACTGCCGCCGGGAGATCGGCGGGGGTGGCGGCCGGCCTGCTCACGCCGGCGTGGAGCAGGGCGTCCGGTTGGCAGGCGTGCAGCAGCGGCCACACCTCCGCGAGCCCGGTCCGGACATCGGCCGCCGTGTCCTCGGGGTGCGCGACGACGGCCATGGCCTCGCCGCCCGGGCGGTCGCCGACGGCGAAGCCGTAGGAGGTGGAGGGCAGATGGTTCAGTGCCTCGGTGAGGGCGTCGCCGGCGCTTGCCGTCTCGTCTGCCGTCTCGTCGGTCGTCGTCCGCTTCGCGACGACGACGGTGTAAGGGCCGCTGCCGGGCAGTCCCGAGGAAGTCAGGGCCTCCCGCAGGACGTTCGCGTCGGGGTGGGTGCCGCCGAGGAGTTCGGCCAGCCTCTTTCCCGCCGCCTTGCGTGCGGTTCGTCGCCGGTCGCGGCGGCGGCGGTGCCGACCGAGCAGCGCGGCTATCTCCTGCACGGCGCGCGGTGGTGTCTGCCCTTCCTCCGGCAGATGCAGGTACCAGGCGTCGTACGCGGTGTCGTCCGCCTCGACGCGCAGCGTCATCCCGCGCGCCGCGCGTAGCGCTCCGGCTGCCCGCGGGGCCGGGAGGACCTCGGCGGTGGCGGACCGGGCGACGGTACGGCCGGCGGCGGTCAGGAGGTAGCAGCGGGGCGTGCCGAGATGACCGAAGGCGCCGGTCAGCAGCTCCTGCGCGGTGGCGCCGCGTTCCAGCTCACGGCCGAGTTCGGCGCGTACGTTCTCCGGGAGCGCGTGGTCGGTGGGGCGCCGGCTGAGTTCCCCCCACTGGCGGAGGTACACGGCTTCGGTGATCGTCCGGAAGCTCGTGTGCGCGGGAACGGCGAGGAGTGCGATCCGGTGCCGCCGGCAGGCGTCGGCCAGCTCGGCAGGGACCGATCCGTGGGTCTCCTCCCCGGCGAGAAGGGCGACCGCCCCGGCCTCGCGCAGCGCGCAGACGAAGCGTTCGGCCTTGTCGCGGCCGTCCTCCTGGCTCCACCAGACCAGACCGCTCAGCACGATCTCGCCCGGCTGGAGGAAGCGCGCGGGGTCCGCCAGATCGGTGGCCGTCACTGCGCTGATCTCCTGCTCCAGGAGCGCCCGGTCACCCCAGACGAGGGCGAGATCGAGGCGGTCCAGCCTCAGGAGATGTTCGACGTGCATACCGGGGCTCCTTGGCGTCGCGGGACAAGCCCACATCTCACATTCACGAGGCGAATACGAGTCGACACATGGTAAATGCAGGTCCGTAGAGGGGGAATGCCTCTTGGTTGATCCTCCAGAACGCACCTTGTCCCGATGGAGGTTTTCCGGCGTCCCGACCAGTCGTCTTCGCTGCCTCCCGCGGTCTTCACTGTCCTGAAACCACCGCCGGGAGACGAGGAGAGTCATGGATCTCAACACGGTGACGGCCATACGGGACGCGCGGCGGCGGGAGCCGTGGCGAGCGGGGGACGCGTGGCTGGGCGGAGGCACGTATCTGTTCTCCGAGCCGCAGCCGCATCTGCGGCGGCTGGTGGACCTGAGCCGAATGGGCTGGGAGCCGCTCACGCGGCACGAGGACGGTTCCCTGGAGATCGCGGCGACGTGCACGATCGCACAGCTGTCGCGCTTCGGACGCCGGCATCTGGCGGCGCCGGCGGCACCGCTGTTCGAGCAGTGCTGCCGCGCCTTCCTGGCCTCGTTCAAGATCTGGAACATGGCGACCGTCGGCGGCAACCTCTGCAACGGCCTCCCCGCCGGGCCGATGATCTCCCTGACCGCCGCACTCGACGGCAGCTGCCTCCTTCAGGCCCAAAACGGCTCCACACGGCACGTGAAGGTGGTCGACTTCATCAAAGGAGCCGGCCGCAAGGACCTCGCGGAGGGCGAACTGCTGCGCTCGGTGACGCTGCCGGGACGGTCACTGGAGTGCCGTACGGCCTTCCGGCAGGCGTCGCTGTACGGGCTGGGCCGCTCGGGAGCCCTGGTGATCGGCACCCTCGACCCCGTGGACGGATCGCTGGCGGTCACGCTCACCGCGGCGACCGTACGACCGTTCCGGCTCTGGTTCCCGCTGCCCCCGCGATCCGGGCGGCTGCGGCAGGCGATCGAAGCGTCCGTCAGGGGCACGGACTGGTTCGACGACATCCACGGCCTGCCCGAGTGGCGGCGGCACATGGGCCTCCGCCTCGCCGAGGAAGTCCTCGGCGAACTGACCCACGGTCGCGAGGAAGGCGCCCGATGAGCTACCGCCTCCAGGTCAACGGACAGTCGCACCAGGACGAGCCCCACGCCGGCCAGTGCCTGCGCACCTACCTGCGCCGGCACGGCTGGTTCGGTGTGAAGAAGGGCTGTGACGCCGGCGACTGCGGTGCCTGCACGGTCCACGTCGACGGAGAGCCGGTGCACAGTTGCCTCTACCCGGCCGCAAGGGCCGAAGGCCGCTGTGTCACCACCGTCGAAGGCCTCGCCTCTCCGAACGGCGAACTGCACCCCGTACAACAGAGGTTCCTCGACGCGCAGGGCTACCAATGCGGCATGTGCACGGCCGGCTTCCTCATGACCACCGTCGCCCTCGAAGCCGAGCGCGGCACGGAGCACGACGACGGCAAACTCGAAGACCTGCCCCGCGCGTTCAAGGGCAACATCTGCCGCTGCACCGGCTACCGGGCTGTCGAGGACGCCGTCCGCGGAGTCAAGCACACCGAACGGCCCCGGGCCGGCGAGGCGGTAGGCAGGAACGTGGCCGCCCCGGCCGGCCCGCAGGTGGTCACCGGAACGGCCCGCTACACCTTCGACATCGAGGTTCCGGACCTGCTGCACATGAAGCTGGTGCGTTCCCCCCACCCGCACGCCCGGATCGTCGCGATCGACGCCTCCGCCGCCCTGCGCGTCCCCGGAGTGCACGCCGTACTCACACACGAAGACGCCCCCGCGACGCTGTACTCCACCGCGCGCCACGAGCACCCGACGGAGGATCCCGACGACACGCGCGTCCTGGACGACGTCGTCCGCTACGTCGGGCAGCGGGTCGCGGCCGTGGTCGCCGACAGCGAGCAGGCGGCCGAGGAGGGCTGCCGCCGCGTGGAGGTGACGTACCAGGAACTCCCGTACGTCACCGACCCGGAAGCCGCGATGCTGCCCGGAGCTCCCGTGATCCACTCCGGCAAGGGCCCCCAGTCGCGCATCGCCCGAGTCGAGAACAACGTGGCCGGCGAGGTCCACGGCGAGATCGGGGATGTCGAGCAGGGCTTCGCCGACGCCGACGTCGTCTACGAGGAGACCTTCCGCACCCAGCGGGTGCAGCACGCCAGCCTCGAGACCCACGGGTGCGTCGCGTACTTCGAACCGAAGGAGGACGGCACCGGCGAGCGCCTCACCGTCCGCTCCTCCACCCAGGCACCCTTCCTGACCCGGCGGGCGCTGTGCGCACTGTACGGCCTGTCACAGGACGAAGTTCGGGTGGTGGCAGGCCGGGTGGGCGGCGGTTTCGGCGGCAAGCAGGAAATGCTCACCGAGGACATCGTCACCCTGGCCGCGCTGAGACTGCGCCGCCCGGTCAAGCTGGAGTACACCCGCGCCGAACAGTTCCACGGCGCCACGACACGGCACCCCTTCACCATCGGCATCAAGGCCGGCGCCCGCGCCGACGGCACCCTCACGGCCGTCCGGATGCGGGTCGTCGCCAACACGGGCGCGTACGGCAACCACGGCCCGGCCGTCATGTTCCACAGCGTCGGCGAGTCCTTCGCCGTCTACCGCGCGCCGCACAAGAAGGTCGACGCCTACGCGGTCTACACCAACGTCGTACCGGCGGGCGCCTTCCGCGGCTACGGCCTGGGCCAGGTCACCTTCGCCGTCGAGTCCGTCATGGACGAACTGGCCCACCGGCTGGGCCTGGACCCGCTCGTCTTCCGCGAGAAGAACGTCATCGGCCCCGGCGAGGCCATGCACAGCCCGATCGGCGAGGAAGAGGACCTTCACATCGCCTCCTACGGCCTCGACCAGTGCCTCGCCGTCGTGCGCAAGGCCATCGCCGAGGACACCGGCGACCGGGACGTGCCCGACGGGTGGCTCGTGGGCCAGGGCACCGGCATGGCGATGATCGCCACCGGCCCGCCCGGCGGCCACTACGCCGACGCCCGCGTCTCCCTGCTCGCGGACGGCACCTACGACATCGCCGTCGGCACGGCCGAGTTCGGCAACGGCACCACCACCGTCCACAAGCAGATCACCGCCGGCGCGCTGAACACCACCGAGGACCGTCTCGCCATCCGCCAGTCGGACACCGACGTCGTCCGCCACGACACCGGCGCCTTCGGCTCCGCCGGCACCGTCGTCGCCGGCAAGGCGGTCCTGCTGGCCGCGAGCTCACTCGCCGAACGGCTGCGAACGCTCGCCGCCCGGCACACCGGCGTGGCCCGACACCTATGCGTGCTCGGCGCCGAAGCCGTCGACTGCGCGGGACGGACGGTCACATTGAAAGAGCTCTACGAGGCGGGGCACGCCCTCGGCGCACCCGAGGAACTGACCGCGGACGGGCACTGGGGCGGCTCACCGCGCTCCGTGGCCTTCAACGCCCAGTGGTTCAAGCTGGCCGTCGACCCCGGCACCGGCGAGATCCGCATCCTGCGGAGCGTCCACGCGGCCGACGCCGGGAAGGTGATGAACCCGATGCAGTGCCAAGGCCAGGTCGAGGGCGGGGTCGCCCAGGCCCTCGGCGCCACGCTCTTCGAAAACGTCCGCATCGACGAGCGCGGCGAGGTCACGACCGCCGCCTTCCGCCGCTACCGCCTCCCGCAGTACGCCGACGTCCCCCGCACCGAGGTTCACTTCACCCAGACGTCGGACGCCATCGGACCACTCGGCGCCAAGTCCATGAGCGAAAGCCCCTTCAACCCCGTCGCACCCGCCTTCGCCAATGCCCTGCGCGACGCCACCGGTATCCGCTTCACCGAACTGCCACTCACCCGGGACCGCGTCTGGCTCGCCCTCGATCGGGCCGCCCGCGCACACCCGGGGCGCTGGTGAATCAACCTGGAAAATGCGAAGCCTCCTCCCGTAGCAAGCTCACAATCACCTACTGAAAGACGCGATCCAGATGGCACAGACGGTTCCCGCGTCCGCCCGATGGGTACTTCTGGGCCCAGCCGCCGCATCCACACCCATCACTCCGAGGGGACCGCCCATGAGCCTGCTCAGCACACCAGCGCACGCGGCCACCGCCCTGCCAGGCGCCTTCACCCTCTGGGGAGACGTGACCCTGCCCACCACACTGACCGTCGCCGACCTGCGCAAGCACTGGCCACAGCACCGGGCCGACGTCGTCTTCCACTGCGCGAGCGCCGGGCCCCAGCACCACACCTTCGACGGGCCGCTGCTGCGCGAGGTCGTCGGCCGGACCGAACCCGCCTTCGACCCCGCGCGCCGCAAGGAACGGTCCCGCTTCCTCCTCGCCGTGAGCGGCGGCGACGGCCACCACACGGTCCTGTCGTGGGCGGAGATCGACGCCGACTTCGCCGACGGCCCCGTACTGCTGGCAACCCGCATGGACGACGAGGACCTCGACGCGGCGGGCACCCAGCTCGTCGTCCCGTCCGACCGCTGTGGCGCACGCTATGTCAGCGCGGTCACCGGGATCTGGATCGGCACCTGCCGCGTCCCGGGCGCCCCCTCGCCCGCGGACCGGGACCCAACACGACCCTGACGAAACCGCAGGGCAAGGACCCCGCGCAGGCGACGGCCGGAGTGCCGGCGCCGGGCGAGGCGGTGAACTTCCGCGCGGACGACGGCACGGCCGAGATCCCGCGCACTAGGAGCACGCGCAAGGTGCGGCGCCTTCGGGTGATCGACGGTCACCGCCCGGGGGTTCGGCTGCACTCCCAGGACGTGCCCGACGCGAACCCGGCGACAACGCGGCCGACCTCACCCTGAAGATCGGCAAAGCGCCGGGCACGAAAACCCCACCAAGCCGACCCCGGACGCCGGCGGTCGCGGCCCGTCGCGCTGACCATGGCCGGTGCGACGGACCGCCCACCGACGCACCCGGCACCGCGCCTGAGCACCACCCCGCCGGACGGACGAAAAGGACCAGGAGACTGCCGGCGCGGCGGTAGCTGCCCCACGACGTCCGCCGCCGGCTGGGTGCGGGCCCGCCGGACCGTACGCGGCGAAGTCCACACCGGCGAGGGCCGCGACACCACCGCCCTGTTCCAGGACCGCCGCACGTACGTCGGGGACAACGACAGCGACAAGGCCACTCTCCGCGACGACCGGACGCACCATCGACACCAAGTCCTGGGGCAACCGCCACCACCGCTGATCAGGCAGCCGGCATACCCCTGCCACCGCACACTCGCAGCGAACTGTAGGGGCAGCCGGACAGCATGAACGCACCGTGTGCGCCGGGCTCCACCGCCCGGCGCACACCCGCACGCCCGGCCCTCCCCCGCGTGCTGCCGACCTCCTCGGGATGGGCCTTGCCGGCCCCCCCTCGGGGCGGGCCTTCGTCTTCGCCACCAGCGGCCTGCCCCAGGTGCCCATCGCACCGTTCACCCGCCCGCTGATACGCCTCCTCGAAACCAAGGGCTTCGACGTCGAGGCCACCTTCACCTGCCGCGCGTTCGACACAGGGGCGCCGCTCACACTCATCGGCGGCACCAACAAACGGCGACCGAACGAGGCAGACCTGAGCGGCGCCCGCACGCTCGCCCGACAACCCGCCAACCGCCCCACCACCGCACCCTGGCCCCTGACCCCGGACGCGGACCCCCGGCAACGAGAGGGAAGGGGACGGGTGTACCTGGATACACCCCCTTCGGCATCCACGTACAAGGACGGACCGCACCCCCACCGGCAGAGTCGAAGACGAGGGGCGCGACAGCCACGCCCCCGACGACCACGGGGAGGCCGGGCGGCATGCCGGACCACAAGCAGGGCCGCGCGCAGGCGCGGGAAAAGACACAACACGGCCAATGGGCCGCCCAGGCAGGGACCTTCCTCGCCGTCGCCCTCGTCGCGGCAGGCATCTGCGGAGCCCTCCAATCCGCGACCGGGATACCCCCCGAGGTGGTGCAACTGACCCAGCTCGGCCCCGCCCTCGCCGTGGCGGCCGTCGCTCTGCTGTGGCCCTCCCGGATCAGGGACCGGCTCGCGGGAACCCTGCCCGCCCGCGCCGGCCGGCCGACAAGCCGCGAACCGCGGACGCCGGCCACCGCCCGCACGGCCCTCCTGCTCACCCCCGCCCTGATCATCGCCCTGTCCGCAGGCGGCATCCTGCTCACTTCCGGCCGGCTCCCCACCACCAGCCCCCACGCCCTGGCGCACCCCCTGGCCCTGCTCGTGGCCGCCCAGCTCCTCGGCGCCTGCGCCGAGGAGATCGGCTGGCGCTGCTACCTCCAGCCCCTGCTGCGCACCCGCTTCGGCCCGGTCACCGCCTCCGCCCTGGTCGGGACCGCCTGGGGCCTGTGGCACGTACCCGCCCTCGCACAAGGGCCGGCGTACGCGGCCGGATTCCTCACGGCCACCCTCACGATGTCCGTGATCCTCGGCCTGGCCCTGGAACGCGTCCACAGCAACCGGCTGCTCCTGGCGGGAGGCTTCCACACCCTGGTCAACCTCGGCATGCTGTTCGTGACGGACGAGACGTCCCCGACGGCGGCCCCCATGGTGGTCTTCGGCGCCGCCTGCCTGGCCGCAGCACTCCCATGGCTCGCCCGCGCCCGCCGTACGGCGACCGCGCCGGATAGGATCACCGCCGCAACAGCGCACGGCAGCACGCTGACATGACGGAACCACAGGTGGGCATGGCACAGGCAGACACACGCCCCGGCATCGGGGGCGCGCTCGCCGGCATCGGCCGCTGCCAGCTGCTCTCGCTCGCCGCGCTCGCCGTGTCCGGGGCCGGCAGCCTCGTGGTCGGGGCGCTGCTGCTCCTGCCCGTCGGCATCGGCTTCCTCCTGCTCCCGCCCGCCGCGGCGGCCCTGCGCCGCATGTCCGACCGCTACCGCGGCTGGGCCGCCCGCTGGACGGGAACCGTGATCAGCCCGCCGCAGCCGCTCCCGCCCCGGCCACCCGCACCCCCGGGCACGGCCGGCCGCCACCACCAGGCCCGCGCACTCCTCGGCGACGCCGGGTTCTGGCACGACCTGCGCTGGGCCTGGGCGGAGCCGTGGACGGGCGCACTGCTCGCCGCGACGCCGCCCGCCCTCGTCGCGTACGGACTCTTCGGCGCGGCCGTGCAGCCCTTCGTCCGGCCGTTCCTGGGCGACGGCAACTGGTACGCGTTCATCCTGGTCGACTCCACCCCGGCGATGCTCGCCGCGCTCCTCCTCGGCCTCGGATTCACCTTCGCCGGACTTCGGCTGGCCCCCGCCACCCTGCGGCTGCACGCACGCTGGAGCCGGCGCCTGCTGGCCGCCCCGCACACCACCGAACTCGTCCGCCGCATCGAACACCTCGCAGGCTCCCGCGCCGACATCCTCGACGTCCAGGCCGCCGAACTGCGCCGCATCGAGCGGGACCTGCACGACGGGGCACAGGCCCGCCTCGTCGCCCTCGGCATGACCCTGGACGAAGCCACCCGGCTCCTCGACCGCGACCCCCCGGCCGCCCGCGCCCTCCTGCGCGACGTACGGGCCACCGCCGAGCGGGCACTGCAGGACCTCCGCGAACTCGTCCACGGCGTCCTGCCCCCCGTCCTCGCCGACCGCGGCCTCGGCGACGCGGTGCGCTCCCTGGCCCTCGACAGCCACCTCGACGTGCACATCGAAGCGGCCCTGCCCGGCCGGCTCCCCGCCCCCGTGGAATCCGCCGGCTACTTCGCCGTCGCGGAACTCCTCGCCAACGCCGCCAAACACTCCGGCGCCCCCGCGGTCCGCATCCGCCTGCACCACACCGACGGCGCCCTGCGCGTCACCGTCACCGACGAAGGCCGCGGCGGCGCCGACCCCGAGGGAAGCGGACTGCGGGGCGTACGGCGCCGACTGGACCCCTTCGACGGAACCCTCGTCCTGCACAGCCCGCCGGGCGGCCCGACCACCGCGACCTTGGAGATACCGTGCGCGTCGTCCTCGCCGAAGACCTTTTCCTCCTCCGGGACGGGCTGACACGCACCCTGCGGGAACACGGCTTCGACGTGGTCGCCGCGGTCGACAACGGCCCCGCCCTGCTCAAGTCCCTCCTCGAACAGGAACCGGACGTGGCCGTCGTCGACATCCGCCTGCCACCCACCTTCACCGACGAAGGCCTCCAAGCCGCCCTGGAAGCACGCCGATCCCGGCCCGCCCTGCCCGTCCTGGTCCTGTCCCAGTACGTCGACCAGCTCTACGCACACGAACTGCTCGCCGGCGGCCAGGGCGCGATCGGCTACCTCCTCAAGGACCGGATCACCCACACCACCCAGTTCATCGACGCGGTACGCACCGTCGCCACCGGCGGTACGGTCATGGACCCCCAGGTCATCGCACGCCTCCTGGCCCGCAGCGACGCCCGCGGCACCACCGCGCAACTGACCCCGCGCGAACTGGACGTCCTGGCCCTGATGGCCGAGGGCCGCTCCAACACCGCCGTCGCCCAAGCCCTGTTCATCAGCGAGAGCGCGGTCGCCAAACACACCGCCGCCATCTTCACCAAGCTCCGCATCGAACCCTCCGCGGACGACAACCGCCGCGTCCTGGCCGTCCTGGCCTACCTGAAACGCTAGGTCGTCTCTTCCGGATCTCGCCTCACCCGCGCCGCCTGGCACCGACACACATCCGCGGTCGAGCGGCCTGCGGTGGTCGCCTGGCTCCGCCACATCTGGCGGCTGCGGACCACCTCTGGGGCAGAGTGTCTCCTACAGCCCATCCGTGCCCAGGACTCGCCGTGCAGCCTCGATCAGCCCTTGCCGCGCCGCCTGGTAGCGATAGTCCTGCTCAGACCAGTCTCGCCTCGCGTTGATCACGTTCTCGCGTCTGCGTTCGTGTTCCAGTGGAGCCGCCGCCACCCCCAACAGCAGCCGCACCTGCTCACGCTGCAGCTGAGGCACCGCGTTCAGAGCCGTGACCACCTCGTCATACTCGGGCGGCGGATCACCGCCGCCGAGCGACGGATTCCAGAGCGGAGCGTCCGTCGCACGCAGGCGGTCCAGCGCACCCTTGGCGTGAAGTGCGGCTGCATTGCCCTGGCGGCACAAGTCGTCCAGCGTCCGCCCCGCCCGCTCTGCGGGAGCCCGCATGCGCGCCAGGTAGTGGGCCGTCCTCACCACCCTGTCGACGGCTTCGATTTCTTCCCTGATCCCCGGGGGCGCGGCCAGCTCCGCCTCGGCGTACGTGTGGCGGAACGTATGAAGCACCCGTTCTGCCTCCCCTTGTTCGGCGTGCGCATCCGGCGCTGCCAGATAGAGTCGCCCCGTCGCCTCCATGCTCTCGCCGGCCGCGCGCAGCAGCGCCGTCGTCGTGGTCCACCGCAGGTCGTGCAGTGCCTGCCGTCGCCCGGCCTGGGCCGCCGTCTCGGCCGCGTCCCTCGCGGCTTGCGCCTGTGCGTGCCCACCGTTCGCCTGAATCCGGGCCCCGATGATGGCGCCGATGATCGTGCCACCCACACCAGCAGCACCGATCAGCGCGACTGTTATCTCCGTATCCATAGGCAGCATCATCCCCGGCCGGATTCAGCAAGCGGCCGGGATTGCCGATGCCGCCGGTAGCAATCCAACGCAGCCGCGTCCGGGCTTGGCAGGCCGGAGCGGTGGGGGCGCGGTAGACAAGGATGGCGAGTCCCGGAGCGTGCAAGGCGGGAACCATACGTGCGGCAGACTGCGGAACTGATCGAAGGCATTGCCTTGTTCACCGCGATCCACAGCAGTAGCCCGCAGAAGTGGTTCGCGGCCAGGAGCGCGTCGTCGATGCGGAGCAGCCCCTCAGCCGGGGCGGTCGTGGAAGTCAGATGGTGTGTCGTAGCGCGGCTTCGACGGCATTGATCAGTGGATCTCCTGCGGTTCGTGGGTGGCGTGCCAGGCCGAGCTCGACGTCCGGCAGGCTGGGCAGGGCGGCCGTGTCGTGGCATGCCATGGCCCGTTCAAGATTGGTGGGCATGAGGGCCGCGACGCCGAGTCCTGCCCGGATGGCGGCGAGTACGCCGACCAGGCTGTTGCTTTCGAACGCCACCCGCCAGGGCCGGCCGGCGCGTTCCAGTGATTCCAGTACGGACGTGCGCCAGAAGCACGGGTGGGAGAACAGCACCACCGGCAGCGGATCGGCAGCGACGTCCACACCGGGGCCGATCGCCCAGACCAGCGGACGGCGTACGGTCCAGCGCGGTGGTCCGGGGAGGGCCGGCACCTCATCGAGCACGAGCTGGACGCGGTCGTTGTCGAAGGCCTCCCTTATGGCGGCTTCGGACATGCTGAGCACCTCCAGGGTGGCACCGGGGTGCAGCCGGGCGAGGTCGGCCAGGGCTTGTGGCAGGTGGGACGCAGCGAGGTCTTCGAGGAGCCCTACGCCGCAACGACCGGTGAGCGGGCCGCCGGTCGCGGTGAGTGCCTGCGCGGAGAGCGACAGGATGCGTTCGGCGTACGGCAGGAGCTCCTCGCCCGCCCGGGTCAGCGAAACGCCGGAGGGGGACCGGTGAAGCAACGGGCCACCGACGGCCCTCTCGAGCTTGCGTATCTGCTGGCTGAGTGCGGGCTGGGAATGTCCCACCATGGTTGCGGCGCGACTGATGCTGCCCGCCTGCACGACCGTGACGAAGGCCCGCAGCAGGGCGGTCTCAAGATCTCTGGCCATAACAAATCATGATGTCCGGCAGAGCAAATGAACCTCTACCTATGGAGCGGTGGAGAATCTAGCGTCGCGCAGGTGATCCGCTACCGAGAGATTCTCGCCGTGCCAGGAATGGCAGTGCTGTTAGGCGTCTCCTTCGTCGCCCGTACCGCGATCACGGCGGCCGTGATGGCACTCACGATGTATGTCGTGCTGGGCCTGCACATGAGCTTTACGGCGGCCGGTGGTGTATCGGCGGCCCTGACCATCGGGCTGGCGCTGAGCGGACCGCTGCTCGGTCGCCTGATCGACCGACGGGGTCTGCGCAGGGTGCTGGGGGTAACCGTTGTCGTGCAGGCCGTGGTCTGGCTGAGCGTGCCGCTCCTGCCGTACGCAGCCCTGCTGGGTGCCGCGTTCGTTTCGGGGGTGCTGATGGTGCCGGCCCAGCCGGTTGCCAGACAGGCGATCGCCGCGGCCACGACGCCGGCTCAGCGCCGGGCTGCGTTCGCGCTGGAGTCGGTGCAGGGCGAGCTATCGTACCTGGTGGGCCCGGCGGTCGTGATCTTGTGCGCCACGACGGTGGCCCCCGGCGTTGTGGCGTGGGGTTTGGGGGCCTTGCTCGTGGTCGGCGGCACAGGGATGACTCTGCTCAACCCGCCGCTGAGGGCGGAGGACGAGGTTGAGGCCGATCGGCCCCCGCGACGGGAGTGGCTGGGCGTCGGCATGGTTGCCGTGCTGACGATGGCGTTCGGCACGACGACGCTGCTCAGCGGCGTCGACATCGCCATCATTGCCACGCTCGAAGAAGCAGGACAGGCCCCCTGGGCCGCCCTGGTCGTTGCCGTGCTGGGCGTGAGCTCCGTAACCGGCGGTCTCGTCTACGGTGCGCTGCCGCGGCCTCTGCCCACCTGGTTCCTGCTCGGCTTGCTCGGACTCGTCACGATCCCCGTCGGGCTCGCGCGCGAATGGCCGTGGTTGTGTGCGGCGGTCCTCGGCACAGGGCTTCTTGCCGCGCCAGCCCTTTCCGCGCTGGCCGACGCGGTGACGCGACTGGCGCCGGCCGGCGTGCGAGGTGAGGCGACAGGTCTGCAATCCTCCGCTCAGAGTGCGGGTTTCGCACTCGGGTCCCCGGTAGCCGGGGTGGCCGTCGACATGTCCGTTCCGGCGAGCGGCTTCGCCGCGGCCGGGCTGGCCGGCCTTGCCACTGCGCTGACCGGATACCTGCTGTCCCGCCGCCGGCCGTCGCCGCGGACACCCGTTGCCATCCGCCGCGAGCCGACGAGCACCACAGATGCCGGGCTGTGATCACTGAGCCCAGCGCGTAACGCCCGCGGCCGTGCCACGACTTGCGTGACCTTGCTTCGCCCTACACGGACCATCCTGACTTCCCAGCCCGGGCGTGAGGCAGCGCAGCTGACAGGCAGAGCGCCCGACGAGCCGGAGCCGAGCCGCGCTTGCTGAAGATTATTTACGGGACAGCCCTTGGGTGACGCTCACGAGTTTGACGTCACCGGGCTCCTTTGAGGATGGTTCAGTAGGCTGCGCTGGCCAGGACTACAAGCGCCGAACCCGAACAGACCCGAAGCTATGCGATCGCTTCCGGTCCGCCGATCTAACGGCTCTTCCGGGACGTCATCGCCAAGGGACAACGGCCCTCGGGGGCTCGCCGACATCGTCCTGCGCGAGGCGGAGAGCCGACTGTCCGAGACGATCGAGGGCACCATGCGCTGCGCCCAGAACCGCGCCCGCCTGGGCCTCCCCCTCTACGAACGCCTCGGCCGCCTGGAGGCCGCGCTCGCGCAGGCCATGTGAAACCGCCCGCGCCGACTCACCTCCGCCTGTGCGGAGAGCAGACGCTCACGACCACTCAGATCCCGCTCGGCACGGATGCACCTCCGCTTGCCCGGAGAGTGCTCTTCCCGATGAGGTTCTCTCTTCGTCTCGGGAGGAACGCCGGGACGTCTGCCTCCGCGAGCTTGGTCATGGCGGAGCCTACGGGAGATCACCCGCAGGGGTACGCCTGGGGTGCAGTGCCCGGGGGCGGGCAGGCAGCGACGACTTCCAGTTCGTGAGCGCTGTCATCGGCGTTGCCGTACTGCAGGACCAACCCTCGGGCCGGAGCCCGGCCGGGCGGAGCCAGTGCGCTGCCGGGGCGGTCGTCGAGGGCGTCGATGCTGTCGTCCGTGGTGCTGCGCCGGTTCGCCGGTGTGGTGTAGGGGCGGGCTGGGGGGTTGTCGGGCGGAGTCAGCGGCAGAAGGGGCTCGCACGGGTGTCCGTTTGCCGCGCACTTGATCACCGCTCTATAGTCGCCGCGGTTCAAGGTCGTTTACGGGGGAGTCACACACATGCGCACTGCCACATCACTGCTCGGAGCGGCCGTAGCGGTCGCCGCTGTACTCACGCTTACCGCCTGCGGGGGCGGCGCGGACCCGGCCGTCGTTGGCGGCAGTGGCGCCGTCACCGGAACGAACGACGTCACCGATGGCGGCCCTAACGAGGGGACGTTGGACAACCCGGCGAAGAACGGTGGGGTCAACGGGGGTGCTCCAAAGGACGGCACCGCGTTCCAGAATCTGCCGAAGGCCGCGACGATGGCGGCCGCGGCCCGCTTCGTCAACAGCTTCACCGAATGCGTCGAGATCACGACGACGGAGAACGGCTACGAGTACTGGGAGCTGGACTCCCAGTACGGCGAGGAGACCTACTCGGTCATCGAGCGCGGTAGCTGCGACAGCGGCGACACCCGCATCTTCATGATCAAGGACATGAAGGTCTTCCAGGCGGCGCACAAGGCCGACGTCGACCGCCAGATCAAGGCCGGAGAGGGCGGCCGGGACGGCGGCCCGGTCATCGGTCAGGACTTCAGCGTCGGGTCCACCCAGTCCACGGCGATGGCCGCCCTCCTGCAGCCGCAAGCCGGTCTGCTGATGCTCAACTGCCACCCGGACTTCAAGGCTCCGAGCGGATTCCGCACGGAGCCTGCCCTGGTGGATGGCTGTGTCCTCACGGACTACTACAAGGACTGAGGGACTGGCGGACCCGGGAACGGGGTTCGCTGCTCCATTCTCAGTCGGATCGTGCGGCTTCCCACCTCCATGAGGTGGGGCGGGGGAGGCCGTCGAGCTCTCCGCGACCGGTGCACCACAGGAGTACACGAGCGGGGTCTCCGGGCGGGGCGGCGGGGAAGAGCCGGCCGAGTACCGCTTCGCTCAGCGGTGCGGGTGGCAGCCAGCTCACGGACAGTCCCTGCGCGATGTCGTGGGTGTGCAGCAGAGTTTCGGCGACGCCCATCGCCGCGAACCCCTCGGGGTCGCACGGACCCCAGTGCCAGGCACGCACGGCCGGGCCGGCTGTGGCCAGGGCGCTGCTGAGCAGTCCGCCGCAAGCAGTGACGATCTGGAGCACTTCGGCCGGCGAGGCAGTGGGGCGCACGGTCAGGTCGACGGGAAGGTAGGCGTCGGCAGGCCGTGCTGCCAGCTGCGCTGCGTAGGCCAGCAGGTCGTGGCCGATGTGGGCTGCTGTCTGCCAGCAGGTCCATTCGAGAGGCCCCGCCGGAACCGTCCAGTCCTCGGCGGTATGAGAGCCAAGCACCCGCAGCATCTCTGCCACGGCGGCGTCGACGTCCTGATGATCCACGCAGAGCTCCTCACGGTCCGTGTGGGGGGACTGGGCCGGGGCCGGTCGATCCTTCACGCCACCGGGTCCGGCTGCCCGCCCCAGCAGCCTCCGCCGGGCCCCTCACCTGAGGGTGAGGGACGCCGGTGTGACCAGGTGGCTGTGAGCATGCCGGGCCCGGCGCCGTATCTCCGCGGCGTCCGCCAGGAGTTGGCGGGCCCGGGAGGAGACCTCCATGCGGGAGGTGAGATCCGTACGGCCCTCGGCGAGCAGCTTCAGCGCCGTGGTGGTCTCACGGTGGGCGCGGTGCAGCGAATGCGCCTCGACGCCGGCCCGGGCGAGCGCGGCAAGGTCGTCGGCCCCCGCGTCGAGAGCCGCTCCGGCGGCCGTGAGGGGACCAAGGGTCTCGGTCCTGAACCGGCCGAAGGTCTCCAGCATCGTCTCCAGGGCCTCGTCCACCCCCCGCGTCTTCTCGATCAGTTCGTCGAAGGCATCCCTCCACTCCAGAAACAGCCCGGCCGCCTGTCGCAGGTCAGCCGGCTCGGTGAACCTGGACAAGGGAGTCCACTGGTCGAGCGCCTCGAAATAGGACACGAAATAGCCGTCGAGAGTCCTGTCGAATCTCTGCGCCCACTGGAGCGGGTTGGCGACCATGTCCTGGTTGAGGCCGAACCGAGCCTCCACGAGTTCTCCCAGCAAGGCCCTCATCCGGTCGTACCGCCTGCTGATCACCTCGATCTCGTAGAACGCCGCCGTCACCTCACGCAGCGCACTCTCCGACCGTGCCCGTTCCGCCAGGGCCTCTTCGGCTGCCACCCGCTCGGCTTGTCGTCGTCCCCACCACACAGCGCCCCCCTCGGTCAGTCACACGCGTTTGGATCATGCCACGCGGAGCCGCCGAGCGGCCGGGCTGTCTCGACAAGGGCAGCGGCGGCTACGTCTAGGAGTCGATCAACAGGTGGGTGTACGACGGCGCCATGGGCGCACGACGGGCCGACCGGATCAGGGCGCGGTGCGCGTGCGGCCGCGCGGGCAGAGCGCGTACCCGGTGGCCCTGAGGGGCCGTCGACTACGGCCGGCCGCACCACGGGCCGCTCTCGGCACGCTCCTGGTGACCGCTGCAGCCTGAGCACGCCGAACAGGAACGCATGATCGTTTGGTCTGTTCGTGTGCAACCCTTCCGCTCGTCGGCTCGTCCAACTGTTCGTTACTGACCGGAAAAAGCGAGGAAACCGTACGCGTGACGCGTCGATGGGAACGAATGACAGCGGCGGTGGGGGCGGCGGCTCTGCTGCTGACCTGCCTGACCGCCGCGGCACAGGCGGCGCCGGCGGCGAACCCGGTGGACGCCAAAATTTACGCCCACCTCGACAGGGCGATCGTCACGCCCGGCATGAAGGTCGGTCTCGTGGTCAGTGCCGACACCGAGGGAAGGGGAGCCATATTGGACCCGGGCCTGACGCTCACCCTGCCCGAGGGCGTCACGTTTGACGGCCACATCGACGACGAACGAGGAAGCTGCGTCCCGGAAGCTGGGGGCCGGACCCTCACCTGCACGGCGGTGAACCGCGGCCCGGTGGATCTGGTCTGGGTTCATCTCCGTGTCGCGTTCGCCGCGGGCCTGGCGCCGGGTACGAAGCTGGAGTTCACGGCCGCTGCGCACCTCGGCGGCGCCACCGACCCATGGCCGGACAACAACACCACGACGGTGAAGGCCACCGTGCAGACTCCCGCGGATCTCGAACTGACGTGGACCGGGCCGTCCGGGCCGGTGCCCGCCGGCGAGTCCGTGCCGACCACGCTGGTCGTCACGAACCACGGTCCCGGCACCGCCACCGGCTTCTTTCCGTTCCAGGTCAGCGTGCGCGGGGAAAATGCCCACCCCAGTGGGTACGAGAAAATCTGCTGGGCCGATCCCGCCTCAATGATCTGTGACGCGTCGGGCGTCCTGCAGCCGGGCGAGAGCCGGTCGTTTCCCTTCGTCTGGGACCTCCCGAAGACGACCCCGGGGACGTCCCGGACCGTGGGGGCTTCGCTGCGAACCCAGGACGTGCTCGACCTGAATCCGGCGAACGACGCGGCCGACCTCACTCTGAAGTTCGGCTCGGAGCCGGGGTCGAAGCCCACCAAGCTGACTCCGACCGCCTCCGCCACGATCGCGGGCGCGGTCCTGGCGCTGATCTTGGCCGGTGCCACGTTCGTGGCCGTCCGCCGACGCAACCGGCACCGGGCCTGAGCAGGGTCCCGTCGATCGGCCTGGAGGTCAGGCCGGTCCACGTCCCCGCGTCGGCAACCCGTCGTGGGCGCCGCCCCTCTCGCACCGCCACGAGAACGCCGTCTTTGCCAGGCACGCGGCGGGTTGGGCACGCGCTGAGCGGCCCGAGGTATCCAGGAGCCGGCTCCTCTGCTCACGTGGGCTGATGCGTCGCTGTCAGGGCAGAAGACACCGCGCCGGTCACGTGAGGCAAGGGGCCTGAGGCGCCAGGAGGGCATGAACCCGGTCTGCCCCGAGCACCTCACAGCCTCCGCAGCGCCGACGCCTTCTCCCGCGCGCGGCCAGGAGTCCGTAACCCTCAGTCGATCAGAAACGGAGTCAGGGCCAGGGCGATACCGCCGGCCAGCGGCGGCAGTGAACCGAGGATCCAGGCCCCGGCCCGGAGCTGGTGGTTGGGTCCTGATATCTCGGCGGTCAACCCGTGGGGGGCCTCGGGGTCGTAGGAGACGCGGGCTACCGGACCGCTGTACTTGCCCCGCGTACTGAGCTCGACGCCGTCGACGTCGGTGAACTTGTACCAGGCCGCCCCGTCCGTGGTCCTGAAGTCCAACGTGGCGGGCACGGTGACCCCGCGCCGCTTGAGTGCAAAGTGGATCAGCGTCCTTTGGGCCCCGACAATCAAGAGGCCCGCTCCGAAGGCGATCGGGACGGTCGCGGCGAGGGGAGCGACCACCTTGGTCCCCAGAGTGACGCCTACCCAGATCACGTAGGCGACGTAGACGGCGAGGAGGGCGATCAGGATCACCGGCCGCGGCCGGTACTTCGGGTGGCGTTCCGGCTCTTCCGGCTCCTCCGGTAGCGCCAGCGGAGTGACCGTGACCCGGGCGCTACCGGCGGGGTCTCGCTCTTCGGGGAGTGCGGCGGTCAGGGTGGAGACGAAGGTGGTGGCGGCCGTCGGGTTGCCGGCGTCCACACGGTGCACAGCACCGTCGCTGAGCACGATCTCGACGCGGCGTCCGCCGTCGGTACGGGCCGCCTGGACCACCGCGAGGGGAATCTCCGTTCGGCTGCGTCTGTCGACCAGCCGCAGGCCACTGTCATCGAGCACGGTCTCGGCACCGTCGCCGCCGATCAGTATCTGCGAAGAGACCATCGCCTTCTCCCACCCCTGTCGATACGCCACGGTCCGGTCGCCGCCGCGTCGGCGGAAACCTACCGGAAGGTGCAACGGGCCCCGCCACCACGGCCGATCTCGCCGGATCACCCCTCCGCGTCGGCTGCCGAGGCGTTAACGGTTCGAGGTCTGGTCGGCGAGCTGCGGGAGCACGGCCCGGATGCCGCGCCGACGGAGATGACTGTGGATCGCCCGAGACGAATAGGCCTTGTCGGCCAGGACCAACTCCGGGGTGATTCTGGGGCGGCCGATCGGCCGGGGCACCCGTAGGGCCATGACGTGGGCGGACGCGGGTACGTCACCAGCCCGGCCGGGCGTGAGGACGACGGCGAGCGGACGGCATCTGCTGTCCGCGGCGAGGTGGATCTTGGTGGTCTGTCCGCCGCGGGACCGTCCAAGGGCATGGTCGTCCGGCTCGCCGACCGGGGCCCCTTTTGACGGGCCCCGGCGGCGTGCTGATGAGCCCGGACAGCGGGTGGAGTCGTCCGCGACGACCAAGCCGGCTCCCGGCCTCAGCCTCGTACGCGCGGGGGCGACAGCCGGGGAGTCCGCTTCGTGGACGGCAAGTGTGAGGTATTCCGCGTTTGGCTCGGGTGAGTCCTGGTGCGTCCACGTCAAAAGCAGAGTGGTAGATCACCCCAGTAGTAACTCCTTTTACACAGCGCCCCCTCCTGCCTACGGTCTGCGACTGCGCGCGCCATTCGCACGCATGTCTTATTCCCTAGGAGAGGAAACGGCAGCTCGTGTCGTTACACAGCTCCATAGCAAGGCGCTTCCTGCGCCCCGGGATCGTTCTGGTCGCCGGGCTGATGACGGCCACCGCCGTACCGTCCGCCGTCGCGGCCGGCGGAACACCGGGCCCGTCGAGCGCACCGCCCAAGGTCCACGGGGCGGAGCCGCAGTTCTCGGTCATGGCCGGGTCGCGACCGGTGTCGGGCCGATCGCCGTCCGCCGGACCGAGGTTCACCAAGTCCGGGGACACCTGGCGGGTCGTCGCCCCCGAGGTCGTCCTGCGCAACACCGTCACCGACGCCGACGGTGAGAAGTCGACGCTGACATTCGAGGTGTACACGGCCAAGGCGGACGGCACGCCCGGAACGAAGGTCAAGCTGACCGACGCCAACCCCTACGGGGTGCTGGTCTCCCCGTATGTGACGTCCGGCAGCACGGCGTCGGTCAAGGTCGACTACGGCAGGCTGAAGCCGCGCACCACCTATCTGATGCACACCAACGCCTACGACGGCAGCCTCTATGAGACGACGTGGTCCCCGTGGGCGAAATTCCGCATCGAGCCCTACGTGACCTTCCCTACGGCGCAGTCCACGTCGGGTATCGACTCGACCGCGCAGACCACCGCCGAGTTCACCCGCTCTGACCCGGACGGGTCCGCCACCGCGACGTCGTCCACTGCCACGGCGCAGTCGTCGCCGACGCTGGCGGACTTCGACCGAAAAGACTGCTCCAAGCAGGACAAGGCCGACCGCCTGGTGTGCTTCCGCATGGTCAAGCGGGACAAGGCCAAGTCGGTGCAGCCCCCGCCGAAGCCCGGCAAGACCCGAGAGACCAAGCAGACGTTCACCGCGAAATCGGCTGCGTCGGCGGGGATCCTCTCGACGCCGGGCGGTAACGACGCGGTCGACCTGGTCGACTGGTGCACCAATGCCGCCGAGGGCCTCGACTACATGAACCGCACCGAGGCCTGCCTGAAGACCCTCGGCGAAGGTGAGCTGTGGTTCTTCGACGCCGATCCGAAAAAGCCGGCCATCGGACGCGGCACGTTCCTGTTCGAGCAGCGGATGAAGACCTACCGCAACAAGACTGAATCCGGCAGTGACTTCGCCGAGTTCGACCAGCAGCTCGTGATCGCGCCCACTTACATCGACCCCGCGCTGGAAGGCGTCACGATGCGGTGGGACATCGACTCGTCATGCTCGGCGTGCGACGTGGCGCCGATCCAGTGGACCGACGACGGCGCCAACCCGGTCGACGGCGCGTCCTGGGACTACGACCCGGCACAGGACTACCGCAGCATGTGGGGCACCGTGGTGACCCGCTGGCTCGGCACCGGTAAGGAACAGATCGATCTGGACTGGTCGATCACCGCGACCGTCGACGCCAGTGACTCGGTCGACGCGACGGCGGACTTCGGCACCAGCGGAGTCGCCTCCCTCCGAGAGCTCGCGCCGCGTTGCGATGACATCACCCGAGGAGCGGTCACCCCGGGTTGCGTACTGCCCTTCTTCAAGCCGACGTTCGCCGTCGACACCAACCTGTACCCGGCGGCCGGTGCCTACTACTGGCTGATGCAGGAACGGATGCCCGACCACGCCGGCTCCAAGAGGTGGGACAGCCTGGTGCACTACCTGGGCCCGGACACCACCGTGAAGAACCCCTCCACGGGGGCGGCCTGGTCGTCCGACGACAGCCGCAAGGTCGTCTGCCCCAGTACGTGGACCAAGCATCCCGCCGACAGCGTCGTGGGCACCACCGACTGCGACGAGTACGCGCCGGCGTCCACACACGAAAGCGGCGGATTCCCAGGCGGGGTCAACCAGGTCACCAGCGGCAACCAGTGCGCCCAGCTCTACACCGACTGGGTTTTCAACGGCGTCGGTGACGGGTCGACGTCATTCGGTCTGCTCGCGGACACCCGCGTCGCCACCAACGGCCCGACCGGATCAGAGCGGTGCGGACGTGCGGCGATCGACTCGTCGCAGAACCAGGGCGCCTTCCACAAGCTCCAGCCCAGCCTCTGGCGGCTGACCGATGGGGACGGGTTCTTCATCGACACCCCAGGGTTCAACCACTGCTCCGGCGTGGCAATCACCTGCACCTGGCGCAAGGTGTGAACCGCCGCTGACAGGTGACAGCACGAAGGGGCGGACAGGCAGCTGCCTGTCCGCCCCTGCTCTCGTGTCAGCCCGGGAACGGCCGCCACAATTCGGCCTCGTCTGCAGCGAGCGGCGGACCCCACACCAGACGGTCACCGATCAGGCCGGGCTGGTAGCCGACAGCCAGCTGTGGGTGCTCCAGCGTGTCGGCGATCTCCTCCAGCACCTCTGTGAGCGACTTGTCCCAAACGGTCCGCACAGCCGTGTCGTCCCACTGGCCGACCTCGCTCGTCTCGGCGTCGACGAACAGACCCGCACTGACGTCGGTCACCGACCACGAGGCGAACGGGATCCAGGACGGCTTCCACAGCCAGCCCTCGCCCTCATGCTCCCGCTGCCACCGTGACTGACGCACGTACACCCGGCGCACGGAATCCAGCGGCATCAGCGCCCACCCGTGATCCGGAACCCACCCCGCGCCCTGCACGTCCCGGTCCCCCGCACACAGCGCCCACAGCGCCCGCAGCTCCACCGGTACAGGCACCCACAGCTCCCGCTCCAGAGCATCCACGTCCCGCCTGGCCGCGCCGGGCAGCAGCGCAGCATGCGTGGCCGGCGCGTTCACCTCAAGCCAGGTGGCGATGCGCTGCCAGGTATCGGTCACCTGTCGTGCTGCGGGCTGCCTCAGGCGCCGGTCAGGGGCGGAGGGATGCACGTCGTCGGACCCAGCGGCCAGATGGCTGAGGATGGCGTGCGCGTCGTACTCGCGCATCGCCGAGTAGACAAGCTGGTCGGCCTCGCGGACGACGGCGAGGACGCTTTCGGTCGCATGAGTCCCGGGCCGGTCGGCTGCGGCGCGCGTGGCCCCGGCCGCGCGAACATATACGGCGGACGCGGCTTCGAGCGCGGCGGAACGGTTGACGTCCTGCTCCTGGGTGGCGTGCTCGCTTGCGAGGCCGCCGAGGTAGTCCAGCAGCGCGGTGACGCCGGGCGCGGTGATGCCGGTGGCCTGGGAGACGCTGCGGCCTATGTCGTCGGGCAGTTCGAGCGGCATGGCGGGGAGGCCCTTCCGATGCTGAGGCGATGGTTGCTAGACGTACGCCCCGAACGTTACTGCCGACAGTGAAACGTACGTCGCCCGTCGAAGGCCCACTTGTCGGCTTCCACGTCCTGACCGAACGCGAGGAGACGGCCAAGGCCGGCTGACCGCCGCAGGCTCCCCCGATCCAGCCTCCGCCCTCAGGGCGGAGCTGGATCGAAGTTGCCCGGCTCCCACCCACCCCATGCTGAGCCCTCCGGTATGTTCTTCCGGATCCGCCCCGGCGGTTCACACGTGTATGTGAGGGGGAGACGTGCCAGGTGAGCGGCTTGACGCGGAGTGGGTTCGGTCCTGGTGGAAGCAGGTCGATGCGGCGCTGACGAAGCTGATGCAGTCCTTCCTCCCGACGCACGGCTTCCCACCCGGTCACAACTCCGTGATGCTCGCAACTGACGACAGCCACCGGGCGACGGACGCACTTGTGGACCTGACGCCGATCCCCTCCGACCTGACCACGCTCTACTGGGTGATCAGCGAGGCTTCCCTGCCCGATGTCGACAGCGGATACTTCATCCACTCACCCGCGACGGCGGCGGAGCACTTCCGCGAGTACGGCCCCGCTCCGATCGACGGCGAATCGATCGCACTGGTCTTCGCCAGCGATGGCGGCGGCTATCTGTTCGCGATCGGAGACAGCGGACAAGTCTGGAAGTCCACCACGGCTTCCTGGTTCGACGACTTCGAGGTTGCCGCGGCCAGCTTGCAGGGGTTCCTCGCACAGCTCGGCCGACGGATCGCGAACCAGCTCTGATCACGGCCGAGACGCAAACCAGCACACAGGAAGGTTTAACGAGCCCCATCACCACTGGGTGACGTCATCTCTGGTGAACATCTGGAGCACTCAAGATCGCCAACTGCTGCCCAAAGTGCTGACCAATCGCCGCTATTCACGTGAACGAAGCCAACCGCTCCACGCTCGTGCATCGGATCGCGACGGCTGCGCTCGGCGCCGGCTTCGTCGGTTATGTGCTCCACGAGCACCCGGCCGTGCGTGAGACCGCAGCCGCACCCGGCGCCATCGCTGTTGTGGTCGTCATGGTGCTGGCAGGCGGGCGATTAGCGACACCTTGGAGTCACCGCCGATCGACCACGTCCTGGCCGTGCTGCGCGGCGAGACCGAGAACCAGATCGGGCCCGACAGCGTGCTGGACGCACTCCGGCTCACCCTCGACATCGACCAGCGGGTCAACAATCCGCGCTGGGCGCCCTATCCCGCCGCGGGCTCCGTAGCTGGTCGGCCCCGGCTGAACTCAGGAAGTCTGGCCATGAGCAGCGTGCCCTCGCCCACGCTGAGATCGTCATCACCGATGCCCGAAAGCCATGCCCGAGGCGTTCGCGACCCCCTGCGCACTCTCGCTGCCGACGCCGAGGGCTCCAGCAACGCCAACGCCAACGCGACGCCGTCGCCGGGCTGGAGGGCTGTCACCCACCGTCCTCCGGTTCTCGTGGCGTTGCCTCGCTCGGGTCGGCCATGCGGACCCTGGAAGCGGCGGCCGGCGAGGCCGCCTCAGCCTGATTCCCAGGCGCCCTCGTCGCGTGTCTGTCCGTGAGGAGGCTCGTTGCGCAGAGCGAAGCGGGCCCGCACGCTCGCCCTCGGTGAGATCGCCCCCCGAGGCGACGAACGGGCCCTGCCGGCGGGAAGCCGGCAGGGCCCGTTCGCTGTCTCAGACCATCCCGAGGTCCCTCAGCAAGCCGCGGGGTCGGCGGGGAGTGTGGCCCGGCGGCTCCGCCCCGGCGACGCAGCAGGGCTCTGCCGCCCGCGGCATCGTGCCGTTCGCGTAGCGTTGGTGGCAGCCTGCGCCGAGATGGCGTGCGCGGGTGGGGCCCGGCGCAAGATGCGTTCTGAGGGCAGTACCGTCGGGTCGCCACCCACCCCGTGCCTCAGCGACTCAGCCCGCGGCCGCCCAGTCGAGTACGAGGAATGCTGGGACCTGGCCTGCACCGCAGGGAAGATCGCCGCTCTGTTGCGAAGCGGGGTGGGCCACCGCCTGAAGCGACATTGCGGGCCGCAGGCGTCGACTGGCGCCTCGTGGTCTACGGCGGCGCCCTGTACGCCTTCCACCACCCGCCGGTCGACCACACCGTGATCCCCGGCGTCGGCTATCACCCCCGGCACGCCCGCCGGGCATGGCGCGACATCGTCGCCCTGCTCGCCGAGTGACTCCCCCTGACGGAGTGACCCGCAGCGACCCCGGGCATCCCGGCCACCGACCTCATGGCGCCCAAGGCCTCCGTCTGCCCGGCCGGGGCACGCGCAGCCCCCCGACGGACACCCGCGCGCTCAGAGACTGCCGGCCCAGCCGAACACCGCGTTGTAGGCGCGCTGGAACGCGTGTGGGCCCCGGTCGCCGTCGGCGTGGACCCAGACCAGGGCGAGGCAGAACCAGAGCAGGAAGACGCCCGAGACGACACCGAGCGCGACGAACTCACCGAACCAGACCAGGGCCGCCGCGGCCACCGCCACGATGATCAGACCGGCATGAGCGGCCCTGAGATCAAGAGATGCCGACCTGCGCCTGTCCGCCCGTTCGGCCCGCTCGGCGGCGAGTCTGCGATCCCGCACGTCCTGAGGCTCGTTCTCGTCGAAATACATCCATCCTCCGTACCAACCCACGACAGCACCGCGCACGCCACCCGTCCCCGCACACGAAGACCCACCCCGAGCCGTCCGAGTTGCCCGCCACCCCCGTCCGACCCCCGAGCACATGCGGCTCCGCGAGCAGGACCGGTACGGGCCAGCCACGGCTCAAGGAGCTGCGCCGACCGCCGGCCGCGCCCGCCCGGACAAGGCGGCTGTCAGCAACGCCCCGGGCCCGGCACCGCCACGCACTGGACGAAGGAACCCGGCTCCTCGCACCTTTGCACGGCGCACAGCCCACCGAGACTGTGGCCGATCGGGTCCGCTGCCTACTCCGGCCTGGACCACAGCCACAGGCCATCCCTTAGTCTGATCAGCGCACTGAAGAGGGATTATGAACGGAAACTCGCTGTTCCATGCTGCGGGGCTGGCCGTCAGCACGCTGATTCTGATGCCGCTGCCGCTGCTCGTCCTGACGGGGCGTTCCCCCGGCTGGTCGCGAAGCCGGCTCGCGGACCCGCGGTGGCTCGCCCTGGCCTTGACCGGCTTCTGGCTGCTTGTCCTGTTCAACGCGCTCCCGCGGATCCTGGGGGCCGGCAGCGGTGTCGTCACGGCCTGCGCCGTACTGGGGGTACTCCTCGGACTCGGCGGCATCATGTGCTTCTTCAGGGCGGCGCGGGCGGCCGCTCGTGCCGCCCGCGCCGGCCGACGACGCTAAGCCGATTCCGTCGCTCGTTCCCGTCGGTCTGCGGCCGGGGGTTTCGCGCGGCCTATCCGTCTGACGATATGTTTGTCGCTCATGGGGTTGAGCGGCGGGCCGGGCGCGGCCGGCGTGAACCAGGACTTCTCCTCGACGCCCGCGCAGAAGACAGCCGCGGCCAACGCGATCGAGACCGAACTCCAGCCGAATACACGGAAGGCTTCGGGCCACGCGGATGAGGCCACGAACTCTCTGCGGAAAGGCTTCGGAGGCTGGGAGACGGCCGCCGGGACGAAGACGGTTGCCGAGACTTGGGAAAAGCAGGTGAAGAACCTGATGGCCCGTCTGGAAAGTGAGAGGAACGCGCTGCGCGGGGCCTCAGGACTCATCGCACGAAACGACACCGGGCTGGGAAATGACTTGCGCGCTTCGACGTCAAAGCTGAACGGACTCTGAGGAGCTGCGATGCTGACGTATCACGAAGTCATGACCACCGACCTGGGGCTCCTGACGACGGCCGCCGCCTAGTGGAATTCGATGGCGGGGGAGTTCAAGATGGTCGAGACCCGATACGGCGAGACCGTCCAGAAGATCACGATGGGCCCGAACTGGTCGGGCGTCAGTGCCGGGACCGCGCAGACTAATTTCACGGGCACCCGCTTCGAGTACTCGGCCGCCCAGACCCAGGCCAAAGCCATCGCGAGCCTGCTGAGGGACGCGCACGAGAAGTTCACCGATCTCAAAAAGAAACTGCAGAGCGCGCGCCGACGCGATAGCCGCCGGAATGACCGTCTCGGAACAGGGACACGTCGCCATCGACTCCTCCAAGCTCACCGAGGGTGTGACGCCTACCACCGCGACCCGGACCACCAGACCTCGGCCCGAAAGGCCGTCAGCACCTGGCAGCAGCACATCGAAGACTGGGTGAAGGCCGTCTCGGAGACCGACGAGCACGTGAAGACGGCCCTGAGCGCCGCCGTCGTGTCGATGTCTGTGAGTGTGGCGGGGGCAGGACGAGGAGGCACCGGGTAGGTAGTTGCCAGCGGTCGGGTGGACGCCGAGGCTGAGCAGGCCTCCGCCCAGGCGGTCGAGGTCGACGGCGAGGATGCCCCATGCCGTGCGGGGCGGCATTCCAGCGGAGTGAGCCTGGCCGCTGCCGTCTCGGCCAGGACCAGTCCGGCTAGATCGGTGCCCGCATCCAGGCCCTGCGGGTCGCCGGCTGCCTTGAAGGCCAGAACCCGGCGGTCGATGCGTCCCCGCGGGGGCAGCAGCCTCAGCACCTCGGCTGTGGTACGGAGTAGCTATCCGGACCCGTGCCACGCGGCCGGTGTGGTGCAATTCGTCCCATGTACGAGGGCCGCAGCCGCGCATCGCCGGGCAGGGCGGCTGTCAGGCGTGCCGCGGGTCTCGCAGCCGGGCGGTGCGGGCGATCTGGCGGGCCCGGTTGGCTGCCGTGGAGCCGAGCGCGCGCCGGCGGCGTGGGCGGCGACCTTTTCCACGCGAGGCCGGCCCCGTGCTGGCGCAGACGGAGGGTCAGTTCCTCCATCCGAATCCTTCGCCGTTCTCCGGGGGCCAGGATCCGGGAGCCGAGCAGCCCGAGGACGGCTGCACGCTGCCCCGTGGTGGCGGGAGCGGTGATCACGGTGGTGCCGCCTGTCAGGGACGGATCGCCGCTCCTGTCCACCCGGGCGGCGAGCTGCTCCCACAGCCAGCGTGCTTCTGGGGTGAGCAGGGAGTGGAGCCGGGCGCCGTCGCAGGCCCCGCCGGAAACGGCAAAAGCCCTATTGGAATCGCAGGTCAGGAAAAGTGCTCTCTGGCCAGGTGGAGGCGGGCGGGCGTGCCCGGTCCGGGGAGGCCCCCGGCCCGGGCATGCGCCCCGCGTCGCCTGCGTCCTGCGCCGCCTACGGCTCGTGTCGTCTGCGCCTCGTGTCGTTTTTCAGGTCAGCCGACGAAGATCTCCGTCAGGGACCAGATCGCGAGCGCCGCCATGCACAGGCCGCCGATGCGCTGCACGGTCTTGAGGGGCACGCGCTTGGCGATGAAGCGGCCGGCGACCAGCGCGAGGGCCGAGACGCTCATCAGGGCGGCGGCGGAGCCGATCGCCGTGGACCAGGTGCCGTCGGTCGCGGCCAGGTTGGCCGTCGTGATCTGGGTCAGGTCGCCCCATTCGCTGATGAAGACGGCCATGAACGCAGTGGAGTAGACGGGCCAGAAACCGGTAACGGTCCTGCCGCCGGCCTCGTCCTCGTCGTCGTCGCCCCCGCCACGCAGCAACATGAAGGCGCCGAAGGCGAACAGCAGGGCCGAGATCAGTTTGACGATCCAGTCGGGCAGCAGGCCGATGAGGCTGCCCGCGCCGACGGCGATCGCGACGTGCACGAGGAACGCGGTCGAGGTGCCGAACCAGACGTACAGCGGACGCATGCGCGTGCCCATGGCGAGGGACGCGAACATCGTCTTGTCGGGAAGCTCGGCGAGGAAGATCAGCCCGAAGGCGGTGAGGATCGCCAAGGGGTCGAGGTGCATACCGGGGCTCTCTGCTCGGTCCGGGCCCGGGATCCGCACGGCACCACGGCGGGCGACGGGAAGAACCACTCGGCCCGGCACGTCGGACCACGCCCGCGGGGTGCGGGCATGGTGAATGCCTGGCCGAAGGTCTCGCCCGTCCGCGCTCTCGCGCGGACCCGGTCACCGGGAACCCGGGGGTTCCAGTGTGTCGACGACCGGTTCTCGGGGCTACTCCCCTTCGCTGTCCCCGAGTCTAACGGACGCCCTGTTCGATCTTGGCGGGCGCTCCTTGTCGGGGTGGTAGACACTGTCTACGCAGCTTTGGTAGACAGTGTCTATGACTCAAGATCGAGAAGCCGAGGGGCTGCGTCGCCGACTCGTCGACGCGGGTGTCGAGCTGGTCGACGGGGAAGGGGCGCAAGCCCTGTCCCTCCGGGAGATCGCCCGGCGCGCCGGGGTGTCCCACGGCGCGCCCCGCCGCTACTTCCCCACCCACCTCGACCTGCTCTCGGCCATCGCCCGCGAGGGCTTCGCCGAGCTGGCCGCCCGCGTCGCGGACACGGTCGGCACGGGGCCCGGGGGCGCGGTCGGTACGAGGGGCGGGGACGGGGCGCTGCCTGGCGGCGCGGGCGGTGCAGTGCCCGGCGGTGCGGAGGACCATCCGCGCGCGCGGCTGTACGCCCTCGCCGAGGCCTACCTCGACTTCGCGCTGTCGCGCCGAGGGATGTACGAGCTGATGTTCCGCCACGACCTGCTGGAGAGCGGGCGGCTCGGGCTGCGGGAGACGAGCCTTCCGCTCTTCGAGCTGCTGACGCGTCTCGTGGCGCACGCAAGGGGCGACGCCACCCACGACGGCACCACAACCGGTGCCGATACGGGCACCGACGTGGCCGCGGACCGCCCCGACCACCCCGGCGGCGCCGCAACCGTTGCTGATACGGGCACCGCCGTGGCCACCGACCGCCCCGACCGCCCCGACGGCGCCGCAACCGTTGCTGATACGGGCACCGCCGCCACCGGCCGCCCCGACCACCCCGGCCGCCCCGACGGCGCCGTCCCCGCCCTCGCCCCGCCGGCCGTCGTCGCCGGGGCGCTGTGGGCCGGCCTCCACGGGATCGCCCAGCTGTGGGGGTGGGGCAGCCTCCAGCTCGCCACCGGTGCGGACGAGGTGGCGCCGCTGCTGCGGGCCGCCGTCGACGCGCACCTCGGGCCCGCGGGACGCGCGCGGTGACGGCCCGCCGCCATGTCGCCCTCGCCTGCAGCGTCCTCGGCGCGGCCGTCGTCGCCCTCGACGGCACCGTGCTCACCATCGCCCAGCCCGCGCTCCAGCACGATCTGCGCGCGGACGTCGACCAGGTGCAGTGGACCAGTACGGGATACCTCATCGCCGTCGCGAGCCTCCTCGTCTTCGCCGGACGGCTCGGCGACCGCTACGGTCACCGGCGGCTCTTCGCCCTCGGCACCCTCGGCTTCGCCGTCACCTCGGCCTGCGTCGCGTACGCGCCCGGCATCGGCTGGGTGACGGGACTGCGCGTCGCGCAGGGCGTCTGCGGCGCGCTGCTGCAACCTGCCACCCTCGGCATGCTCCGCGCCGCCTTCCCGGCGGACCGACTGGCGATGCCGATCGCCCTGCGCACCAGCGCCATCGGCCTCGCGGCGGCGGCCGGGCCCCTCGTCGGGGGCGCGCTGGTGAGCGCGTACGGCTGGCGCTCCGTCTTCCTCCTCACCGCCGTCCCGGCCCTGGCCGTCGGAGTGCTCGCCGTCGCCGTCCCCCTGCCGGACGTGTCCAAGGCGCTCCGTTCCTCGCGCCCGCCCCGGGACCTGGACCTGCCCGGCGCCTGTCTCCTCGCGATCGCCCTCGCCTGCCTGGTCCATGCGCTGGTCGCCGTCGCCGAGCCCGGCCGCCCTTCCCGGACGATCCCGCTCGCGCTCGCCGCGGCGCTCGTGGCCGGTGCGGCGCTCGTCCGGCGCGAGCGCCGCACCCCGCGCCCCCTCCTGCCGCCCGACGTCCTCCGCTCGGCGCCCGTCCTCGCCGGGCTCGGCGCTCTCCTCGCTGCCTCGGCGGCCCTCTTCGGGACGCTGTTCGTGACGACGTACTTCCTCCAGGACACCCTCGGCCTCGACCCGCTGGAGAGCGCCCTGTGGGTCCTGCCGCTCGCGGTGACGATGGTCCTCGGTGCGCCGGTCGCCGCGCTGCTCACGCGTCGCTTCGGCGCCCGCCGTACGACCGTCTCCGGCGCGGGCCTGCTCACCCTCGGCGTGCTGCTGCTCTCCCGGCTCGGCGACGAGGCGACGGCCCTGGCGGCCGGCGGCTGCTTCGCCCTGGTCGGCGCCGGTTTCAGTACGGTCATGGTCACCGCCACCGCTGTGCTCGTGCACCGGGCGGACGTGGCCGACGCCGGGGTCGCCGGCGGACTGCAGCAGACGGCCATGAACGTCGGCCCGGCCTTCGGCGTCGCCGCCGCGACCCTCCTGATGACCGTCACCCCGGCCGGGGCACCGACCGGCGGGTCGACCACCGGCCTCCTGGCCCTGGCCGCCCTCGCCGCCCTCGGCGCCGCGGCGGCCCTCGGACTCCCGGGCAGGGCACCGTCCCCGGCCCCCGACGAGCAGCCGGCCCCGACAGCGATCACACCACCGCACCCAGCGCCTCCGACAGAGGCGGCACAGCCGCACCCGGCGCCCCCGCCCCCGACCGTGCACCGCCCCTGAACAGGGGCTGCCCCCGCCCGGGCGGCCCCGGCCGCTTGATCACTTCGTGATCCGTCGGGGGACAACCTTTCAGTTCGGCTCCCGGTCATGTTCACGTGATCCGTTCCTTCGCCCGTTCCCTCGTGCCGCCGCTCGCCGCCGCGTCCCTCCTTCTCACCGCCTGCTCCGGCGGCGACGGAGGCACGCGGCCGGCGGCCGCGCCCGCCCGGCACGCGGTCTTCGACCAGCCGCTCGACCGGCAGGTCTTCCTCGCCCTGCGCCAGACGCAGAAGGCCGGCACCGCGGCCTTCACCCAGACCGTCACCTTCGCCTCCGCGAAGGCCAAGGCCACCCAGACGCTCACCGGGCGGCTGGACTTCGCTGCCAACAAAGGCGAGGCCACTGTGAAGTGGAACGTCGGGAAGGGCTTCCCCCAGGCCGCGCGGGAGGCGGTCCTGGGGACGACCCCTAGCGAGGGTGAGGCCGACGCCGGCGGCGAGATCCTCACCGACCCCGCGCGCATCCACTACCGCCCCGACTCGTCCCTCTACTGGCTCCGGTACGCGTCGTGGGACAGGGACCCGAACTACGGCACCGGGGTCATCGACCACCTGCGTGGATCCGAGGCCCCGATCGGCGGCACGCTCCTCGAAGGGCTCGGTGCCGCGGAGGCCACCGCCCAGCGGGCCGCCGGCGCCGGCCGGACGTATCAGGCGACCATGCGCAGCACCCTCACCTGGAAGCTGTTCCCGCCGGACCTGATGCGGGAGCTGTCCGCTCAGAGCCCGCCCATGGTCAGCTATGCCAAGAGTGATCCGGTTCCCGTGACGGTGACCGTGGACGCCCGGGGCCGTGTCACCCACGTCCGGGCCGACTTCTCCTGGGCCCTGGGCAAGAAGGACAGCGCCTTCCAGGACATGAAGTCGCTCCGGATCGACCTCGCCCTCACCGGGCACGGCGCCGGCGCCTCCCGGCCCGCCGTCACCCCCGGCAGCCCTCCGCGCGACGCGAGCACCGTTCTGCGTCGGTTCTCCCGCGTCAAGGCGGGCGACTGCGTCGACTTCAACACCGGCCAGCGGACGCCGCGGCTGGTCGTGACCGTGCCGTGCGCGGGCGACCACGACGGTCGCGTCTTCGCCCAGAAGTCCCTCCGTCCGCGAACGTTTCCCGGGGCCGGCGCGGCGAAGCGACTCGCGGTCGACACCTGCCGCGATGCCTATAGCGAAGCCCCCGACGCGTGGACGGAGGACAGCGGCTCTTGGTCCCGGTGGCCCCAGAAGGAAGAGTGGAACAGGGACGGCGGCGGGCACGCCACCTGTTACACCGTCACCTAGGCGGTATCCGCAGCGTGGCGCCGTCCCCCCGGCGGGCCACCAGGGGCCTTCCGGCTCCGGCCTAGGCGGCGCCCGCTCCGCGTGCGGCGGCGCCCTTCTGCCACTCGCGGCCGATGCCGCGGATCAGGGCGGGGTAGACGCCCAGGTAGCGGAACGGCTTGATCCCCAGCATGTACAGGGAGCCGAGTCGCCCGTTCGGTTTCACCAGTACCGCCATCTGTCCGCTGTAGCCGCCGGCCCCGTCCGGGACCCAGCCGATGTGCAGCACCCCGTGCATGGTCCGGTTGGCCATCTCCGCCGCCCACTCGTCATGCGTCAAGAAGACCGAGGTGAACGGCACGGCCTTGGTATCCGGTCCCCGCGGGCCCTCACGCAGGTCCGCCGGGAGGCGGTCGCGCAGGGTGGGTACCCGGCTGCCGAGACCACCGGAGGGCGCGTCCCAGCCGAGCAGGGCGCCGAGCTTCCAGCGGAGCGCGAAGAGTGCCCGCCCCACCGGCGAGGGCACGGGGTCCCCCTCGCCGTTCGCGAACTGGTCGACGAGCAGGGCGAGATCGTCGGGCCCACCCGGTGTGGGCAGCTGCCAGACATCCTCGACGTGGAAGTCACCGGTGATCTCGTGGACCCGCCACGGGCGGGAGGTGTGCGCGGAAATCGGAAGTCTCACGAGCAGGCTCCTGTCTATACGATGCCGTATAGAAGAAGAGTAGCGCTCGTCTATACGGTCCCGTATAGACGGGTGGACGTGAGGGAGACGGACAGTGGGCGTGACCCGCACACCACGCGGCAAGTGGATCGAGGAAGGCCTGCGCGCGCTCGCCTCCGGTGGCCCCGAGGCCGTCCGGATCGAGCCGCTGGCGCAGGCGCTCGGGGTCAGCAAGGGCGGCTTCTACGGCTACTTCCGCAACCGGGACGCGCTGCTCGACGAGATGCTCGACACCTGGGAGCGCGCGGTGGCCGAAGCCGTGATCGAGCAGGTCGAGAGCGAGGGTGGTGAGGCACGGGCCAAGCTGGAGCGGTTGTTCACGATCGCCTCATCGGCCGAAGGGCCGACGATGGGCGTGGCGGCCGAACTGGCGATCCGTGACTGGGCCCGGCGTGACGCGTCCGTCGCGGAGCGGCTGCGACGCGTCGACAACCGCCGGATGGACTACCTCCGCTCTCTGTTCGGCGCCTTCTGCTCTGACGAGGCCGAGGTGGAGATCCGCTGCATGTTCGCCCTCTCGGTGCGGATCGGCGAGTACTTCATCGCCGCCGACCACGGCACCCGCAGCCGGGCCGAGGTGATGGAACTGACCCGGGACCGGCTGCTCAGCTAGGGGGGTGCCCTTCTGGTCGCGGCACCAGCCCGAACACACCGATCCGCGGCACGCCGCCCGGACACACCACCCGACGGAGCCGGGACCCGACGCGCCCGCTGCGTACGATCACGGAATGCCCACAGGTGGTCACCGTCAGCTCCCCGCCTCCCGGACGCGTACACAGATCACCCTCGGCCGCATCCTGCCTTTCCTGGTGATGGCGCTGACCGTCGCCGCCGACCTGCTCACCCCCGAGCGGGAACGCTTCGACCGGCTGCTGGTCGCCGCCCCCGCGCTCGGCGCCGTCACCTGGGGCGTTCGCGGCACCTGCGTCATCGGCGCGCTCGCCATGGCGGTGCGCGGGGCGCTGGGGGTCGCGAGGGGGGAGCCGCTCGTTCCCGATCTGCTCGCCAACGAGGCGGTACTCGCGACGGTGACCGCGGCCGCCGTCTGGGCCAGCCGGGTGCGGCTGCGGTACGAACGGGACCTGCGGGAGGTCACGGCCGTCGCCGAGGTCGTCCAGCGGGTGGTCCTGCGCCCGCTCTCGCCACGGCTCGGCCCGCTGCGCCTGCACCTGCTGTACGTCGCCGCGGCCGCCAAGGCCCGGATCGGAGGCGACTTCTACGAAGCCGTCCGCGTCCCGGGCGGCGTACGCCTGATGCTCGGCGACGTGCAGGGCAAGGGCCTCGGGGCCGTCGAGACCGCGTCCGTGATCCTCGGCTCCTTCCGCGCCGCCGTCGACGACGCGGACGGTCTGCCCGCACTGGCCGCCCGGCTGGAACGCGGCCTCGACCGCTACAGCGCCTGGGACCCGGACTCGGACGCCGCCGAACGCTTCGCGACCGTCGTCCTGGTGGAGATCCCCGACGACGCGCATGTCGCCCGGCTCCTCAGCTGCGGCCACCCGGCCCCGCTGCTGCAACGCGGCTCGGAGGTGCGGGCCGTGGACTTCGCCGACCCGTCCCTGCCGCTGAGCCTGGCGGGCCTCGCGGAAGAGCGGCACCGGGTCGAGGAGATCCCGTTCGGACCGGGGGACCGGCTGCTGCTCTTCACCGACGGGGTGAGCGAGACGCGTGACCGAGCCGGGGTCTTCTATCCGCTGGAGGAACGGCTCCGAGGCTGGGTGCGGGAGCCGGGCGAACGCCTCCCGGCCCTGCTCCACACCGATCTCGTCGCCTACGGGGCCGGCGGCCTCGATGACGACGTCGCCGCCATCCTCGTCGAACGGCCGGAGGAGCGGCCCGACCGGCGCTGATCGCCCGCGCCCGGCTGCGCCACGCCGACCCGGTCTCGCCGCGGGGCCTGCCGCCCGCGCTTGGCCTCCGCCACACCGACCTGCCTTGGAGCCTGCCGCCCGCGCCGCGCTCCGCCACGCCGGCCCCGTCTCCGTAGCTGCCGCCGGCCCCGGTCGCTCGGGTGCCCCGCTCAGCCGAGTGCGTGGCCCGTCGTGGCGTCCACGTGGTCCGGGATCTCCTCGTGCCGGTCGCCGACCGACAGCGTGCCGGTGGGCTCGAACAGCAGGATCGATGCCCCGGTCGGGGCGTACGGCCGGTGTTCCACGCCCTTCGGCACGGTGAAGACGGAGCCGCGGGCCAGCGTGACCTCGCGCTCCGAGCCGTCCTCCCGCAGCGCGATGCGCAGCTCCCCGTCCAGGACCAGGAAGAACTCGTCGGTGTCGTCATGGGCGTGCCACACGTGTTCGCCCGCCACCTTGGCGACGCGGACGTCGTAGTCGTTCACCCGGGTCACGATCCGGGGGCTCCACAACTCCTCGAAGGAGGCGAGGGCCTGGGGAAGGGCGATGGGTTCGTTGGTCAGATCGCTCATGCGCCCATCCTGCGCCGTGACCGCGTAACGCCGCGAGTGCTAGAAAGAGCACATGTCGCAAGGATCCTCGCATGCGGGGGAGCGTGCCGATACGGGCCTCCACCGGGTCGTCGTCATCGTCGACGCCCACTCCAACCCCTTCGAACTCGGCTGTGCCACTGAGGTCTTCGGACTGCGCCGCCCCGAGATCGGCCGCGAGCTGTACGACTTCCGGCTCTGCTCACCCGAGCCGCGGACCCTCATGCGCGACGGTTTCTTCACCCTCACGGGTGTCGCCGGACTCGACGCCGCGGACGAGGCGGACACCCTGATCGTCCCCAACCGCCCGGACGTGGAGGTGCCCCGCCGCCCCGCCGTACTCGCCGCGATCCGCCGGGCCCACGCGCGCGGGGCGCGCCTGCTCGGCTTCTGCAGCGGCGCCTTCACCCTCGCCGAGGCCGGGGTCCTGGACGGCCGCCGCGCCACCGCGCACTGGCAGTGGGCGGACTCTTTCCGGGCGCGCTTCCCCTCCGTACGCCTCGAACCGGACGTCCTCTTCGTCGACGACGGCGACATCCTCACCGCCGCCGGCAGCGCCGCCGCGCTCGACCTCGGGCTCCACGTCGTCCGCCGCGACCACGGCGCCGAGGTGGCCAACGCGGTCAGCCGACGGCTGGTCTTCGCCGCCCACCGGGACGGCGGGCAGCGCCAGTTCGTCGAGCGACCGGTCCCGGACCTGCCCGAGGAGTCCCTCGCGCCGCTGCTCGCCTGGGCGCAGGAGCGGCTCGGCTCCCCGCTCGCCGTCCCCGAGCTCGCCGCCCGCGCGGCGGTCAGCCCGGCCACGCTCCACCGCCGCTTCCGGGCCCAGCTCGGCACCACCCCGCTGGCCTGGCTCACCGGAGAGCGGGTGGCCCTCGCCTGCCGGCTCCTCGAACGCGGCGAGGCCAGGCTCGACGTCGTCGCCCGCTCCAGCGGCCTGGGCACCGCCGCCAACCTGCGCGCCCTGATGCACCGACAGACCGGGCTCAGCCCCTCCGCGTACCGCCGCCGCTTCGGCCCGGCCGCCGGTTGAGCCCCCGGGGCTCGAGAGCCCCCCCCTCCGCGCCCCCGGCCCGAGCGGCCGATCCGGGGCCCCGAGCCGCTTCGGCCCGGCCGCCGGTTGACCCCCCGGACGTCGAACTCCCGCCTCCGCGCCCCCGGCCCGAGCGGCCGATCCGGGGCGCGAGCCGCTTCGGCCCGGCCGCCGGCTGAACCCCCGGGGCTCGCAAGCCCCCCTCCGCGCCCCCGGCCCCAGCGGCCGATCCGGGGCCCCGAGCCCCGACGCCTCCCCGGAGCCGTCGACGGATCCCGGGCGCCTCAGCCGCGGTACGGAGTGTTCGCCCCGGCCCAGTCGGCGAGGGCCCGGGCGCAGTCCGCCACCGACTCGCGCCAGGTCCTGGCCGCGCCGTCACCCGCCTCGTCGCTGACGTGCTTGACGATGCGCAGCGGAACGCCGGCGACGGCGGCAGCGGACGCCAGGGCGTACCCCTCCATGTCCACCAGCGGGGCGCGCGCGGCGAGGCGGGCGCGGGCCACCTCGTCCGAGATGAAGGCGTCGCCGGTGGCGAGGACCACCTCGCCGCCGTCAGGGAGCGCCAGCGGCTCGCCGTAGGACTCACCGGTCAGCGTGGCGAGCAGTTCGCCGTCGAGGTCGTGCTGGATCACCGTGCCGACGATATGGGTCCCCGTCCAGCCGGGCCGCAGAGCCCCGGCCGTGCCCAGATTCACGATGCCGGACGGTCGGGGGCCCCGGCCGAGCACGGTGGCGAGCGCGGTCGCCGCGTTCACCTTCCCCATGCCGGTCAGCAGGACCGGCAGATCCGTGTCGAGGAACTGCGCCTCCTCCTTCACGGCCAGCACGAGCAGGGGCCGGTCGGCCGCGATCTTCCCGATGAGTTCCATGGGGCCACGCTAGTTCGAGGCACCCCCGTGCGTACAACCGGCTGGGACCGGCTCCCGACGAGACCTCCGAGGGGCGATTTCACGCCTCGGCGTGTTTCTTGCTGCAGGACGCTTGTGCGCGGGCCCCGGCCCCGGCACGCTCCTCCGTATGAACACAGCCAGGCACGCCAGTGAACGCCTGATGAGCTGGCCCTCGCTGGTCGCCGACCCCGCCCTCTGCGGCGCCGAGGTCGGCCTGCGGACCGCCACCCGGGAGATCGTCCACTTCCACGGGGAGCACGAGGCGGACGTCCATCTCAGCCGATCCATGATCGCGAGGCTGCGGCCGGCCCTCCTGGGGTCCAGCGCCGTGCGGTTGCGGGCCGGCTCGGGCTGGGTGACGGTCCGTCTGGACATGGGCTCGGACATCGACTTGCTGGCCACGCTGGTGAGCGCCGCACTCCAGGCCTCCAGCGGCGCCCTGGAGACGGCGGACACCCTGCCGGACGGCTGCACCCGCACCTGACGCCGTCCCGGGCGGCCGCACGCGGCACCGCGCCGGATGGCCGCACCCGCGCCCGCACCGCGTACCCCGTTCGGCGGCAAGCCGGAGGTGTCCGGTCCCGGTGCGGGTACTCCCCGTGGCATGCCCCCCACATCCGGTGCGCCCCACGACGCTGCCCCCGCCGAGCACGGCCACTGGTTCCACCGGCTTTACCAGCGCGTCCTGACCTCGGTCATCGGGCTCGCCTGGAGCCGGGGGCGCGAGATGGAGCTGATGCACCGCGCCATGGGGTTCGCCGCCCTCAGCCTGCTCACCCTCGTCCCGCTGCTCATCATCGTCGCCGCGGCCGACCTCGCCAGCGGCCGGGGCTTCGCCCGCTGGCTGGTCCAGGGCCTCGGTGTCTCCGAGGTCTCGGAGGAGGAGGTCGAGCAGCTCTTCGGCCAGCCCGGGCAGGCGCTGCAGCGGACGACCGCGTTCGGCCTCGCGGCCCTCGCGGCGTTCGGTGTGACCTTCGGGTCGGCCGTACAGACGGGATACGAACGGGTGTGGGACCTGCCCACCGCCCGCTGGCACACCATGTGGCGTCACGTCGTCTGGCTCGCGATCCTCGTCGCCGCGCTCCTGGTCTTCGCCGCGACGCCCCCACCTGAGGGCACCGCCAACACCGTCACGGTCGCCGCCGCCGACACCGTGGGGACCGCCCTCTTCTTCTGGTGGTCCCAGCGCTTCCTCCTCTGCGGCCGCATCCGCTGGCGCGCCCTCGCCCCGGGCGCGATCTGCACGGCCGTGGGGCTCTTCGGCCTGCGGATCTTCTCCCAGTTCGTCTTCTCCCCCCTCATCGCCTCGAACGCCGTCACCTACGGCCAGTTCGGCACGGTCCTCGTGTTGCAGTCCTGGCTGGTCGGCGTCGGATTCGTGGTCTACGGAGGAGCGCTGGTCGGCCGGCTGATCCACGAGCGCCGGGTCGCACGACGGCTCGACATCGAGCCCCTCGGACCACCCCATTGGCCGCCACCCGACGCGCCCCCCGATCCGCCCCGCGAAGCGAGCTGAGAGCCGGCCGGGCCGCTGACCGCGGCCGCGCGGCGGGCGCGCGACGGCGAGTCCGCGGCCATGATCACCCGATCCGGTGATGTGCTCCTGGGTCGGCCGGATCCGCCGCCCGGCCCGCTTGGATGGGACCGTCCACCGGCCCGTCCGTCGAGAGAGAGCCGCCCCATGGCGAACACCTGGCTGCCGCCCGCCGAGTACGTCGCGACGCTGCCGAGAGCGACGGCGTACGCCTGCCTGTACTTCACCGACACCGACGGCCGGCCCTTCCAGCTCCGCGCTTCGTACCGCGCCGAGCTGTGGCAGTGGCCCGGCGGGAACATGGACCCGGGGGAGACGCCCTGGCAGACGGCGGTCCGCGAATGCCACGAGGAGACGGGCATCGTCTTCCGCGGCGAACCCCGGCTCCTGGGCACCCACTTCGTCACCGACCGGGGCGAGGAGTGGCCGGCCAACCACATCGGGTTCATCTTCGACGGCGGGGTCCTGACCGCCGAACAGCTCGACGCCATCGTGCTCGACCCCGACGAGCACAGCGAGTTCAGCGTGCGGACCATGGCCGAGTGGGAGCGGGAGCTGCCGCCGTGGAACTTCGCGCGCCTGGTGGAGATCGACCGGGCGCGCCGCCTCGGCACCACCGTCTACGTGGAGACCTGCGCCGAGGCCTGACCCGGACCCGCCGCGCCGTGCCGGACCCGCCGGGCCGGGCCGGCACCGCGTGGTGCGGGCGCGCGAGCGGCGATGCGTCTGATATGCCTGGTCCGTGTGCTGGAGTGCGACGGCCGACCTCGTGGCGGGAACCGCCATCGGCGCCGTCGGCGTGGCCTGCCTCGCCGCCGTACGGCGGCCTGCCGACCTCCTCCTCGCCGCTCTGCCCCTGCTGCTCGGCGCCCACCAGATCGTCGAGTCCGTCGTCTGGCGGGCGGGCGGCGGGGCCGGCCCGGCCACCCTCGCCTGGGCGGTGATCGCCCTGCCCCTGCTGGCCCTCTGGGTCCCGCTCGGCGTCCTTACCGCCTCCCCGCCCGACGACCGGCGGCGCTTGGCGGCCCCCGTCCTGGCCGGCGCGCTCGCCGCCGCCGTCCTCGCGTACCGCCTCGCCGTACGGCCCGTCACGGCCGAGGTCCGCGGCCGCACCCTCGGATACGTGCTCGACCTGCCGTACGCGCTCCCGCTGATCGCGGCCTACCTCCTCGCCACCGTCGGGGCGCTCCTGCTCGCCCGCGACCGGCTCCTGCGCCTCCTCGGCCTCCTGACCGGCGCCGGAGCGGTCGTCTGCGTCCTGCTGTGGCGGACGGAGTTCGTCTCCACGTGGTGCGCGTTCGCCGCCGTCGCCTCGCTCGTTCTGCTCGTCTGGGTCCGAGGCCGTAACCCCCGGGCGCCTCGGCAGTTGACCAGGGCATGAAGAAGCGCAGCATGCTCGCCATCGCCTCCCTCGCCGCGGGCGTCGTCACGGCCCTCGTCACCCCGCCGCCCCACGCGACCGCCGCCACCGGCGCGGACGGGGGCGCGACCGGCACCACCGGACTGTCGCAGAGCGACGCCCCCGTCGAGTCCCTGCTGGAGGACGCCGCGCCCGTCCTGCCCGACGGCGGCCTCCAGCTCCCCGAGGGCGGTCCCCTGGCGTAGCGGTCCCTCCGGAGCGCGGCCTCCCTCAGGGCCGCGGCCGGGCGCTCGGACCACGGCAGCGTCCGGATCCTCGGATCCCCGTACCCACGGCGGAGTACGGGGATCCGGCGTGTGGCGGCAGCCCGTGCGCGCGAGGCGGGCAGGGAATGACAGGATGTCCCCATGAGCAACAACGTTTACTTCGACATCACCATCAACGGCGAGGCCGCCGGCCGGATCGTCTTCCAGCTGTTCGACGACGTCGTCCCGAAGACGGCGCGGAACTTCCGCGAGCTCGCCACCGGCGAGCACGGCTTCGGCTACGCCGGCTCCCCGTTCCACCGCGTCATCCCCCAGTTCATGCTCCAGGGCGGTGACTTCACCAACGGCAACGGCACCGGCGGCAAGAGCATCTACGGCGAGAAGTTCGCGGACGAGAACTTCACCCTCAAGCACGACCGCCCGTACCTGCTCTCCATGGCGAACGCGGGCAAGAACACCAACGGCTCGCAGTTCTTCATCACCACCATCGTGACCGACTGGCTCGACGGCAAGCACGTCGTCTTCGGCGAGGTCGTCGAGGGCCAGGACCTGGTCAAGAAGATCGAGTCCCTCGGCTCCCGCTCCGGCACCACCAGCGCCAAGATCGCCGTCGCCGCCTCCGGCGTCGTCGAGGCCTGAGCGCCCTCCCTCGTACGTACACCGGCGCACCCCTGAGGGGTATGCCCGACCGCCCCTGCGGAGCCCGCGGGGGCGGTCTTCGTCTCGTCGCCCGTCCGGCCCCGCGGCGAACGGCCGGCCCGGGGGGTCGTCGGACGGTATCCGGATGCGCCCGTCCGGTGCGGCGGGTACGGTCGCACCCCATGCCGCTCACGTACGGCCGCGGCGGACACCCCGCCTCCGGACGGCGGGCCCGCCCGTGCGCACGCGGCATCCGGGGCGCGCGCCACACCGCACCGGTACGACCGCAGCACTCGCCGACCCGGCCGAAGGAACCATGACCGTCACCCCTTTCCGGATCTCCGTCGCCGACGACGTCCTGCACGACCTGCGCCACCGCCTCGGTCGCACGCTCTACACCGAGCCGTCCGACTCCACCTACTGGGCGGCCGGCACCGACCCCGGCTTTCTCCGGGGGCTCGTCGCCTACTGGGCGGACGGCTTCGACTGGGCCAAGGCCGAGGCGCGCCTCAACGCCCTTCCGCACTTCCTCGCCGACGTCGACGGACGCCCGGTGCACTTCGTCCGTCTCCGCGGCCGGGGCGCCGAGGGGGCGCCCGCGCCGTTGCCGCTGATCCTGACGCACGGCTGGCCGAGCAGCTTCGTGGAGATGCTGCCCGTCGCCGAACTCCTCGCCGACCCGGCCGCGCACGGCGGCGACCCGGCCGACGCCTTCGACGTGGTCGTACCGTCGCTGCCCGGATTCCTGTACTCCGCTCCGCCGGCCGGCCCCTTCACCCGGCGGGGCGTCGCCGAGACCTGGCACCGGCTGATGACCGAGACGCTCGGCTACGCGCGCTTCGGCGCGTTCGGCGGGGACATCGGCGGCGGGGTGACGCAATGGCTCGGCGCCCTCCACCCGGCCGAGGTGGCCGGCGTGCACATCACCTCCGCCGTCGTCACCTCCGACTTCGAGGCGGAGCCGCCCACGGCCGAGGAGCGGACCTACCTCGACGCCCTCACCGCCTACGACGCGCAGGACCAGGGCTACAGCGAGATCATGTGCACGCGGCCCGACACCCTCGCCGCCGCGCTGCGGGACTCGCCCGCCGGACTGCTGGCCTGGATCGTCGACAAGTACCGCGACTGGAGCGACTGCGAAGGGGACGTCGAGTCCCGCTGGGACCGGGACACGCTGCTGACGGTGGCGACGCTGTACTGGGCCACCGGCTGCATCGGCTCGTCCTTCCGGCAGTACTACGACTACCCGCGCAACCGGCCCGTGCCGCCCGTCGAGGTGCCGGCCGCGGTCACCCTCAGCCATGAACCGGCGTACGCGGACTACCCGCGGAGCCTCGCGGAACGCACCTTCCGCGATCTGCGCCACTGGAACGCCCCGGGCCGGGGCGGCCACTTCATGGCGCACGAGGAGCCCGAACAGGTCGCCGCCGAACTCCGCTCCTTCTTCCGCCCGTTGCGGTAGGCGACCGGGTTCGGCCTCAGCTTCCGTCGCGCCCGCGGCGGTTCGGCGGCCTCGTGGCGCCGTCCCGGGTCAGGACGTCTCCTCGCCGTAGCGGCGTTCGAACCTGGCGATGCGGCCCTCGGAGTCGACCGTGCGGGCCTTGCCCGTGTAGAAGGGGTGGCTCTCCGAGGAGATCTCCACGTCCACGACGGGGTACGTGTGGCCGTCGTCCCATTCGATGGTCTGGTCGCTCGTCGCCGTGGACCGGGTCAGGAAGGCGAATCCGGCCGAGCGGTCGCGGAACACCACGGGGCCGTAGTCCGGCTGCTTGTCCTGCTGCACGTGTCCTCCTTCGGCGGCCTGCGTCTGGGGACAGCCTCGCCCGCGGGGGGCAGGGGGACCAATGACCGGGGGCCGACCGGGTGAGGGCGTTCCCTTGTGATCGATCCCGGGTTACCGTGGGCCGCAGGGGAAACGCGGAACGAATGCTCGGGGGGAGCACCATGGTCGCCGTACTCGTCTTGTTCGGAGTCATCGCAAGCGCCGTCGTCCTGCTCATCGTGACGCTGCTGCGGCGCGGCAGCGGGCCGACCGGCAACGCCGATGGTCTGCTCATGGAGCAGGAACGCCGGGACCAGGCATACCGCGACCGGGTTTCGTTCTCGTCCGTCGCCCAGCACAGCTCGCTGCCGACCATCGGCGACCACCACCACCGCCGGCGCTGAACCGGACGCCGTGCCCCTCAGGCCTGCCGTGCCCAACGGGCGGCCAGCAGCAGGGCGATGTCGTCCGGGCGGTCCGTGGCGCGGCGGGCGTCGCGGATCAGGCGGTCCGCCGTCTCCGCGAGCGGGGCGGAGCCCGTGGCCGAGAACGTACGGCGCAGCCGTTCCACGCCCTCGTCGATGTCGTGGCCCGGCTGCTCCACGAGGCCGTCCGTGAACAGGGCCAGGACCGCGCCCGGCGCGAGCCGTAGGTCGTTGAGCGGGTACGTCGCGTCGGTGTCGATGCCGAGGACCAGCCCGCCCGTGAGGTCCAGGACCTCCGTCTCGCCGTCCGGGTGACGCACCAGGGGCTGGGGATGTCCGGCCCGCACGGCCTGGGTCGCACCGGTCCGCGGGTCGAGGACGATGTAGCAACAGCTCGCGAACTGCCCGGGGTCGAGGGCGATCAGCAGCCGGTTGGTGCCCTGCACCACCTCCTGCGGCGGATGCCCTCCGATCGCGAACGCCCTTACGGCGCTGCGCAGTTGTCCCATCGTGGCGGCCGCGGCCACCCCGTGCCCCTGAACGTCGCCGACCACCAGCGCCAGTTGTCCCTGCGGCGTCTCGATCACGTCGTACCAGTCCCCGCCGACGTCCATGCCCTGCGTGCCGGGCAGATAGCGGGCCACCGTGTCGACCTGGTCGAGCACGGGGAGGCGGTGGGGGAGCAGGGCGTCCTGCAGACCGCGGGCCAGCGCGGACTCGGAGTCGTAACGCCGGGCCCGTTCGAGCGCCTGGGCGATGAGCCCGGCGAGCGCCGTCAGGACGGTGCGCTCCTCCGGGCTGAAACCGCGCGGCCGGTCGAAGCCGAGGATGCACGAGCCGACGGGCCGGCCGGAGGCGATGAGCGGCAGGAAGGCCCTGGCCCCCGTATCCGCGTCCAGGGGAAGGTCCGGATAGGCCGTACGGAGCTGGTCCATCGACTCGTAGAAGAGCGGGCGGCCGCTCGTGAGCGTCTCCACGCCCGGCAGCCGGGCGTGCAGACCGACGCCGTCGAACGGCTCGAGGAAGCCGGGCGGGAAACCGGTCTCCCACGCCAGATAGAGGTGGCGCTCGCTCAGCAGATAGATCGCGAGCTGGCGGCCGCCGAAGGCGGGGAGCAGCTCGTCGGTGACCACCGCCGACACCTGCCGTGCGGTGACGGCCTCGGTCAGCGCGATCGCCAGCGCCACCGGCCGGTACAGCGCCGAGGCACGGTCGGCCGGGGAGCCGAAGCCCATGTCCGGCCGGGTCACGGAGGCGGGCTGGTAGCTGGGGTCCTCCTCGGGGAGCAGGACCAGTGTCACCCCGTCGTGGCCGGGATAGAGCGAGACGGAGAGCCATTCCCCCTCGGAGGGGTGGGCGAGGAAGTGCACCGCCTCGTCCGAGAGCAGCGCCGCGCGGAGCTGTTCCTCGTGGGCGGGGTGGTCGAACCAGGGGAAGATCTCCGTGAGGGGCCGCCCGGCCAGCGCCGAGCGGGGGCGGCCCACGAGGTCCTCGGTGCGGTGGTTGATGTACGTGATCCGTCCGAGGCGGTCGATGGCGAGGATGGCGCGGGGGAGCCGGTCGGTGGCGTCCGAGCCGACCAGGCCGGTGCCCAGGTCGACGAGCGAGCCGGTCAGCCGCCCGCCGCCCTCGCCGGGCACGACGACGGCCCCCGGCTCACTGCCCAAGGCGCCGTCTTCCGGCCGGGAGGCGGTGCCTGCGGCGGGCCCCGGCGCGGCGCGGGCGGAGACCTCCAGCAGGTGCAGCCCCCCGTCAGGACCCCGCAGCCGGATCCGGCGGGCCACCGGGGCGCCGGACTCGGCGGCCCGGCGGGCGATGGTCCAGAGGGCGTACGTGTCCGCCGGGTCGAGGCGGGCCGTGAGCGCCTCGATCGTCCCGGGGAAAGGCGCGTCGTCGCCGAGGATCGCCCGCAGGCCGTCGTCGGCGGTGACCCGGCCCGAGTCCAGGTCCCAGTCGAAGTAGCCGATCCGGATGGGCGGCGCGCCGGACGACGGGAGCTGGACGCAGACGGGTTCCACCGCCCACTCCACCGACGTCCCGTCGGCGGCCAGTTCCGCGAGCGCCCCGCCGAGCCGGCGGGCCTCCTGGGCCAGCCGCCCCCGGTCGCGGGCGTTGACGGGCACGCCGGGGCTCGGCGGACGCAGCACCACCAGCACCCCGATCCGTTCACGGCCGCTGACGACCGGCGCGTAGAGGGAGGCGAAGGGGAACGGGAGGCTCGCCACGAGCTGGGGGAAGAGCCGCATGGCCTCTTCCGCGTCGGCCAGGTGCACCGGCTGCCCCGAACGGTAGGCCTCGGCGACGGGGAACGGGCGGTTCACGTGCATGCGCCACCACGGGCGGAACAGGCCGCTCGGAAGCCCCGCGAGGACCGCGAGCCGCAGCAGACCGGGCGTACCCGACCGCAGGTACACACCGCCCGCGTAGCCGCCGAGCGCTTCGATCGTCCGCAGGGCGGCCTCGGCCAGCGTCAGCGACAGCGCGCCCATCTCCGGCCCGCCGACGCTCGCTGTCCGGGCCGCGTCCTCGGCCTCGGCCGACGACTCGGGGCCGGCCGCACCGTACGACGTCACACCCTCAGCATGCTCCCCGGCCGACGAGCCCCGCATCTCGGCGGCCCGGCGCGCGGGGCCGTCCGCCCCATCGCCCGGAACGCACGGACGGGATCCGTTCCGGCGGCCGGCCGACGCCGGGGGAGGAGACCTCGTCCTGTCGTCGCCGCGGGGGGCGGCCCATGGGGGAGCATGGAGGGCGGAGCGGGAAGGCGGGTGCCATGGACGCGAGCGTGCTGACGGCGGCGATCGCCGCGACGGCGCTCGTCTGCCGTGCGGCGTTTCTGGAGTGGCGCGATCCGGGCGCCGGCCGGCGCGTCTGGTCCTTCGTCCGGGACCGGCGGGCGCTCGGCGCCGGGCTGGCCGCGGCCGTCCTCCTCGGCGCCGTCGGCTGGAGCCGCGCCGGAGCGGACGCGCTCGTCTGGGCGGTGCTCACCGGAGTCATCGTCGCGTCGCTGACGGCGGGCAGGCGGCAGCCCGGCGAGCGGGGCGGCCCGCCGGAGAGCTGACCGACGCAACAGTCGTTGCCAAGCCCCTTGACGCACGACTTAACTCACTCCTTGAATCATGTGTGCAACAAAGGAGCGGAGACAGGTGACGTCTCCGCAGCAGAATGTCATGGGCATGGCATCCCGTGTCCTCCCCCCACCCAACGGAAGCGAGAGTCATGCGCTCCTCCCGCACACCACGGCGCGCGCTCTGGTCGGCCCTGACGGCGGTGACGGTCCTCGCCGTCGCCGCCCTGGGGCTCGACATGCCGGACGCCGACACGGATCCGCCCCTCGCCTCGGCGCGGGCGGCCGTCGCCCCCGTCGCACAGACCGCCGCCGTCACCTTCGCCGACGAGTTCGACGGCCCGGCGGGCGCGGCCGTGGACGGCGGCCGATGGCAGACGGAGACCGGCGACAACGTCAACAACCACGAGCGGCAGTACTACACCGCCGGCAACCGCAACGCCGCGCTCGACGGCCAGGGCCACCTCGTGATCACCGCCCGCAAGGAGAATCCCGGCAACTACTCCTGCTGGTACGGCCGGTGCGAGTACACCTCCGCCCGCCTCAACACGGCCGGCAAGTTCACCGCCCAGTACGGCAGGGTCGAGGCGCGGATGAAGGTGCCGCGCGGCCAGGGCATGTGGCCCGCCTTCTGGATGCTGGGCCACGACCTCGGCCAGGTCGGATGGCCGGCCTCGGGCGAGATCGACATCATGGAGAACGTCGGCTTCGAACCGTCCACGGTCCACGGGACGCTCCACGGCCCGGGCTACTCCGGAAGCGGTGGCATCGGAGCCGGCTACACCCTGCCGGGCGGGCAGGCCTTCGCCGACGCCTTCCACACCTTCGCCGTCGACTGGGCGCCCGGCCGGATCACCTGGTCCGTCGACGGAGCCGTCTACCAGACCCGCACGCCCGCAGACCTCGGCGGCCGCTCCTGGGTCTTCGACAAGCCGTTCTTCCTGATCCTCAACCTCGCGGTCGGGGGTTACTGGCCCGGCGACCCGGACGGCTCCACCGCCTTCCCGCAGCAGCTCGTCGTCGACCACGTCCGCGTCACCACCGCCGACGGCCCCACCGGCGGCGGACCCATCACCGGCCTCGGCGGCAAGTGCGTGGACGTCGCCGGCGCGAACCCCGCGAACGGCACGGCCGTGCAGCTCTACGACTGCAACGGCACCGCGGCCCAGCGGTGGACCGTCGGCGCGGACGGCACCGTCCGCGCGCTCGGCAAGTGCCTCGACGTCGCCTCCGGCGGCACCGCCGACGGAACCGCCGTCCAGCTCTGGGACTGCAACGGCTCCGCCGCGCAGCGATGGGTCGCCAACGCGGCCCGGGACATCGTCAACCCGCAGGCCGACAAGTGCCTGGACGCGACGGGCAACAGCTCCGCCAACGGCACCCGGCTGCAGATCTGGACCTGCGGCGGTGGCGCGAACCAGAAATGGACGGTGACCCGCTGAGCCGGCGGGCCGGCGGCGGATGACCCGGACCAGATGAGCCCGGGCCCGGCCCGGAAGCGACCCTTCCGGGCCGGGCAGGCCGATCACGGCTTAACTTATCGTCTGACCCCATCCCCCGGATCAGGCGCGCGTCAGGAGTCACGCGGCGGTATGTTGCGTACAGGAACGTGACGACAGGGGGCAGGGTGACACAGCGCAGTGGCCGTACGGTGCGTGACCTGCGGCGCGAGAACCGCACCGCCGTACTGCAACGCCTGTACTTCGACGGGCCCCTGAGCCGCTTCTCGCTCGGCCCGGTCACGGGCCTGAGCTCGGGTTCCGTGAGCAACGTGGTGGCCGAACTGGTCGCCGAGGGGCTGGTGGAGGAGGCCGGCAGCGTCGACTCCGCCGGTGGCCGCCCCCGCACCCTGCTCCGCATCCGGCCGGACAGCGGCTACATGATCGGCGTCGACGTCGGCGAGACCCGGATTCGGGTGGAGCTCTTCGACCTGGCCCTCACGGAGCTCGCGCGGGTGGAGAGACCGCTCGCGACCGAGGGCCCGCGGGGCACCGACCGCTACGACGTCGGGGTCGTCGTCGGCCATCTCCGCGAGGGCATCGCCGAGGTCCTGGAGCGGGCCGGCATCGCGGCGGAGGCCCTGCTCGGCGTCGGCGTCGGCGTCCCGGGCATCGTCGCCAGGACGCCGGAGGACGGCGCCGTGGTGCACGGCCAGACCATCGGCTGGGACGGCGTGCCGCTGGAGCGCCTGCTCCGCGCGTCCGGACTGCTCCCCGACAGCGTGCCGTACTACATCGACAACGGCGCCAAGACGCTCGGACAGGCGGAGATGTGGTTCGGCGCCGGGCGCGGCGCCCGCAACGCCGTGGTCGTGCTCTTCGGCTCCGGCGTCGGCGCCTGTGTCGTCTCCGACGACATGCGCCCCGGCCGCGCCGTGGAGTGGGGGCACCTGACCGTACGGGTACGGGGGCGGCGGTGCCGCTGCGGCGCCCAGGGCTGCCTGGAGGCGTACGCCGGAGCCGAAGCGCTCCTGGAACGGTGGGCGGAGGCGGGCGGACGGCCTCCGGCCGGCGTGGACGAGGAGACCGCGCTGACCGCGATGCTCGCCGCCGCGTACCCGGATCAGACCGGGGGCCCCGGAACCGAGCACGGGCCCGGCACCGGACAGGGCGCCGAGCACGGACCCGGCACCGGACAGGGCGCCGACCGTACGGCGCGCGAGGCCGATGCCACCGCGCTGGCCGTCCTGGAGGAGACCGCCGAGTACCTGGGCGCCGGGTTCTCCGACCTGATCAACCTCTTCCAGCCCGAGCGGATCCTCGTCGGAGGGTGGGCCGGACTCCAGCTCGGCTCCCGCTTCCTCGACTCCGTCCGTACCCACGCCACCGCCTACGCCCTCGCCTACCCGGCCGCCCATGTGCGGATCGACCTCGGCACCCTGGGGCCGGACGCCGTGACGGTCGGCGCCGCGATCCTGCCGCTCACCGACTTCTTCGGGCGCGGCGGCCGCCGCGCCGAGACGGACCCCGAGGAGCCCACCCCGGCCTGGCGCGCGACCCTGGAGGAGCGCACCGCGCCCTGAGACTCTGGACCGGGCCCTGGTCCTGGCCCCCTGCCCCGTCCGGATGCGCGCGGGGATACGGACCGCACCGGCGCCCCGGCCCCCGGCTGCCGAGCCCCGGCCGCCGCCACCGGAGCCCTGGACGCCGTCACTCCTCCAGGCCCGGCAGGCCGTCCGGGGCCGGGCAGACGCGGCGGCCGCCGTGGTCGAACACGTACAGCTGCGCCAGATCGACCAGCAGCGGAATCTGCGCCCCCACCCGCACGCGGACGTGCGGGCCCGTCCGCACCACGAGGTCGCTGCGGCCGAACACCCGCCGCTCCGCCGAGGCCGGTGTCTCCGGGAGCCCGGACTCCGGGGCGGTGGCCTCGGCGACGTCCGGCCCGGCGTCAGGCCGCGAAGACAGGGCCGCCGCGTGCTGCCGCAGACGGGAGAGGACGTTCCGCCGCGGCGGGCGACGGCGCCGTCCGGCGGCCGGCCGGGGGCGGGGCGCCTCCAGCTCGGCCACCACCGCCGGCTGCGAACCCGTGTTCACATGAACCAACGCCTCGTGGCCCTGGTACTCCACGTGCTCGACGATCCCGGTCAGCGCCACCTCACCCGGCCGGGCCTGGCTCGGCGGGGCGATCCGCACCGCCTCCGAGCGCAGCCCGACGATGATCCGGCGCCCCTGCTGGATGCGGAGCAACTGATGGTCGGAGCTGAGCGGTTCCGGCAGGACGAGGCGCTGCCGGCCGAGGTCGATCGACATCCGGGCGTCCAGCGGCGCGTGCACCACGGCCTGCAGCAGACTGATGCGCGGAGTGCCGATGAACGCGGCGACGAAGACGTTCGCGGGCAGGGCGTACGTCTCGCGCGGGGTGCTGATCTGCTGGAGCACACCGCCCCGCATCACGGCCACCCGGTGACCCAGGGACATCGCCTCGGACTGGTCGTGGGTCACGTACACCGTCGTCACGCCCAGCTCGGCGGTCAGGCGGGCGATCTCGGCGCGGAGGTGGCTGCGCAGCTTGGCGTCGAGGCTGGACAGCGGCTCGTCCATCAGGAAGACGGACGGCTGCCGGGAGATCGCCCGGCCCATCGCGACCCGCTGCCGTTCGCCGCCCGACAGCTGCCCGGGGAACCGGTCGAGGAGGTCCTCGATGGCGAGCATCCGGGCGGTCGCCTCCACCTGCGGGGCGTGGTCCCCACGCGGATCCCGCAGCTTGAGGGGGAAGCCGATGTTGGCCCGGCCGGTCATGTTCGGATACAGCGCGAAGCTTTGGAAGACCATGGCGATATCCCGCTCGCGGGGCGGTACGTCGTTGGCGTACTCCCCGTCGAGCAGCAGCTCCCCCTCGGTGATGTCCTCCAGACCGGCGATCATGCGCAGCACCGTGGACTTGCCGCAGCCGGACGGCCCCAGCAGCACCAGGAACTCACCCGGTCGGACGGTGAGGGAAACCCGTTCGACGGCCAGGGAGTCGCGCCCGTATCTCTTGCTGACTTCGCGCAGTGCGATGGCACGGCTCATGGCGATCCGCCCGGGGAGAGGAGAAGGGTGCAGGGATGTGACGCCAGAAGCTAGCCGACGAATGCCCTCCAGGGAACGCCTTGCGCCAAGATCGGGAGAAGCGGGCCGGGAAAGGGCAAGAGATGAACCGGCCAATCAACTCCCGCCGCTCGCATGGGAGTTGCCGCTCTCTGACGAGCGCGTTCCGGGGCGGGGCGCGAGCCGGTGCCCGCCGCCCCGAGCCGGGGCGCCCGCGCTCCCCGGCGGGCGGCGGAGCGCCGCATCGACGACAGTGGGGGCGTGGACGTGGATGTGGACGAGGTCGCCTCGGAGCTGTACGGGCTGCTGCCCGCGGAGTTCACCGCCGCCCGGAACGCCGCCGTCGCCCGGGCCCGCACCGCGGGGGACGCCGACGCGGCGCGGCGGATCGCCGACCTGCGCAAGCCCACGCTCGCGGCCTGGGCCTCCACCCTCCTCGTACGGCACAGGCCGGAGGAGACCGAGGGGTTGCTCCAGCTCGGCCGGGCGCTCAGGGAGGCCCACCGGAACCTGGACGGCCCACGCCTCAAAGAGCTCGGCCACCAGCAGCACGCCGTCCTGGCGGCGCTCGCCAGGCAGGCCCGGGACCTCGCCGCCGAGGCCGGCCAGCCGGTGAGCGAGACCGTGGTGCGGGAGATCGAGGAGATCGTGCGCGCCGTCGTCGCCGACGAGGCGGTGGCGGAGCAGTGGTCCTCGGGAGTCCTGGAGAAGGCCCCGCAGGCCAGGGTCGGCTTCACCGGCCTTGAACCCGGGCCTGCCGCCGTGCCGAGCCCGCCGGAGCGTGGCGGGACCGCCCGTCCGGAGCAGCCCCAGGACCGGCGGAAGAAGACGGTGAGGGAACGGGAGAGCGAGCGGCGGGAGAGCGCCCGGGAGGAGGAACGGAGGAAGGAGGCGGAGCTGGCGGCGGCCCGGCGGGAGACGGAGCGGCGCGACAAGGAGCTGCGGCGGGCCGAGGAGAGCCGGCGGACGGCCGACCGGCGTCTGTCCCAGGCGGAGGACCGCCTCGCCGATCTGGAACGGCGCCGCCGCGAGGCCGAACAGGCCCGGGACCGGGCACGCGACGACGCCGCAACGGCCGAATGCCGGGCCGCGGAGGCCGGACGGGCCGCACAGGCCGCGCGGGAGAAGCTGGAGCGCCTCGGGAGCTAGGTCGTGCCTTGTCGATCAGGCCGGGGTCGCGCCGCTCGGTGCGCGACGGGCCGGGCGATTGTCAGTGGTGGATGCGATGCTGCCGGGTATGGACGAGCTGATGAGAGGCCGTGTGTACGGCGCCGACCACGACGACCCCGACCCGGGGCCCAGGCCGGGGCGCGACTACCGGGAACTGGTGGCCGGGCCCCTGGACGGACTGCTCCTCGACGTCACCGGCTGGACCCCGGCGCAGCTCCGGGAGCCGGCCGCCCTGGCGACCGAGATAGGGACGTACGGCCCCGGTGGCCGCGCCCAGTACGGCCCGCGCGATGGCGACCCGCTGCACTGGGACTGGGAGGGCGACGTCCGCTGAGACGCGCCCGCCGGCCCCCGGCCCTGGCGGGACCGGGGGCCGGGTGCCGTCACAGCGCCGGGTGGGCGTTCTTCAGCAGCTCCTGGAATTGGGCGGAGAACCACCGGCCCGAGATCGGAGCGTCGGGCAGCGCGCCCGACATGCTGTTGCCGTTGCGCGCGTTCCCGGTGTAGGTCGGATCGCACATCCGGTCGAAGCCCTTGCCCTCGTCGTTCGGGATCTCCTTGCTCGCCCCGTCCGACTCGCCCGGCGGCTTCATCCACACGTACGCGTCGATCCCGGCGGCCGGTGCGGCCTGGGGCCGTTCGCCGAGGCCCGCCCCCGACTGGTTGCACCAGTTCCCGAGGTGGATCCGCCGGTCGTAGCGCCCCCCGTCGACGTACGTGTCGACCGAGGTGCGCGCGCCCGGAGCGGTCGGCCGCGCGGTGCCGCCCCAGCCGTTGCGGGAGGTGTCGATCAGCATGCCGAGCCTCTGATCGAAGCCGAGCGAGACCAGCTTGTCGCGCATCGCCTGGGCGTAGGACAGCTCGTCGACGTAGCGGTTCCAGTCGACCCACTTCGACTGGCGCACCGAGACCCCGTTGACGGAGTCGCCGATGCCGAAGTGGTTCTCCTTCAGCGCGCTGTAGTTGGCGGTGTTCACGATGAAGCCGTGGACGTGGCCGACCGTGGCGCCCTCGGCGGTCGCCGCCTGTTTGAACAGTTCGGCGGAGGCGCCGAAGTTGTCGTCCCAGCCCAGCCAGCCGTGGTGGCCGGCGTCGACGTAGTTGTAGACGTTGGCGATCGAGCCGAGCTTGTTCAGCGCGTAGCCGACGCCCTTGACGTAGTTGCCGTTGGCCTTCATCACGTCGCAGTTCGGGGTGGCCGTGGGGCGCCCGGAGACGTTGGTGACCAGGTTGGGCAGGGAGTCGATCTCGACCGTGGTGACGATCCGCAGCCCCGCGTACTTGGGGTCGGCGAGGACGGCGGCGATCGGGTCGATGTACTGCGTCTTGTACCGGTCGATCTCGGTCGGGCCCAGCTCGCCGTTGGACGCGAGCGCGGCACAGTCCCGCCCCGGCAGGTTGTAGATCACCAGCTGGACGACCAGCTCACCGCCGCCCTTCTGCGCCAGGGCGGCGTCGAGGTGGTCGCGCAGGCCCATGCCGCCGTTCGCGCCGCCGATGGCGGCGATGCGGTCGAGCCAGACACCGGTGGGCTGGTTCGAGACCTTCGTCCCGCCGGGCTCGGCGGCGGCCTTCGCCGACCACTCGGGGTTCACGTACACCCGTGCGCCCGCGTACGGGTTGTCGGCCTTGCCGCCGGCCGGCGGCGGTGTCGTGGGCGGGGTGGTCGGGGGAGTGGTGGGCGTGTCGGTCGGCGGGGTGGCGCCGTTGCAGGTGACGCCGTTCAGCCGGAACGTCGCCGGCACCGCGTTCGTACCGCTGTACGACCCGTTGAAGCCGAAGGAGGCCGAACCGCCCGTGGTTAAGGAGCCGTTGTAGGACAGGCTCTTCGCGGTGACGGCCGCCCCGGACTGGGTGATGGCGGCGTTCCAGCCCTGGGTGACCTTCTGGTCGCCGGCGTAAGACCACTCCAGGGTCCACGAGGCCACCGGGTCACCGGTGTTGGTGACGACGACGTCCGCGCCGAAGCCGGTGTTCCACTGGTGGGTGATCCGGTAGTCGACCGTGCAGCCCGCGGCCGCGGCGCCGGCGGTGGAGGTCATCACGGTCGCCGTCGCGCCGGTCGCCGTGATCAGTCCGACGGCCGCGAACAGGGCGCTGCGGCCGGAGGTCCGACGGGCCGCGCGGCCGGTCGTGGTGGTGCGGAGGCTTGTGCGGCTCATGTCCGGAGTGCCTTTCCGTTCAGGGCGCGCAGACGGTCGCGCAGCCCGATGCCGAATGAGGTGGGTGTGCCGTCGTACGACGTGATCAGGGCCGGTCCCGATGAGCAGTTCCAGGTGTTCCAGGTCCAGCCGAGATACGAGAGGGAGCGGTCGTCGAACCACTTCATGACCCGGTCGATGAAGCCGTGACCGCAGGTGTTCTCACCGATCTCGCCCGCCACCAGGGGGACGCGGGCGGCGACGGGGGCGAGGGCGCCGTCCCAGCACGCCTCGGTGACACAGGCGTTGAAGTTGTACACGTGCCAGGCCGCGGCGAGATTGCCCGCGGGGTCGGTGGGGGCGTGGGCGAGCCACTGGCTCAGGTCGTTGGAGTACGCGATGCCGGGCACCAGGACGAGGTTGCGGGCCCCGGTCGCGCGGACAGCGTCCAGCAGGTCCTGCATTCCGGCGACCTCGTAGCCGATGCCCGGGCAGGTGCCGCCGTCACGCCAGCAGGTCCAGGCCTGGCCGGCGGTGGGGGTCGCCCGGTCCGGGTAGGGCTCGTTGAACAGGTCGAAGACCACCCGGCGGTCGTTCTTGAAGGTCTCCGCGACCGAGGTCCAGAACGCCGGTGTGTACCGGGCGCCGGGCATCGGCTTCTGACAGGAGGCGTGGACGTCGGAGCAGCCCGCCGAGTTGCCGGTGTACAGGCCGTGGGTCCAGTGCAGCTCGACGATCGGCGTCATGCCGTGGGCGAGGACGCGTCCGACGAGCCCCTTGACGGCGTCGATGTAGGCGGCGCCGCGGTAGGCGGGGTCAATGTTGTCCAGACCCAGCCAGCACTCCTCGTTGAGGGGGATGCGGACGGTGTCGGCCTCCCACTCCGCGATGGCGCGGACCGAGGCGTCGTCGACGGGGCCGTCGAAGATGCCGTGGCCCTGGACGCACATGAACTCGCCGCCGGACCGGTTGACTCCGAGGAGCCGGCGGGGCGCGCCGTTCTGGTCGACGAGGCGGTTGCCTGCCACGCTCAGCTCCGGCGCGCCGGGGACGGGAGCCGGCGGATCGGGCGGATCCGTGGGGTCGGTGGGGTCAGGGGGATTCGGGGTGGGTGTCGGGGTCGGTGGGGGAGTGGGGTCGGTCGGGTCGGGGCCCGGAGCGACGGCGCAGGCCGATCCGTTGAGCGTGAAGGCCGTGGGCGTGGTGTTGCCGCCCGACCAGCTCGCGAGGAAGCCGGCCGTGACGCGCGCGCCGGTGCCGAGCGAACCGTTCCAGCTCTCGTTGGCCGCCGTGGCCCGGGCGCCGGACTGGGTCCACTTCGCGCCCCAGCCCTGGCTCACCCGCTGGCCGGCCGGTAAGTCGAAGCCGAGGCTCCAACCGTTCAGCGGCGTACTGCCGTTGGTGACGGTCACCGAACCCTGGAAGCCGCCGGCCCATTGGCCGACGACGGCGTACTCGACCGTGCAGGACGGCGCGGCCCCTGCTCCGGAGGCCGTACCGGCCACGGCGAACGCGGTGCTCGCCATCGTGAGCGCCGCTCCGGCGAGCAGCGCGGACAGACGTGGGGGATGTCGCATGAGCGACTCCTTGCAGCGAGGGCGCGTCGATCACGACGCGCCGACTGACGGAATCGCTCCCACTGGTGGGGCCAGACCGTAGCGGCAACCGCCGCCACGCAAAAGAGGGTGCGGAGAAGTTCCCGGTCCGATGCGTTCGACTCTTCACGCACCTTGACGCCCTCGCGTCCCGTCTGCACAGTGGGAGCGCTCCCACTGGTTCAGAGCTTGCGCACTTCTCTCCGCACGCCCCTTTTCCGAGCCGCGAGGAGAACCCCTCTCATGCCCTCTCGTCCGACCCGCGGACCGCGCGGACCAGGCAGAACACCCGGAGTGCGCCCCCTGCCGGCGGCGGCGCGGGCCGTCTCATCGTCGGCGGCGGGTCACACGGCGGGCCGGTCGAGCGCCGTGAAGGTGAAGGAGAACGTGGCGGGGGCGGCGAGCAGCCGGTGCGGGGGCAGCACGCCCGGGCCGCAGGAGCCCGAGCCGATCCCCTGCTGGGCATGGTCGAGCCGAAGCCAGACGGTGTCTCCGGGGACGAGATCGCTCCGGTGCTGCGCCGCGTCGAGCTGCTCGTCGGTCCAGCGGCGCGCGGCGAACCAGAACGCGGGATCGCCCTCCACCCGCAGTCCGCCGTGCTCCCCGCTCAGGTCGAGCCACCGGGTGTCGGCCCGGGCGCCGTTCTCCTGCGGACGGACGTACGGCGTGTGGAGCCCGTCCACGGTGGTCTCCCAGCGGCCGAGCCGGGCGGCGGCGCGGGTATCCGGGTAGGCCTCGCCCGGGCCGGCGCCGAACCAGGTGACCCGGTCCAGGGCGGCCGGCAGGCCGAGCCGGACCCCGAGCCGGGGGAGGGGCAACGGCCAGTCGCCCTCGGGGACGACGCGGACCGTGAGCCGCAGCCGGGTCCCGTCGGAGGTCCAGCGGTACGCGGTGGCGAGCCCCGCGTCCAGGGCGGCGGGCGCCACCCGGGTCCGTACCGTCAGCCCCTCCCCGTCCGTCTCCACCGCGTCGACGCGGTGCCGCATCCGGTGCAGTCCCGCCTCGCGCCACCGCGCTCCGTAACACTCGTCCGGCTTCCACCACGCGCCGTTGTCGTTGTCGGTCGGCGCCCGCCAGACGTCGAGGCGCAGTCCGCGTACGGGGATGCCCGCGAGGGAGAGCGGTTCGCCCGTCCGGGCGTCGAAGGACGCCGGGCCGAGCGTGATGAGCCCCGAGGCGCCCGGCCGCGCCCCGAGCACCTCGCGCCGGGCCACGGCCGGTGCGGGGAGCGGGAGTTGACCCCAGGCGATCTCGTGGCCCGCGGGGGCCCAGGCGGTGTCGGCGGCGAGCAGCGCCTGTACCGTCCAGGTCCGCTCCCTCCGCCCCTCCCCGTCTCCGTCGTGCGCGGGCGGAGCGGGCAGGGCGACCTCGGCGCTCTCCCCGGGGGCGAGGGCGGGCACGGCCAGCGGCCCGTCGGCGACGGTCACTCCGTCCACCAGGTACGACCAGGTGAAGGAGAGCCCGGAGAGGTCGACGACGTCGTACAGATTGGTGATCCGCACGGATCCGCCATACGAGTCGACGCCCGAGCCGCCGCCGGCACCACCCCCGTCGGCCTTCGAACCGCCCCCGGCCGGCTCGATGCGCACCGGCTCGATCACCTTCTTGTACTCGACCAGGCCGGGCGACGGGGTCCGGTCGGGGAACAGCAGCCCGTCGCAGACGAAGTTGCCGTCGTGCAGCTCCTCGCCGAAGTCGCCGCCGTAGCCGTAGCCGTACTCGGGATGGGCGAGGCCGTGGTCGATCCACTCCCAGACGAAGCCGCCCTGGCAGCGTTCGTACCGCTCGAAGAGCCGCTGGTACTCGGAGAGGCCGCCGGGCCCGTTGCCCATGGCGTGCGCGTACTCGCAGAGGATGAAGGGGAGCGCGCGCCGGGCCTCGGGGCCTTCGTCCTCCCGGCGGCCGATCTCCTCGACCTCGGCGTGCGAGGCGTACATCCGGGAGTACAGGTCCGTGTCCGCGCAGGACCGGTCGCCTTCGTAGTGGAGGGGCCGTGACGGATCGCGGTCGCGGATCCACGCCGCCATCGCGGTCAGCCCCGCGCCGGTCCCGCACTCGTTGCCGAGCGACCAGATGATCACCGAGGCGTGGTTCTTGTCGCGCTCCACCGTCCGGGCCGCCCGGTCGAGCAGCGCCGGGGTCCAGGAGTCGTCGGCCACCGGATTGCCCCGCCAGCCGAACCGCTGGAAGCCGTGCGTCTCCAGATCGCACTCGTCGATCACCCACGGGCCGTACTCGTCGCACAGGTCCAGGAAGGCGGGATGCGGCGGATAGTGCGAGGTGCGCACCGCGTTGATGTTGTGCCGCTTCATCAGCTCCACGTCCTGGCGCATGGTCGCCAGGTCGAGGCTCCGGCCGGTCTCCGGGTGGAACTCGTGCCGGTTCACCCCGCGGAAGAGGATCCGGCGGCCGTTTACCGTGAGGACTCCGTCCTCGACCAGGACCGTCCGGAACCCGACGCGCAGACGGACGCGTTCGCCGCCGACGGCCAGCTCGCCGTCGTAGAGGCGGGGCGACTCCGCGGACCACGGCTCGACCGCCACCGTCACCGCGTCACCGGTCGCCCCGTCGACGCCCAGCTCCGGCACGACGACCCGCCCCGGCACGTCGCTCTCCACGCGCAGGGTGCCCGTGGCGGTGGTGTGGTCGTACGAGGCGTGCACGAAGAAGTCCCCGACGGCGCCCTCGGGGCGGTGGTGCAGAGTGACGTCCCGGAAGATGCCCGGCAGCCACCACTGGTCCTGGTCCTCCAGATACGAGCCGGATGACCACTGGTGGACCCGGACGGCGAGCACGTTGCCCCGAGGCTTCAGCAGCGCCCCGACCGCGAACTCGTGCGGCAGCCGGGAGCCCTTGAACGTGCCCAGCTCCTCGCCGTTGAGCCACACCCGCGCCGCGGACTCCACGCCGTCGAAGCGCAGCACGGCACCACCCGCCTCCGGCCAGCCGTCCGGGAGGTCGAAGCGGCGCAGATGATCGCCGGTGGGGTTCTCGCCGGGGACGCGGGGCGGGTCGACCGGGAAGGGATAGAGGATGTTGGTGTACGCGGGGGAGCCGCGGTCCTTGCCCTGGAGCACCCAGTGGCCGGGGACCGCGATCTCGTCCCAGCCGCCGGAGTCGTACCCCTCGGCGGCGGAGGAGGTGTCCTCGGCGTCGGCGGCGGGGGAGAGCCGGAAGGCCCATGTCCCGTTCAGCGAGAGGGAGACGGCGTCCGAGCGGGCGTACCAGGCGCGGGGCGGCAGGCAGCCGCGGCCGGGGGAGACGTCTTCGTACCAGGGCAGGGAGGACATGAAGCTCCTGCGGGAGAGGACGGAGAGGACGGAGAGGACACGGAGGACGGCATCCCGTCCATCCCATCCTGACGACTTCCTCCGCACAACCCCGTCGGCGCGCCGGACTGTTGGACTCTTCGCGGCCGGGTTGGACCCTTCCCGACGTGGGCCGATCCCGGCCGGACGCCGGACACAGGATGCCGGACGCCGAACCCGGCCGGACGCCGGACGCCGGACGCCGGGCCCCGGGGCCGCCCGCTGCCCGGGGGCCCGGGGGATCAGCGCAGCCGGCCCGCGCCCGCGCGGTGCCCGACCAGGGCCGGCACGGCCCTCGGGTGATCGACCCGGGTGCGGAGCACCGGCGTCCAGCCGGCGTCCCCGCGCAGGGCCTCGTCCGGGAACTCCGCGTTGTGGACGGCCAACAGGTCGACGGGCCGGCCGTTGACGTGATTGTCCGCGGTCGTGACCGGGGAGTCCTTCCACTTCTTCAGGATCTTCCCGGCGCCGACGCCCGCCGGCACCGTGAACGCGTTCTTCTCGGCGACGAGCCGGGACTCCTGTCCGACACCGAGGCTGTACTGGTATCCGGCCGCCGGCACGACGAAGTGGTTGTTGTACGCGTCGACCTTGCCGAAGCGGACGCGCGGCGCCCGTTCGATCACGTTCTCGAAGAGGTTGTGGTGCAGCGTGACCCGCAGCCTGTCCCGGTCGGTCGCACCCGCGCTGTCGCTGTTGCCGATCATCAGGGTCTTGTCGTGGTCGGCGAAGACGTTCCAGGAGACGGTCACGAGGTCGGCGCCGCGCACCACGTCCAGTTCGCCGTCGTGCTGCTGGTAGACCTCGCCGTAGTACGACGGCAGCGAACTGTCCGGGTGCGCGCCGTCCGTGAACGTGTTGTGGTCGATCCACACGTGCGTGGAGCCGTACACGACCATGCTGTCGTACTCGGAGTTCCAAGCGCCGGTCGCGCCGTCCGTCGGATCCCACTGCGGGAAGCAGTCGAGCGGGCTCTCCAGCGTCAGGTTCCGGACCACCACGTTGTCGACGCCCTGGATCTGCAGACTCCCGCCGGTGATCCCGGCGTTCCGGCCGATGCCGATGATCGTGGTGTCGGCGGGGACGTACGCCTTGATCGCCTGGGCCTGCGCCTCGGCGGAGGCCGCCCGCCGTTCCTCCTGCGGGCCGCTCACCGGCGTGTCGTACCCCCAGACGGCCGGGTCGTAGTCGGCGAGGTATCGGTCGAAGTCGTATCCGGCGGCCTCGAAGGCCGGGCATCCGGCGGCGGTCGCGTCCAGCGTCCCCCTGACCTTGACGATCCTCGGGCCGGTGCCGGGGGCGGCGAGCGCGGCCCGCAGCTGCTCCCAGGTGGTGACGGTGAAGACCCGGGAGGGGGCGGCTTCGGCGCCGCCGCTGGTCCCGGCGCCCTCGGAGGCCCATCCGTCCCCGGCGGGGAGGCTCTGCCGGGCCGGATCCGGCCCGGTGTGCGCCGTGGCGGCGGGACCGGTGACGGTCAGGGCGAGGGCGGTCGCGCCCACGGCCCACAGGTGTGTCTGTCTCACGGGTCAGCTCTCCTTGGGTTCGGGCCAGGTGATGCATCCGGCGGGGGCCGCGGCAGGGGCGGGCGTGAGGCCCGCCCCGGCCGCGATCACCCCACGGCGTGCGGGGTCCGGCGTCACTTCTTCTGCGCCTTCCACTCGGCCTGCGCCGCGTTCAGCTGCTCGGCCAGGCCGTCCAGGAACTCCTTGGCCGTGGCCTTGCCCAGCAGCAGCTTCTGGAAGGCGGGCTCGTTGTCGGCCTTGGAGATGGTGTTCCAGTCCGGCAGGTAGTACGGCAGCTGCACGATGGCGGCCTTGCCGCCGAAGAGGACGTCGGCGGCGAGCTTCGTCGGCTCGGCCTTCCGGATCCAGGCGTCCTCGGCCGCGTCGGTGTGGGCCGGGATGGCGCCGGCCGACTCGTTCCACTTGCTGTTCGAGGCGTGCGAGGCGGCGAACTCGATGAACTTCCAGGCCGCGGCCTTGTTCCTGCTCGACGAGAACAGCCCCAGGCCGTCGACGGGGTGGGAGACCTGGACCCGGGTGCCGTCGTCCTTCGTCGGGTTCGGGATGCCCCGGAACTTCGCCGTGCCGAGGGCCTTCACATGGTCCTTGTACGATCCCAGGTTGTGGTTCAGCATGCCGATCTCGCCGCTGTCCCACTGCGCGACCATCTTGGTGAAGTCGTTGTTGACGTCCGCCGCCGGGGTGTTCTTCTTGAACAGACCGGCGTACTTCTCCAGCGCGGCCACGTTCGCGGGGTCGTTGACCGTGGTCGTGTCGCCGTTCCAGAAGCTCGTGATGCCGCTCTGGCCGTACATGGCGTCCAGGGCCTGGGCGATGGAGCCGGAGCCGCCGCGGATGGTGTAGCCGAACCTGTTCCGGTCCTTGGCCGTGAGCTTGTCGGCGGCGGCGTAGAACGCCGACCAGGTGGTGGGCTCCGCCAGGCCCGCGGCGGCGAAGAGGTCGGTGCGGTAGTAGAGGACGCCGTTGCTCGCCGAGGTCGGGACGGTGAAGAGCCTGCCCTGGCCGCCCGCCGACTTCACGCTCTCGACCATGCCCGCGTTCAGCTTGCCCCGGAGCGAGCTGCCCTCGATCCGGGCGTCCAGCGGCTCCAGGGCGTTCTGGGCGGCGATCCCGGCGAGCATCGCCGCTCCGACACCACCGACGTCCGGCAGGCCGCCGCCCTGGATGGCCGTGTCGTACTTGGACTGCACCTCGGTGGAGGCGATCCCGACGTACGTCACCCCGATGTCGGGGTTCTGCTTCTCGAAGTCCTCGATGATCTCCTTCCAGACGTCGGTGCGGACACCGCCGTTGTTGTCCCAGAAGGTGATCTCTCCCTTGCCCGAACCCTCGCCGCCCTTGTCGCCGCCCGCTCCGCTGCCGTCGTCTCCGCAGGCGGCGGCGGTCAGGGCGAGCACGGTCGTCAGGGCGAGGGCGCGGACGGCTCGGCGCCGTCCGCCACGGGGAATGGTCATCGTCGGCTCTCTTCTCTCGGGTCCTGCACGGGACTTGCGGGGGTGGTGCCGGGGGGTCTTCAGGCGTGGGGGAGTACGGGAGGTACGGCTCGGGAGGGTGACGGGCGACGGTCAGGGGGTGCCGGGACCGCGGTGGCCGCTCGTGGCGGGAGCCGTCCCGGGGGTGCGCGTCCTGCCCCGGGCGTCGCTCACGCGGTGACCGCCTCGCGGACCAGCGCCGCGGCCTCGGAGCGGCCCAGGCGGCCGTCGGCGACCACGGTGACCACCCGGCGTACGACGCTTCCGCCGGCCTCCACCGTCAGCCGCCGGTCAGGGGCCAGCGAGGAGCCGACCCCCGGATACTCGGCGGCCCGGACGAACCACGGATCACGCCGGGTCCGCTCCGTCGCCCCGGCGAACACCAGCGTCCAGCCCGCACCCGCCAGCGCCACCCAGTCGGAGCACGCACCGTGCACCGCCTCCTCGCCGATCGCGTCGGCGCTGAACACGGCCGGCGCGGCCGCCTCCTTCGGCGCGCGCCAGAAGAAGCCGCCGTAGGCCGCGCCCGGGCGCCCGTTGGTCGCCGGGCTGCCCACCGACAGGTCCGCGCCCGAGACGTTGGTGAGGGAGAACGCGACGTCCAGCGCCCACGCCGGGCCGGTCAGCGCCGCCACGGCCACCGTCCGGTGCTCCCGCAACAGCACGCGGTCCGCCGCCGTCCAGCTCAACACCTGCGCGAATCCGCCCGGATCGCGTCGGACGAATCCGTCGTGCCGCTGCACGCCGTGGTTGTCGAGCACCGTCGGGCCCCGGTCGCGGACGAAGGTGCGCCCGCCCCAGAAGTTGTGTCCCGCCACGTCGGCCACGGCCAGGCCCGCCCCGAGGTGGTGCGGATGGTCCGCGGGCAGCAGCTCGGTGACCCGGACCCCCGCCAGGGTGGTGACGGGGTGCAGATATGGCCGGGGCGCGTGGTCGGCCGACAGCTCGGGCTCAGTGACATAGCGGGCGACCGGACGGCCGGCGCAGCGCAGGACGAGCGCGGGGTTCATCGGACCTCCGCCGCGGCCGCGAGCGCCCAGGGGGCGCCGAGTTCGGAGTAGAGGCCGAGGGTGTCGGCGCTCCGCCCGACGAGGGCGTCGATGCCGGCGACGACCCGGCGCGGCCCGTTCTCCCCGGCCTCGGCGCGCCAGTACGCCTCCGGCAACGGCACGGGGTCGGGGGCCAGCCGGATCGCCTCCACCACCCGCATGAAGGCACCGGTGTCCTCGGGCGGCACGCACAGCGCCTCGCCCCGGGTCACGTGCGTTATCAGGTTCTCCAGCAGGTCGGTGCGGCCGTGGACGGTCTCCTCCGGGCCGTGGCCGCCCCGCTGGAGCAGCACCCGGTCCTGCTTGTACCAGAACGTGATCCGGCCCCGGCTGCCGTGGACGAGGACGTACGGTTCCGACGCCGTCTCGGCGCACAGCGTCGCCGCCACCGTCACCCGGACGCCCCGGGCCGTCACGACCCGCACGCACGAGGTGTCGTCGGCCTCGATCGCGTGGGCGCGCAGCAGCTCCGTCTCGATGCGCTCCACCTCCTCCGCCCGGGTGCTCCCGGCGAGCGCGAGCGCCGTCGCGACGGCGTGCGCCAGCGGATTGGTGAGCGCCCCGTCGACGACGTCGGCCCCGTCCAGGCGCCGCCGCCCCGACCACGGCGCGCGCCGGAAGTACGCCTCGTCACGGACCCAGGCCCCGGCCGCGCCGATGCCGAGGAGTTCGCCGATGGCGCCCTCGGCCACCAGTCGCCGGATCGCGGGGACGGCGTGCGACCCCATCGACTGGAAGCCGATCTGGCAGGCGACCCCCGCCGCCGCCACCCCGTCCGCCATCCGCCGGAACTCCGCGAACGACGGGGCCGGCGGCTTCTCCAGGAGCACGTGGGCGCCTCGGCGGGCGGCGGTCAGCGCCAGGTCGGTGTGGGTCTGGATCGGCGTGCAGACCACCGCGATCCGCGCCCCGGTGGAGGCCAGGAGCGCGTCGAGGTCGGCGGACTGCTCCGGCCCAGCGGAGCTCCGGGCGTCCGGCGCGCCCGACTCCCGCGACCGCGGCGCGCCGGAGTCGAGCGGCCCCGCCGCGTCCCGCAGCTCCGCCGCGTCGAGCGGCCGGGGCTCGCAGATCCCGGCCAGCCGGACGAGCCCGAGCCCTTCCAGACGGCGGATGTTGCGCAGGTGCCAGCGGCCGTGGCCGCGCGCGCCGGCCAGGACCAGGGGGAGGGGAGCGGACGCGGGTGCGGGCCCGGAGGTGGCGTTCATCCCTTCACCGCCCCCGCGCTGAACCCGGTGACCAGCCACTTCTGGATGAAGGCGAACACGATCACGACGGGCACGGCCGCGATGACACCACCGGCGGCAAGCGCCCCCAGGTCGACGCTGTCGGCGCCCATGAGGGTGTTGAGGCCCACCGGGATCGTCTGCTTCTCCTGGCTGCTGAGGAACATCAGCGCGAAGAGGAAGTGGTTCCAGGCATGGACGAAGGCGAAGGAGCCGACGGCGACCAGGCCAGGGCGCAGCAGCGGCAGTACCACGATGCGGAACGCCGCGAAACGACCGCAGCCGTCGACCCAGGCGGCCTCCTCCAGGGAGTACGGCACGTTCCTGATGAAGCCGCTGATGAGGATCATCGACAGCGGGAGCTGGAAGACGGTCTCCGCGATGATGACGCTGCCCAGCGAGTTGATCATCCGTAGATTGGCGAAGATCTGGAACAACGGGACCAGCAGCAGCGCGCCCGGGACGAACTGGGAGCAGAGCAGGGCCAGCATGAAGCCCTTCTTGATCCGGAAGTCGAAGCGCGCCAGGGCGTAGCCACCGGCCAGGGCGACCACGGTGGTCATCACCAGAGTCGCCACGCCGATGAGCAGACTGTTCTGGAAGAAGGTGGCGAAGCCGCGCTCGGTCCACACCTTCTCGAAGTGCTCGGTGGTCATCGGCCAGGGCACGAGCGAGGTCGAGCCGGCCGGGCGGAGGGCGAAGAGCAGGATCCAGTAGAAGGGGATCAGGGTGAAGAGGAGATACACGCCGAGCGGGAGGTAGATCTGCCAGCGCGGGGCCTCGTCCCAGGCGCGGCGCCGCCGGCGGGAGGCGGGCGCCGGGGTGCGCGGCGGCGGACCTCCCGGCACCGTCGCGGGCGCGGTCGGCGCGGTCAACGTGTGTTCCGGGGCCGTCACTTGCTCTCGCCTCCGAACTTGCTCAGGCGCAGATAGACCATCGAGCAGAAGAGAAGGATCACGAACGCGACCGTGGTGAGCGCGGAGGCGTAGCCGAAGTTGTGCGCGTCGACGCTGGTGTTGGCGATGTACAGCGGCAGCGTGGTCGTCTCGCCGGCCGGGCCGCCGCCGGTCAGGGTGTAGAGCAGGTCCACGTTGTTGAACTCCCACACCGCCCGCAGCAGGGTGGAGAGGACGATCGCGTCCTTCAGGTGCGGCAGCGTGATGTGGAGGAACTGCCGCAGCCTGCCCGCACCGTCGACCTCGGCCGCCTCGTACAGGTCCTTCGGCACGGACTGCAGATCGGCGAGGATGAGGATCGCGAAGAACGGCACCCCTCGCCACAGGTCGGCGACGACCACGGCGGGGAAGACGGTGGCCGTGTCGGACAGCCAGGACGTGCCGTACTCCCCGATCCCCAGGTCCGCGAGGTAACGGGTCACACCTGTCTGGGAGTTGTAGAGCAGCACCCAGATGGCGGAGGTCAGGACGCCGGAGACGGCCCACGGCGAGAAGACCAGGGCGCGGCCCACGGCACGGCCGACGAAGGTCTGGTTGACGATCAGCGCGAGGGCCAGGCCGAACAGCAGCTGCAGGGTCACCTCCACGACGACCCACTTGAGGCTGAAGCTCAGCGTGCCCCAGAAGTGCGGGTCGTCGGTGAAGACGCGGACGAAGTTGTCCCAGCCGGCGAAGCCGTTGCGCCAGGGCTTGGTGGGGTTGTAGTGCTGAAGGCTGTAGAAGAAGACGCTGATGACGGGATAGGCGATGAAGCCCAGCATCAGCAGCCCGGCGGGGGCGATGAGCAGATACGGAAGTCGGCGGGGCGCCGCGCCGGTGCGGCGGCTGGGTGCCTTGGGGGGCGGGGTCACGGCTGTGGCCATGACGGCGGCTCCGTTCTCGGGCGCGAGGCGCGTCGCGGGACGGTGTGACAGGGGTGCGGGTCAGCCCGCGTAGGGGTCCGGGGTCGCGCCCGGCCGTGCCAGGAACGCGAAGTCGCAGCCGGTGTCGGCCTGGGTGATCTGCTCGGCGTACAGCGCTCCGTAGCCGCGTTCGTAGCGGACCGGCGGCGGCGTCCACTCCGCCCGCCGGCGCGCCAGCTCCTCCTCCGGTACCTCCAGCCGCAGGGAGCGGCCCGGCACGTCGAGGGTGATCGTGTCGCCGGTACGGACGAGGGCCAGCGGCCCGCCGACGTACGACTCGGGGGCCACGTGCAGCACACAGGCGCCGTAGCTCGTGCCGCTCATCCGGGCGTCGGAGATCCGGACCATGTCCCGCACCCCCTGCTCCAGGAGGTGGCGGGGGATCGGCAGCATGCCGTACTCCGGCATGCCCGGGCCCCCCTTGGGCCCCGCGCCCCGCAGGACCAGCACGTGGTCCGCGGTGATGCCGAGCGCGGGATCGTCGATGGTCCGCTGCAGGGTGCGGTAGTCGTCGAAGACGACCGCGGGACCGGTGTGCTTCCACAGACGCGGCTCGGCGGCGATGTGCTTGATGACGGCACCGTCCGGGCAGAGGTTGCCCCGGAGCACCGCGACCCCGCCCTCGTCGGCGAGCGGACGGTCCCGCGGGCGGATGACCCGGTCGTCGTGGACCGGCGCACCGCCGAGCTGCTCGCGCAGGGTGGCGTGGGAGACCGTGGGCCGGTCGAGGTGGAGCAGGTCGGTGAGGCGGGAGAGGAAGCCGGGCATCCCGCCGGCGAAGTGGAAGTCCTCCATCAGATACCGCCCGCCGGGGCGGAGATCGGCCAGCACCGGCACCGTGCGGGCGATGCGGTCGAAGTCGTCCAGGGTCAGCCGTACCCCCGAGCGGCCGGCCATGGCGATCAGATGGATCACCGCGTTCGTCGAGCCGCCGAGCGCCAGGACGGCCGCCACCGCGTCCTCGTACGCCTCCCGGGTGAGGATTCGCGACAGCCGCAGGTCCTGCCGTACGAGCTCGACGATCCGCATCCCGGAGGCCGCTGCCATCCGGTCGTGGCCGGAGTCGACCGCCGGGATGGACGAGGCCCCGGGCACCGTCACGCCGAGCGTCTCGGCCGCCGCCGTGAGGGTGGAGGCCGTCCCCATCGTCATGCAGTGACCGGGGGAGCGGGCCAGACCGTTCTCCAGCTCGGCCATCTCGCAGTCGCCGATCAGGCCCGCCCGCTTGTCGTCCCAGTACTTCCACATGTCCGTGCCGGAGCCGAGGGTCTCGCCCCGCCAGTGCCCCGGCAGCATCGGCCCGGCGGGCACGAAGACCGCCGGCAGGTCCACCGACGCGGCGCCCATCAGCAGCGCGGGCGTCGACTTGTCGCAGCCGCCGAGCAGCACGGCGCCGTCGACGGGATAGGACCGCAGCAGCTCCTCGGTCTCCATCGCCAGCAGATTGCGGTACAGCATCGGCGTCGGTTTCTGGAACGTCTCCGAGAGCGTGGAGACCGGGAACTCCAGCGGGAAGCCGCCGGCCTGCCAGACCCCCCGCTTCACCGCCTGCGCGCGGTCGCGCAGATGGACGTGGCAGGGATTGATGTCGGACCAGGTGTTGAGGATCGCGACGACCGGCTTGCCCAGGTGCTCCTCGGGGAGGTAACCGAGCTGGCGGGTGCGGGCCCGGTGGCTGAACGAGCGCAGCCCGTCCGTGCCGTACCACTGGTGGCTGCGCAGCTCCTCGGGGCGGCGGCTCATACCGGCCACCCGGCGGCTATCGCGGCGACCTCGGCCCGCGCGGACGGGGGCAGTTCCCGGCTCGGCGGCCGGATGTCGCGGCGGCACAGGCCCAGCGAGGCGAGCGCCTCCTTGACGACGGTGACGTTGTCGGCGCTGCCGTCGGCCGCCCGCAGCTCCTCGAAGCGGCGGATCCGCTCCCACACCTTCATCGCGGCCGGATAGTCGCCGGCCCGCAGCGCGTGCAGCAGCTCGAGGGAGACGGCGGGGGAGACGTTGACCAGACCGGAGGTGAAGCCGGTCGCGCCGCACGCGAAGTAGGCGGGGGCATAGGGCTCGGCGAGGCCCGCCACCCAGACGAAACGGTCGAGACCCGCGTCCCGCGCGAAACCGGCGAAGTGCGTGGAGTCCGCGACGGCGTACTTCACCCCGATGACGTTGGGGCACGCCTCGCCGAGCTCCGCGAGCCGGGCGCCGCTCAGCAGCGGACTGCGGATGTACGGGACGACGCCGAGCTCCGGCACGGCCTCGGCGATGGCCCGGTGGTAGTCGACCCAGCCCGCCTCGGAGACGTACGGATGGACCGGCTGGTGCACCATCAGCATCCGCGCGCCGGTGTCCCTCGCGTGCCGGGCCGCCTCGACCGCCGTCGGCACGTCATGGCCGACCCCGACCAGGACCACGCCGCGGTCGCCCGCCTCCTCGACTGTCAACTCCGTGACCCGGCGGCGCTCTTCGGGGGTCAGGGCGTAGAACTCGCCGGTGTTGCCGTTGGGGGTGAGGGTGCGCACGCCGGCGTCGAGGAGCCGGCGCAGCAGCGCGCGGTGGGCCTCGGTGTCGAGTCCGCCCTCGGCGGTGAAGGGGGTGACGGGGATGGCCACGACATCGGCGAGGGCGTCCCTCAGGGGCTCGAACGTCATGGTCACTGGGTCTCCTGGGGGAAGGCGCGCTCGACGAAGGAGGCGATGTGGGCGTGGACCGCCCGGCCCGCGCCGGCGACGTCGCCGGCGGCGGCCAGCCGCAGGATCTCCTGGTGCTCGGCCGCCTCGCGCTCCCAGGAGGGTTCGGCGGCCCAGGCGACGGTGGACACGAGGGCGGCCTGGTCGCGGACCTCGTCGAGCATCCGGCCGAGCAGCGGATTGCCGCAGGGGAGGTAGAGCGCGCGGTGGAAGTCCCGGTTGGCCAGGGAGCGTTCGGCCGGGTCCTGGGCGGTGGCCGCCCTGCGCAGCGCGTCCGCGGCCGCGTCGAGCGGTGCGCTCGCGGCGACGGTGCGGCGCACCGCCTCGGGCTCCAGGAGCAGCCGGACGTCGTAGACCTCGCGGGCCATGTCGGCGTCGACCATCCGGACGGTCACGCCCTTGTACTGGCTCATCACGACGAGTCCGCTGCCGGCGAGCGTCTTCAGGGCCTCGCGCACGGGGGTCTTCGACACCCCGAAACGTGCGGCGAGTTCGGTCTCCACCAGGGCCTGGCCGGGGCTCAGGCCGCCGGTGAGGATGTCGTGTTTGATCGCCTCCAGGACGAACTGGGTGCGGGACGGGATGGGGCTGGGGGCGAAGGCCATGACGCACTCTCAGATCTCATGTATCGCGTCTCATATATGACGTACGAAGTGCAATGCGTTGAAGCTAGGGGGCCGGTGAGGGTACGTCAATGCTTCGCGCAGGATCTTTAGAAAGCGCTTGCTGTGCGGGTGCCGCCCACCCCCCCGGGTGGAGGGGAGGGGGAGGGAGGGAGTGCTGGAGGGCCGGCCGGGCAGCCGGCTCAGCCGGCGAGACGCGCGGCCGCGATCCGCTGGACCGCCTCGGTGAGCTGTTCCGTGCTGGCGCAAACCGTCAGGCGGACGAATCCCTCTCCGCCCGGCCCGAACGCCGTACCGGGGATGGTGGACACGCCCGCGCGGTGGAGCAGTTCCTCGGAGAACCACTCGCTCGACGCGCCCCCGGGTGTGCGGACCAGGGCGTACACCGCCGCGCGGGGGCGCAGCACCTCCAGGCCGGCCGCCTCGAGACCGTCGCAGAGCAGGTTCATCCGCGCGCGGTAGACGTCTCGCAGCCGGTCCGGATAGCCCGTGGTGTCGGTGAGCGCGGTGACCGCGGCGTGCTGGACGGTGCCGAGCCTGCCGGCCTCGGCGTGCTTCTTCACCGCCCGCAGGGCCCCGACGGCGTGCGGGTTGCCGGCCACGAATCCCACCCTGCGGCCCGGCATCCGGTAGGCCGGGGACAGCGAGTGGAACTCGATCCCGCACTCCATGGCCCCGGGGGAGCCCAGGAACGACGGCGGGGGCGCGGTGTCGTAGTAGATCTCGCTGTACGCCGCGTCGGAGGCCACCAGGATGTCGTGACGGAGCGCGAAGCGGGCCAGCTCGTCGAAGAACGCCCGGGGCGCCACCGCTCCCGTGGGGTTGTTGGGATAGCAGATCCAGAACAGCTTGGCCCGGCGCGCCGTGTCCGCGGGGATGGCGTCCAAATCCGGCAGGAAGCCGTGCCCTTCCCGCAACGGCACCCGCACCACCTCCGCCCCGCAGAACCTCGCCCAGGTGGCGTACACGGGATAGGCGGGATCCGGAACGAGGACCACGTCGTCCCAGTCCAGATAAGCGAGCGCCAGATGGGCCATGGCCTCCCGGCTGCCGAGGGTCACCTGCACCTCGCTGTCCGGGTCGGCGGCGACACCGAAGCGCCGGGACAGGAAACCGCTCGCCGCCTCCCGCAGCAGACGCGCGCCCCGGCACGGCGGCTGGCGGTGCCGCGCCGGGTCCCGGGCCGCCCTGCGCATCGCCTCGACGATGTGGGGAGGGGTCGGCAGATCGCAGTCGCCGACACCGAGGGGGACCGGCGGATGTCCGGTCCGCTCGGCCAGCTCCCTCTCGCGGTCGACGAACGAGAACAGATAGTCGTCCGTGGACGCCGGACGACGGGCGGGCTCGGGCGGCACGTCCACACTCCTCAAGATCGGGAACGCCGAGGACGAACGTATCGACTTCCCCGTGGTGGAACGGCGACTCCGTGCACCCGGTGACGAGTTCTCGCCATTGCCTCCCGCATCCGGCCCGCGGCCCACTAAGGTGCTGCGCAAAATGGCCTCCGGCCCAGCCGCATCACCAGCCCCCACACGCGGCCGGCCGGACGCCGAGCCCCCCGGGCGCCAGGCCCTCCCGTCCTCAGGGCGCGGGAGCCGGCGGGACCACCGCCACCGGACAGTGCGCGTGATGCAGCACCGCATGCGCCACCGACCCCATCAGCAGCGACTCCACCCGGTGACCGCGATGCCGCCCCACCACCACCAGACCCGCGCTCCGCGACCCCTCGACGAGCCGCCCCGCGGCGTCCGCCGGCACGACCGAAGGCACCACCTGCACCTCCGGATACCGCCCGGTGAACGGCGACAACCGCTCCCGCTGCCGCTCGACCGTCTCCCGCACCAACTCCGGTGTGTCGTCCACCGGAAGCGGCGGCGGCACCTGCAAGGCCGGGGCCGGCGGCCCGATCAGCATCACCGGAGACGGCGGCAGGCGGTACGCCGTCACCACCTCCAGCCCCACACCCCGCTGCCGGGCCGCCTCGAAGGCGAAACCGATCACCTCGTCCGAGGTCTCCTCCGGGTGCACACCCACCAGGATCCGCCCCGCCTCCGCGCCGCTCTCCAACGACAGCGCACGCGCCTCGTGCGGCACCACCACCACCGGACAGGCCGACGCCGACGCCAACGCCCGGCTGGTCGACCCGAGCAGCAGAGTCGCGAAGCCACCCCGCCCCCGCGAACCGACCACCAACAGACGCGCGCCACGCGCCTCGGCCAGCAGCGCGTCCGTCACCGAACCGTCGAGCGACACGTACCGCACGGGCACACCCCCGCCCCCCGGCTCCCCCACCTGCTTCCCACCCGCCGCCCGGCCGCCGCCGGCCCACTCCTCGTCCTCGACCACACCGCCCCGCTCCTCGATCCACGCGTGGACGCCGTCGGTGACCGCGTCGCGGATCTCGGGAGACTCGCCCAGCGACGCGATCCGGGCGGCACCGAGCTGCAACGCGTCCGAGCGCACATGGGCGACCACGAGCGGCGCGCCGAACCCCCGGGCCGCGCTCAGCGCCCACTCGAGGGCCCGCAGACTGTGCTCGGAACCGTCGAAGCCGACGATGACAGACTTCTCACTCATACCGGGATCATTTCCCGCGCGTCGGATGCGGCGCCGGACCGCCACGCCGAGGTCCGCCCACGGACCCCCGGGTCAGGAGCCGCCTGGACGTGGGATCAGGAGCCCTCGATCCGCTCGGCGTTCAGCGCGTCCACCGCGGCCCGCGCCTCGCCGATCGTCACGTAGTCGACGGCCACGAAGGTGACGGGTCTGCCGCGCGCGCGTTCGCACGCGTGCGCCCGGTCCAGGACGCTGTCGCGCGCGTTCACCCGCGCCGCGTCAAGGCGGCTGCCCCCGTCGATCGTGACGAAGTGGTTCAGCAGGAAGAGCCGCTTGTCCGTGCCCCCGCGGTGCGGCACGCAGGACATCTCCGCCGGGTCGCGGAAGGCGTACGGCGTCTCCATGGCGTAGTCGTAGAAGTTGCGGTACCAGGGCGCCGGGCCGTCGCCGCGCTCGGCGAACACGACGAGTCTGCGCCCGGAGTCGATCATGTCGCCGAGCGTCGGCCAGCGCCGGTCCGGGTCCCGGTCGGGCGTGTGGAGCAGATCCTCGAGACCCGCCTCGCGGAAGGCCGCCTCGGTGTCCGCGCCGCCGACGGAGTCCTGCACGACGAGGGTGACGACCTCGGTCGGATGCGCGCGCAGCCAGTCCCCGATCCGCCGCAGGGCGGGCACCAGCTCCACCGCCCCCGCCCGGCAGACGGAGTGGCACAGCCACAGGCCCGGCCGCGGCGGATTGAACCGCGTGACGGCGTCGACGATCCGCTGCCGGGTCTCCGGCGGGAAGTCCGACTCGGCCAGCCGGGCCGTCACCTCCTCGGGCCGCTCCCAGCGGTACGTGTCGAGCTGCAGCGCCCGTACGCCCGCGTTGAGCTGGCCGGTGACGTCAGGGTCCTGGAGCGGGCCGATGAACCGGTCCGCGGTCGTCGACATGGCGTTGTGCGAGGTGAGCTGGGCGACCTCGTCGTACCGCAGGTCGCACAGCCGCGCGTCCCCCTGGCAGACCCGTGACCCGCCCCCGGCGAAGGCGAGCGGGACCAGCGCCACACCGCTGAGCGCCACCGCCGTCACCCCGGCCGCCGACCAGACCGACGCCCGGCGCGCCACCTCCAGCACCGGGCGGCGCTGGACCGCCAGCCCCAGGGCCAGGACCGTGGCTCCGGCGGCCAGCGCGACCAGCGCGGCCGTCACCGCTCCGGAGAGGACCCGGTCGAGCGCGGTGCTCTGGATGTCGTCGACGAGCCGGGAGAGCGAATCCGGCCAGGACGGCGGGGGAGTGACGACCCGTCCGCCGGCGGCCAGGCTCAGGACGGCCACCGCGAGCGCGGTCAGGATGCCGCCCGCCGCAAGCGTCCACCCCAGGTGGCGCAGGCGCCGCGCCAGGGAGTCGGGTCCGGTGAACCAGAGCGCGGCGAGCGCCGCGGCGCCCAGCAGCGCCGCCAGCGGCTCCATCACCCCGAGGGTGAGGTGGGTGGCGCCGCGGATCCGGTGCACGGTGTCGAGGGAACCGTCCCCGCGTTCGAGGTCGGCCGTGATGTTCCAGCTTCCGTTGTCGGCGGCCGTACGCACCCGCTCGACGGCCTCGCGCGTCCGGTCGGAGAAGACCGCGGGCCCTACGGACGCCAGGGCCGTCGCCACGTCACCGTCGCGCAGGGCGAGCTCGACCTCGGGACGCAGGGCCTCGCGCCGCCCCTCGGGGACGAACCGGAGCAGGGCGTCGGAGGCGGTCGCCGCCTGAGCGGAGGTCAGCGACAGCTTCGGCAGCCCGGCCGGCGGCTCCCCGGCCGCCACCTGCGCGAGGGAGGCGTCGAGTTCGCGCAGGAAGGCGGGGAAGTCCGGAGCGGGCCTCTCCTGGAGGGAGGCGACGAGATCGCCGAAGTACGTCTGGGTGAGATGGCCGAGGTTGTCCACGACGGGCCTCAGATCGGCGGAGAGCGTCAGGGCGTCCCGGTCGCCCCGCAGATACTCGATCAGATGCGCGATCTGCTCGTCGGTCAGCGCCCGGAGGGTCTCGGGCGGCAGGACCGTCTTCAGGTTGGACGTCAGCACGGCCTCGTTGACCGGGAGCCGCCCCAGCAGCTCACGGGTGACGGGCGTCAGGTCGGGGTCGACGAGCACCTCGTCGTACAACCGGTCGTACGCCCGCTCCCTGGCCAGGACGTCCCGGTGGAAGCCCGCGTTCAGGACGGTGCCGCGGGCCGTCGCCGTGGCGGCGACGATCACCACGCACAACACCGCGCAGACGCAGGCCACACCGCGAAGGACCGGCATCCACGGAGGCGCACGCATCCCCTCATCCTGAGCCATTCGGGCCGCCGACGCGAGGGGGAGCGGGACCCGGGCGCGTCGGAGCAGGAGGGGGCGCGGCCCGGCGGCGCCCCTCGGCGGGTGCGCCTTCGCAATCGGCGGAGGTGGAGCGGGGCGGCGCGCGGCTCGGAATCGGTGGGCGTGTGACGGGGTGGGGTGCGGCTCGGCGATGCGGGGCCCGGGGGCCGGCGGCCGTCGAGCCGCCGGGCCCCGCCGTGTGGGCTCAGTAGCGCAGGACGCTCGCGATGCGCCCCGCCGCCGAGAGCGTGCCGTCGGGGACGAACCGCACCCGGGCGCCGGAGGCCAGCGCCCGCTCGACGATCTCGTCCACGATGTCCTCCCGGGCGTCCGCCTCGCCCACCGCGGCGGGTTCGAGATGGCCGGCGTGGTCCCGTACCGTCGCCCGGAAGGTGTCCTCCACGGCCAGCAGCCCCACCCGGCTCCCGGACACGCCCCGCCAGACCTCGTCGAGACCGCCCGCGAAGGTCTTCTGGCTGCGCCCCCGGTCCAGTTGGCCCAAAACCGACTCCACCTCGTGCCGCGACTGCTCCTCGACCGCCGGCGCGACCGCGTCGCGTACGGCGGCGGCCGGGCCCGCCGCGAGGCCGCCGTGCGTGACCGTGGCAAGCGCGTGCTTGGCGACGGTGCCGACCTCGGCGAGGAGCGAGAGGGCGGCGACGTCCCCGACCACGTACAGCGGCCGGGGGTCGGCGTCCAGCGCCATCACCGTCGCGGAATCCGCCTCGCGCAGGAACTGACGTGTCCGCTCGTCCTGGTAGGTGCCGGGGACGTCGCCGACGCGCTCCTCGCGCTGCACGTCCGCGTCGCCGGGGCTCCGGGTCGCGGGGAAGGTGTCGTCGGACCGCTCGGTGAGCCGCTCACCCGCACCGCTCCACAGGGACACCCGGTCGGCCGCGACCACCAGGACCCAGTACGGCCGGTCGAGTGTGCGCGCGGCGACGAGGTTGCGGGTCAGGAACGTGTCCGAGAGGACGACCCGCTCCGGCACGGCGCGCGGCAGGGTCCACACATGGTGCTCGCCGGGGGCGGCGAAGAGGACCAGGGCGTCCTCGGCGTGTGCGGGGTCGACCTCGGCGAGGGCCGCGTCCAGCTGCGCCTCCACGTCCAGGCGCCGTTCACGGGTGACGTCCGGGTCCGCGCGCAGGCGCTCCCGGGCCTCGGCGACGAGATTGCGCAGCCGGACCGGATCCTGGGCGGCGTCGGGCTCGCGGCGGTGCGTGGGCATGACGATCGACAGCGCCGGGTACGGTCGCGGCTCGCGCAGCCGGGCCAGGACGGGGGTACTGAGGTGGGGGTGCATCGAGTCCCTTCCGACATGAGGGGGCGGCCGCCTCGGGCTGCCCGCCCCGGGGTGTCCGGTGGGGCGGCGGCACGTCGCCGAAAAGCACCCTATGTCCGATTCTCGCGGAAGGCAGAACTTCCCCGTGCGCGCGGCGAACCCCGGCAGGGCTCGGCCGCCGGGCGCCATACTGGGCGGCGGCGGGAGCAGAGAGGCAGACGCATGTGATGCGACGGAACGCGGCGTACGACGTGCTCGTGGTCGGTGGCGGCGGCGTGGACACCCTCGTCCGTGTCGACTCCCTGCCGGTCCCCCTCGCCGACTCGGTCCACGTCGGACCGATCGAGGAGTGGGCCGGACACACGGGAGGGAACGTGGCCCTCGGTGCCCGGGCGCTCGGCCTGCGCGTGGCGATGCTCGACTGCGTCGGCGACGACTGGATCGGCACGCTGGTGCGGGAGCGACTGACCAAGGGCGGGGTGGAGTTCCATCCGCTGATCTCGCCCGCCGGAACCCGACGGGCCGTGAACCTGGTCGACGCGACGGGTCGCCGGATGTCGTTCTACGACGCGCGCGACCCCGACGACCTGCGGATGCCGAGGGACTTCTACCTCCCCCGGCTGCGCGGCACGCGCCACGTCCACCTCTCCATCATGAACTTCACACGGTTCCTCTACGACGACATCGAGGACCTCGGTGTCCCGGTCTCCACGGACCTCCACGACTGGGACGGACTGGCCGAGCACCACCGGGAGTTCGCGCTGCGCTCCGATCTCGTCTTCCTCAGCGCGGCGGGGGCCGGCGACGGCGTCGACGCGCTGATGCGGGACATCCTCCGCGAGGGCCGGGCCGGGACGGTGATCGCCACGGCCGGCGCCGACGGCTCCCACGTCCTCACCCGGGACGGCGGCTCCACCCCCCCGTCACATCCCGGCGGTGGCACCGTCGGCGCCGGTGGTGGACTCCAACGGCGCGGGCGACGCGTTCGTCGCCGGCTTCCTCTACGGCAGGCTCGCCGGCCGCGACGTCCTGGACTGCGCCCGCCTGGGTGCGGTGGCGGGCGCCCACGCGTGCACCGGCCCGGGCTCCACGGCCCTCATCGACGAGGAGTCCCTGCTCGCGAGCGACCGGACGGGGGACGGCGCTCCGTAAGGGGCGCGAGGACGCCGGGCCTCCCGCGGCTCATCCGGCCGTGGCGCCTGGCGACGGCTGGCAGGAGACCGGTGCCGGCTCCGGCCGGTCGGGGCCTCGGACACGGCCCGGGAAGCCGAGACCCGTCGGCCCGCCCGGACCTGCTCAGGCGCCGGGCGCGTGTCGGAGGCACGCGCCCGGCGTCCGGGCCGCAGGATGTGCGGACCGGCCGTGTCGAGAGGGAACCGAGGAGGCCATGCCGTCATGGGCGATCTACTGCTGGTGCGCCACGGCGAGACCGAGTGGAGCGCCACCGGTCGTCACACCGGGCGCACGGACATCCCCCTCACCCCGAAGGGCGAACACCAGGCCACCACGCTCGCCCCGTACTTCGCCGGCCGCGCCGTCGCCGTCGTCCTGACCAGCACCCTGCGCCGGGCCGCGCACACGGCCGAACTCGCCGGGCTGACCCCGGCCGTCGCCGACCCCGACCTCTGCGAGTGGGACTACGGCGCCTACGAAGGGCTCACCACCCCCGACATCCGGCGGACCCGGCCGGAGTGGTCGCTGTGGACCGACGGCGTACCCGACGGCCCTCCCGACCACCCCGGCGAGAACGCCGCGCAGGTGGGCGCGCGCGCCGACCGCGTCCTGGCCCGGGCGGCCGCGGCGACCCACGCCTCGGGCGGCGACGCCGTGCTGGTCGCCCACGCCCACGTGCTGCGCGTCCTCACCGCCCGCTACCTTGGCCTGCCGCCCGAGGAAGGACGGCTGTTCCTCTTGGAGACCGGCACGGTCAGCCGCCTGTCCACCGAACACTCCCTCCCCGTCGTCGCCGGCTGGAACACCCGCCCCTGAAGCCTTTCCCTGCCCGGGCGGGGCGCCGGGCGTTGGGTCAGCGCTGAGGCGTGGCCCCGCCGCGCAGGTGCTGCCAGGCGAGCGGGCCGTCGACCAGCGGGAGGTGCCGAGGTGCCCGCACCTGTTCGCGCTGTGGCGACGCGGCGGCTCCGGCGGGCGTGGGCGGGGTCGCGAGGGCACCGTCGACGTACGCGTACAGCGCGTCGCCGACGGGGTCGGGCAACGGGCGGCCCTCGGCGTCGAAGCGCTGGTGCTTCATCAGGTTGTAGCCGATGGAGACCTGTCGGCGGCCGTCCTCCGTGGACAGGGCCCAGGTCCCGGCGCCGAAGACGCCGCCGTCGTGGCCCCAGAACCATCCGCCGTTCGGCAGCCGCATCGTGTAGATGCCCAGGCCGTAGCGCAGCAGGGCCTCCTGCCCCGGTTCCGGTTCGTAGCCGGGGACGGTCGTCTTCATCGCGCGCAGCTCGGCCGGGCCGAGCAGCTTGCCGCCGAGCAGCTTGCGGTAGAAGTCGTTCAGATCGCTCGTCGTCGAGACCATGGCGCCTGCGGCGCCGGCCCACGACATGTCGTACACGCTGTAGTCGCGGGCGGGTTCGATGAGGCCGAACATCGACTCGTACATCCTGGAGTGCGGCCCGCGGATGTACGGCGAGCGCGGGAAGTACGTGTGGCGCAGGCCCGCCTTGCGTATGACGTGGCGGGTGATGTACGCCTCGGGCTCCTGGCCCGTGACCCGCTTCAGGAGCAGTCCGGCCAGGATGTAGTTGGTGTTGGCGTACGCGTGCGTCCCCCGCTCCGCGACGGGCTGCGCCGCGAGCCCCAGGCGGGCGAGCTCCTCCGGGGCGACGTGCCGGAAGCGGTTCGCGTCGAGGGTCCTGCCCGGGTCCTCGAGGATGCCGGGGAAGGCCGGCAGGACGTAGTCGGCGATGCCGCTGGTGTGGTTCAGGAGCATCCGTACGGTGACCAGCCGTCCGCGCTCTCCCGGAACGACATCGGGGAGATAGCGGCCGATCGGGGCGTCCAGGTCGACGCGCCCGGCGGCGACCTGCTGGAGGACCGCGACGGCGGTGAAGGTCTTGGTGACGCTGCCGATCCGGTGCTCGTAACCGGGCCGCGTCGGCCGTCCGGTGGCCACGTCGGCGACACCGGTGGCGCCGTCCCACCGCGCGGATCCGTCACGGACCGACGAGTAGGCGCCGTACATCCCGGCCGTGTGGAACGCGTCCAACGACGCGCGCAGCGCCTTCCGGTCCAGCGCGGGACGCTGAGCGGAGGCGGCCGCGCCGAAGGCCGTGAGGCCCGGGGCGGTCGTGCCGACGGAGGCGCGGGCGTCCGCCGACGCGTGCGCGGGCAGCACACCCAGGGAGAGGGCCAGGGCGGCGAGGGGCGCCACGGTGGCCAGACGGGTGCGGGACCGGCGCGTTAAGGGCCGGGCGTGAGGGGTCGAGGTCATGAACGTTCCCCGTTCGGTCGGTGCGGTGTGGTCGATGCGGCGCACGAGCCTGTGCGCGCCGCTCACCATCCTCACGTCGGCGACGGACGCCCGGCCTCCTCCTTCGGCAGGATCTTGTGCGGGGAAACCACATGACATTTGTCAGTGCCGCGGGGCGGGCGCGCGGACGTCAGCTTCCGTGCGGGCAGGGCGTCTTGGGGCGGGGACGCGTGCGTCTGGGCGTCGCACCCCGCACCCCGCACCCCGGCCCTGGGTCAGCCGAGTGGAGGCGCGACCAATGTGTCGGACTGCCCGGCCCGACGGAGGGCGTCGGCCACGAAGCCGTCGCGCCGCAGCTCCTCCACCAGCTCCCGCAGGAACAGGACCGACTCCGGGCGGCGACCGGCGGTCGTGCCCACCGCCTGCCGGATCCGCATGAAACGCCCCTCGATCAGCCGCAGATCAGGACGCGCCGCGACGAACTCCGTCATCGGCTGCCGGATCCCGGCCGCGACTTCCAGGGGGTGTCTTGTCGATCTTGCCGGGGTCGCGGCGCCCGGCACCGTGCCTCGCCGCGTTGTCGTCGGTCGTCGATGCTCCGCATCGACTCCCTCCTCCGCCTTGCGATCCACGGCACCGGACACCGCTCCCTGATCCGGCCTGATCGACAAGACACCCCCTAGACCCTCGGCACGGAACGCGTCCACCCCGTCCTCCCCGCGGACGACGCTCGCGTGCCGCAGTGTACGGCTGAGATGGAGGTCGTAGGCGGACCCGCGCTTCACCCCGACGCGCACCCCGGGACGGTCGACGTCGTCGACCGTGACGAGGGGGGAGTCCTGGGGGACGGCGTACACGCCCTCGATCACGACGTACGGCGCGGTGAAGGCGACCTCGGCCTCCCGCGCCGGATCCACGGCGAGGAAGCAGAGGTCGGCGCGGCCCGACACCATCGCCTCGTACGACCGGCGGGCCGCGTCGAAGCAGAGAAGCTCTACCGGCACCCCCAGCCGGGCCGCGACCTCACGGGCGAGGTCCACCGTGACGCCGCCCGGCGCCTCGGGCGTGCCGTGGGCCAGCACGGGATTGCCCAGATTGATCGAGGCCCGCAGCACCCCGGTGGGCGCCAGGTCCTCGACGACGGTGGCGGACGCGATCTCCATGGGCGGGAGTCTAGGCCGAGGTCGCGAGCCGAGGGGCGGCGCCTCGCGCGCGGCCACGCGATCCGGGCGGCCGTGGTGTCGTGTGGGGGAAGGACGGGCAGGTGGGAGGCTGCCGATCGATGGCACACTGGCCGCCGATCGTTCCGAGGAGTCCACCGTGCCGCTCATCCGCAACCTCCGGCGTACCGTCCGTCGGGCCTACCGGCGGACCGTCGACCTGAGCCACCCCGCGCGCTCGCCGCTGGGCAGCGCCGTGGTCAACTGCGTGCTGTACGAGGACGGCGCGCGCCAGAAGGGTGCCTGCGCCGCCCCCGAGGCGGTGCGCCGCGTCCGCAGCTCGGGTGACGGATTCGTCTGGATCGGCCTGCACGAGCCGTCCGTGGAGGAACTCGCCGGCCTCGCAGAGCTGTTCGGACTGCATCCGCTCGCCGTCGAGGACGCCGTCCACGCCCACCAGCGGCCCAAACTCGAACGGTACGACGACACGCTGTTCGCCGTGTTCAAGACCGTCCGCTACGTCGAGCACGAGGAGCTGACCGCCACCAGCGAGGTCGTGGACACCGGCGAGCTGATGGTCTTCGCGGGCGCCGACTTCGTCATCACCGTCCGGCACGGCCGGCACGGCTCCCTCGGCCCGCTCCGGGAGGCGCTGGAAGCCGACCCCGAACAGCTCGCCAAGGGCCCCGCGGCGGTGCTGTACGCCATAGCCGACCACGTCGTGGACGACTATCTGGCGGTGGCCGACGCCGTGCAGGACGACATCGACGCCGTCGAGACCGCCGTCTTCAGCGAGCAGGCGTCCCGAGGCGACGCCGGCCGCGTCTACCAGCTCAAGCGCGAGCTCCTGGAGCTCAAGCGGGCCGTGACCCCGCTGGACCGCCCGCTGCAGATGCTGGCCGCCCGCCCGCTGCCGCTCGTGGGCCCGGACATCCAGCCGTACTTCCGCGACGTCGCCGACCACCTGTCCCGGATCACCGAGCAGATCACCTCCTTCGACGCGCTCCTCGACTCGATCCTCCAGGCCCACCTCGCGCAGGTGACCGTCGCGCAGAACGAGGACATGCGGAAGATCACGGCGTGGGCGGCCATCATCGCCGTACCCACCATGGTGTGCGGCGTGTACGGCATGAACTTCGATCACATGCCCGAACTGCGCTGGACCTACGGCTACCCCCTCGTCGTCGGGGCGATGGCCGTGGCGTGTTTCCTGCTCCACCGCAGCTTCCGGCGCAACGGCTGGCTCTGAGGGAGGTGGCCGCCGCGGGCCCCGGTCCGGCGGCGGGACGGCCGGGCGCGTTCGGACGCGCGGAGATGGCGGCCCGTCCGAGGCGGTGGAAGAGTCGCAGGGACTGTACGCCCACCGTGGCCACGGGCGGCCCACCCTCCGGTCCCGGCGGACGCCTGTGGCGCGACGAGACGAGGTGTCCATGCCGCCCTCCACGGAACCGCTGTTCGTCATGGACGACCGTGGCCTGGTGCTGCGCTGGAGCGCCGACGCCCGACGCCTGTTCGGGCACACGGCGGAACAGGCCCTCGGGACGGCCGGCGTGGAGGCGCTGGCCGGAGCCGCGCCGCCGCGGAGCTGGCGCGTCGCACCCCTTCCGGAGCGGTCCGGCGGCGCGCCGGAGTGGGGGGTCTGGGTCGCCGACGAAGGCGCGTCCGCGGTCGGGGACGGCGTGTCCGTCGGCGCGGGCGACCCGGTAGGCCGGGGCGACCTTCCCAGCGGGCTGGACGAGGCCGTCCTGGAAGCCGTCTTCACCCAGTCGTCGGTGGGGCTGCACGTCCTCGGCCCTGATCTGCGCATCCTGCGCGTGAACGCCGTGGCCGTCGGCATGCGCGGCATCCCCGAGGAGGAGATCCTGGGCCGCCCCGTCGGCGAGGCGTACGCGCCGTACCACTTCGACGTCCCCGAGGACACCCTCCGTGACGTGCTGGCCACCGGACGCCCGCGTCAGGAGGTGCTCATCCACGGCCACCCGCCCGCCGACCCGGACAGGCTCCACGTGTTCTCGACCTCCGCCTACCGGATCCACGACCGGTCGGGCCTGCCGCTCGGGGTGGTGGCGACCGCGGTCGACGTCACCCGCCGGGAGCGCGCCCAGGCGCGGCTGCGCCTCCTGCACTCCGTCCACGAGCGGATCGGGAACAGCCTGGACGTGCTGCGCACCGCACAGGAGCTGGTCGACGTGATGGTCCCGGGGTTCGCGGACTCGGCGATCGTCGCGCTCGCGGACCCCGTCCTGCGCGGCCAGGAACCGGAACTGCTGCCGGAGGAGGGCCTGCCGCTGCTGCGCTGTGCGGCGACGGCGGGGGAGCACGCCGACTGCGGGCCGCCGGCGGCCGGCGCGGTCCTGCTCCCCGGCCTCTTCGGCTCCCCGCTCCCGGACAGGTCGGTCCTGCTGGCCGACACCGGGACCGGCCCGGGGGCCGACACCGGGACCGGCCCGGAGAACGGCACCGGGGCGGGGACCGATGCCGGGACTGCGTCCGGGACCGGGTCGGACACCGATTCCGGAACCCGGCCCGGCCCGGAGGCCGAAGCCGTCACTCGGTCCGGCCCGGAGGCCGAAGCCGTCACTCGGTCCGGCCCGGAGGCCGAAGCCGTCACTCGGTCCGGCCCGGAGGCCGAAGCCGCGCCCGCCCCCGCCCCCGCGCCCGCCCCCGCCCCCGGCCCGTCCTGGGCCGCAGGGCGGCAGACGCTGGTGGCGCCGCTCACGGTACGCGGCCAGGTCTTCGGCGTCGCCGCCTTCGAACGGCCGGCCCGCGCCGAGGCGTTCGAGCGGGACGACCTGGCGCTCGTCGACCAGATCGCCGCCCACACCGCGACCTGCATGGAGAACGCCCTCCGCTTCACCCGGGAGCACGTCGTCATGACCGCTCTCCAGGGGTGGCCGCTGCGGCAGGAGAAGGCGACGCAGCGCGCCTTCGAGGTCGCCCAGCGGCACCGGCCGGGCGGCACCGGAGCCGGCTCCTGGTTCGACGTCATCCCCCTGCCGGGCGCGCGGGCGGGCCTCGTGGTGGGGCAGGTCGAACAGCCGGGCATGAGCGCCGTCGCGACGATGAGCCAGCTGAGGACCGCCGTCCACAGCCTCAGCACGCTCGACCTCGACCCCCACGAACTCCTCGCGCGGCTGCACGCCACCACGCTCCGTCTCGCCCGCGAACAGGGCAAGCTGCCCGGCGTCGAAGAGCCCACCGCGAGCTGCACCTTCGTGGTCCACGATCCGGTCAGCGGGCGGATCGAGGTCGCCCGGGCGGGCACGTCGCTCTTCGCCGTCGTCCGGCCGAACGGCACGGTCGACCCCGTCCCCCTGCCCAGCGGCCCCCTCCTCGGCGCCGACGGACCGCCCTTCGCCAACGCCGAGTTCACCCTCCCGGAGGGCAGCACGCTCTGTCTGGCCTCCGCCGACGCCGCGGCCGGGTCCGGCCCTTCCCTGGAGCTGTTGGTCCAGGCGCTCTCGCACCCGGACCGCGGCCCCGAGCGGATGGCCGACGAGGTCGAGAAGCTGCTCGCCCCCGACGCGGTCCTGCTCGTCGCCCGCACACGGCACCTGCCGGATGGGGAACTGGCGCGCTGGGACGTCCCGGCCGACGCCTCCGCGATCGGCCGCACCCGCCGGGACGTCGGGCGGCGCGTGCGCGAATGGGGGACGGACGTCGACCCGTACGCCGTGGAACTCGTGGTCAGCGAGCTGCTCACCAATGCCCTCCGTTACGGCGCCGAGCCCATCACCCTGCGTCTCATCAAGGGCGAGCACACGCTCACCTGCGAAGTCAGCGACGGCGCCCTCACCGCCCCGCACCTGCGCCACGCCAAGGCGAACGACGAGGGCGGACGCGGCCTGCACATCTCCGCCAGCCTGACCGACGGCTGGGGCGTCCGGTTCTCGGGGCGCGACAAGACGGTCTGGGCGGAGATCTCCGACGACGCCACCCTCTGACGGGGCTGCTGCTCAAGGGCGCGAGCGGAGTCGACCCCTGTGACGGACGGGCCCCAGCGGCTACGGTGGTCGGAAGATCGTTCCGGACGGAAGAGACGGGAACATGCGAGCCTTCGACGCCCACCGCCCGGTGGAGCCCCCGCGATGACGGCGACCGACGAGCCGCAGGTGCTGCTCCGCACCGAAGGCCGCGCCGCTTTCGTCACGCTGAACCGGCCGCGCGCCCTCAACGCCCTCACCCATCCCATGGTGCTCCGCATCGACGAGGCCCTGACCGCCTGGGAGGACGACCCGGCCGTCGAGACCGTCGTCATCGAAGGCGCGGGGGAGCGGGGGTTGTGCGCCGGCGGGGACATCCGGGCCATCCACGACGACGCCCGCCGGGGCGGCTCCGCGTCGGTCGGGTTCTGGCGCGACGAATACCGCCTCAACGCCCACATCGCAAGGTTCCGCAAGCCGTACGTGGCGTTCATGGACGGCATCGTGATGGGCGGCGGAGTCGGCGTCTCGGCGCACGGCTCCGTCCGCGTCGTCACCGAACGCTCCCGCGTGGCGATGCCGGAGACGGGCATCGGCTTCGTGCCCGACGTCGGCGGTACGTATCTCCTGAGCCGGGCGCCGGGCGAACTGGGCACCCACCTCGCGCTGACCGGCGCCCCGGTGGGCGCCGCGGACGCGCTGCTGACCGGTCTCGCGGACCATGTCGTACACTCCCGTGACCTGCCCCGACTCGCGGCCGAGCTCACCCGTACCCCCGTCTCCGAAGCGTTGGCGCCGTACACGGCAGCGGCGCGGGCACCGGAAGCGGCCGGCGCGGCCGAAGCCGGCGGACGGCTGGCGGCCCAGCGCCCCTGGATCGACGCCTGCTACGCCGCCGACACGGTGGAGGAGATCATCGACCGGCTCGTCGACAGCGGCGTGCCCGAGGCGAAGGAGACGGCGGCCACGCTGCTGGCCAAGTCGCCGACCGCGCTCAAGGTGACCCTCGCCGCCCTCCGCCGCGCGCGCCGCCTCGACTCCCTGGAAGCCGTGCTGGACATGGAGTTCAGGCTCTCCTGCGCGGCCCTCTCCTCGCCCGACCTCGTGGAGGGCATCCGGGCCCAGGTGATCGACAAGGACCGCGCGCCCCGATGGTCGCCGCCCGCGCTCTCCGCGGTCACCGACGAGGACGTGGCCCGCTCCTTCACCCCGCCGAGCGCCGGCGATCTCGGCCTGGCCGGCGCCCACGGCACCGAGGCGGGCCCAGGACGCCCTTGATCCGGCGGCCGGGCCGGTGCCCCGTGTACCTTCCGCCGTCCCGGGCAGGCGCCTGTCATGGAACCCCCAGGCGACCCCGAGCGACCGGACGTACCCCATGCGGGCATGTCCGACACGGACGCGGTCCAAGCGGACGCGGCGGATCTGGACCCCTTCACGGCGGTGCTCGACTATCCGATGTACGTGGTGACGGCGGCGGCCGCGGACGACGGGGAGCGCTCCGGCTGCCTCGTCGGATTCGCCTCGCAGTGCTCGATCGGCCCGGCACGCTTCATGGTCTGGCTGTCGCGGGAGAACCGTACGTACCGCGTCGCGTGCCGGGCCACCCATCTCGCGGTCCACGTCCTGCGCCGCGACCAGGAGGAGACGGCGCGCCTCTTCGGCGAAGAGACCGGGGACAGCGTCGACAAGTTCGCGCGCGTCCCCTGGGAGGCCGGGCCGGGCGGGGCGCCCGTGCTCTCCGAGGCGCCCGCCTGGTTCACCGGCCGGGTGGATGACCACTTCGCGGGCGGTGACCACGTCGGCTTCCTGCTCGCACCGGTCACGACGGGCCCCTCCGCCCCTCCCGGCCACTCGCGGCCGGCCCTCCTCCGTCTCGGCGACGTCACGCACTTCTCTCCGGGCCACCCCGCCTGACCGCGCGCGGCCCGTCGCCTGGTGGTGCCGACACCAGGATCACCACCCGCTCCCCAGCCGCGTGCCCCACCGGACAGGATCGGCGCCATGAACCGACGTACCGTCCTCATCACCGGAACCACCCAGGGCCTCGGCCGCGGGATCGCCCTCGACCTCGCCTCCCGTGGCCACACCGTCCTGCTGCACGGCCGCGACTCCACCCGTCTCGCCGCCGTCGCCGACGCGGTCCGGACCGCCCACCCGGACGCCACCGTCCGCACCTACCGCGCCGACCTCGCGGACCTGACCCAGGTCCGCGAGCTGGCCGACCGGGTCCGCGCCGGCGAGACCCGCCTCGACGCCCTCGTCCACAACGCCGTCGCGGGAGGCGGAGCCGACCCCCTGCGCCGGGAATGGAGCGCCCAGGGGTACGAGCTGCGGTTCGCCGTCAACCACCTCGCGCCGTACGCGCTGACCCGCGCCCTCCTCCCCCTCCTCACGGTCTCCGCCCCCGCCCGGGTGGTCAACATCGCCTCCCTCGGGCAGGAGCGCATCGACTTCGACGACGTCATGCTCGACGAGGGCTACGAAGGGCTCCGCGCCTACTGCCGCAGCAAGCTCGCGATGATCATGGCGACCTTCGAGCTGGCGACGGAGCTTAAGGGCACCGGCGTCACGGTGAACGCGCTCCACCCCGCGCACCTCATGGACACCGCCGGGGTGCGCGCGTACGGCCTCATGCCGCTGACCGGCGTCGAGGAAGGCGTACGCCCGACCGTGCGGCTGGTTCTCGACCCCGAACTCGCCGACACCACCGGACGCTACTTCGACCGGTTCACGGACGCCCGCGCCCACGAACAGGCGTACGATCCGGAGGCCCGCGAACGGCTGATGACCCTCACCCGCGCCCTCGTGGACGGCCCCTCGGCGTCCCGACCGGTCAGGGACTCGTGAGTTCGCCGCTGAGGCGGCCGTGGAGCACGGCGCTGCGGCCGTCGAGCCCGGTGATCTCGACGGTCTTGCCGCGGCGGCCGTAGGCGGTCTCGATAGCGTCGAGCGTCGCCACGGAGGAGGCGTCCCAGATCTGCGCGGCGCTCAAGTCGATGACGACCCTGTCGGGATCGTTCGCGTAGTCGAACTGCCCGACGAGGTCGTTGGAGGACGCGAAGAACAACTGTCCCGTGACCCGGTAGACCACCGTGGTGCCGTCGGCGTCCACGACCGAGGTGACCTCGGCGAAGTGGGCGACCCGACGGGCGAAGACGACCATCGCCGTCACGGAACCGACGACGACGCCGATGGCGAGGTTGTGCGTGCCGATGACGACCGCGACGGTCACGAACATGACGAGGAGCTCGCCCGCCGGCATCCGCCGGAGGGTCCGGGGCGCGATCGAGTGCCAGTCGAAGGTGGCGACCGACACCATGATCATGACGGCGACCAGGGCCGCCATCGGGATCTCGGAGACGACGGGGCCGAAGACGATGCACAGCACCAGCAGGAACACACCGGCCAGGAAGGTGGAGAGCCGGGTGCGGGCGCCGGAGACCTTCACGTTGATCATGGTCTGGCCGATCATGGCGCAGCCGCCCATGCCGCCGAAGAAGCCGGTGACGATGTTGGCGATGCCCTGGCCGACGGACTCACGGGTCTTGCTGGAGCGGGTGTCGGTGATCTCGTCGACCAGCTTGGCCGTCATCAACGACTCCATCAGACCGACGAGGGCCATGGCGAAGGCGTAGGGCGCGATCGTGGTCAGGGTGTCCAGGGTGAACGGCACATCGGGCAGACCGGGCACCGGCAGCGACGACGGCAGGGCGCCCCGGTCGCCGACGGTCGGCACCGCGATCCCGGCCGCGACGGTGATCGAGGTCAGGATGACGATGGAGACCAGCGGCGCCGGGACCACGGTGGTGATCCTCGGGAAGAACACCATCATCGCCAGCCCGCCCGCGACCAGCGGATAGACCGCCCAAGGGACGTCCCGCATCTCGGGGATCTGGGTGATGAACACCAGGATCGACAGGGAGTTGACGAACCCGACCATCACCGAGCGGGGAATGAACCGCATCAGCTTCGCCACACCCAGCGCCCCGAGGGCGATCTGGAAGATCCCGGCGAGTATCACGGCGGCGACGAGGTGGCCGAGGCCGTGCTCGCGGTTCAACGGGGCGATGACCAGCGCCACCGCTCCCGTGGCGGCGGAGATCATGGCCCGGCGGCCGCCGACGACGGAGATGACCACGGCCATTGTGAAGGAGGCGAAGAGGCCGATCGCGGGGTCGACACCGGCGATGATCGAGAAGGAGATCGCCTCCGGGATCAGCGCCAGCCCGACCACCAGGCCGGCCAGCACCTCGGTGCGCCACACCTTCGGATCGTTCAGCCACGGCGGGCGCAGGACGCGCGGTCGGCCGGCGGGGGGCGCGGGGGAGGGGGGCGGGGACGACGGAGCGGGCGGTGCGGCGGAGGACAACGGAGCGCAGGACCTGTCGGGCTCGGGTGCGTTCCGCTCCGGCGGGCGGGCGGTACGCAGGGGGAGGACGCGGGGGCCGGGCCGGACACCGCGAACGGCCCGCCGGGGCGGGCCGGACGTCACACCGGACGTCGCACGGGGACGGGGCGGAGGCGGTGCGGGAGCCTGAGGGGGCTCACGTCACGGCCGGGCCCGCGTCCGGGCGAGGGGTGTCACGGCGGACAGGCGGCGGTGCCGTGCGGCATGGGCTCGCGCACGCTCTCTCCCGCGGGGTTCGGATCACGGCCGGGGACGTCTTCGGGCCCGGCGTTCGACGGAGTTCTCGGGGCGGCGGCGGACCGTGTCGGGCCGCTCTCGCCCCGGCAACTCTACCGCGCCGCCCCGTCACGCCCCGCGCCCGCCGACGGCGGACGCGGTCGTTCGGGCGGGTGTCGCGAGGCGGGCGGGCGGGCGGCGCGGTCGTCCAGGCGGGGTGCCGCGAGGCGGGCGGGAGGCCTGGCGCTCGTCGGCCCCGCGTGGTGAGGCGCCGCCGTCGTCAGTGGCCCGCGCGGGCCACGACGAAGCGGCCGCGGTGCTCCGTGCCGTCCGGCAGGTGCCACCCGGCCGTGACGTCTCCGAGAGGCGACCCGTCCGCGGCGGACGAGTCGGACGGACGCAGGACGCGCGTCACCCGGAGGAGGAGCGGGGCGTCCGGCGCGCTCGGCGACGTGCCCGTGTCCCCGGTGAGCGGCACGAGGACGTCGGTCCCCTGAGGACCGTCCGTCACCGTCGAAGGACCGGCCACGTCCGCCCGCGCGGGCCCCGAGAAGGAGGGGACCACGGAGGGGTCCGGGGTGTCGGTCTCGCTCTGTGCCTGCGGCTCGGCGCGGCCCTGGAGGAGGGCCAGCACCTGGGCGACCGCGACCGGGTCGTGCGCGGCGTCGTACACGTACCGCAGTCCCAGCACGCCGTGCTCCAGCGTGCCGACGAGACCGTGCTCGGCATCCGCGGCGCCGTCGATCGGGGCCGCGCGGTAGGTGAGCGGTACGTGGTACGAGACCGGCTCGCTGCCGGACGTGTCCGTGACGACCATGAACTCCATGCCGACCTCGCCCTCGGGGTCGTCGAGCCGGAAGCCGCCCCCCTTGACGAGCCGCGGCTCGCCCTTCGCGTCGCCGACGTACCACGGCCGGTCGGGAAGCCAGGAGGTCAGCAGCTCCAGCTTGGTGGGCTTCAGGGTGGTGTGGTGGATGACAGCCATGATCCGAACCTACCGGGTGCGCGGCCGATCGCCTCCGCGGGGGTGCGGGCGGTGGGGCGTCCTCAGGCGGAGAACCGGCCACAGCGGCAGGGGAGTTGCCCGAGCGCCCGGAAGCCCACCCGGAGACGCACCGGGCGAGGCAGGCAAGGCAGACGAGGGGGATGGTCGGGCGCTCGGCGTCCCGCCCGTACCGCCGGGCGTGTCCCGGGGGCCCCGGGGTAGGCGGGCCTTCGCGGAGACGGAGCCGGAGACGGAGACGGAACCGGAGCCAGATACGGAGCCGGAGCCGGAGGCGGGAGCGTGCGGCACTCGGAGGATTCGAGCGGGTCGCGCCGGGAAGGGGCCCGTTATCCACTGTTATGTTCCCCCGCGGAGGTGTGTGCCGATGGAGCACCGTGACGACGCAGTACCGAACCCGGCCGACCGATACCCGCGGCCGGACTTCCCCGCCCAGGACCAGGAGCACCCCGGCTGGACCGGGCCGATGGACCCGCCGCCCGACCACGGCGAGACGACCTATCACGGCCACGCCCTGCTGTACGACCGCAAGGCCCTCATCACCGGCGCCGACTCGGGCATCGGCCGTGCCGTGGCCCTCGCCTTCGCGCGCGAGGGCGCCGACGTGGTCTTCACCCATCTCCCGGAGGAGGAGTCCGAGGCGGAGGAGACCAGGCGCCTGGTCCAGGACGCGGGCCGCAAGGCGGTGGCCGTGCCGTGCGACATCCGCGACGAGGAGCAGTGCGCCCGGCTCGTCGCCCGGGCCGTCGAGGAGCTGGGCCGGATCGACATCCTCGTCAACAACGCCGCCTATCAGATGTCCCAGCCCGCCGGCATCCAGGACATCACCACCGAACAGTTCGACCGCGTCATGCGGACGAACCTCTACGGCATGTTCTGGCTGACGAAGATGTCCCTGCCCCATATGCCCAAGGGCGGCGTCGTCATCAACTCCACGTCGGTGCAGGGGTACCAGCCGAGCCCGCACCTCCTGGACTACGCGATGACCAAGGGTGCGATCGTCACCTTCACCCAGGGGCTCGCGCAGATGCTCGCCTCCGACGGCATCCGCGTCAACGCGGTCGCTCCCGGGCCGGTCTGGACGCCGCTCATCCCGGCGACCCTGCCGGACACCGTGGAGTTCGGGAAGCAGTCGCCGCTGGGCCGCCCGGCGCAGCCCGCCGAGATGGCCCCCGCCTACGTCTTCCTCGCCTCCCCGCAGGCGAGTTACATCACCGGCGAGATCGTCAACGCGACCGGCGGCACCCCGCTGCCCTGACCCGCGCTCTGCCAGAGCTGCCTGCCCGCCGTCCCACGCGGTCTTCGCGTAGGGGGGTGTGAGGTGAGGGATCCGGGGAAGGCGCTCCTCGTCCCCCCACGGGCAGCGGCCGCGAGGCTCCGGGGGCGGCCCCGCCGATCCCCTTCCGGCGGGACCGCCCCCGGAGCCCGCGATCACCCCGCTCCGTACGGGCGGAACGTCACACGATCTGCGAGCCGCGCGCCAAGAGCAGTGCCACGTCCGCCGCAGCCACGGCCACCGCCCCCGCGAACGCCGCCTTGCGCCACCACCGTCCGAGCACCGGGCCCGCGCAGCCGACGGCCGCCGCCACCGCCCCGAGTGCGGCCGGGCACCCGCCGGGACCCCCGGCAGGCGGACCCAGCGCCAGGACGGCCGTCGCTGCCACGAGCGGGACCGGCAGCACGCGCCGGGTCCATGCGGACCCCAGCCGGTGCGGCAAGCCCCGCACACCGGCGGCCTCGTCGTCGGCGAGGTCCGGCAGCGCGTCCGCCAGATGGGCCGCGAGTCCGAGGAGGGCCCCGGCGGTCATCGCCCACCAGGCGGGCCAGGGGTGCCCCGGCAGGCTCAGCGTGACGACCGCCGGCAGACCGCCGAAACCGATGACGTACGGCAGCCAGGACAGCGCGGTCGCCTTCAGCCACACGTCGTACAGCCACGCCGCCGCGACCGCGGCGAGATGCACCGTACCCGCGAGGAGACCGCAGGCCAGGGAGAGCGGCACGCACAGCGCGAGGGCGGTGAACGCCGCTGCCCACACCGCGCGCCGGGACACCGTGCCGTCGGCCACCGGCTTGCCCCGCCGCCCGGCCCCGGCGTCGCGACGGGCGTCGAAGGCGTCGTTGCACCATCCGACCGAGAGCTGGCCGGCCAGGACGGCGCCGACGACCGCCAGGCCGTCGAAGACGCCCAGACCCGCCACGGCGCACAAGGCGGCCGTCAGGGTCACGACGGCGACCACCGGCCCCGGGTGGCAGGACAGCGCCAGACCCGCCACCCGCCCGCGCGGCCGCGCCGACGCGGCGCCCGCCCGCGGCTCCTTCACGGCCTGCGCCGCCTCCACGGTGTCCATCCGGCGATCGTAATGACGCCCACCCGCCGGAAACCGCGTGAAACGCGCACCAAAGCGGCGGACGCGCGGGAGCAATGTCACCTTCGCCCCGATTCCGCGTGCAGGATGACGCCATGACGCCTCCCCCTCAGGAGACCGGATGACCCGGATCGCGGCCGTGCACGGTGTCGTCCCTCCCCATCGCCACACCCAGCGCGACGTGACCGACATGGTGGCGCGCACCTGCCTCCCGCCGGGCGCCGACCGCCGGGTCCTCGACCGGATCCACCGCAACGCCCGGGTGGACACCCGGCACATGGTGCTGCCCCTGGAGCGGTACGGCGCCATCGAAGGCTTCGGGGCGGCCAACGACGTCTTCATCGACGCGGCCGTCGAGCTCGGCGGCCGGGCGGTCCGGGGCGCGCTGCGGACCGCGGGGCTGCGGCCCACCGACGTGGACCTGCTGATGTTCACCTCCGTCACCGGCGTCGCCGCCCCCTCCGTCGACGCCCGGCTCGTCGGACGCCTGGGGCTGCGAGCCGATGTGAAGCGCCTGCCCGTCTTCGGCCTGGGCTGTGTCGCCGGAGCCGCCGGAGTCGCCCGGCTCCACGACTATCTCGTCGGCCGGCCCGACCACGTGGCCGTCCTCCTCTCCGTCGAGCTCTGCACCCTCACCTTCCAGCGCCAGGACGCCGCTCCCGCCAACCTGGTGGCGACCGCGCTCTTCGGCGACGGCGCGGCGGCCGTGGTCGCCACCGGCGACCGTCACGAGTCCCGCGCCACCGCCGCCCCGCCCGGAACCGCGTCACCCGGGACCGGAACCCCGGACCCACGCGAGGCGGACATGCGCGAGCCGGGCGGGCGAGGGCCGGGAGGGCGGGGGCCCGAGGTCGTGGACACGCGGAGCCGGATGTACCCGGACAGCGAAGGCGTCATGGGCTGGGAGATCCGCGACTCCGGCTTCAAGGTCGTGCTCGACCCCGGGGTGCCCGACGTCGTACGCCGCTACCTCGCCGACGACGTCCGCGGCTTCCTGGAGGAACACGGCCTCAAGCCGAAGGACATCGCCCACTGGGTCTGCCATCCCGGCGGCCCCAAGGTCCTCGAAGCCGTCTCCGAGGTGCTCGAACTGCCCCGAGGGCGCCCTCGACATCACCTGGCGCTCCCTCGCCGAGGTGGGGAACCTCTCCTCCTCGTCGGTCCTGCACGTCCTCAGGGACACCCTGGAGCAGCGACGACCCGAGCCGGGAACGCCCGGCCTGCTCATGGCCATGGGACCGGGATTCTGCAGCGAACTGGTGCTCCTGCGCTGGTAGGACGGAGGACACGTGATCTGGTACACCGGCCTGGTGCTGGCCGTGGCGGTGGAACGCCTCGCCGAACTCGGCGTCGCCTTGCGCAACACCCGCTGGAGCAGGGCCAGGGGAGGCAGGGAGAGCGGCCGCGGCCACTATCCGGCGATGGTCGCCCTGCACACCGGCCTGCTGGCCGGCTGCCTCGCCGAAACCGCCCTGGCCGGGCGCCCCTTCGTACCGCGGCTCGGCTGGACCATGGCCGCCGGCGTCATCGCCGCGCAGGCGCTGCGCTGGTGGTGCGTCGCCACGCTCGGGCCACGATGGAACACCCGTGTCATCGTCGTACCGGGCCTCCCCCTCGTCACCGGGGGGCCGTACCGGTGGCTACGCCACCCCAACTACGTCGCCGTCGCCGTCGAAGGGCTCGCGCTGCCGCTCGTCCACGGCGCCTGGATCACGGCCCTCGTCTTCACCCTGCTCAACACCGTGCTCATGACCGTGCGCATCCGCTGCGAGGAGACGGCGCTCGGCGCCGCCGCCACCCCGAGCCCCGCGCGTACGGCGGGCGGAGCGGACGTCCGCGCGTGATCGACCTCCTGGTGGCCGGCGGGGGACCCGCAGGCCTGGCCGCCGCGATCCAGGCCGCGCGGGCGGGCCTGGAGACCGTCGTCGTCGAACCGCGCGCCCGGCCCGTCGACAAGGCCTGCGGCGAAGGAATCATGCCCAGCGGGGTGACGGCCCTGCGCCGGCTCGGCGTACAACCGGCCGGCCGGGACCTGCGCGGCATCCGCTACACCGACGGCGGCCGCGAGGTCGAAGCCGCCTTCCACGGCGGTACGGGCCTCGGCGTCCGGCGGACCACGCTGCACGAGGCCCTGCACCGACGGGCCGTGGAACTCGGCGTCCGGATCGTCCCCGGCAAGGTGGGGCACGTCCACCAGGACGACACCCGCGTCACGGCCGCCGGCACGACGGCCCGCTGGCTGATCGCCGCCGACGGCCTGCACTCCCCGCTCCGCCGCGAACTGGGCCTCGACCTGCCCGTCGGCGCCGTCCGGCGCTACGGCCTGCGCCGCCACTACCGGATCCCGCCCTGGACGGACCTGGTGGAGGTGCACTGGTCGTCCCGGGGCGAGGCGTACGTGACACCGGTCGGGGACCGTCTGGTGGGCGTGGCCCTCCTCGGCCACGACCGCCGCCCCTACGAGGAACGGCTGGCCGCCTTCCCCGGCCTCGCCGCCTCGCTCCGGGGCCTGGAGGCGGGTCCCGTGCGCGGCGCCGGACCGCTGCGCCGACGGGCACGGGACGTGCGGGCCGGGCGCGTGCTGCTCATCGGCGACGCCGCCGGCTACGTCGACGCCCTCACGGGGGAGGGCATCGCCCTCGCGGCGGCCACCGCCACGGCCGCCGTCGCCTGCCTCGCCGCCGGACGGCCCGAGGAGTACCCCGCGCGCTGGGCGCGGCTGACGCGGCGGCACCGCCTGCTGACCGAGGCCCTCCTGTGCGCCACCCGCCACCCCGCCGCCGCCCGCCTGGTCGTCCCCGCCGCGCGCCGCGCACCGGCGCTCTTCCGGGCGGCGGTGCGCGCCCTGCAGTGAGCCACGGCGCGCGGCCCTGCGGTGACCGGGGCCCGGGGGCGCAGCGCCCCGGAGCGTGACCCGTTCGGCGGCGACACCGGCCGCCGCCGACGCGCCGGGACACCCGCGCGGCTCCCCGACCGGGCCCCGAGGAGCCGGCCGCACGGTCTCCCGGCACATGCGCGGTTCCTGGCCCCGATCGGTATAAAGGGCGCATGGGAAGCGTCGAACGGTACGAGCTGACATTTCCGGTCTCGGGCGACTCCATCGTGGTCACCCGCACCGACCGCAAGGGCGCGGGCGGGCACCCCGTCTACGCCGACGACACGGGCATCGTCCAGGCCGAGATCAACGACGAGGGACAGGTGCGCATGGTGGCCAGCGGCGGACACCAGAGCCACGGCGGCCCGGTCCGCGCCGTCCCCCTGTCCTGATCCCGCCCCGGCGCCCTCCCCCGGCCTCCCCTGACCTGGCCTCTTCGCGCCTGAGATGATCTCCCGGCGTCCGGGCCCGCGTCGGGACCGGACCTCAGGGGAGGAACGACGTTGAAGAGAGTGACAACGGCAGCGCTGGGACTGGCCGTCGCCGGCGGCCTGCTGCTCGGCGCGCCGGTACAGGCGGCGCCCGCGGTCGAGACGGCGGCGGCAGCCCGGACGGCACAGGCGACCCCGCCGTACCCGGGGGAGACGCGGGTCGTCACCTGGAACATCTGCGGAGAGGCCGGCAGCCCCCGCGGCGTGGAGGGTTACTGCGCCTTCCGCAACGAGCCCGACCGCAAGGCGGAGCAGGTCGCCCAGCTGGTCACCGAGCACCAGGCGAACGTGGTGATGCTCCAGGAGGTCTGCGGCTACGACGAGGCCACGCCCGAGGCCGAGCGCCGTGCCAACTGGCGCAAGAGCCACATGGCGCTCCTGAAGGAACGTCTCGGCGACGGCTGGTCCTTCGCGCACGCGCCCGGCAACCGCGAGTCGGACCTGGACAGCCGCTGCCGCGGTGAGGCGCTCGGCGGCGACCTGGGCGTCCTGCTCGCCGTCAAGGGCACGTTCGACGGCCCCGTCGAGCGGGTCGAGACGGTGCCCGCCGACCTGTCCTCGCGCAAGCTGCCGATGCTGTGCGCCCGGGTCACCGGCCTGCCCGACACGTTCTGCAGCACGCACCTGATCCCCGGCGAGTCGGCCATCGCCAAGCGCCAGTCCGAGACCATCGCCGCCCACCTCGCGGACGACATCCCGGCCGGAGTGGTGATCGGCGGCGACTTCAACCGCAACGCCGCCTCCGCCGACCTGACCCCGATCACCTCGAAGCTGGACCGCTGCGTCGACGGCGACCACACCTACCAGTACTGGGCACCCACCGCGGCCGCGCCCAGCCGCCACTGGCTCGACCACCTGTTCACCACCCCGCGCGCCGCCGGCGCCCGCTTCGTGGCCTGCACCGTCGACCAGTCCCGCATGGACCGGACCCGGAACGCCGGCACCGAGGCGACCAACCCGCCCAACGGCTACTCCGACCACGCCCCCGTCATCGCCTACCTCCGCGACGCACCCGTCCCCGGCGACATGACCGGTGACGGCAAGCCGGACCTGCTGGCCGTCGACGACCTGGGCAAGCTGCGCCTCTACCACGGCAAGGGGACCGGCGGCGTGCCCGGCGCCCACGACATCGTCGGCACCGGCGGCTGGGGGAGCGCCTCCGTGACGCACCGCGGCGACTGGACCGGAGACGGCACGGAGGACGTCGTCGCCCGGGTGGGCGGCGACCTGCGCGTCTACGCCAACCGCGGCGACGGCTCACTGGCCGCCCCCGTCACGGTCGCCGGCGGTCTGCCCACGGACGCGAAGGTCGTCAGCCCCGGGGACGTCACCCGGGACGGCCACCCCGACGCGGTCCTCTCGTACGACGACAAGCTCTTCCTCTACGCGGGTGTGCGCGGCGCCGCCCCCGCCGTGGCCGCCCCCGTCCTCATCGGCAACGGCGGCTGGGACGCGATGACCCTCACCGCCCCCGGCGACGCCGACCGGGACGGCCGGCCCGACCTGCTGGCCCGCAACACCTCCACGGGCGACCTGTGGCTCTACCGGGGCCGCGACGGCGGAGGCTTCGACGACCGCACCCTCTACGGCCACGGCTACGGCCTCGTCAATCGCCCCCTCATCGCGGGTGCGGCCGACGCCGACGGCAACGGCGTCGCCGACCTGTGGACCACGACGAACGAGGGCACCGGCACCCTGATGTTCTACGCCGGCGAGACCGGTTCGGCCGGCCACCCGGTGGACGGCGAGCGCACGACGGTCGGTGCGAGCGGCTGGAACACCATCAGGTCCATCGGCTGACCCCGGCTCGGACCGCGCCGCGTCGGCGTGCGCGACCCGAAGGCCCGGGACCCGAACGGGTCCCGGGCCTTCGCGGTCAGGCGGCCAGGGCGACCGGCTCGCCGAGGTGGGCGGCCGCCGTGCGCCAGGCCGCCGTCACCGCCGCGCGGGCGTGCGCGGTCCGCTCCGGGCCCTCGCCCGTCAGTACCACGGGCGCACCGACGTGCACGTGCAGGCCCGGCCGGCGCAGCGGCGCCGTGACCAGCCCCGCGATCTGCTTCGTGAGGCTCCCCGAGGTGATGCGCCGGGCGCCCGCCTGACCGAGCGGCACGACGGGCGCTCCCGTGTGCGCGACGAGCCGGGACAGCCCGCTGCGGAACGCCTCCGGGGCCGCCTCGCCCGCGTCCGCGCGGCTCGGGATCCCGCCCTCGCCGTAGATCAGGACGATCCGGCCGTCCGCCAGGGCCCGCGCCGCGCCCGTCAGGGAGTCGGCGGCCCTGCGGTCGCCGCGGTGGACGGGAACGTACCCCTCACGGGCCAGCGCGCGCCCGAGCAGCGGGATCCGCCACAGGCCGGCGGTGGCCAGGACGACCGGCTCGACGCCCAGGCGCCGCAGCGCCGCCAGCACGACGGCGGGGTCGGCGAGCGAGGTGTGGTTGGCGGCGATGACGCTGCCGGGCGCGAACGCGGTGTCGGTGTCGGTGGTGACCGTCAGGCGGCCGACGGCGGGCACCAGGACGTCGGCGATGCGGCTGAGCATGGGCGGTTCTCCCGGACTCGGACTCGGCGGTGTCGTACCCCTCCATCGTCGGCGGCGGGCCGGCCGCCGACGTGAGTACCGGTACTCAACCGCCGCGTCCGCCCTACCCAGAGGGAGACGGGCACGTCCGGGCGCGGGACTACTCGAAGGGCGTGGTGTCTCCCGCTCCCCGGCGGACGATCTCCACGCCGTCGCCGGAGAAGTCGATCACGGTGGTCGGCTCGGTGCCGCAGTCGCCCGAGTCGAGGACGGCGTCCACCAGATGGTCCAGCCGTTCCTTGATCTCCCAGCCCTGCGTCAGCGGTTCGGCCTCGTCGGGCAGCAGCAGGGTGCTGGACAGCAGCGGTTCGCCCAGCTCGGCGAGGAGCGCCTGGACGACGGTGTGGTCGGGGATCCGGACGCCGACCGTCTTCTTCTTGGGGTGCAGCAGCTGGCGCGGCACCTCCTTCGTCGCGGGCAGGATGAAGGTGTAGCTGCCGGGCGTCGCCGCCTTGATCGCGCGGAAGACGTTGTTGTCGATGTGCACGTACTGCCCCAGCTGCGCGAAGCTCTCGCAGACGAGGGTGAAGTGGTGCCGGTCGTCGAGGTTCCGGATCGTCCGGATGCGGCTGATGCCGTCCCGGCTGCCCACCCGGCACCCCAGGGCGTAACAGGAGTCCGTCGGATAGGCGACGAGCGCGCCGGAACGGATGCTGTCGGCCACCGTGCCGATGGTGCGCGGCTGCGGGTTGTCGGGGTGGACGTCGAAGTACTTGGCCATCCGCCGAGTCTAGGGCCTCTCGTCCGGATCAGGCCGGGCTCGCGGCCCTGGTGACGCCGGCGCCGGGGCTCCGGCGAGGGCGTTCTGTGGCCGGCCCGGGGGCGGGGGTGCTGCCCGGGCCGGCCAGGTGGCCCGGGTGGCGAGGGTGCCGCCAGGGCCGGCGGACCGGCGGCGAGGGTGCCGTCGGGACGCCGCGGCCCACGGCGGCGAGGGTGCCGTCCTGGGCCGGTCGCGGGCCCAGGTGACAGGGGGATGTCGTACTGGTGTACCCGCTGCGGCCGGTACCGAGGACGCTACGCAATGGCGATTGTCGACACCGGCCGCGGTCTTACCCGTCCCGTCCGTGAAGAGGGGGGTGAGTTCCGTGGGTCAGAGTCTCGCGCCCCGGGGGCGGAGCTTTCCAGGGAGTACGGATGCAGATAATTGACGCGACAAGACCGACGCCGTCCCGTCGGCGAAGTCCGAGCGAGCGAAGGTGTGTCACGTGCGAGTCGCAAGTGTCCGCGGGCCGTTGAAGCAGCTCCTCCGGGAGCGCCGGGCCGCGATCGATCCCGTCTCGGCGGGATTCCCGCCCCGCATACCCGGGCCCGGCCGCCGGGCGGCCGGGCTGAGCCAGGAGCAGATGGACGAGCTGCTGAACCGCGCCCCCGGGACCTACAACCGGTTCGAGAACGGCCAGTTGGCCAACCCCGGCAACGAATTCCTCACCTCGGTGGCGAAGGTCCTCCGGCTGAACGAACAGGAGTGGACGTTCCTGTGGCGCCTGGCCCGCCGCGAGAACCCGCCGTTCACCCTGCACCGCGACTCGGGCATGTCCGTACCCGGCGTATGGCAGCGGGTCGTCGACCAGATCACCGGTGCCCTGGCCTACATCAACGACGCCGAGTGGAACGTCCTCGCCCACAACCTGGAGTACCGCCACCTCTTCCCCGGCGGCCGGCCGCCCGCCAACACCATGCGCTGGATGCTGCTCGACCCCGAGGCCCGCTCCGAGGTCCTCATCGACTGGGAGACCCGCTGGGCGCCCCTGGTCATGCCCCAGCTGCGCCACGCCGTGGAGATGCGGCCGCACAACCCGGCGCTCGCGCGGATGGAGGCCGAGGTGCTGAAGGACCCGGTCGCCGGCCCCCTCTACCGCGAGACCGCCACCTCCCCGGTCCCGTACCCCGACGGCTCCGAACGACCTGTCAACCACGCGGTCCACGGCCCCGGCTGGGTCACCACCTGCGTCGCCGAGCCCGTCACCTCGCCCGGCGCCCGCGTCATGCTCCTGCTCTACACCCCCGGGGCGTCGCTGACCGAACGCGACCCCGTCCTCACCGCCCCCCTGCGCTCCTGACGCCCGCCGTACGGGACATCGGGCGAGGCCTCCTCGCTTACCGTTCCCGTACGCCCGCCCGACCCACCCAGGGGAGTCAGCCTTGACGTATCTCGCCCGGCCCGCCATCGCCCTGCCCGAGCACGTCGTCACCACCGACGAGCTGTGCGAGGACATCCGGCGCGCCCATCCCGACCTGCCCCGGCTCGACGCGTTCCTGCGGATCGCCCGCGCGACGACGGTCGCGACCCGCCACTTCACCCGGCCCCTGTCCGCCCCCACCGTCTCCGGCGACGCCCCCGTCGAGGAACGCAACCGGGCCGCCTACGCGGACGCCCTGCGGCTGGCGGTCGAGGCCGGCCGGCAGGCCCTGACCCACGCCGGCCTGGAGCCCGAGGACGTCGACTGCGTCGTCACCAGCCACACCACCTCCTGGACCGTGCCGTCCCTCGACATCCACCTCGTCCACGAACTGGGCCTGAGACCCGACATACGCCGCATCCCCCTGGCCACCCTGGGCTGCGCGGGCGGCGCGCAGTCCCTGGTCTACGCCCACCGGGACATCGCCCTCCACCCCGGCGCCCACGTCCTCGTCGTGGTGGCCGAGTGCCTGTCCGCGGCCACGTACAACCACGCCGACACCAGCCGCGAATCGATGATCTACAAAGCGCTGTTCGGGGACGGGGCCGCCGCCGTCGTCGCCTCCGGCGCACCGGCACGGCCGGGCCCGCGCCTCCTGCTCGACGACACCTACGAGTACGTCCTGCCCGACAGCATCGAGCGCTATCGGGGCCGGCTGTCCGCGGCGGGCCTCGCCTTCGACTCCGCACCGACGGCCACCCGCGCCCTGAACGACTGCCTGCCCGCCCTCACGAAATGGCTCGGCGGACGCCCGCTCGACTTCGCGGTCGTCCACCCCGGCGGTCCCCGGATCCTCACCGACGCCGCCCACGGACTCGGCCTGGACCCCGACCCGGCCACCGGCGACCTGACACACTCGTGGGCCAGTCTCGCCGCCCGCGGCAACCTCGGCGGGGCGGCCGTCCTCGACGTCCTGGCCCGGACGTTCGACGCACCGCCCCCTCACGACGCCGAGGGCCTGCTCATCGGATTCGGCCCCGGTTTCACCCTCGCGGCCGCGCGGGGCCGTTTCCTGGATCCGGCCCGTCCGTGAGGTGGGGGAGGAGACGGTCCGGCGTCAGCGGCAGGTCCCGGAGCCGCACGCCCACCGCGTGGTGGACGGCGTTAGCGAGGGCGGCGGCGGTGCCGACGATGCCGATCTCGCCGATCCCCTTGCTCCCCATCGGGTTGAGGTGCGGATCGTCCTCCTCCAGCCAGTGCGCCTCGATCGCCGGCACGTCCGCGCAGGACGGGACGTGGTACGACGCCAGATCGCGCTCGGTGAAGCCGCCGAAGGCCGCGTCGAGGGAGCTGGTCTCCGTCAGGGCCATCCCGATGCCCATCGTCATCCCGCCGATGAACTGGGAGCGGGCGGTACGGGGATTGAGCACGCGGCCCGCGGCGTAGACCCCGAGGAGCCGGCGCACCCGGACCTCGCCGGTCACGGTGTCGACCTGGACCTCCGCGAAGTGTGCCCCGAACGCGTGCCGCGCGTAAGGGGTCTCGCGCCCGGCCTCCTCCGCGGTGTCGGCCGTCGCGGACAGACCGTCAGGCGGCAGCGCCCCGGAGTGTCCGCGCAGCTTCCCGGCGAGCTCGGCGCACGCCTTGTGCACCGACCAGCCCCAGGACGCGGTGCCCGAGGAACCGCCCGCGAGCGAGGCGTCGGGCAGCCCGCTGCTGCCGATCTCGACGCGCACCGACTCCACGGGCGCGCCCAGGGCGTCGGCGGCGATCTGCGCGAGCACGGTCCGCGCGCCCGTACCGATGTCGGTGGCGTTGACGCGGACGGTGTACGTGCCGTCCGGCGCGGCGTGCGCGGCGGCCGTGGAGGGGCTGACCAGCACGGGATAGGTGGCGGCGGCCACTCCGGTGCCGAGCAGCAGGTCCCCTTCACGACGCACGCCGGGCCGCGGGTCGCGGCGGTCCCAGCCGAAGCGCCGGGCCCCCTCGCGGAGGCACTCGACGAGGTGCCGGCTGCTGAACGGCCGCCCGCTGTCCGGCTCGGTGTCCGGTTCGTTGCGCACGCGCAGTTCCACCGGGTCGATACCGGTGGCGACGGCGAGTTCGTCCATCGCCGACTCCAGGGCGTACATTCCCGAGGCCTCGCCCGGAGCGCGCATCCAGGAGGGCGTCGGCACGTCGAGGGCGACCACCCGGTGGACGGTGCGGCCGGCCGGCGAGGTGTACATCGTCCGGGCCGGGACGGCGGCCTGCTCGACGAACTCCTTGACCGTGGACGTGTGGGTGACGATCTCGTGAGCGAGCGCCGTGATGACGCCGTCGCCGCCCGCGCCGATCCGGACGCGCTGCACGGTCGGCGCCCGGTGGCCCACGACGGCGGCGAGGTGCGGGCGGGGGAGGGCCAGCTTCACCGGCAGACCCGTGTGCCGGGCGGCCATCGCCGCGAGCACCACATGGGGGCGGGGCGTGCCCTTGCTGCCGAAGCCGCCGCCGACGTGCTCGGACACGACGGTGATCGCCTCGGAGGGCAGGCCGAACAGGCCCGCCAGGGTGTCGCGTACCGTCGTCGACCCCTGACTCGAGTCGTGCACGGTCAGCCGGCCCTCGTCGTCCCACCAGGCGGTGGCGGCGTGCGGTTCCATCGGGTGGTTGTGCTGCGCCGTCATGGTGTACGTCGCGTCGACCCGGACGTCGGCGGCGTCGAAGGCCGCGTCGAAGTCGCCCCGTTCCCGCACGGCCGGGTGGCCGCCGTTGGCCTCCTCCGGGGTGTAGAGCCCCGGGTGGTCGGCCCGGAGCCGTACGTCGTGCTCCTCGGTCGCGTACTCCACGCCCAGCGCCTCGGCGGCGGCGCGGGCGTTCTCCGGGGTGTCGGCCACCACGACGGCGACGTACCACCCCCGGTGGGGGACCCGGTCGTCCTGCAGCACGGCGAGCGTCGGGTCGTCCGGGGTGCCCAGACGGGGCGCGTTCGTATGGCTGAGGACGGCCTGGACACCGGGGAGCGCCAGAGCGGCGTCGCTGTGGACGGCGGTGACCCGGCCGCGGGCGACGGTCGCCGGCACGGGCCAGGCGTACGCGCAGCCGGGGGGCGTGTGTTCGGCCGCGTACCGGGCCGCGCCCGTCACCTTCAGCCGGGCCTCGCGGCGCGGCACGTCGCTGCCGAGGGCGTCGGCGGGCTTCCGGCCGGCCGAGGTCCTCGGCTCCGCGGCGGATGCCGTGGCCCGCGGGGAGGCGGCGTCCTGCCGGTCGTCGTCGGCGAGGCGATCGGTGGGGGAGAGTCGGTCGTTCATGACGGGGTCCGGTCTCCTTCGGCGCCGCCCGCTCCGTCGGAGGAGGCGGCGAGGTGGCTGAGGACGTCGACGGCGAGGTTCCGCGCCAGCGTCACCTTGAAGCCGTTGTCGCGCAGCGGCTCGGCCGCGGCGAGTTCCGCGTCGGCCGCCCGGGCGAAGGTCTCGGGGGTGGCGGGAGCCCCGCGCAGCACGTCCTCGGCGGCCCGGGCGCGCCACGGCCGGTGCGCGAGCCCGCCGAAGGCGAGCGCCGCGTCCGCGACGACCCCGTCCTCCACGCGCACGACGGCGGCGACGGAGGCGAGGGCGAACGCGTACGAGGCGCGGTCCCGGGCCTTGCGGTAGGCGCTGCGCGTTCCCGCCGGGCGGGGCGGCAGGGTGATGCCCGTGACGAGTTCACCCGGGCGGATGACGGTGTCCCGCTCGGGGGAGTCGCCGGGCAGCCGGTGGAAGTCCGTCACGGGGACCGAGCGCGTCCCGTCCGCGCCGCGCAGCCGCACCACGGCGTCGAGGGCGGCCAGCGCGACGGCCATGTCCGAGGGATGGGTCGCCACGCAGTGGGCCGAGTGGCCGAGGACCGCGAGATCGCGGTGGGCCCCCTCCCGGGCGGGACAGCCCGTGCCCGGCTCCCGCTTGTTGCAGGGCTTCGACGGGTCCTGGAAGTACGGGCAACGGGTGCGCTGGAGCAGGTTCCCGCCGGTGGTGGCGGTGTTGCGCAACTGCCCGGAGGCACCGGACAGCAAGGCCTGCGAGAGAGCGGGGTACCGCCCCCGGACCGCCGGATGGGCGGCCAGGTCGCTGTTGCGGACGGTCGCCCCGATGTCGAGGCCCCCTTCGGGCGTCTCCTCGACCGTGTCCAGCGGCAGCCGGCTCACGTCGATGAGGAGTTCCGGGGCGGCGACCCCCAGCTTCATCAGGTCCACCAGATTGGTCCCGCCGCCGAGGAACTGGGCCTCGGGGTGGGAGCCGAACGCTTCGATGGCCTCGTCGGCCGTACCGGCGCGGAGATAGGCGAACGGCTTCATGGCGTCGCCACCTCCTCGATCGCGTCGACGATGTTCGGATAGGCGCCGCAGCGGCAGAGGTTGCCGCTCATGCGCTCCCGGATCTCCTCGGCGTCGAGCGCGGCTGGGCCGCCCTCGGACGGCCGGTCCGGGGGCGTCACCAGGGAGGGGTGCCCCTCGGCGGCCTCGCCGAGCATGCCGACGGCGGAACAGATCTGTCCGGGGGTGCAGTAGCCGCACTGCAGGGCGTCCCGGGCGACGAACGACTCCTGCACCGGGTGGAGCAGGCCGTCCGCGCCGAGGCCCTCCACCGTGGTGACCTCCGAGCCGTCGCACGCCACGGCGAGCAGCAGGCAGCTGTTGGCCCGCCGCCCGTCGACGAGGACCGTGCACGCCCCGCACTGCCCGTGGTCGCAGCCCTTCTTGGCGCCGACGAGGTCCAGGTGCTCCCGCAGCGCGTCCAGCAGGGTGGTGCGGTTGTCCAGACGCATCGTCCGCGGCGAGCCGTTCACGGTCAGCGAGACGTCACCGGTCCCGTCCGGTGCCGGGGCGGGGCTAGGCATCGGTGGCGCTGGGGACGGCGAGCGGGTCGCGCGGAGCCGACTCCTTGGCCTTCCGCATCTCGTCGCCGAGTTCGACCAGGCGGTTGCGCCCCAGGGCCTTGCGGACCTCGGGGAACCACTCCTGCTCCTCCTCCTCGACGTGGTGGCGGACGTTCTCCATCAGGACCGACATCTTCGCCTTGAAACGCTCGTCGGCGGGCTCCATGTCCTTGAGCTCGGAGAGCATCCACACCACCGCGTGGTGCTCCTCGACGCTCTCCAGGATGTGATCGGTCGTGTCGGGGGCGCCTTCGCGGGCCGCCGGATAGAAGATTTGCTCCTCGATCCAGGCGTGCACCGTCAGCTCCTCGATCACCTGGTCGACGATGCTCCGCCGCTCGGCGTGCGCGTCGTCGTCGGTCTTCTCGAACTGCTTGAACAGCTTCTCGACCGTCTTGTGGTCCTCGCGCAACAGCACGATCCCGTCCATGGAGGACTCGCCTTTCTGTCATGGTTTGTGGTGGTGAATACCCTGGGGGGCTTCCCTTCCCCCGATCCGTCGGTCGTATGTCAGTCGACCCGGATCGCCAGCAGGCACGCGTCGTCGTCGTGCCCCGAGCGGGCGTGGTCCTCGACCAGCCGGTCGATGGTCTGTTGCGGGGTGAGCCCCGCCGCGTCCCCCACCGTCCGCACGAGCCGGTCGATGCCCTCCGTGATGTCCTCGCCGCGCCGCTCCACCATGCCGTCCGTGTACATCAGCAGCAGGTCACCGCGTTGCAGCGGGTACGCCGACGTCTCGTACGCGTACCCCGGCAACGCCCCGAGCAGCGGCCCCCGCTGCTCGGTGGCGAGCGGGAAGGCGCGGCCCTCGCGGCGCACCACCGGCGCCGGGTGCCCCGCGTCGGCCCAGTGCAGGACCCGGTCGGCGTCGAGGTGGCCGGCGATCGCCGTGGCCGTCTGGCCCGACGGATCGCTGCACACCAGCTCGTTCAGCCAGGTCATGATCTCCCCGGCCGGGGCGCCGGTCTGCGCCAGACCCGCCAGCGCGTGACGCTGCTGCGCCATCCGGGCCACGGCCTCCAGCCCGTGTCCGCAGGCGTCGCCCATCGCGACCAGCACCCGCCCGTCGGGAAGGAGACGGCACTTGTACCAGTCGCCCCCGACGGCCGAGTCGACCTCGGAGGGCTGGTACGCCGCCGCCACCGTCAGACCGACGGCGGCCAGCTGCTCCGAGTGGGTGGGCAGCAGCGCCTCCCGGAGCATCCCGGCGACCTCGCGCTCCGCCTCCGCCTGCTGCCGCAGGCGTTCCGTCTCCCGCTCCGTCTCCACCAGCCGACGGCGGCTGCGCATCTGCGGCGTGAGGTCGCGGGCGACGAGGTGCACGGCCCACGGCCGCCCGTCCGTCCCGGCGACCGGCCGGCCCAGCAGGTCGAGGGTCCGCACCTCTCCGAGGACCAGGAAGCGGATCCGGGTCCACGCGGGCTCCTCCCCGGCGAGGACGGCCGTGATGAACTCGGCGAAGGCCGTGGTGTCCGCGGGGAGCAGCGCGTCGCAGAGCTCCTCCAGCGACCACGGCATGTTCAGGTCCGTACGGAAGATCCGGCTCAGCCCCTCGGACCACGTCACCTTGCCCGACAGCAGGTCCCAGTGGCCCCAGCCCATCGACGCGAGGTGCTGGGCGTCCACGGTCAGCAGCTCCGCCTGGCTGCGGACCGGGCGCCAGGTGGCGACCAGCTGGCCGCCGCAGGAGGCGGCGCAGTAGAGCAGCTGGGCGCGGTGGAGGCGGCCGAGCCGTTCCTCGGTGTAGTCCACGACCACGCTCTCCATGGGGAGCCCGGTGGTGAGGGTCTCGCTGAGCGCCGCGAGCAGACCGCTCGCGGCGGCGCCGGGCCGTGCCTCCATGAACCGCTGGCCCACCTGATGGGCCGGCGCCTCCAGCCACTCCGCCGACCGGATGTGGTTCCCGGCCCGGATGACGAAGTCCACGACGCCGCCGTCGTCGTCGCGCACCGGGGCGAGGAGCGCCGCCGACACGGGGATCGCGGGCAGGGTGGCGCAGATGCACGACCAGGGATCGTGCTCCTCGTCGTCCACGCCGACGGGCCTGCCGTCCTCCTGCTTGCCGCACACGCAGGACGGGGAGAGCGAGGCGTCGGCCCTCCGGGGAAGGACGGCCGTGCTCTGCAGCGGGGAGGCGCGGTCCTGGGCCAGCGGCGGAGGCTGGCGCGCCCCCGTCTTGCGCCGTACGTCGGCGCGCAGGGCGGCGATCTCGCGCCCGATGACCGCCTTGAGCTCGGTCACGTCGTCGGGCAGAGGAAAGTTCATGACTACCTCGGGGGTAGTGGGGGTGGGGGTGACGCCCGTCGGCCGGACGACCCCCAGAATCCCGTGCCGGACCGGTCCCGCCGTGGTGCCGCGCCGGGCGGGTGGGACGCGGGGGAGCGGGATCCCGCCCGGCCCTGCGGCCGGCGGCGGATCCCGCCCGCGGTGCCCCGTCAGCCGTGCCGCATGTCGTCCGGGTCGACCGGCAGGTCCGAGCCGGGCCCCGGCATAGGACGGCCGGGCCCGGGGTTCCCGGCGGCGGGCACGCCCATCGTCCCGGTCCCGCTGCTCGTACCGGTGGCGGGAACTCCGGTGCCCGTGGCGGCGTCTGCGGTGCCCGTGCCGGTGGCGGTCTGGCCGGGGGCGATGCGCCCACGCCAGCCACCGGTCTCCCGGCCCCGCTCCTCGATGAAGCCCTTGAACCGCTTCAGATCGCCCTTGACCCGCCGGTCGAGGACGCCCATGGCGTCACCGGCCTTCTCCGCCACGCCTTCCGGCTCGAAGTCCATGGCCAGACTCACCCGGGTGTGCGCATCGTCCAGCCGCTGGAAGGTCACCACACCCTTCTGCCGGCTGTCACCGCCCACCGTCCGCCACGAGATCCGCTCGTCCGGCAACTGGTCCACGATCTCCGTGTCGAACTCCCGCCGCACCCCCGCCACCTTCGTCTTCCAGTGACACAGCCGGTCGTCCACCTGCCGGACGTCCTCGACCCCCTCCATGAAGCTCGGGAACTCCTCGAACTGGGCCCACTGGTTGTACACGTGCCGTACCGGCACATCCACCTCGATGGACTCCTTCACCATGCTCACGGAAACTCCTCCTCGACTCACACGGAAAACGGCGGTGCGCCGGGCGCCAGGACCGCACTCACAGCCTGGCAAACCCGGGCAAAATGCGCCTTCCCGTGGATGAGGGGTTCAACCCCGCGGGGCCGTACGCCGTCCCGCCGTGCGGGTCTCCCGGCCGCCCGGTCACTCCTCCGGATCCCGCCGTTCCAGGGGCTTCAGGGCCGGTCCTTGCAGGACCTCTCCGTCGACGTCGAAACGGGAGCCGTGGCACGGGCACTCCCAGGTCCGTTCGGCGTCGTTGAAGGCCACCAGGCACCCCAGGTGCGTACAGACCGCCGACACGGCGTGCACGGTCCCGCCGTCCTCCCGGAACACCGCGCACGGGTGGCCTCCGAGCCGCAGCACCTCGCCCGAGCCGGGAGCCACGTCGGCCACCGTGCGCCCCGCACCGGAGCCGAGCGTGTCCAGCCGGTCCTTGACGAAGTGCTTGCCCGCGTCCCACTGGGCCTTGAGCACGGATGGCGCCGAGCGCGCCACGGTGGCGGGCCGGCGCGGGTCGTACAGCTCGACCCACTCCGGCTCCGCCGGGGCGTCCCCCAACAGAGAGCCGAGCAGCAGGCCGGCGAGCACGCCGCCGGCCATGCCCCAGCCGCCGAAGCCCGTCACCACGTACACATGGCCGTCGCCGTGGTGCAGCGGGCCGATGAGCGGCACGGTGTCGGTCGCGGCGTTGTCCTGGGCCGCCCAGCGGTGACTGATCTCCACGCCGGGGAACCGCTCGCGCGTCCACCCCTCCAGCCGGCGGTAGCGCTCCTCGGTGTCCGGTTCCGTGCCCGGCGTGAAGGCCTCACCGGTCACGATCAGGAGCCTGCCGTCGCCGTACGGGGCCGTGCGGACGGAACGTTTCCCCTGTTCGCGGGTGATGTACATGCCGGCGGGATCCTGGCCCGCGGGAAGCGGCCCCGCCACCACCAGATCCCGGTGCTGGGTGAGACGGGTGGTGAGCATCCCCCGGTCGAAAACCGGGTGGTGGGTGGCGACGACCACGTCCCGCGCGGTGACCGTGGCACCGGACTCCGTCGTCAGCCGGCAGGGCTCGCCCCGGTGCAGGCCCACGACGCGGGTCTCCTCGTGGATCCGCCCGCCACGCGCCGTCAGGTCGTCGGCCAGCCCCCGGAGGTACTTCCGTACGTGGAACTGGGCCTGACCCTCGACGCGCACCGCCCCCGCGACGGGGTACGGCAGACCCGTCTCGGTCGTGAAGGAGGCGTCGAGGCCCGCCTCCCGGGCGGCCTCGGCCTCGGCGCGCAGCTCCTCGACGCCGTCCGGGTCCTCGCAGTAGGTCAGGGCTGGCCGCTCCTCCAGCTCGCAGTCGATCCCCAGCTCGGCGGCCACGTCGCCCACGTGGCGCAGGGCGGCCATCTGGGAGCCGGCGTACGCGCGGGCCGCCTCCGCGCCTCGCGACGCGCGCAGCTCGGCATAGACGAGGGTGTGCAGGGCGGACAGCTTGCCGGTGGTGTGACCGGTGACGCCGGCCGCGATCCGGTGCGCCTCCAGGACGACCACGGACAGGCCCGCGCGGCTGAGCTCCCAGGCCACGCTGAGCCCGGCGACGCCCGCCCCGATCACCGCCACATCGGCCTCGGTGTCGGCGGTCAGCGGCGGATACGCGGGGATCGCCGCCGTCCGCATCCAGTGGGAGCCATGGGGAGCGGAGAGTTCGTTCATGCGGCGCGCTTGCCCGGAAACGCCCGGAGAATGCGTGCCGGGCGGGCCGGGGCGCGGGCGCCCGGGGCGGGGTTCACTCCGGTGCCAGCGGGCTCTCCGCCAGCCGGGCGAGCAGCTCCGCGGGGTCCGCGTACACGGCGCCGGCCCCGGCGGCCCGCAGATCGTCGGCCGGGATGCCGCCGCACAGCAGCCCGACGCAGGAGACCCCCGCGCGGGTCCCCGCCTTCATGTCCCACACGGTGTCCCCGACCAGGACGGCCCGCTCCGGCTCTCCGCCGACCAGGTCCAGGGCGTGGCGTACGGGCTCGGGCGCCGGCTTGCCGTCCTCGACGTCGTCGGAGCTCGCCGTCCGCGCGATCACGTCGTCCGCGTCGACGGCCCGGCGCAGCGCCTCCAGCTCGCGTCCGCTCGCCGAGGTGACCAGGACGACCGTCCAGCCCTGCGCGGCCACCGTCCGCAGCAGCGTCCCCGCGGAGTCCATGGCCGGCAGCCGGTCGAAGTAGGTGGCGTACAGCGTCTTGTGCGCGGCGCTGATGGCGGAATCCTCCGCCGTGTCGCGGTCGTCGCCCAGCAGCCGGGCGATGAGGTCCTCGCCGCCGAGCCCGATGGACCGGTGGATGGCGTGCATGGGGACGTCGTGGCCCGCCTGGCGGAACGCCTCCCACCATGCCGTGACGTGCAGATGGTTGGTGTCGGTCAGGGTGCCGTCGACGTCGAACAGGGCTGCACGGGTCATCCTCGGTCGCCTCCTCCGCGTGGTGTCGCCTTCCGGCGCGGCTACCCCTTCACCAGGGGAGAAATCGTCGCCGATCCGTCAGGAGTGGAAACCCGCCGTGCGGGCACCTGCGGTTCATGCGCATGATCAAGCCTCCGGGCGTGTACGCCCCCCAGGGAGACACGGAACTGCTGCTGGAGGGCCTGGCCGGCGAGGAGGTGCCGTCGGGCACCCGTTCGCTGGACCTGTGCACCGGCACCGGCGTCCTCGCCATCGCCGCCGCCCGCCGCGGTACCGCCGCCACCGCCGTCGACGTCTCGCACAAGGCCGTCGCGACGGCCTGGGTCAACGCACGACTGCACGGCTGCCGGATCCGGCTGCGCCGGGGGGACCTGGGCGAGCCGGTGGCGGGGGAGCGGTTCGACCTGATCACCGCCAACCCGCCGTACGTACCGGCCGAGAACCCCGAGGTGCCCACGCGCGGCCTGGACCGCGCCTGGGACGCGGGCCACGACGGGCGCCTGCTCCTCGACCGCATCTGCCGGCAGGCACCCGTCCTCCTGTCCCCGACCGGGGTCCTGCTGCTCGTCCAGTCCTCGCTCTCGGGCGTCACGGCGACGCTGGACGCGCTGCGCCGCGCCGGCCTGGGCGCCGACGTCGTCCGCAGCCGCGCGCAGCCCTTCGGTCCGGTGATGTCGGCGCGGGCCCGGTGGTTCGAGGACCGGGGCCTGGTCGCCACCGGTCTGCGCACCGAGGAACTGGTCGTCATCCGGGCGACCCCGGCGCGCTGACGGCGGGCGGACCGGGCGGACCGGGCGGGACGACGACCTGGCACCGCACCGACGGCGGACCGGGCGGGACGACCACCTTGCACCGCACCGACGGAGGAGGGCGATGACCGGCGCGAAGAAGAGCATCCGGATCGGCGGGCACGCCGTCGAGTACAGCCGTCCCGAGAAGCCGCTGTTCCCCGACGACGGCCTCACCAAGGCCGACCTCGTCGCCTACTACCGCCGGATCGCCCCGCGGATGCTGCCGCATCTGCGCGGGCGGCCGCTGATGCTGGAGCGTCACCCCGACGGGATCGACGGCGGGGCGTTCATGCAGAAGGACCTGCCCGACCACTTCCCCGACTGGGTGCACCACGCCGAACTGCCCAAGTCCGACGGCTCGGTCACCTATGTGCTCTGCGACGACACCGCCACCCTGGTCTATCTCGCCGGGCAGGCGTGCATCACCCCGCACCGCTTCCTGTCCAAGGCCGACCGGCCGGACCACCCCGACCGGCTGGTCTTCGACCTCGACCCCTCCGGCGACGACTTCGCCCTCGTGCGGGAAGCGGCCCGGCAGCTGCACACCCTCCTGGAGGAGGTCGACCTGCCGTCCTCCGTCATGACGACGGGCTCGCGGGGCCTGCACGTCATCGTGCCGCTGGACCGCCGCGCCCCCTTCGACGACGTCCGCGCGTTCGCCCGCGACCTCACCGGACTCCTCGCGGCCCGACACCCCGACACCCTCACCACGGAGGCCCGGAAGAAGGCACGCGGGGACCGGTTGTACCTCGACATCCAGCGCAACGCGTACGCCCAGACCGCCGTGGCGCCCTATGCCGTACGCGCCCGCCCCGGCGCTCCCGTCGCCGCCCCCGTCACCTGGGACGACGTCGAATCCGCGGAACTCACCGCGGACCACCGCCGGCTGGCCGACATCGAGGAGCTGCTCGCGGAGGACCCCTGGCGGGACGCCCCGCGCCGCGGCCGCTCCCTCGCTCCGGCCCGCCGACGCCTCGCGGCCCTCCGCCGCTGAGGGCACACCGGAACCCGGGAGCGGGGCGAGCGGCCCGGGCCGTGGGGGAGTCCGAAGCGGAACTGGGAGCAGGAGACGAGGGGGAGGGGGATCCACCGAGTGAGGGAGAGGATTTCCGTGTCGATGAAGGTGTCCGACTACGTGCTGCGACGGCTGCGCGCCTGGGACGTGGAACAGGTCTTCGGCTACGCGGGCGACGGCATCAACGGCCTGCTCGCCGCCTGGGGCCGAGCCGACGACCGCCCCAGGTTCGTCCAGGCCCGGCACGAGGAGACGGCCGCGCTCCAGGCGGTGGGCTACGCCAAGTTCTCCGGCCGCACCGGCGTCTGCGTGGCGACCTCGGGCCCCGGCGCCATCCATCTGCTCAACGGCCTCTACGACGCCAAGCTCGACCACGTCCCGGTGGTGGCGATCGTGGGGCAGACCAACCGCAGCGCCATGGGCGGCTCCTACATGCAGGAGGTCGACCTCCACAGCCTCTTCAAGGACGTCGCCGCGGACTACTGCGAGACGGTCACCGTGCCGGAGCAGCTGCCGAACGTCATCGACCGCGCGATGCGGACGGCCACCGCCAAGCGGACCGTCACCGCCGTCATCATCCCCGCCGACGTGCAGGAACTCGACTACTCCCCGCCCGAGCACGCCTTCAAGATGGTGCCCTCCAGCCTCGGGGGCGCCTCCTACGCCCCGCTGCCCGGCGACGAGGACCTGGCCCGCGCGGCCGAGATCCTGAACGCGGGGGAACGGGTCGCCGTGCTCATCGGCCAGGGAGCGCGCGGGGCGCGGCCGGAGGTCGAGATGGTGGCCGAGACGCTCGGCGCCGGAGTGGCCAAGGCCCTGCTCGGCAAAGACGCGCTGCCCGACGACCTCCCGTACGTCACCGGGGCGATCGGCCTCCTCGGGACCAGGCCCAGCTATGAACTGATGCGGGACTGCGACACCCTCCTGGTGATCGGCTCCAGCTTCCCGTACACCCAGTTCCTGCCGGAGTTCGATCAGGCGCGGTCGGTACAGATCGACATCGATCCGTTCATGATCGGACTGCGCTATCCGTTCGAGGTCAATCTGGTGGGCGACGCCAAGGCGACCCTGACCCGGCTCCTGCCGCTGCTCCACCGCAAGAAGAGCCGGAAGTGGCGCGAGAAGACCGAGAAGAACATCGCCCACTGGGCGGAGGTCATGGAGCGCCGGGCAGCCGTGGAGGCCGACCCCGTCAACCCGGAGTACGTCGTCCACGCCCTCGACCCGCTGCTCCCCGACGACGCCATCGTGACCGCCGACTCCGGCTCCTCGGCCAACTGGTACGCCCGCCACCTGACGTTCCGCGGCACGATGCGGGGCTCGCTGTCGGGCACGCTCGCCACCATGGGGTGCGCCGTGCCGTACGCGCTCGGTGCCAAGTTCGCCCACCCCGGCCGGCCCGTCGTGGCGCTCGTCGGAGACGGCGCCATGCAGATGAACGGCATGGCCGAACTCGTCAGCGCCGCCAAATACTGGCAGGAGTGGGACGATCCGCGACTGGTCGTCGCCGTCCTCAACAACCGCGACCTCAACCAGGTCACCTGGGAGATGCGGGCGATGAGCGGCGCACCGCAGTTCCTGCCCTCCCAGGCGCTGCCCGACGTGCCGTACGCCGACTTCGCCCGGTCCATCGGGCTGGGCGGCCGGCGCGTGGAGAAGCCCGACGACGTGCGGGGCGCGTGGGAGTGGGCGCTGGCCCAGGACCGGCCCTGCGTCCTCGACTTCCTCACCGACCCCGCCGTACCGCCCATCCCGCCCCACGCCTCGCCCGACCAGATCGAGGCGGCCACCCAGGCCGTTCTCCAGGGGGACAGCGACCGGGCCGCGGTCGTCAAGCAGGGAGTGAAGGCGAAGGTCCAGGAGCTGCTGGCCTTCCGCAAGTCGCCGTCCGGAAAGAAGCGTTGACGACGGACGGCCCGAGCCCGGTCGCGGAGCCGGCGGAGCCGTCGCCGGACCCGCACGGCGATACGGCGGGAAGGGCCCACCCGGCGCTTCCCGCCGTATCGCCGGGGCTACGCTTCGCCGTCCTCGGCCTCGATACCGGTGTCCACGTGCATCGCGGCCTCCTCGGCCGCGGCGGCTCCGCCGTCGATGCCGACATCCCGGGCCAGTACGCCGACGCTCCGGCCGGGTGCCGGCTCGACCACCGGCACCAGGCGACCCGCGCGCGTGGCGCCGGACTCCCGGTCCACGGGCTCGCCCTCGCCGCCCGGGAGATCGCCGATCCCGTCACCCGCTGGGGGCTGGGTGTCGGGCAGTTCCTGGGCCAGACGCGCGTCCAGCGACTCGCCCTCGCTCTGCTCGCGGCCGGTCGTGCCGTGACGGGTGACGGCGTGCGGCCGGTCGGGCGGGGCGTAGCCCTGGTCGAGGGTGACGTCGAGTTCCTCGGCTCCGATGGCGTTCTGCAGATCGAGGTCGTCGGTGGGACGGTTGCCGACGTCGGAGTGGGTCGGCTGGTACACGTCGTCGCCGCGCCCCTCGATGTCAGGCGACGCCGGGTCGCCGTCGGTCCGGTCGGCTTCGTCGTGGGGCATCATCCGCTCCTTCCCGCGTGGCGCCGCCCCCGCGGGGCGGAGCTACCGTGCGCGGTTGTCGTCGTGGTCGTCCGGCGGCGGCTCCTGCCCGAACCGGGCGGCTCCACGGCGCAGGCGTACCGCGGCCTCTCCCATCTCCCGGAGCAGGCGGCTCGCCACCTCGTCCATGGAGTCTCCGGAGGGGTCGCTCTGTTTGCGCTCTTCCTCGTGATCCGGTGTCACGGGGCGCGGGTACCCGGAATCCATCCCTCCAGTCCCGTGCCCCCGTCTTCCCTCCCCGGCGCCGCCGCATCCCCGCGCCGAATCAAGATCGTCCCGGAGTGCATAGCGGCGTCGCGCGGGGGCACCAGCTCACCATGAAAGCCCTGATCACGGTGCACAGGCTCTCCCCGACGGGCGGACGGCGAGTGACGACGCACGGCACCATCCTCGGTATCGCCTATGACGACTGGGATCTCATCGAGCTCGCCCGCGGCGCCGGCATCGAGGACCCGGAGTCCCTCGTCGGCGACGACCGGCAGGTCGAATGGCGTGGCGGCCACCCGCACCAGTACGAGGCCGCGTAACGCGCGTCCCGAAGCCCGCCGGGCGGCGCCCCCACCCGGGCCCGCCCGCCGGCCGTGCTTTTCCTCCGGCCGCGGACCCTCCCGCGAGGGCTCCCGGCCCAGGCTTCTAGCCCAGGGAAGCCATGAGATCCGCGCAGGCCTGTTCGCACGAGCGGCACGCCTCGGCGCACACGCGGCAGTGCTCGTGGAGGTCGGCGTGGGACGCGCATTCGTCGCCGCAGGCCTTGCAGGCCACGGCGCACGCCTGGAGGATCGCGGCGGTGATGTGGGCGTCGTACCCCGTGTGACGGGAGAGGACGGAGGCCGTCGCCGTGCAGATGTCGGCGCAGTCCATGTCCGTACGGATGCACTTCGTCAGGTCGCCCACCATGCCCTCGGAGAGACAGGCGTCCGCGCAGGCGGTACACGCCTGGGCGCAGGCGACGCACTCCTCGATGCAGCGGGTGAGCTTGGCCTGGTCGATGCCGCCCAGGTCGGCCGGGTACGTGGCGATCATGTCCCTCACAGTGCTGGACATCAGGATCGGCCTCCTCGCCCCGGAGGGCCGGCGGAACCGGATCGGCCGCCCGTGAGCCCCCGGTACTCCCATCTCACCTCTCCCGGCCCGCGTCCGCGCGCCGAAGGCGACGTCGGGAGGGGACCCCGAGGGGGTGTCCGGGGTGACCGCCGTTCACCCGTCCGGTCTCTCGCCGGGTGTCGGCGGAGAAGCGTCGGGTAGGCGACGCTCATCACCTCGACCCCGTACAGGACGAGGGTCGACCGACCACGACGACCAGGTGGTGTCATGGGTACTCCTCCCACCGATCCCGTACCACCGAGCCCCACGCCCTCGCCGGGGCCGGGCCCAGGACCCGAGCCGGGTCCTGTCCCCGGACCGGTGCCCGGCCCCGGCGGGCCCGACCCGGTGCCTCCGACGCCGCCCCGGCCCGAGCCCGATCCCGAGCCGCCGCCGGCCCCACGCCCCGACCCGCACCCGAGGCCCGGCCCGCTGCCCGGGCCCGTGCCGGCCCCCGGACCCGCGACCTGAAGGCGGCGGCCGCGCGCGAGGCCGCCGTCGTCACCGGCGGAAAGCGCGGGCGGCTGTCCCGGCGGCCGCTTCCGTCACCCCTTCAGGGCGGAGGCGGCCCGGCCGTCTCCGCGGATACGCGAACGCCCGCCAGCCAGTCGTCCAGCAGCCGGACCTGCCGCTCCGGGGGCAGCTCCGCCGGCGCGAAGAGCGCCTGGACGACCAGGCCGAGGGCGAAACTCTGCGCGGCCGCCGCCAGATCCTCGGCCGAGGACCCGGCGGGGAGTTCGCCGAGCCGCTGGGCGTCCGCGACGTGCCCGGTGAGCCGGGTCCGGGAACGGCGGTAGCGCTCCGCGTGCTCGTAGGCGAGTTCGGGATCGGCGAGCGCGATGTCCCATGAGGCCACCCAGATCCGGTTGGCGGCGGCCGCCTCGGGCGTGAGCGGCAGGATGTCGAGCAGCGCCGCGCGCAGGGCGGCGAGGCCCTGGCCCGAGGCCGTGCGGCGCGGCCGCCGCTCGGACCGCTCGGCGAGCACCTCCAGGGCGGTCCGGAGCAGAGCCCGCTTGCTCGGGAAGTAGTGGGTGAGCAGCCCGGTCGTCGCGCCCATCTCGCCGGCCACCGCCCGCAGGGTCAGCCCGCCGAAGCCCCGGTCGGCGAGGACGCGCCAGACGGCCTCGGAGACATCGCGTCGACGGGCGTCATGGTCTCCACGAGCAGGGGGCATGCCGCCATCGTACATAGCAAGCGTTTGGTACGTCCCCGTCCCCGTCATCGGCAAGGGCCCCGGTCTCCGCCCGCCCCGCCCGGCCCGCCTGCGCGAAAACCCTTGGCGCGGCGGTGCGGCGCCCTCCTACAGTGATCACGTCCGGGTGCGACACCCAGCGGCACCCCGGACGCCACGACATCACGACAGCACGCACCTCCCGGTGCGCAGGCGGCGGCTCCTTCATTCCATGAACTCAGGCCGCAGCCACTTCTGATCTCGGGAGGCACAGCAGTCGACGAGGGTGCCCGGTGCGCAGGCAACGGATACTTCATGGGGAACCGCCGGTTGCGGGTTCAAGTCCCGCCGCGCCTCCGGGCGTGTAGCTCAATCGGTAGAGCAGCAGTTATATGGACCGTTGCCGACTCCTGATCTCGGGCACCCTCGCTCACTCCCGCCGCTGTGTCCCCGGGCCCGTCCGAATTCGGGGGAATTCGCCATGGCTCGTTTCAACACCCGCGCCACCAGGACGCGCACCGTCTCGCCCGTCGTCTCCACCGCCGTTCCGGCCCGCACCCACGAGGGCGGGGCGAGCGTCCTCCGGGACGCCCGGTCCGAGCTGTTCGTGCTCGCGGTCGCCAACTTCGTGTCGCAGTCGACCTTCTACGAGACCGGCGCGCGCCGTGACGACCGCTTCGGCGCGCTCGTCCGCGCGCTGGCCGTCGACGACCCGGAGTGGACCGCGGGGCTGCTCGCCTGGCTGCGGCGCGACGGCAACATGCGGACCGCGTCCCTCGTCGGCGCGGCCGAGTACGTCAAGGCACGCCTCGACGCGGGCGCCGAGGACGGCCCCGCCAACCGGCAGGTCGTCGCCTCCGTCCTGCTGCGCGCCGACGAGCCCGGCGAACTGCTCGGCTACTGGACCTCCACGTACGGACGCGCCGTCCCCAAGCCCGTCAAGCGCGGCATCGCCGACGCCGTGCGCCGGCTCTACACCGCCAGAACGCTGCTGAAGTACGACACCGCCTCCAAGGGCTACCGCTTCGGCGACGTCCTCAACCTGGTCCACGCCTCGCCCGACCCCGACAAGCCGGGCCAGGGCGAGCTGTTCCGCTACGCGCTGGACCGCCGGCACCACCCGGAGACCGCCGTGGCCCCGGCCTCCGCGAGCACCCTCGTCGCCCACCGGGCGCTGATGGAGCTGCCCGTCGAAGATCGGCGCGCGGTCGTCACGGCGCCCGACGGACCGCGCCGGCTCGCCGACGCGGGGATGACCTGGGAGGCCCTCGCGGGATGGCTGCAGGGTCCGATGGACGCCGCGGCCTGGGAGGCGGTCATCCCGTCGATGGGCGCCATGGCGCTCGTCCGCAACCTGCGCAACTTCGACCAGGCGGGAGTCGGCGACGAGGTCGCGGCCCGGGTCGCCGCGCGGATCTCCGACCCGGCCGTGGTGGCGGCCTCGCGTCAGTTCCCCTTCCGCTACCTCGCCGCCTACCAGCACGCGCCGTCGCTGCGCTGGGCCCACCCGCTGGAGAAGGCGCTCGGCCACTCCCTGGCGAACGTGCCGGAGCTGCCCGGCCGGACGCTGGTCCTGGTCGACCGCTCGGTCTCCATGTGGGACCGGCTCTCGGACCGCTCGCAGCTCAACCGGGCCGACGCGGCGGCCCTCTTCGGCACGGCGGTCGCCCTGCGGGCCGCCGAGGCGGACCTGGTGGAGTTCGGAACCGGCAGCGCCCGCGTGCGGTACGGCAAGGGCGAGTCGCTCCTGAAGGTCCTCGGCCGCTTCGGCAGCCTGGGCGGCACCGACACCACCGCGGCCGTCCGCGCGCACTACCGGGGCCACGACCGGGTCCTGATCGTCACCGACGAACAGGCGGCGTACAGCAGGTACGGCGACCCGACCCGGCAGGTCCCGGACCACGTCCCCGTCTACACCTGGAACCTCGCCGGCTACCGGGTGGGCCACGCCCCCTCGGGCAGCGGCAACCGGCACACCTTCGCGGGCCTGAGCGACGCGGCGTTCCGCATGGTCCCGCTGCTGGAAGCGGGCCGGAACGCCGACTGGCCCTGGAAGGGAACGGAGTCCGCCCGCTGACGGCGGGCCGCTCGCCGCACCGGACGGCACCCCGCCCCTGTCCGGCGGTGAGACCGCCGGACAGGCCCTGGGACCTGTTGCGAACGTCCCGTCCGGCTGGGGACGCCCGGGCGCGGTCCGCCCGCCAGAGGTGGGCGGACGCGCGCGAAATCCGCTCGACCGGTCGTCACCACGCCCCTACAGTGGCGCGGTGACGACCCGGATGATCATTCTCAACGGCGGTTCCAGCACGGGGAAGACCGGCATCGTCCGGTGCCTCCAGGCCGTCCTGCCGGACCCCTGGCTGGCCTTCGGCGTCGACGCGTTCGTCGACGCCCTGCCCGCCTCCCTCCGGAGCTCCGACGACGGAATCGCCTTCGCCCCCGGCGGCGAGGTGAGCGTCGGGCCGGAGTTCGCGGCGCTGGAGGCGGCCTGGCGGGAGGGGATCGCCGCGATGGCGCGGGCCGGTGCCCGGATCGTCGTCGACGACGTCTTCCTCGGCGGGGCGGCTTCCCAGGAGCGCTGGCTGCGGGCGCTCGGCGGGCTGCCGGCCTTGTGGGTCGGCGTCCGCTGCGACGCCGAGGTGGCCGCCGGCCGTGAGCTCGCCCGGGGCGACCGGACGGTCGGCATGGCCGCCCTCCAGTCGGAGGTGGTGCACCGGGGCGTGCGCTACGACCTGGAGGTGGACACCACCCGCGCCGAGTCGCTGGACTCCGCGCGGACCATCGCCGCCCACCTCCCCTGACCGGCCGTCAGCGGCGGCGTCCGCGCGGAACCGCACACGCGGGGGGTACGAGGCCGGTCGCCCGGCCCCGCACCCCCCGCACCCCCCGCCTCCCGTGCCGCTCCGAGTTTTCCGGCCCGCTCAGGCGGCCCGGTAGGCGGCGGTCAGGCGGGCGACGGCTCCCGTCAGGTCCCCGGTGAGCAGCCGGTGGTCCGCCTCGGCGAACGGCTTGGCCGTCGCCTCCGTGATGTCCTGGCCGATCTTCTGCTGGACGATCAGCCGCGCCCTGCCGACCAGCTCCCTGCCCTGCGCCGAGCCCCCGAGGCCCGTCGCCTGCAGCACCTTGGCGGCGACACCGATGGCCCGCAGCGCGGTCTCCCCGCCCGCCGGAGCCTTGCCGAGCGTGGTCAGCCCCCACCCGTACGGGAACTGCGGGTCGTAGGCGGTGTCACCGACGTTGATCGGCAGCTGGGCCTCGGACTTCGGCCAGGTGACGGGGAGCTGACCGGTGAACGGCCGCTTGCCGTACAGGACGTCGGCCACGCCGTCGCCCTCCGTGCCGGGCAGCCAGGACGCGACCAGCGTGTCGATCGCGCCCAGCCGGTCGCCGATGAGCTGCGGCCGGCCGGAGACGACCAGGACCGCGCACGTCATCGCGGCGCAGACCTTGTCGACCGCGGCCTTGTCGGCGGCGGACAGTTCGAGGTCGTGGCCGTTGCCGACGTCCCCGAAGCCCTCGGCGTAGGGCGTCTCGCCGACCACGACGACACCGACGTCGTAGCCGTCGGTCGGCTCCGACGCGTCCTTGGAGTACGAGATCCGGGCGCCGGGGGCGGCCTTCCTCATCCCTTCGAGGATCGTGGTGCCGGTGGTGGTCCGGCCCGACGAGCCCTGCCAGCTGATGGTCCAGCCACCGGCCTGATTGCCGAGGTCGTCGGCGTTCGATCCGGCGACGTACACCTTCTGCGACGTCTTCAGCGGCAGCGCGGCCCCGTCGTTCTTGAGCAGCACCTGGGACGCGGCGACCGCCTCCCGCGCCACGGCACGGTGTTCGGGCGAGCCGACCGCACCGAGGTGCGTGGTGTCGGCGTACGGCTGCTCGAAGAGGCCGAGCCTGAACTTCTGCGTCAGGATCCGCGAGACCGCGTCGTCGACACGGGCCCGGCTGACCCGCCCGGCCGTCACCTCCTCCCGCAGGATCCGGGTGAAGTCCTGGTAGTTGGTCGGCACCATGATCATGTCGAGCCCGGCGTTGACCGACGTGCGCACGTCGCTCGGGTAGTCACCGGGGATCTGGTCGATGGCCTGCCAGTCGCTGATGACGAAGCCCTCGAAGCCCATCCGGTCCTTGAGCACGCCGTTGATCATCTCGGCGTTGGCGTGCATCTTCACCGGGCCGCTGTCGTCGCCCAGGATGTCCAGCGAGGAGTACGACGGCATGACCGTGCCCGCGCCCCGCTCGACCGCCTCGGCGAACGGCGCGAGGTGCACCGCCTCCAGCTCCTCACGGGTGACCTTGGTGACGCCCTGGTCGATGGTGTACGAGCCGGTGGTCGAGGAGCCGAACGCGGTGCCGCCGTCACCGACGAAGTGCTTGGCGCTGGTGAGCACCTTGTCGTTCCGGTCGAGGTCCGTGCCGTTCCGGGCCCCCTGCATGCCGTTGATCACGGTCTCCATGGCCGTCACCAGGGCGGGGTCCTCGCCGAACGCCTCGTACGACCGGCCCCAGCGCTCGTCCCGGGTCACGCAGAGGCAGGGCGCGAAGTCCCAGGGGATGCCGGTGGCGCGCACCTCCTTCGCGGTGACGGCGCCCGTCCGCTCGGCGATCCGCGGGTCACGGCCGGCGCCGATGCCGATGTTGTGCGGCATGATCGTCGACCCGATGACGTTGTTGTGACCGTGCACGGCGTCGACGCCGTAGATCAGCGGGATCTGGAAGCGGGTCGCCTGGGCGCGCAGCTGGTAGGCGTCGACCATCTTCGCCCAGGCTTCGGGGGTGTTGGGCGTGGGCACGGAGCCACCGCCGGAGAGCAGCGAACCGAGGTCGTAGGAGGCGATGTCGCCCTGCGACTTCAGCGCGTTGCGCTCGGCCTGCGTCATCTGGCCGGCCTTCTCCGCGAGGGTCATCCGCCCCAGCAGGTCGGCGACCCGCTTCTTCACCGGCAGCCGCTTGTCGAGGTACGGCAGACCATGGGCGTTCACCACGACCAGTGGCGTCTCGGCCGGGGCCTTGGCTCCGGTGACGGTCAGCCTGAGCGGGATCGTCTCGGCGGCCTCGGCCGCACCGTCCTTCGTGGTCGCCACGGCGACCGTCCGGGAGGTGCCGGAGGGGGTGCCGGCCGGGAAGGTGACGCTGCCGGCGACCGGGGTGAAGTCCCGGCCCGCCTCGGCTCCCGCGCCCTCGCCCTCCGTCGTGTACGCGACGGTGACGGGCTCGTCGATCGGTCCGGAGCCCGTGGTGGCGACCGTCAGCTTCACCCGGGCGGTGCCGCCCTCGGCGACCGGGTACACGGCGGCGTCGGTGACGACCTTGGTGTTCAGGGCCGGTTCGGCCTTCCCGTACACCTCCACACCGTCGAGGGCGAAGGAGCCGGGGGAGCCGGGCGGCAGGGTCAGGGCGTACCCCCACATCTCGTTCAGGCCGAGGATCTGGTCGATTCCGCCGACGGGCTGGTAGTCCGCGCGGTACTGGAAGTCGGCGAACGGGATCTCGACGAGGTGCCAGCCCTCCCAGTCGTCGGTGAACGACGTGGTCCACAGCTCGGACGCCTCGCCGTTCGCGCCGCCGTCCTTGAGCTCGAAGTGGACGCGCTTGCCCGAGCCGGGCGGCAGCGGAGCCGTGTTCTGGCCGTACCACCAGAAGCGGATGCCCTTGAACGCCGTCCAGTCGTGCGGCGGCGCGTCGAAGGCGAAGTCGTGGCTGAGGCCGCCCCAGCCGCTGATGTCGTAGTCGCCCTCCAGGACCTTGTCGCCTTCGGGGGCGTCGGCACGCTCCGCGATCCGCAGCGTCGGCTGGTCGTCGGCATCGCTGCCCCAGGTGAAGATGCCCTCAGCGGGCGGGTTCGCGAAGGGAATCTCCCCCTCGAACCGGTCGACGGCCACCGGTACGGGTTCCTCGGCGCGCGCCCCGGTGCCGGCGGCCGCGCTCGGCAGGGCGCCGGCGAGGAGACCGCCGAGGACGGCGGTGGCCGCGACCAGCGCCGTACTCGTTCTGCTCCTGAAGCGGGATCGTGGCATTGCGGCTCCTTCTGCGGACGGACGGACTGACTGACTGACTGACGGACGGGTCGGTCGGAGGGACGGGGCGGCGGTCGGACGGGCGGCGGGCGGCCGAGGGCCTCGGCCGGCGGTGCGCTGTGGCCAGGGTGTGCGAGCCGGGTGGTCAGGGGGCAGGGGCGGAGCGGCGCACGACGAGTTCGGTGGGCAGGACGACGGGTTCGTCAGGGATCGTGCCCCCGGCGAGTCCGGCGAGCAGCATCCCGGCGGCGGTCTCGCCCATCCGCCGCATGGGCTGCCGGACGGTGGTCAGCGGCGGCTCGGTGTGACGGGCCATCGGGATGTCGTCGAACCCCACGACCGCGACGTCCTCCGGGACCCGCCGGCCCGCCTTCCGCAGGGCGCGCAGGGCGCCCGCGGCGATGAGGTCGTTGTGCGCGAAGACGCAGTCGAAGTCCCCGCCCCCGTCGAGGGCCCGCTCCACACCGGCCCGCCCGGTCTCCTCGGTGAACTCGCCCTCGACGACCAGGTCGGAGGGCAGGACGTCCAGGAACCCGGCCAGCCGGTCCCGGACGCACCCGAAGTCCCGGCGTCCGGTGATGACCAGGGGCCGGGTCCGGCCGGAGGCGGCCAGATGGGCTGCGGCGGACGAGCCGCCGGCGTGGTTGGTGGTGGTGACGGAGGGGAACTCCGGGTGGTGGCCACGGTCGTCGACGAGGACGACCGGCAGCCCCCGGCGGTGCATGGCGGTGATCGTGTCGAGGGTGTTCTCCGGCTCGACGACCAGCAGCCCGTCGAACGCCCGGGCGGAGACCTGCCCGGCGAAGTGGGTGACGGAGTCGGCGCCCCGGTTGCAGGTGAAGAGCAGCAGTCCGTAGCCCGCGGCTTCGACGGTGTCGGCGACCCCCTGGAGGACTTCGCCGACCCAGGGCCAGGTCAGCGACGGGATCAGCATGCCGATGGTCCGGCTGCTGCCGCGCGCCAGTCCGACCGCCCCGGAGCTGGGCACGTATCCCAGGACACCGATCACTTCACGAACGCGGGCGGCGGTCACGGCGTCCACCTCGGCGCCGGTGTTCAGGACCCGGGAGACGGTGGTCTTGCTGACACCCGCCTCACGTGCGACGTCGGCGATGGTGACACGCATCGGGGGAGCCTCCGCGGCGGGGGACGGGCAGGGCTGACATCGGTGTCGGAACCGGTTCCGGCACGGTGCGGTGAGTCAACCGCCCGCCCTCCGTGCCGTCAATACTTCACGTCGACATCGGCCGAATCCCAAGTGCCGCCTCTTGGGGGGCGGTTGCGTGTTCAAGTCATGAATACCGGGTCCCCCCCGGGGTCACGGGCCGTCTCAGGCCGCAATCTCCTGAGGGGCACGGCGGGTCCCGGCGGCGGCCAGCTCTGCCGCTCGCCCGACTACATCGGCGGAGGCGGCCAGCAGCGGCAGCCGGACGGCCGGGCTGGGGATACGGCCCTGGGCGTGCAGGACCCCCTTGATCACGGTCGGGTTCGGCTCGGCGAAGAGCGCGGCGGACAGCCGGGCCAGCTCGGCTCCCAGCCTGCGGGCCGGCCCGGTGGCGTCGCGCTGCCACAGCGAGATCAACTCGGCGTAATCAGCGGTGCGGACATTGGCCGACGCGAGGACGCCGCCGTGGGCGCCCGCCGCGAGCAGCGGCGAGATGACGGCGTCATCGCCGCCGAGCACCGCGAAGCCCGGGATCGACGACCCGAGCAGTTCCATCGCGGCAGCGTCGATCACCCCGGTCGCGTACTTGACCCCGACGACCTGCGGGAGTCGCCCGATCGCGTGCAGCGCGCCGGTGCCGAGGGGCTGAGCGGTGCGGTACGGGATGTCGTAGACGACCAGCGGCAGACCCCCGTGTGCGGCGAGCGCCGTGAAGTGCGCCAGCGTTCCCGCCTCGCCGGGCCGGGTGTAGGGCGGCGCGGGAACCAGCGCCGCGGCGGCGTCACCGCTCCGAGCGAGCTCCCGCAGGGTCGTGACGGCGGCGGCGGTGTCGTTCGTGCCGACGCCGACGATCAGCGGAGCTCCGTAGGCCCGGCAGGCGTCCGCGCAGATACGGACCACGGTCCGCTTCTCCTCGGGGGTCAGCGTGGCCGCCTCCGCGGTGGTGCCCAGGGCGACGAGTCCCCGGGCGCCGCCGGCCGACAACGCCTCGTCGGCGAGGCGGGCGAGCGTGTCCGGGGCGAGACGCAGATCGTCGGTGAACGGGGTCACCAGAGGGACGAACAGGCCGGTGAGATGCGCTTCGGGCTTCATGCGCCCAGCCTGACCGACATCGACCCGGTAGTTCCAGCTCATGTTTCTACGCCTATGCGTAAGCTCAGCTTATGCTCGATGTCCGACGTCTCCACCTGCTGCGCGAACTGGACCGACGCGGCACCATCGCGGCCGTCGCCGAGGCCCTGACCTTCACCGCCTCGGCCGTCTCCCAGCAACTGAGCGTGCTGGAACGCGAGGCGGGCGTACCCCTGCTGGAACGCAGCGGCAGACGGGTGGTGCTCACTCCCGCCGGCCGCACCCTCGTCACCCACGCCGATGCCGTCCTCGAACGCCTCGAACGGGCGGTCTCCGAGCTGGCCGGGGCACGCGAGGGCATCGGCGGGCCGCTGCGGATCGGGACGTTTCCCTCCGGCGGCCCCGCGATCGTGCCCGCCACACTGGCCGAACTGGCCCGGCGGCATCCCGCGCTGGAACCCATGGTGAAGGAGATCGACTCGGCGCGGGTCTCCGACGGCCTGCGCGCCGGCGAACTCGACGTGGCCCTCGTCCACGACTACGACTTCGTGCCCGCGTCACCGGACGCCACGGTCGACCGGGTGCCCCTGCTGGAGGAGCCGGTGTACCTGGCCACCGGCAACGCTCCCGCCACCGGTCGCACCGCCCCCGGCGAAACCCTGGCGGAGCTGCTCGGACCATGGGCCGCGTCCCCGTGGATCACCGCCAGGGACGGCACGACCGGTCACGCGATGGCGGTACGCGCCTGTCAGGCGGCTGGTTTCCAGCCGCGCATCCGCCATCAGGTCAACGACTTCCGTACGGTCCTGGCACTGGCCGCCATCGGGCAAGGCGCCGGATTCGTCCCGGAGATGGCCACCGCCCACGCTCCCGAGGACGTGGTCCTGACCCGGCTTCCCCTCTTCCGCCGCTCGAAGGTCGCCTTCCGCGCGGGCGGCGGCACCCACCCGGCGATCGCGGCCTTCGTGGCGGCGGCGCGCACGGCGGTGGGCGCCACGGCCGTGGCTCCTCACTGATCGCTTCCGTGGTCACAGCGGTGTGCGCCCGACCGGAACGGCAGCAGCGCCGACCCGCCCCGGAAACCGACCGGCGGGGGCCCGTGGCGCACGGGCCCCCGCCGGAGAGCGGACGGGGTGGTGGATCAGCCGTTCCGCGGGGCCGTCGGCCCGCGGGCGGAGGAGCGGGGGGTCAGGGGGTGACGGTCAGCGGCGCGCAGGCCGGGTCGAGCCGCAGCCGGGCCAGATCGCGGCCCGCGAGCGCCCACGCCTTCCAGCCGCCCGGCTCGAACGCGAGCTGCGGATTGGTGTACCAGTCGTCACCGAGACCGGTGGCGAGCAGCTTCGGGTCCGCCAGCCCGGGGCCGAGCAGATGGACGTTGCCGCCGCCGAAGTACGTCGAGGTGAACACCTTGTCCTGGTGCACCTCGATCTCGCCGTAGCCGGACAGGGTGCCCTTGTCGAGGACCTTGCGGGTCGCCAGGTCGAGCGTGAACCAGCCCGCGTTGCGCTTGAGGACGCCGTACAGGATGCCGTCGTGCACCTTGATGTCCTGCAGCGTCTGGTTGTTCGCGACCGGCAGGACCTCCCACTTCACGGTCCGCGAGGCCAGGTCGAAGGCGGCCACGGCCGCGGTGGTACGCGTCGGAGGCGTGCCGCCGCCGCCCCGGACGTCACCGCCGAGGTACACCACACCGCCCGGACCGAGGCTCAGGGTCATCAGACTCTGGTCCTTGATCACGTCGGGGTACACCTCGATCTGCGCGGTGTCGGGGTCCACGACCGACAGGGCGCCCTTCAGGGAGGCGCCGAGCGGCGCGCTGGCCACCAGCAGCTTGTCGGTGGCGGGGTCGTACTCGAGGTCCCAGGGGCGCTGCTGGCCGTGACCGAGGTAGCCGAGACTGCGCATCGCGTCGGTCTGTGCGTCGATCTCGACGATCTGACCGCTCGGATAGATCGCCGCGTAGATCTTGTCGCCGCGGCGGGTCAGCGCCTTCGGCTCGCCCGGCACCCAGATACGGCGCTGGGTTCCCGAGGCGGGATGGTGGACCGTCACGGAGAAGTGCCCGCCGACCCAGACCGCACCGCGCTCCGCGTCCAGCAGCATCGACTGGGGACGCTCGGCGCCGCCGGTGAGACCCGCGGCCAGCAGATCGGTGTACGCCGACTGCCCCGTGGTCACGTCCATCGTCCAGACCCCGCCGCTGCCGGCGAAACCGGTGAGCGTGGTCCCGTCCAGGACCATGCCCCGGGTCTCCTCCTGGGAGCGGGGCGTACCGATCTCGACCAGCGGCTCGGCGGTGCGGTAGCGGTACACGGTGCCGTGCGGGCGGGTGGAGAGGTAGGCGGTGTAGTCCGGCGCCAGGCCGATCGAGTCGACCGAGTTCCCGCCCAGGTCGACCTTGCGCAGGTCGGTGCCGTCGGTGCGGACGTCGTACAGCGTGTCGCCGCTGGCGGCCCGCACCCGGGTGCGGCCGACGGAGACCGCGGCGAAGCCGGTGTCCCCCTGCGCCAGGACGCGCGTCGCGCCGGTGGACCGGTTGACGGAGACCAGCTTGCCGGTGTCGAGCAGACCGGCGTAGACATGGGTCGCGTCGACGTCAAGGGAGCGGACGTAGCGCTCACCGGCGGCCAGGACACCGAAGTTGCGGACGGCTCCGTTGGCGGGGTTGTACTCCCACACCTTGCCGTCCGGGTACGTCCCCGCGTAGATCTTGCCGTCCGGCGCGGCGGCCATGCTCCAGATGAAGCCGCCGTTGACCCCGAGGGAGGCGAGGCGCTCGACCTTGCCGGTGGCGGGGTCGAAACGGTAGAGGTCGGGCACGGGATAGGTGCCGAGATACACCTTGCCGCCCGACACGGCGGTGGCCCACGCGCCTTCGGGAGAACCCTCGGCGGGGCCGTCGGGTATCGGCGTCTGGCGTACGACCCGGCGCGTGGCGAGGTCGTACTCCGCGAGCACCGGGGGCTTCAGACCCCGGGTCACGACATATCCGCGCCCCTCGTGCACGGCGGCGCCGACGATGGCGCCGGTCACCGAGGCGGCACCGAAGCGCTCCACCCCCGCGCCCCCGCAGTCGGCGGGATCGACGGCGGCCGCGGGTGCGGCGGGCACGACGGGCGCCAGGACGGCGAGCAGTGCCCCGAAAAGGGGCAAGAGCCAGCGGCGTTTCAACAAGGCCTCCAGTAAGGGGAAAGAGTCATCCGTACGGACCCGGTGGGAGTCCGGAGATCGGCGCCGACGCGCGACCGGAACCGAGCGGTGGGCGGCGACCGCGTGCATATTACGGGCTTGATCCACGAGGCCTTGGCGGCCGGCGCCCGGCGCGGTCGGCGGCCGGCGGGCCGTCGACCGGTCGTCCCGGTCCCGCCGCGGCCCGCCGACCGGCCCGGACGGGCCCGAACCCGCGCCGGATGGTCGTGATCTGGTGTGTCATCATCGCCTGACGAGCACGGGGCGGGCCATCGGCGGGGGGCGGCAGTGGAAGCGCTGGACGGGGCGGACCCGCGGCAGGTGGGCCGCTATCGGCTCCTCGCCCGCCTGGGGGCGGGCGGCATGGGCCGGGTCTATCTGGGCCGCTCGACCAGCGGCCGGATGGTCGCCGTCAAGGTGGTGCGCTCCGAACTGGCCGAGGACCCGGAGTTCCGGCGGCGCTTCGCCCGTGAGGTGGAGGCGGCCCGCAGGGTCACCGGTTTCTTCACCGCGGCCGTGGTGGACGCCGACCCGGAAGGGTCGCCCGCCTGGCTCGCCACCGCCTACGTCCCCGGCCTTCCGCTCGACGCGGCGGTACGCGCCCACGGCGCCTGGCCCCGGCACTCGCTGCTCCTCCTGAGCGCCGGCCTGGTCGAGGCGCTCGAGGCCATCCACGGTGCGGGGCTGATCCACCGCGACCTCAAGCCGTCGAACGTGCTGATCGCGGGGGACGGGCCGCGGGTCATCGACTTCGGCATCTCCGTGGCCACCGAGGCGACCGCGCTGACCCAGGCCGGGATGGTGATCGGCACCCCCGGCTTCATGTCGCCCGAGCAGGTCACGGGGCGAGCGGTCGGCCCGGCCAGCGACATGTTCTCCCTCGGCGCCGTCCTGGCCTTCGCGGCCACCGGAGCCGGGCCGTTCGGCATCGGTTCACCCCACTCGGTCAACTTCCGCGCCGTCTACGAAGAGCCGGACCTCCGCGGCCTGCCCGCCGACACGGAGTTCGTCGCCCGCTGTCTCGCCAAGGAGCCCGGCCGGCGTCCCACCGTGCCCGAACTGCTCGCGGAGCTGGGGCAGCTGCTCGGCGAGGCCGGCGGACAGACCTTCTCGGGGCACCTGCCGCAGGAGACCGACTGGCTGCCGGGAGCGGTGGCCCGGGCCCTCACCTCCCGCCCCTCGGAGCCCCTGGCCACACCCGCCACCCCGGCCACCCCCGCAACGCCCGCCACACCCGACCCGCGCCTCGCCCACCGGGCGGCTCCGGCCGGCGCGGAGGACGACGGCCACGGCTCCGGCGGCGAGGCCGACCGCGGCGGCGAGCCCACGCACGGCGCCGTGGCCGCCCCGGAGACCGTCCCGGTCGACGAGCCGCCGGTCCGCCTCGGCAAGTCACCCGCGCCGGCGCCCACCCCCGTACCGCCGCCCCGGCCCGTCTTCCCGCCCGCCCCGCAGCCGGCCGCCGGACCCCACACCCCCGCCGCGGAGACCCCGCCGGGCGCCGCCGGCGCGCCGCCCCTCGCCGTCATCGGCCGTCCGGCCGCAACGCCGTTCCCGGACACCACGGGAGCCGGGCCGGCGTCGACCCGGCCCGGGCACCGGACGGGCGCCGGACGCACCCGCCCCCGCGGCCGGCTGGTGGCCATCGCCCTCGCCGTGACCCTCGCGCTCGGCGGCGGCACCGCCGCCGCCCTGTGGGCCGTCCAGAACAAGGACAAGACCGACACCTCGAACGACGCCTCGACAGGCGGCGGTTCGGGCGGCTCCACCACCGCCGCGGGCTTCGACGCCGCGGTCGGCAAGGTGGTGAACGCCTCCACGAAGAAGGGCGGCACGCTCCGCCTGTCGACCAGCTACGACGCCGACTCGTGGGACCCCGCCCGCTCGTACTACGGGTGGGTCTGGAACATGCAGCGCCTCTACGCCCGCACCCTCTACACCTACGACGCCGCACCGGGCCGGAAGGGCCGGACCCTCGTCCCCGACCTCGCCGAGGCCGCCCCGGTCTCGACCGACGGAGGCAGGACCTACACGGTCAAGCTGAAGCGGGGCCTGACCTTCGAGGACGGCACGGCGATCACCGCCAAGGACGTCAAGTACGGCATCGAGCGCGTCTTCGCGCAGGACGTCCTCGCCGGCGGTCCGCTCTTCCTGGTCGAGGCCTTGGACCAGGGCCAGGACTATCCCGGCCCGTACCGGGACCCGTCCCCGGACAAGCTCGGGCTGCGCTCGGTGCGGACCGTCGACGACTCGACGCTCGTCTTCACCCTCGCCAAGCCCGACTCCGACTTCCCGCACCTGCTGGCCATGGGCGCCACCGCCCCCGTACCGCGTGAACGGGACACGGGCGCCCGCTACGGCGAGAAGCCGGTCTCCTCGGGGCCGTACCGCTTCGACGCGTACGTCCCGGGGAAGTCGCTCACCCTCGTCCGCAACGACCGCTGGGACCCGGCCACCGACCCGCTGCGCAAGGCCCTGCCGGACAAGGTGGAGCTGACCGTCTCCTCCAGCGGCGACGAGCTCGACGCGCGGCTGCTCGCCGGCAGCACCGACCTCAGTGTGAGCACGACCGGCCTCATGCCGGCGGCCCGGGCGAAGGTGCTGCAGGACCCGCAGCTGAAGAAGAACGCCGACAACCCGCACACCGGCTTCGTCCGCTATCTCGCCCTCGCCTCGAAGGTCCCGCCGCTCGACAACGCGCACTGCCGGAAGGCCGTGGTGTACGCGGCGGACACCGCCGCCCTCGCGACGGTGCGCGGGGGCCCGGTGGCCGGCTCGCGGCAGACGACCATGCTCCCGCCGACGATCGCCGACTCCGACGCCTACGACCCCTTCGGACGGGCGAGCGGCAAGCCGCGGACCGACAAGGCGAAGGAGGAACTGCGGGCCTGCGGGAAGCCCGGCGGCTTCACCACGAAGCTCGCCGCCCGGGCGGACCGGCCGGAAGAGCGGCAGTCCGCTGACGCCCTGCGGAACGCGCTCAAGGCGGTCGGCATCTCCGTCACGATCGAGACCTACGACCCCGCCCAGCGCGCCGGGGTCATCGGCACGCCCAGCGTCGTCAAGACCAAGGGCTACGGCCTGACCTTCCTCGGATGGGGCGCCGACTACCCCACCGGCTCCGGGTTCCTGGAGCCGCTCGTCGACGGCCGCCAGATCCTGCCCGGCGGCAACTTCAACTTCGCCGAGGTGAACGACCCCCGGATCAACACCCTGTTCGACCAGGCCGCGGCCGCCGACGACCCCGCCGAGGCCGCGGAGATCCACCGGCGCATCGACCACCAGGTCGTCGACGGCGCCTACTACCTGCCGATCGTCGCCGACAAGGCCCTGTTCTACCGCAACCCCCGGCTCACCAACGTCTACATCCACGAGGTGTACGGCACGGTCGACGTCCAGGCCCTGGGCACCGCGGACGGCGACTGACGGGCCGAGCCGGCGCTGCGGAAGCCGCGACGGGAGCGGACGCGCGGCCGGAGGAGGGGCCGGCCCGGTGACGGGCCGGCCCCTCCGGCGTGCGCGTCGCGTGCGGGGACGGGGGAGGGGGAGATCGAGGGGCTAGAAGCCCTTGATCACCCAGTCCTGGACGTCGGGCGTGGGGCTGCCGTGGGTCCACAGCGTCAGCCAGACGCCGTTGCCCAGGGAGTTGCCCTTCGGCGTGATGGCCTTGCCGTAGGCGTTGACGGCGCTGCCGTCGGCCGACGGGGAGAACCTCTGCACGTCGCTCGACGGGTTGCAGGTCCACAGGGTCAGCAGCGCGCCGTTGGTGTTGGCCCCGTTGGCCTCGGGGGTGATGCACTTCCCGCTCGGCTTGTGGACGATCAGACCGTTCTCGTACTTCCAGCGCTGGGTCTCCGAGCCGGTGCAGGCCCACACCGTGATCGGGGTGCCGTTGGCGGTGCCGTTGCCCTGGGGCGTGGCGCAGACGGAGCCCGCCTGGTGGAAGTTGGTGAGCCAGCTCCAGCCGTCGACGGGCTTGCCGGCGTCGGGCTCGACGTTGAACACCACGCGGCGCGGTCCGCTGGAGTCCACCAGTGCCTCGTTGGCGCCCCAGAGCCGCTTGGCACGGGGGTCCCAGGAGAGGCCCTGGGTCAGCTGCGGCGCCTGGGTGAGGACGTGCGGCGCCTCGCCGGGCTTGGCCACGTGGATGCAGGAGTAGAGCTCGGTGCCGCCCGGCCAGTACGTCGGGCAGGTCCCGCTCATGTAGTAGCTGGTGCCGTCCGTGGCCGTGCCCTGGATGCCCCACACGGGAGAGGTGTAGCCCGTGGTCTCCGAGGCCACCGTGTTCGGCGTGCCGGTACCGAGGGCCGACAGCGGCCAGCGGACGATGCGGGCGCCGGCGCCGCCGCGGTTCTCGACCGAGACGAGGGCCGGCGTGGCGCCGGACCGGTCGATGCTGAGGCTGCTCAGGCACAGCTCGCTGTTGACCGAAGGACCGCAGGCGCGCGGGTTGCCGTTGACGTACGCCGTGGAGACGTTGTCGACCGCGGCGGTGCTGATGGTGCTGTAGCGGGCGACGAGCGGCATGGCCCAGAGGTGGTAGCGGGCGGAGGTCTTGCCCGCGGCCAGCCGGGTGAGGGCGCTGGTGGTGTCGTTCATGCGCCACATCCGCGTCAGGTCGAAGACCTGCAGCTCGGCGCCGTTGGCGACGAACAGGCGGTTGCCGTACCAGGCGACGCCGTCCGAGTGCGAGGGGTACTCCAGCGGCTTGAAGTTGCCGTCGACCGGTTCCACGAGCGCGATGTGCCCGTACTTCACCTGGCCGCCGGCCGACTCCGCGATCGAGACCCTGGCGTAGTCCTCGACGGTCGGCGGCGTGCGGCCCTTGACGTACGTGCCGTGGTACCAGGAGGTGACCGTCAGGGAGCGGCCCGCGTACAGCCCGTCGTCGGTGGCGGCGTGCGATCCCGCGAAGCCCTGCGGCATCCAACCGCCGCCGCTCTCGGCGTAGTTGGACCTGTCGTCGTCATCGTCCCAGCAGAACCCGTCGGGTTTGAGGGCGCCGTTCAGTCCGGTGGCGTGACAGAGCCCCGGACGTCCCGTACGGGTGCCCAGGACGTCGGTCACCGACGCCTTGGCGACTCCGGCGGCCTCGGCGGAGGTGATGAGGTTCGTCTTGTCCCCGTCGACGCGCGTCAGCGAGAAGTTCGCGGCGAACGGGTCCAGGCCGGAGGCGGCCTGGGCGGGCTGGACGGGAAGCAGGACGGAGGCGGCTACGGCCGCCCCGAGAGAGAGCTGGGCGAGGCGGCTTCTTCGTCCGAACATGAATGTCATTCGGCCAGACTAAGCGCCGGGGGAGTAGTCATGATCATCTTTTTCACCGGTTCTTCACGCCACGCCGTACACGTCAGGGGTACGTGCTCGGCGGCTGGCAGCGGATCACCGACATGGGCTAAAGCCGAGGCTACAGACGGGGTTAAATTACGTTAGGGTCCCACGGGGAGGTGGCCGATGCCGACCGAGGAAGAACTGTTCAGCGCGGTGGACGCGCTCCTGGCGGGTGAGCCGGAGATGCCGGCGCCCAAGGAGCGGGCGCGGCTGCGGGAGGCCGCCGGGGTCACGCAGGCGCGCCTCGCGCAGGCGCTGGAGACCAGTACCCAGACCGTGAAGAACTGGGAGAGCGGGCGGAGCGAGCCGCGGCAGCCGCGCCGGCAGGCGTACCGGCGGCTGTTGGAGGGATGGGCCGCCAAGTACCCCGCGCCCGAGCCCGAGGTCATGCGCGCGCCCCCGCCGGAGACCGCCCCCGTCCCCGCCCAGGCCCCGGATCCCGCCCCGACCCAAGCGCCCGCCCCGGCCCAGGCACCGGCCTCCGCTCAAGCACCGGCCCAAGCGCCCGCCCCCGCGTCGCGCGCCTCGCGTCCCGCCGGCCGGAAGGGGGGCGTCCGGCGCGCCCCGGGCAGCGTCGCCGCCCCGGCGGCCGACGACCCCCCCTTCGCCAACGGGCCGCTCGCCGTCGTCGACGCCGACCCCGACGGGCACGCCCTCGCGTACTGCGTCGGCGGTCTCGTCCTGGACGTGCCCGCCACCACCCTGCCCGCCCTGGTCGAATGGACCCTCGCGGAGGCCCGCCTCGGCCAGGAGAGGCTGCACGGCGCGGGCAAGGACGCCGACCCGCTGCTCGTCCTGACCGAGACGGCGCTCCGGCGCTACGGCCTGCCGCCCCGCCTCACCCCCGAGGAGCGTCTGGCGGGGCGCCTGCCCGACTCCCACGAGGCGGTCCGGCAGATCCTGCGCGCCGACTGGCGCCTGACGCGCCGCGGCCTCGGCCCCTGGGCCTGGATCTACCGCCCCGCCGAGGAGTCCAGGCGCTTCTCCGTCCAGCTGTGCGTCCCCGCCTGGGACGCGCTCGACCCCCGGCACTGGCACGGCGCCGCCCACCTGCCCCCGGCGGACCTCGCCCGCCTCCTCGGCACGTACGCGACCCGCGTGATGACACCGCGCGGCTCCACCGCCGTGACCGGCCTGGCGTTGATGACCGCCCTGCGGCCCCCCACCCGGGCGAGCAAGCCGGACCCCACCGGCAGGCGCCACAGCGAGTACAACCCCGGCTCCCTCGGCACGGACCCCGTCACGTGCGCGCCCTGCGAGGCGCCCGACGGCCACCCGCTCCTCGCCGCCCTGCCCCGCTTCCACCAACGCGGCCCCGACGAGATGCTGATGGAGGAGGCGTACGACTGGGCACGCCCGCTCACGGACGCCGAATGCCTGCGGGGCCACGTCGTCGGCATCGACGTCAACCTCGCCTTCGGCGCCGCCGCCAACGGCGCCCTCGTCGGCCTGACGGGAGACCCCGTCCGCGTGGACAGCCCCGCGTTCGACCCCAAGGTGCCCGGCTCCTGGCTGGTCGACCTCTCCCACGTCGACCCCTCCCGGGTCAGGGTCGGCAAGGAGTGGCGGACCCTCGAAGGCGACCTGCTGCCCAGCCCGTTCACCCCCACCGGGGAACGGCCGGCCGGCCCGGCCTGGTACACCACCCCGACCGTCGCGTACGCGGTCGAACTCGGCTACGACGTCGCACCCCTGGAGGGCCGGCTGCGCCCCACGAGCGGCCGCTACCTCGACGACTGGTACAAACGGCTGCGCCACGCCTACGTCACCACCATGGCCGATCTCGGCGTCACCGAGGACATGACACCGGCCGAACTCCTCACCGCCATGGACGGATACCGGCGGCGCGACCCCGAGACGGCGGTCGTGCTGTCCGCGATCAAGGCCACCGTGAAAGGCGGCCTCGGCAAACTCCGCGAACGGCCGCACGGCGGCGGCTGGCGCCCCGGCGAACCCTGGCCCGCCCTCGCCCGCCCCACCTGGCGGCCCGACATCCGCGCCGCCGTCATCTCCCGCGCCCGCGTCGGCATGCACCGCAAGATGCTCGCCCTCGCCGCCGCCACGGGACGCTACCCCGTCTCGGTCCTCTCCGACTGCGCCGTCTACGCCGCCGAGGGCCCGAGCCCGCTCGACGTCCTGCCCTACGCCGCCGACGGCACGACCGTGCCCGGCTCCTTCCGGATCGGGGTCTCCCCGGGCATGGTCAAGCACGAGGGCACGCAGACCACCCTGTGGGCCGAGCACGTCCGCGAGACGTACGGACAGGAACTGAACCTGGCCCGCTACATCAAGACCGGCGAGGTCACCGCCCAGGACGACGGACGGTAGAGCCCACGGACAGCAGACGACAGCCGGCGGTCGAGAGCCGGTGGACGGCGAACGAAGGACAGGAGGAGGCGACGGCGATGGCATCGGTCGGAGAGGGGCTCGACAGGGCCCTGGAGCGGGTGTTCACCCGCCCCGTCCCCAAGAGCGCGGGCGCGCGCATGCGTTACCTCGTCAAGCAGAGCAAAGGCAGCACCAAGACCGTCGCACAGCTGCTGCGGGTGTCCCAGCGCACCGTCGAGCGGTACGTGAAGGGGCAGCTCAGGACGCCGCGTCCCGAGCTCGCCGACCGCATGGAGCGCGAGGTGCGGAAGCGCTGGCAGCCCCAGGTCCGGGCGAAGGCGAAGAGGACGGCCGCCACCTCCGCCGGTCTCGTCATCGACACCCGCGCCCGCTTCGGCTACACCGCCGCGCCCGGCACCACCGACGACGCCCGCGTCCGCCACCTCACCGTCGCCCTGCCGCCCCGCCACGCCGCGCGCCTCTTCGACGCCCACGACCAGGGAGCCGGCGAAGGACGGCTCCAGCAGCTCGCCGCCGAGGCGCTCGGAGAGGTGTACTTCCGCGACAACGGCCGCCGCGCGCACGGCCTTCTGGTGGAGTACACCGACCCCGAGCACATCGAGTTCGACCTCTAGACGAACTCAGGCTGGTGGGCGGGCGGGCGCCGAGGTGGAGGCGGGAAGGTGGGTCGCGGCGATCGCGGTAAGGGCCAGGGCGAACCCGAGGAGTTGGACCGGGCCGAGCGTCTGGCCGAGCAGCACGGCTCCGAGGGCGGCGGCGACCAGCGGGGAGAGCAGGACGAGGAACGCGACAGAGGTGACCGGCAAGGCCGTGATGCCGCGGAACCACAGCACGAAGGCAACCAGGCCGCCGACCAGCCCGAGCCACCCGTAGCCCAGGGCCGCGGGCGCGTCGATCGCTGGAGGCGCCCCCTCGGCCAGGAAGGTGAGCGGCAGCAGGAACAGGCCGCCCGCCGTGAGCTGCCACCCCGCGAACGCCGCGGGCCCGGCCCCCGGGGGGCGCCCCCATCGCTTGGTGAGCGTCACCCCCAGCGCCATGGACCCCGCGCCGGCGAGGCCCGCCGCGACCCCCACGACGTCGAGGGCGGCGCTCGGGCCGATCACCACCAGGCCGACGCCGGCCATGCCGGTGACGCCCCAGCCGAGGCGGCGTACGGACAGCCGCTCGCGCAGGACCGCCACCGCCAGCAGGGCGACGACGAGCGGCTGGGCCGCCGCCAGGGTGGCGGCGACACCGCCCGGCAGCCGCTCCGCCGCGACGACGAGCAGCGGGAAGAGCAGCCCGATGTTCAGCACCCCGAGGACCGCGGCCTTCCACCACCAGGCCCCGCGCGGCAACGTCCGGCCGAGCGCCAGTGCGATCAGCCCGGCGGGCAGGGCGCGCAGCAGTCCGGCGAAGAACGGGTGGCCCGCGGGCAGGAGTTCGGTGGTGACGACGTAGAACGTGCCCCAGGAGACGGGAGCGAGCGCGGTCAGCAGGAGAAGGGGCGTCGAGCCCCCGGCGCTCCCGCTTCCGGCCGAAGGGAGGCGTACGGGTGGGGGAGAGGTCATGCCCACAGTCTCGATTCGGGGCGATCGATGAGTCCAACACATGCTTGTCATCCCATCGATCGCGAACGACGATGGATCGATGGAGCTCCAGCAGATGCGGTACGTCATCGCCGTCGCCGAGACCCGCAGCTTCACGCGGGCCGCCGAGCGCTGCCTGGTCGTCCAGTCCGCCCTCAGCCACCAAGTCGCCCGCCTGGAGAAGGAACTGGGCGCCAGGCTCTTCGAGCGCACCAGCCGCCGGGTGCGCCTCACCCCGGCCGGTGCGGCCTTCCTGCCCGCCGCGCGCCAATGCCTGGAGGCGGCCGGACGGGCTGCCGCCGAGGTCGCCGCCGCGGTCGGTGAGGTACGCGGACGGCTCACCGTGGGCCTGATCCCCACCGTCGCCGCCGTCGACATCCCCGGCGCTCTGCGCGACTTCCGCCGGCGCCATCCGGCCGTCCGCGTCGGCCTGCGCGTCGGCGCGAGCGAGGAACTCGTCGAACAGGTCGCGGAGGGCACCCTCGACCTGGCCTTCCTCGGGCTGCCGACCACCGCGCGCCCCCACGGCGTGCACGGGCGGGAACTCGCGCGGGACCGGCTCGTCGCCGTGGTGGCCCCGGACCACCCCCTCGCCGGGGAGCGGTCGGTCGGCCTTCGCCGGCTCTCCCCCGAGGTGTTCGTGGACCTGCCGCCGGACACGGCCGGGCGGACGCAGTCCGATCAGGCCTTCGCGGCCGCCGGCCTCGCCCGGGAGGTCGCCTTCGAGGTGACCACCGCCGACTCCCTGATGGCCCGGCTCGTCGGCGAGGGGCTCGGCATCGCCCTGCTCCCCTCCGCGTACGCACCCCGGCTCACCGGCGTCGTCACCGTCGAGGTCACCGACGCGCCGACCCGCGTCGAGTACGTGGTGTGGAGCCGCGCCGGCCGCACGCCCGCCGCGACCGCGTTCCTCACCTCACTCGGGATCCCGGACGCGCCGGCCGACGACACCGGTCGCGAGGTCGGCACTGAGGCGGACGACTCCGTCGGCGAGTGAGGCGGGCGCGAGACGTCGGTCTCGCGGCGGTGGCGGTCGTCTCCGGCTCGTCCTCGGTGGCGAACAGGTCTCCGCCCGGCGCGGCGGCGTCCGGAGGGATCAACCCGCGCCGACGCGCACGAAGCGCACCGCACACGACCGGGGTGGTCGCGTCGACATGGCGGCCCTCGGTGTCCGTCCAGAAGCGGAGGTGGGCCCTTCGCCAGTGCTCCAGGTCGGTGTAGCCCTCGCCTTCCGCCCGGGCGAAGGACCAGGGCACCTCGAGGAAGGGGTGCGTCCGCACGTCCGTGACCTCGAGGACGGCGAGGACGGCGCCGCCGTTGTCGAGGAGGGCGAGGTGTTCCCCCGGGGCCTCGAGCCCCTCGCCCTCCTCGGTGTACTCGGCCCGCAGGGTGGCGGTCGCCGTCTTCGCGCCGTCCAGGACGAGGGCGTTGAGTTCGTCGCGCAGGGCGCCGGGGCTCCCGAGCTCCAGCGTGCGCATACCGTTGATCCGAGGCCACATGCGGGCGAGCGTACCCGGGGCCCTCACCGCGACCTGCCCCCTGTTCGCCGCGCTCACCATCGCAGGACCCGCGGGTCAGCGCAGGTCGCGGCGCATCAGGATCCGGGGGTGGCCCGCCAGCACCGATGTCGTGTCGGCGGTGTGGACGAAGCCGGCCCGTTCGAAGTTCTTCCGCAGACCGGCGTACGCCATCGTCAGGTCGACCTTCGCGTCGCCGTTGTCCAGGGGGTACGCCTCGACGACCGGCGCGCCCTGAGCGCGGGCGAACGCGACCGCGCCGTCGATGAGGGCGTGCGAGATGCCCTGCTTGCGGTGGCCCGGGCGGACGCGGACGCACCACAGGGACCACACCGGCAGGTCGTCGACGTGCGGGATCTTGCGGTTGCGGGCGAACGAGGTGTCCGCGCGCGGTGCGACGGCGGCCCAGCCGACCGGCTCGTCGCCGTCGTAGGCGAGCACCCCGGGCGGCGGCCCCTTCCGGCACAGCTCGGCGACGTAGTCACCGCGCGCGGGCCCGCGCAGCTCGTTGTTGAGCTTGGACGGGATCCGGTGGCTCAGGCACCAGCAGACGTTGGCACCGGGCGACTTCGGTCCGAGCACCGCCCGCAGGTCCGCGAAGTCCGAAGCCGGGCGCACATCGATGGCCATGTCCCCACGATGCCACGAGAAGCGGGGGAGGCGCCGGGACGCCCGGCCGCGACGCCCGACCGCAGGCCCCGGCGGGGCGCGGTGTCGCTCACCGTACGGAGTCGCGGCCCTGCTCGTGACGGTCGATCGCCTCGCGTACGGCGCCCACGAAGCCGTTCCAGAAGTGGGCCTGGTGACCGGTGCCCACACCGGCGGTCCGCCGCCGGTTGGCGGCGCCGTCGAACTCCCCGAACATGGCCCGGCGCAGCTCGGTGGAGATCTCCAGCTGGGCGCCGGAACCCGTCCGAGTCCGGTTGACGATGTTCGTCGGGTCGTCGCCGTTCAGCGGGCTGTCGACGCCTGCGACGACCACCTTCACCACCAGGTCGGCGTCGCCGTTCTCCGGGGTGAAGCCGTGTGCGGCGAACGCCGCCGCCAGGTTCCGCATCAGCCGCTGGTCCCGGCCGCCGATGAGGATCTGCTTGGCCGGACCCGTCTCCGGACGGAACCCGTGCAGGGAGACCGCGTACAGGTTATCGCCGCAGACGGCCAGCGCGGCCGGGTCGTCGCAGTGGGTCGAGGTGACGTGGAGGTCGTCGTGGGAGACCAGCGCCTCGAACATCCAGTAGTCCCGCTGCGGCACACCCGCTTTCGGCGCGGGGAGGGTGGCCCCGGCGCCGGCGAGTTCGTAACCGGCGATGGCGAGGCACAGCTCGCTGGTGCCGGCCTCGATGCCGCCGCCGTGCGGGGCGATGACCGCCGTGCTGCGGACGGCCTCGCTCGTCCCGCTCGCGTTGTCGAGGAGACCGGGGCGGGCGCCGCTGCGGAAGCGGCGCGTCCAGTCGACGCCCTCCTGGAAGGCGCCGCTGCTGTACAGCGCGGTGTTGGAGGCGAACCGCTCCGCCGGGGCCGTCGTCCCGGACAGCGGCGCGGCGGCGGGCGTGGCGGCGGTGGCGACGCCGCCACCCCCGGTGACGTCGCTCAGCAGCGGCAGGCCCGCGACGGCGGCGACGGAGGTCAGGACGGTACGGCGACTGGTCGGCTTCATCGGATGATCATCTCCGATGGCCGGTCCGTACCGGAAGCCCCTCCCGGACCCGACCTCGATTCCCCGGTCCCGCCGTCCCTCCGCGGCCGGTGTTCCGCCGGGCGGGTGACTCGCCTTCCGGTGGGGCGGCACAACGGGCAGGCATGAGCGCATCCGGGTGCGAGCCGACAGCCGAAGTAGTGCGCGTGCGCGGAAACGGAACCTGAGGGGAGTGCCATGCTCCGTACGAGTGCGACGGCGGCGGGGAGGACGGCGGCCGCCGCTCCCGCGAACGGCGCCGCCCTCGCCGGCGCGACCGCCGGCGGGACGCGGACCTGCGGTCCACGCACCGCCGGGGAAGCGATCGCGGCCGTCGAGGTCGCCCTCGCGGACCATCTCGACCACCGAGTCCGGGAGGCCCGGGCGATCGACGACGTGTTCGCGGGGGAGGTCGCGCAGCGGGTGGCCGGGTTCGTCCGCGGCGGCGGGAGACGGCTGCGGACGGCCTTCGTGTGGTGCGGCTGGCAGGCCGCGGGCGGGGGCGGCGACCCCGACGGCCCGGTCCGGATCGGCGCGGCCATCGAACTGCTGCAGGCCTGCGCGCTGATACACGACGACCTCATGGACGGCTCGCCCGTGCGCCGCGGCGCACCGGCCGTGCACCGGCAGTTCGCCGAGCTGCACCGGACGGGCCGCATGAACGGTTCAGCGGACGCCTACGCCGCCACCGCGGCCGTGCTGGCCGGCGATCTGGCGCTGGCGTGGGCCGACGACCTGCTCACCGAGACGGCCCTCGCGCTGCCCCCGCACGCCGGACGGCAGGTCCACGGCGAATGGCGGGCGATGCGCGGGGAGATGGTCGCCGGGCAGTACCGCGACGTGCGCGCGCAGGCCACCGGCTCGTCCGCCGTCGACGAGGCCCTCGGCATCGCGACACTGAAGAGCGCGCTGTACACCGTCGTACGGCCGCTGGCCCTCGGCGCGCGCATGGCCTGCGCCGAGACCGACGACCGGGCCTTGGACGCGCTGCGCGCCGCGGGCCGGTGCGCAGGCCTCGCGTTCCAGGTTCGCGACGACCTGCTCGGTGTCTACGGCGACCCGGCCGAGACCGGCAAGCCCGCCGACGACGACCTGCGCGCGCGGAAGCTGACCTATCTCCTCGCGGTGGCCCTCAAGCGGGCGACGGAGGCGCGGGACGCGGACGCCGTCGACGCCCTCGGACCCGGCCGCGCGCCCCGCTCCGAACCGGACATCGCCCGCATGCGCGCCGCCCTGGAGCGGACGGGGGCCCGCGCGGTGGTGGAGGACGAGATCGTCGACCTGTGCGCCCGCAGCGTGCGCCACTTCGCGTCCACCGGAGCGGGCCCCCGCGTGCAGGCCGAGTTCGCCGCCCTGGTGGCCACGGCCGCCGGCCTGCGCCCGGCGCCGGAGAGGGAGGGGTCGGCCGCGGGCCTGCGCCAGGCGCCGGAGAGGGAGACCGTGGCCGAGCTTCTGCGCCCGGCGGCGGACACGGAGAGCACGGCCGCGGGCCTGCGCCCGCCGGCGGAGAGGGAGACCCCGTGAAGACCGTGTCCGGACCCACGGACCACGTGGTGGTGGTCGGCGCCGGGCTCTCCGGGCTCGCCGCCGCGCTCCACCTCCTCGGCGCGGGCCGCCGGGTGACCGTCGTCGAACGGGACGCGGGGCCCGGCGGCCGGGCCGGCCGGCTCGACGCCGGCGGCTACCGCATCGACACCGGCCCCACCGTCCTGACCATGCCGCACCTCGCCGACGAGGCGTTCGCCGCCGTCGGCGACAGCCTGTACCGCCGTGTGGAACTGATCCCCCTGCACCCCGCCTACCGCGCGCGGTTCGCCGACGGCACCGGCCTGGACGTCCATACCGAAGGCGACGCCATGGAGGCCGAGGTCAGGCGCTTCGCCGGCCCCGCGGAGGCCGAGGGCTACCGCCGCCTGCGCACCTGGCTCGGCCGGCTGTACCGGGCGCAGATGCGCCGCTTCATCGACACCAACTTCGACTCGCCCTTCCAGCTCCTCCACCCGGACCTGGCCCGGCTGGCCGCCCTGGGCGGCTTCGGACGCCTGGACGCGCGGATCGGCGCCTTCCTCTCCGACGAGCGGCTGCGCAGGGTCTTCTCCTTCCAGGCGCTGTACGCGGGAGTGGCGCCGGCCCGCGCCCTCGCCGCCTACGCCGTCATCGCGTACATGGACACCGTCGCCGGCGTCTGGTTCCCGAAGGGCGGCATGCACGCCCTGCCCCGGGCGATGGCGGACGCCGCGGCCGAAGCGGGCGGGGCCTTCCGCTGGTCGGCCGAGGTGAACGCGCTGGAGACCTCGGCGGGACGGGTGCGGGCCGTGCGCCTGGCCTCCGGTGAGCGGATCGCCTGCGACGCGGTCGTCCTCACCCCCGATCTGCCCGTCGTGCACCGCCTCCTGGGGCGTGCCCCGAGACGCCCGGTGCCGCTGCGCCACGCACCGTCCGCCGTGGTCCTCCACGCCGGCACCGACCGCACCTGGCCGGAGCTCGCCCACCACACGCTCTCCTTCGGCGCCGCGTGGGAGGGGACCTTCGAGGAACTGACGCGTACGGGACGGCTGATGAGCGACCCCTCGCTGCTGATCACCCGGCCGACCACGCACGACCCGGGCCTCGCGCCGCCCGGGAAGCACCTGCACTACGTCCTCGCCCCGTGCCCCAACACCGCGACGGGCCCGTCGGCCGCCGACTGGCGGGACCTCGGGCCCCGCTACCGCGACAGCGTCGTCGCCGAGCTGGAACGGCGGGGGCTGGAGGGCTTCGGGGCCTCCCTCGACCAGGAGGTCCTGGTCACCCCGGCGGACTGGACGGCCCAGGGCCACGGGGCGGGCAGCCCGTTCTCGGTCGCGCACACGTTCGCCCAGACCGGCCCCTTCCGACCCCGCAACCTCGTTCGCGGCTACGACAACGTCGTCCTGGCGGGCTGCGGGACGACCCCCGGGGTCGGCGTCCCCACGGTCCTCATCAGCGGCCGGCTCGCCGCCGCCCGCATCACGGGTGCCCCCCGCCCGACCGGTGCGGGCCGCCCCGCCCGGCCGCCGCGCGGCGCGGACCGGGCCGCCACCCCCACGCCAGGGCCGTCGAGCGGCCCTCCCGTGACCGCCCCCGGCACGCCCCGTCCGCCGGGCGGCCCCGTCCCTCCCGTGCGCACCCCCGTCCCGGACCCGAAAGGCATCACATGACCCGTCGTGAACTCGACGCGGCCGGGGTCACGGACCCCGGCCTCCGCGCCGCCTACACCCGTTGCCGGCAGCTCAACGCCCGCCACGGCCGCACGTACTTCCTCGCCACCCGCCTCCTGCCGCTCGAACGCCGGTGCGCCGTCCACGCGTTGTACGGCTTCGCCCGCTGGGCGGACGACATCGTCGACGACCTCGACCGGGCGCAGCCCCCGGCGGAGCGCGACCGGCTGCTCCGCCTGCTGGAGAGCGACCTGGCGCGCGGCCTCCGGACCGGCCACGGCGACGAACCGGTCGTACGGGCGGTCGCGGACACCGCCGAGCGGTACGCCATCGACCCCGGCCTCTTCGCCGACTTCCTGGCCTCCATGCGCAGCGATTTGAGCGTCACCGACTATCCGACCTACGCGGACCTGCACGCCTACATGCACGGTTCGGCCGCGGTGATCGGTCTGCAGATGCTGCCGGTCCTCGGGACGGTCGTCGACCGGGAGACGGCGGCGCCCCACGCCGCGGCGCTCGGGCGGGCGTTCCAGCTCACCAACTTCCTCCGCGACGTGGGGGAGGACCTGGAGCGCGGCCGGGTCTACCTCCCGGCCGATCTGCTCGCCGCCCACGGCGTCCACCGGCCCCTGCTCGAATGGAGCCGCCGCACCGGCGGCCGGGACGCGCGCATCCGCTCCGCGTTCGTCGAGTTCGAGGCCCTGACCCGGGACGTCTACCGGGAGGCGGCGCCCGGGATCGCCATGCTCGAACCCCGGGTGCGGCCGTGCATCCGTACCGCGTACACGCTCTACGGAGGCATCCTGGACGCGATCGCCGCCGACGACTACGCCGTTCTGCACCGCCGGTCCGCCGTCCCGCGCCGGCGCCGGACGGCGACGGCCGCGGCAGGTCTCGTACGGATCCTGGCCGCGCGGCTCCGCCCCCGGACCGGGAGCGCGCCGACGCCATTCCCGCGGACGCCGTCCTCGCCCACCCCGGCGCCGCGCGAGGGGGTGCGCCCGTGAACCACGGGACCGGCGGCACGGAGAGAACGGGCGGACGGGGAAGGCCGGGCGGCGGGGGCGGGAGGAAGCCGTGGACCTCGCCGCTGCGGGTGCGCCGCCCTCCCGCCTGGGAACGGCAGCCCTCCCCGTGGCGGGAGGCGAAACCGGCCCTGATCGCCGAAGCGCTCGAGCGCGCCACGGCCAGGCCGTCGGGGAACTGGTTCGTCGTCGGCGCCTCGCGCGAGATCGAGGCGGGCGGCCGGGCGTACGGCAGGACCGTCGGCGGTGTGGAGGTCGTCCTGTGGCGCGGCGAGGACGGCGGGCTGCGCGGCGGACCGGGCGCCTGCCCCCACCTGGGGGCTCCGCTGCGCGACAGCAGGGTCGTGTGCGGGACGCTCGTGTGCCACTGGCACGGGCTGGCCCTCGAAGGCGGTCCGTACGCCGGGTGGGAGCCGTTTCCCGTCCACGACGACGGAGTGCTGGTGTGGGTGCGCCTCGACACGGTCGGCGGCGAACCCCCCTCGGAGCGGCCGATGGTGCCGGAGCGGCCGAGGAGCGAAAGCTCGGTCGACGCGGTGTACACGGCGGTGGGGCGGTGCGAGCCGGAGGACGTGGTCGCCAACCGGCTCGATCCCTGGCACGGCTCCTGGCTGCACCCCTACGCCTTCGTCAACCTGCGGGTGGCCGGGACCCCGCACGGCGGCGAGGACGACGACGCGTTCGCCGTCGACGTCTCGTTCCGGGTCGCGGGCAGCCTGGTGGTGCCGGTACGGGCCGAGTTCACCGCGCCCACGCCCCGCACGGTCCTCATGCGCATCACCGACGGCGAGGGCGCCGGATCGGTGGTCGAGACGCATGCCACGCCGCTGACCCCGCGGGGGCACGGCGTCCCGCGCACCGCCGTGATCGAGGCGGTCGTCGCGGCCTCCGACCGGCGGGGCTTCGCCCTGGCCCGGGCCGCGGCGCCCGTGCTCCGCCCGCTGATGCGCCGCACCGCCGGCCGCCTGTGGCGGGACGACCTCGCCTACGCCGAACGCCGCTGGTCGCTGCGGAGCACCGGCCGCTTCCCTGGCTGACCACGTCCACGACGGCGGGAGGCCCCAGGGCTTTTCGAGGGCCTCCCGCCGCCGTGCGGAACGTCTCGCCCGGGAGCGGCCTCAGGCACGCTCCGCCCGGGCGGCGCATGCCGGTTCGTTCCGGCCTCGGCCCCGGGCCGTCGCCCGTCTCAGCGGTCCCTCCCCAGCGCGGCCAGTGCCCGGAGCGCGCGCGAGCGCCCGGCGCGCGGCACCGTCCAGAGCGCCTGGCCGCGCACCCCCCACCCGGCGAGCAGGGCGTTGGCCGCCAGGAAGCCGGAGGTCGCCGCGCGTTCCATCAGGGCCACGGGCAGCCCGGTGCGGACCAGGTCGCCCGCCACCATGACGCGCGGGTGCGGGGTGCGCACGGTCGGCCGGCGGTGGTAGCCGCCCACCGGGAACGCCGGGCAGTCGCAGCGCCATTCGTGGTGGGCGTCCACGATCCGGGCGTCGCGGGTCTCCGGGTACACCTCGTGCAGCTGGGAGACCAGACGCTCCTGCACCTCCTTCGGTTCGGCGTCCCCGTCCACGGCGTAGGCGTGAAGTTCGACCACGGAGCCGCCCGTACGCCCGGCCCAGCGGGCGGCCTCGCCCTCCCAGCGGTCCAGGACGCTGATGTTGTCGAGATCGCCGTAGCCGCTGGTGCCCAGGAAACCGGCCCGGTCCGCGCGGACCGGCCGGTCGAGCCAGAGGCGCGAGACGAGGAAGGGCGGTGCCGTGCGCAGGGCGGCGATGTCCTCCCGCCAGTTCGCGTCGCCGAGGCCCGGTGAGGCGCCGGCCACCGCGCGCAGGCCCGCCGCGTCCAGGGCCAGGACGACGGCCTGGTGCCGGTCGGACGTCCCCTCGGCGTCGACGGCCAGCCCACCGTCGTCGAGCGGCCGGACGCCGCCGACCGCCGTGCCGGTCCGCAGCCGTACGCCCAGCCGCTCCAGCCTGCGGCCCAGCGGCTCCCACAGCGCCTGCGGGAACGGCTCGCGCGGCACGTCGAAGAGCAGGCCCTCGGACGAACCGAGGAAGTAGATGTGGAACATCAGCAGCAGCTCGGCGGCGGACAGTTCGGCCGGGTCGACGAAGAAGCTGCGGGAGAAGACCTCGAACGCCAGGTGGTGCGCCGCCTCGGGGAAGCGGATGTCCCGCAGCAGATCGCGGGCGCTGACGCCGTCGAACCGCTCGTACACCTCGGGCACCCGGACGTCGAGCAGCGGCAGCGCCGCCCGGGGGTTCATCGACGCCAGATCGCGCCAGCCGAAGGTCGGACTGAGGGCGACGAATCCGAGAGCGCTCCACGGCGGCGTCCTCGGGACGCGGGCGAAGCTGTCGGTCAGCCCGTCGCGGTGCCGCAGCGGATAGTCGGGCAGCGGGGTGAGCGCGCGCAGACCGGGATCCGCGCGGCGCAACAGGCCGCGCAGGTTGTAGTACTGGCGGAAGAAGGCGTGGAAGCCGCGGCTCATCGTCGCGCCCGATCCGTCCGCCAGGTCGACGGGCCGGCCGGCGAGACGGCCGCCGAGCGCCGTCTCCCGCTCGTACAGCGTCACGCGGACCCCGCGTTCGGCCAGCGCCGTCGCCGCGGCGAGGCCGGCGATGCCGCCGCCGACGACGGCGGTACTCGGCGGCTCGCCGGTGACGTGTTCCCGTCCCGGCGCGGGCAGCAGGAGTTCGGCCCGGGGATCGCGGCCGGGGCGGGCGGCGCGGGGCCGGTGCGCGGCCCTCATCGGGCGGGGCCCGGGGCGGGCCGCAAGGCGTCGCCGGCGACGAAGGTGTGGACGATGCCGGTCTGCCAGCCGGCCACGGGCAGGGCGCGGACGAAGGGGAACCCGGCGCGCGCGACCCGGGCCGCGAACGCCTCGGCGGTGTCGAAGTCCAGCACACTGCGCCACAGGTGGCGGTAGAGCCCGCCGTCGCCGCTAACCGTCCCCACCGGGACGATCACCCCCGCGCAGACCGCGTTCCACAGGGCGCGGTGCACCGGTGAACCGCTGAGGCTGTACTCGTGCACCACGAGCCGGCCACCGGGGCGCAGGAGCGCACGGACGGCGCGCAGAACGGCATCCGGATCGGTGACGTTGCGGAACAGATAGGCGGCGAAGACGGCGTCGTACGGCTTCCGGTCCTCGGCGGTGAGCAGCTCCTCGGCGGCCAGGTGCCGGAAGCGCACGTTCGCCGGCCAGCTCTTCGCGAGGGCACGCTCCAGCATGCCGGCCGACGCGTCGACGGCCTCGATCCGCGCGCGGGGCGCGGCCCGCACCAGGGCCCGTGTCGACGAACCCGTACCGCAGCCGAGGTCGAGGACGCGCAGGCCGGCGCCCCCGCGGGGGAGGCCGAGCCGGTGCGCCGAGCGCAGCAGGTCGGTGCGGTAGCCGGGGTTGAGCGCGGTGAGGCGGTCGTAGGAGGGGGCGGCGTGGTCGAAGGCGCGGGCGAGGTCGCGGTCGCGCAGGAGCGTCATGTACGGCTCTCCTCGGGTCGGCTGGCGGCACGGCGGGGCAGGAACGGAAGCTCGGCGGCGGTGCGGAGCATCGGACCGACGGGGGTGCGCAGACCGATGCCGAACTCCTCCCACGGCGTGCTGCGGCCGTCGAGGAAACGCAGCAGCCGCTCCATCGGGACGCGGCGGAAGAGGCCGGTGAAGAACTCGGGTCCGTCGATCCGTCCGGTGTCGAGCGCCCGGAGCAGGACGGCGTCCATCGCGAGCGCCCGGCGGGCGTGGGGGCGGGGGACGTGCGCGGCGCCGTCGCGCAGCGCGGCGGCGATGGCCCGGCTCTGCCGCTGCACCGCCGCGAAGGTGTAGCCGGTCGCGGGCCGGGTGGCCCCGCCGGCCGCCCCGATGCGGAAGACGGCGGGCCCGACCCGGCGCGGGAACCGCGCGTCGGTCATCGGGATGACCCCCTGTTCGGTGGAGTCCACGCCCAGCGGCCCCAGGCGGAGCACGTTCCCGGTGTAGTGCCGCAGGGCCTCGTCGTACGCGGCCGTGGTCAGCGGCGTCCTGGAGAACTCGGTGTACTCGACGAGGGCCCGCTCCGGGCCGAGCGGCAGGACGTAGCCGAACGCGAGCCCGTGGCGGGGCTGGGGCACCCGGAAGTCCATGAGGTCGGCCACCCCGGTGTCGAAGCGCGGGGACGCGGTGCGCACGAACCAGCCGCGGAAGTGCTGGAAGAGGGTCGTGCGGGAGGGCGGCAGCCCGGGCGGGGGCCGCGAGTCGAAGACGTACCGGCCGCGCAGGGTCAGCGTCCGGCCGTCCCCGGTGGCGCACCGCACCTCGGCCCCCTCCGGCACGTTCCGTACGGTGTGGGCCGTGGCGCGCAGCACGCGGGCCGCCGGGTGCGCGGCCAGCCGGGCGTGGACCAGCCGTTCGAAGTCCTGTGACCGCAGCATGCGGTACCGCAGCGGGGCGGGCGCCGCTTCGACGACGCCGCCGTCCGGCGCGCGGACCCGCATCCGCGGCCAGGAGGCGGTCACTGCCTCCTCGAACTCGCCGGGTCCGTCGTCCCAGGAGCACCAGGTGCGTTCAGCCGGCCGCAGGGGGCCGTCGGGGGCCTCCACCACGGTCAGCGCCGTCGTCCCCGTCCGGGTGAGCCAGTGCGCGAGGCTGAGCCCGGCCGCGCCCCCGCCCAGGATGACGACATCGTCCACCCGGTCCCGCCCGCCGCCGCCGGGCCCCGCCCGCCGGGACGTACCGGCCTCGCGGCTCACCGGGCCCGCCGTTCCAGGACCGGGGCGTGGCCGTCCCATCGCACGCGCTCGGTCTCCGAGCCCAGCGCCTCGGCCACCGTCCGTACGGCGAGCGCCACATCGCCGCCCGCGGGCATCGGCGGTGGGCTGCCGCTGACGGCCCGGTCGGCGAAGCCGGTCTCCAGATGGCCGAGACGGATGTCGAGGACCCGGACGCCGTCGTCCCGGACCTCGCGGCGCACGGCGTCCAGCCAGGCGCTCAACGCCGCCTTGGAGGCGCAGTAGTCGGCCATCGCCGGCTGCGGGCGCTCCACCACCACCCCCGTGACGGCGGCGAGGACACCGCCCCGGCCGAGGGGGTGTCCTGCCGATCTTGCCGGGTTCGCGGTGTCCGGCCCGATCGACGAGACACCCCCGAGGATCCCGAGCGCCGCCCGGAGCATCGCCGCGGGCGCCGCGAAGTTCACCGTCATCAGGTGCTCCGCCACGGCGTCCGTCACCTCGCCCGCCCGGCCGAAGGCGACCGAGCCGAACGCCGTCAGCACCGCGTCCAGGCCCCCGAGTTCTCGGGCCGCCGTCTCCACGGCGCGGGCGCACCCGTCGAGGTCGTACGCCTCGAAGGAGACCGTGGGGCAGCCGCCGTGCCGCGCGGCGGCGCGCGCCAGCCGGCCGGGGTCCCGCCCGGCCAGCGCCAGTCGGGCGCCCCGCTCGGCGAGCTCGTCCGCCACCGCGCTCCCGATGACGCCCGTCGCGCCCGCCACCAGCACACGCGCACCGTTGATGTCCACGCCTCACTCCCGTCGGGTGCCGCTCGACGCCGACTCTTCCGGGCCGGACCCGGATACGGATGCGCGCGGCCTCCGCCGCCGTCTCGCGGACGCCCGCACACCCGGCCGCTCATTCCCCCCGCGTACGGCTCGCCGCCCCGGCCGCGACCGGCAGGTCGGCCAGCACCTCCCGGGCGGCCCGGCTGCCGGAGGCCAGCGCGCCCTGGACGGAGCCGGTGGCGCGGTGGTCGCCGCAGACGTACCGGCCGGCCGCGAAGCGGGTCGTTCGGCTCAGCGGCCAGGGCGGCCGCATCGCGGGCAGCGCGGCGTCCACGGTGTACGCGGCGACGGGCTCCCAGCCCCGCGTGTCGGTGCCGTACAGCGCCGCCAGGCGTTCCCGTACCGCGGGCTCACCCCCCGGCGGCCCGGCGCCGAGCACGGAGGTGGACACCAGGGAGGTGCCGGCCGGGGCGTAGGTCGGGGTGACCTCGGAGAGGACGCAGGTGTTGAGGACGGCCAGGGTGCTGTCCACCACCAGGATCGGCTCGGGCAGCGGCGACGCCTCGGCCGCGTGGTAGTACGTCGTCACCGTGCGGGTGTCCGGCACCGCGAGGCCGGGGAGCAGGCGGGCCGCGGTGAGGGCGTCCGTCGCCACGACGACCGTGGCCGCGGCCCGCTCCCGCCCGTCCGCCAGCAGCACGCCCGCCTCGGTGATCTCGGCGACCGGCGCATCGAGCCGGAGCACGCCGTCCGGAAGGCTCCGCGCGAGCTGGGCCGGCACGGCGCCGATGCCGTCGGCGGGCAGGCAGAGCGTCCCGCGCGCCATGCTGCGCCACACGAGGTGGAAGAAGCGGGCCGAGGTCTCCAGCTCCTCTTCGAGGAAGACCCCGGCCAGGAACGGCCGCAGCAGGTCGTCGACGACGTCCGAGGAGAGTCCGACGCGGTCGAGCACGGCCGCCGTGGAGGTGTCGCCCCGCCGCCTGAGCCTGCCGACCGGAAGGAGGACGTCGCCGAGCGTCAGCCCCGCGAGGACGGCCAGGTCCCGGGCGGACAGGGCCCGCCCGGGCAGCAGGTTGGCCGCCTCGGCCGGGCGTCGCGTCGGATCCGTGAGGCGGACGCGGCCGGTGGGGGTGACGGCCACGAGCCCCGGAGTGAACGGCCGCAGGCGCAGGTCCCGCAGGTCGAGCCGCGCCTTCACCTGGGGGTAGGAGGTGTTGAAGACCTGGAAGCCGCGGTCGAGGAGGAACCCGTCCCGGCGGTCCGTGCGCATCCGGCCGCCGACGCCGTCGGAGGCTTCGAGCAGTTCGACGCGCTGCCCTGCCCTGCCGAGGTCCAGGGCGCAGGCCAGGCCGGCGAGGCCGGCGCCGACGACGACCGTGTCGGCGGTGCCCGCCCCCGGCCGCGTCCCGTTCTGCTGGGTGGTCATCCGTGCTCCTCGCCCCGTGCCGTCACGCGCCCAAGGTGCGGAGCCCTGCCGCACCCGCCCAGCCGACCACGAGCGGTCCCGCGATGCCAGGCGCCGCCACGCGGCTGGACCGAACGGGGGACGGGGAGAACGGGGAGAACAGGGAGAACGCGGGACGGGGAGAACGGGGGGCGGGGGAGCGGGCCCTCAGGTGAAGGGCCCGTCCGCGGCGGCCGCGGGGTCAGGCTCCCCTGCCGGGCGCCGCCGCGCCCGTGTCCTCGCCGGCCTCCGCCCGGCTGAGCCGCCCGGGCCACCACGCCTTCCGGCCGATGTCCACGACCAGCGCCGGTACGAGCAGCGACCGCACGACGAGGGTGTCGAGGAGGACGCCGAAGGCGACGATGAACGCGATCTGGACCATGAACGCCAGCGGGACGACACCGAGGGCGGCAAAGGTCGCCGCGAGGACGACGCCGGCCGAGGTGATGACGCCGCCGGTGGCGGTGAGGCCGCGCAGGACCCCCTGACGTGTCCCGTGGGCCAGCGACTCCTCGCGGACGCGGGACATCAGGAAGATGTTGTAGTCCACCCCGAGGGCCACGAGGAAGACGAAGCCGTACAGCGGGACCGAGGCGTCCGTGCCCGAGAAGCCGAAGACGCCCTGGAAGACGAGCGCCGACACGCCCAGGGTGGCCAGGAAGTTGAGGGCGACCGTCGCGATCAGCAGGACGGGCATGACGAGTGACCTGAGCAGTCCGATCAGGATGACGAGGATGATCGCCAGGACGACGGGGACGATGAGCATGCGGTCGCGCTCGGACGTCTGCTGGGTGTCGTACTGCTGGGCGGTGTAGCCCCCGACGAGCGCGTCCGCGCCGGGGACGGCGTGCACCGCCTCGCGCAGGCGGGCGACGGTGTCCTTGGCCGCGTCGCTGTCGGCGGGGGCCGCGAGGGTGACGTCGATCCTGGCCCTGCCGTCCACGACCAGCGGGGCTCCGCCGCCCGGCCGCCCCGACGCGGTCAGGGGGGCGGCGGAGGACACCCCCTCCGTCCCCTCGGCGGCCTGCCGCACCTGCGGGAGCCGGTCGGCGTCGGTGAGGACGACGGCCGGGTTCCCGGAGCCGCCCGGGAAGTGCTCTGCCAGGGTGGCCTGCGCGGCGACGGAGGGGGCGTCGTTCACGAAGATCTCGTCGAGCGGCACGCCCCGCGAGTCCAGGGTGGGTGCGAAGGCGGCGCAGGCGAGCAGGGCGGCGAGGGTGACGGCCCAGACCTTGCGAGGGGCCCGGTCGACCAGCGCGGCCACCCGCCCCCACACGCCGTGGCCGTCCGCGGGCTTCGGCTTGGCCGGCCAGTACGCGCTCCGGCCGAGGAGGACCAGGACCGCGGGCAGGAAGGTGAGCGTGCTCAGCACGGCGCAGACGATGCCGATGGCACCGACGGGTCCGAGCGCGCGGTTGTTGGTGAGGTCGCTGAGCAGCAGCGCGAGCAGCCCCAGGGCGACGGTGGCGGCGCTCGCGGTGATCGGGCCGGACGACCGGCGGAGGGCGGCGCGCATCGCTGTGAACCGGTCCGCGTGGCGGGTCAGTTCCTCGCGGAAGCGCGCGGTGAGGAGGAGCGCGTAGTCGGTGGCGGCGCCGATGACGAGGATGGACAGGATGCCCTGGACCTGTCCGTCGACGCGCACGACATCGCGGTCGGCGAGCGCGTACACGACCGCGCAGGCCAGGCCGAGGGCGAAGACGGCGCCGAGGATGACGACGAACGGCAGCAGCAGACTCCGGTACACGAGCAGGAGGATCACCAGGACGGTCACCAGCGCCACGACGAGCAGCAGCCCGTCGATCCCGGCGAAGGCGTCGGACAGGTCGGCCTGGCTCGCGGCCGGCCCGGCGATCCGGGCCGTGGTGCCGGGCACGGTCTCCGCCGCCGTCCGGATCCGCTCCAGGGCGTCCGGCAACTGTTCACCGAGGTCGGGCCGGAGCGGTACGACTCCCTGGAGCGCCCGGCCGTCGGCGGACGGCAGCGCGGGGGAGGCCTTGCCCGCGGTGCCGGGCGTCCCGTCGAGGGAGGCGAGAGCCGCGGTGGCGGCCTGCCGTTGTCCGGTCGTGATCCGGGCGTCGGAGGAGGCGGTCCAGACGACGATCGCGGGCAGCGTCTCCTGGCGGCGGAAGTCCTTGCCGGCCTCGATCACCTGAGTGGATTCGGCGTTCTGGGGCAGGAAGGCGGCCTGGTCGTTGGTGGCCACCTCGCCGAGTTTCCCGGCGTAGGGGCCGAGGGTCCCGCCGATGCCGAGCCAGGTGAGCAGGAGCAGGACGGGCACCGTCCACCGGGCGACCGAAGCGAAGCTGAACATGGCACTCCATGAGAGGCGGGCGAAGGCGCGATGACTCAATCATCAAGTATCTCAATGATTGAAGTACTTTCTCACGCCGACGCGCCGTGCGACGAAGCGGGGTTACGGGATGCGGAGGTACGGGACGCGGGGTTACGGGATGCGCGGGTACGGGACCGGAGGTGCGCGCCGGGTCTAGTGCGCTTCGCGCAGCTCTTCCAGCTCGCGGTTCAGGGCGGTGAGGAAGCGCAGGGCCACGGCCAGCTCCTCGTCGCTGAACCCCTCCTGCGCGCGGGCGGTCGCCGCCGCCAGCGGCATGAAGTGCGCGCGGGCGGCCGACCGGGCACCGGCCGCGTAATGCAGGTGGACGACCCGGCGGTCGGCGCTCTCCCGCGCCCTGCGGACGTGGCCGGCCCGTTCCAGACGGTCCAGGCAGGCGGTCACGGCCCCCGAGGTCAGCCCGAGGTGCTCGCGCAGCCGGCCCGGGGTCAGCGGGGTCTCGGCGTCCAGGATCGCGGCCAGCGCCGCGATGTCGGTGGCGTGCAGCCCCTGCGCGGCGGCGAAGGAGTGGGCCAACCGGTTCATCTCGCCGTTCAGGAACCGCAGCCGTACCGCGAAGGCCTGCAGCTCACGGCCCCCGGGGGCGGCACCCGCCGTCGCGTCCGGCCGCGCCGCCTTGTTCGTCCTCGCCATGGGGGCAGCCTATAGAGGGGGGACGTGAAGTCCCCCCTCTGGGTGGTGCCCCGGCGGCGGGGCGGGCGGCGGCTCGCGTCACGGCTTCGGCATGAGGACCGTGTCGACGACGTGGACCGTCGCGTTGTCCGTCTCCACGTCACCGCAGACGATCTGCGCGGAGTCGTTCACCTTGAAGGAGTTCCCGGAACCGGAGGTGGTCACCGGGTCGCCCTGCAGGGTGGTGAACGATCCGTTCGGCAGCTTGTCGCGCGTCACCGTCTCGTCCACGACGTGGTAGGTCAGGAGATTGGTCAACTGCTCCTTGTCGTTCAGGATCTTGTCCAGATCGGCCTTCGGTATCTTCGCGAACGCGTCGTTGGTCGGCGCGAACACGGTGATGTCCTCGGCGTTGTTCAAGGTGTCCACCAGACCGGCCTTCTGCACGGCGGCGGCCAGCGTGGACAGGGCGGGGTTGTTCGACGCCGCGGTGGCGACGGGGTCGTCGGCCATTCCGGCGGCGCTGCCCTCGCCGCTCGTCGGCAGCGAGGCGCAGGCGGGCCCGAACGGTTCCTGTACGGGCCCCGCGTGGGCCGCGGGCGCGAGCGCGAGGGCCAGGGGGAAGAGGAGCGCACCGGCTCCGGTGAGGGCGGCGACCCTGACGCGATGGGTGTTCATGAGGTGCACCTTTCCGGGAAACGCAGGTGGCGGGCGTCTGCCGCCGTGCCGCCTGCTCATGGGGTGTTCGCCGTTCGTGTGTCCTTCGGATGCCGGAAGCGGGATGCCGGGAGGCTGGTGTCGAGTGCCTGGTGCCGGGTCCGGGGTGCCGGGTGTGGCGGGTGGTCGTGGACGTCGTACGGAAGGGGGCGGCTAAGCCCGGTGGGCGCCGCCTTCCTCGATGCGTCGGCGCAGCAGGTGCATCCCGCGGCGCGCGTGACTCTTCACGGTGCCGAGCGGCAGGCCCGTGCGCTGCGCGATCTGGACCTGCGTGAGGTCGCCGTAGAAGGCGAGGGCGAGGATCTCCCGCTGCGCCCGGGGCAGCCTGCGCAGCTCGTCCGTCATGACCACCTGGTCCAGGACGGTCTCCGGCCCGGGGCCGGACGGCAGGCGGGCCGGGGCGCTTCCCGCGGCGGCGGCCGCGATCTCGGCGCGGCGGGTCCGCGCGGCGAGCGCGTCGACGATCTTGCGGCGGGTGATGCCCGTGAGCCAGGCGCCCAGGGAGCCCCGCTCCGGACGGAAGCCCGCCCTGCCGCGCCAGGCGGCCAGGAAGACGAGCTGGGTGACGTCCTCCGCCTCCTTGGAGTCGCCGAGAGTGCGGGCGGCCATGGTGTGCACCAGGACGCCCCACTGGCGGTAGATCGCCGCGAACGCCTCCTCGTCGCCCCGCAGCAGCCCGCTCGCCAGCTCGTCGGATTCGTCGTTCTCGTGGACGGGCGGGCGGGGATCGGCGAGGAGACGCTGCTCCACCTGCGTTGCGGTCATGATGCGCTCCCTCCGTCCCGGCGGACCGGCGTCCTGGGCATGTGCGGCCTTCGCGGTCCGTGATCGTGGGCGCCGCCTCCGCTCCGGCGGCCGGTGGCGGTCGCGGGTGTTCGATGACCTCAGTGTCGGAGCTGAGAAACGACGCAAGCAACATGCGTCGTTTGTGCGTCGTATGGTGGGTGTGTGACCGACGCGGCACGGGGGAGCGAGGGCAAGGGGGCGGGGCCCGGCACGGCCGGGCTCACCACCGGCTCCGTGGCGCGCCGTTTCGGTGTCGCCCCGACCACCCTGCGCTCGTGGGACCAGCGGTACGGCATCGGGCCCGCCGCCCGCGTGGGCGGCAAGCACCGCCGCTGGACCGCCGCGGACCTCGCCCTGCTGGAGCGCATGTTCGCCCTCACCAACGCGGGCCTGCCCCCGGCCGAGGCCGCGCGGGTGGCCCGTGCCGACGCCGCCTCCGGTGCCGTTCCCGCGCCGGACTCGCCGCCCGGCTCGTCGCCCCGCTCGTCGCCCGGTTCGTCGCCCGGCGCCGACCGCGCCGCCTCGCCCGGTGGCGCGCCCGCCCCCGCGTCCCCGCCTTCCGCTTCGGAGACGCCTGAGGAGCCGGAGGAGGCGTCACGTGCGGGATCCGGCCCCGAGCCGGCGAGCATCCGGCGCACCACCCGCTCCGCGCCGCCCCGCCCGAGCCGTGCCGGGGGCGGGCTCGGACTGGGGAACGCCCGGATCGAGTGCCGGGGCCTCGCCCGCGCCGCGCTGCGGCTCGACGCGATCGCCGTCGACCGCCTCCTCGAAGCGGCCATCGCCGAGCACGGTCTCGTCACGGCGTGGACGGAGGTCATCGTGCCCACCCTGCGGGCCGTGGGCCGCAAGTGGCAGACCTCCGGGGAGCGGTACGTCGAGGTGGAGCACCTCCTGTCGTGGCACGTCTCGACGGCGCTGCACCGTCGCCGGGGCGCACCCCCGGAACGCGCGACCGACGGCCTCGCGCTCCTCGCCTGCGTCCCCGGCGAGACCCACGCCCTGCCGATCGAGGCGCTGGCCTCGGCCCTGTACGAACGCGGCCTGCCCCTGCGGATGTTCGGCGCCGCGCTCCCCGCCGAGGCCCTGATCGAGGCCGTCCGCCGGACGGGTCCCGACGTCGTGGTCCTGTGGGCCCAGTCCCGGACCACGGCGAGCCGCCCACTCGCCCAGCACGTGGCGCAGATGACCTGGGGCGTCCGGGGCGCCCGCCGCAGCCCCGTGGTGCTCACCGTCGGCCCGGGCTGGACGGCCCCGCGCGTGCCGGGCACGCTGCGGCCCCTCGCCCTGGCGGAGGCCGTGGACGCCGTGGAGGCGGCCCTTCACAGCTGAGTTGCGGTCAACCACCGCTGATGTCAGGGGTGTTCGCCGTGCAGCCCCTGACAGCCGGACGGTCGAGAGTGGTCAATATCCACCAGAAATCCCCATATTGACGAACAGTCAGGTGTTCATTTGCGATGATACGATCATCGCGTTTACCGGAGTGGCGGACAGGTGTACGACGCCATCGGCCACGGGGGACGACAGGGGGCACTCCGGTACGGACGGTCTGCCGGTCCGCCCGCATGGACGGAGTTTCGGCAGCCGACCGTCAGTCGTCTGAAGAGAGTCTTATGACGCATCACATACAAAGTCCAGTGCTCTGGGCCCTCCTCGTCGCCGTCCTCGGTGCAGTCGTCGTCATCGTCCGTCAACGCCGGACGGCACGGACCCTGCTGCGCGACATCGACGGGCTCAAGGCCCACTACGCCGAGCTCGAGAGCGGTTACGCGAAGTCCGTGGAGGCGGAGAAGGAACGCGCCCAGGAGTCGACGAAGACGGTCCTCAAGTCCGCGATGCGGACGCTCCAAGGTCTCGCCGCGGAACAGCAGTTGGTCATCTCCGGACTGCAGAACAAGTACGGCGAGTCGGTCATCCTCCAGGACCTCCTGGAGATCGACCACACCAACTCCCAGTTCGGCCGGCGCGCGCAGTCCATCGCCGTGCTGTGCGACGGCTGGCTGGGCCGGCAGCGTGAGGTCGCCTCCGTCTACGACGTGGTCCGCAGTGCGCAGGGCCGCGTCCGCCACTTCCGGCGCGTCGAGATCCTGTCGCAGGTCGACTTCGGCATCACCAGCCGGGCCGTCGAACCGGTGGCGCTCGCCCTCGCCGAACTGCTCGACAACGCCACCAGCTACTCCAGTCCCGACACCGTCGTCGAGATCAACATCCGCACCGTCCCCAAGGGCGTCTGCATCGTCGTCGACGACGCCGGCGTGGGCATGAACGACGAGGAGCGGGCCAAGGCCGCGAAGCTCCTCTCCAGTGAACGGGTCACCGGCGTCTCGGGGCTCGGCAGCCCGCCGCAGTTCGGATTCGCGGTGATCGGTGTCCTCTGCGAGCGCTACGGATTCGAGGTGTCGGTGGACTCGGACTCGCCGTACGGAGGTGTCCGCGCCGTGCTCCTCCTGCCGCACGAGCTGCTCACCGCCATGCCGGACAAGCAGGCGCCGCCTCCCGCCGCTCCCGCCGTCCCGGCCGTGCCCGCGGTTCCGGCCGGTGCGATGCCGGAGGCGGGCGGGCCCGAGCCCGCCGTCGTCGCGGCGTCGACCGTCGACGGCCTCCCGAGGCGCCGCCGCAAGCGGCCGATGGCGATCGTGCCCGGCACCGCGCCGGCCACGCGCGCGCCCGCGGCGACCCGCTCCGGTGCGGAGACCGCGGCGATCCTGGGCGCCTTCCAGCGGGGCACGCAGTCCGGCCGGGTCACCGGCCCGGACGCGGCGCACGACACAGGCAGCACACACGATGCGAGCAGCGAAGGGCATGAGTTCTCGTGAACGACGATCTGTCATGGATGCTTGACAGCGCCTTGGAGATCCCCGGTGCGCTGCACGCGGTGCTGATCTCCGCCGACGGTCTGCTGATGGCCCGGACCCGGGACTTCGACAAGGACAACGCGGACACCGTCGCCGCCGCGATGAGCGGCGTGCAGTCGCTCAGCCGCTCGCTCGGGTTCTTCGTCGACGGCAGCCAGGGGGGTCACGGCGGCCGGCTGCGCTGGCGGCAGACCCTGGTCGAGTTCGACGGCGGCTGGGTCTTCCTGATCTCCGCCGGGGAGGGCGCCTACCTCGGCGTCTCGGCCTCGCCGGACGTCGACATGCAGGACATCTCCTTCCGGATGCAGCAGCTCGTCGGCCAGCTGGGCAAGGTCCTGATGACGCCGCCGCGCGAGAACCTCGGCGTCCGCTCATGACCGGATTCGGCGAACCGGAGTCCGAGGCCGCGGAGTTAGTGCGACCGTACGTCATCACCAAGGGCCGCGGTCTGCCCGACGCGGAGCAGCTGACCCTGATCACCCTGGTCACCGCGGTCGACGACCACCAGCAGCGGCCGACGCGCCTCTCCCCGGAGGAGCAGGGCCTGCTGGACCTGTGCACCGCCGGCTACCTCTCCGTCGCCGAGATCGCGGGGCACACCCGGCTGCCCATGGGAGTGGTGAAGATCCTCCTGTCCTCCCTGACCGAGGCCGGCTACCTCATCACCCGGCCTCCCGTCCAGCGTGCCTCGCTGGCGGACAAACACATCCTCGAGGAGGTGCTGCATGGGCTCCGCGCCAAGTTTGGATGAACGGGCGTACCTCCGTGACGGCGCGACGCAGACCGCGGTGAAGATCCTCGTCGTAGGACACTTCGCGGTCGGCAAGACCACCTTCATCGGTGCGATATCGGAGATCCCTCCGCTGTCCACCGAGGAGACGATGACCCGCGCCGGCGAGACCTTCGACGACCTCAAGGGCGTCCGGAGCAAGACGACCACCACGGTCGCCATGGACTTCGGCCGCCTCACCATCAACGAGCGCGTCGTCCTCTACCTGTTCGGAACGCCCGGCCAGCAGCGGTTCGTCCAGATGTGGGAGGACATGGCGAGGGGCGCGCTCGGCGCGCTGGTGCTCGTCGACCCCGAGCGGCTGGCGGACTCCTTCGCCGTGATCGACCTGATCGAGCAGTACGGCCTCGACTACGCGATCGCCATCAACCGCTTCGACGGCACACCCGACCGCGAGGTGCGGGCGCTGCGCGAGGCGCTGGACCTGCTCGACGACACCCCGGTCGTCACCTGCGACGCGCGGGACGAGAAATCGTCCGCCGACGCACTGATCACCCTCGTCCGCTATCTGCTGGACCGCGCTCACTAGGAACAGACATGGACGCTCAACCCACCGCACCCGTCCCCCCGCCCGGGTGCCCCGCCCACGGCGACGGCGGCCGGGTGCCGCTGTACGGGCCGGAGTTCGCGGCCGATCCGCAGGCGTACTACGGCTACCTGCGCCACTACGGCCCGACCGCGCCCGTGGAGCTCGCTCCCGGAGTGGAGGCCACCCTCGTCACCGACTACGCCATGGCGCTGCAACTCCTGCAGAACTCCAGCTCGTTCCGCAAGGACGCGCGGCGCTGGCGGGACCTCAACGAAGGACGGATCAGCCCGGACAACCCGGTCGTCCCCGTCCTCGCGTACCGGCCCAACTGCATGTTCAGCGACGGCGCGGAGCATCTGCGGCTGCGCCAGGCGGTGACGGACAGCATGGCCCGCGTCGACACCCGCAAGCTCAGCCGCAGCACCGAGCAGGTCTCCGAGTACCTGATCAGCCAGTTCGGCTCCCGCGGCTCCGCCGACCTGCTCGGCGACTACGCCAAGCAGCTGCCGCTCTTCGTGTTCAACGAACTCTTCGGCTGCCCGGCCGACATCGGCGACCGCGTCGTGTTCGGCATCACCGGCATGTTCGACGGGGTCAACGCCGAGAAGGCGGTCGAGGTCCTGTTCGGGGCCGTCGGCGAGCTGGTGGCGCTCAAGCGCGCCCGCCCGGGCGACGACGTCACCTCCTGGCTGATGCAGCACCAGGCGAACCTGACCGACGAGGAGATGGTCCACCAGCTCGCCCTCCTCCTGGTCGCGGGCAACGAACCGCTGCGCAACCTCATCGGCAACACCCTGCACCGGCTCCTCACCCACGACGCGTACGCCCACCGGGGCGGCCTGATCGACGAGGCCCTCGACGACACGCTGTGGGAGAACCCGCCGATGCAGAACCTGGCGGCGCACTACCCGGCGACGGACGTGGAGTTCGCCGGGGAGAAGTTCCGGGCGGGCGACCTCGTGCTGGTGAGCTTCGCCGCCGCCAACAGCGGCCCCGCGCTGACGGCCGCCCGTCAGGCCGGCAGCAACCGCGCGCACCTGGCCTGGAGCGCGGGCCCGCACGCCTGCCCGTCCAAGGACCCCGCACGGCAGATCACGGTGACCGCGATCGAGAACCTCTTCAACCACCTGCCCGACATCGAACTCGCCGTGCCCGAGGACAGCCTGACCTGGCGCCCCGGTCCCTTCAACCGCGGCCTCGCCACGCTGCCCGCCCGGTTCACCCCGGCCGGGACCGTACGCAGGGCGGCCCCGCAGGCGCAGCCCCAGGCGCCCGCGAACCCCGGCCCCGCGCAGGGCACGGCCACGCGCGAACGCGGCGGAAAGTGGAGCCAGTTCCTCAACTGGCTGACGAGGTGATCGTCACAACACCTCGCAGCCCCTTCCACACCGCATGAAACTCCAGCCTCACGGGTAGTGCACGCGGTGTTCCGTACCGCTACGAGGCAGAGGAGGTGTCGTGGACGACATAGTCGCCGACGCCGCTTTCGCGCAGGACCCGGCCGAATCCGACCCCCTCGATACCCGCCTCACCAGGCGGGTATCTTCTTGGGCGCCCCGGCCGCCGGTGGAGAGACGGCCGGGCGCCTCCGGGCCGGCCCGCCCGGAGACGCCCGGGGGCCGGACACTCGGCGGCCATACGGTGAGACAGGTGCTGCGCCTCTGCGAGGCGGCGGGGCTGGACGGAGCGGACTCCGCGGCCTACGCCCGGACGGTGCTCGCCGCCCTGGGTCCGGTCGCCGACCGGCCGCTCGACCTGCCGCCCCCCGACGACTCGTTCCTCTCCGACGACCACACCCCGGTGGAGTTCTCGCTCTCCTTCACCCCGCAGGGGGACCCGACCCTGCGGGTGCTGCTGGAACCCGGCTGCGGCGCCGGGGACATGGCACGGAACGGGCGCGCGGGCCTGCGGGTCGTCCGCGAGATGGCGCGGCGCTGGGGCTTCGGCACCAGGCCGTTGGACGAGGTGGAGGACCTCTTCTTCCCGCCGGATCCGCAGGGCCCCCTGGCGCTTTGGTGCGCGCTGGAGCTGCTGCCCGGCGGTGTCCCCAAGCTCAAGGTGTACCTGAACCCGGCGGCCTCCGGGCAGGAACGTTCCGCCGGGACCGTACGGGAGGCGCTGCGCCGGCTCGGCCACCACCGGGCGTTCGCCTCGCTGCCCGACGGCGACCGGCACCTCTTCCTCGCCCTGGACCTGGGTGCCTGGGAAGAGCCCCGGGTGAAGGTCTACCTCGCGCACCACGACCTGTCGGCGGGAGAGGCCGCCGGTCTCTCCCGCCTGGACGGCGGACCGGGGCGACGCGCGGTCACCTCGTTCTTCCACACGGCCGCCGCGCTCCCGGAAGCCGACGCCGCGGCCGGGACCGACGCCCTCGACCCCGCCGCCCCGGACCTGCGGCTCGACCGCCGTCCCGTCCAGTCCTGCCACGCCTTCACCGGTACGGCGACCGGCCGCCCCAGCGGCTTCACGCTCTACGTCCCCGTCCGTGACTACGCCGCCCACGACGGCGAGGCGCTCGACCGCGCGGTGTCCGTGCTCCGCGACCATGGGATGGACCCCGTCCCGCTCGTGCGCTCGGTCTCCGCCCTCACCTCGCGACGCCCGGAGGACGGCGTGGGGCTCATCGCCTACGTGGGCCTCGCCCACCACCAGGGCCGCCCGCCCCGGGTGACCGTCTACCTCTCCTCGGAGGCGTACGAGGTGAGGAAACCGGCCCCCGCACCGGCCGCCCGGACCACGTCCGTCGCCGGGAGCGGCGGCCCGGGGCCGAGCTGATCCGCCGGACGCGCCCTCACCTCCGCGTACTGCCGCTGCCGCGGCTGCGCCCGAAGGCCGTACGCGCCGCGGGAGCCGGCGTGCGCACCTACCGCAGGTGCGCCGGGTTCTCCTCGCCGGGACGGCCGTCGAGCCTGCGCGAGGATGCCCGGCCGCGCGAAATCGACTCAGCCGCCGCTCTTGCGCCTGAACGACCGCTGGCTCGCGGCAGGCCCGTGCGCCGCACGGACCTTCGACGCACCCGGCTTGGCGGCGACATCGGCCGCGTCCGCCTGCGTACCGCGCTTCTGTGCCAGGGCCTCACGGAACTTGCGCTTCAGGTCGTCGTTGCCGTCGCCGTCCGGGACCAGAGGGGGCGTCTCGGGGGAAGCCGGCTCCGAACCTTCCGTGGACACGGGCTCTGCGGTCATGGTGACCTCCTGGGTTCGGGGGTGGGGGGCACAGCTTGTCATGCCGGGCGCGGTGCCGGGCGCCGGCACCGTCATCCTGCTCCGTTTCGGCGGCAACCCCCTCTCGGGCGACTCTCGGGGAGGCAAGGCTCCCGTACACATGACGGACAAGAAGCTGTCACACGCGGACCGGAATGCGATCCCGGCGGGCGGCCGTTCTCACTGGAATGACGAGCCTCGCGTGACGAAGGAGAACGCATGACCACGGAAACCGGCACGACCGACCTCAAGGCCTTCACCGAGGAGTGGACGGAGTGGTACCGCGCCCAGGAGGCCAGGCTCGCCGACCCGCACGGGTTCCTGGCCGTCACCGGCCTGCACTGGCTGGACGACCGGCCGCAGCGCTTCCCCGACGCGCCCGGCACTTGGCACACCGGCCGCGACGGGGTCACGGTCCGGCTCGACGAGGGAGAGGAACTGGCCGTCGGCGGAACGCCGGTGCGGGGTGCACACCGTTTCGGCGTGATCGCCGAGCGCGGAAGCGTGGACGCTGTGTGGGGCGACGCCGTCATCGAGGTCGCCAAGCGCGGCGGCCATGACATCCTGCGCCCCCGGCACCCGGACGCGCCGCTGCGCACCGCCTTCGCCGGAACGCCCGCGTACGCCCCCGACCCGCGCTGGTCCCTGACGGGCCGGTACCTCCCCTTCGACGAGCCGCGGCCGACCACCGTGGGCGCGGCCGTCGAGGGCCTTGAGCACGTGTACGACGCCCCGGGCAGGATCGAGTTCGAGGTGCACGGACGTCAGTTGTCCCTGACCGCGTTCCCCGGACAGGGCGCCGGCCGGCTGATGGTGCTCTTCACCGACGCGACCTCCGGGGTCACCACCTACGCCGCCAACCGGGCCCTGTCCGTCGGGCCGCCCGAGGCCGACGGCACGGTCGTCCTGGACTTCAACCGCGCCGCGAACCTGCCGTGCGCCTACACGGATCTGGCCACCTGCCCGCTGCCGCCGACCGAGAACCGGCTGCCGGTCGCGATCGAGGCGGGCCTGAAGATCCCCCGCGAGCGCGGCGGTTCCTGAAGCCGGGCTGCCGGCCGCGGTGACGGCGGCCGGCGGCGTGCACCCCCTTCAGGCGCGGCCGGGAGGAGCCTCCTCCGGCGGATGGTGCGACGCGCCCGCGACGCGTCCATCCCTCCCTTTGTATGATCACGTGTCGATCAGGGTGGGGGAGACAGTGACGCGAAGCGGTGAGCGCGGCCGGGGGAAGAACGCGGACGGCGAAGGCTGCTGCGCGGCCACCCTCGACATGCTGTCCCACCCGTGCTGTTGCGGCGGCGTAGGGGTGCAGGCGGCTCTGCTGTCAGCCGTTCTGCGCCCTTCGCTCACGGCTGCCGGCCACGGCGCGGACCCCGTCGCGCCCCCTCCGGGCGGGCGGCTGGCCGCCGTGATGTACGGGTACGTACGCCACTACCGTGCCGAGGTCAGCCCGGCGCGGCCGGCGTGCTGCCCGTACACCCCGAGCTGTTCCACCTACGCGGTGCGGGCGCTCCACCGCCACGGCGCGCTTCGTGGCGGCGGGCTGATTCTGGGACGTCTGCTGCGCTGCCGGCCGGGTGCGGCCCGTCGCCGTGGCTTTCGTGACCCGGTCCCGCCCGCCCGCGACTGACCGCCCCCCCCGCCACCGAGGAGCGCCGGGCCTCGGTGGCGACGCCGGGTGGTGCGCCCCCGTGGGACGGGCGCAGACGTACGCGGCATGTGGTCGTCCCCCGCGACGACGCCGCGGGGACGCATGAGATCATCGTGTCCGCAGACCAGTGCCTGTGCTGCCGGTTCCGCCGGCCAGGGACGGAGCGGATCGACCGCACACCGGCCAGACCGCACGGCGGCTGCTGCCGGGGGGATGAAACGTGGAGAACAGCGGGATGCCGGGAGCGCTCCGGGCGGGTTCGCGTGCCGAGCGGGTGACCGAAGGGCTGACCGTCGCCGTGGCGTCGGCCCTCTCGGTCGGCCTGCTGGCCGGCCCGGCACTGATCTTCGGGACGACGGCCTGGCGTCTGGTCACCGACACCGGCACCACCGCGTTCAGCCGGTTCTTGGTGCCGCTGCTCGTCCTCGCCCTCCTGGCGCTGCCGTTCACCTCGGGCCGCTTCGTGTTCCGCGCGGGCCGGCGCAAGGGCAAGGAGCGCCTGACGGCGGCGGTCCCGGCGGTGCTGACGCTGCTCGGCACGTCCGTCGTGCCGTTCGCGGCCCTGTGCCTGGTCTTCGTGTACGCGGACTGACCTCGGGCCACGGAAGCCTGCGCGGCCGGCCCCGGATCAGGGGGCGGCATCCGGGTGCTGCGTCGCGAGAGGCGCGGCATAGGGTCGGCCCATGAACGAGCCGGCCTCCCTCCCCTCCGTGCCGCCCTTGCACTCCTTCGACACGTGGGCGCCGCTCCTGCGGGAGTGGGCGGCCGGGAGCGAGGCGCAGGACGAGGACGGGACGGTGCACCTGTCCGGTGCGGTAGGCCGGGACGCGTGGTCGTCACGGTCCCGGCCGCGCGGGAGGGCCTCGGCCGCGGAGCGGGAGGCCGTCGAGCGGGTGAGGGACGCCCTCGAAGGGGCCGGCGTGGAGTCCGTGACCTTCTCCGCCCGGGTCACCCCCTCGGGCAGGACCCGGCTGCGGGTGAGGGGCCCCAGCCCGGCCGTGGAGTCCGGACCGGCGGGCGGCGGGGCGCTCCTGCTGGTCGAGGGCGCGGTCCCCGAGCCCTGGCGCCGGCTGCCCGCCTCGGCCCCCGCCGCGCACCCGGCCCGGTCGGCGGACCCGGTGGCGCTGGAGCGGCGGTTGCGCGCACGGCTGCCCGGCGCCATCGGCGCCGGCGACGAGGAGATCGCCGCCACCGAAGCGCGTCTCGGCCTGCGACTTCCCGACGAGTTGCGGGCCCTCTACCGGGTCGTGCGGTGGAGGCGGGAAGACGCGCACGGCGACGACCGAGCCGGGGTGTACGACACCGTCGGATGCGAACTCTTCCCCCTGGACGACGTGTACGTCGCCGACTCGGCGTCCCGGCCGGCGCCCTGGAGGTTCGCGGCCTGCGAGGCCGCTGTCACCCCGCCCGACGCCGCCGTCCAGGGCCTCGTCGGCTCGCCCGGCTGGATCGTCTTCGGGGACAACGGCGGCGGCGACCGGCTCGCGGTCGACCTGACCCCAGGGCCGGCCGGCCACACCGGGCAGATCGTGCTGCTGAGCCACGAGTCGTTCCTCGGCGCCGAGCTGATCGCCGACTCGCTCACCGACCTGGTGCGGCGGGTCAAGCCGCGCGGCCGACGGCGGTCCGGCTCCCGCCGGCGGAGCGAGGGACCGGCGGTCGCCCACGTCAACGTGGCCCATCTGCGCGGCGTCGAGGCCGCCGCGCACCCGGAGCTGGAGGTGCTCTGCATCGGGGTGTGGGACGACGCGCCGGTCGACCTCACCCCTGTGGTCGGACTACCGCGCCTGCGCACCCTCACCGCCTACCCGGGCACCCTCGCCGACCCCCGGCAGATCGGCAGGCTCGGTCTGGAGTACCTCGACATCGGGCCGGCGGAGTGGCGGGCCCTCCTGGACGCCAAGGCCGTCCCCCGCAGCCTGGCGGCAGCCGGCATCACCACACACGGCCTACGCGACCACGGCCGGCTCGGCGACCTCTCCAACGAGATCCTGGCCCTTTGGGGACGGCCGCCGATCGTCCGCACCGTGCTGGTCGGCGAGCTGAGCCCCGGGCCGCACGCCTGATCACGCCCCTATCGATCGGGCTGTCTCACCCTGCGCCTCACGCACACGTAATGGCGTAGCGGTCGGAGCGTGCGTGGCTCTAGCCTGCACGTATGAGCCATGGAAAGACCTCGTACGTCTGTCTGCCCTGCCGGGCTTCGTACAAGCAGGCGTACGGCCCCGAACGCGAGCGGCGCTGTCCGCGCTGTGCGAAGGCGATGATCCACGCCGGTTCGGCGTTCGCCGCGCCCCGGCGCCGTGACACGGACGCCTGGCGAGCCCTGTCGGTGGTCCTGAACGCGGGCATCAGGTTCCACAAGTCCTGCTGCGGCGGCCCCGGATGGCGCCCGCGCACGGTGCGCGAGATCAAGGAACGCACGCTCTACGCGCACCGTACCGGGGAGCCCTTGGCGCGGGCTCTCCTCCGTTGGCAACTGCACTGACGCAGAGCTTCCGGCTCGGACCGCCGATGCCATCAAGATCGTTCGAAGTCAGTCAGGCAACGCCACGGTGAGATCCACCTCGACGAGCTGCCCCGGAAAGCCCAGTTGGGCGACGCCCAGGAGCGTGCTGGCGGTGGTGAACGCCGGGCCCAGGGCAGACTCGGTGAGCCGACGCCATGCGGCTCCGAGAGCGTCCCTCTCGTCGCTCCGTACGTAGATCACCGACCGCACCACATGTTCAGGCTGGGCACTCACCGCTGCCAGGGCGGCGAGCGCGTTGGCGACCACCTGGTCGACCTGCGTCTCGAGGGAACCGGAACCGACGAGGTCACCCTTCCGGTCAAGCGGGCACTGCCCCGCCAGGTAGGCGGTACGGCCCGCCTCCACCACGGTGATGTGGTGGTAGCCGGGTGTCTCATGCAGCTGCTCGGGGTTGATGCGGGTGATCTTCTCAGTCATGTCAGCGAGTCTGACCACCGCGGTGCCGGCACGCACCGCATTTTCTCCGCCCCCTGAGCTGCTCGGCGCTCTGCCCTCCACGGGTTGGGCGTTGGTGACGTCGAATGACGAGCACCGGGTGCGCGGACGCTTCGCCCGGACCGGCTTGCCGGTGCCGGACGTCATCGTGGATGCCGCCTCCGTGGAGGAAGGCAAGCCCTCGCCCGTCCCGTATCTGCTGGCTGCCAAGCGGCTCGGTGCCGAGCCGGAGGACTGTCTGGTGATCGAGGACGCCCCGTCCGGGGTGCGGTCCGGGCTGCGTGCCGGCATGACGGTGTGGGGCGTCAACGCTCCCGTCGCGGTGGACGGCGTGCACCGTCACTTCGGGAGTCTGCGCTCGGCGGTCCTCGACATTCTTGCCTTCACGTCCGGAACCCACCCCGACCAGCGGGAGGGCTCGTCGCCCGTAGAGTGATCTCGCTGTGGCTGGTGTGATCACGGCGTCGGAGTCGTGCGGGCAGGCCTGTCGTATGGTCTGTGCTGATGGCCGGTCGGAGATCGTGAGGGACTCGCGGCGATGGGGGGCGGGTCGGACAGGCCCCGGCCGCAGGCTCGGGTCTGGAGATGTGATGCCGTGTGCCCGCCCCCCAACTCCGCCGCCCCACGCCGCTGTCACCTCGCGCCGTCGGCGCCGCGCCAGCTGACGTGACACCCCGTCATGCACGTGCCTCCGCACGCGTCGACCGTCGCCCCTGACCCCTCCAGGGCGGGGTGACGGTCGACGGCTCCCACGAGAGGGCGAACCGGACGGTCAGGCGTCCTGCAACTCTCGTAGATCCCGCAGATAGGGACCGACGTCCACCTGGATGGAGGATCCCTCCGACCGTCCGTAACGCTCCTCGACGCCGCTCAGGTACGTGCGGATCTCCTCGCGCATGACGTCCGTCGACGGCAGGACGATGTCGTCGGCGACGACCTGCGCCACCCACCGTGCCTGGGCCTCCACGAGGCGGGTGATCGACCCGACCGGGCGGATCAGGCCGACGAAGAGCAGCCCGGGACGGTCGGGCGCGACCATGCGCCGGTACAACTCGACCGCCCCGCGCCGCGGGTCCGAGGGGCAGCCGTCGGGGAGGAAGGGGAAGGCCATGCGGAAGCCGGTGCAGTAGACGATCGCGTCGGCCTCGACCGAGGTTCCGTCGGTGAAGGACACCCGGCTGCCGGCCAGGGACTCGATCGCGGGCTTCGGCAGCACCGCGCCGTGCCGTATCCGGCTCAGGATCTCGTCCGAGATGGTGACGGCCGAGGAGAAGACGGGGTGGTCGGGCTCGGGCAGGCCGTAGTCCGACAGTCGGCCCCGTGCCACGAAGAGCGCCTGCTCGACGAAGCGCCGCTGTTCGGCGAGGGACATCGCGGCCCACCAGGGCGCTTCGGCGATCAGGTCGACGGACATGCCGAAGAGCTGCTTGGGCACGATGTGCAGACCACGGCGGACGGACAGCACGGTCCGCGCGGCGTGCCGGGAGAGGTCAGCGGCGATGTCGACGGCCGAGGCCCCGAGGCCCACGACGACCACGCGCTGCCCGGCGAAGTCCTTCCCTGTCTGGTAGTCCATCGAGTGCAGAATCCTTCCTTCGAAGGACTCGGCGCCCGGCGGCAGCGGATCGGGCAGCGCGGGCTCGGTGTTGTGGCCCGAGGCGACGATCACGTGCGAGAAGCGGCGTTCCGTCACCTCGGCCGCCGCGTCCCGGCTGACGACCGTCCAGGCCCCGTCGGCGTCCTGCCGTGCCGAGAGCACCTCGGTGCGCAGTTCGATCCGCGGCAGCAGACCGGCCCACTCGGCGAAGGAGCGCAGATAGGCGGCGACATCGTCGTGCCGGGGATAGAGCGGGAGGTCGTCGGCCATCGGGAACTCGGCGTAACCCGTCAGCTGTCTGGCGCTGTTGAGGTGCAGCGACAGATACGCCGGGCCGCGCTCGCCCGCCCCCGGCCGTCGCCAGAGCCCGCCCACGTCCGGCGCCTTCTCCAGGCAGACGAAGTCGATGCCCCGGTTCGCGAGCGCGCGGGCGGTCGCCAGGCCCGACAGGCCGGCACCGATGACACACACGGTCGCGGCGGTGAAAGCGCCGCCAGCACGTGACCCGCTCAAGAAAGCCCCCTCCACAGAAACACCCTCCGTCTTTGCGACGGGCGTTGACTTCCCAGTCGACTCCCGCCTCACACCCCACGTGAGCAACACGACGACACCGGGTCTCGCGCGGACGGCCCGGTCGTGGCCTGCGCAGACCCGGGAGGTGACCCTACCGACGGATCAGGTCGTCACGCGGTCCTGGAGGGCGGCCTGCCAGGCGGGGGCCGGGGTGATGGGCGCCGTCTCCGGGCGGCGGCCGCCCCGCGCGAAGAAGTCGGCCAGGGGCAGCAGGGCCGCTCCCACGGTGACCGCCTCCGGGCCGAGGGTGCCCAGGGCGATGCCGGTCCGGCTGGCCGGGTAGCGCAGCGCGTACTGCCGCGCGTACGCCGTCACGGTCTCCAGGAAGCGCGCGCCGAGCTGGAGGCCGGCCCAGCCGCCGACGAGGATGCGCTCCGGCTGGAAGAGGTTGATCAGATCGGAGAAGCCCGCCCCGAGGTATTCGGCGGTCTCCTCCAGGACGGCGAGCGCCGTCAGGTCGGGCTCCGTGCCGGGGCCGGGGGGGTAGGCGGCGGCGAGCATCGCCGTCAGGGCCGTCTCCTCGTCGGCGTCGGCCGGCGGCTGCCCGCCCGCCTCGCGCCAGCGCTCCAGCAGCGCCTCCGCTCCCGCGTACGCCTCCAGGCAGCCCTGCGCGCCGCAGCGGCAGCGGCGCCCCCGGACCCGTACGGTCAGATGCCCCCACTCCAGGGCCCGTCCCGGCCCCAGCGGGTCCGAGACCACGCAGGCGCCGACGCCCGAGCCGAAGAGGACGACCACCGCGCTGCGGGCGCCACGTCCGGCGCCGAACCACATCTCGGCCTGGCCGAGGGTCTTGGCGCCGTTGTCGATCCAGTACGGGACACCCGCCGGCAGTTCCACGGCCGAGCGCAGCAGTCGCTCCAGCGGGACGGCGTGCCAGCCGATGGTCTGACCGTGCACCACCGAGCCGTCCTCGCCGGTGCGGGAGACGATTCCGGGGACGCCCACGCCGACGCCGAGCAGGCGCTCCGGTGGTACGTCCGCGATCCGCAGCACCTCGGCGATGCCGTCGCGGAGGTGGCCGACGATGACCTCCACGTCGTAGCGCGCCGTGCGCGGCCCCGAGCTGGCCAGCGGCCGCTCGGCGCGCGCGAGCTCGGTGAGGGTGAGGTCGAAGAGTTCGATCCTGACGCGGGTCTCGCCGATGTCCACGCCGATCATGCAGCTGCTGGCGGGGGAGATGCGCAGGAGCGTACGGGGCCGTCCGCCGGCCGAGTCGACGCTGCCGGCCTCCTCGACCAGACCCTCGGCGACGAGTTCGGCGACGACGTTGCTGACCGAGCCCGAGCTCAGTCCGGTCGCGGGGCCGAGCACGAGGCGGCTCATCGGCCCGTCGAAGTACAGCCTGCGCAGCACCGCGGTGCGGTTCTCGCGTCGCAGGTCACGCACCGTGCGGCCACTTCTCGCGTGCACTCGGGTCCCCGTCTCTGCAGTCGTCCGGTGCAACATACCCGCATGACAGGCCTTGACGCGACCTTCTCATGGGGTTTAACTCACATCCTAAATTAAGCCGATGTGACGGAGAGCGGCGCGGGCGCCCTCACCGTGTCGGCCCTCCCGTCACCCCCGAAAGGGCCCAGGAGCCATGCGCAGAATCAGAGCCGCAGTCACCGGTGCCGTCACCCTGTCCCTCGTCCTCACCGCCACCGCCTGCGGCGGGGGAGGGGACAACGCCTCGCAGCCGAAGACCCTGACCTACTGGGCCTCCAACCAGGGCTCCAGCCTGGAGGTCGACAAGAAGGTGCTCCAGCCCGAACTCGACCAGTTCGAGAAGGAGACCGGGATCAAGGTCAAGCTGGAGGTCATCCCCTGGTCCGACCTGCTCAACCGCATCCTCACCGCGACCACCTCCGGCCAGGGCCCCGACGTCCTCAACATCGGCAACACCTGGAGCGCCTCCCTCCAGTCCACCGGCGCGCTGCTCCCCTGGGACTCGAAGAACTTCCAGGCCATCGGCGGCAAGGACCGCTTCGTCGACTCCGCGCTCGGCTCCACCGGCGTCCCCGGCCAGGACCCGGCCGCCGTCCCGCTCTACTCCATGGCCTACGCGCTCTACTACAACAAGAAGATGTTCAAGGACGCCGGCATCGAGAAGCCGCCGACGACCTGGGACGAGCTGATCGCCACCGGCAAGAAGATCAGCAAGGACGGCAAGTGGGGCATAGGCGTCGAGGGCTCCAACCTCTCCAACAACATCCACCAGGTCTTCGTGTTCGGCAAGCAGCACGGCGCCGAGTTCTTCACCCCCGACGGCAAGGCCGACTTCACCTCCGACGGCGCCGTCGCCGCCGTGAAGCAGTACGTCGACCTGATGGCCACCCAGAAGATCGTCGCCCCGGGCAACGCCGAGTACGCCCAGAACCAGTCGCTCAGCGACTTCGCCAAGGACCGGACCGGCATGGTCCTGTGGCAGACGCCGTCGCAGACCTTCGCCTCCCAGGGCATGTCCGAGGAGGAGTGGGGCGTCGCCCCCGCCCCCGTCCAGTCCGGCAAGCCCGGGCAGGGCACCCAGACCAACTCCATGGTCGCCGGCATCAACATGGCCGTCTTCAAGAACACCAAGAACCTCGACGGCGCCCTGAAGTTCGTGAAGTTCATGACCAGCGACGAAGAGCAGACCATGCTCAACAAGGCCTACGGCTCCGTCCCGCCGGTCAAGAGCGCCCAGAAAGCCCCGGAGTTCGCCGGCCCGTCGCTCGCCGTCATCCGCGACACCCTCGCCACCAGCGCCGCCGCCCTGCCGCAGGTCCCCGAGGAGTCGCAGTTCGAGACCGTCGTCGGCACCGCGGTCAAGGAGCTCTTCGCCGACGCCGCCGCCGGCCGGGCCGTCACCACCGAGTCCGTCCGGGCCAAGCTCGACAAGGCCCAGCAGCAGATGCCCAAGAAGTAGGCAGCCCCTCCCATGACCAGAACCACCGCCACTCTCGAGAGTGAGCCGGCGGTGCGCGAGGCCGCACCCGGAGAGGCACCCGCACCACGCCGCTCCGGGCGTCGCCGCACCGCACTGCCGTACCTCCTGCTCCTGCCCGCCCTCCTCCTCGAACTCCTCGTCCACCTCGTGCCGATGCTCATGGGCATCACCATGAGCTTCAAGGAGCTCACCCAGTTCTACATCCGGAACTGGTCGGAGGCCCCCTGGTCCGGGCTCGACAACTTCGCCGTCTCGGTCGACTTCGACGCACCCGTCGGCCAGGCCCTGCTCGGCTCCTTCCTCACCACCTGCCTGTTCACCGTCCTCTCCGTGGGCCTGTGCTGGCTGCTGGGGACGGCAGCGGCGGTCTTCCTCCAGGAGAACTTCCGCGGCCGGGGCCTCCTGCGGACCCTCTTCCTCGTCCCGTACGCCCTGCCCGTCTACGCGGCCGTCATCACCTGGGCGTTCATGTTCCAGCGCGACAACGGCCTCATCAACCACGTCCTGCACGACCAGCTCGGCATCGGGGACAGCCCCGCCTTCTGGCTCATCGGTGACAACAGCTTCTGGGCCCTGCTCATCGTCTCCGTGTGGAAGGGCTGGCCCTTCGCCTTCCTCACCGTCATGGCGGGACTCCAGAACATCCCCCGTGACATGTACGAGGCCGCCGCCCTCGACGGCGCCGGCGTCTGGAAGCAGATCCGCCACATCACCCTGCCGTCCCTGCGACCGGTCAACCAGGTCCTCGTCCTCGTGCTGTTCCTGTGGACGTTCAACGACTTCAACACGCCGTTCGTGCTCTTCGGCAAGGCCGCTCCCGAAGCCGCCGACCTGATCTCCCTCCACATCTACCAATCGTCCTTCCAGACCTGGAACTTCGGCACCGGCTCGGCCATGTCCGTGCTGCTCCTGCTCTTCCTCCTCGTCGTCACGGGCGTCTACCTCCTGCTCACCACCCGGGGAAGGAAGGCCACCGATGCCTGAGCACGCACGCGGGCACCGGACCGCCCGGCCCCCGAGGTCCGTCCGCTCCCCGATGGCGGCGCCCCGCTCCTTCCTCTGGACCCGCCGGATCTTCCTCACCCTGCTCACCGGCTTCGTCCTGCTGCCGGTGTACGTGATGATCTCCAGCTCCCTCAAGCCGCTGGAGGACGTCTCGGGCAAGTTCGAGTGGATCCCCTCCGGCCTCACCCTCCGCCCGTACGTCGACATCTGGGACACCGTCCCGCTCGCCGACTACTTCGTGAACTCCCTGATCGTGGCGGGGGCGGCCACCGTCTTCTCGGTCACCGTCGCGATCTTCGCCGCGTACGCCGTCAGCCGTTACACCTTCCGCGGCAAGCGGGTCTTCACGGTCACGGTCCTCTCGACGCAGATGTTCCCCGGCATCCTCTTCCTGCTGCCGCTCTTCCTCATCTACGTCAACATCGGCAACGCCACCGGCATCGCCCTCTTCGGCTCGCGCGAAGGCCTGATCCTCACCTATCTGACCTTCTCGCTGCCGTTCTCCATCTGGATGCTGACCGGCTACTTCGACTCGATCCCCCGGGAACTCGACGAGGCGGCCAAGGTCGACGGCTGCGGACCGATCAGCGCGCTGTTCCGCGTGATCGTCCCGGCGGCGGTCCCCGGCATCATCGCCGTCGCCGTCTACGCCTTCATGACCGCCTGGGGCGAGGTCCTCTTCGCCTCCGTCATGACCAACGACACCACCCGCACCCTCGCCGTCGGCCTCCAGGGCTACGCCACGCAGAACGACGTCTACTGGAACCAGGTGATGGCCGCCTCCCTCGTGGTGAGCCTCCCCGTCGTCATCGGGTTCCTCCTGCTCCAGCGCTATCTCGTCACCGGCCTCACCGCGGGTGCGGTCAAGTGACGCCCTTCACCACATCGATCACGAAGAGGTTCCCTGTGTCCGAATCCACCGACTCCCGCCCGCTCGATCTGGAGGCGTTCCCCCCGGACTTCTCCTGGGGGACGGCGACCTCCGCGTACCAGATCGAGGGCGCCGTCGACGAGGACGGCCGCGCTCCCTCCATCTGGGACACCTTCAGCCGCGTGCCCGGAGCGATCGACAACGGCGACCACGGCGACATCGCCTGCGACCACTACCACCGCTGGCCCGAGGACGTCGCTCTGATGAAGGGCCTCGGCACCGACGCGTACCGCCTCTCCGTCGCCTGGCCGCGCGTCGTCCCCGGCGGTGACGGCCCCGTCAACGCGGCCGGGCTCGACTTCTACGACCGGCTCGTCGACGGCCTCCTCGACGCCGGCATCACGCCCTCCGTCACCCTCTACCACTGGGACCTGCCGCAGGCCCTCCAGGACCGCGGCGGCTGGACCGAGCGCGAGACCGCCGAACACCTCGCCGCCTACGCCACCGTCGTCGCCGAACGGCTGGGGGACCGGGTCACCCAGTGGGCCACCCTCAACGAGCCGCTCTGCTCGGGCTGGATCGGCCACCTGGAGGGCCGGATGGCCCCCGGGCTCACCGATCTGACGGCCGCCGTCCGCGCCTCCTACCACCTCCTGCTCTCCCACGGCCTCGCCGTCCAGGCCGTACGCGCGGCCGCGCCGGACGCGCGGATCGGCCTGGTCACCAACCACTCCACGGTCGAGGCCGCGTCCACCCGGCCCGAGGACATCGCCGCCGCCCTCCGCATGGACGGGCACACCAACCGCTGGTGGCTGGACCCCGTCTACGGCCGCGGCTTCCCCGCCGACATGCGCGAGCTGTACGGAGTCGAGCTGCCCGAACGCCCCGGCGACGCCGAGACCATCGCCGCCCCGCTCGACTGGCACGGCCTCAACTACTACTTCCCGGTCACCGTCGCCGACGACCCGGCGGGCTCCGTCCCGTACGCCCGCGAGGTCCGCCTCCCCGACGTGCCCCGCACCGGCATGGACTGGCAGATCGACGCCGACGGGCTGGAGTCCTTCCTGCTGCGCCTCACCGAGGAGTACGGCGTGCGCCGGCTCTACGTCACCGAGAACGGCTCGGCCTTCCCCGACACCGTCGGCCCCGACGGCGCGGTCCACGACCCCGACCGCACCCGCTACCTGGAGGGGCACCTGGCCGCCTGCGCCCGCGCGGTGCGCAAGGGAGCCCCGCTGGCCGGCTACTACGCCTGGTCGCTCCTGGACAACTTCGAGTGGGCGTACGGCTACGACAAGCGCTTCGGCCTCGTCCACGTCGACTACGCCACGCAGCGCCGGACCGTGAAGACGAGCGGGCACCGGTACGCGGACATCATCCGGGCCCACCGGGAGGGGAGCCGCTGACGCACCGGCCCCCGCGGGGGCCGCGGGTCACGCGGACTCGCGTACCACGAGCACCGGCTCGAACACCTGCGAAGGAGGTTCGGGCCGGCCGCCGTCCCGCACGGCCGGGAGCGGCGAGGGGAGAGGCCGGCCGCCGTCGAGCTGTGCGGCCAGGAGCCGGGCCATGGCGGCCGCCATCCGCTCCACCGGCTGGCGCACGGTGGTGAGCGCCGGCCGGCTCTTCCGCGCCGCCAGGGAGTCGTCGAACCCCACCACGGCCACGTCCTCGGGGACGGCCACCCCCCGCTCGCGCAGGTACTGGCAGGCCCCCTGCGCCATCAGGTCGTTCGCGGCGAACACGGCGTCGATCCCCGGGTTCTCCTCCAGCAGCCGGGCCATCGCCTGCCTGCCGGAGTCCACCGTGAACCGCCCCCGCACGACGGGCACGGACGTCACCCCACGGGCCGCGAGCGCCTGCCGGAACCCGTCGAGGCGGGCGCGGGCCGTCGGAGCGGTCACGGGCGCCGCGATCGTGGCCGGCCGCCGCCGGCCCGTCGCCCAGAGGTGCTCGGCGGCCAGCCGGGCACCCGCCTCGTTGTCGCAGTCGACGTAGCCGCAGGGCACGGCGCCGTCCGGGCGGCCGAAGAGCACCGTCGGCAGGCCCGCGGCCACCAGCATCGCCGGCAGCGGATCGTCCTCGTCGAGCGACACCACCAGCGCCCCGTCGGCGCCCCCCTGTCGCAGGTACTCCACCAGCTGGGTCCTGGCCTGCTCCGACTCGGCCACCAGCAGCACCGGCTGGATCCCGCTCTCGCGCAGCGCCGGCAGCACGCCGTCGACCACCCGTCCGAAGAAGGGGTCGGAGAAGACCCGGGCGGCGAACGCCTCCCCCGTCGCGGAGAAGACGAGACCGACGGTGCCGCTGCGCCGCGTCACCAGGGAACGGGCGGCCTGGTTCGGCGCGTAGCCGATGCGTGCGATGGCGTGGCGTACGGCCTGCTGGATCTCGGGCGCCACGTTGCGTACGCCGTTGACGACGCGCGACACCGTCGCCCGTGACACCCCCGCCTCACGTGCGACGTCCTCCAGAGTCGGCCCTCGATTCCCCACCCGTGCACCTTAACGGGGCTGCGGGCGGGGCGGGCGCGCGACCCGGACGGGGCCCCGGAACATGCTGTCGACACTTAATGAAAGCCAAAAGAAAAGCCATGTCCTACTCCTTGACCGCTCACTCGAGGGGCGGGCATGGTTTCGGAGAGCGCTCTCCCACGTTTCCGTTCCGTATACCGAGGAGCCCCCATGCCATCCGTCGGGTCCCCGCCGGCCTTCCGGCGCCCCGCCTCATCCGTCAGACGGGCCACCGTCGGCGCACTCGTCTCGTCCATGGCCGCCGCCCTGCTCGCCGTCACCCCGGCGACCACGGCACACGCGGCTCCCGCCCTGCTCTCACAGGGCAAGACCGCCACCGCCTCGTCGAGCGAGGGGGGCGCCTTCACGGCCGGCGCCGCCGTCGACGGCAACCTCACCGGAACCCGCTGGGCCAGCCAGTGGCAGGACTCCCAGTGGATCCAGGTCGACCTCGGCCAGAGCGCCACGCTCGACCGCGCGGTCCTCACCTGGGAGGCCGCATACGGCAAGAGCTACCAGATCCAGGCCTCCGACAACGGCACCGACTGGCGGACGCTGACCACCGTCACCGCCGGCGACGGCGGCACCGACGACGTCTCCCTCTCCGGCTCCGGCCGGTACGTCCGGATGAACGGACTGACCCGGGCCACCGGATACGGTTTCTCGCTCTGGGAGTTCCAGGTGTACGGCACCCCCGGCGACGGCGGTGGCGGCCCGCAGCTGCCGGGCGGTGGCGACCTGGGCCCGAACGTCCACGTCTTCGACCCGTCCACACCGGGCATCCAGGGCAAGCTGGACGAGGTGTTCCGGCAGCAGGAGTCGGCCCAGTTCGGAGCGGGGCGGCACGCCTTCCTGTTCAAGCCCGGGACGTACAGCGGCCTGAACGCGCAGATCGGCTTCTACACCCAGATAGCCGGCCTCGGACTGCGCCCCGGCGACACCACGATCAACGGCGACGTGACCGTGGACGCCGGCTGGTTCAACGGCAACGCCACGCAGAACTTCTGGCGCGGCGCCGAGGGTCTGACCCTGAACCCGGTCAACGGCACCAACCGGTGGGCCGTCTCGCAGGCGTCCTCCTTCCGCCGCATGCACGTCAAGGGCGGGCTCAACCTCGCCCCGAACGGCTACGGCTGGGCCAGCGGCGGCTACATCGCCGACTCGAAGGTCGACGGCCAGATCGGCAACTACTCCCAGCAGCAGTGGTACACCCGGGACAGCGCCATCGGCGGCTGGTCCAACAGCGTCTGGAACCAGACCTTCTCGGGCGTCCAGGGCGCACCGGCCAACGCCTTCCCCGAGCCCCGATACACCACGCTGGACACCACCCCCATCTCCCGCGAGAAGCCCTACCTCTACCTGGACGGCAACGAGTACAAGGTGTTCGCGCCCGCCAAGCGCGTGAACGCCCGCGGCACCAGCTGGGCCAACGGCACCCCGCAGGGCGAGTCCGTCCCGCTGAGCCAGTTCTACGTGGTCAAGCCGGGCGCCACCGCCGCGACCATCAACCAGGCGCTGGCCCAGGGCCTCCACCTGCTGTTCACCCCGGGCGTCTACCACGTCGACCGGACCATCAACGTGAACCGCGCCAACACCATCGTGCTCGGCCTCGGCCTCGCCACGATCATCCCGGACAACGGCGTGACCGCGATGCGCGTCGCCGACGTCGACGGCGTCCGGCTGGCCGGCTTCCTGATCGACGCCGGAGCGGTCAACTCCCCGACCCTGCTGGAGGTCGGACCGCAGGGCGCGGGCGCCGACCACGCCGCCAACCCCACCACCGTGCAGGACGTGTACATCCGCATCGGCGGCGCGGGGGCCGGCAAGGCCACCACCAGCATGGTCGTGAACAGTGACGACGCCATCGTCGACCACACCTGGGTCTGGCGTGCCGACCACGGCGAGGGCTGGGGCTGGGAGACCAACCGCGCCGACTACGGCGTCCGGGTCAACGGCGACGACGTGCTCGCCACCGGCCTCTTCGTCGAGCACTTCAACAAGTACGACGTGGAGTGGTACGGCGAGCGCGGCCGCACGATCTTCTACCAGAACGAGAAGGCCTACGACGCCCCCAACCAGGCGGCCATCCAGAACGGCACCACCAAGGGGTACGCCGCCTACCGCGTCGACGACTCGGTGAACACCCACGAGGCGTGGGGTCTCGGCAGCTACTGCAACTACAACGTGGACCCGACCATCGTCCAGGACCACGGCTTCAAGGCACCGGTCAAGCCGGGAGTGAAGTTCCACAGCCTCCTGGTGGTGTCCCTCGGCGGCATGGGCCACTACAACCACGTCATCAACGACACCGGGGCCTCCACCATCCCGGCCGGCACCTCCACCGTGCCGTCGACCGTCGTCTCCTTCCCCTGAGACGCCTCGCCCTCACCGCCCATCGACGGTGAGGGCCTCGATCCCCTTCCGGGCCGGGTGATCACGTCCCCGCGGCCCGGCCCGGAAGGGCCCGCACGATCAGACCGTGCATCCCCCTCCACACGGAGCGCCGCACGCGAGCCGGCCCGCGGGCCCGGTCCACCGTGCCCGGCGTCATGAATCAGCCAGGAGCACATGTGTCCAGTCCCCCCTCCGCGCCCGCTCGTTCCCGTGGGCGCCACGGAATGTCCCTCGTGACGCTCGGCGCCCTTCTCGCGTCCTCGCTCACCCTGAGCCTGGCCCCGCAGGCACAGGCCGCCGAGACGCTTCTCTCCCAGGGCAAGACGGCCACCGCCTCGTCGACCGAGGGCGACGCCTATGGTGCGGCCGCCGCGGTGGACGGCAATCTGACCGGTACCCGCTGGGCGAGCCAGTGGACGGACTCCCAGTGGATCCAGGTCGACCTCGGCGCGCGCAAGGACCTCAGCCGCACCGTCCTGACCTGGGAGGGCGCCTACGGCAGGAACTACGAGATCCAGGCGTCCGACAACGGCACCGACTGGCGCACCCTGAAGACGGTGACGGGTGGTGACGGCGGCACGGACGACCTCGCCGTCTCCGGCTCGGGCCGGTACGTGCGCATGCAGGGCCTCGCCCGCTCCGGCGGCTACGGCTACTCCCTGTGGGAGTTCCAGGTCTACGGCTCCGACGGCGGAACCACCCCTCCGCCGGGCGGCGCGGTCAAGGTGACCGGATCCCAGGGGAACTGGCAACTGACCGTCGGAGGACAGCCGTATACGGTCAAGGGCCTCACCTGGGGCCCGGCGACGGCCGACGCTCCCCGCTACATGCCGGACCTGAAGTCCATGGGCGTCAACACCGTGCGGACCTGGGGAACCGACGCCTCCAGCAAACCCCTGCTCGACGCCGCGGCCGCCCATGGGCTCAAGGTCATCAACGGCTTCTGGCTCCAGCCCGGCGGTGGTCCCGGCGCCGGCGGGTGTGTCAACTACGTCACCGACACGACGTACAAGAACACCATGCTCACCGAGTTCGCCACGTGGGTCGACACCTACAAGTCCCACCCGGCGACGCTCATGTGGAACGTCGGCAACGAGTCCGTCCTCGGCCTGCAGAACTGCTACGGCGGTGCCGAGCTGGAGGCCCAGCGCAACGCGTACACGACCTTCGTCAACGACGTCGCCAAGAAGATCCACTCCATCGACCCCGACCACCCCGTGACCTCCACGGACGCGTGGACCGGTGCCTGGCCGTACTACAAGCGCAACGCCCCCGACCTCGACCTGTACTCGATGAACTCCTACGCCAACCTCTGCAAGGTGCGCCAGGACTGGATCGACGGCGGCTACACCAAGCCGTACGTCATCACCGAGGGCGGCCCCGCCGGCGAGTGGGAGGTCCCGAACGACGTCAACGGCATCCCGGACGAGCCCACCGACGTCCAGAAGGCCGACGGCTACACCAAGGCCTGGGGCTGCGTCACCGGCCACCAGGGCGTCGCCCTCGGCGCCACCCTCTTCCACTACGGCCTCGAACACGACTTCGGCGGCGTCTGGTTCAACCTCCTGCCCGACGGCCTGAAGCGGCTCTCCTACTACGCCGTCAAGAAGGCGTACACCGGCTCCGCGGGCGCCAACACCCCGCCCGTCATCACCAACATGACCGTCAGCCCGGCCTCCGCGGCCCCGGCGGGGGGCGAGTTCACGGTCCGCGCCGACATCCGTGACCCCGAAGGCGACCCGATCACACCCAAGATCTACCTCAGCGGAAACTACGCCAACGGCGACAAGCGTCTCGTCGACGCGCGGTACCGCTCCCTGGGTAACGGCACCTTCGCCGTCACCGCTCCCGAGAAGCTCGGGGTCTGGAAGGTCTACATCCAGGCCGAGGACGGCCGCGGCAACGCCGGAATCGAGACGAAATCCGTCAAGGTCGTCGCCCCGCCCGTGAACGGAACGAACCTCGCCCAGGGCCGGCCCACCACCGCCTCCTCGTCCCAGGCCTCCTACGGCGACTGCCCCTGCCCCGCCTCCAACGCCACCGACGGCAACACCGGCACCCGCTGGGCCAGCGACTGGAGCGACCCCCAGTGGATCCAGGTGGACCTCGGCTCCGCCAAGCCGATCCGCACGCTCCAGCTCGTCTGGGACCCCGCCTACGCCAGGTCCTACGAGGTGCAGGTGTCCGACGACGGAAACGCCTGGCGGACCGTCCACACCACCACCACGGGCAACGGGGACATCGACACCATCCAAGCCGCCACCACCGCCCGTTACGTGAAGCTCCAGCTCACCGCGCGGGGAACCGGCTGGGGTTACTCGCTCCACGAGTTCGGCGTCTACAGCTGACAGGCACCGCCTGAGCCGCACCCGCCGCAACCGGCGCGCGGGGGGGGGGGCCCCCCCCCCCCGCCCCCCCCCCGCCCCCCCCCCCCGCGGCGGCCAAGGGAAAACGGTGGGTGGGCGGGTACGCGGGGCGGGTAGCCCCCCCCCGGGGGGTGTTTGGGC
>NZ_JBIBHT010000001.1:0-147396 GCF_042957155.1 Streptomyces sp. NPDC008121 | reverse complement strand
ATCCCCCCCACCCCCGCGGGGGGGCCCGGGGTGGGGTTCGCCCCCCCCGGTGGGGGGCTTACCCGCGGCCCCGCCCCCGCGGCCCCCCCCCCCCCCCCCCCGGGGGGGGGGGGGGGGGCCCCCCCCCCCCCCCCCCGCCGCCCGTACCACCGACCGAGGAGATCTCATGAGAATCCGTGGCAGGACCCTGTCCGCGCTCCTTCTCGCCACCGCCCTGGGTGTCTCGGCGCTGTCCGCGAACGCGTTCACGGCCGCCTCCGCCTCCACCCACGACAGCACGCCCACCGTCTCCGCCCACGCCGGACACGTGAGCAGCGCGTCCGCCCTCGCCTCGGGCGACGACCCCGACGGCGACGGCTACATCCCCGCCAACCCGCAGGTCACCGGCGTCACTCCGTCGACGGCGGTCCCGCCGCCGGCCTACCACCACGAGTTCCAGGCCGGCTGCGCCGTCACCCACACCGCGGCGGACGACCCGATCCTCTACCCGGGGCAGCCCGGCGCCTCCCACGACCACACCTTCATGGGCAACACCACCACCAACGCCCACTCCACCACCGCGTCGCTGGCCCCGGGCCCCACCGCCTGCACCGCGCCCGCGGACGCGTCGGCGTACTGGATGCCCTCGCTGTACAAGGGGAACACCAAGATCCTCCCGGTGGGCCCCCAGGTCATCTACTACAAGGCCGGTGTCACGGACTACCGCAGCGTGCGGCCCTTCCCCAAGGGACTGCGGTTCATCGTCGGCAGCCCGACCCAGAGCGCCCAGGAGTTCCGCAACCACAAGGGCTTCGTCGAGGGCTGGGAATGCGGTGACAGCTTCTTCAACACCGACTTCCCCGCGAGCTGCCCGAGCCGGCCCGACGTGCAGCTCAACCTCCGCTTCCAGGCACCCAGTTGCTGGGACGGGAAGTACCTCGACACTCCCGACCACAAGAGCCACATGTCCTACACGGTCGTCAAGCCGGGCACCAACGACAACATGTGCCCGGCCTCCCACCCGGTCGCCTTGCCGATGATCGAGTTCAAGATGGCCTGGCCGGTCAACGGCGACATGTCCCAGGTCCGCCTCTCCAGCGGCAAGGGCTACTCCTTCCACTACGACTTCTTCAACGCGTGGGAGGAGCGCACGCTCAAGGCCCTCGTCGACCACTGCATCGTCGGCGGCCTGCAGTGCGACACCCGGGGCTTCGACCTCTACCGCCCCGAACGCGGTGCCGTGCTGAACGCCGACCACCGTCTGCCCTGACCCGCCACCCGTGCGGCCCGGACGTCCACGACGGCGTCCGGGCCGTCCGCGCGCCGCGCCCCCCGCGCCGTTCCGCTTCCCCCCGAGCGAGGAGAGAGCCCCCGCATGACCACGACCGTGCCGTCCGCCACCGCCGCCCATGACGCGCTGATCGACCGGCTGCCACCGGACTTCCGCTTCGGCGTCGCCACCTCCGCCTTCCAGATCGAGGGGGCGACCGCAGAGGACGGCCGGACCCCCTCCATCTGGGACACCTTCTGCCGCGTCCCGGGAGCCGTCGACAACGGCGACGACGGCGACATCGCGTGCGACCACTACCACCGCATGCCCGAGGACGTCGCCCTGCTCGCCGCCCTCGGCCTCGACACGTACCGCTTCTCCGTCTCCTGGTCCCGCGTCCAGCCGCACGGGCGCGGCCCCGTCAACCCGGCCGGCATCGGCTTCTACGACCGGCTGGTCGACGAACTCCTGGCGCGCGGGATCACCCCCTGGCCGACCCTCTACCACTGGGACCTGCCCCAGGAGCTCCAGGACGCCGGCGGCTGGCCGGCCCGCGACACGGCCTACCGCTTCGCCGACTACGCGGAGCTGGTCCACGACCGCCTCGGCGACCGCGTCGAGCACTGGACGACGCTCAACGAGCCGTTCTGCTCGGCCGTCCTGGGCCATGTCGAAGGCGTCCACGCGCCGGGCGGCCGCTCCCTCGCCGACGGGGTGCGCGCCGTGCACCACCTGCACCTGGGCCACGGCCTCGCGGTCCGGCGGCTGCGCTCGGCCGCGCGCCGCCCCCTCGACCTGGCCGTCACCCACCTCCTCGGCACCAGCGGCCCCGCGACCGGCTCCCCGGCCGACCGCGAGGCCGCCCGCCGGGCCGACGCCTTCGGCTTCCGCTTCTACCTCGACCCGATCCTGCGCGGCCGCTACCCCCAGGACCTGATCGACGACCTGGTCGTCCACGGGATCGAGATCCCGGTCCAGGACGGCGACCTGGCGACCATCGCCGCGCCCATCGACACCCTGGGCGTCAACTACTACCGCTCGATGCGGAGTTCAGGCGTCGACGGCGGCGGGGCGAGCCACGACGCGCACGGCGTCCCGATCACCCGCAACCTCCCGCACGGCGGCCTCCCCCTCACCGGTCTCGGCTGGGAGGTCATGCCGCACGACCTCACCGAGCTGCTGCTCCGCGTCTCTCGCGACTACCCCGGCACCCCGATGGTGATCACCGAGAACGGCGCCGCCTACGACGACCGCCCCGGCCCCGACGGCTTCGTCGACGACACCGCCCGCACGGCCTACCTCGCCGCCCACCTGGCCGCCGTCGCCGAGGCCCGTACCCGAGGAGCCGACGTCCGCGGCTACCTCGCCTGGTCCTTCCTGGACAACTTCGAATGGTCGTACGGCTACGCGCAGCGCTTCGGTCTCGTCCGCGTCGACTACCCCACCCAGGCCCGCATCCCCAAGCGCAGCGCCCACTGGCTCCGCGACACCGCCCACCGCGTCCGCGGCGCGGCCCCCCGCACTTGAGGTGAACCCCGGGCCGGGTCCGCGGGCGGTCAGGCTAGGGTCATGATCACAACAACGGGAGACCGGAGAAGGAGAGTTCATGACGACCAGCCTCCGCAGACGCCTGGCGGCGACCGGCATCGCACTGGTACTGGCGGCCGGCGCCCTCGGTTCCGCGCAGAGCGCCACCGCGGGCGAGGCGACGCGGACCGGGAAGGCGGCGCCGGCAGGCGAGGCGGCGCCGGTTGAGGCCGCCGCGGTCCCCGCGCTCGGCCCGCTGTTCAACAACCCCACCTCCGGCGACCCCGCCGCGCAGAACGCCATCAAGAACCGCATACGCGAGCTCATCGCGGCCGCCGACCCCGGCTCGACGATCCGGATGGCGATGTACCACCTGTGGGACAACACCATCGCCCAGGACCTCTCGACCGCCCACACCACCCGCGACGTCGACGTCCAGGTGGTCCTGGACGAGACGACGGTCAGCGCCCCGGAGGGCAGCCGGACCTCGTACGACACGCTCAAGGCGGCGCTCGGCACGGACCTCGCGCAGGACTCGTACGTCACCCTGTGCGCCAAGGGCCGCTCGTGCCTCGGCGCGACCGCGAGCGGAATCAACCACAACAAGTTCCTGCTGTTCAGCAGCGTCGGCGGGGGAGGGGCGACGCAGGTGGTGCTGCAGACGAGCTCCAACCTCACCACCTCGAACTACTCCCGCTTCTGGAACAGCGCGGTCGCCTTCGCCGGCAATGCGACCTTGTACGCGGCGTACAGCTCCTACTTCGGCGAACTGGCCCGGCAGAACCGCTCCACCTGGACGTACACCACCGCCGGGTCGGGCGACCACAAGGTGTACTTCTTCCCCCGCGCCGGCACCACCGACGACACCGACACCGTCGTCAACACCCTCGAGAACGTCGGCTGCACCTGGTCCGACGCGGCCGGCACCCACCGCACCGCGGTCCGCGTGGCCATGCTGAAGATCACCCGCCAAGCGGTCGCCGACAAATTGCGCGCCCTCGCGGCGGCCGGCTGCACGGTCGACGTCGTCTACAGCGAGACCGACACCGGCACCTGGAACGCCCTCCACGGCCAGACCCGCCTCACCCCCCGCTGCTACCAGCACGACCACGACACGGACCCGGGCACCCCGAACCGCATCGTGCACTCCAAGAACCTGCTGATCGACGGCGTGTACGCGGGCGCGCGCGAGAAGCTCGTCTTCACCGGAAGCCACAACTACAGCGGTCCGGCCTTGCGCGACAACGACGAGACGATGCTCCGGATCACCACCCCGGCGGTCCACGACGCCTTCGCGGCGAACTTCGCCCAGACCAAGGCCGCGGCCTTCCCGGGCACCGCGGACGCCACCGCCGTCTGCCGCTGACCGCCGAACACGATCGCACGGCCCGCCGCCCCCGTCCCACGAGCGCCGGGGCGCCCTCGCCGCCGCCCGATGCGGCAATCGGCGCAGCCGGGACGGCGGGCCCGCGACGGGGGTGGTGCCATGGATGTGCCGTCCGGTCGGGGCGGTGTGGGGCCACGGGGCCACTCGGCGCGATCCTGGGAGAAGCATGTCGCACGGCAACCCCCTCGCGGGGCGGACGGCGGTCGTGACCGGAGCCGCGCGGGGGCTGGGGGCCGGGCTGGTGCGGGAGTTGGCCGGGCGCGGGATGCGGATCGCGCTGCTCGGGCGGGAGGCGGAGACGCTGGCGCGGGTCGCGCGGGAGCTGCCCGTCGAGAGCCGGTGCTACGAAGTGGACGTGACCGACGACGCCCTGATGGAGCGGACGGCCCGCCGGGTGACGTGCGACCTGGGGGAGCCGTCCGTGGTCATCGCCAACGCGGGCGTCGCCGAAGGAGGCCCGTTCGTGACCTCCGACCCGAGGACCTGGCGACGGGTGATCGAGGTCAACCTGGTCGGCAGCGCCGTCACCGCCCGGTCGTTCCTGCCCGGGCTGCTCACCACGCGGGGCTACTTCCTCCAGATCGCCTCGACCGCGGCCTTCGGCTCGGCCCCCATGATGAGCGCCTACTGCGCGTCCAAGGCGGGCGCCGAGTCCTTCGCCCAGTCCCTGCGCGCCGAATGCGCCTACCAGGGCGTCGGCGTCGGCATCGCCTACCTGCACTGGACGGACACCGACATGGTCCGGGACGTGGAGGCCCACGACGTCCTCCGCGAACTGCGGGCCCACATGCCACGCCCCGCCCGCAAGGTGTACTCAGTCGAGAAGGTCGCCTCCTGGCTGGCCCGAGCGGTCCTCCACCGGTCCGCGACCGTCTACGCTCCCCCCTGGCTCCGCATCGCGCAGCCCGTCCGCCCCCTCCTGCCCCTGCTCGTCGCCCGGACCTCCGCCCGGATCCTGCCCCGCCTCGCGGAGAGCGGACCCCTTCCGGCGACCGGCCTCCTCGGGGCCGGCGGCCTCGCCGACGAAGAGGGCCGGAGCCGCTGACCCGGAGCGGTCCCCGCCGCCGGCCCGGCCCCGACGCTCGCAGGACCCGGCCGTTACCCCGGCCGGAGCACTGCCGCGCCGGACGGGTGTGCGGCCGCCCCGCCGAGGGGACACAGTCCGGCATGCGCACCGACGACCACCACCCCGACCGGACCGCCCCCGTCCGCCCCGTCCGCCCCGAAGGGGTCAGCGACCTGACCGTGGAAGCCCTCGGCTCCTTCTCCAAGGCCCTGGAGACGATCGAACGGGCCCGCGGCCATCTCTACTCCTTCCACCAGCTGACCGGCACCGCCGACCTGGAGCTGGACCGGGCCGTCGACCTGCTGAGGCGGGCGGGCCACCCGGAGTGGGCCGACCTCGTCGCCCGGGAGATCCTCGGCCGCAACGTCATCCCGGGGCACTGGACGTACCAGCTCGTCGAGTCGTACGACCGGACGTACTACGAGCCGTTCAAGGCGTACGAGCGTGATGCCGTCGCCGCCCTCGCCGAGGGCCGCGACCACCTCTTCGAAGCCGAGATGAAGGAGGAACGACGCACCCACGGCCACCGCGACCACACCGCCCAACCGGAGGAAGGCCGCTGACCGGAGCGGAGCGTCTCCCAGGCGGGACCCTCCGGGCCCGGCTTAGCATGGCGCCATGGCGGTCGACCTTTTCGCAGGCATCCCGGTGGAGGACTACGCGACGGCGCTGGCCTGGTACGAGCGGCTGTTCGGCTCCCCACCGGCCTTCCTCCCGAACGACGTGGAAGCCGTGTGGAAGGTGGACGAGCACCGGTACGTCTACATCGAGCACCGCCCCGGCCGGTCCGGCCACGCCCTGCACACGCTCTTCGTCGACGACCTCGACGCCCGCGTCGCCGCGATCGCCGGCCGGGGACTGACCCCGACGGAGCGCGAGACCTACGCGAACGGCGTACGCAAGGTCACGTTCCACGACCCCGACGGCAACGAGATCGGCTTCGGCGGCGCCCCGCTCTGACCGCCCGCGCGCTCCGCGGCCCGCCCACGGGGCGCGAGCCCCCTCCCCACCCTCGGCCTCAGGGAGAGTCCCTCCCCATGCAGACCTTCCTCCCCTACCCGGGTTTCACCGAGTCGGCCGCCGTGCTCGACCCCCGGCGCCTCGGCAAACAGCGCGTCGAGGCCCTCCAGGTCTTCCGGGGCCTGACCGTGCCCGGCTACGGGTGGCGGCGGCATCCGGCGGTGCGGATGTGGGCCGGATACGAGGAAGCCCTGGTCCGCTACGGACTGGACGTCTGCGGCGTCTGGACCGCGGAGGAGCGCCCCGACACCTGCGCCGCCACGATGATGGCCGACTACCTCGCCTGGCGGCCGAGGGCCGTGGTGCGCGAACAGGGCGACCTCGCGGCGGACGGCGAGCTTCCGCCCTGGCTCGGAGACCCCGCCTTCCACCGCAGCCACCAGTCCGCGCTGCTCCGCAAGGCCCCCGAGCTCTACCACGCCCACTTCCCCGGCGTCCCCGACGACCTCCCCTACGTCTGGCCGCCGTCCGACCGGGACGAGACCCCGCCCGCCCGTCCCTGACGCACGGGTCCCGCACAGCCGCGACCCGCCGGACCCGCCGCCCCCTCCGTACACTGGGACACCATGCGACATCGCTCCGGACAGCGGCTGGACCGGCCGGTGGACGAACCCGGCACCGGGCCCTCCGGCGAGGCCGACGGCCTGTTCACCGTGAGCGACCTCATGGCCGCGTCCGAGGCCGCCGCCGCACCGGCCGGCGAGGCGGCCGGCCGCACGTTCCGCGACGGTCCCGAGGCGCGCCGGCTGCTGCGCGTGGCGGAGATCCACGCCGAGCCCGCCGCCGCCGACTCCTGGCGCGGACGCCAGATCATCGCCCGCTTCCCCGACGCCCGAGTCGTGGAGACCGACTCCCACTGGCGCATCCCGCACCTCCACGGCAACGAGGGAAACGTGGAACGGTGGGTGAGGGTCAAGCGCGAGACGCTGGTCCTGGGCGAGCGCAAGTCCTTCGGCGTCCGCCCCAACGGCCGGTCCGCCGACTGGATCGCCCCCGGCCTCTCCAACGGCTGCGCGATGGCGTGCGCGTACTGCTACGTTCCGCGCCGCAAGGGCTTCGCCAACCCCATCACCGTCTTCACCAACGTCGACCGCGTCATCGGCGCCCTGGGCCGCCACATCGCCGCCACCGGCCCCAAGCCCGAGCCGAACCAGTGCGACCCGCACGCCTGGGTGTACGACATCGGCGAGAACGGCGACTGCTCGGTCGACGACCTCATCAGCGACAACACCGCCGACCTGATCCGCGCCTTCGGCCGGTGGCCCACCGCCAAGGCGTCCTTCGCCACCAAGTTCGTCAACCCCGACCTGCTCCGGCTCGACCCCCAGGGCCGCACCCGGATCCGGTTCTCCCTGATGCCGCCGGACGACTCCAAGCTCCTCGACATCCGGACCAGCCCCGTCCCGGACCGTCTCGCGGCGGCCGCCGACTTCCTGGACGCCGGCTACGAGGTGCAGTTCAACCTCTCGCCGGTGGTGATCCGGCCGGGCTGGGAAGAGGCCTGGGCGGACCTGCTCCGCGCGATGGACGACATCCTTCCGCGCCGGGTGAAGGACCAGGCGGCGGCGGAGATCATCATGCTCACCCACAACCAGGACCTGCACGAGGTCAACCTCGGCTGGCACCCCCGGGCCGAGGAGCTCCTGTGGCGCCAGGACCTCCAGCAGCCCAAGCGCTCCGAGAACGGCAGCTGGAACGTCCGCTACCGCAACGCCGTCAAGGCGTCCGCCGTCGACTCCCTGCGCCGGCTGATCGAAGCCCGCGCGCCCTGGCTGCGCGTGCGCTACGCCTTCTGACCTAGGGCCTTTCGTTTGGATCAGGCCGGGCTCGCGCCGGCCCGGCGGAGGGTTGCGACCGGCGGGGCGGGGCATTCGGATGCTCCGGAACCAGGGGAGGGGATCAGAGATGACCGGAGTGGGGTCGACGGCGGCGGTGGCGAGAAGAGCGGCCCGCGGTGACGCGGTGCGCGCGGGCGCCCGGGCGGGCCTGGCGGCCCGCGGAGTGCTCTATCTGCTGATAGGCGTGCTGGCGGTACGCATCGGCTGGACGGGTACGGGCGAACAGGCCGACCGGGGCGGAGCACTGGCCCAGGTCGCCGCCACCCCCCTCGGCGCCGTCCTGCTCTGGGCGCTGGGCGTGGGGCTCGCCGGGATGGCGCTGTGGCGCCTGTCGGAAGCCGTGTTCGGGGCCGCGGGACCGAAGGGGGACCGAGCCACCAAGCGCGCCATGTCCGGATGTCGCTTCGTCTTCTACGCCGTGGTGGCCTTCCTCGTGTTCTCCTTCGCCGCGGGCGCCAAGGGCAGCGGGGCGGGTTCGAGCGACCGGCAGAGCCAGGACATCACCGGCCGCGTGCTTGGGCTGCCGGGCGGTCAGTGGTGGGTCGGCGCGGTGGCGGCCGGCATCCTCGTCGCGGGCCTGTGCATCGCGGGAAGCGCCGTCCTGCGCAAGTACCGCAAGCATCTGCGGTGGTCGGGGCTGTCGACGAACCAGCGCCGCTTCATGAACGTCACCGGCGTCGCGGGCGGCGTCTCGCGCGGCCTGGTCTTCGCCGCGGTCGGCTTCTTCGCGCTCAAGGCCGCCGTCCAGTTCGATCCGCACCAGGCGAAGGGCGTGGACGACGCGATCCGTTCGTTCGCCTACACCCCGGCCGGCCGCTGGCTGCTGCTCGCCGTGGCGGTGGGCCTGGCGCTGTTCGGCGTGTTCTCCTTCGGCATGGCGAAGTGGCGCAAGGTCTGAGACGGCCGCACCCGCGCAAGGTCTGAGAGGGCCCTACCGGGAAGGCTCCCCGGCGGCGGGGAGCCTTCGTCACGTCAGGGGGCGGTCCGGATCCAGTCTTCGTAGCGGGTCGCCGCCAGGTGGGCCCCGGGTCCGGCGATCAGCACGTCCTCGGGGACGACCGCGAACATGCCGGCGGTGTCGTCGGAGACGACCGTACGGGCGTCGTTCCGGGCCGCGAGGGTGAGCTTGCCCAGCTCGTCGAGGCGGAAGACGTCCGGCCCCGCGATGTCGCGGATGCCGTCGAGCGGGCTCCCGGTGGCGACCTCGACGACCGCGTCGACGACGTCCGCCGCGGCGATCGGCTGGACACGGGTGGCCGGCAAGCGGACGGTGCTGTCGTCGGCGGTCCAGGACAGGACGGCGTCGACGAACTCGAAGAACTGGGTGGCCCGCACGACGGAGTACGGCGTGGGGCCCTGGCGGAGCAGCTCCTCCTGGAGGGTCTTGGCCCGGTAGTAGTCGAGCTGCGGGACCTGGTCGACGCCGACGATCGAGAGCACCACCTGGTGCCGCACGCCGGCCTTCTCCCCGGCGGCGAGCAGGTGGTCCATGGAGGTGCGGAAGAAGTCCATGGAGGCCTCGTCGAAGGTCGGCGAGTTGGCCACGTTGATCACGGTGTCGGCACCCTCCAGCGCCGCGGCGAGCCCCTCGCCGGTGATCAGGTCCACGCCGGTGGACGGCGATGCCGCGACGGCCTCGTGTCCCGTCGCGGTGAGCCGGCGGACGACCTGGGAGCCGATCAGTCCGGTACCGCCGATGACCGTGAGCTTCATTGTCCTCACCTCTCGCAGGGCGTCGGGGACGGACAGGCCCGAGAGCCGGCCCGCCGGGACGCGTCCCGTTAACTCGGATAATCGTTATCCGAGATAATAGTCGGATATCCTTTGTCCGAGTCAAGTGGAGCGGGAGGGTGCGGCATGAAACTGTCGGGCGGGGTGGAGTGGGCGCTGCACTGCTGTGTCGTGCTGACCACCGCGACGGAGCCGGTGCCCGCCGTACGGCTCGCCGAGCTCCACGACGTGTCGGGCAGCTATCTGGCCAAGCAGCTGCAGGCCCTCTCCCGGGCCGGCCTGGTCGGCTCCGTCCAGGGCAAGGCCGGCGGATACGTCCTCACCCGGGCCCCCGAGCTGATCACCCTCCTCGACGTCGTCCTCGCCGTGGACGGCGCCCAGCCGGCCTTCGTCTGCACCGAGATCCGGCGGCGCGGCCCGCTCGCCGCGTCGGAAGAGGACTGCGCGCGGCCCTGCGGGATCGCCCGCGCCATGGCCACCGCGGAGGCCGCCTGGCGGGCGGCCCTGACGGAGATATCCATCGCCGACCTCGCGAAGAGCGTCGACGAGGACTACGGCCCCACCTTGCTGGCCGGCGTCCGTACCTGGCTGACGGGCGGCTGACGGGCCGCGACGAGCGACCCGGACACGGCCACCCACCCCGGAACGGCAGCGACCCGGGGCCCGCACCGGGTCCCGGGTCGTACCGTGCGGCCTTCCGGCCGCCTTATCGTCTCCCGGCCATACGGCCGGTTCTCACCTGACCGGCGTCACACCTACGCCGATCCCGCCGACAGGATCCGCAGGCGGGAACGGCTCCGCTCGTGGCCCTCCGTGCCCTCCCGGACGGCCTGTGACCGGTCCATCCCCGCCCAGCCCGCGCCGCGCTGGGCGTGCCTCACGTCGCGCACGTCCGGGATGCCGTAATGCGTGGTCAGACGCTCCTCCTCGGCCACCGAGAGGACCGCGCCCTGTCCCGGCGCCGCCTCCCCTCGCGGGGACCCTTCGATCAGTTCGAGGGGATACGGCACCACGAGATGCCCGTCCCTCAGCTCCGCGTGGCGCAGCGGGACGAACACCCCGCCCGGCCCCGCGCCCCGGTCGATGATCCGCGCCCACTCGGGCGTGCCGGTGGTGTCGTCCAGCAGGAAGTAGTCCACCTCGCCCACGCGCTGCCCCTGGTCGCCGTCGACCGTGCATCCGGGCATGGCCGCGAGCTGCCGTTCGGTGATCACTGGTGCTCCTCTCCCGCCCCGTCGCGCTCCCTGTCGCCCGTCGGGTACCCCCGCCGGCCGCCGTGACGCCTCCCGGCGGGTCCGGAGACGACCTCGGCCGGATCACCACCAGTAGGCGGGATACCTCGGCGCCCCGCGCCGGATCCGGGAGGCGGCGTACCCGGTCAGCACGAGCAGGACGGTGGAGCCGAACAGCAGGGGGACGAACCGGGCGGGCGCGGGCGTCTGCAGCACGATGACGACCGCGGAGGCGCAGGCGGGGGAGTGCGGGGTGCGGGCCACCGTGTTGAGGGCCAGCGTGACACCGGCCGCCACCGCCGCGGCCCAGGGGCTGCTCCCGGCCACCCCCAGGACGGCGAAGCCGGCGACGGCGCCGAAGAGGTGGCCGACCACCACGCTGCGCGGCTGCGCCAGGGGCAGGGCGGGCGCGCTGTGCACCAGGGCGGCGCTGGCGGCCAGGGGCGGTATCAGCACCGGTTCGTGGAGGGCCGCGCCGATCGCGACGAGCCCCAGCAGTACTGCCGTCGCGGCGCTGACGCTGTGGAAGGCGGCGGCCGGCGCGGGACGGGCGGGGGCGCGCCCCGACAGTCTCGGCCGCCGTGGCCGCGCGGCGGCGGACGGACCGGCGGACGGGCGCAGGTCGGACTCGGCGGAGTTGGGACGCGAGAGGGCGTCGATGCTCATGTGCGGTGTTTCCGATAGGCGGCCGGCGGCCGGGCGGGGACGCGTGCGGTGACGTCGAGGTCGTACGGGTCTCTGTGATCGACAGCGGGCCCACCGTCGCGCCTCGCCCGATGCGGCGGCGCAACGCACACGACTCTAACCAGCGCCTTTGCGCTCCGACGACCCGGGGGGCGGCCCCGCGTCGCTCCTGCGGGAGAGGCGGGGCACGCCCGCGAGACACCCGGCACCGCGGTCGCCACCACGATCGGGTGCGTACGGCGGTTTCGACGCGGTGCCGTGGGACAGTAGGCGTGTGCAGCCGGAGGTCGGGGTGGGTGGAGGCGCGGGCGTGGTGCGGGCGGCGGACGCTGAGGCGAACGCCGGCGGGGACGCGATGGCCGCCCCGGCCGGCGTCTTCGACGTGTTCGGCGGTCTGGAGGCCGCCGCCTACCTCGTGGACGACCAGGGGGTCATCGTCAGGGTGACCGCCCGGGCGGAGGCCCTCTTCGGGCGGCCCGCGGCCGGCCTCGTCGGCCAGGACGCCCACGCCCTGCTCCACCGGAACGACGACGGCCGCACGATGCCCCGCGCGCAGTGCCCGATGATGCGCGCGTTCCTCGGGCGCGTCGTCGAACACGAGGAGCAGGGCTGGTTCGAACGGTCGGACGGCGAGCTGCTCCGCCTCTGGTGGCTCGTCGTCCCGTGCGCGCTCCCCGAGGGCGGGCGGGGCGCGCTGGTCGTCTTCGGCGAGTCGGCGCCCGTCGACGCTCCCTGGGCGCCCGCCGCCGCTCCCACGGCCGGCGACCTCTCCGCCGCGGCCGACTCATCCGCCTCCACCGCGGCCGAATCCGCTTCCCCGTCCGGCGCCTCCGGCGCCGCATCCGAGCCGTCCGGCGCCTCTCCCGCCGCCTCCTCATCCGGGGCCCTGACGGAACTCGGCCGGCTCGCGCTGCTGGCCGAGACGACCACCCGTCTGACCTCCACGCTCGACACGGACGAGGCCCTGAAGCGGCTCGTCACCCTGCTCGTGCCCCGGCTGGCCGACTGGGTGGTCATCGACCTGCTGACCGAGGTCGGGGACGTACGCCGCACCGCCGTGGTCCACTACGAGGACGGCGGCCTGGTCCACCGGGAGGACCTGGAGGGCACGCTCCCGCCGGTGCCGCAGGAGTCGTCGATGCCGCTCTCCCGGGCTCTGCGCGGGGCCGCCTCGGCCCTGGCCGGTCCGGACACGTACAACGTGGCGGCCGACTCCGGTATCGCCGTCGAGCAGCAGCGCCTGTTCAAGGCCACCGGCATACACTCCGCGGCCATCGCGCCCGTCCGCACCCTGCGGGAGGTCCTCGGGGCCCTGACCCTCGGCCGCTCCGAGCGGACGGAGCCGTTCACCCCCGCGGACCTGTCCCTCCTGGAGGACATCACCCGCCGGGCCGGTCTCGCCCTGGACAACGCGCGTCTCTACCAGCGCCAGCGGCGGGTGGCCGAGACCATGCAGCGCCATCTGCTGCCGCACCTGCCCGCCGTGCCGGGCCTGCGGATGGCGGCCCGTTACCAGCCCGCGCCGCACGCCTCCCAGGTCGGCGGCGACTGGTACGACGCGTTCTCCCTGACCGACGGCGCGACGGCACTGGTGATCGGCGACGTCGGCGGACACGACCTCGACGCCGCCGCCGGCATGGCGCAACTGCGGAACATGCTGCGGGCGTTCACCTGGTCCCAGTCGGGCCCCCTGAGCCACGCGGTCCAGCGGCTCGACGAGGCGCTCGAACACATCGCGGAGGCCTCCACGGCCACCCTCGTCCTCGGCAGCGTCGAGCGCGACGAGGAGGGCGGCTGGCTGCTGCGGTGGACGAGCGCGGGCCACCCCCCGCCGCTCCTGGTGGCCCAGGACGGGAGCGCGCGCTTCCTCACCCCGGGCGGCGGCATCATGCTCGGCACCCGTACCCGCCTTCCCCGCGCCGACCATGTGGAGGTCCTGCCGCCCCGCTCGACGCTGCTGCTGTACACCGACGGCCTGATCGAGTCGCGCAGTCACACCCTCGACGACGGCCTGGACCGTCTCCGCCGCGAGGCGGCGGCCCTGGCCGGCCAGCCGCTGGACCCCTTCTGCGACACCCTCCTCGACCGCGTCAGACCCGCCGACAACGACGACGACGTGGCGATCCTGGCGCTCCGCATCCCCGAGGACGACCCCGGGCCGGCCTGACGCCCCCGGGTGCCCCACGGACGAGAGCCGCCCGGCACCGGACAGACTGGCACCGGACAGGGCCTCTGACGGCACGCCTCTGACCCCCCGTCACGGATGCCGTGATGTGATGGCGAAATGTCCGCTCTTGCCCCTGATCCATGCAGGAGGGCCCGATGAGTGCCGCGGCGCCCCCCGCGCCCGCGCCTCAGCAACGGGCCCGCCATGCCGCATGGCTCGAGCTGTTCTTCGACCTCGTGTTCGTCGCGTTCGCCGCCCAGCTGTCGCACACCCTGCACGGAGACCCGGGCTGGCGGGACTTCGGGATCTTCCTGGCGCTGTACTTCCCGCCCTGGTGGATGTGGATCAACCTGACCGTCTCCGCCAACCTCTTCGAGACCGACAGCGCACGCCGTCGGTTGCTGATGCTCTTCGCGATGCTGTGCCTGGCCGTCATGGCCGCCGCCGTACCGAAGGCGGACGTCGACGGATCGCGGGCCGCCGCGTACGCGCTCGGCTACGCCGGAACCCGGCTCGTCCTGCTCGGCCTCTGGTGGCCCGCGACCCGCTACCCGGCGCCCCACCGCCTGCCGCGCTGGCGGCCGGTGACGTACTGCCTGGTCTCCGGTGTGCTGTGGGCCGCTTCGGTGGCCGTGCCCGGCGGGTGGCGGTACGTCCTGTGGGCGGTGCTGATCGTCGGCGAGCTGGGGCTGTTGCTGACCGCGCGCGGCAGGGTCATGCCGAGGCAGCTGCACACCGGTCATCTCATCGAGCGGGTCGGGCTGTTCGTCATCATCGTGCTGGGGGAGTCGGTGCTGGGTCTCGTCTCCTCCACCGACCACGTCTGGACCGCGTCGGCCGGAATCGTCGCCGTCATCGGCTTCGTCCTGCTGGCGGCCCTGTGGTGGTCGTACTTCGACTTCGGGTCGGCCACGGCGGAACTGATGATCGGCTCGGCGGACCAGGCGCGCGCGTACGTCCTCATCCGCGATGTGGCGGCCTTCCTCCACTTCTTCGTGACCGCCGGGATCCTCTGCCTGGCGGCCGGCCTCGCCACCGCGGTCGAGGAGGCGGGCCACGCCCACCTGTCCACGGGCGCGGTGTGGGCCCTCGCCGGAGGTCTGGCCCTCTACCACGCGGCGCACGCCGTGATCGCCCTGCGCTTCGGCCGGCCCGTCCGCAGCGTCGCGGTCTGGGCGACGCCCGGGATCGGCGTCCCGCTCCTCGTGGTGCTCCTCGCCGACCACCTGGCGCCGTGGCTCGCGGTGGCGGTGCTGACCGCGGAGGCGATCCTCCACCTGCTCTACGCGAGGAAACTCCTGCGCCGACGCCTCGCCCCCGGCTTCCTGACACCACGGGACCCTTGAGGTCGCACCGCCGGGCCGGGGGAAGCGTCGACACGGGCAGGACCCGTCGGCCGCCGGTTCGGGAACACCAGGGTGATTCACCGCCGTACGGGCGGCGTGATGCGGGCAGATGTAAAGGAGCGGCCGATGGGCGGCCGGGCAGGAGGCGCAGCTATGGCACAGGCATCCGGACCCGTTTCGGCGGCGGACGCGGCCCGCTCGGCCCTGGAGGAGGTGTCCGACCCATCGGCGCGGGCGGTGGCGCTGGCGCTGCTGGCGGTCTGTGAGGAGCTGCGGGCGGTGTCCGAGCGGACGGGCAGCATGGACGCCCGCCTGGAGCAGGTGAACCAGTACCTCGGCGCCCTCGCCAACAAGCCCTGACGAGCGCCGTGTCGGGGGCGGGCCGCTCGCCCGCTCCCGGTACGGCGTCGTGGGTCGTCGGCGTCACCGCTCCGGCAGGAGCGCCGCCACGACGACGCTCACCGAGGCCGCCGTGACCATGACGACCCGCAGGCCCGCCGCGGCGTCGCCGGTGAACAGCTCCGCCAGACGGAGCCGGGCCGCTCCCGGGCGGCCCGTGGGCGCGCCGCCGTCGGCGCCGTCCTCGGCCGGGGCGAGTGGCTCGGCGCAGTGGGCGCAGGGCGATCCGGCGCCCCTGAGCCAGTAGACACCGTCCATCACCGTGTGCTGAGTCGTACGAGTCCGCATGACCGGCCCAACTCCGCCGGGGCGGGCCGGGCAACGCGGGACGGTGTTCCGCCACCCAATCGCAACCTTCGCCCATACCCGCGGCATACCCCCTCCGCCGGGCGGCGGGCGGAGCGCGACCGGGGAGCGTCAGTCCTGCCAGTAGAACAGCAGGGTGGCGATGTCCAAGGGCTCGCGGTCGCCGAAGTAGTAGACGCCCAGGCCGGTGACGCGTACCGAGCCCGTGACCTGGTCGATCCAGCGGAAGCCGGCTCCCTCCAGGGCCGCGCGGGCCCTCGGGGCGCCCTCGCCGGCACCGTCGTCGTGGCCGTCCCCGGTGGCGAACCGGCCGAGCGTGCTGATGAGCACCCTGCCTTCGCCGCACTCGATCACGTGGTACGTCCCCTCGCCCTGCTGGTGGTGCTCCCCGGCGGAGACAGGGTGCCGCGGACCGAGGCCCGCCGCGGTCAGCGCGGTCCTGGCCCGGCGCAGCCGCTCCTCGCCGTCCTGTGGCAGCGGCGGGTCGGTGCAGAGCGCCTCGACGCGCCACCGGGGGTCGCTGTTCCGCTGGCAGCCCCCGGCGTAGGCGTGCACGATCGCGCGGCGCGGTTCCTCCTCCAGACCGGGCACTTCGACCCGGGGCCGCCCCAGCCCGTCGTACAGCGCCCGGGTCTCGGCCGCGTCCCCGGTCAGACGGTGCAGCGCGTACGCCGCCCAGAGCCTCGCCTCGGTCGTCGGCGCCCGGCCGGCGTAGTCGCGCAGCCGGTCCGCGTCCGACACCAGCGACTGCGCCAGCCAGGCGACACCGCGATCCGCGTCCGCCAGCGCGTCGGTCACGTCCTGCCCGGCGCGATGTCGCATGCGAAGCCGGAAGGCGCGGTCCTCCGGCCGCTCGGCACCCACCCCGTCCAGGACCGCGTCGACGCCGTACCGCGCCACCAGCGCGTCGAGACCGGCCTCGCCGAGCGCCTGCATCCGAGGCCACGGCGAGGCCGCGAGCGCCGCCAACTCCGCCGTGGCCGTACGGTCGCCGAGCAGACCGCGGGCCTTGAGGATCGCCTCGGGCATGCCGTACGACGACTCCCGCCGCCGGTCCTCGTGCACCAGCCACGGCAGGAGCTCCTCCCGGTCCGCCAGGAGGTCGAGCAGCGCGATGCGGATCTCCGCCACGTCCCCCGGGTCGCGGACGCGGCCGAGCAGACCGGCGACGGCCCGTTCCGGTACCCGCCCGGCGAGCGCGTGCACGCACGGCCTGCGCCGCCACCACGGGTGCGCCGGGTCGGCCACGTACCGCACCAGCTCGTCGGCGTCGTGCGCCCGCAGGGCGACGGCGTCCGCCCGGCCCGCCTCGGGCACCAGAGTCTCGATGGTCCGCATCCGCGGATGCTACCGGCGGTCCGGCGGCGGACAGGAGCGAGTTTTCCGGTACCGGCCGACGTACTCGGGTACGCGATGAGTATCCGCGCTCAGGACGGCGGCCGGGCGCCCCGGGCAGGGTGGAGCCATGAGACGACGACTGAACCTCGCTTCCGAGCCGGCGGCCGGCCTCCTGACGGCCGTGGTGGCGCTGGGGGCCTGGGCCGCCTGGCTGGGCTGGGACGGCCACCGTGACGTGCACCCGGACGGCTCGACGACCGGCCCGTACGAGGCGTGGCAGGTGGTCGGCCTGGTCCTGACCCTGCTGGTGCCGGTGTGCTGGGCGGCTTCCCGCCGGCACGTCGCCGCCGCCGTCCTCGGGACCACGGCCGGGCTGACCGTCGCCGCCTACGTCGACTGGTCGGACGACGCCAGCGGCCTCTTCGTCATCGGCGTGGGCATGGTCGCGGTGGGGAGCCTCGCGGTGACCGCGCTCGTCTCCACCGCGATCACCTCCCTCAAGGGACGGAGGGAAAGCGCCGCGGGCCGGCGCGGCGCCTGACGCCCACCGCCCCGCGCCACGGCCCCCGCGGGCGACCCCAGTATGGTCGGACCACACTCCGCCCGAGGGGAACCGCATGCGCATCGGACTCTTCGCCACCTGCCTGGGAGACACCCTGTTCCCCGACGCGGTGCGGGCGACGGCCCTGCTCCTCAGCCGCCTCGGCCACGAACTCGTCTTCCCGCCCGATCAGACCTGCTGCGGCCAGATGCACCTCAACACCGGCTATCAGCGCGAACCGGTCCCGCTGATCAGGAACTACGCGGAACAGTTCGGCGACAGCGCCATCGACGCCGTCGTCATGCCCTCCGGCTCCTGCGCCGCCTGCGTCCGCCACCAGCACGCGCGCGTGGCGGAGCGTTACGGCGACGCGGCCCTGCGCGCCGGCGTCGCCGCGGTGCAGGACAAGACGTACGAACTGTCCGAGCTCCTGGTCGACGTGCTGGGCGTCGTCGACGTCGGCGCGTACTTCCCGCACCGCGTCACGTACCACCCCACCTGCCACTCGCTGCGGATGCTCCGCGTGGGCGAGAAACCCCTCCGCCTGCTGCGCGCCGTCGAGGGCATCGACCTCGTCGAACTCCCCGAGTCGGACGCCTGCTGCGGCTTCGGGGGCACCTTCGCCGTCAAGAACGCCGCCACCTCGTCCGCCATGCTCGCCGACAAACTCGCCCACCTGGCCTCCACCGGCGCGGCCGTGTGCACGGCGGGCGACTCCTCCTGCCTCCTGCACATCGGCGGCGGCCTCTCCAGGACCGGCTCCGCCACCCGCACCCTCCATCTCGCGCAGATCCTCGCCGCCACCCGCACCGCGCCGCACCCCCTGACGGAGGCCGCACGATGAGCAGCACGTTCCTCGGCATGCCGGCCGTGCCGCCCCGCTCCCCGTACGGCGAGGGCCACCTGCGCGGCGACCGGGCATTCCCCCGGGCCGCCGCCGACGGACTGGGCGACCGACAGTTGCGCGACAACCTCCACAAGGCGACACGGACCATCCGCGCCAAACGGCTCGCGGTCACCGCCGAACTGCCCGACTGGGAGGAGCTGCGCTCCGCGGGAGCGGCCCTCAAGGCCGAGGCCATGAGCCGACTGCCCGAACTCCTCGAACAACTGGAGTCCACGGTCACCGCGGCCGGCGGCACCGTGCACTGGGCACGGGACGCCGCCGAGGCCAACGCCCTCGTCACCGAGCTGGTCACCGCCACCGGCAGCCGCGAGGTCATCAAGGTCAAGTCGATGGCCACCCAGGAGATCGGACTCAACGAGCACCTGGAGAGCCAGGGCATCACCGCCCACGAGACCGACCTCGCCGAACTGATCGTGCAGCTCGCCGACGACCGGCCCTCCCACATCCTCGTCCCCGCCATCCACCGCAACCGCGAGGAGATCCGCCGTATCTTCCTCGACCGGCTCCCCGGCGTGGACCCCGCCCTGACCTCCGTCCCCGCCGAACTGGCCGCCGCGGCCCGGGCGTACCTGCGCGAGAAGTTCATGACCGTGCCCGTCGCCGTCTCCGGCGCCAACTTCGGCGTCGCCGAGACCGGCACGCTGTCGGTGGTGGAGTCCGAGGGCAACGGCCGCATGTGCCTGACCCTCCCGAAGACGCTGATCACCGTCATGGGCATCGAGAAGGTGCTGCCCCGCTACGCCGACCTGGAGGTGTTCCTCCAACTGCTGCCCCGCTCCTCCACCGGCGAGCGGATGAACCCGTACACCACCTTGTGGACCGGGGTGACTCCCGGCGACGGACCGCAGGAGTTCCACCTCGTCCTCCTCGACAACGGACGCACCGCCGCGCTCGCCGACCCCCTCGGCCGCGAAGCCCTCCACTGCATCCGCTGCTCCGCCTGCCTCAACGTCTGCCCGGTCTACGAACGGGTCGGCGGACACGCGTACGGCTCCACCTACCCCGGCCCCATCGGCGCCGTCCTCACCCCGCAGCTCGCCGGCACCCATGCCGCGAAGAACGACCCCAACGCCTCCCTGCCGTACGCCTCCACGCTCTGCGGGGCCTGCTACGACGCCTGCCCCGTCAAGATCGACATCCCGTCGCTGCTGGTGGAACTCCGCCACCAGACCACCGAACGGACCGGCCGCGGCCCCGAACGGCTCGCCATGCGGGCGGCGGCCGCCGTCATGGGCCGCCCGAAGCTCTACACGGCCGCGCAGAAGGCCGCCGCGCTCGGGCGGCTCGCCGCCGGACGGGACGGGACGATCTCCCGCCTCCCGCCCCCGCTGAACGGCTGGACCCGCAGCCGCGACGTCCCCGCCCCGCCCCGCCGGACCTTCCGCGACTGGTACGCCTCCGAGGAGGGCCGGCGCACCCTCGCGGAAGCCGCCGCCACCGCCGAACCCACGGGCCCCGTTGAGCCTCTGGGGCCCACGGAGCCCACAGGCCCCGCCGAACCCACGGGCCCCTCCGAACCCACCGAACCTACGGGCCCCGCCGGGACGCCCCGGGAGGAACGATGAACGCGCGCGAGACCGTGCTCGGCCGGGTCCGCGACGCCCTCCGCCTCGCGCCCCCTCACCCCGCGGTCGCCCCGCCGCGCGACTACCGCCGGGGCCGCACCCTGCCGGACGGCGAACGGTGCGAGCTGTTCGTCGACCGGCTCACCGACTACAAGGCACGGGTGCTTCTCGGCACCACCGACGAGACACCCACGATCCTCGCCGACGTCCTCACCCGCCTCGGTGCCCGGCGCGTCGGCGTCCCCGCCGGACTCGACCCCTCCTGGCTCGCGGAGTGGGAGGGCGAGGTCGTCACGGACAGCGCCGACGTGCCCGCCCCGCGGCTGGCGGACCTGGACGCGGTGGTGACGGCCTCGGCGGTGGGCTGCGCCGAGACGGGGACGATCTTCCTCGACAGTTCGGCCGACCAAGGCCGCCGCGCGCTGACCCTCGTCCCCGACGTGCACGTGTGCGTCGTGGACCTCTCGCGGATCGCCGTCGGCGTCCCGGAGGCTCTGGCCGGGCTCCTCCCCGAACGCCCGACGACGCTGGTCAGCGGACCGTCCGCCACCTCCGACATCGAGCTGGAACGCGTCGAAGGCGTCCACGGCCCGCGAACCCTGACCGTCCTCGTCCGCACGGACGCCTGAACAACGCGACCTGGCCCCGCCGGGGCCGGATGGGAACGACGGGGGCGGTGCCGGCGCCGACTCTCGGGCGCGCCCCGACACGCCCCCCGCGTCACATGGTCGAGCCGCCGGCGCCGTCGTGGTGCCCGCCGATGCCTCCGGCTTCCTTCCCTTCATGCTGCGTCGCCCGGCCCTCGGGCGCGCCGTCTGCCCGGCGGTCCTCGGACTCCGTCGAGGAGGACGGGCGGAAGCAGGCCGTCACCGTCTTGCCGTGCCGCTGGCACCGCATGACCCACTCGTCGGCGAGGGCCTGCACGATGCTCACGCCCCGGCCGGAGACCGCGCTGCTGTCGGGGTCGCGGGGCCGGGGGAGGGTCGGGTCCTCGTCGTGGACGCTGATGTGGAGGCAGTCGCCGTCCCAGGTCAGCACGAGCTGCGCGTCGCTGTGCGCGTGGATGTGGGCGTTGGTGAGCAGCTCCGAGACGGCCAGGACGACGGCGTCCACCGTCTCGGGCTCCTGGGCGGTCCAGGGCAGCGACGCCAGATGCCGCCGCGTCCACTGCCGGCCGGCCCGCACGCCCCCGGACACGGGGAACGAGTGCGCCCAACCCATCGCCTTGACTGTCACGTTCTTCACTCCCCATGAGCCCCCGGGGACGCCGGCCGCGTCCCCGTCGGTACGGAAGCCGGGTACCCGCCATTCGCGGCGGCAGGCGTCGTCCGCCGCCGCAGTCGCCCGCGATGTGCGGCTGGCGCCCCGGCCGCCTCCCGGTGGCCGGCCCGTGGGCGGGTGACCGGTGGGGAATCCACGGTCGGCCGCCCGCCCGTGGGGGAGTGCCGCGGGCCGGGTGTCAGAGGCCGAAGACCTCGGGGGAGTCGGCCAGCGTGCGGAAGTGCGCGCGGGGATCCGTCACCAGCTTGCGCGCCTTCAGATCCAGCAGACCGCCGACACCCGTCACCTCGGCGGCCACGGTGCCGTCCGTCTTCCGGATCGTCTGCTCGATCCGGAAGGTCTTCCCCTCGCCCCAGAGGAACGCGCACGTCACGTCGACCTCGTCACCGGCCCGCAACTCCCGCTGATAGCGCACCGTCACCTCCAGGGCGACCGGCCCCACCCCCTGCTCCAGGAGATCCGCCTGCCGGATCCCGGCCTGCTGCAGGAGCGACCAGCGGGCGTGCTCGGCGTACTGCAGATAGACGGCCTGGTTCAGGTGGCCCTGGGTGTCGGTCTCGTATCCGCGTACGACGACGGGTACCGAGAATGGCTCTGCCACGGTCTTCCTCTCGACGACAGCACACAATGAGCGCTCGCTCGTCCAGGCAACCGCCTGGTGACACGCGGCATTCCACCACGCGCCGCGGCGTTGGGGCCGCATCCGCACGCCCCTCCGCCCCACCCGGCCCTCCGGCGGACACGCATTGTCAGACCCCTGCGCAAAGATCGCCGTATGACGATGACCGCCGCACCCGCTGCCTCCCTCTCCGACCGCGCCGCCTACGACGAGGCCGTCGCGACGGCGCTCGCCGCGTCCCGTGCGTACTACGGCGACGGTGAGGCCGTCCTCGACGACGCCTCGTACGACGTGCTCGCGCGTCGGATCGCCGCGTACGAGAGCGAGAACCCCGGGCACCGGCGCCCGGACACGCCCACCGGCAAGGTCGGCGGCGGCGTCGCTCCGGCCGGCGACGTGGCCCACACGGTGCCCATGCTCTCCCTCGACAACGTCTTCGACGCCGAAGGGCTGGTGAAGTGGGGCGCCTCCCTGGCGCGGCGCATCGACGGCGCGGTTGAGGGCGGGTACGCGGTGGAGCCGAAGCTGGACGGCGCGGCGATCGCGGCGCGCTACCGCGAGGGGCGGCTGGTCCAGCTCGTCGGCCGCGGGGACGGCCGGCACGGGGAGGACCTCTCCCACGCCATCGGAGCCGTCGTCGGCCTGCCCGAGCGGCTGCCGACCGCCGCGACGGTGGAGATACGGGGCGAAGTGCTGCTGACCCGGGCGCAGTTCGAGCGGGCCAACGAGATCCGTACCGCGCACGGCGCGAAGGTCTTCTCCAACCCGCGCAACGGCACGGCCGGGACGCTGCGCGCCAAGGACCGTCCCTACGTGATCGAGACGACCTTCTTCGCCTACGGCGCGGTCGGCCTCGACGGCGCCGCCTTCACGCGGGGCGAGACCCACGAGGACGTCATGGAGCAGGTCCGGGCCCTGGGCGTGCAGACGACCGCCGCGACCGAGGTCGGACTGCGGGTCTGCCGCACCCTCGACGAAGTCCAGGCCCGGGTCGAGGAGATCGGCCGGCTGCGCGCCGGACTGCCCTTCGGCATCGACGGCGTCGTGATCAAGGCCAACGCCCACGCCGAGCAGGAGGCGGCCGGTTTCGCCACCCGCCACCCGCACTGGGCGATCGCGTACAAGCTGCCCGCCGTCGAGGCGCAGACGAGGCTCCTGGCGGTCCAGTGGAACGTCGGCCGGACCGGCATCATCGCCCCGCGAGCCGTACTGGAGCCGGTGGAGGTCGACGGCAGCACCGTCCGGTACGCCACCCTGCACAACCCGGCGTTCATCCGCGACAGCGGCATGATGATCGGCGACACCGTCATGGTGTGGAAGGCCGGCGACATCATCCCCCGTATCGAGGCGCCGGTCGTGGCCCTCCGTACCGGCGAGGAGAGCCCGATCGTCTTCCCCGAGGCGTGCCCCGCCTGCGGCGGCGAGATCGACACGTCAGGCGAGCGCTGGGAGTGCGCCGACGGCGCGGGCGGCGGCTGCGGCCTGGCGGCGGCCCTGCGGTACGCCGTCGGGCGCGACCAGCTCGACATCGACGGCCTCGGCGCCACCTTCATCGACGCGCTCGTCGAGTCCGGGGCGGTCGCCGACGTCGCCGACCTCTTCACGCTCACCCGGGAGCAGCTGGCCGAGGCGACCCGCAGCGAGAAGCGCGCGGACGCTCTCCTGGAGCACATCGCCCGGGCCGGAAAGAAGCCGCTGAACCGGGTGTTCTGCGCGCTCGGCATCGTGCGGACCGGCCGCACGCTCTCCCGTGAGATCGCCCGCCACTTCGTCACCATGGACGCGATACGCGCCGCCGACCCCGAGGCGCTCGCCCAGGTCAACAAGCTGCCCGGCGCCAACGCCCCGAAGATCGCCGCCCACATCGCCGCGATGGGGCCGGTGATCGACAAGCTCGTCGCCGCGGGGGTCAACATGACCGAACCCCTCGCCCCGGCCGGCGTCCCGGCAGCGGGCGGCGCGGAGGAGGGCGGTACGGAGGGCGGTGGCGCGCCGTTGCGGGGCGAGGTCGTGGTCGTCACCGGAGGCATGAACGGCCCGCTGGCCGGACGCAACCGCACCCAGATGAACGAGCTGATCGAGCGGGCCGGCGGCGCCTCGTCCGGCAGCGTGTCGAAGAAGACGACGATCCTCGTCGCGGGTGAGAGCGCCGGCTCCAAGCTCGCCAAGGCCGAGCAACTGGGCACGAGAATTCTGACGGAGCAGGAGTTCGCCGACCTCATAGCCGACCACCTGTCCTGACCCGCCGCCCGGGTGACCGGTCGGGCCCGGCCTACGCGTTCGTGCCCGCGCTCCCCCCGGAACCGGCGCCCCCGTCCGCGCCCGCGTCGCCGTCCGCGGCCGCGCCCGCGTCGCCGTCGGGACCGCCGCCCCCGTCCGGGCCCGCGCCTCCGGCGGCCGACGGCGCCCCGTCGCGTACGAGCGCCGCGACCTGATCGGTGATCATGTCGAGGATCGTCTCCGACGCCTCCTCGTCCTGACCCAGGACGAGGAAGTTCAGCGTCAGACCGTCGGTCACGGAGGCCAGATAGCGGGCCAGCACGGGCACGGGCACGCGCGGTTCGAGCGACATGCTCGTGGTGAGCTCCTCGATCAGCCCGTGGTAGATCTCGGCGTACCGCTCGTGCTGGCGGCGGGCCAGCGGCTCGAACCCCGGCGTGCGCAGCGCGTACTGCGTGAGTTCGTACGTCAGCATGTGCTCACCCGGGTGGGCGCACACATGGTCCCAGTACGCTCCGAAACCCGCCCGGATCGTCTCGCGGAGCGTGGCACGCGGGCGCAGCGCCTCCTTCACGACGCCCACGTAGTGGTCGGTGATCGTCGTGATCACCGACTCCAGCAGCGCTTGCTTCGAGTCGAAGCAGTAGTGGAAGACGCTCAGCGAGACACCCGCCTCCGCGGCGATGGACCGGGTCGTCGTCCGGGGGACGCCGTCCCGGGTCATCGCGCGGATCGCCGCCTCCGTCAGCTGCCGGCGCCGGGTGGCCAGCGGCAGGCGGGTCATGGGGCCGTTCCCATCCGGTGGTTCCCTTTCCTCGCTCCGTCGCCCGGAGCCGTCAACTGCTGTAGACGCCGACCTCGTGCAGCGAGTAGCCCCAGCCCGTACCGCGCTGCACCCCCTGGATGCGTACATGACGGGCCGTGGTGCCGGGGAACTTGGCGATGTCGAGGCCCCCGTCGCCGGACGCGGTGGACCAGACGCTCCGCCAGGTCGCGCCGTCGTCGGAGACTTCGACGCGGTACGCCTTCCCGTATGCCTCCTCCCAGTCGAGCGTGACCCGCTTGACCAGCCGCGGAGCCCCCAGGTCGATCCGCAGCCACTGGGCGTCGTTCCACTCGCTCGCCCAGCGGGTGCCCCGGTCGCCGTCCACGGCCCGGCCGGGCACGTAGGAGACGAACGGGTTCCACCACTGGGTCGTCGACGCCGACGCCGGGGCGTGCGACGCCAGGTTCACGCCGGCGCGGTGCCGCTCGGACCCGCCCCAGGTGTCGAGGTAGGACTCGGCCCCGCGGAACAGGTCGTCCACGACGCCCTGGCCGCCGACCAGCCGGACGTCCTCGATCCAGTCCGGGACCAGGCCGTAGTGCGAGGCCCCGTCGGCGTTGACGTCCCAGGTCCGCTGACCCGTGGTCTGCCGGTCGACGACCGAGCCTCCGTCGGTCGTGCGGAACGGGTACCGGACCGGGTTGGGCGTGTCCGTACCGCGCGGTCCCGGCCAGCCGCCGACCCCGTTCATGTCGGTGCCGTAGCCGTACCCCACGCCGTACTTCTCGCGCAGGGCGTCCGTCCGCTTCGCCTCGGAGCTGAACCCCTCGGCGCCGTGCATGTACTGGGCGATGAACCCGCCCAGGCCGTAGACCCGCTCGGTCCAGTCGAGGTCCATCCAGCTGTGCGAGGAGATGACGCCCGGGTACTTCTCCGACTCCAGGACGTCCAGCGCCCGCCCCGCGGCCTTGACGCTCATGTGGTCGATCTCGAGCATCATCTTGCGTTGCATCATGCCCCGCACGGCGTACTCGCCCAGTTCGGTCAGGCCCCGGGTGTTGCACCGCGCGTCCGACGCGTAGGAGGGGACCGTCACGCCCGCCGGCAGCTCCTTCTGCGCCGCCGGCGCCGCGGCGAGGCCGATCGGGTTGTCGTGCTGCGGGCCGGTGCACTTCTCGGTCTTCCAGAAGGTGCCGGTGGACAGGAACTGCCCGACGTTGATCGCGGTGCCGAGCGCCCCCTCGTCGAAGCGGACCCCGCACAGCGCGTTGTCGAACTTGTGGCAGAGGAACATGCTGCGGACGCCGATCCGGTGCAGTTCGTCGAGCCCCCGGTCGATGTCGGCGCGGTCGCACTGCGCGATGTCCAGGATCTGCTTGCAGCCGAAGGGCTCGGACGTCTCCACGCCGAGGACGACCGCCAGCTTGCCCTGCTCGATCACCTGCCGGGCCTGGGCGCTGTCGGTGACGATCCGGAACCAGCCCTTGCCGGGACCGCCGAACATCCGGTCGACGTAGTCCTGCATCTCGTACGTCTTCCGCGCCTGCAGGCGGATGGAGGTCATCTCGTCGCAGCCGCGGTCCTTGAAGAAGTAGACCGAGCAGATGACGCCGTTGGTGACGAGGTCGTTGACGAGGACGCGCTGACCGCCGCGCCAGGCCCGCTCGATCCACGCGTAGTAGTTCTGCTGGTGGGTCAGCGAGTCGTGCGCCGGCCAGTCCTTGAACGTCGGCCAGCCGTCCGGGTCGTGCCGGCCGTCACCGCCCTTGGTGATGAAGTCGAAGACCGCGAGCGAACCGTCCGGGTAGTGCTCGGGGCAGTCCTTGAGCGCGTCGGTCACGCCCAGTTCGGAGAAGGGCTTGCCGCAGATCAGGCGCCCGCCGAAGGCCTCGTTGGACATGATGTGGTTGTGCGCGTCGACGAACCCGCGCACCTCGCCGCGGGCGTCGGTGCCCTTGAAGGGCTCACCCGTCACATTGACCGCCGAGTCGGGTGTCGGCCGGGCGGTGGGGTTCCACCAGGACGTATCGGCTGCGGAACCGGGCGCGGGGCCGAGCAGCACGGCCACCGTCGCGAGGAGCAGGGACAGGACCGCCAGCAGATTGCGCCTGCTGTGCGTGGTTCGCGTCATGGACATTCACTCACGTCCTCGGTGGGGGAGCGGGACGGCACGGTGCGTACGGATTGTCATGCTCCGCGCGAAAAGGTGTGTCGAGAATCCCGACTGCCGCAACCCGAGTCAAGAGTCCGGGACGGATGACCTGATGACCGCCGCCCCCGGGCCGTGGCGGACCTACGTGACGCCGCTCGCGGCCGTCAACTCATGGAGGTTCCCGGTAGGTTCGGTGTCATGGGAGTGCAACTTCGGGTCGACGACGACGGTATGGCGCGCAAGGCGCCGGAAGGCCCCTCGTGCATCGAGGGCTGGGACGTGCTGTACCGCAAACCCCTGCAGCACGCGGAGGTCATCCGCCGCGGGCGGGTGGTGCCTCCGGAGTACGGGTTGGCGTGCACGGTCCACCGCGAGTACCGCTCGGTCGGCCCCCGACTCCTCGACGAGCGGGACCTGCGGAGCGGGCCCCGGGGCGCATGGTGCCGCGGCTGCGGGGAGAACCGGCCGGCCGCGACCGGAGACGGCGGCCCGGCGGAGCCCGCCGACCTGTACCGGCGCCTCTGTGAGGACGTGGAGGCGTCCGAGGCCAGGGGAACGAGACCGGAGGCGGTCGAGCGGACGACGCTCGAGCGGTACCGCGACCCGCGCGCGGTCAGAGCCGTGCTCCGGCGAAGCGGGGGCGCCTGCGAGAGCCCCCGGTGCAGCGGGATGCCGGCGGACGTCACGCCGCAGGGCGAGCCGCTGCTGGAGGTCGACCATGTCGAGGACCTGGGAGGGGACGGGCGGGACCACCCCGCCAACATGATCGCCCTGTGTCCCAACTGTCACGCCGCCAAAACGCGTGGCAGCCGCGCGGCCGAGCTGCGCGCATTGTTCCGGGGAGTGGCCGCGGCAGCCCATCGTGCGGCGCTCGGCCAGTAGCCGCGGGCACCCCGGCTACCCGGCACCCCCGACACCTAGCACCCCCGACCCCCTGCGCCCCCGACACCTGGCACCCCCGCCCGGACCGCGTTTCACTGGAAGGTGCCGTATATGCGTGCCGCTGAGGACCGCCGCACCCGCGGGAGCCGTCGGGCGCACGCCGGGAGGTCTCGTGAACACGCAATCCCCACCCCGCTTCGACCCCACCCGCGTCCCTCACCTGCTGGGTTCGTTCGCACCGGTGACCGAGGAGGTCGATGTCGCCGACCTGGAGGTGACCGGCGAGATCCCGGCCGCCCTGGACGGGCTGTACCTCCGCAACGGCCCCAATCCCCGCTTCACGCCCATCGGCTCGTACCTCTATCCCATCGACGGCGACGGCATGCTGCACGGCGTCTGGCTCTCCGAGGGCCGCGCCCGTTACCGCAACCGCTTCGTACGGACCCCCGCGCTGGAGGCCGAGGAGCGGGCCGGGCGCGCCCTGTGGGGCGGCCTGGAGTCGATGATCACGCCGGACGCCGACGAGGTCGGACCGAAGCTCGCGGGCACCTTCCGCGACCTGCCCGACATCAACGTCGTACGCCACGGAGGCCGGATGCTGGCCCTCGCCGAGTCGGCCTGCCCCTTCCGCATCGACGGCACCCTGGCGACCCTCGGCCCCGACGACTTCGGCGGAGCCCTGCCGGCGGGCATCACCGCGCACCCCAAGATCGATCCCGTCACGGGGGAGATGGTCGTCTTCTGCTACGCCCTGGAGCCGCCCTACCTGACCTGGTCGGTCATCGCCCGTGACGGCACCGTCAGCCGCGGGCCCACGCCCGTCGACGGCGTGGACGAACCGATGATGATCCACGACATGGCGCTGACCGACCGCTACGCCGTCCTCGTCCTCGCCCCCGCCTTCTTCGACCTGGGCGCGGCCATGGCCGGCGGCTCGTTCCTCGCCTGGCGGCCCGAGCACGGCACCCGCGTGGCCCTGATCCCGCGCGACGGGAGCCCGCCGCGCTGGGCGAGCGACGACGCGTTCTGGCTCTGGCACACGGTGAACGCGTACGACGACGGCCCGGGCGAGGACGCCCCGGTCGTCCTGGACTACGTGCAGTGGTCCCGGCTGACCGTGGGCGGCAGCGCCGCGAAGGAGGAGGGACCGGCGAGCGGCGGCCTGGTACGGGCGCGCATCGACCCGGTGGCCGGCCGCATGGCCCGCACTCCGCTGGACGATTCCCGGGTCGAGTTCCCGAGGGTCGACGACCGGCTCATCGGCCGCCGCCACCGCCATACCGCGCTGGCGACGGACACCGGCCAGGCGGACCTGCTGCCGGGGGAGTACGACGCGGTGCGCTGGTTCGACACCGAGACCGGCGCCACCCGCGTCTGGTCGGCCGGCACCCTCTCGGTCGGAGAACCGGTCTTCGCCCCTGAACCCGGCCGGGACTCCGAGGAGCACGGCTACTGGCTGACCTTCGCCACCGACCGCACCGACGGTTCCAGCTGGTTCCTGGTGATCCCCGCCGAGGACCCGGCCTCCGGCCCGGTCGCCCGCGCCCGCGTCCCCGTCCGGGTCCCCCTCGGGCTGCACGGCTGCTGGCTGCCGACGGACGGGGGGTGAAGGGCCCGCCGCATCTCCGCGCCACCAGCCCGCGGCCCCCACCCGCAGACCCCACCTGACCTGGGGCGTTCACTCGTCCCGGTGGACCTTCGCGCGCCACCGCCCGGCCCGGACCCCGGTCCGGCACGGTGACCCCATGCACTCCCGTCACCCCGCCGTCCCGCTGCTCCTCGCCGCGCTCCTGCTCTCCACCGGATGCGTCGCCGTCCCGCACCACCCGCCGCGGGCCGCCCCGCCGACCGGCCTGGCGCCCGCCGCCGTACGCCCACCGGTCCCGCTTCCCGAGCACCCCGCCCCCACCCCGCCGCCGCCCGTGGAGACCCTCGCGGCCACCGAACCCGACGACCACCGCGCCGAAGGGCGGACCGCCAGGACGACCACGACCGCCCGGACCGCCGACGCCGAACGGAAGGAACGGCGGACCGGAGGCACGCACCAGAGCCGCCCGCGCCCGTACGACGCCCAGGCCCCCTCCTCGTCCGGCCGGCGCGCCGACCGCCCGCCCGCCGCCGCGCCGAAGAAGAAGCAGAAGCGGCGCCGCTCCGTCCAGCCCCCGAAGAGCACCCCCCGCCGCCCCGCCGCCGACCTCCGGTCGCTCTGCCGCCAGGCCGGGCCCTCGGGGGCCGTACCGCCGAGCGTCGTCGGCCTCTGCCGCGACATGTACGGCTCCTGAGCCGGCGCCACGACTCGCGCCCCGGGGGCCCCGGCACCGCGCCGGCCGCGCCACCGGAGCCGCCCCTCCCCGTGGCCGGTCCGGCCGCCCCCGTACGCTGGGCGGGTGACCCTGCGCGCTCTGCACGACCGATCCGCCCTGGCCGCCCGTTTCGGAGGCGACCCGGCGATGCACCTGATGGAACTGGGCGACCTCGACGACCTGTTGTGGCCGTACACCAGCTGGTACACGGTGTCGGAGAGCGGGCCGGTCGCGCTCCTGTACGCGGTCGGTGACATCCCGACGCTGATCGCCCTCTCCCGGCCCGGGCAGGCCGCGGAGCTGGAGGAGCTGATCGGCGCGCTGCTGCCGGTCCTTCCCCGGCGCTTCTTCGGTCATCTGACCGGGGAAGCCGCCAAGGTGCTGGAATCCGCGTACGCGGCCGAGCGGAACGACGCCATGCTGCGCATGGCGCTCACCGACCCCGGCCGCGCCGCCGCGCACCCGGCCGGCCCGTGGCGCCCCGCCCCGCTGAGCCGGGCCGACCTCCCGGAGCTGCTGGCGCTGTTCGAGCGGGCGTATCCCGGGAACTGGTTCGACGCCCGGATGCTCGACACCGGCCAGTACGTCGGCGCCCGCCGGGACGGGCGGCTGCTCGCCGTCGCCGGGGTGCACGTCTACTCGCCCGCCTACGGCGTCGCCGCGCTCGGGAACGTCACCACCCACCCGGAGGTACGCGGGCAGGGAGCGGGCGGGGCCTGCGTGGCCGAGCTGTGCCGACGGCTCGGCGAGTCCGTCGACCACGTCGGGCTGAACGTCCGGGCGGACAACGCCACCGCCATCGGCCTCTACCGCAAGCTCGGCTTCACCGAGGTGTCGGAGTACACCGAAGGCACCTTCGCGGCCCTGCCGTAGCCCTGTCTCGGCCCCCCGCCCGGAGCCCGGCGCCGTCACCCTCCTGCGGGGGCAGTAGGGGCAGCCCCGGCGTGTACAGCGAGGCGGAGGGCCCGTCAGCCGTAGGTTCGCCCCGACGGCAAGGCGGCTGGGCCAGGGAGTGTGCGTGCGATGGACGACCGGCGGATCATCACCGTGTTCGGCGCGACGGGGCAGCAGGGCGGTGGACTCTGCCGCGCGATCCTCGCGGACACGGACGGCGATTTCGCCGTCCGCGCGGTGACCCGGCGGCCCGAATCCGACGGGGCCAGGGAGCTGGAGCGGCTCGGCGCCGACGTCGTACGCGCCGACATGGACGACGAGGCGACGCTCGGTCCCGCACTGGAAGGGGCGTACGGCGCTTTCCTCGTGACGAACTTCTGGGAGGACATGTCCGCCGCCCACGAGAAGAAGCAGGCGGCGGCGCTGGCGCGGGCGGCCGGGCACGCGGGCGTGCAGCACGCGATCTGGTCCACGCTCGAGGACACGCGTGACTGCATCCCCCCGGACGACGACCGGATGCCCACCCTGCAGGGCGTCTACAAGGTGCCGCACTTCGACGGCAAGGCGGAGGCCGACCACTTCTTCAACGACGCCGGGGTGCCCACGACGTTCCTGCGGGCCACGTTCTACTGGGAAAACCTGCTGGAGATGTTCCCGCCCCGGCGCGCCGAGGACGGAACCCTCGAACTCGCCTTCCCCATGGGCGACAGCCGCCTCGCCGGCATCGCCGTCGAGGACATCGGCAAGACCGCGCTCGCCCTCCTCTCCCGGGGCACCGACTTCATCGCCGCGACCGTCAGCATCGCCGGCGAGCACCTGCCGGTCGCCGACATGGCGGCCGCCATGAGCGACGCGCTGGGAGAGCCGGTGCGCTACCGCCCCGTCACACCGGACGCCTTCCGCGCCCAGGGATTCCCGGGCGCGGACGAGGCCGGCAACATGTTCCAGTTCTACGCCGACTGCGAGCAGACCTTCACCAGCGCCCGCGACCTCGACGCCGTCCGTGCCCTCAACCCCGACCTCCAGGACTTCCGCACCTGGCTGTCCACCCACCGCGACCGGTTCCACCTCGCCTGAAGCACGGCCCGCTCGGGGCGAGCACGTTCGCGGACCTGTTCACCGGCCTGTGAGCTACGGAAAGAGTGATCGCGGTGTGTAGCAACGCGCGCACGCCTAGCATCGGAAACCGTTCCTGACCCGCCCGGGGCAGTCCGTGGGAAAGCGAGTCGCCGATGCGTCACACCACCCTCCGCCGGTCCTTGATCGCCGCGGTGCTCCTCGCGGGGTCGGTGGCCTGCGCCGCCCCCGCGTCCGAGCCCGGTTCCGACGGCGAGGGAAGGCCGGAGACACAGGCCCCCACGAGCGTGGACAGTGCGACCGGATGCCCGGACGCGGCCCTGCTGGAGCCCGTCCTCGGGCGGCCGCCGTTCCATCTGGCGCGCCACGTCGCCTGGGACGACGGCGGATGGCACTGCCGGTACGAGCCGGCGGGGCGCAACCCCCTCGGCTTCCGCCTCGACGTCTTCGCCCGCCCGAAGGACGCCACCATGGGCAAGCCCGGCACGGCGTCCGGCTTCGGGGCGCTCCCCGCGTTCGGCCAGGAGGCGTCGTTCCGCACGAGCTGCCCCGACGACCCCGGCACCGGCCGTCTGAGCGCCCACTTCGCCCGCAAGGGGGGACAAGCGGCCAACACGCAGGAACTCGTCTTCGAGTCGGCCGGAGACGTGATCCACGACTGCGACCGCCAGCTCCCCCTGATGAAGGCCCTCGTCAAGGTGTTCTACGACCATCAGATCGACCCGCCGGCCCGGGGCTGAGGTCCCGGCGGGCCCGAGGCGCTCCCGCAGCCGGAGACGTGCCGGCAGCCCGGGACGAGCCTACGGCCGGAGACGCGCCGAGGCGGCAGCCTCCCCGGCTGCCGCCTCGCCTACGCGTGTCTCGAAAGTCCCGTCCGGCCGTGGGCCCAGGTTCAGGCGCGCGGCGCCCGGGTGGCCGTGTCGAGGTAGAACGCGTCGATGCTCTGGACCGCCTTCTCGAACTCGTCGAGGTTGACCGGCTTGGTGACATAGGCGTTGGCGTGGCTGTGGTACGCGCCGGCGATGTCCTCCGGGGCGGACGAGGTGGTGAGGACGACCACGGGGATCGACTGCAGTGCCTCGTCCGTCTTCAGGATCTGGAGCAGGTCCCGGCCGTTCATCCGCGGCATGTTGAGGTCGAGGACGATGAGGTCGGGCCGGACGGTCCCCGGGGCGCGCAGGTGCTCCAGCGCGGCGACCCCGTCGGTGACCTGGACCAGATTGCGGGCACCGCGCTCGGAGAGCGCTTCCTCGATGAGCATGGCGTCGGCCATGTCGTCCTCCACGAGCAGGACGTCGTAGGCGCGGGCGGGGGCGGTCATCATCGGTGCTCCGTGGGGTTGTCGCAGGAGTGGTTCAAGAGTCCGGGCCAGCGCCGTCGGGCGCCCTGCCGCGTGATGGCGCAGGCGTCGCCGAGCTCCGGATAACCGGCGCCCGCACGGGCCGCGTCCGCGGCCGCGTTCTGCTGGAGGCGCTCGGCCGCCTTCCGTACCTGGTCCAGTACGTGCAGCAGGGCCAGCGCCTGACGGGAGCTGTCCGCCTGCGGCTGCGGCTGCGGTGGGGTCGGGCCGCCCGGAAGCCGTCCGCCGGACAGCATCTGACGGGTGAGGCGCTGCGCCAGATCGGCCACCGCCGAGTCGGCGAGGGCGGCCGCCCCCTCCGGCGGCGGTGCGAAGTTCTTACCCGGCATGCCTGGCACTCTAGGCCCTCGGCAGGACCTCGACAACAATAGTTGTCCTCCGGCACTTATGGTGTGCAGGCCGCACATCGACGGGGCAGTGATCCCGGCGGCGGCCGGACAACGGTCCGCGCATGGCGCGGACGGCGTCCGGCCGTGGTGCGGACGGTGTTCACGAAGAGTCGAGACGACGGCGGAGGGTAAGGCGATGACCGGCGAAAAGGGGCTGCCGCGCCCGCGGGGTCTGTCCACATGGACGACCCGGCGGTGGCTTCGTGTGGGCGTGGCCTCGTCACTGGTGGTCCTGACCCTGCTCGGTCTGGTGGGCGCCTGGGTCCTGAGCCGGACGGCCTCGATCAGCCAGGAGCTGGTCGACGTGAAGTCCACGGCGCTGACCTCCGCGATCCGTCTCGAATCGGCCATGCTCAACCAGGAGACCGGAATCCGCGGTTACGGCCTCACCGGCAACGCGGACTTCCTCGTCCCGTACGACCGTGGGCTGAAGGACCAGCGGGAGTCCTCCGCCCGGCTCTCCGCACTGGTCGGGGACGACGCCTCCGCGGTGGCCCGCCTCGGCACCGTCGACCGGGCGGTCGAGAGGTGGCAGCGGATCGCCCGGCCCATCGCCGCCTCCCCACCCGGCACGCCCGCCCCCGCGGGCACCGTGCGCGCCGCCGAGGGCAAGGCCGCCTTCGACGCCCTGCGGACGGCGATGGCCGACCAGCAGCGGGAGCTCCAGGCCGACACCACGCGCGCGCGAAACGACCTGGTCTCCACCATGCGCCTGCGGAACTGGGTCTTCAGCGCGATCGTGGTGGTGATCGCCCTGCTCGCCGGACTGGTCTTCGAGGGGCTGCGCCGCGGCATCACCATGCCGCTGGAGAAGCTCGGCGCGGACGCCCGGGCCGTCGCCGCCGGTGACTTCGCCCACCCCATCACCCCCACCGGCCCCGCCGACCTGCGTCGGCTCAGCGCCGAGATCGACACCATGCGGCAACGGCTCGTACGGGAACTCGCCTTCACCGAGGAGGCGCGCCAGCGCCTCGACGCGCAGGCCGCCGATCTCAAGCGGTCCAACGACGAGCTGGAGCAGTTCGCCTACGTCGCCTCCCACGACCTCCAGGAGCCGCTGCGGAAGGTGTCCAGCTTCACCCAGCTCCTGCAGCGCCGTTACGGCGGACAGCTCGACGCCAAGGCGGACCAGTACATCGCCTACGCGGTCGACGGCGCGAACCGCATGCAGACCCTGATCAGCGACCTCCTCGACTTCTCCCGGGTCGGCCGGGTCCACCACACCCACCAGAGCATCGACCTCGACTCCGTGCTGAAGCAGACCCTGTCGTCCCTCAGCATCAGCATCGAGGAGACCGGCGCGGAGATCACCCACGACCCGCTGCCGAGCCTGCTCGCCGACCCCACGCAGATGGAGATGCTCTGGCAGAACCTCGTCGGCAACGCCGTGAAGTTCCGCCGCCCCGGGGAGGCCCCGCGGATCCACGTGTCGGCCGAGCGGGAAGGCGAGCTGTGGCGGTTCGCCGTCACCGACAACGGCATCGGCATCGCCCCCGAGTACGCCGAGAAGGTCTTCGTGATCTTCCAGCGGCTCCACACCAAGGACGTCTACAGCGGCAGCGGCATCGGCCTGGCCATGTGCAAGAAGATCGTCGAGTTCCACGGCGGCACCATCGCCGTCGACCCCGCCTACACCGAGGGCACCCGCATCACCTTCACGCTCGCCACCGCACCGCGCGAGAACACCGAGCAGGTGCCGGACGAGCCGGAAGCCGGTCACGAGCGCGCGGAGCGGGTGTCATGACCGAGACCACACCCCAGCCGACCGAGCCGACGTACCGCATCCTGCTCGTCGAGGACGACGAGGCCGACGCCCTGCTGGTCGAGGAGTTGCTCCACGACACCGGACTGCGCTTCGAACTGACCACCGCCGCCACCCTGGCCGCGGCCCGTGTCGAGCTCGCCGGCCGCCCGTTCGACTGCATCCTCCTCGATCTGCACCTGCCGGACCTCTCGGGCGCCGTCGGCGTCACCACCGTCCGTACGCTCGCCCCGCACACCGCCGTCGTGGTCCTGACCGGCCTCTCCGAGCGGCAGGCGGGCGCCGACGCCATGGCCGCCGGCGCGCAGGACTACCTCGTCAAGGGCAAGGTCGAGGCGGACCTGCTGCGCCGCACGGTCCGCTACGCCGTCTACCGCAGCAAGACCGAACGCGCGAGCGCCGAGGCGCAGGCCGTGCGGCTGCGGGCGGAGGAGAACGCCCGTCTGGAACGCGGACTGCTGCCGCAGCCGATCCTCGACACCAGCACCGTCACCGTCACCACCCGCTATCTCCCCGGCCGGGAGCAGGCCCTGCTCGGCGGCGACTTCCTCGACGTGGTCGAGGGCGACGACGGCGAGCTCCACGCGGTGGTCGGCGACGTCAGCGGGCACGGACCCGACGCCGCCGCCCTCGGCGTCTTCCTCCGCATCGCCTGGCGGTCCCTGATCCTCGGCGGCCACCGCGGCCCCGACCTGCTCCACCTGCTCGAACGCATCCTGATCGCCGAGCGCGGCGAGGAGTCCATGTTCGCCACGTGCAGCCTGCTCACCCTCGACCAGGAGGTGGGTACCGCCACCCTGCACCTGGCGGGCCACGACGCACCCCTGCTCACCACCGCGGAGGGCACCCGCGAGACCCCCTCCGCGCACGGTCTCGCCCTGGGCATAGCCCCGCACCTGCGGTGCTGGCCGGCCACCGTCATCCCCCTCCCCAGGACCGGCGCCCTGACCCTGTACACGGACGGGCTCACCGAAGGGCACAACGGCACGGCGGACGAACGCCTGGGGGTCGAGGGGCTGGTCGCCCTGATCGAGAAGCTGCCCCCGTCGGACCCCGGCGCACACGTCGACCTCCTCATCAAGGAGACCCGCGCCCTGAACGCCGGGCGGCACACCGACGACCTCGCCGTCCTGCGTCTGGACTGGAGCAGACGGGAGCGGGAGGCCTGAGCGGCTGACCGCCGCCGCCGCGGGGCGCTCCCGTCCCGGCCACCGGCCGCGCCCGTCGCCGTCCTGCTCGGTTTCGGCCGGGGCGGGGCGGGGCCCGGGCCGGTGGTGGCGGCTGCGGTCAGGGAACGGCGGGCGCGTCGTCCCAGGCCAGCGACGCCATCCGCCATCCCGCGGGCGTCCGCAGGAACTGGGTGGTCTTGTGGCCGGAGCCCTCGAACCACTCGCCGCGGAGGAAGCCGGACTTGCGGTACTCGCTGAACCGGTGGGCGATCGACCCGAAGACCTCGGTCCGCTCGGAGACCTCCCACTCCGAGAACTCCGTCAGCGTCCCGTCGGTGAGCATCCTCCGCCGGGGCTCGATGAACGCGTCGAGGTCGTGGACGACGGGGTCGCCCCCGAGGTTCGCGATGATCCGCCCCTCCGGGATGAAGAGGTCGCGGATGACGTCGAGGTCCGGCCGGTGGCCCCCGGTGTTGGTGAAGGCCCCGACGAACGTGCCCATCAGCCGGTCGAGTTCGGCCACGACGCCGGACCTGGCGGCCGCCTCCGCGTCGGCGGGCCACTCGTCGGCCAGGATCGACCAGACCTCGCTGTCCTGCCGCTCGCCCCGGTAGGCGAAATTCCGTCGCAGCACGCCGTCGCGGCTCATGCCCAGACGGCGGGCGACGGCGATGCTGCGCGTGTTGCCGGCGGCGACCCACCATTCGACCCGGCTCATGCCGCGTTCCCGGAACGCCCAGTCGATCAGTACCCGGCAGGCCCGGGTCACCAGGCCCCGTCCCTCCCCGGCCCGCTCCGTCCAGCAGCCGATCTCGCTCACCCCGGCGGGGCTGTCGAAGCGGGTGAACATGACGCCGCCGACCAGCGTCCCTTCCCGCCAGATTCCGTAGATCCGTCCGCCGTCCTGCGCCTGGCGGTCGGCGTAGCGGCGGAGGGTGGCGGTGGCCGACTCCAGGTCGGTGCTGAGGGAGGCCCACGGGATCCACGGGTCCACGGAGGCGCGCGCACGGTCGATGTGCGCGAGGAACTCCGGCGCCTGCCAGGGCTCCAGCGGGCCGAGCCGGGCATCGTCGCCGAGCGGCAGGGTGAACATGGGCGCCTCGCTCTCCTGGGTACGTAACAAGCGTTCGGTACGTACGTTAGCAGCGGCCGGTTCGCGTACGGAGCCCGCGGAGGTGGGTGGCCGTGCGATCCGGCCATGGCCGAGGTGCATGGTATGGACCTGACAAGTGCGACGGGCTAGCGTGGCCGCCATCCTTCCTGAGAGCGCTCTCAGGAACCCTTTTCCACGCCCGGAGGTACTTGTGAGACGTACATCCGCCCTGTGCGCCGCCGCGGCCTTCATGCTCAGCCTCGGCCTCGGCGCCGCCTACACCGGCCCGGCCAGCGCCGCCCCCGTCGGCGAGACCACCGTGTCCGACGGCCTCCTCGACGCCATGAGCCAGGACCTCGGCCTGACGAAGAGCCAGGCCCGGGACCGCCTGGAGGCCGAACGGACGGCGGCGCGCGTGGAGCGCGACGCCCAGCGGACCGCCGGTCCCTCCTACGGCGGCGCGTGGTTCGACCCGACAGCGGGACGGCTCGTCGTCGCCCTCACCGACCGCGGAGAGGAAGCCGACGTCCGCGCTCTGGGCGCCGACACCCGGCTCGTCCGGCACAGCGCCGCCGCGCTCGACCGCACGAAGACCCGCCTCGACGCGCTCTCCGCCCCCGACGGCGTGGCCGGCTGGCACGTCGACCCCCGCTCCAACAGCGTCGTCGTCACCGTCGTCCGCGCCGACCGGTCCCGAGCCGCCGTGCGCGCCTTCGTCGACCAGGCCCGTGCCACCGGCCCCGTCACCGTCGAGGAGACCGCGGCCGCGCCCCGTACGTACGCCGCCGGAACCGTCGGCGGCGACCCCTACTACACCGGCAACGTCCGCTGTTCCATCGGCTTCTCCGTCCACGGCGGCTTCGTCACCGCCGGACACTGCGGACGGGCCGGGGCCGCCGTGCGCGGCTGGGACGGCTCCGCGATGGGGACGTTCCAGGGCTCCTCGTTCCCCGGCGACGACTACGCGTACGTGAGCATCCACAGCGGCTGGTGGACCGTGCCCGTCGTCCTCGGCTGGGGGACCGTCCCGGACCGCCTCGTCCGAGGATCGGCGGAAGCCCCCGTGGGCGCGTCGATCTGCCGCTCCGGCTCCACCACGCGCTGGCACTGCGGCACGGTCCTCGGCAAGAACCAGACCGTCAACTACAGCCAGGGCGCCGTGCACCAGATGACGAAGACCAGCGTGTGCGCGGAGGGCGGCGACTCGGGCGGCGCCTTCATCAGCGGCGACCAGGCCCAGGGAGTCACCTCCGGAGGCTGGGGCAACTGCTCCTCCGGCGGCGAGACCTGGTACCAGCCCGTCAACGAGATCCTCGGGCGCTACGGACTGACCCTGCACACCGCCTGACCCCTCTCTCCCCCCCCGCACCGGCCGTGCCGGCCCCTTCCACGGGCCGGCACGGCCGGTGCGTCCGCGTCGAGGCCGGGTTCCCGGTGGGGCGTGACCGACCGCCCGCCCCTTGCCGCCCCTGGGCTCGCCCCCGTCGCCCTCCCGGCCGCGCTCGCCCTCGTCCGCAAGGCGCGCACCCGCGCAGCGGTGTGACGTTCCGTCCGCCGTCCCCGCGCCGCCTTTCCCCACCCGAGCGTGCGTTGTCAGTGGCCCTCGTTACTGTCCTCTCATACCGCGGTTCAGGGGCTTCGACCCCGTCGTTCGAGCTGCGCGGATTCTGACGGAACAGGCGGAGGGGCACGGCTGATGGCGTGGCTGGCAGCGGGTGAGGCGTACGAGATCACCCTCGATGACGGGCGTGTGGTCGCACGACGCGCCGGGGGACGGCAGTTGAAGAGCCTGCCGAAGGCATTGCGGGACCATCCGGACGTCGATCGGCTCCGGCGCCTCGCCGAATGGCTGGACCGGCACGTCGCTTCCTGCGTCGCCCAGGTCGATACCTGGATGGTGTCCTCGCTCCCCGTGCCCACCGAGCTGATCGCCCGCGTGTGGCCCGACGAGGCGTGGCAGTCCGCCCTGCGCGACATGGCCGTGGTGGGCGACGACCCGGACGAGGTCGGCTTCCTGCGCGACGCCACCGCGGACGGCGAGCTGAAGGTCGTCGACCTCGACGGCGAGACGGTACGGCTCTCCCCGCGCACCGTGACCTTCCCGCACCCCGTCCTCCTGCCGGACCTCGACGACGTGCGGGACTTCGCCGCCGAACTGGGCATCACCCAGCGGGTGGAGCAGATACACCGCGCCACATGGGCCAAGCCGGACGCCGCGCACCCCGCGACGGCGACGGAGTCACGGGAGTACGCGGGCGGGAAGTACGCCTCCCGCTTCGGCCTCGCGGCACGCGCCACGAGCCTCGGCTACCGCGTCTCCGGCGGCTACGCCACGGCCAAGGTCCGTGACGGCGGACGCGGCACGGAGGCGTCCGTCTGGATCGGCGAGCCGTACTGGGACGGGGAGTCGGAGACCGGCGCGCTCAGCTGGCACGACGAGGACGGCCGCGCGATACGGCTGAACGACGTCGGGCCCGTCGCCTGGTCCGAGGGGATGCGCATGGCCGCGGCGCTCTACGCCGGCCGCACGATCGAAGAGGGTGGGGACGCGTGACCAGCACGACCGCTTCCGGCGGCACGACGACGGCGGCCGGCACGCCGGCTTCCGGCGACGACACCGCGACGACCGGGACCGCCTCCGCCCACGCGGAGCTGCTCAAGGCCGGGGCCGTGCTCCCGGTCGGCACCGAGGACGCGGGCGCCTCGGCGGTCGCGCTGACCGCGCGGAGCTACGGCCATCCCGTGCTCGGCGAGGACCGGGTCGTCATCCGCCTCGCCGCCGCCGAACTCGGCCCCGCCGAGGACCTCGCCGCCGGCTTCCTCGGCCTCGAGCCACAGGGAGAGCCGGTCGTGGTGGGCCTCGGCCGGCGCCGGGAGCTGGGCTTCCCGGAATGGGTGCTGGTGCACCACCCGGAGGACGGGCACCACGCCCTGGCGGTCGTGCCCGAGCTGGACCGACTGGCCCGGCAGGCGAAGACCAAGCCCAAGGCCGCCCTGGACGCCTGCCAGGAACTGGCCGGGCGGCTCGCCTCCGCCGTCCCGCACTTCCTGCCCGTCTTCTACGAACAGACCGCGCGGATCTTCCTCGCCGTCGAGAACACCACCTACGCCGGCCAGCTGTTCGGCCGCGCCCGCACCAGCGAGGCCCAGCACGGGCTGGCCGTCGACGAGGACCGACTCGACGCCGTCTTCCTCGAGTTCGCCCTCGCCGGGGCGCTGCCGGTGAAGGTGCTGAGCGGCTACGGCAAGGAGCTCGCGGCCCGGCTCGACCCCGCCGAGGCATACGCCCGCTACCGCCGGCTCTGCGTGCGCCGCACCGCGGGCGGACTCGCCCCTTCCGCCCAGGCCGCCGTGGAGCTGCGGCGCTTGGCCCGTGCCGCCGGCCTGTCCGGCGACGAGGCGGAACAGGAGTACCTCGCCGAGCTCCTGCCGCTGCCGGCCACGCTGCGGGCCGCCTCCGGCTGGTGGAAGTCGCACCGCGCGGCGCTCGTCGCCCTGGCCTGCCGTACGCCGGCCGTACGCGGCACGCTGCTGTCGATGACCCCGCCCGGGGACGACGGCGACCTGAGCGACCGCTGGCTGGGGATCCTCTCCGAATCGGGCGCCGAAGCCGGCCTGACCGCGGACGTACCCCCGGAGGAGCGCTGCGCCGACGGCGCAGCGGGCTGGCTGGAGCGCTACCACGCGGCCAGGCACCGGGGTTGGGGCCCGCGCCCCACGCCGCCCGCCCTGCTGGACCTCGTGCGACGCGCTGCCGGGCGGCTGCGCGCCGACCTGGCGGCACGCCCCGCCGGTGAGGAGGTCCTGCGGATCGGCGTCGAGGACGTCGACCTCCTCGACCTGCTGCTCTCGCTGGGCATCCCGGTCGCCGCCCCGACGGCCGACGCCCGCAACGGCCACCGCGATGTCCTCAACCTCACGGACTGGGCCGCCGGAGAGAGCCGCCGGGACCTCGTCGCGCTCGAAGCCGACCCCCGCTTCCGCCCCGCCTTCCGGCGCAGCGCGGACAACTGCACCGAAGGCTCCACCGGGGTGACCGTGATGCGCCGCCTCGCCGAATCCGCCGGCGGCCGGCCGATGCTCACCGAGTGGATGCGCGACGTGGCCGGCGCCTCGGTCGCGGCCGGGCTGCCCGGTCTGCCGAAGGCGATCGCCCGGCTGTCGTGGCTGCCCGCAGAAGCCTTGGCGCTTGCGCCGCGGGAGGTCGCGGCGGCGGTCGGCGCCGACCTCGGAGCCACCCTGGCACGCACCCTGCGCGGCGGCCTCTTCGAGGAACTGACCTGGCCTGCGTGGGAAGAGGCCCTGGCGGAGCTGGCCCCGGGGCGCCACCACGTCGACGACCTGACCGTCGTCGAGGCCTGGCCGTACCTGATCGTGGCCGGCACCAGCCAGGTCCGCGTCATCGACGCCGACTCCACCGTGCTCACGCACGACCTGCGCGTGCCCCAAGGCTCCCACCGCCGGTACGGCTTCCACTACGTGGACGGCGCACTGCTGGTGTTCTGGAGCGGCTACGGCCACAGCGCCGGCACCCAGGCCTACTGGCACACCGCGCCCGACCACGTGTTCACCCTGGACGGGCCCGGCTATTGGTCCTTGCGCTCGGAGCACCTCAGCCTTCCGCTGCCCGGCGGCGGCCGCACCACCGGCGGCGGTGTCCTGCACCGCGGGGACACGAAACTCCCGGCCGAACGCCCGGTGCTGTCCGACGGCACCTCGTTCTGGGTGTGGGAGCAGGGCGAGCGGCACGGCGACGGCGGCTGGGCCGAGTACGACCCCGCCCAGGGCGTCCAAGGCCGGCGCTCGCAGCCCGGCTTCCTCGCCGACGCGCTGCGCCCCCACCCCGCCGGAGCCGAGCTCGCCGCGTACTCCTCGTGGGTACGGCCCGCGGTGACGGCGAACGGCCCCGTGCCGGGCACGTCCGCGGACGGCCTGCTGGGCTGGCGGGTCGTCCGGCTGCCTGGCGGCGGCTGGTACGCCGAGGACACCGCCGGGCGTGCCGTCACCGTGCCCCGGGGCTCCGTCCTGCCGATCGCGGCCCTCACCTTCCCCGGTGACGACCGGCCCCGCGCGTTGACCCACCAGTGGCGCGCCCTGTCCCTCCACGACCCGGACGGCGTGGTCACGACGACGAGCGCCGGCGACCGGAGCGAGCTGTACGGCACAGCCGCCGCGGCCCTCCCGCCGCTCGCCTTCCTGCACATGCTGAGGCCCCGTGACCCGCGCGGGTCGGCCGCCCTGCGCGCCGCCGACGCGGAGAGCGCCGGCACCCTTCTGAAGGCGGCCGCCGTGGCCGACCGCGCGGCGGACCTTCCGGCGCTGGTGAGCACCGCGCTGCCCGCCCTCACCGCCCCCGAGCTGATCGCCGGCGTGGCCAAGGCGCTGGCCTTCGCCGTCCGGCAGCGCAAGGCCCTGGACGCCGTGGCCGCCCGGCTCGACCCGGCGGCCGGACCCACGGCGCCCCGCGTCGAAGGCCCTGCGGACTCCCTGATCGCCCAGGCGTTGAACGGAGTCATGGCCTCCGGGTACTCCCGGTGGGGCGCCGACTCCGACGTGACCCACCGCTTCCTGAACGGGCTGGCGGCCGCCCGGGCCGACACCTCCGCCACGCCACCGCCCGGACGGGTCCACTTCGACCTGCCGACGCTGCCGTACTCCGGCCTGCCCTTCACCCCCCTCCTGGACGACCCGGCCGCCCTCGCCTACCGCGCCGTCGCACCCGGAAGCGATGCGGAGCACCGGGCCGCGCTGCTCGACGTGCTCGGCCTGGTCGACACCCTCGGACTGGCCTCGGCGGCGGGCTCGGCCGGCCACTGGCGCCGCGTCCTGGTCCACCTCGGCACGCCGTATCTGCACACCCCCGACGGCCTGGAGCGCGGCCACGCCCACCGCAGCGTGCTCCCGCTCGGCGGCGGAGCGGCCCTCGGCATCACCGAGCACCACGCCGGCGTCGACGACGGGCGGGAGTTCGGGGCGCTGCTGTACGACCCGACCGGCCGTTTCGAGGTCCCCGCCCCCTACACCGTGCGCGACGTCACGGCCGTGGGGGACCGCACCCGCGGCCCCGGCTGGCTGACCGCCTTCCTCCGGGAGGCCAAGGCCCACGCCGAAGCCCCCTTCCTCCCGGAGGCGGCCGAGGAGTTCGGCCGTCTCACCGGCACGTCGAAGGCGCTGGCCCGGCTCGTCCTCGCGGGCATGCCGGGCGTGGACAGCTGGGAGAACAACTTCCTGCCGGCGGAGCTCCGCAAGACCCTCGGCCTGAAGGTGGCCGAGGCGCGGGAGGCCCGCGACCAGCTCCGCACGCTCACCGTCGAGGTGCGGCGGGCCGTGGTGGCGGCGCTCGTCCCCGAGGACCCGGCGCGGCTGTGGAGCGACGGGCCCGACGCGGCAGCGGCGGCGGCCGTGTGGAACGCCCGCGTGGGACGGCGGACGCCGGTGCCCGACTGGCTGGCCGCGGAGGCGGCGCGGGCCGCCCGCGGGGGCTGGCCCGCCCACCAGGCGCTCTCGGCCCTGCTCGACCCGGCGTCGTCCACGGAGCTCGGCGCCGACGTCCCCTGGCACATCGAGGGCGACAAGGCGGCGACCGTCGCCCCGGCCGAGGCTCCGTTCACCTCGACCGTGTTGACGGGCGCGATGGGCCTGACGGCCTGGCTGGCCCACCGGCTGCCCGCCGGCGATCCCGTACGGGCGACGCTGCCCAGCGCGCTCAGCGCCGTACGGCAGCGCCTGGCCGCACCCGAACTGCTGCTCGCGGCCGGGCACTACACCAGCCTCGCGGACTTCCGGAAGGTCGCCGGAACCCCGACCGAGACGGCACCCGACCACGAGCGGTACGGCGCGGTGCTCATGGCCACGTACGACGGCCAGCCGCAGCCGGCCGTGCGCCCCGTGCTGCTGGACTCCACCGGATCCGACCCGTACCTGCCCGCCCTGCGCGGCCAGGACCAGCAGCCGACCGCGCTGGAAGCGGCGCTGCGGCGCGCACACGACCCGGCGTTCGCCCGGCTCCTCGCCGACCCCGGCGCCCCCGCGTCCGGAGAGCGGGACGCGGAGGGCACGTGGTGGCCGCAGGACCCGTCGCGGTCGGTGCCCGCGCTGGTGGCGGAGGTCGCCCGGGCCCACGCTCTGGGGGACGACGCGGCGACGCTGTACCTGACGCTGCTGGCCATGCCCGACCCCACCGACCGCAACACCGCGCGGTGGACCGGATGGAAGCCGGCCCGCCTCAAGGCGGCCCGAGCCGAACTGGCCGCCACGGACCTGGTGGTGTCGGCGGTACGGGCCCGCGCGGGACGCTCCCTGTTCCTGCCCGGCGGCTGGGCCGAGCAGACGTCACCCGGGCTCCCCGTCGAGCAGTGGAAGCTGCCGATGTACGGGCCCGTGGCGGGCGGCAGGCCGGTCCTGGGGGCCCTGGTGCCGACCGAACCGGCCACCGAGCTGTACGCCCGAGCGTGGCAGCGGATCCTCGACGGCGACGTCCCGCGCTTCGAGGAGCTGAAGGTCCGCCGCACCAGGCGCCGCCGCTGACCCCCGCCGCCGTCCAGAGCGGCGCGGCACGACCGCCCACCGCCGTCCAGAGCGGCGCGATGGCCCACCGCCCTGGTCCGGACGGCGCGGCCCGGGCCGCGCCGTCCGCCCTCAGGCGCGGCGCACCCCGCCCGGGTGCGCCGCGCCGGCCACCCGTACCCGAACCATTCGGAGGAACACCCGCATGACCCTCACCGACCAGCCCGCCCCCGCCGCCCGGCAGATCCAGCCGGCCGAGGAGCGGTACGCGGCGGAACTCGCCTTCCTCGCCGCCCAGGACCCCGGCCCGCGCCCGCCCGGCTGGGCCCTCACCCCGCGCGCGGCCGTCACCTTCGTCTGCGGCAGCGACGGCAAGGAACTCGCCCTTCCCGGACGCCGCGCCGGGCTGCCGTCGAAGCAGGCGATCGCGCCGAAGTTCGTCGGCGAACGCGCCCTCGTGGAACGCTGCGTGGTCACCCTGGCCGGCGAGCGCGGACTGCTGCTCACCGGCGAGCCCGGCACCGCCAAGTCCATGCTGTCCGAGCTGCTCGCGGCCGCCGTCAGCGGCACCAGCGCCCTGACCGTGCAGGGCACCGCGGGCACCACCGAGGACGCCTTCCGCTACGGCTGGAACTACGCCCTGCTGCTCGCCCAGGGCCCCACCCCCCAGGCCCTCGTCGACTCTCCCGTGCTCGCCGCCATGCGCACCGGACGGGTGGTGCGGGTCGAGGAGATCACCCGCTGCCTGCCCGAGGTGCAGGACGCCCTGGTCTCGATCCTGTCCGACCGCCGCATCACCGTGCCCGAACTGACCGCCACCGAGGACGCGGTGGTCGCCGCGGTCCCCGGCTTCACCGTCATCGCCACCGCCAACCTGCGCGACCGGGGCGTCTCCGAGATGTCCGCGGCGCTGAAGCGACGGTTCAACTTCGAGACGGTTGACCCGATCGCCGACGCGGACGCCGAGGCCGTCCTCGTCCGCCGCCAGGCCGTCGCGGCGGTGCAGCGCGCGGGCGCGGCCTTCGGGGTCGACGACGCCGTCCTGGACGCCCTGGTCACCGTCTTCCGGGATCTGCGCTCCGGGCGCTCCACCGAGGGCTGGGACGTGGAGCGGCCCGGCACGGTCATGTCCACCGCCGAGGCGGTCCAGGTGGCGGCCTCCCTCGGCGTCGCGGCCGCCTACCTCCCGGGCGGGGACGTCCTGGACCTGCTGCCGGGACATCTCCTGGGCGTCGTCCGCAAGGACGACCCGGCCGACCACGCGCGTCTGCTCGGCTACTGGGACGGGCCCGTCCGCCGCCGCGCCGAGAGCGGCTCGGCGATGTGGCGCCGCCTCTGGGACCTGCGCGGGAGCCTGCGTTGACGACCGTCGATCCGCGCACGGCCGTGGACGCGCTGGCCGCCTCGCGCGAGCCGTATCTCCTCGGGGTGCGCCACCACAGCCCGGCCCTCGCCGCCATGGTGCCCGCGCTCCTGGAGGAGGCGGACGCCGAGGTGGTCTGCGTGGAGCTCCCGGCCGACTTCCAGCCCTGGCTGGAGCATCTGGCCGACCCGGAGACCGTCGCCCCGGTCGCCCTCGCCGGGACCGGCGCGGGCGGACGGCTGTCGTTCTACCCCTTCGCGGACTTCTCCCCGGAACTGGCCGCGGTGCGTTGGGCCCGGGCCCGCGGGGTGGAGGTCGTCTGCTGCGACCTGCCACTGTCCGACCCTGGCTGGGTCGCCGACGCCCCTGCGGATACGGAGACGGGCGCGGCTACGGGTACGGACGCGGGACCCGCGGGGAGGGGTGAGACGCGGGAGGGGCGCCCTTCCTTCGCCGGGGCGCTCGCCGCCGCCGGCACCGGGCGGGACGGCGAGGACCTGTGGGACCGGGCCGTGGAGGTCCTGGCTCCCGGCTGCACCCCGGAAGCGGTACGCCGCGCGGCCCTGGGTGTCGGCTGGGCCCTGCGTTCCGACGCGCCCGTGCCCGCCACCGACCTCGCCCGCGAGGCCCGGATGCGACAGGTCGTCACCGAGGCATCGGCGGGCGGCCGTCGGGTCGCCGCCGTGATCGGCGCGTTCCACGCCCCCGCCCTGCTCGCCGCACCACGCGCCTCGGCCGACGCGCGCCCCGGGGGCGAGGCTCCGCAGACCGGCCGGAGCGGCTCGGCGGCTATGACCGCGCAGGAGGCCGTCCACCCGGCCGTATCGGCCGACAATCCCACCGAGACCCGGCCACGGACCGCGCCCACCGCGTCGAAGAGCGGCGCGGCCTCGAAGGGCTCCGTCACAGCGAAGAGCACCGCAGCCACGCATGGCTCCGCCACAGCGGAGAGCGGCGCGCCCACGGGAAGCTCTGCCACAGCGATGAGCGGCGCGTCCACGGAAAGCGCCACAGCGAAGAGCACCGCGCCCACGGAAAGCTCCGCCAAGGCGAAGAGCACCGCGCCCACGGCAAGCTCCGCCGTGGCCGGTGCGGTGACCTCCTTCGTGCCGTACTCCTTCGACCTGCTCGACTCCCGGTCCGGCTACCCCGCCGGAATCCGCGACCCGCTGTGGCAGCAGGCCGTCCTCACCGCCGCCGGCGACCCGGACCGCGTCCGCGAGGCGGCCGGCACCGCGATCGTCGGTCTCTGCCGGGAAATGCGCCGCGCGGGCCACACCGCGGGCACCGGCGAAGCCGCTGAGACGCTGCGTCTCGCCTGCGACCTGGCCGCGCTCCGCGGACTGCCCGCGCCCGGGCGCGGGGAACTCCTGGAGGCCGTCACCACCGTCCTCGGACAGGGCGAACCCCTCGGCCGGGGCCGGGCGCTCGCCCGCGCGCTGGAGGCCGTGCTCATCGGCACCGCCCGAGGCCGGACCAGCCCGCACGCACCCCGCTCCGGCCTCGGCCCCTCGGTCGAGGACGAGCTCACCCGACTGCGGCTGCCCCGCCCGGACGAACCCGAGCCCCGCGAGGTCCGCCTCGACCCGCTCCGTTTTCCCCTCGACGGCCGCCGCGAGGTGCTGCTCCAGCGCCTGCTGGTCATCGGCGCCTCCTACGGCGAACCCCTCGCCGTCGCGGCCACCGGGGACGGCACCGCGCTCGGCACCAAGTGGCGGCTGAACTGGACGCCGTCCGTCCCCGCGCGACTCGACCTCGCCGGAGTCCGCGGAGTCACCGCGGCCCAGGCCGCCGCCGGCACCCTGAGCGAGACGGCGCGCCGCGAGGTCGCCGAGGGCGGCCCCACCCCGGACCAGATCCTCGCCGGCCTGACCGCCGCCGCACGCTGCGACCTGCCCGACCTGGTCGAAGCACGGCTGCGCGAGGCCTCCGCCGTCCTCCCCGACACCGCCGGCCTCCCCGAACTCCTCGCCGCGCTGGACCTCTTGGAGGGCCTGCGCCGCGGCCACTACCCCGGCACCACGGCCGAGACGCGCACCCTCGCCGGAGCGCTCTCCGGTGAGCTGCTGGAGGCCGCCGTACGGTCGCTGCCCGGGCTGGCGGGAAGCGACTCCGCCGCCGACGCCGGGGCGCTGGTGGCGCTGGCGGACCGGACGGCCACCCGGCACCTCGGCATCCGGATGGACCAGGCCCTGGCCGAACTCGCCGGCACGGCCGCGCCCTTGATGCAGGGCGCCGCCCGGGCCGTACGCGTGATGCTCGACCTGGACCCCGCCGCGGGCCTGGGCGAGCGGGTGGCCGGCTGGATCGACGGGGCGACCGCCCCCGACACGCGACGCGCGCTCACGAAACGCCTCGCGGGTCTCCTCACGGCCGCCGGACCGCTGCTCCAGGCGTCCCCGGAGGCGCTCACCCCGCTGCTCGACCGGGTCGACTCCCTGGCCGACCAGGACTTCCTCGACCGGTTGCCGGCCCTGCGGGGCGGCTTCGACGCCCTGTCGCCGGCCGCCCGCGACCGGATGCTGGCCACGGTGACCGAGCGCCTCGGCGACCGGCTCGACCTTTCCCTCGACGCCCCGCCCGGCCTGCTCGCCCTCTGGGCGGCGGCCGACGCCGCAGGACTGGCCGCGCTCAAGGCCCTGCCCCTCCCTGCCCCCCAGGCGCACGGCGGGCCCCCGGCCGCCGCCGACACCCCGCCCTGCCCCGCCCCCGAAGGTGCGGACGACGCCGTACCGGCCGGCCACCCGACGGGCGCGGCAGGGACGTCCGACCGGAGACTCGGTCCCGCCGACCGGTGGCGGCTCCTCCTCGGCCGCCACGCGGACCGGCTCAGCGCCGACGCCCGCCGCTACGCCCGGGCCCTGGACGAGTTGTACGGCGGCGGACGCGGAGAGGGCGCCGACGACGTGGGCGGCGCATCCGGTCAGGGCGGCGGCCAGGAGGCCTCCTTCCCGACCGCCCGCGAGTGGGCGCAGGAGTTGGAGGCTCTCTTCGGGGCCGACGTACGCGAAGAGGTCCTCGCCGACGCCGCGGACGCGGGCCGCTCCGACGTCCTCACCCAGCTCGACCCTGCGGCGGTACGCCCCTCGGTGGAGCTGCTGAGTTCGGTCCTGTCCCTGGCCGGCGGCATGCCCGAGTCCCGGCTCGCCCGGCTGCGGCCGCTGGTCAAGCGGCTCGTCGACGAGCTGGCGAGGGAACTGGCCACCCGGCTGCGTCCGACGCTGGCCGGCCTGTCCACCCCGCGCCCCACCCGTCGGCCCGGTGGCCGGCTCGACCTCGCCCGCACCCTCCGCGCCAACCTCGCCCACACCCGGCGCACCGACGACGGCCGTGTCGTCGTCGTACCGGAACGGCCGGTGTTCAGCACGCGCGCGGGCAAGGAGTCGGACTGGCGCCTCGTCCTGGTCGTCGACGTCTCCGGCTCGATGGAGGCCTCGGTGATCTGGTCGGCCCTGACCGCCGCGGTGCTGGGCGGCGTTCCGACCCTGTCCACGCACTTCCTCGCCTTCTCCACCCAGGTGGTGGACCTGTCCGACCGGGTCGAGGACCCCCTGTCGCTGCTGCTGGAGGTCCGGGTCGGCGGCGGTACGCACATCGCGGCCGGACTCGCACACGCCCGTTCGCTGATCACCGTGCCGAGCCGCACCCTCGTCGTCGTGGTCAGCGACTTCGAGGAAGGCGCACCGCTCGCCGGGCTGCTGGGGGAGGTGCGCGCGCTGGCCGCGTCCGGCGCGCACCTGCTGGGCTGCGCGGCGCTCGACGACTCCGGGACGCCTCGGTACTCGGTGCCGGTGACCCGCCGACTCGCCGCCGCCGGCATGCCGGTGGCCGCCCTCAGCCCGCTCGCCCTCGCCCGCTGGGTGGGCGACCGCCTCCGTGGAGAACCCCGTTGAGCACCGAACTCCTGCCTCCCGTCGCCCCCGACGTCCTCGCCGAAGCCGTGGAGCAGCTCAGCGCACGGCTCCGCAAGAAGCTCGACGCCGCGATCGCCGGCTGCGCCGCGAACGCCGCCGTGGCGGGTGACGGTGCCGTCGAGGTGCGCTTCGGCGAGGACGCGGTGGTCACCCTGCGCCCGGCCCCGTCGGGCGCGGTCACCGATCCCGGACAGGCGGTCTGCACCTGCCTGCTGGCCCCGCGCTGTCTGCACCGGGCCGCTGCGCTGGGCGCCGCTCCCCTCGCGGACGCACCGACGCGGCCGGAGGCACCGGAGGAGACGGCCTTCGCCCCCGAGCCGCCCGCCGGACCCGCCGACGAGCCGGCCGGATCCACCTCGGAGGTCCCGCCCAGTACGACCGAACCCGGGCTCTCCGCCGGGACCACCGTCGACCACCGCGCCGCGCCCGCCCCGGCTTCGGCGGCCGGCCCGGCCCCCTCCGCCGATCCCGCCCCCGTCATCACCGCCACCGCCGCGCAGGTCCGGGCGGCGACCGCGCTCTGGGAGGCGGCCGCCGAGGCGCTCTCGGCGGGTGTCTCGGCGGGCGGGGCGGTGGTCCAGGCCGAGCTGCTCCGCGCCGCCCACACCGCTCGGCTCGCCGGGCTGCCCCGCGCCGAGGCCGCCACGCTGCGCGTCGTCCGCGGACTGCGCGCGGCCCGCGACCGGAGCCAGGGGCAACGCCTCGGCGACCTCGCGGCCGCCTTCCGGGAGCTGCTGGCCGGCGCCGCGCTGCTCGCCTCGGGGTCCGCCGCCCCCGACGCGGCCGGCACGACACGCCGCGCCTACGCACAGGGCGGCAGCCTCCGGGTGTACGGCCTGTGCCGGGAACCGGTGCTCTCCGCCACCGGGTACGGCGGCGTGGCCACCCACCTCACGGACCACGAGGGCGCCTGCTACACGGTGTCCGACGTACGCCCCGGGGGACTGGCCCGCGCCCGGGGGGCGGGGTCGGCGTCCGTGGCGCTCGGCGGTGCCGTCCTCGATCACGCCGGGCTGGCGCGCGGGGGCCTGCGGATCGTCGGCGCGACCGTCTCCCCGGACGGGCGGCTCGGGGCGGGCAAGGGCGTGAGCGCGACTCCGCTGCGCGGGGTGGACTGGACCGAGGAGCCCGCGGCCGCGCTCTTCGCCCGACCCGTGCACGAGGCGATGGCCGCCGCGCTCGCCGGCGGCCCGACCGAGAACGGTGAGACCGTGACGCCGCTGCTCGGCTGCGACGTGGAGGTGGTCGGCCCGGCGGGGGAGTACCTCGTGGTCCGGGTCGCCGGAGACGGCCCGTTGCTTCGGCTGCACCCGGCCCACCCCCATCCGGAGCTGCCGCACGCCGCCAACCTGCGCCGGCTCGCCCGGCACCCGGGACTCGCACTGCGGGTGCTGGGCCGCCCCGACCTGGACCTGGCGGCGACCCTCCGGCCCCTGGCGGTGGGCCCGGTCCCGGGAGCGTCGTACACGCTCCGCCTGCCGGAGGAGTGGCGGGGCCGCGCCGACCTGGGATACGACCGCCTCCAGGGCAGCCACTTCCCGCGCGGGACACCGGGCCCCGAGGCGTGCGCCCCGGTGGCGGAGGGGCCGGATCCGCTGGCGGACGCCCCGCTGTGGCGGGTGCGGCGGCTGCTGGAGACGGGCATCGCGGGCGGGCGACGGGCGGTCGCCGAGGCAGGCCGCGGCCCGGACACGGCGGCCCTCGTCGCGCCGCTGCGTAGGGCGGGCCTCGGCGGGGCGGCGGAACTGGCGGCTGCCCTGACGGCGGAGGCGGCTCACCGCCCCCGCGACGCCTTCGGCCGTCTCACCGACGCCTCGGCCGACGGCTACGCCCGCGCCTGGCTCGCCTCCGCCGTCCACCTCGCGGCGGCCGAACGGTCCCTGGTCGCGGCCTCCTGGTCGTGACCTCCGTGACCGGGCCCGCGGCGGCCATGCCCTCGGAACCTCCGTGACCGGGCCCGCGGCGGCCATGCCCTCCGAGGCCATGTCCTTCCGCGACGGTGATCAACCGGCCCGAAGGCCGCGGGGGCATGGCCGGGCGGGTGCGTTTGTGCTGGTCGGGAACCGAAGCAGGCCACGGGTACGTCATGCTCGGGCATGACGTACCAGCGGATCCTCCACGGCTGCGCGCAGTTCTGGCGTTTCGGGCTCGACCAGGTCCGGGCCGTCGCCTTCGCCGTCGTGCTCGTCGGCGGCATCGGGGCCTCCCGGCTGCTGCCCGCCGATCTGCCGGTCGCGCGCTACGACCTGCTGCTGCTCTTCGGAGTGGCGCTGACGGTTCTGGCCCGCAAGGTCGGCTGGGACGGGCCCCGGGACACCGCCGTGATCCTGGGCTGCCATCTCGTCGGGCTGCTCTTCGAGCTGGTCAAGGTGCGGATGGGCTCGTGGAGCTATCCGGAGGACGCCGTGTCCAAGATCGCGGGTGTCCCGCTCTACGGCGGGTTCCTGTACAGCGCCGTCGGCAGTTACTGCTGCCGGGCCTGGAAGATCATGGACCTGTCGCTGTCCCGCTACCGGCCCCGCACGATGGCGGTGCTCGCGGCCGCCGTGTACCTCAACTTCTTCAGCCACCATTGGCTGCCGGACGTCCGCGTCCTGCTCGCCCTGCTGCTCGTGGCCGCCATGGCCGGGACCTGGGTGCACTTCACCGTGGGCGCCGCGCGCTACCGCCTGCCGCTGGCCCTGGCATTCGCGCTGATCGGCTTCTTCCTCTGGGTCGCCGAGAACGCCGCGACCTTCGTCGGCGCCTGGAGCTACCCCCACCAACTCGACGGCTGGCAACCGGTCCCCCTCGCCAAGTTCGGCGCCTGGGCCCTGCTGATCAGCGTCACCTTCGTCCTCGTCGCCCGCACCCGTACCGCCCCGGACGCGCCCGCCCCCGCGCCCCCGGCGCCCGCGAGGCACCCCGGCCCGGTCGTGACGGCGCGGGTGGCTCCCGCCGGCCCGTGGCGGTCCCCGGCCCGCCTGTCCCGCGTGCTGCGGAGGAAGCGCCCGGTGGGGTGAACCCCGGCCACGGCCGTGCGTACCGCGGACCTCTCCCGGTCCCCGGTACGCACGGCGCGCGGTCCGACCGGCGCTACGCCTCGGCGTCGACGTCGTCGTCGCGCAGGTCGTCCTGGACGCGCAGCCCCGCCACCCACAGGGGCATGATCCAGTGCACGGCCAGCACCCCGGACAGGACCGGGGCGACCTCCGCCCGGAGAGGCTCGTCCGTCAGCGTGCCGTAGGCGACGGCGCCGATCGCCGCGGCGATGAGGAGCCACAGGGTGGCGCGGTGGGACAGGGCGCGCACCCGGTCGCGCTCGATGAGCTGGCGCTCGTCGAGCATCCGGCCGCGCAGTTCGAGCAGTCCGCGCGTGGAGCCGTTGAGGAGACCGGTGAGCAGGACCCAGGGGAGCAGGACCACGGCGATCACGGCGGCCGGCCAGAACCAGGGTCCGAAGACCGTGGCGATCCAGGCGCCCACCCCCACCGCGGTCAGGGCGACATGGGCTGCCACCACCGCCCGGCGACGGCCCGCGGTGGCGTGGAACCTCGCTGCCCGTCGGTCGTTCATCACCTGGTACATGCGCCGGTCGTAGCGCGTCGTGGTCATCACTGCTTCCTCCCGTAAACCTCGTCGGTGAGCGGCTGGAACGGCTCCAGGGAGAACAGCGCCTCCACCGGCAGGCCGAAGAACCGGGCCACTTTCAGCGCCAGATCGAGGCTGGGGTTGTACTGGCCGCGCTCGATGTAGCCGATGGTCTGGTAGTGGACACCCACCGCCTCGGCCAACGCCTGACGAGACACCTTCCGCTCAGCCCTGACAACCGCCAGCCTGTTGTGTACCTGCTCGCTCATGTATAAGAAGTACTACATCTCGACGGGTACATGCAACAAGATCGCCGACCGTCACCTCGGTCCGCCGGGCTTGGCCGTGCATGCGTACGAGAAGGCTTCGCATGAACGAAGAAACGTGCGGAACAGCCGTGACGTGGGCCCGTACCCCGGTCGGAGCAGTGCGCCGGGTGTCGTCGCACGCGTATGCGCCGGCGTCCATGCGGGATCGCCCTTGATCACCATGGGGTGGGTGTAGAGGTCAGCGAATGTCAGGATCACGACCGATACGGGTGTTTGACGTATACAAGCGACAGTTACGGAAATGTCCGCGTTCGGTAACGGCAAGCGGTCGGGCTGTCGGCGCGCTCCGAGGAGCCGCAAGGTAAGCGTCCTCGGCCCACACCGGACCGAGGTCGCACCCACATCCACCGGGAGCCTTCCGGTGGAGAAACGTTCTTGAGGGGACATCACCCATGTCTGCTTCTTCGACCGCCCGCCGCATCGCGGCGACCGTCCTGGCCGCCGGCGCGATCACCTCCGTCGCCGCCCTGCCGGCCGCCGCCCACGACGGCGACCGCCACCAGAAGCCGCGGGTCGAGATCAGCCGCGTCCAGGCCGACAGCCCCGGCCGCGACAACCGCTCCAACCGGTCGCTGAACGCCGAATGGATCGAGATCACGAACACCACCCGTCACTCGGTCAACCTCAAGGGGTGGACGCTCCGCGACGACGACGGAAACCGCTACACCTTCGACCGCGTCCGCCTCGCCGGCCGCGCCACCCTCCGCATCCACACCGGCGAGGGCCGCGACACCCGGACCGACCTCTTCCAGGACCGTCGTGACTACGTGTGGGACGACCGGCGCGACAAGGCCATCCTGCGCGACGACCGCGGCCGCACCGTGGACACCCACTCCTGGGGTCATCACCACCACCGCCGCTGACCCCCGGCCTGACCGGCCCCTCCCCCCGAGACCGTCGCGGCCGGAGGGGCCGGACAGGCTTCGCTGAACCCCGTACACGTGTGCGCCGGGCAGTCCGAACTGCCCGGCGCGCCCGTGTGTCCACGCCCCGCCCGGCCGCTTGGCGGAAGGGCTGATCGTTTCTGCGGTGAAGCCGCTCGTCCGCCCGGGTGAGGCCACTCCGCCGCCGCCCACCCGTGTCGGTCGCCGGGGCAATCCCTGCAACGTCGCCGCCCGACGCGGGATCGGCGGAGAGCACGCTCATGTACGGAGGAAGCGCATGGCGAAGGACCACACGACGAACGCCTTCATCTCCCTGAGGGTCCCCGGCACGCTGGTGGACGCCCTGGTGGAGCTGCAGCACGACTGCGCGGACCGGGTCGACCCCCAACAGCCGGAGCACATCCACATCACCCTGGGCTTCATTGGCGGCGCCGACGACCGCAGGCTGGCGGACGTCCGCGGCCTCGTCGAACAGGGGGATTGGCCCGCTCCGGTCGTCCGCCTGACCGGCGAGGTGCGGCACGGCAGCTGGAGTCTGCGGAAGGACCCCGCCTATCGCTACGACGAGGACGTCGTGCAGAAGGGCGAGCAGGTCCGCCTTGGTGTCGAACACAGCCCCGAACTGGCCCGTCCAGGAGGAGATCATGCGCGCCCTGGACATCGTCGAGGAGGACTTCTGGCCTCACGTGACGCTCGGTCTGGCGCGTGAGGACTTCCCGGCCGCCGAGGTCAAGGGCTTGAGGCTGCCGTCGGCCGGCGGCCCGGCGCCGAGCGTGGACGCGCAGAAGGAGGTGTCGCCCACCGAATACACGCTCCTCGCCCGTCGGGAACTCCCCTCCCGCTGAACGCGTGTCGCCCTCCCCGCTGCCCGCGAGTGCCCGCCGAGCGGCGTCGCCCCGGAGTCGACATGTCGCCTATCTCCTTTCCCAGGTGGATTTTTGGTGGACTCTTCGGCAGGGAAGAGATCACCATGTGAGGAAAGTGTGTCGACGTGCGGGGGCGCCCGGCCGCCTCACCGGATCGGCACACCGTCCCCCGACTCCATCCGGGCAAGGGGGACGACCCTGCCCCTGACCCGATCTGGAGTACGCGTGACGCCTTCCCACCCCGCCTCCCCGCAGCCCGACGCGGCCGCGGCCGCCCCGGCCGTCGGCGCCTTCGACGCGGTCCCCGCGCTCGACGGGGAGCTGAGCTTCGCCCCGGCCGTCCTCGACGCCGCGTCCACCGACTTCGGCGGTCTCGTCCGGCAGCCGCCCGCCGCGGTCCTGCGGCCCGGATCGGCCGAGGACGTCGCCGCGATGGTCCGCTACTGCCGGGAACGCGGGGTGAAGGTCGCCGCGCGAGGACAGGGGCACTCGACCAACGGGCAGGCGCAGGTGCCCGCCGGGCTCGTCATCGACCTCGGCTGCCTGGACGCCATCGACATCCGCGAGGACACGGCGGTCGTCCAGGGCGGAGCCCGGTGGAGCACCCTGGCCCAGGCCTCCCTGACCCGGGGGCTCACGCCGCCGGCCTTCACCGACTACCTGGAACTCTCGGTCGGCGGCACGCTGTCGGCCGGAGGCCTGGGCGGGCAGATCGGCCGTTACGGCACGCAGGTCGACAACGTCGTCGAACTCCAGGTCGTCACCGGCGAAGGCGAGCTCACGACCTGCTCGTCGTCCGAGCGCCCCGACCTCTTCCGGGCCGTCCTCGGCGGCCTCGGCCAGTGCGCCCTCATCACCCGCGCCACGATCACCCTGGTGCCCGCGCCCCGCTCCGTACGGCACTACGTCCTGATGTTCCCGAGCGTCGCCGCGCTCACCGCGCAGCAGGCCAGGCTGATCGAGGAGGGCCGCTTCGACTACCTCGTCGGGCAGGCCCTGCTCACCCCGGACGGCTGGTCCTACATGCTCGAAGCCGCCGCCTACGACGGGACGGCGGCCGACGACGCCCGGCTCACGGCCGACCTGGAGCCCACGACGACACAGGCCCAGGACGTCGACTACTTCGACTTCGTCAACCGGCTCGCCCCCGCGGTGGAGGCGTTCCGGGCGATGGGGGAGTGGCAGCGCCCGCACCCGTGGTACGACAGCCTGCTCCCCGCCTCCACGGTGCACTCGGTCGTCACCGAGACGCTGGCCGGCCTCACGTCGCGCGCGATCGGGGCGACCGCGGTCATCCTGCTGTACCCCATCCTCACCGCCAAGTGCGCGACCCCGCTCCCGGTCATGCCCGACGAGGAACTCGTCTATCTCTTCTCCCTGCTCAAGACCGCCTCCCCCGGAGCCGATCCGGCGGAGGAAATGGTCGCCGCGAACCGCCGCCAGTACGGCGCCACCCGCGAAGCGGGCGGCTGCTGGTACCCGATCGGATCGGTGCCCCTCACCCGGGACGACTGGGAGCGCCATTTCGGCGCCTTCTGGCCGGAGTTCGAGGCCGCCCGGCACCGCTACGACCCCGACGGCGTCCTCACACCAGGCCAGCGCATCTTCTGACCCGGGCGCTCAGGCCGCGGCGAGCCGCGCCCAGTGGATGGCCGTACCGTCCGGGAGGGTGTCCGTCTCCCGGACGTCGGTCAGCGCCTCGACGATGCCCAGACCCCGGCCGTGCTCCTCGTCCGTGCAGGAGGACGTCCAGGGGCCGTCGTGCGGCGCCGGCCCGCCGTCGGAGACGCCCACCCAGACGCGCCGCTGCGCCGGATCGCGGTGGAGGTGCAGGACCAGGGGCGGCAGCGCGTGCTCGACCGCGTTGGTCACCAGCTCCGAGACGACCAGCGCGACCGAGTCCGCGTCGGGCACCACCCACCGGTCCAGCAGCTCCCGCGCGAGGCGCCGAGCCGCACCGACCGCCTGCGGGCAGTGGTCGAGCGGGCGGACGACACCGGCGGTCGGGGAGTGACAGGAACGCGGCGGGAGGGAACGTACTCCCACGTCGTCACCGCCCGTGTCGAAGCGGACGGCGTCGTGGGGATCAGTGACGTACATGGGGACTCCGGAAGATCTCTCTCCAAAAGGTGACTCTTGCGAGCTTTGCCCCCCATGGAACCGTCTGGTCGGTCGGTCCGGATCGGGGAAAGTCCCTAGGTCATGTCCGGAAACTCCCGCCTGGCCCGTGACGCCTGGCCCCGGCCCGGGGCGTCCTAGGGACTTTCCCCGATCCCCTCGGTGCGCGGGCGGGCGAGCCTGGTCGGGGCCCACAAGGCCCCGGACGACGAGGCGCGAGGCCTCGGGCAGCCGAACCGTCAGCCTGCCGGATCCTCGCTGACGGCGGGACGGAGAACCTGTGAGTGACCGCTCGCGCGACACGCGCATCTCGATGATCCTGGCGCTCCTCGCGCAGAGGCGGGAAGTGCAGGTGCGCTTCCTGCCCTCCCGTCTCGGCGTCTCCGGCGCCACGGTCCGCCGCGACCTGGCCGTGATGGAGGAGAAGGGCCTGATCCGCCGGTCGTACGGCAAGATCGCCGCGGCGCACCGCGGAGCGGAACCACCCGTGAGCCTGCGCGGTTCCCAGCACACCGAGGCCAAGCGCCGCATCGGGGCCCTCGCCTCGACCCTGATACCGTCCCGGCCCCTCACGGTGGCGCTGGGGGGCGGCAGCACCGTCGGCTTCGTCGCCAAGAGCCTGGCGGGACGGGCGGGCCTCACCGTCGTCACCAACGGGCTCGACACGGCGACCTCGCTCATGGCCCGGCAGCTGGTGAAAGTGGTGGTCACCGGTGGCACGGCCCGCCCGCTCTCCCACGATCTCGTCGGGACCGTCGCCGAGAAGACCCTGCGCTCCTACCGGTTCGACGTCGCCGTCGTCGGGACGGACGGCGTCAGCCCGCAGGTCGGGCTGACGCGCTACACCGCCCCCGGCGCGGAGATCGACCGGATCATGCTCCAGCAGGCCGAGTACACGATCGTCGTCGCGGACAGTTCGAAGCTCGGCGCGGTGCAGCGGGCGAAGACGGTCGGACTGGCCTCCATCGACACCCTGGTCACCGACTCGCTGGCCAACGCCGACATGGTCGCCTCCCTCCGCCGGTGCGGGGTGCGCACCACCGTGGTGATGGTCCCGGCCGCCGCGAAAGGCCACCGTGCCCACTCCGTCTGACCCCGGCCCGGGCCCCGGCCCCGTCCCCGACGTCCCCGCCACGCACCGCGGCGACCGGAAGCGGCGTACGGAGGCACGGTGGCCGCGCCGGGTCTCGATGGCCGAGGTCGCCTCGCTCGCCGGTGTCTCCGCGCAGACCGTCTCACGCGTCGCGAACGGCGATCCGGCCGTCTCCCCGGGCACCCGCCGGAAGGTGCTGGACGCCATGGGCACGCTCGACTACCGCCCCAACAGCGCCGCCCGGGCGCTCAGACGAGGTGACTTCCGCACCCTCGGCGTGATCACCAGGGGCCTCTCCGACAGCGGCACCGTGCCCGGCACCGGCGACGTACGGACGCTGGAGGCCCTCGTCACCAGCGCCGCCCACGAGGGTTACGCGGTCACGCTGATCCCCCTGGACGCGCTGAACCAGGAGGACGTCACGGGCGCGTTCGCCCGGCTCGACGAACTCGCCGTGGACGCGGTGGCGCTGATGGTGGAGCTTCCCCTCCTCGACACGGCCCTCCTCGCCGTACCACCGCACGCCAAGGTCGTCGTGGTGGAATCCGACGCCTCCGGACCCTTCCCCGCCGTGGGCACGGACCAGCACCAAGGCGCCGACACGGCGGTCCGCCACCTGCTGGACCTCGGCCACCGCACCGTCTGGCACGTGGCCGGCCCGGAGGGGTCGACCGCCGCCCGTCACCGGGCGGCCGCCTGGGAGGAAGCCCTGCGCCGCGCGGGCCGTCCGATCCCGCCGCCGCTCAGGGGGGACGGGACCGCCGGCTCCGGCCATACGGCCGGCCTGCGTCTGGCCCACGAACCCGACTGTACGGCCGTGTTCGCGGCCGACGACCAGATGGCCCTCGGCGTCCTGCGTGCCCTGCACGAGTCCGGACGGCGGGTGCCCGAGGACGTCAGCGTCGTCGGCTTCGGCGACATCCCGACGGCGGGATCGCTCATACCGCCGCTGACGACGATCCGTGTGGACCGCGCCGCCCTCGGCCGGCTGTGTGTCGACGCGATGGTGCGGCAACTGCGCGGGGAGTCCCCGACGGGCACCACCCTGGTGCCGACGGCGCTGGTCGAGCGCGAGAGCACCGCCACGCCCCCGCGCCGCCCCGACCCCCTGTCCTCGGTCTTCCGGCCGCGGGCCTCCGGAGTCGCCGACTGGTGCCACTGCCGCACCTGTACGGGGTGAGGCGGGCGCCGTCGTCCACGGAGCGGCGGGGGAGAGCCGGGGCACTCAGACGTCCCGGCATGACGACTCCAGAGCGAGGGGTTTCCGGACGATCTTGGGGAACGGGCTGGTGGTTCTGATATTCCGTGTCCCGACCGGGAGGTGTCCATTGACCGCACATGAGGTCGGCGTGACGAACGGGAAGACTCCGAGGGGCGGCTCCCCCCGCCGCACGCCCGACGCGGCGCCCCGGACGAGACCCGCGGCGCCCGCCCTCCGCAGGGCGCGGCGAGCGTCCGGCGCGAGGATGGTGTCCGTGCCCGGCGGGACGTTCCGCATGGGCAACGAGGACGGGCTCGCCAACCCAGGTGACGGGGAGGCACCGGTGCGAGAGGTCACCGTCTCGCCGTTCCGCTTGGACGAGACGGCGGTGACCAACGCCCGCTTCGCCGCCTTCGTCAAGGAGACCGGATACGTCACCGGCGCCGAACGGTCCGGCTGGTCCCGCGTCTTCGCCGGCTTCCTCGCCCCGGACCTCGAGCGCGCGAGCCGCACCCCGCCCGGGGCCCCCTGGTGGCGGGCCGTGGAGGGGGCGTCCTGGCGTCGTCCCGAGGGTCCGGGCTCCGCCATCGGCGACCGCGCCCGGCACCCCGTCGTCCATGTGACCTGGGACGACGCCCAGGCCTACGCGGCATGGGCGGGGCGAAGGCTGCCGACCGAGGCCGAGTGGGAGTACGCGGCCCGCGGCGGCCTCGACCAGGCGCGCTATCCGTGGGGCGACGAGCTGACTCCGCGCGGCCGGTGGCGCTGCAACATCTGGCAGGGCGATTTCCCGGAGGGGGACACCGCCGACGACGGCTACGCGGGGACCGCTCCCGTCGACGCGTACCGGTCCAACGCCTACGGCCTGTGCAACATGGTCGGCAACGTGTGGGAGTGGGTGGCCGACCGTTTCACCGCCGAGCACCCGTCCGCTCCCCGCACCGACCCGCGCGGCCCCGAGGAGGGCGAGGACCGGGTCCTGCGCGGCGGCTCGTACCTGTGCCACGACGCCTTCTGCAACCGCCACCGCGTGGCCTCCCGTACTGCCCGCGCGCCCGGCTCCAGCGGCGGCGACCGCGGCTTCCGCTGCGCCGCCGACGCCTGACGGCGGACCGCACAACGCTCATCCGGAGTGAGCGTTTCACCTGGCCGGAAGAGGTGCCCACGGCGGCCGGAAGCGTACGGAAGGGCGGGGGAGGGGGTCGGGCTCCGCTCCCGTCACGTGCGGTGTTGCCACCGGTGCCGCCCGGCTCCGGACGCCGGTCCGCTCCGGCTGCGACCGGTCGGTAACTTCGCGGCCGGGCAGGCTGGTTGACGGCCCTTTCGCCCCGTCCTCATGCTCTGGCGACCCCGGGCGCGCCCACGCACCGGACACGGATGCGCCAGATCCTCACCGACCGGCAGCGAACGGAGTGAGACAGCGCGAACACCGATGACGGCGTGGTCGGGCCCGCCCCGCACCGGAAGGAAGACGGACATGAACGAAGCCGGCAGAGCGGGGCGTCGAGGGCTGACGCTAGGGGTGTTGTCGGTCGTCCTCGGTACGCTCGCCACCGGTACCGCGACCGCGGTACCCACTGTCACGGGGCCCGCTCTCACGGGACCGGCCCTCACGACACCGGCCCTCACGGAACCGGCTCTTGCGGGCGCCGCCGCCGCGGGCCGGGCTCCCGCGTCCCACCCGGTGCGTCCCGCGCGGACGTCCGAGGCGATCGACCTCGGTTCGTGGATGTCCCAACTCGCCGGCACCCTCGGGAACCGCCCCCTCAACGGGATCGTGATGCCCGGCAGCCATGACGCCGGGACCGCGGGCATCACCAAGGACAGCGACATGTGCGACGCCGGCGACACCGTCGACGTCGCCCGCTCGTGGCCGGAGCTGGCGGCCGGGATGTCCCGCACCCAGAGCGGCTCGCTCGTGCAGCAGCTCGACGCCGGCTCCCGCTATCTCGATCTGCGCCTCTGCAAGCAGGGCGACCGCTGGTACAGCTACCACGGCGGGCCGCTGGGACGGCTGTTCTTCGACGCGCGCGGCCCGTTGGGCATCACCGTGCCGGGCGAGGCGCGCGAACTCGCCGACTGGATCCGGCGGCACCCGCGCGAGATCGTCATCCTCCGGGTCAAGACCACCGGCCCCGCCGCCACGCTCAAGGAGGACAGCCGCGCGGCCGTCACCGAACTGGGCGGCCTGGTCGGCGGCGGCCGGCCCGGCAACCCGGCGATCGCCGACGGATCGCTCGGCCCCACCTCCACGTACGACCAGTTCATGGCCGCCGGCAAACACGTGGTCCTCGTCGACGACACGGACAGCACCTCCTACCCCTGGGCCTGGCGACAGCCCCTCGTCCAGGACTACCGCGGCAGCTACGTCGGCGTCAGCGGCGACTGGAAGGACATCCTCAAGGGCGCCCTCGACCCCGGCCTGCGAAAGAAGACGTACGACGCGGTGCTCCGGCGCGGCGACGAGGTGCTCGGCAGGACGCCGGACGCGGGCAGCGAGCGGAAGCTCTTCGTCCAGCAGGCCATCATCGACCCCACCCACTCCATTCCGGACGCGGCGATGATCCAGATCGCCCGGATGCTGCGGCTGGTGTCGGCCTGGGAGGCCGACAACTACCTGATCAGCATGGAGAACGAGCTGAACGCCCGACTGCTCGCCAAGCTGCGGGCCGAGTGGAACCACACCGGCGTCACCGACAACATGAACATCGTCATGACGGACGATGTGAACCAGAACCGGGCCGGGGTGGCCGCCGGTGAACTCCAGCGGGAGATCATCTCCAAGAACCTTCCTCAGCGGGTCACGGCGCACACCTTCCACCAGGCCACCGTCCGGGCCGACGGCACCTGGACCGGACCGAGCCCGCTGAGCGGGGTCGGTCAGGCCTTCCGCTTCGCCGGACCCCGGCAGGCCGTGAGCGCCATGCCCGACGGCGGCGTCCAGGTCCTCGGCGTCGGGCTGGACGGCAACATCTGGCACGACATCCTCCGGCGCGACGGCGGCCGGCAGGGCTGGAACCTCCTGCCGGCGGCGGACAACCGGGCCGGCGGCTTCGCCGCCCGGGACATCGCCGTCACGGGCACGCCCGACGGCGACGCCCAGATCGTCGCCGTCGGCAAGGACGGCTACGCGTACCACAACATCCGGCACGCCGACGGGAGTTGGCAGGGCTGGTCCTCCATGCCGGGCCAGGACGGCGGACTGGTGCGGGCGACCAGGGTCGCCGCCGCCGGCATGCCCGACGGCTCCGCGCAGATCCTCGTCTACGGCGCCGACGGCAGGATGCGCCTGGGTATCCGGGCCGCCGACGGCAGTTGGAGCCCGTGGTCGGTCGTCGCGGGCGTCAACGCCCCGGACTTCGCCGGACCCGCCCTGTCGATTGCGGCCCTGCCGAACGGCGACAGCCAGATCGCGGCGATCGGCAACGACGGCAACATCTGGCACACCCTCCGCCGCGGCGACGGTACGTGGTCGGGGTGGGGAACCCCGGCCGGGGTGTCCGGCGGCGCGATGGGGGCCTCCGCGGTCGCCCTGACCGGCCTGCCCGACGGCTCCGCCCAGGTGGCCGCCGTCGGACGCGACGGATACGTCCACCACGCCGCACGCCACGCGGACGGGGGCTGGACCCCGTTCCTGCGCGTGGGCGGCGTCCGGGGCGCCGCCGGCTTCGCGGGCGACCAGGTCGGCATCGCCGGCCTCCCCGACGGCTCCACCCGGCTCCTCCTCACCGCCCGCCCGTGACGTCCACCCGGGAGTAAGGCTGCCCCTTCCTCTCGCGCGGAGCGAAGCCCCCGGGCGCCCTGTTCCACCGCGGTGGAACAGGGCGCCCAGGGGCCGCAGCCCGGGCCGGAACGCTCACTTCCGTGAGCGTTTCCCAGGCCCGGACAGGGGGCCGCCTCCGTCCCCTCAGCTCTCCCGGGACTGCTCGCCGGACTCCCCGGACTGCATCAGATCGCGCAGCTCCCGCCGGCCCTTGATGGCGTTCTTGGCGTAGATGTTCGCCAGGTGGTACTCCACCGTCTTCACGCTGAGGTACAGCTCCGCCGCGATCTCCCGGTTCGTCCAGCCACGGCCGACCAGCCCGGCGATGTCCCGTTCCCGGTCCGACAGCCCGTGCCCGAAGCCCCCGCCGTCCCCGCGCCGCGCCGACGAGGTGCCGAGCCCGTCCAGCATCGCGCGACAGCGCAGGCGGAACGGCTCCGCGCCGAGGCCGGCGAAGACCTTCTCGGCGGCACGCAGATGCTCGCGCGCGCCCTGCGTGTCGCCGGTGGCGAGCAGCACGGCGCCCAGGTCCTGCCGCGCACACGCCTTGTGCAGCACCGGGTCGCCGCCGTCCGCGGCCACCGCGAGCGCGTCCGTGTAGGCGCGCACGGCGGCTTCCGGCGCGCCTTCGGCGACGGCGATCGCGCCGCCGACCCACTTGCCCACCACCGGGAGCAGCGCGCCGTGCGGCCGCGCCGCCGCCAGCTGGCGCTGCACGGCCCGGGCCCGGCCGGTGTCGCCGGTCCGCGCGTACGCCACCCCGAGCAACGGCACGTGCCGGAGGGCGTACAGGCGCGCACGGCTCTCGTTGACGGGGTCGTCCACGGCCGGGCCGATGAGCGCCACCACCTTCTCGTAGTCCTCCGCGGCGAACTCCACCACCGCCTGGGAGGTGGCGATGTGGAAGTCGGGGCCCTCGAAATCCGCCGAGGCCACGGCCCGTGCCTCCCGCATCGCGGCCCTCGCCTCGTCGAACCGGCCGCTGAAGGCGTGCAGGACGGCGATGAAGCAGTTGAGCGCGAACGAGTCGGAGGCGCGCCCGGTGGTGTGCGCGATGTCGAGCGCCACCGAGAGGTTGCGTCGGGCGTCCTGCCATTCGCCGAGGGCGAAGTGGCTCCACAGGCTGTGGGTCAGCGCGGAGACGCTGCTGATCCTCGACACCCCCACGTCGCGCCGCCGGGCCGCCGCCGAGAGGTCGTTCAGGCCTCCCGCGAGATCTCCTGCGAGGCTGCGGAACATGCCCCGGTAGATGAGGGCGTCGGTGTGGGTGGGAGGGACCCGGACGGGGAGGTCGGGCAGCTCGCCGAGGTGCTCGAGGCCGACGGCGGGGCCGCCGATGAGGGCGTGGCCGTACGCCAGGTTCGCCTGCGCCATCCCCCGTATGGTCGCGTCGTCGGTGTGCCGCAGGGCGAACCGGGAGGTCGCGAGCGTCGCTTGCCCGAGCCCCAGCGAGCCTTCCGCGACGCCCAGTTCGGCGGCGGCGGACGCGGCCAGGGCCGTCTCCCCGCGGGCGGTGAAGGCCTCCCGCGCCCGCGCGAGATACGTACGGGCCCGGGCGTCCTTGCCCTGCGCCAGGCTGAGCAGGCCCAGCGCCTCGTCGCGCTGCGGCCCGTCGGGGGAGGCGAGGACGGTCGCCTCGTGGCGCAGCGCGGTGCGCGGCTGACCGCCCGTCACCTGCAGGCGTACGGCCGAGACCAGCGCCTCCTGCCGCTGCCGGACCTCCGGCTCGACCTGGGAGGAGGCGAGCAGATACGTGGCCGCGAGCGCCGCGTGACCGGCGGCCACCTCCCGGGTGGCGGCGTCCCGCAACTCCGCGGCGAGCGGCGCGTCGTAACTCTCCGCCGCCGCCACCCGGTGCCGCCAGCTCTCCGGCGGACCCAGGATCCGGGCGACCCTGAGGTGCATCCGGTCGCGTTCCGCACGGGGGAGGGCGGCGTACAGCGCGTCCCGCTGGCCGACGTGGACCAGCCCCAGGGTCGGCGCGGCGCCCGGGACCCACACGGCGGCATGCTGCTCCACCAGGCGGTCGGCGTCGGCGCCGACCGAGTCGGAGTCCAGCAGCCGGCCCAGGAGCGGGACGGGCGCCGGGGCGTCGAGGACGGCGAGCATGTCGAGGAGCGCGCGGCTCGACGGGGGGAAGGACCGCGACCAGGCGCCGACGGCTTCCCGAAGCGACGTGGGCACGCTCGTGACGGCCGGGTCGTCGGGGAGGTCACCTCCGAAGGCGCCGACCGCGGCCTCCAGGAAGAGGGGGTTGCCGTTGCTCCACACCGCGAGGTTCCGCAGCCGCCCCTCCGCGTGCGGCCGGGAGGTCCGGTCCTCGACGAAGTCGCGTGTCTCGTCCGGGGTGAAGCCGGTGAGTCCGATGTGCTCCGGTGCCGGCTCCAGGTCCGTCAGGCCCATGTGCCGTACGGTCCGGGCGGCGTGCTGCGTGGAGACGACGGTCAGTACGCGCTCCGCCCGCTGCCGCAGCAGGGCGAAGCCGATGGCCTGCAAGGACTCCATGTCGATCCGGTGCGCGTCGTCCAGCCAGAACAGCACCGGCGCGCGCTCGAGCAGGGCGTCCAGCAGGTGGATGACCGCCGCGCCCGTCCCGAGCACCGACAGCTGAGGGTCCGGGCGTTCCCGCCCGGGCGTACCCGCCGGGTAGGCGCCGCCGTCGGTGAGGAGACCGGTGACGGTGTAGAAGGGCAGCTCGGTCTTCGGGGGCACGTCCCACGTCCTGAGGACGGTGAACTCCTTGTCGACCCGCTCCGCGAAATGGTCGACGAGGACGGTCTTGCCCATGCCCGCGGAGCCCGAGACCACTACGACCCGGGGGACCCCACGGGCGGCGGTCCGTGCGGCGGCCCGCAGGACTCCCAACTCGCGGGAGCGCCCGATGAACCGGCGGCCACGGGACTCGTTCATGCGTACTCCCGACGCTGATGCTCGACGGGATCAGCAGTTCCTCGCATTCTACCGACGGCCCCGTCCCGCCTGGTGGAGCGGCGGGCGGGGCGGTACGGGGCGCGTCGCCGGAGGGACGACGCGGCCCGACCCGGGGGTGAGGTGCTGCCGGCGCGGGGGGAGCCGGCGTCGCGAAGCCCCGGCGGACCCGCCCTAGGGGAAATCCCTGGTCCGCCGGGGCGCGGGCCGCGGTTGACTGAGTCGCACCGAAGCAGGACGGATACGGCGCCGAAGCGGGACGCGTACAGCGGCGAAGCGGGGCGCGCGCGGCACAGCGGCGCGACGCACACAGTCGGAGGAACCACCAGCATGGCCGAGGCACTCACCGGGCCGACGCGTCGTCGGAGACTCACCCCGGAGCGCCGGCGCGAGCTCCTGCGCGTGACCGCCCAACTCGTCGGCGAGGTCGGCTACGACCAGGTGACCATGGCCGCGGTCGCGCAACGGGGGCGGTGCAGCACGGCCACGCTCTACCGGCAGTGGCAGAGCAAGCCCCGGCTGGTGATCTCGGCCTGGAAGGAGCTCTCCGGCGAACACGGACACGGCCTGGAGCGCGTCGACACGGGCAGCCTGCGCGGTGACCTGATGGCCCTGGTGGAGCGCCTGCTGGCCGACGACGCGGGCGGGGGCGCGTTCATCTCCGTCCCCGCCGTCATCGTCCAGGACGAGACCGTCATGGAGATCGCCCGCGAGATCCTGATCGACCCCCTCCTGAAGGATCTGTCCGCGCTCCTCGACCGCGCCGTGGACCGGGGAGAGATCGAGGCCGCCAACCCGATCGTCGGCCTCACCCACCAGGTCCTGCTCGGCACCTGGCTCGCGCAGACCATCGTGCACCGGACGCCGGCCACCCGTGAGCTGATGGAGACCGTCGTCGACCTGGTGCTGCTGCCGACCCTGGTCGTCCGCTACCACCCGGCCTGACCCCCGCGAGGACCGGCCCGGCCGGGGGGCGTGGTCAACCGGCCGGGACCGGCGCGGGCGTTACGGCCGCGTGGTGGCAGCCGCTGTCGTCGGGGGCGGTGACGGGGATGCGCATCCTGCGCAGCAGATCACGGGTGGTACGGACGGTCAGGGTGCTGCGCCAGGTGACGTCCGGGTGGCGGGAACGCAGGTGGGAGAGGGCGCGGGTGCCGAGCCCGGTGGAGTGGAACGGGCGGTCGATGTCGAGGGCCGTGACGACGCCCGCGGCGCAGTTCGCGCAGATGCGGTAGTGCACCTGCCCGATGACCCTGCGGCCGTGCACGAGGAGCAGGCACTCCTCCCCGGGCCCGGGGTCGCCGGGGAGGTGCGAGGACAGGAACTCGACGGCGCGGTACGCCAGCAGCCGACGGCGCAGCCGCCCACGGGCCGTGCCGCGGCGCCCGTGTCTGCCGCCGCGTGCGGACGCCTGGGCGTCGAAGACGGAACGGAACAGGGTGCTCGTCGGGGTGTTCGTCGGGCGCGCGTGTTCTCCGGACATGACCTTCGTGTGCCCTGACGAAGGCATCTGACGCTCCCTCGGACGAGTGGCCCGCCCGGAAGGCGCGGCATGGGCGCCTTCCGGGCCGGTGGAGCCGGTCGGCGTCAGTCGACGCACCGGCCGGCCGCACGGGCCGGGCTCAGTCCTCCGGCAGCCGCCGGATCGCGACCATGGCGGCGTCGTCGCCGAGACGGCCGTGCGGGGTGTGCGCGAGCAGGTCCTCGCGCAGACGGCGCAGGAGGGCCCGGGGGTCCGCTTCCGCGAAGGTGCCGAGGCGTTCGGCCAGGGGATAGAAGGTGCCGAAGGCGTCGCGGGCCTCGATGACCCCGTCGGTGTAGAGCAGCACGACATCGCCGGCTTCGAAGGGGAACACCTCGGGTGTCAGGACGGCGCGGCCCGCGAACTCGGTCAGCCCGAGCGGCGGCGCCGGCAGTCGGACCTCCAACGGCGTCACCACGCCGTTCCGCAGGAGCAGCGGCGGCGGATGCCCGCAGTTGACCAGGTGGAGCGTCGGCGTGCTGTCGGGGACGTCCAGCAGGGCGGCGGTGATGAACGCCTCGCCGGGCTCCTCCTCCGCGGCACCGGCCCCCGGGTCGCCCAGGCTCGACGATACGGTCCCCTCCAGGTACGTCACCAGCAGGGAGAGTTCGGCCTGCCGGTGGGCGGCGGCCCGGAAGGCGCCGAGGAGCAGGGCCGCGTCCCCGACCGCCTCCATGCCCTTGCCGCGTACGTCCCCGATCATCAGCCGGGTCCCCTGGGACGTCCGCGCGGCGGCGAACAGGTCCCCGCCGATCTGCGCCTCGTCCTCGGCGGCCAGGTAGACGGAGGCCAGCCGCAGGCTCCCGATACGGTCCGGCAGGGGCCGCAGGACGACCTCCTGTGCGGCCTCGGCGACGTACCGGAGCTGTGTCATCTCCTTCTCGTGCCGCTCCCGCAGCGCCGCGAAGAAGGTGACGAACGCGGAGATCAGGATCAGCGCGATGATCTGGAAGGTGTGGTTCAGGTCCGTGAGGCTGGTGCGTACCAGGGCCACGGCCATCTGGGCCAGCACGGCCACCGCGCCGATCAGGCCGGTCGTCCTCGGCCCGGCGAACGAGGCCGTGACCGCCGGCGCCGCCGCCAGGAACGGCCCGAGGTGCACCTCCGGCGGAGCGAGGATGTCCACCACCGTGACGACCACGATGAGGCCGAGCGGGACCGCGAGCAGGGCGTGCCGGCGATTCGCGTCCGTCTGCACCCGCACGATGGATGTGCACCTCCGCCGAGTCGATATGCGGTGATCTGTGATGATCAGGGTGCACCCTAACCCTCCCGCCCGGCCGAAGCGCGGCTGACGGGCCCGCCCGTCGCCGGCTCACGGTGTCACGGGCGCGGTGGCAGCACTGTCTCGAGTTCGGCCGCGAGGAGTCGGGCGGGGTCGAGGTCCATGCCGGCGAAGTGGCCGGCGAGCTCCAGCGACAGCACGCCGTGCTGACGGGTCCAGAAGGTCAGGAACCGGTGGAGGGCCTCCGCCGGGGCCGGGGACTCGAGGGCTGGCTGCGCGACCTGAAGACGGCCGCCGAAGCGCGCCACTCCTCCGCAGCGCACTGACCCCTGCGCGACCGCGCGAGGTGGGGGCATGGGCCGGACACGACAAAGGCAAGGAGTCACCGACTCCTTGCCACTCTCAAGGTATAGCGCACAGGGGGGCTTGCGGCAAGGCCGGGTCCGTCCCGCAGAATGATCCGCCCAAGGCCAGGACCTGCGGAAACGGCGGATCCACCACCGGCGGGTCCACCACCGTGGCGCGCGGTCGTACGGAGACGTACGGAGTCGCCCGCGGTGGGGCGCCGTGTCCGCCGACCCGTACGGAGCGGCCGGCCCCACCCCCTCTCGTGAAACGGACGTTGTGATGATTGACGTGATCGTGGTCGGCGGCGGTCCGACCGGCTTGATGCTGGCCGCCGAACTGCGGCTGCACGGCGTACACGTGGTCGTGCTGGAGCGGCTGACCGAGCGGAGCGAACAGTCCCGCGGCCAGGGCCTCCACGCGCGCAGCGTCGAGATCATGGACCAGCGCGGCCTGCTGGACCGGTTCCTCGCGGTGAGTGAGACGTTCCAGGCGGGCGGCCTCTTCGGCGGCATCATCAAGCCGTGGCCCCAGGACCTGGACACCGAACACCCGTACGGCATCGCCATCCCGCAGCCGCTCACCGAGCGGCTGCTCGAGGAGCACGCCCGCGAGGCCGGCGTGGAGCTCCGGCGCGGCAGCGACGTCGTCGGGCTGAGCCAGGACGAGGACGCGGTGACGGTCGAGCTGGCGGACGGCACGCGCCTGCGGTCGCGCTACCTCGTCGGATGCGACGGCGGGCGCAGCCTGGTGCGCAAGCAGCTCGGCATCGGGTTCCCGGGCGAGCCCGCGACGGTCGAGACGCTCCTGGGGGAGATGGAGCTCACGGCGGATCCGGAGACGATCGCCGCCGTCGGCGAGGAGGTCCGCAAGACCCAACTGCGCTTCGGGGCGGCCCCCCTCGGGGAGGGGGTGTACCGCGTCGTCGTCCCCGCCGACGGCGTGGCCGAGGACCGGGCGGCCCCGCCGACCCTCGACGACTTCCGGCGGCAGCTCCGGGCGTTCGCGGGCACCGACTTCGGCGCTCGCTCGCCGCGCTGGCTCTCCCGGTTCGGCGACGCCACCCGCCAGGCCGAGCACTACCGCGTCGGCCGGGTGCTGCTCGCCGGCGACGCGGCGCACGTCCACCCGCCGACCGGCGGGCAGGGGCTCAACCTCGGCGTCCAGGACGCCTTCAACCTGGGATGGAAGCTGGCGGCCGCCGTCGACGGCTGGGCGCCCGAGGGGCTGCTCGACAGCTACCACGCCGAGAGGCACCCGGTGGGCGCCCGCGTCCTCGCCAACACCCGCGCCCAGATCACCCTGCTGGGATCCGACCCGGGGCCGACCGCGCTGCGGGAGCTGTTCTCCCGTCTGATGGACTTCCAGGAGGTCAACCGGTACATCACCGGGATGATCACCGCGGTGGAGGTGCGCTACGACCTCGGCGAGGGCCACGAACTGCTCGGGCGGCGGATGCGGGACCTGCGGCTGAAGCGGGGGCGCCTCTACGAGCTGACGCACCGGGGCCGCGGGCTGCTGCTCGACCAGACCGGGCGGCTCTCGGTGGAGGGCTGGGCGGACCGGGTCGACCACGTCGTCGACGTCTGCGAGGAGCTCGACGTCCCCGCCGTGCTGCTGCGGCCGGACGGCCATGTGGCGTGGGCCGGTGAAGACCGGCAGGACCTCCTCGACCGGCTCCCCCGGTGGTTCGGCGCCCCCACCGCCTGAGCCCGCGGCCCGGCCTCGTCGCACACCGGGGACGGCCGGGGGGAGCCCCGCCCGCAAGCCCCGCCCGCGAGCCCCGGACGGCAGGTCCCTCAGCGGCGCCCCTGCGCGTTGAGGCGGGCCGCCCGGAGCGTCAGATGGTCGCGCTCGGCGAGGCTCGGGGCCTTCAGGGCCGCCTCGGCGTACAGGCGTGCCGCCGTCGCCGTGTCACCGTCCCGCTCGTGGAGGTACGCCGCCACGGCGGTGTACCGTGGCAGCGCCTCGTCGAGCCCGGCGAGCGCGGCGAGACCGGCCCGCGGCCCGTCGGCCTCCCCGACGGCCACCGCGCGGTTGAGCCGGACGACCGGGCTGTCCGTCAGGCGCGCCAGCTCGTCGTACCACTCGACGATCTGCACCCAGTCGGTCTCCCCGGCGGTGGGCGCGTCGGCGTGCAGCGCCGCGATGGCGGCCTGCGCCTGGAACTCCCCCAGCCGGTCGCGGGCGAGGGCCGTCTGCAGGATCACGACGCCCTCGGCGATCGACGCGGTGTCCCACCGGCCGCGGTCCTGCTCCGCGAGCGGCACCAGGCTCCCGTCGGGGGCGGTCCGCCCAGCACGCCGGGCGTGGTGGAGCAGCATCAGGGCCAGCAGCCCCGCCACCTCGGGGTGGTCGATCGAAGCCGCGAGCTGCCGGGTGAGCCGGATGGCCTCGGCGGCGAGGTCGACATCCCCCGCGTAGCCCTCGTTGAAGACCAGGTAGAGCACCCGCAGCACCGTCGCCACATCGCCCGGCCGGTCGAACCGCACGCCGGAGACCGTGCGCTTGGCCCGGCTGATGCGCTGCGCCATGGTCGCCTCGGGCACCAGATAGGCCCGGGCGATCTGGCGGGTGGTCAGGCCGCCGACGGCGCGCAGCGTCAGCGCGACCGCCGACGAGGGCGTCAGCGACGGGTGGGCGCACAGGAAGTAGAGCCGGAGCGTGTCGTCCACGGAGCCCGCCGGCCCGGGCGCCGGCTCCTCGTCCACCAGGTCCTCGCGGCGGCGGCGTGCGGCGTCCGACCGGGCCGCGTCCAGGAACTTCCGCCAGGCCGCGGTGACGAGCCAGCCCTTCGGGTCCCGCGGCGGATCGGCCGGCCAGACACGGACCGCCTCGACCAGCGCGTCCTGGACGGCGTCCTCGGCCGCCGCGAAGTCGGCTCCGCGGCGGACGAGGATCCCGAGGACGCCCGGGGTAAGGCTCCGGAGCAGCGCCTCGTTCATCGGAGAGGTCACCGTCGGTCGCTCAGTCCTCGATGGTGGGCGGCGCCGACAGGAACGGACGCAGCTCCAGCCACTCGTGGATCGGCTTCCCGCCGGCCCCCGGCGCCGCGGACAGCTCCCCGGCCAGCTCGACCGCCCGCTCGTAGCTGTCGACGTCGATCACCATCCAGCCGGCGATGAGGTCCTTGGTCTCGGCGAACGGGCCGTCGGTGACCGGCGGCCGCCCTTCTCCGTCGTACCGTACGAACGTCCCCTCGGGCGCCAGCGCCTGCCCGTCGACGAACTCGCCCGTCTCCTCCAGACGGGTGGCGAAGTCCCGCATGTACTGCACGTGCGCCGAGACCTCCTCCGGCGTCCACCGGTCCATGGGCACGTCGTTCACCGCGGCCGGAGCGCCGCGGTAGTGCTTGAGCAGCAGGTACTTCGCCATGATCGTTCTCCTCGGTCCTGATGCGAGCCCTTGTGGTCGCCTTCACCTCGGGGACGGAGCCGGTCACCGGTTCTCGACATCACCCGGGAAACTTTTTCGGCGACCTCGTCGTACCCCGCTGGCATGCGGCCTTCCGGGACCGACTGTATGAATGGGGGAGGGGGACGGCATCCATGATCGGAGCGAAGCATGGACGACTACCCCCTCCTCAACCTGTTCTGGACGATGCTGTGGCTCTTCCTGTGGGTCATGTGGTTCTTCCTGCTGTTCAAGGTGGTCACCGACATCTTCCGTGACCACAGCCTCAGCGGCTGGGCCAAGGCCGGGTGGCTCGTCCTCGTGCTCGTCCTCCCCTACCTCGGCGTCTTCGTGTACCTCGTCGCGCGCGGCAAGAGCATGGGCGAACGGGACGTGAAGCAGGTCAAGGAGAACGAGGAGGCCTTCCGGACGTACGTACGGAAGGCGGCGGGAACGGAGAGCGGCTCGTCGGTGGACGAGCTGGGCAAGCTCTCCGCGCTCCGGGACAAGGGCGACCTCACCCAGGAGGAGTTCGAGCGCGCCAAGGCCAAGCTCCTGGCCTGAACCGGCGGCCCCGCCGCGTCCCCCGGCCCCCCGGCGAACCGGCCGGGCACCGCTCCTTCCCGTGGAGGATCGATGCGCCCCTACCCGCCGATCGCCGAGCACGGCCTCATCGGCGACCTCCAGACCTGCGCCCTCGTCTCGTCCGAGGGCGTCCTCGACTGGTTCTGCACGCCCCGCTTCGACTCGCCCAGCATCTTCGCCGCCCTCCTGGACGCCGAACGGGGCGGCCACTTCGCCATCACCGCGGAGCCACCCCCGCCGTCCGACGGCACCGGCCCCCTCGCCGGCGGCCCGCCCCCGCACCGCCCCGAGGTCGTCACGCGCCAGCTCTACCTGGCCGACACCGCGGTCCTCATCACCCGCTTCCTCACCCCCGAAGGGGTCGGGGAGGTCGTCGACTTCATGCCCGTACGCGAACCGCACACCGCCACCGACCTCCACCGGGTGGTGCGGGTCCTGCGGTGCGTTCGCGGGGCGGTGCGCTTCTCCCTGGAGTGCCGGCCGCGCTTCGACTACGGCCGGGCGCCCCACGGCCTGACCTTCGACGGCGCCGCCGCCCGGTTCGACGGACCGGGCGTCACGGCCCATCTGCAGGCCCTGGGGGCGGTGCCCCTGGAGCCCGAGGGCACGGACGTACGGGCGGCCGTGGCCCTGACCGAGGGGGAGCGCGCGGCCGTCGTCCTCACGGTCTGCGACCCGGCCCGGCCCGCCCCGCCGCCCCCGCGCGTCGACGACATGACGGCGGAGTTCGACGCCGTCCGCGCCTTCTGGCACGGCTGGATCGGACGCTGCACCTACCGCGGCCGCTGGCAGCAGATGGTCAACCGCTCCGCGATCACCATCAAACTGATGACGTACGCCCCGACCGGCGCGCCCATCGCCGCCGCCACCATGGGCCTGCCCGAGCGGGAGGGCGGCGAACGGAACTGGGACTACCGCTACACCTGGATCCGTGACGCGTCCCTGTCGGTGCGCGCCATGCGCGACCTCGGCTTCACCCGGGAGGCGAACGCCTTCCGCGGCTGGCTCGCCCGCCGGCTGCGGGACGGCGGCGCCCCGAACGGCGAACCGCTCCAGATCATGTACCGGGTCGACGGCGACCCGCACCTGACCGAGGAGATCCTCGACCACCTGGCGGGCTGGCGCGGCTCCGCACCCGTCCGCGCGGGCAACGGCGCCGCCGACCAGCTGCAGCTCGACATCTACGGCGAGGCCGTCCACGCCCTCGCCCAGTCCGGCCAGGTCGATGACGTCGTCGGCTACGACGACTGGCGGCGCGGCGCCGCCCTGCTGGACTGGCTCTGCGCGCACTGGGACCGCCCCGACGAGGGCATCTGGGAGACCCGCGGGGGAGCGAAGAACTTCACGTACAGCCGCGTCATGTGCTGGGTCGCGCTCGACCACGGCATCCGCCAGGCCACGGCCACCGCCCGCCCCGCCGACATCGCCCGCTGGACCGCCGCACGGGACGCCATCCTGGAGCAGGTCATGACCCGCGGCTGGAGCGAGGAACGCCGGGCGTTCGTCCAGGAGTACGACAGCACCGTCCTGGACGCCTCGCTGCTCCTCATGCCGCTGGTCGGCTTCATCACCCCCACCGACCCGCGCTGGCTGTCCACCCTCGACGCGATGGACGCCGACCTCGTCACCGACAGCCTCGTCCACCGCTACGACCCGAAGACCTCTCCCGACGGACTCGCCGGATCCGAGGGCACCTTCTCCCTCTGCACCTTCCTGTACGTCTACGCCCTCGCCAGGGCCGGCCGCCCCGAGATGGCCCGCTACGTCTTCGACAACATGCTCACCTACGCCAACCACGTGGGCCTGTTCGCCGAGGAGATCGGCCTCACCGGCGAACAACTCGGGAACTTCCCCCAGGCCTTCACCCACCTGGCGCTCATCACCGCCGCCCTCGCCCTGGACACGGCCCTCGACACCGCGCGCGACCTGCCCTCGGATACCTCTTAGGTCTTGCGGACGCCGGGCTCGTCCGCCCGCATCGAGAGGGGCGGAACCACTCCGAGCGCCACGAGCCGGTGGCGTACGACCATGACGATGACCGCCGCGGCGAAGATGACCACTCCGCCGAGGCGGAGGACCGCGTCGTACGCGTCCTCGGCCGGGTGCTGCGGGGTGAGCGCCGAGATCGCCGCTGCCGTCCCGGCCAGGGCGATCGCGCCCAGCGTGACCAGGAACGTCAGCAGCACCCCCGACGCCTCCCCGGCCCTCGCCGGGGCGACGACCTGCTGGGTCGCCACGCTGGAGTAGGTCCAGCCGAGCCCCAGGCCCAGACCGCACCACGCGAACACCGGCACGTACAGCCACCACACCGACACCAGCGTCAGGGCGAACATCCCCGTGCCCGCGATCGCCCCGGCCAGCGCCATCACCGCCGTCGGCCGCATGCGCCGGCCGAGCCGCGCGCCCAGCGGTCCGCTCAGCGCCACCAGCACCGCCGGAGCCAGGAACACCGTGCCCGCCACGATCGGCGAGAGGCCGCGCACGCCCTGGAGGTAGAGCGTGGCCAGGAAGACGGTCACGCCGTACCCCATGTTCGCGACCGAGCCCATCCCCGTCACCAGGACGTACGGCACGTTGCGGAACAGCCGCAGGTCGATCAGCGGATGCCGGATCCGCCGTTCCCGCACCAGGAACAGCCCGCCGGTCACCACGGCCACCGCGCACGCCCCCAGGGTCCGGGCGCTGGTCCAGCCCCAGGCGTCCGCCCGCTCCACGGCCAGGGTGAGGGTGGCCAGCGCGCACACGACCAGCCCACAGCCGACGAGGTCGAGCGCGCGCGGCGCCGACGTGTCGCGCGAGTCGGGGACGTACACCAGGGTGATGAGCAGCGCGAGCAGGCCCAACGGGGCCATCAGCCAGAAGATCCAGCGCCACCCCGGGCCCTCGGCGAACCCTCCGCCCACGAAGGGACCGAGCGCCGTCCCGATGTTGGCGACGCCGAACACGGCGCCCAGGGCCCGGGCACGGGTCTCGTCGGGAAACAGGTTGGTGATCACCGACACGGACACCGGGAAGACGAACGCCGCCCCGATCCCCTGCAGCACACGGGCCCCGACCAGCAGACCGAGGCCGGGAGCCAGCGCGCAGCCCACCGACCCGGCCGTGAACAGGGCGATCCCGGCCAGCAGGGTGCCGCGTCGCCCGAAGACGTCCCCCACCCGGCCGCCGACGATGAAGAAGCAGCCGATGGCGAGCATGTACGCGGACAGGGTCCACTGCGCCGTCGAAGCCGAGACGTCGAGCTCCGCCGCGATGCCGGGGATGGCGAGGTTGAGGGCGAAGAAGTCCAGCTGGATGCAGAACAGGGCGACGGCGACCGCGACGAAGGCGCCCTTCCGTGCCGCCGCCGGAGACTGAGCGCGCATGCGGGGTTTCCTCCCAGGCGACGCCGTGACCCACGGCGGAAGGCCGTCCGTTCCTCACCCCATTCTGGAGCCGCGGACGCGGGCCCGCAGGCCGGGCCCGGGGCGCGGATGTGCGCGGGAACGGGGCCACGGAGGGACCTCCGACGCTACGATCGGGCCGCTCCCTCCGCGCCGGAAGAGAGCGCGGAGGCTGGGGGTCGTCGGCCGCGGGGCCGCGGAATCGGTGGGGGGACGGCATGGCGTTGAACGAGCACTACGCCCTGGGCATCGGGTGCCGGATGGGCGTCGACGGCGGGCTCGGCGGGCCCATGGTGAAGTGGAGCGTGGCCTCCCTGTCGGCGCCGGAGCTGCGCCGGCCGGGGAGCGGCGAGACGGACGTCGCGTTCTCCTGCCCGCGTTGCTCGAAACCGTTCACGGTCAAGGTCGAGAGCGAGGGCAAGGCGCGGGTCAAGCGCCGGATCTATCTGGTCCTCGGCTGGACGCTCCTTCTGTCGCTGCTGGTCACCTTGCCCCTCCTCTTCCACTTCAGAGGGCAGACCCGGGAGGAGTCCGACACCTCGACCAACCCCGTCGGTGTCCTCTTCGCCCTGAGCGCGGTGGGCTTCGTCGCCGGGCTCACCTTCCGGTCCCTCGGCGCCCGCTACGAAGGCGTCAAGAAGTTCCGCCTCGTCCGTCCGGACGGTACGAAGACCGCGTGGGTGCAGGGACACCGCATGTTCTGACCGCTGACCGCTGACCGCTGACCGCTGACGCGGCGGCTCGCGCGCCCGCCGTCAGCCGTCGACGGCCCTGCCGGCTCCGCGCAGGTGGTTCTCCGCCTTCAGGCAGGCCTGGTACGCGGCCTCGTGCACGGCCCGGGCCAGGCGTGCGCCCCACACCGAACGGGGACCGGCGAACGACTCCGCCGGACACCCTGCGGAGGGTTCCCGCGCGGCGACGCACACCGCGTCGGTCGGCGTCCCGGAGGCGTCCACCCCGGCGTCGCGCAACGCCTGCACCTTGGCTTCGGTGGCGGTGGCGACGGCGTTCACCAAGGCCGCGTCGGAGAAGGCGACGGGCACGGACACGACGATGTTGATCGTCCCCGCCGCCCGCGGGCCCGGCAGCCCCGGAGCGGGACCGGCCGCCCACCCCCGTACCCCGAGACCCGCCGTCACCACGGCGTGGACGCCGCCGTCCGACGCGCTGCCGTGGTCGGCGACCGAGGCGGCCGTCATCAGCCCCACCCCCGGTCCCGACGCGCCGGCCCGCGCCGCGAGTCCGGCGAGGTGGGCGTCCGGGTCCATCCGCCGGTATCCGTGGGGGACCTGCGCGTTCAGCACCCAGCGCCGCTCCCCGATGCCTCCGCCGAGCGGCGCGCTGGAGACCATGCGCCGACCCTCACCCGGCATCCACAGCAGCATCGGCCACTCCCGGCCGTCCTCCACGCGCGACAGCAGCGGGAGACGGTCGAGGACGGCCAGGTCAGGGGAGACATGGAGCGCGGAGGACATGGCCGCACCCTACCCGCGGGCAGGGCGGAACCGTCGGCCGGTAACCGTCGTCTGTCCGGGAAAGCGATCAAGAAACGATGCGGGGGAGTGGGATGGCGATCACGCTGGCCGAGGAGGTCGTACTGCTGGCTCTGGACGACGAGTCCGGAGCGGTACGACAGCGCCAGACCGTCGCGTACGCGGTGGCGGCGGGGATCCTGCTCGAACTCGTCCTGGCCGGCAGGGCGTCCGTCGCCGGCAAGCACGTCGAGCTGACGGATCCGGCGCCGACCGGGGACCGGCTGCTCGACGGCCGGATCGCGCTGCTGGAGGCGTGGCTCGGCGGGCGCCGGCGGCGACGCGTGGCGGACTGGCTGACGAAGGACCAGAACAAGGCCCTGGGCGCGGCCCTGGAGAGTCTGTGCGCGCGCGGCGTGGTCGTCGAGGAGCGGCGCAAGGCGCTCGGCGTCTTCCCCGTACGCCGCTACCCCGAGGCGGACGGCGCCGTCGAGGCCGAGCTGCGCGAGCGGCTCCGCGCCGTCGTGCGCGAGGGCGCCGCGCCGGACGTACGGACCGCGGGCCTCGTCGCGCTGCTCCACGGCGCCAAGGCGCACCGCCTGGCCTTCCCCGACGCCCCGCGCCGCCAGGTGACCGAGAGGGTCGAGGAGGTGGCCGCCGGGCACTGGGCGGCCGAGAGCCTGCGCACCGCCATCCGCAACATGCAGGCGGCCGCCACCGTATGACGGCGACTCCCGCGGCTGTCACGGCCGGGCGTGGGGCGGCGGGGCCTCGCAGGGGTCAGCCGGGCAGCCGCTTGGCGTCCGCCCCACTCCGGGCCGCCGCCGAGTGCAGTGCCCTGAGGGCCACCAGCAGGACGCCGATGTCGTCCAGGTAGACCGGATCGGGGATCAGGTCGACCGGCGACACCGTGTAGATCACGGCCGTCCAGAACAGGGCCTTGGACTGCAGGGGGACACCGGCGTCCCGCAGCAACTTGCGGGCCCGGAAGACCCGTACGAGCAACACGGCCGCGCAACCCGCCAGCGCGAGGGCGAGAACCACGGCGGCCACGAGAAGCCAGGAGGAGCTGTCCATGGCGCTCTTCTACCCTTCCTCGCTCCGTCGGCACCGGGCCGGTCGCGCGAGATGTGACGCGGCGCAGGCCCGCCTCGGGGGAGGCGGGCCTGCGCGCGGGGACCTGCGGGGTGCCGTTCGGGCGTCCGCGTCGGATCAGTAGGCGGAGTCGACGTTGTCGATGGAGCCGTACTTGTCCGCCGCGTAGTTGGCGGCCGCGGTGATGTTGGCGACCGGGTCGGTCAGGTCGTTCGGCGTGCCCTCGACGTGGTACGCGTCGAACGTCGGCTGGATGACCTGGAGCAGGCCCTTCGACGGCGTGCCGTTCTGCGCGTTCACGTCCCAGTTGTTCTGGGCCTCCGGGTTGCCGGAGGACTCACGCATGATGTTGCGGTGCAGACCCTCGTAGCTGCCGGGGATGTCCTCGGACTTCATGATGTCCAGGGCTTCCTTGATCCAGCCGTCGAGGTTGTCGGCGTACTGCTTCTTCGCCTTCTTGGCGGGCTTCGCCGCCGGAGCGTCCGCCGCCGACACCGCGGCCGCCGAGACATGCGCCGGAACCGTAGCGGCCTGGGCGGGGGACGGCGCCAGCGTGAGCGCCGCTGCCGCGGCACCTGCGGTGGCGATGCCCGCGACGGAGAGCTTGCGGAATCGGACGATGCGGCGGGTGGTGTTCTGCGTGGTGGCGGTCATACGCGGGTGACTCTCCCTCTTGGGACGACATGGGGATGCCGACCGACGGTGCGGTACGGCGGAAGCGGAGCGATGTCTCCGCGAGGCGGCCGGGCGGTCGAGCGAACACGTTCGGCTCTGCGGCCCGTCACCGGGCTCCCCGGACGACAGCCATGGTTACGGGCGCTCCGGACGGGACGCAAGGATGTGACGTACTACCCGACCGCATAGCAAATGTCGCGAATGCTCGCCGGATCCCCTCCGCGCGCGGATCCGCCGCCCTCCGGAGTACTACCGCGCCTAGGACGTGACGTGGCTCCTATGCGGGGCATCACAGTCACGGCCCCGCGCCGGCCCCGGGCGTGACTCACCGGTGGCCTCTTCGCACGCTCCGTGGTCATGCCCGGGCGTGCGGCGTCCGGCCCGATCGGAGCCGCGGGGACGGCGTCGATCGGGCCGGTCAGGACGGTCGCCGAGGGAGGACGGAAAGCGGGGAGACCCGGGCGCGACCGCCCCCGGCCTCCGAGGCCCCGCCCCCTACAGGTAGCGGCGGATCGGCTGGACGGCGGCCTCGCGGGCCCGCTGGACAACGGAGCGTTTCTGCCAGCGGCCCGTCCGGACCAGCCGGCTCGCCGCCACGTCCGCGTCGAAGTGCGCGTCCAGGGTGGCGGTGAACTCCTCGTCCAGCACGGCGAGCATGACCTCCTCGTCATGGTCGAGGGAGCGGCGGTTGAAGTTGGTCGACCCCACGAGCGCCGCCGTGCCGTCCACGGTGATGACCTTGGCGTGCATCATCGTGGGCTGGTACTCGTGGATCTTCACGCCGCAGGCCAGCAGATCCTCGTAGTAGTGCTGGCCCGCCAGCTGGCAGACCCGCTTGTCGGTGTACGGCCCGGGCAGCAGGATCTCCACCTCCACCCCGCGCCGCGCGGCCGCGCACAGCAGCTCGATGAAGAGGGCGTCGGGGGAGAAGTAGGCGGTGGCCAGCCGGAAGCGCTCCTCAGCGGATTCGATCACGACCCGGATCAGGGTCTGCATGTCCTGCCACCCGAAACTGGCCGAACCGCGGACCACCTGCACCACCGCGTCGCCCTGCGGCCGGTGGCCGGCGAACCGGTCGCGGTCGTCGAAGAGCTCGTCGTGGCACTCCGCCCAGTTCTGCGCGAAGGCCGCCGCGATGCCGTCCACGGCGGGGCCGCCCACCTTGATGTGGGTGTCGCGCCACTCGCGCGGATTGCGGGCGTCGCCGCACCACTCCTCGGCGATGCCCACCCCGCCGGTGAAGGCCACCTGCTCGTCCACGACGAGGACCTTGCGGTGGCAGCGGTGGTTCTGCTTGAGCGGTGACAGGTACAGCGGCTTGCGGAACCACGCCACCTGCACGCCGGCCCGGCGCATCTCCCTCAGGAGTTCCTTCTCGATCAGCCGGCTGCCGAAGCCGTCCAGCAGCAGCCGCACGCGGACTCCGGCCCGGGCCCGCTCCGCCAGCGCGTACGCGAAATCACGGGCGATGTCGCCCTTCCAGTACACGAAGGTCATCATGTCGACCGTGTGCTCGGCGGAGCGGATGCTGTCCAGCATGGCCGGGAAGATCTCGTCACCGTTGCGCAGGGCGACCAGCGAGTTCCCCTCGGTCGCCGCGATGCCGATCAGCCGCTCCAGACGCCGGCGTATGCGCAGCGCGCGCTCGCCGACGGGCCGGCCGCCCGCCGGCGGCGCCTCCACGGCCGACTCCGATACGTCCTGTGTGCTGGTCATCGTTTTCCTCCCCGGGCCGACGCGCGGGGACGCGTCAGGCCGTGACCGCTACGGCTGCACTGGCTCGAGTGCACCGGGGACTGTAACCCGAAGCCGCCCGAGGGCAGCAGTCGGGCCGGTCACTTCAGTACGCGTATCCCACATGCGCGAGGGCCTGCTTCAGGAGCACCGCGTGGCCGCCCGGCATCTCGTTCTGCACGGAGGCCGACGCGGCTTCCTGCGGACTGAGCCAGACCAGGTCCAAGGCGTCCTGCCGGGGCCGGCAGTCACCGCTCACCGGCACGATGTAGGCGAGTGACACGGCGTGCTGGCGCGGGTCGTGGAAGGGGGTGGTGCCCGCGGTGGGGAAGTACTCGGCCACCGTGAAGGGCTGGAGGGAGGCGGGGACGCGGGGCAGGGCCACCGGGCCGAGATCCTTCTCCAGGTGGCGCAGGAGCGCGTGACGGACCCGCTCGTGGTGCAGGACGCGGCCGGACACCAGGGTGCGGCTGATCGTCCCGTCCGGCCCGATCCGCAGGAGCAGGCCGATGCTGGTGACTTCGCCCGTCTCGTCCACGCGTACGGGAACGGCCTCCACGTACAGGATGGGCATCTGGGCCCTGGCCATGGCCAGCTCGTCGCTGGTCAGCCAGCCGGGCGTGGTTTCGGTCGTGTCAGACATCGCCTGATCATACTTTCCTGGACGGCATCCGCCCAGATCACCCGCGTGCTCGCAGGAGGGAAGTTCCGGCAGGTCGGCAGGGCCGTGCTGCCGCGCCGGGGAGGAGCCGCGAGCAGCCGCCGGGGCCTCGGGTCAGAGCGCGGAGCGGGGCGCGGATGCGGCGCGGGCGTCGTGCCGATGCCCGGGCGCCTTCGAGGAGGGGGTGGGATGCGATGCGGTGTTCGCGGTGTCCGGTGCCGCCTGGTGCGGCGCACGGGACGTCGCGTCCCGCCCCTCCGTGGGCGCCCCGCCGATCGAGCCGCTCAGTGTCACGCCGAGCACGGCCAGCGCCGTACCGGTCGCGAGCAGCGCGCGGCCGGAGCGGAAGGAGGCGGCCGGGGCGGAACGGCGTTTCGGGACCGAGGGCTTCCTGTGCGAGCCGGTCGGCCTCTCCGCGTCGCGGGGGGCCGACGGGGCTCCCGGTCGTACCGGGCCCGCCGCCTCTGGCTCACGTATCGGGTCCACCGCCTCTGTCTCACGTACTGGATCCGCCGCTTCCGCCGGCTCTCCCAGGGCCGCCGGTATCGCGTCCAGGGCCCGGAGGCAGGTGTGCGCGTCGGGCCGGTTGGTCTCCTCCGGGTCCGTCATGGCCCGCAACAGCTCGACGAGGTCCGCCGGGAGGTCCTGCGGTATCGCGGGGGGCCGGTGCAGCCGCGCCAGTGCGGCCTCCAAGGGCGCGCCGGGATACTCCAGTTCACCCTTCACGGCCTCGAGGAGCACCAGCCCGAGGCTGTACACGTCCGCCGCCGGCCCCGCGCCCTTGCCGAGCACCTGCTCCGGTGCCATGTAGGCCGCCGTCCCCACCAGGGTGCCGGTCGCGGTGTGGACGGCGGAGGTGTCGACGATCCGGGAGATGCCGAAGTCGGTGAGGTACGGCGTGTCCGCCCGGTCCAGGAGGATGTTCGACGGCTTCACGTCCCGGTGCACGACACCGGCCTCGTGCACGTGGGCGAGCGCCGACGACAGCGCGGCCCCGAGGCGGCAGGACGCGACGGGTGTGAGGGGCGAGGAGGCGAGGCGCCGGCGCAGGGTCGTCCCTTTGACGAGCTGCATCACCAGGTAGGGCCGCCCGTCCTCCTGGCCGGAGTCATACAGCGTCACCAGGCCGGGGTGCCGCATCCGTGCCAGCAGGCGGCCTTCGCCGACGAACCGCTCCTCCGTCTGGGAGTCGCTGCCGGGGCGGAACAACTTCACCGCGACGGGCCGCCGCAGCCGCAGGTCCAGTCCCTTGTACACGTCGGCCGCACCGCCGCGCCCCACCAGGTCGTCGAGCCGGTAGCGCCCGGCGACCGCGTGCGCCGTGAGCCGGAGCTCCGGCCGTACCGACCACGGGCGGACCTTCATCTCTGCCCCCTGCGTTCCGTTGGCACCTTCCGCTGTCCGCCCGCCGAGGTACGTCATGGCCGGGCCGGTGACCGCACGCCTGCCGGGGGCGGCCGGCGCCGTACGACAGGACCGCGACCCGCCCGTGTGCGAGCACGGAACTACGCGTTCCCCGGAAGCCGTGGAACATCCGTGCGGGCGCGCAGGAAGTCCCGTGGGCGACGGCGCCGGCGCCCCTGACGGGTGGTCAGCCGGTCACTGGACCAGCTCGTCGGCCACGTCCTTCACCGAGTCGATGGAGACCGCCAACGCCTCGCGGGACGAGGCCCGGGCGCGCCGCAATCTCTCGTAGCCGTATCCGGCGAACGCCACGGCCCCCACGCCGTACGCCGCGGCCAGCGCCCCTGCGGCGCGGGGCGCCGGCCAGACCCGCTCCAGCGCCCGTATCGCCGACTCCTGGGCGGCCAGCAGAGCCAGCGCGCCGAGCACTCCGCCGGCCCCCAGGGCCACCGATCCCCGACGCCCCTCGGCCACGGCGGTCACCAACTCCGCCTTGACCAGGTCGACGTCCTCACGAACCAATTCGATGACTTCCCGTGACAATGCCATGTCTTCCCGGTACCCCTGACGCGGCGGGACACGCAACGGACATCACGGACCCTCACGGCCCGTCATGCGGCGGCCGTCCATGCTCGCACCGGCCACTGACAGCGCGCACGGGGAGACGTCGGGGCCGCGGCGTCACAAGCCCCCCGCGTCCAGGGGTGCGGCCCTGCCTCGGGTCCGGCGCGGCAGGCCTAGACTCCCCGGTGTGACTGCTCCGGCCCCAGCGATCCGCCCCGCGGTCCCGGCCGACCTGGACGCCGTGGCCGGGATCTACACGCACTACGTCCGCCACACGGTGATCACCTTCGAGGAGATCCCGCCGCCGGTGACCGCCTGGCGCGGGCGGCTGGACGATCTGGCCGAGCGGGGACTGCCGTTCCTGGTCGCCGAACTGTCCGGCGACATCGTGGGCTACGCGTACGCGGCCCCGTGGCGCCCCAAGCCCGCCTACCGGCACACGGTCGAGAACTCGATCTACCTCGCCCCCGACCACACCGGCCACGGCCTGGGCGCGGCCCTCCTGGACGCGTTGCTCGCCGCCGTGGCGGGGACGGACGTACGGCAGATGATCGCCGTCATCGCCGACGCCGGCACCGATGCCTCGATCGCCCTGCACCACCGCTTCGGCTTCACGCGGGCGGGACGGCTGACGGCCGTAGGCTACAAGCACGGCCGCTGGATCGACACCGTACTGATGCAACGCCCGCTCGGCCCGGCCCCGGCACAGGGCTGAACGGACGGACGCCGGGCCGGGGCGGCTAGGTCCTGTCTCTTTGACGTCACGTTGATCGGGCCACGTGCGAGGGTGGTGCCATGCCGCAGCTTGGTCACCGCCTCCGGTCCTTCAGATTCGCGCTCGGACTCTCTCCGACGAGCTTTGCAGCATGCCGGGAAACAGGTGGTCCGGCTGTGGAGCACGCCCTTTCGGATGAGGCGACGCTTTGTGGCATACCGCAGCGCCAGGTGACGGCCTATCGGCATCTGTTCGTTGCGAAGGGGTCCGGGAGCTGCTCGGACTGCCGGATGAGGGCAGTCGATGCCTCGGCCAGGCCCTGAAGTTAGGACTTCCCGAGCGAGCGGCCGACCTCAGTCTTCCGTAGCCGGGTCCAGATCAAGATGGCTGCGAGGTGGAGAGCGGCCTCGTAGGCGATGGCGTGTTTGTCTGCAAGCGGGCTGCACGGCGACCGCCCCGCGGTGGCTCGGAGAACATATACGGGACAGCCCTCAGGCGGCAGGCCCCCGGCCTTCGATGAGGGGTGTCAGGCCGTCGAGGAGCGCGGAGAGGCCGAAGTCGAAGAGCGCGTCGAGACGCAGGTCGTAGCCGTCCTCGAAGGCTCCGACGACCTTCGCGAAGGTCGGGAAGCGGCCGGATTCAGCCAGTTCGCGGAGGGCGGGGGCGCGGCTGTCCATCCACTGGTCGTCCGACTGGCCCGTGGCGGCTTCGGCGTGCGCTTCCCTCTCCAGGTGTACCGCCAGGCCCTGGACGTGGCTGTAGATCAGGACGTGGATGTCGAACAGGGTCGTGGGGTCGAGGCCGTGGCCGTCGAGGGCTCCCAGCATCCACTCGCCGTGGACCATCAGCCGGGGGACGAGCAACGGGCGCGAGAGGGAGCCGAGCTGGGCCAGCCACGGGTGCTTCCGGTACAGGCTCCACAGCGTCCGGGCGCCCAGCTCGACGCGGGTACGCCAGTGGTCGGGGACGTCCGCGGGGTAGGACTCCTCGCCGAACGCGGCGTCGGCCATGTGCAGGACGAGGTCGTCCTTGCTCGGGACGTACCGGTAGGTCGACATCGCCGCCACGCCGAGCCGGGCGGCGACGCCGCGCATGGAGAGGGCCGAGAGCCCTTCGGCATCGGCGATCCCGATCGCGGTACGGACGATCCGGTCGAGGCTCAGCTCTTGCTCGGGGTGCTGGGCGGACGACGGGCTACCGGGACTCGGGGCGGCCGGCGCGGCGGGGGCGGTCCCGGCGACGACCGTGCCGATCCGGGGCCGGGCCTCGACGAGGCCCTCCAGGCGCAGGGTGGTCAGCGCCTTGGTGGCGGTGGCCAGCGCGACGCCCCATTCCGCGGCGATCCGCCGGGTCGAGGGGACCCGGTCCCCGGGGGCGAGCTCCCCGTCCGCGACGCGCCGCCTGATCGCGGCCGCGATCTGCAGATAGGGCGGATCGCCGACTGCTCCTGTGGTCTGCGTCACGTGCCTCCGCCTTCCCGTCCTGTACTAGTGCAGAGGCTAGCAGCGCGAAGGCTCGTCTCCGGGTGACTGGCCTAGTACAGGCACTGGTTCAGGGCGGTTGAAGCGCCTGCGCGTACGCCGTACGTTCAGTGCGCGTACACCGTAAGAACCTGTGGAGGAGCGTCCCATGCGCACCGTACTCATCTCCGGCGGCGGCATCGCCGGTCCCGTCCTTGCCTACTGGCTCCGCCGTCACGGCTTCGCGCCCACCGTCGTCGAACGCGCTCCGGGCCGGCGCCCCGGGGGCCAGGCCGTCGACATCCGCGGCGTCGCGCTCGACGTCATGGAGCGGATGGGCCTGCTGGACGAGGCGAGCCGCCTACGCACCCGGATGCGCGGCATGTCGATCCTCGACCCCGACGGCCACGAGGTCGACCGCACCACCGAGGCGACCTTCAGCAGCGGCCGGCTCGACAGCGAAGACATCGAGATCCTGCGCGAGGACCTGGTGCGGCTCGTGCACGACCACACCCGCGCGGGCGTCGAGTACCTCTTCGGCGACAGCATCACCGCGCTCGCGGAGGACGAGACCGGCGTGCACGTCGACTTCGCGCACGGGCCATCCGGCACCTACGACCTCGTGGTCGGGGCCGACGGCCTCCACTCCACCGTACGGCGCCTCGCCTTCGGCCCGGAGAAGCGGTACGCCCACCACCTGGGCAGCTACCTCTCGGTGTTCGGCGCGGACAACTTCCTCGGCCTGGACCACTGGCAGATGTGGCTGCGCGACGGCGACGCCGGCTTCGGCATCATGCCCGTACGCGACAACACCGAACTCCGGATCGCCTTCGGCTTCGAGTCCGCCCCCCTCGCCCACGACCTCCGCGACACCGCCACCCTCCGGCGGCTCGTCGTCGACAGGCTCGCGTCGACGCGCTGGGAAGGCCCCCGCCTGTCCGAAGCCGCGCGCACGGCGCCCGACTTCTACTGCGACGCCATGGCCCAGATCCGGATGGAGCAGTGGTCCCGTGGTCGCGTCACCCTGCTCGGCGACGCCGGCTACTGCCCTTCTCCCCTCTCGGGCCAGGGCACCAGCCTGGCCCTCGTGGGCGCCCACGTCCTGGCCGACTCCCTCGCCCGGGCCGACGGCGACCACCGATCGGCATACGACCGCTACGAGCGTCGTATGCGCCCCTTCGTCACCCTCAACCAGGCGTTGGCCACCGAGAACCCCGGCGGCCCGGCCTCGGAGGAATCCGTCGCCCGCGCCAAGAACGCGCTCTGCCTGGACGGCTGACCCGCCGGGCCGTGGCGGGACGGGCTCAGCGCGGGGCGGGGTTGCCCTGGTGGGTGAAGGCCGCCCAGAGGTGGATCTCGGGCAGGTCGGGGCGGGAGGCCTCGCGGAGCAGGGGGCCCTCCAGACCGGGCGGAGGGCGGCGGGACGGGTCGAGCATCCACAGCTGGGCGGCGCGGAGCGCGTCGGCGGGGGCGAGGCCCTCGTGGGTGAGGAAGTGGTGGAAGACCGTCATCATCAGCGCGGTCGCACTGTCGTCGACGGCCCAGCGGGAGCCGACCACGTCGGCCGCGCCCCGGGCGACCAGGGCCGTGGAGAGGGTCAGGGCCTCGTCGTGATCGCCGGTGCTCACGTCCGTCTCGCAGGCGCTGAGCACGACCAGCGGGCCGTCCGGGCCGGGCGCCGCGGCGGCGGAGTGGTCGAGGATCCGGGCGACGGTCAGCTCGCCGTCGGCCAGCGACAGTGCCGAGCGCGTGGGACTCGGCCCGGCCACGCCATGACAGGACACGTGCACGACCGCCGCCGCCTGATCGCCGCCCGGCAGCGCGGCCAGCAGGTCCGCGCAGTCGCCCGGCGCGTCCGGAACGCCCTCCGCCGCCACGAACTCGCCGTAGCGCCGCGCATCCGGATAACAGGCCGTCCGCAGCGCCTCCGTCTCGATCTCGGCCCACACCAGGTCGAGCCGCGGGTCGCTGACCAGCACCTGGCGGCCGCTCGGGGGCAGCCGGTCACGGGCGGCGGCCCGGACGAACTGGGCTCCGGACGGGGCGTAGCTGAACACCGCGCCCTGGCAGGCGTAGAGGGGACCCCCCAACGGGATGTGCCTGCGCGCGGCATGCCAGGGAACGACACCCAGCGGACCGCAGGGGACCAGCACGATTCGCGGTCGCCGGCCGTAGGCTCCCAGCGTGTCGAGGACCGGCCCGATGGCGGCTGCCCAGGCCCAGTCGCAGAGCTCGCCGAGCGCCGCCCGCCATTCCGCCTCGGCTGCGTCCCGCGCCGTACGCCCCGCAGGCGTCGTACCCCGATCGGCTATCGCGCGGGTACGGGCGGCGGCCGCGGCGAGGTAGCGCTGCAACTGGTGGCTGCCGGGGGAGAGCAGCAACGGCAAGGGGAGTACGCCCGGTTCGGTGTCCCCGGGCCGCAGGATGAGCGCGTGTCCCGGGACGTGCGGGCGGAAGCCCTCGCCGGGAACCAGATAGACCAGCGCGTCGGCCCCCGAGGCGGCCAGCGCCGCGGACAGGCCGGCGACGTCCGGAGTGCCGAGCAACTCCCGCGCCCCGGCGCCGTTCCCCGCCCCCAGGGCGGCGAGCGCCGTGCGCCGCAGGCTGCTCGGCAGCTCGGCGCCGGGGACCGTCGGCGCCTCCGCGACCGGGTCCGTGGACCGGAGGGCGTCCCGCTCGCTCGCCTCCCCACCGGCCGCGGGTCGCTCCGTCGCACGCCCGTCGGACGGACCTGCCTCCTTGCCCCCGCCGACGGCGTCGCCACCGCCACGCCCGGCGGACGGGCCCGCCTCCTTTCCCTCGCCGACGGCGTCGCCACCGCCACGCCCGTCCCCCTCACCGACCGGGAAGGGGCGCCGCGGTGTCTGCGCCCGCCACCGTGCGGCGAGATCCCCGTGCCCCCGGTCCGCCAGCAGCCGCGGCACGCCGTGCGCGGCCGCAGCGGTCTGCAGCACCAGGGACCGGCCCAGCTCCAACGCCTCCACCGCCTCGGCGCCGCGGCCGCCCTCGGCACACCGCTGGGCCAGCCACAGCGCGTGGCCCGTCGCCGACCGAGCCGCCGACAGCGCGTGATCGGCGCCGAGTTGCAGCAGGACGTCGGCGGCCGTCAGCTCCAGGGCCTCGCGGCGTGTCTCCCGGCTCGCCTCGGCGTCCTCGCTCCCGCGCGGGCCACCGGTCACCGCGCTCGTCCAGTAGGCCGTGGACAGTGCGGTCAACACCTCGACGTTCAGCGGCGGGGCGTAGCCCGCGGCGGCCATGGCGCGGACCCGGCTCAGCTCCTCGATGCACGGGTCGAGCAGCCTGAGGTCGCTGCGGTGCGTGGTCGCACGGAGCATGAGACGGCCGAGGGCGAGCCGTAACCGGGCCTCCTCCCAGTGCGGCATGCGGGCTTCCCCGAGCACCCGACGGGCTTCCACGACGGCTCGGTCGACCACCTCCGGGCGGGGGTCGACCGTGGCCAGCTCGATCATCAAGTGGGCGCGCCCGGCCGGGACGTACGGCACGAACAGCGGAGGCATCGTGTCCGGATCGACCTCGACCGCCTCCCGCAGGTACCGGACCGCCGCCAGCTGGTCGGACCGGTCCCCGGTGCGGGCGGCCCGTCCGGCGTGGACCAGGCCCAGCGTGCCGGTGACGAAGAAGCGGGTGCTCGCGTCGGGTGACGGGTCGGCGTACCGCTCGGTCAGTGTCCCGATCAGTTCCTGCGCCGCACGGGCCACGGCTGCCGGGTCCCGGCTGCGGCCGGCCGTCTGGGCGGCGGTGACGAGGCCGAACAGCGCCACCACGTCTTCGCCTTCGCCGGCAGGGGACACCGCCTGGGCCATGGCCAGAGCGGTGACACCGTCCTGGAGGCTGCCGCCCAGCGTCCCGGCGGTGGCGACGCGGTGGGCCAGGAGGCCGGTGAGGTGCCGGCGGGTGGCCGCAGCCCGCGCTCCTTCCGCCGGAAGGGCGTCGATGGACTGCCGGAGCCAGGCCACGCTCCGCTCCAGGCGGGCGAGTTCGCCGTTCGACACCCACAGGTTGTCGATGGTCGTCGACAGGATCGTCTCCAGACCCAGCTCCCGCCGCCAGGCCGCATGCACCGCGGGGTCGGGGTCGGGAAGCGATACCGCCGCGTCCACCTCGTCGAAGTCCAGCGTCCCGGGCACCCGGAGACGCTCCGCCACCAACAGGGCCGCGTGGAACTTGGCGACACGGATCCGCTCGGGCGCGTCCACGGGCAGAGGAAGGAACACCTCCCTGACCGCCCGCGCGACACCGTGGACGCGTGCGGCGAGCGACCGGGGGCTCCGCACCTCCGACCGCAGCGCCACGAGCAGCTCGCGCAGCGGCGCCCGCTCCGGACGGTCCAGGCCCAGATCCGCCAGCTCCCGGTCGGCGTCCACCGGAGAGATCGGGGGGTCGGCCACCGTGACGCACAGCCACTCCAACAGGCGCCCGAAACCGACCGGGTCACGCCGCGCCCAGTCCAGCACCCCCCGTACGCTGTCGGCGGGAGCCTCCGCATCGGGCCCCTCGGGCAGCTCGGGCCCCTCGGGGCTCGCCGCACCGGACGGCCCCGGAACTTCCGCGGCGGCGCCGCCCTCCGGGGATGCGGAAGGCGCGTCTTCTTCGGGCGGGGCGGGGAGCGACGACAGCAGCGTCGCGACGCGCTCCATGACGGGCAACACCGCCTCCCGCGTCCGCAGGTCGCCGACGACGACGCGGGCGAGCACCTCCATCGCTTCGGTCAACCGCTCCCGTAGGGCCTCGACCAGGTCCGGTGGGGCGGAGCCCTCGCGTACCTCCGGTGGAAGATCCGGGGGGATGAGCAGGGTGGCCAGACACTGCCGGGCCGCCATGGCGAGCCCGTCCTCCAGCGGCCTGGCCCGGTCGGTCCACCGGAGGTGGCCCAGAGCGGCCGCCCGTTCCCGCGCGTCGGCGTCCGGCCGGCCCCTGAGCCGTAGCTGCATCAGCAAGCCGAGCCAGGGCACCACGGTCGCCCGGGCCGGGTCCCGCTCCGGCAACAGCCGCTCGATCGTGACCAGATGCTCGAACACCAGCCGGACGGCGGCCGACCCGGGGTCTTCGCGCGCCTGCTGCAACGTCGCGTGCGCTTGGCGTACGGTCACGGCGGCCCAGGCCCGGAGCCCGTTGACGTCTTCCTCGCCGTGGTTCCCTCGCTCCGCGTCGGCCATGCGTCCTCCCCGCGACCCCGAGCAGTGGCCCGCGACCTTGAGCCGTGGCGGGCCGGGCCCCCGTCGCGCCGCCCGTCCCCTGTTCCGCCCGTCTCCTGTTCCGCCCGACTGCGGGACGAAGTCCCGCCGATCCAGGACAGGTTAGTGCGCCAGGGGTCGGGCTACGGGCGGATGGCGGCGTCAGGTCGCGGTGAGGGCGAGTGCGGCCTGGTCGTCGTCTATGTCATGGGGGCCCGTGAAGGAGCGGACCGCCCGGGTGAGCGCTTCGATGATGTCCGGTGCCGTGTGCTCGGCGCCGAGGGCGCCGCTCAGGGCATCGGCGAGCCGTTCCTCGCCGAACTGCTGGTTCTCGTCGTTGCGCGCTTCGGTGATGCCGTCGGTGTAGAGCAGCAGGCTCTGTGCCGGCTTGAGGCGCAGGTGCTGGTGGGTCAGGTGCGGATCGGGGGTCACGCCGAGGAGGGAGCCCTGGAGGTCGACCGTCCGTACGGCGCCGTGGCTCTCGATCAGCAGGGGGAGCGTGTGGCCCGCGCGGACGAGGGTGATGTCGAGGCCGCCGCCGTCGGCCGGGGCGAGATGGCCGTAGACGAGGGTGACGAAGCCGGTGCCGTGGCTGTCCGGGCGCTCGAGCAGGGCCTTGTTGACGGCATGGACGACCGCGTCGGGTCCGGGCAGCAGCGGTGCCACGGCGCGGGCGGTGTGCCGGACCAGCGCGGTGGTCGTGGCCGCGAGCGCGCCACGGCCGCACACGTCGCCGAGCATGAACGCCCACCGGCCGTCGGACAGTGGGAAGAGGTCGTAGAAGTCGCCGCCGATCTCGAGCCCTTCACCGGCGGGGTGGTAGTAGACCGCCGCCTCGGCTCCCGGCAGCGTCGGCACCTGCGGCAGCAGGAGACCGGCCTGGAGGTCACGTGCGAGGGTGACGCGCTGGGTGTACTGGCGGGCGTTGAGGGCCGCCGACGCGGCCCGTCGGGCCAGCTCCTCGGCGAGGGCGACGGTGTGGCCGTCGAACGCGTCCTCGCCGGTGGACAGGAGCGTCACGGTCCCGAAGGCCCGGCCGCGGTCCAGCAGGGGGACGCACACATAGCCGGTGACCCCCAGGTCGTGCCACGGGCCGGGCCCGGTGGGGACACGGCGGGCGACCTCGCTCAGGCCGGAGGCGAGGACCCGGGCGACGGCGTCGTCGTCGGCGTCGTACACGGGGATGTGGGAGGCGAGGAGGGCTTCGTCGGCCTCGCGGGCGGCGGCGGTGGCGATGCGCCGGACCCGGCCCGCGTCCACGACGTCGACCGCGCAGAGCGGAGCCAGGACCGGCACGCAGGTGCCGGCCAGCCGCTGCAGGGTCTGGGCGTGGTCCAGTTCGGAGGTGAGCAGGGTGCTGGCCTTCAGGAGGAAGGCGAGGTCCCGGCGGGCCGCCTTCTCCTTCGCCTCGGCGGCCAGGCGGGCCTGCTCGGCCTGGTGGCGCTCGATCGCCAGCGCGGCGGTACCGGCGAAGACCCGGGCCAGGGCCAGGTCGGAGTCCTGGGGCGCGCGCGGAGTCCGGTGGTACATCGCGAAGGTGCCCAGCAGCGAACCGTTGCGTGCCAGGATGGGCGTGGACCAGCAGGCCGCCACCCCCGCGGCGTCGGCGAGGTCGCGGAAGTCGTCCCAGAACGGGTCCCGCGCGATGTCGCAGACGACGACCGTACGGCGCCGGTGGGCGGCGGTGCCGCAGGAGCCGACGCCCTCGCCGGTCGCGATGCCGTCGATGGCCTCGTTGTAGAAGTCGGGCAGGCTCGGCGCGGCGCCGTGGCGCAGATGCCGGCCGTCGGGGTCGGCGAGCAGCACCGAGACCAGCACCTCCTCCGGCGCGAGCTCCTCGATGGTGCGGGCCATGCCCTCCAGGACCTGCTCCAGGGAGGTGTCGCGGGCGATCTGCTCCAGCAGGGCGCGGTGTTCGGCGGTGAGCCGCTGCGCCTGCTTGACCTGCGTGGTCTCCACACCGAGGATCCGCACCCCGGTGACATTGCCGCCCGCGTCCAGCCGGGGCTCGTAGGTGAAGTCGAAGAACGCCTCCCGCGCGGCGGGCCCGGTGCCCAGGACCACCCGCGTATCGCGCCCCGTGTGCGGCCGGCCGCTGCGGTAGACCTGATCGAGCAGCGTCAGGAAACCCTGGTCGGCGAGCTCCGGCATCAGCTGGGCGATCGGCACGCCCGTGCGGACGCGGTCCCCGCCGCCGATGGCGGCGAAGAAGGCGGCATTGGCGGTCTCCACCATGTGGGCGGGGCCCGCGAGGGACGCGAAGACGGCGGTCGACCGGCCGAACAGGTCCCGGAGGTCCTGATCCTTCGCCGCCTCCGCCGCCGGACCACCGCCCGGGGCGGCGCCCCGGGAGGGCTGTGCTTCTGATACGCGGGGCATGCCCGTGCTACCTCTCACTTGCTGCCCGAACCGACACCGGTGCACCCTCGCCCGAAGACGCCCGCACACCGTCGCCGGCGGCGAGGGCATCCGCCACTGTGGCGCATACGGCGATGGCCTGGTCCAGACCGGTCAGCTTGAAGACTCGCGCCACCGAGCCGGGAACCGCGGCCAGCCGTAGCAGACCCCCGTACCCCGCAAGACGCTGGTAAATCCTCACCAGCACGCCGATGCCGGAAGAGTCACAGAAGTGCAGCGCCGTGCAGTCCAGCACGAGCAGCCTCGGCCGGTCGACGAGCACGTCGTCGGCCGCCTCCTGCAACTGGACGGCGCTGTCGTAGTCCAGCTCGCCGCGCAGGATGAGGACACCACCCCGCGGGTCCAGCCCGACGTCCACCGCGAACACCCTCAGCCGCCTCCACCTCGTCACGAATCGGCACCGATCCGATGATAGAGACGGGCCGCCGGACCCACCGAGGCGGTCCGGCCCGTCGCGCCGCGAAGCGCCGGGCGAGAGGGCTGGGTGGGAGGCCGGGGCGTCCGGCAGGCGGCGGCCGCAACGGGAAGCCGCGTCCGGCGAGGGGCCAGCCCCGGCTGCCCGGCCTACACCGCCGCGTTCCCTCCGCTCCCGCTTCCGCTACCGCCCCCGCCGCTCGCCCGGCCGGAGCGTCCGTGCTCCAGCGCCCAGCGGTGCAGCCGCTCGCCGTCCCGCGTCAGCCACGTGCCGTCGCCCAGCACGGTGATGTCCTGGCCCACCGGCAGCGGGTAGTCCAGCCGGCCGAGCGGGCGCAGCGTGTCCGCGTCCAGCACCCAGTGCCGGGTCTCCGCGGGCCCGCCCTCCGGGTGGACACGGCCCGGGAGCAGGACGTGGCGTCCGTCGAGGACCTCGGCGGAGGAGAACTCGTCGTTCTCCGGATCGACGGCCAGCTCCGCCAGGTCGAGCAGCGCCGTCTGCTCCCCGGAGTCGAGGTCGTACGTCGCCAGCTCGTCACGGTCGTCGTCGAGGAACAGGTACTCGGCGTACCGCTGGGTCAGCACCCGGGAGCCCGGCAGGAAGCCCGTCAGGGCGCGCATCCACGTGCCGCCGAGGATGCGCAGACCGTCGTCGCCCGCGTCGGCCCACCAGGTCGACCAGCTGTGCCAGGCCGTCCAGCAGGACACCACCACGGCGCCGCCGTCCGGACGCCAGGCCTGCACCGCGCCCGACGCCAGCGAGCGAATCTGTCTCCGGCCGAGCACCTCGCCGGTCGCCGCGTCGAGAAGGACCAGTTCGTCCCAGGTGTAGTTGCGCTCCGGCTCCAGGTCGTACACCAGGGCCGCCTTCGCCCGGTCGGGCTCCAGCGTCGGTACGACCACACTCACGCGCCGTCCGTCGGGGCTGACGGCGGGGGTGGAGTGCGCCCGGTCGGCACCGTGCCAGGGAGCGTGCGCGAATTCCCACCGGACGGCGCCGCCGGGTCCCAGCGCCCGTACCGACGCGACGCCGGCCACGACGAACCCTCCGTCGGGCGCGGGCGTCGCGCGTTCCTCCTCCCGCGTCCGCAGCGAGGCGGTCGCGCCCTCCGTCCTGCCCGCGAGGAAGTCCTCCCGGTCATGCACCTCCACCAGCCCGGCCGCCCGGACCAGGAGCCGACCTCCGGCGACCGCCTCCACCGAGCCCGGCGCGTGCGTCGTGCCGAGCGGCACCACGGCGACGCGTTCTTCCCCCGTCGTGATCATGCCCGCATGCTCGCAAGCCCCCGGTGCTCCCCGCCAGCCTTTTCCGGGGCGGGGCGACCGCCGGGCGCCGCCGATCCCGATGCCGTCGGCCACCGGCGGCCTGAGCACCGCCCGGCCGCGTAGGCGCAACCGAGCCCTGACCTCGAGAGATCGCAGGCCAGCGCATTGCGGAGTGTGAAGGTTTGATGGATGATTCTCCGCCGTGACGATCTTCCTCGCCGTCGTGGTCGGCGTGCTCCTTCTCGTACTCTGCAGGATTTTTCTCGTGCCAGGCCGGGCTGACCGGTGGGTGCGGGAGGAGTTCGTGGCCGCCCACTACGGGCTCGTACCCCGAGACGTGCTCGACGCGCGACGAGCCGGACCGCCGCCGGCGCGGCACCGGCTGGAGGAGATGCAGGCCGTTGCCGACGCCGCGTGGGAAGGGCAGTGGCAGGCGGCCAAGGCGTACGTCGAAGCGGCCGGCGACGACTGGGACGAACGCTGGTCGCGGACCGAGTTGCTGCAGCAGGTGGCCACGGAGGACGACGGCTGGCTGGAGGCGTGGCGGGCGGCCGAGCCCGGCAACTGCGACGCGGCGACCCTCCACGGCAGCCTGATGGTGCACCGGGCCTGGAAGATCCGCGGTTCCGGGTACGCGAACGAGGTCCCGACCGAGCGGATGAACCAGTTCCGCGCCATGCTCCCGGCCGCGATCGAGCAGGCCCGGCAGGCCGCCGAGCTGGACCCCGTGAACCCCGGCCCTTGGGTCGTCATGGTCACCGCGGCCCGCGGAGCGGGGTACAGGCCCCACCGGTTCCGTCCGCTCTGGGCAGGCCTCGTGTCCCGCGCCCCCCACCACTACGCGGGCCACTGGCAGGGCTTGCAGTACTGGTGCGCCAAGTGGTTCGGGAGCGATCGGCGGATGATGTCGTTCGCCAAGCGGGCGGTCCGCAAGGCCCCGCCCGGAAGTCCGCTCATCGGGATGTATCTGCACGCTCTGCACGAACGGGAGAAGCGCTCCGACCCCACGGCGCTGGGCGGTACATGGGCCTCCCGGAGACGCCTCCGACAGGTCGCCGCATCGCTCTCGGAGGTCGCGGACGACAACGAGCACGTGCCCGCGCTGCGGCATCTGCTGGCGCACTTCATGGTGCGGTCGAGGATGAACGCCGCCGCGGTGGAGCAGTTCCGGCTGCTCGGTTCGTGGTGTGGCGCCGAGCCGTGGCTGCAGCACGGCGACCCCGTCTGGGCCTTCGAACTCGCTCGCGGCACGGCGGTGAAGCGTTCCCGAGCCACCCCCGTGGCGAGCCCCCAGCGGATGTAGCAGCGCCCGGACCGCGCCCGGCCCGGTTCGCTGGCTTGCCCGCAGGGCCCCACCACTCGTCCCGGTCGTGACCTCCAAAGTCCCCGACATCTCAGACGAGGTCTCAGGTGTTCCTCTGCCCGCTCGTGCCTGAGCGGCGCCCCCCGTACGAGGCAGTCAGGGCGTCGGCAACGGCGGCTGCATCCGCGTCGGCTACGTCTGCCGGGTATTCCGGCAGGAGGTCGTCCCAGACGGGCAGCCACGACCCGTACAGCTGGGTCTGGCCCTCGGGCCGGGCGAAGAACCACACGTGCAGGTGTGCGGACCCGTCCCCGATCCGGTAGACGTGGGCCCGCGAGATGTGGGGCAGTGCCTGCATGTGGCGGACGATGTGAGTGGTGAGCACGCCCAGCTCGCCGGCCAGCTCGTCGGGCAGATCGGCCATGTCGTAGTGGTCACGTGGGTACAGCATCAGGACCAGCGGCACACCGACGCCCGGTATCCGAGCCAGCCGCCACTTGTCGTCGAACCAGATGCCGTCGTCGCGCGAGCGGCACTCATCGCAGTCCGCAGGGTCTTCGCCGTGCCGTCGCGGTTCGGGCAGAACGGGCGGGCGGAGCGCGGACACGCGTAGTCCGTCAGCCTCGAAGGGGCTGATGTCCCATCCGGTCATGCGCGCCAGCGGAATTCGGACCTCGTCATCCGCGGCCGCACGTGCGCGTTCGTAGAACTCTTCAGGTCGCAAAGCCATGATCGCCAGAGTAGCTGTGCCCCGCAGACGCGACTAAGCGGTCGCCGCGAAGTGCTCGTTGAGTTCGGGGAAAGCGATACCGTCGCGGACCGCGTCACAGCGACCGGTGTCGTACAGCTCTTGCGCGGCTCGCCGGACCACCGCGTATGCGGCTTGGGCGACACCGGAACCCAGACTGACCCGTGCTGCGCCGAGTGTGCCGAGCTCGTGTACGGAGGCTCCCGGGGCGGCCATCACATTGAGCGGTACGGGGATGGCCGCGGCCAGCTCCGTGATGGTGGCCGGCTCGGTGACACCGGGGACGAAGATGCCGTCCGCGCCGGCGTCCACGTACCTGCGAGCCCGCGTCAGCGTGTCCCGCAGCCGTGTGGCGGGGTCTCCGAGGCCGAACAGGAAGGTGTCGATGCGGGCGTTGAGGAAGAGTGGAACCCCCGCTCGATGCGCCGCCGCACGTGCCGCTGTCAGGCGTGCGGCGAGTCCGGCCGGATCGCGGGTCCCGTCCTCGATGTTCACACCGACCACTCCGACGTCGATCACCCGGGCGATCGTCTCGGCGACGGCGGCCGGGCCGTCGCCGTACCCGCCCTCGATGTCCGCGGTCACCGGCACCCCGACGGCCGCCGTGATGCGGGCGATCACGGCCAGGGCCTGATCCCGGGACAGCTTGTCACCGTCTGCCACGCCGAGGGACCATGCCACCCCCGCACTGGTGGTGGCGATCGCGGTCGCGCCCGCGGCCTCGGTGATACGCGCGCTCGCCACATCCCAGACGTTGGCGAGCGCGAGCGGCCGATGACGTGTGTGGAGCGCGCGGAAGAGTTCGGCTTTATCGCGTCGTGCATTCTGCATGAACTCAGCGAACCACAGCGGAAATAGGGCGGCTGGCAGGAATCCGACATGAACGTCGATAACCGTTGGCGCCGGACGCCGGGAATGTCGAGGCGCAGGTGATGATGTATTTCTCTGAGGGGGAAAGGAAAACGCATGGGGGCGCGAAGAGCTTGTCCTTACTCCCTCTATCGATATGGTCTTCGCATGATGACGCATATCGCTTCGGCGACTCTCTACGTGAGCGACCAGGACGAGGCTCTGGCGTTCTACCGGGACGTTCTCGGATTCGAGCTCGTGACGGATGTCGACATGGGACAAGGCGCCCGGTGGCTCGAGGTCAGGCCGAGCGGAGCCCAGACGTCCATCGTCCTGTCGGATGCCGCGGCGTTCGGTAAGTCACCGGGCGAAGGCGCGTATCTGATCTTCGCCGCCGACGATGTGGCGGCCACGGTGCAGCAGCTCCGCGAGCGCGGTGCTGAGGTCTCGGATCCCAAGGTCGAGCCCTGGGGCACCTATGCGCTCGTCGACGCTCCGGACGGCCACAAACTGCACTTCAACCAGCGCGCGGCACGATGACCCGATCGACCTCGGCTCACCCCGACGGGAGCGCGGCCGGTGCGGCCCATGGCCGCTCGATCACCCCCGACGCGCCCCACGTATCATCCGCGCATGACGCACCCTGCACTCACTCCCTGGTGGCGCGCTCGGCGCTCGGCGCCCGAGGGGCGCGCCGTCGAGGGGTCCACCGATGCGACTCGCATCCTCGACCTGCACCACGCCTCCGTGCGCGATCTGCTTGCCGATGCCCGGGCCGCGGCCCCGGACGCGAGTGAGGACCGGAGCCGGCTGCTGGCGGCACACGGGTTGATCCGCGACCGGGTGCGGCCGGTGTACGCCATGAACGACGCACAGCCGGTCTCGCGCACGCTGGCGAAGGGCCGGGGTTCGTGCAGCCAACGGCTCGCGGTGCTGGAAGCCGTGGCCCGAGCGGGCGGCATACCCACCCGGGTCCGCGGCCTCCTCATCGACGGCGCCTTCTGGTATCCGCGCTTCCCGCGGCTACGAGCGATCGTCCCCGCGACGGTCCTTCTGGCCTGGCCGGAGTTCCGCCTGGGCACTGACTGGGTGGGCGCGTCCGAGCTGTACGCGCCCATCGACGTGCTGCGCGAACGCGGACCGGAGGGGTTCACGAACCGGGGCGGCCAGACATTGTTCGAAGCGCTCTCGGTGACGGCCGTCGACTGGGACGGCGAGCAGCCGGCGCCGTGCACCGTGCCGGGCGCAGGCGACACGGGGTGCGGAGCGGGGGACCTGTCGGCGATGGTGCGGCGGGACCTGGGCCGGTTCGACTCCCGCGACGAGCTCTTCGCGACTCATGGACAGACCTTGTGCCCGATCGCCCGAGTCGCCGGCGACACCGTACTGAGCAGGCGCTCGGCCGCGTAAGGCCGTGCCGCGCAGTGGCCGGTGGGCGGGGGGACCCGCACCACGCTTCCGGCGGGTCCGCCCCCAGCTGTGTGGGAGATCAGCCACATCACGGTTGCCGGCCAGGCCCGATGACGCGTCGGCGGCCCCGGCGGGGAAGTCCCTCGGGGATTGCCGACGTCGGAGCGGTGCGCCGTGGCAGAGTGACGGCATGTGCGGCCGTTATGTCTCCACCCGCGGACCCGAGGACCTGACCCGGCTCTTCGACGTCGCCGAATGGCGGCCCGAGGAGACCCTGGAGCCGAGCTGGAACGTGGCCCCCACGGATCCCGTCTACGCCGTCCTCGGCCGCCCCCCGCGCGAGGACGGTGACGAGGCTGTGCGGCGGGAGCTGCGGGTGATGCGCTGGGGGCTGGTGCCATCGTGGGCGAAGGATCCGAAGGTCGGCTCCCGCATGATCAACGCCCGGGTCGAGACCGTGCACGAGAAGCCCGCGTACCGCCGCGCCTTCGCCAAGCGCCGCTGCCTGCTGCCGGCCGACGGCTTCTACGAATGGGACCCGGTGCGGGACGCCGAGACCGGCAGGACGCGGAAACAGCCGTACTTCATCCACCCCGCCGACGGGGAAGTGATGGCCCTGGCCGGCCTGTACGAGTACTGGCGCGACCCGGAGGTCCAGGACAAGGACGACCCGGACGCCTGGCTGACGACGTGCACCATCATCACGACCGAAGCCACCGACGCGGCCGGCCGCGTCCACCCCCGGATGCCCCTCGCCCTCACCCCCGACCACTACGACACCTGGCTCGACCCCCATCACCAGGACACCGACGACCTCCGCGCGCTCCTCGGTCAGCCGGCGGACGGACGGCTCGACGCCCGGGCCGTGTCCACGGCCGTCAGCAACGTACGCAACAACGGGCCGAGGCTGCTGGACGCCGCCACTTGACGGCGCACCGGGCGGAGCGACCGGTCGGCACCGCCCGTGGAGCTGTTTGCGGTGGCCGAATGCGGACAGACGCGGTGAGCGCCCGAAAGCGCACGTCAGCCGACCTGCCGAGCCGCTCACCGTACGCGTTCCGGCCCGCATGAAAGGTGATCATGACCGCACATACCTTCGCCGCCGCGCCCGCTCTCGCCTCGGCCGGATCCAACGGCGTGCTCTTCGCCGTCCTCATCGGAGCGGTCGTCGTGATCCTGCTCCTCGCCGCGTTCTGGTGGGGCAGCCGTCGTGCCGCTCGGCGACGCCGCCCCGTCGGAGACCCCACCCAGTCGCAGGCCGGGGCGGGCCGCGACTCGTGGACGACACCCGAGGCGGACGACGACCTCGGCGACTCCCGCCGCTGACGCCGGTCAAGCGGCAGCGGAAGGAATCCGCCCGGCGGGGTGGGGTGCAGGCGCACCCCACCCCGCCGACGTATGCCGCCCCCTCGCCTCCCCGGAAGGCTGAACGCGCCGCGCGCGCCTGAACGTGCGCGCGCCCCCGCCCGATGCGCAGCGCCCTCCTCACGCCCCCCGCCTCGGCGATACGGACGCCTCCCGCGCCTCGTGCACCTCCAGGCCCTCGGAGCCGGGAGCGAGGGACCCGTCAAGGACGAGATCGTCGTCGTAGTCACCGCCGGCTTCGGTGCGGTAGGGGAGGGGTTCCTCCGTGAAGAGGCTGCCCAGACGGGCGGTCAGGGCCGACACCGCGGCCTGTGCGTCCTCGCGCGAGGCGCGGTCCGCGGAGGGGATAAGCAAAGGGGGCAGGGCGGCCATGCCGGTGTAGAAGTACGTGCCGTGCAGCAGCGGCCAGAGGATCTGCCGCAAGGACCCGTGGATGCCCCGGGGCGCCATGGACGAACCGCGCGCCCCGGCGGTCACGACCGTCAGCGCCCGCTTCCCGGCCAGCGCGCCGGCCCCGTAGCGCGCGCCCGTGCCGTAGCCGAGTCCCTTGACCAGAACCCGGTCGAACCAGCCCTTCAGGATCGCCGGAGGCCCGTACCACCACAGCGGGAACTGCACCACCACCGCGTCGGCACGCAGCAGCTTCTCCTGCTCGGCACGGACGTCCGGCGCGATCCGGCCCGAGCGGTACGCCTCGTACGAGGCGTCCGCGACCAGCAGCCGGCCGCGGTGATCCGGATAGTCCGCCGCGGTGACGACCGGGTCCCAGCCCATGGCGTACAGGTCCGACTCGCTGACCGTGTGCCCCAGCCGGCGGGCCTCCCGGACCCCCTCCGCACGCAGGTGACCGTTGAGGGACTCGGGTTCCGGGTGCGCTGAAAGCCAGAAGATCTCCATGGCGGGCGCCCTACCCCGACGTACGCCCCTGACGCCTCCGCCCGTGGCCGAAGCCCGGCACCCGACGCGGTGGCTCCTCGGTGTGGTGGGAAGACACGGGATCCGTGCCGTGTACGGCGCGAATCTCATGGTTTCCGCCAGCAGCCGCCACCGGACCGACCTCGATACGTTCACGCCATCCGTGTGTGCCGAGGTGGGGGTTGACGTGAGAGCTGTGGCATCCGTACTGGTGGCGGCCGTCCTGTGGGGCACCGTGGGGCCGGCGCAGATCTGGGCCGGCACCGGCGCGCATCCGGTGTCGCTCGGCGCCGCGCGGATGCTGCTGGGCGGGACCGTGCTCGCGGTCCTGACGGTCCGTCCGGCCGGGCTGCGCACCTTACGGCTCCCGGGCGCGGCCCGGTGGCTCGCGGTGAGCGTGCTGGTCACCGCCGCCTTCCAAGTGTGCTTCCTGCAAGCGGTCGAACGCTCCGGAGCAGCCCTGGCGACGGCGGTCGCCTTCGGGACCGTACCCGTCGTCAGCGGCGTGTGCGGGCGCCTGTTGTCGGGCGAGCGCCCGTCGAGGCGCTGGGCGGCGGGCACGGCCTGCGCCGTCGCCGGGATCGCCCTGCTGCTGCTCCCGGGCGGCGGGGGGCGTGCGGACGTCCTCGGCATTGTCCACGGGGTCGTCGCCGGGGCGAGTTTCGGCGTCTACATCGCCGCGACCAAGGAGCTGGGCGCACGCGGCGCCGACCTGAACGCGGCGGCCCCGGTCAGCGTCCTGTGCGCGGGCGTTCTCGTCTCCCCGTACCTCCTGCTCGCCCCGGAAGGGCTCGCCACCCCGCGCGGCCTCACACTCGTGGGCTGGCTCGGCCTAGGGACGACCGCGCTCGGCTATCTGCTCTTCACCCGCGGGGTCGGCCGGCTCAGCGCCGCCACGGTGGGGACGCTGAGCCTGACGGAACCGCTGGTCGCCACGGTGCTGGGGGTGACCCTGCTCGGCGAGCGGCCGGGGCCGCTCGCCTCCGCGGGCGCCGCGCTGCTGCTCGGGGGGCTGGTCGCCGTCTCCGTACCGGGGCGCCGCCGCCGGCCGACGGAGACCTCCCGTCCCGAGCCGGTCCGGAGCTGACCCCGGGCGGAAGACCCTCGCCCGAGTTGACCCCGGGCGGAGGCCGATGCCGTCCGGTCAGCGGACAGCGACGCCGTCCGGTCAGCGGCCCGTTCGATGCCCACGCGTCGCCGCCACTTTCGCCGCCGGGTTCGCCGCCGACGTGGCCCCCACCGGGCCCGCCGGGCCCGCCGCCGTCACCGATCCTGGTACGTGCTCATGTTCTCGCGCACCCTGGGGGAGAAGAACATCGGACCGATCCCGTCCGCCCGGGCCATGCCTTCGAGGGTCAGCCGGAGCGTGCCGCCGGAGTCCCGGAGCCAGTTGTGCCCCAACAGCGTGTCGAGCTGCGGACCGAAATCGGCCTCGAAGCGGGTGCCGAACCGTCGCTCGTAGTGCGCCACGTCCAGCCCCGTCGATTCGAGCAGGTGCTGCAGCACGTACATCCGGCGCCGCTCGTCCCCGTCCATACGGAACGCCCACTGCGCCCGCCGGAACCGCTCGCTCGGGGTCGCGATGTAGTCGTCGATGATGCGGCGCACCTCGGGTACGGCGACGGCGTAGTCGGTCGTGTAGTGCAGATCGGTGGTGAAGGAGCGGGCGCCGACGCCGAGCCCGACCATGCCGGCCTGCTGGTTGTACTCGCTGATGCTGCTGCCGTCGGTGTCCTCGACGGCGGCGGTGCCGATCCGCCGGAAGACCCGCATCGAGGTCTGCTCGTAACCGGCCGACAGGAGGTAGTCGCGGCCGTAGCGGTACAGGCGCAGCCGCTGGTCGTCCCATTCCGCGGGGGTGGCCGCGTGCCGGGTGCTCAGGCCGGTCAGCGGGCGCACGTACAGCGGGTAGAGGTAGACCTCCTCGGGTTCCCAGGCAAGAGCGGCGTCGAGCGAGACCTTGAAGGTGCGTTCGGTCTGGCCGTCGATGCCGTAGATGAGGTCGATGTTGAGGATGGGGAACTCCGCGTCCCGCAGACGGGCGAGGGCGGCTTCCGCCTCCTCCCGCTTCTGCGGGCGGACGGCCGCGCGGGCCTCCTCGTCGATGAAACTCTGCACACCGATGCTCAGCCGGGTGGCGCCCCGCTCGGCGAGCACGGCGAGACGGTCGGCGGTCGCGGTGGCCGGCGAGGTCTCCACCGACCAGGACGCCGCCTGCAGGTCGGCGCCCATGACGTGCTCGGAGATGTCGCAGAGCCGGGTCAGCTCATCGGCCGTCAGGTACGTCGGCGTGCCCCCGCCGAAGGCCGCGAGCGTGAAACGTAACGGCCGCCCCTGGGCGTCCAGGGCCTGCCGGGTGACCTGCGCCTGTCTCTTCAGCGTGTCCAGGAACGCCTGGGTGACGTCCTCGGGGGCGCCGGTACGGGTGAAGAGGTTGCAGAAGCCGCACCGCATCTCGCAGAACGGTATGTGGACGTAGAGGGAGAGGGCGTCCAGGCGCTCACCCGACCACAGCTCGCTCAGCAGCGGCCCGTTGTCGAGCAGGCGGTACGCCTTCTGATGGGGGTACGCGTACACGTACTGCTGATAGGGCGTCTCCGGCTCGGTGGCGGGCCGAGCGGACCGGATCGACGGTGACGGAAGCATGACTGACTTGGTCATGACGCGAAGTGACTCACTCTCGGACGACGACGTCACGTTGGGTGACAGATCGGGACCCTAGGGCGACCGGCCGGTCGATATCTGTAGTGTGATCGCCAAAAAATCCGTTTCATCGGATGGAGCTTCGTATGCACTTTTTGCGGCCTCGGGGCTTTATCCGTAATTACCAGGCTATATGCGGCAGTTGACGGGTGGGAAACCGTCCGACGCCTCTGGCGGAAGGGCAGGTCTTGGGGTTCTCTGTCCGGCATGAAGCGACTTCTCATCGCCGCGGGCGGTGGCGGTGACGCCATCACGGCGGCCATGGTGCACGCGGCGCTGCACGGCCCCGACACCCCGGCCCTGGTGCTCACTTACGCCTGGGAGAGGCTGGTCGTCGACCCCGTTCCCGGCCCCCGCGGCGCCGCCGACTTCACCGGCGCCCCGACGCCCGCGCCGAGTCTGACCCTCATCACCCCGCAGACCACGCCGAACGCCCCGGCGGGCTCCCTGCTCCCGCGCCTCGCCGCCCACCTGCGACCCGCGCTGGGGTTGCTCGACCCCTACGACGGCACGCTCGGCCTCACCCGGCAGATCGAGGCGGCGGCCCGCTGGTGCGCAGCCGACCGGATCGAACTCGTGGACGTGGGCGGGGACATCGTGGCGCGAGGCGACGAACCGACCCTGCGCAGCCCCCTCGGCGACGCGCTGGCCCTCGCGGCCTGCGCCGCCACGGGCATCCCGACGAGCGTGTACGTCGCCGGGCCAGGGCTGGACAACGAAGTACCCCTGTCCGACCTAGTGCCCCGGCTCGGCGAACCCGCCTTCGCCCTCACGCCCGAGGACACCGACGGCGTACTGGCCGTCTTCGACTGGCACCCGTCCGAGGCCGGCGCCATGCTCGTCGCGGCGGCCCGAGGCGTACGCGGCATCTGCGGTACGCGCGACGCGCCGCGGCCCGTCGTACTCGACGACACCGCTCGCCAGGTCCACCGCCTCACCTGCGAGGAGGCGCTCCGGCTCAGCCCGTTGGCCGGGGCGCTCGACCTCTGCCCCAGCCTGGAGGCCGCCGAGAAGGCCTCGACGGCGGTCTGCGGATTCTCCGAGATCGCCCGCGAACGCCACCGCGCCGCGACCGCCCCAGCGTCCTCGCCGCGGGGGCGCCCCTCGACGGACGCGGCGACCCTCCTCGCCCGCTTCACCACCTGGGAACGATCCCGGCTCGCCGAAGGCCTCGACTACGTCACCACCCGCAGGATCACCGAAGACCTCGCCCTCACCCGCCCGGAGACCCGCACCCTCTACCGGGCCCTGGGGGAGGGGACGCCCCCGCGTCGCGTCGCCCCGCTATGGCGCCTGGCGAAAGCGTGAGCGGCGGCTCGCGCACGACACCACGGGCCGCGCGAGCCGCCGCGCGGGCGTGAGACGGCCGCTCCGGGGCAGGAGGGTGTCATGAAGATACTGATCATTCTGGTGCTCATCGGTGTGGCCGCGGCTTGGTACATGCACTCACAGAAGCGGCGTTGAGGGCTGTCCCGTCATCGCTCTTCGAGTCGGGATGAGCAGGTGCAGATGCGGTGCGTGCGCTCGCCGCTATCCGGCCGTCGCGAGGTTGTGCAGGCGGGCAATACCGAGCATGGCATGGTGGACTCCGTCGCCTTTGAGCCGGCAGTCGCGGAGGATCTTTGAGGTCTTCATGCGAGCCAAGACGTGCTCGACACAGGCCCGGACCTGTTTGTGGGAGCGGTTGTGCTCCTCCTTCCAGGCCGCGAGGTCGGTCTGGCCGCGCTCGCGGCGGTGAGGGACCACGAGTCCCGTGCCCGGATAGCCGCCGTCGGCCATCGTGAGTGCCCTGCCGACGGCGGCTTTGGCGCCGGACTCCTCCCACGCCTTGCAGTCGTAGCTGGCTCATGGTCAGGTTCGTCCGCCAGTAGGTGGCGACCAGCAGTGCCCTGTCCTCGAGCGGAAGGCTCCGTGGCCGGCTCTGCGGTTCGCGTCAGCCCCTTCGCGTCGCAGCATGGTCACCAGCTTCCGGAACAGCCTCGGGCTGAGCCCCGTGAGCGGGCCTATCCAAGACGACTGTGACGCCGTGATCACACCAGTCACGCCAAGATCATCACACCGAGGTCAAGCAGAGGTCCCCAGCCCAGCTCTCACAACGGACCCGACCCGTGGGAAATGTGAGCTCCAGGGCGACGCGCCCGGTGTTCGGTGCGTGTTCCTCCCGCACCTCCAAAACATCCTCCCCGACGTGCCCCGCGAACGGCGTCTCCTCACGGATCGCCCCCACGGTGACGCGTCCCGAGTCGCCCATGTCGTAGCCGGCATGCGGCTTCGACGCCTCGATGATCAGACACCAATCCGATCCGGTCGTGAGGTGGATGGCGGCACCTCGGTCATCGATCAGCCACACATCCAGCGGGCCCGCGGGGGCATCACTGCCGTACAGATGCCACGATCCGACGACCTTCGCGAGCCGACGACCCACCAAGCTCTGCGCGCTCGCCCCAGCACCGTGAAGCAGGCACTCGTTCGACTCATCAGGCTCCATCGGCCGACAGTACCGCCGACCGATCTCCCAGGTCACAACGTTATACGGGACAAGCCTTGGCCGTTCGGGGCGAGTCCCGCCGCGCGAGCTCTGCGACGATCTCGACCGTGTCACGCGTGATCACAGCGTCCGAGCGGTCCTGGATAGCCCCGTTCACTGGTGTGGCTCCGCGCCAGTCCAACCGGGTGGTGCGTGCCCTGCGGCGGGAAGGCGCGGACATCGTCCGGCGGGGCTGCCCCTGGGGGATTCCGCTGGAGGACCGGGTGCTTCTGATGGCTGCATACTGGCGCACGCGCGCCAACCTGACACTGCGGCAGCTCGCCCCGCTCTTAGGTGTCTCGAGGTCCGCAGCTGGCCGCATCGTCATGCACCTCGGGCCTCTTCTCGCGTTCCGGCCCCGGAAGCGGTTGCACAAGGACACGGTGCTCATCGTGGACGGCACCTTCATTCCCACCGGCGACCACACTGTGGCGGAGCAGTCCAAGAACTACCGGTACTCGATGAATCACCAGGTCGTCGTCAACTCAGAGGCCCAACTGGTGGTCGTGGTCGGCCGGCCACTGCCGGGCAAGCGCAATGACTGCAAGGCATGGGAGCTATCCGGGGCGAAGACCGCCGTCGGAAACGCCGTAGTGATCGCCGCAGGATTCGGCGGGCAGGAGCCGGACCAGGCCTACCCAGTTCTCCTCGTCCACCTTGGTCTGGGTGGCACTGACGCTCCAGCGGCCGGCGGTCAGTGGGACCGACGCCTCAGCGGGCAGCCCGCCGCCGGGGTATTCGACGCCCAGGTCGGCACCTGCCTCGGCGGAGTCCATGAGCACCGCCGGACCGTCCAAGACCCAGGTGCCGCACTTTTCCCACGCCGTGGCCGGGTCTGCGAGGACAGTGTCCGCCGCTGCTCTCAGCCCGGCCTCGGAGTCGGCGGCGAGCCACCGCAGAAACGCTCGGTGCTCGGGCAGATAGCAGCTGGTCGCCGGCTCGTCCGCCAGCACCAGTGCCTGCGCACCGTTCTCGTCGATGGGGATCACACCGGCCAGAACGTCCTCCACCGCGCAGGCCCGGTCGTAGTCGTCTGGGGCGGTGGCATCTCCCGCCATGAGTCCACTCTCCGTACACCCGCCCCAGGAGGCCAGAGCGGAGACGGGGACGACGATCAGAGGGCCGCCCATCGACTCCACCCAAACAGGGGAGGGGCCGGGGGCATCGTCAGCGGGGGATGAAGGAGTGATCATGCAAGTCAGTGTGCCCTCGCCCACTGACAACGTCGCCGCGCTCATCGGAACCCAGCACGAGGAAAGGCTCAGCGCCTATGGCAAGCAGCAGTGCCCGAGCGCTTCGGCTCGTGGAAAGGGCGTCCACACCCGCCTGTTGCGGGTCAGGCCAGCTCGAAACCGCTCTGAATGACCCCGTATTCCGCAGGTGTCTCCCAGCAGGTGTAATGACGGCCAGGGAGATCCGACACGCCAGTCCCCAGCTCTTGCGCCAACCAGGCCGCACCTGTCTTACCTGTCTTCGAGGGGTCATCGACGGCCTGGTAACAGGCCGTGGCGCCGCGCAGTTCGACGATCACGTACCTCACGCGGTTGCCCGCGCCGACCACGCCGCCATCGCCGTGCTGCCCTTGCGTCCCGCTCGGAGGCTGCTCGCAAAGCCCACAGTTCAAGTCGTCCCTCGAGGAGTACACGACGTGATCGTACGTACCCGATCTCGTCCCGATCCGACCGCCCGTCCCGAAGGCCCAGGCGAGAATCGAGGCCCAAGACCACCGACGAAGGTGAGACGACCGTGAGGCACGCACTGAACCTATGGCGTCAGGAACTCGGGGAAGTGCCCGACTCGGTCTGGCAGGAGACCGAACTGCGCGTGCTGATCCTTGCCGACAACGGACTCACGGCCCTCCCGCCAGAGATCGGACGACTGCACCGGCTGATGACCCTGGATCTGGGCCACAACGCGCTCACGTCAATTCCTGACGAGCTGGGCAGGCTGACGAACCTCGGCGACTGCCTCTACTTGCACGACAACCAGCTGTCATCGATCCCGGACTCCGTGGGAAAGCTGACCAAACTCCGCTACCTCAACATCGGCGAGAACCTGCTCACGACCCTCCCCGAGGCCATCGGGGCGATGACCGGCCTCATCGAGTTCAGGGCACAGCACAACCGGCTGACCACGCTGCCCGACTCCATCGGCCGGCTCCGCAACCTGCGTGAACTCTGGCTGCGAGGCAACACGATCGAGCACGTGCCACCATCGATCGCTGACCTGCACGAACTCCGTCACCTCGACCTGCGTGAGAACTCCGTAGCGGAGCTGCCACCGCCACTGGCCGGCCTGCCGAGGCTGCGGCACATCGACCTGCGGAGCAACCGTCTCCGCCACGTGCCGGACTGGCTCGCCCTGCTTCCCTCGCTGGAAAAGCTCGATCTGCGATGGAACGACATCGATCCCTCCCTGCCGCTACTGGCCGAACTCGAGCGGCGAGGGTGCGTCGTCCTGACGTGAGGGAGACGGCAGGCGACTGTCACACCGCCATCACGACGGCCCGCACCTGCGGAGTGCCAGGGCCGGAGCAACTGCCGGATCTCACCTGCGGCCTCCGAACGCCCAGTCGTGGACCTCGACGTCGGCGTACTCGGCCGGGTCCAGGACCGAGCGTGCCGTATCGGCATCGGAGGCCTGGACCAACGCGGCCGTTCCCAGCCAGGCATCCCCGTCATCGGACAGCAGAGGCCCGTACGCGATCAGTTCTTCCTCCCGCCCGGCCGGCACATCGAGGCGGACGGGCGTGCCCGCGCCCAGGCCGAGCACGAGATAGCGGTTGCCACCCCGGCGGCCGCTGGGGAAGTCCCACATGCTGCGCCCCAGGAGGTTGCACCATCGACGCAGGAGCACGTCCCGGTACACACCGGCCTGGTACCCGGGCTCGTCGAAGGCGAACGCCCGTGCCGCGGCCGGGCCGGGCAGATCGACGATGTGGACGCTTCCGCTGGGCGTGTCACCGTCGGCGGCGAACGTCGGCCCACGGGCGATCATCGCCTCTTCGTACCCGTCCATGTAGGACCAGTGCTGCTCCAGCAGCTCCATCCGCAGAGGACGTGATCCGGGGCGGTCGCGGTGAAAGCAGAAGAACTCCATGATCGCGAACTCTCCCTCGGAACCCGCGGCACATCAACGCCGAGGCGCTGTCGGCGGATCCCCGGCGCGGTCCCGGTGCCGTAACCGCGTACGTGCCCGGTCGACCGCTTGAGCACCATGTGATCACGGGCTTGACCTCAACCAGGCTTGAGGTGTGAGGCTGATCCACATGACCACGGAATCCACATCCCACGCGGCAGACATCCAAGCGATCAACCGGCTTGTCGCCACCGTCGAGCGCTCCCAGCGGAACAAGGACCCCGAGGAGTTCCTCCGCCTCTTCCACCCGGACGCGATCTGGACGACGGCCCACGGCAAGGTCCTGATCGGCCTCGACGCGATCTCGGAGTTCACCCGCAAGGTTCTTCCGGCGGCGAGTTGGGACGGCCAGGTCACTTACGAGGTGGTCCACGTGCTCTTCATCCGCCCCGACGTCGCGGCGGTCAAGGTCCGTCAGCGCTACCTGGCACCCGGGGAGGAGAGCGAGGGCGCCCCGCTGTACGTCATCTCGAAGCAGGCCGACGGACGCTGGCTGCTGACCGCCTGCCAGAACACGGAGGTCGTCGGCGGCTAGCCTGCCTGTCGAACGTGTTCGGATCCAGGCCTTCGGTGAGCGGGCGGCCTGGGCGTACGGCGACGACGAGCCGGTCCCTGCCGATGAGGCGGTGGCGGATATCGGGGACCTGCCCGGCAGATCGAGGCCCCTGCGTACCCCGGATGGGACGAACGACGTGTGACACCGTGCCCCAGGGCCATGCGAAATTCCCTTTGTGAGCTGCCGGCCGGGTGCTATCAACACAGGGTGACTGTGTTTGTGTGCTCGGCCTGCGGGCTTGCCATCACTGGGCCGCTGACCGAGCTGCCCGAGGTGCCCGCCCGTCCAGGGGACCAGGGCTACCCCAAAGCCGACGGATCACGTCGTGCCACCGCGACCATGCCTCTCGGCTTCTTCTCCCGGGAACCCGAGCCGTGGGGTGCACCGCTCGTGCCCTGTGCCGAGCCCCGCCCGGTCTTCGCCGGCGGCCCCTGTCTCGGAGACCCGGACGATGTCGACGGGTACTTGGTGTCCGCCGGCCCTCGCAACACGGTGGTCCTGCACCCCGACGACGCTCGTGGCCTGCGGGAAGACACTGATTATCTCAGGCACTGCAGCGGCTGCTGTGGTCTGCACGGCCAGGCCGGCATGAACCGCCGGTGCCCCTGTGGCGCGCACGTAGGCACACTCATCAACGACTGCAACACCGCGTACGAGCTCCACCTGGAACCCAGCCAGGTGCGCTCCGTCGCGGATCGAAGACGGCGTGGAACAGCTCTGGGAGAAGAACCCGGCCACCTCTGACGGCGCACCCGCGCCGCTAGCCGGGCCCGGGATGGCGGGGGCGTCTCGGCCGTCGCTTCCAGGGGTGGCCGGTGAGCCTACGGGCGGTGGGCGGCCCGTCGGGGTGAGAGTGTCGCGTTGCGCCGCCGGATGAGGAGGAAAGCGCCACCGGTCAAGGCCGCGACGCCGGCGGCGGCGACGACGATCAGGCCGGTGGAGCCGGTGTCCGGGAGTGCGGATCCGTCGCCCTTCGTCGTACCGGGCGTGGTGCCGTCGGCCGCCGCGACCGCCGCCGCTGACGGAGTGCCGCCGGACGCTGCCGTCCCGATCTTCGCCGAGGGGGACGCGGTAGGCGAGCCGGTGGAGGCGGAGCCCGGCGAGAGCGCCGTGGCACGTGGGGGAGAAGCGGCACCATCGGTGGTCTTGGGGAGCGGGCCGGAGGCGGAACCGGGGGCCGTACTGGTGATGGCGATGTCGTCGACGAAGAGGACCGCCTCGGATGCTCCGGCCCGAAGCCGCGGCCCCTTTTCGGGGCGCCAGCCCGGCCGGTAGGCGCCGATCCTGAAGTGCGGCGGCTGCCCGCGGTGATAGTTGTTGGCGCCCTGGTGCGAGCCCACGTTCACGCCGTCCCGTGCGACGGTGATCGCGCCAGGCGTGTTCGGGGAGGACCACGTGATGGTGAAGGTCCACTGGTTCCAGTGGCCCAGACGCGCCGCGCCGAGCGGGATGATCCTTTCCTGTATCCGACCGCCGCTCATCCAGTGGACCTTGAGCCGCCAGTCACCGCCGTGGATCGCGAGTGCCACGACGGGCTTGATCCGTGCGGAGTCGTCCTGCGTGCTGAACCACTGGGCGACGAGGGTGTCGAAGTCCTGCTTCTGCCAGTCGCCGGGGAGGTAGTTGGCGAAGCTGAAGCGATGCGTGCCCGCGTCGAGCCCCTTGATGACCAGTTCGGACTTGAACGAGCGCCCGTCGTTGGGAATGTTGACGCGCGCGGCCTTCCCCGATCTCCCCCCGGGCGCGGGCCCCACGACGATGCGCCCGGCGCCTTTGAGCGCCATGAACGGCAGTTTCTGGGAGGAGGATTCGAAGGTGTACGAGACGGAGTCGGCGGCGATGGCCGGGGTGGCGGCCGTCACGCCGAGGACCAGGAGGGCGCTGGCGCATGAGATCAGGAGGCGGGCGCTGCGGCCGGTGGGGGACAGCGGCTTGGCGAAGTGCATGGGCGATGTTCCTCGTGCAGGGGGCGAAGTCTCCGGCAGGTGGCCGAAGAGAGGGCGGCGGAGCAGCGAAGCCCGGACGTCAGCCGGCGGGGATCGCAGGAGCAAGGACGGTCGGGACGCGGTCGAGGACGTCGAAGGCGCGCTGAGCAGCCTTTAGGGGCCGGGCGGGCGCTTCGGCCGTGCGCAAGCACGACGGTGGCCGCGGCCCAGCCGGGGTCTGCGAGGGCAGTGGACGTGAGGGCGGTACGTCCCTCCTGACGCACGGACCGACCGGGGAACCTCGGTAGGGGTCAGCCGGGTTCGCCTTTGCTGATGGTGAGGTTCGTGGGGAGGGGCGGGAGCAGGCGTTGCGGGGTGCTGACCTGGCGGATCGCGTGCGGATCGCTGTAGGTCTGGGGTGCGGCGGGGGTGAAGGTGAGTCGGGGGCCGCTGCTGTGGAGGTTGCGGCCGGTGGGGGCGGGGCCCTTCAGTGCGGGGAGCCGGTACGCGGTGGCCTTGAGCAGTGCCTGTTGCATGAAGTCGGCGGTCAGCTGGGCGACCTGGTCGCGTGCCACGTCGGGCCGGGTGGCCTGGGAGGCGCGGCAGGCGCCCACGCTGCCGTCGCTCTTGGCCGGGGCGAGGTTGGTATTGAGCATGGCGTGGCCGGTGCCGGCGAGCACGACGTCGGCGGCCACGGGGGTGGTGCGGGATGCGGCCAGGGCCTTCGTCTCCTCCAGCCCGGCGTCGGGCCCGGCGTCCTCGTCGCAGGCGCCGCGGATGTTGAGCACCGGGACCTTGTGGCGGGACCCGTCGCCGTTGGCGGCGGGCTCGATCGCGACGGCGGCGAAGAGACCGGGGCGCTCGGCGGTGTGCTCCAGTGCGTAGCCGCCACCGCGGCTGTGGCCCACCACGCCGATGCGGGAGGTGTCGATCCGGCCCTGGGCCCCGCTGATGGCCAGGCCGCGGTTCCGGCCCTTGTCGAGGTCGGAGAGCAGCTTCAGGTGGGCGTCGAACAGGTCGTTGTATGCCTTCACGGGATGGGCCTCACCGGCCCACCACGCCTCGGCGCCCTTCACGTCCATGGCGACGGCGACGAAGCCCTTCCGGGCGAGGGCCTGGACGAGGTAGGACACGCCCGCGTCGTGGCGCAGGTAGTCCGGGCCGACGCCGAGCTCCTTCGGCTTGCCGGGTTCCGCGCAGACCAGCGGCCAGGTCGTCTTCACCGGCCGGGCCGCGACGCCGTCGTTCTTGGCTTCCGGCTCCACGCAGGTGGGGTGGTTGCCGTGGACGACGACCACGACCGGGCGGGGGCCCGTGCCGGCCGGTATGCCCAGGACACCGTGCGCCTGGGACGGCCCCACCCCTGCGGCCTCGTACGTGTTGCGGACGGCGCCGGGAGGAAGGTGATACCGGACGAGCTGCGGCTGGGCCGGTGTCGTCGGCTTGGGCTTCGGCGCGACAGGCCGCGTCGCCTCCGGTGTGGCCGCGTTCGGTCTCTCTGATCTTGCCGGCTGGGCCGTCGACGTTTGGGCCGCCGCGGACGATGCGCGCGGTGTGGGGGCAGCGGCGGGCTGGGCCACACAGCCCGTGGCGCCCGCGAGGGTCAGGGGTACTGCCATGGCCGCGATAGCGCTCGAAACGGCCTTCTTTCTTGTCATGCCCAGCAGGATGCGCATCCTGACGACACCGTTTTCCGTTCTTGGCGGAAATTGCTAAGTGGGCCACAATTCCGCCCTGACCGTGCTAGGGCCCAGTGGCCTGGCCGTGGTCGGTGATGACGACCGGTTCGCGGGTGGGGCTGCCCTCGCGGGCGATGGCGCCCAGACGGGCGCGAGGGACTTCCTGCGGAGACAGCGCCCGGCGGCCGTTCGTCGAGCGGTGAGCGCAGACCGCCCGAGCAGGGCACCTGCCGGGCATCCGCCCCGGACAGGCGCCCTTCTCCGCGTCTAGAAGAAACCCAGCCTCTTCGGCGAGTACGACACCAGCAGGTTCTTCGTCTGCTGGTAGTGGTCCAGCATCATCCGGTGCGTCTCACGGCCGATCCCGGACTGCTTGTATCCGCCGAACGCCGCGTGCGCCGGGTAGGCGTGGTAGCAGTTCGTCCAGACGCGGCCCGCCTGGATCGCGCGGCCCGCGCGGTACGCGGTGGAGCCGTCCCGTGTCCATACGCCCGCGCCGAGGCCGTACGGCGTGTCGTTCGCCGTCGCCATCGCGTCGTCGAAGTCGGTGAACGAGGTCACCGCCACCACCGGCCCGAAGATCTCCTCCTGGAAGACGCGCATCCGGTTGTCGCCCTCGAAGATGGTCGGCTGGACGTAGTACCCGCCCGACATCTCTCCGTCGTACTCGATCCGCTGACCTCCCGTCAGGATCTTGGCGCCTTCCTGCTGGCCGATGTCCAGGTACGACAGGATCTTCCGGAGCTGGTCGTCCGACGCCTGCGCGCCGATCATCGTGTCCGTGTCCAGCGGATGGCCCGGTACGATCCGCTCGGTGCGGGCGACCGCCGCCTCCAGGAACTCGCCGTAGTGCCCGCGCTGGATCAGCGCACGCGACGGGCAGGTGCACACCTCGCCTTGGTTCAGGGCGAACATCGTGAACCCTTCCAGCGCCTTGTCGCGGAAGTCGTCATCCGCCGCCGACACGTCGTCGAAGAAGATGTTCGGCGACTTGCCGCCCAGCTCCAGCGTGACCGGCTTGAGGTTCTCGGAGGCGTACTGCATGATCAGCCGCCCCGTCGTCGTCTCACCCGTGAACGCGATCTTCGCCACACGCGGGCTGGACGCCAGCGGCTTGCCCGCCTCCACCCCGAACCCGTTGACGATGTTGACCACGCCCGGGGGCAGCAGATCCGCGATCAGCCCCATCAGGACGTGGATCGAGGCCGGGGTCTGCTCGGCCGGCTTGAGCACCACCGCGTTGCCTGCCGCGAGCGCCGGTGCCAGCTTCCACGTCGCCATGAGGATCGGGAAGTTCCACGGGATGATCTGCGCCACGACGCCCAGCGGCTCGTGGAAGTGGTAGGCGACGGTGTCCTCGTCGATCTGGCTCAGCGTCCCCTCCTGGCCTCGCAGCACTCCCGCGAAGTAGCGGAAGTGGTCGATGGCCAGGGGGATGTCGGCGGCCAGCGTCTCGCGCACCGGCTTGCCGTTCTCCCAGCTCTCCGCGACCGCCAGCTCCTCCAGGTGCGACTCCATCCGGTCGGCGATCCTCAGCAGGACGCCCGCCCTCTCGCCGGTGGCCGTCCGGCCCCAGGCGGGCGCCGCCGCGTGGGCCGCGTCCAGCGCCCGCTCGACGTCCTCGGCGGTGCCGCGGGCGATCTCGGTGAAGGGACGGCCGTCGACCGGGCTCGGGTTCTCGAAGTACCGGCCGCGCGCGGGCGGCACGTACGCGCCGCCGATCCAGTGGTCGTAGCGGGACGCGAACGAGACGATCGCGCCCTCGGTACCGGGCGCTGCGTAGCGGGTCATCCACGGGCCTTTCTCGAAGAGCGCCGCCCGCCGTCCGGGCGGCGCTCACGCAGAGGCTAGGAACCGCGACGTTGCGACCCCGTTGCACGGGCCGCCCCCGCCCCCAGCTCGGCGTCGAGCGCCCGCACCCGCGCCTGCACCGGCGGACGCCGAGCCGCCGGCACCGCGGCGGCCAGTGCCCGCCACACCGCCAGATCGTCCTCGCCCCACGGGCTGTACGCCCAGTCCGCCAAGAGCGTCGCGTCGCCCCGCGTGAGCAGCGCGGCCCGCAGCTGGTCGGCGAGCAGCCGCCGCTGCCGGACCACCCAGGGCGCGCACGAGCCGGGCAGCAGCGGACCCGCGTACGCGCCGAGCGCCGCCGTCACCGAGCCCGAGGCGAGCCGACGGGCCACGGTGTCGAAGTCCGCGTCCAGCGAAGGGGCCAGACGGTATGGCCGCGAGCACAGCACACCCGGCCCCAACACGGCCCGCAGCCGGGAGAGTTCGGCCCGCAACGTGACGGGCGTGACCGTCTCGTCCTCGTACAGCGCCGCCAGCAGTTCGTCCCCGCCCAGGCCCTGCGGATGGTGCGCCAGCACCACCAGGATCTCGCTGTGACGACGGCTCAGCCGCACCTCGCGGCCGTCGAGGACCAGCAGCGCCTCGTCGCGGCCGAGCGCCGACAAGCGGCCACGCTCCACGGCGGGCGCCGGGGCGAGCAGCGCCAGCTGCGACTCGGCCGCCCGCGCCACCGCCTGGACGAACGCCAGACTGTGCGGGTGCGCCAGCCGGTCCCCGCCCGTGATGTCCACCGCCCCCAACAGCCGCCCGGTGCGCGGATCGTGGACCGGCGCGGCCGCGCACGTCCACGCCTGCACCGGCCGCCGGAAGTGCTCGGCGGCGAAGACCTGCACCGGCCGGTCGAGGGCGATCGCGGTCCCCGGAGCGTTCGTCCCCGCCGAGGACTCCGCCCAGCGCGCCCCCGCCACGAAGTTCATCCGTCCGGCCCGGCGCAGTGTCCCCGGGTGCCCCTCCACCCACAGCAGCCGCCCCTGCGCGTCGCAGACCGCCACGAGGTGCTCGCCGTCCGTCGCGTACCCGCCCATCAACTCCCTGATCACCGGCATCACACCGGCCAGCGGATGCCCGTGCCGGTACGCCTCCAGGTCGTCGTCGCCCAGCTCCACACAGGCCGCGCCGTCCGGACTCACCCGCGCCCGCGCCGACCGCCTCCACGACTCGGCCACCACGGGACGCACGGCCCGCCGCACCCGCCCCTCCGCGGTGAACGCCTCATGGGCACCGCGCAGCGCCCCCGACCGTTCCACGGGATCCGCGCCCGGCTCCAGAGCCACCCAGGGGTCGCTCAACTCGGCCTCCCCATTGAGGACATCGGTGACACCCGGCCCCGTACCGGCGCCATCCTCGCCGCTGCATCGGGCGACCACAAGCGGTCCTCACCGGCCGGCCGGCACCTCACGCCACCCCCGGTCGGCTCGGTCGGCTTCTGAGCCGGTAGGGCCGGGGAAGCGAAGCGATCGGCGTACCGCGGATGCGGGAACCGGACGGTGCTTGAGTGAGTGTCAGGTCCATCATGCCTGTTCGGAGGCGGTTTCGGTAGGACGCAGGGCACGTCCGCCCGGCCTTGTGGCGGCCGGTACGACGCGCCAGACTCGTCGTCATCCACTCTCCGGCCCACGTGTCGGCAACCTTTCCCGGTTGTCGGTGCGTTCGCCGTGCTGTCTCGCCGCGTGACATGCGCCGGCCGGGAGTGGGAGGACGAGGGGGATCGATGGATCAGGACATGGTCGTGCTGGCGAGGGTCAGGCTGCTCAGTGTCAACCGGCGGGTGATGCGGGGCGCCGAGGGGCTGTGGATCTACCGCCTTCTCACACAGGTCGAGCCGGAGGCGTACGGCTCGAAACTGGCGTACGTCCTCGTGGAGGCGAGCGCGTCGCCTCTGGTGCGGGAGTTGCCCGAGCGACGGTTGGCCCTGTTGGACGAGGCTGTGGAGGTGGCGACGGCACTCGCGACGTCGAACCCGTACCGGGCGAAGATGCTGGCGAGGGCGCTGGCCGCCAGGCAGCGCGAACGGGAGGGCCGCCCTACGGAGCGGCTCACGTCCGACGGGCGGGAGCGTCGGGCGGTTCTTCAGGAGGAGCCGCACGAACGCGTGTGACCCGTGGGGGCCGGGCGTTGACTCCCGGGCCGGGACGGTGAAGAAGGAAGGGGCCCAGGCGCGCTTGGCCACCGCGAAGCGGGCTCGGGCACCTCCAGGCTCGGGCCCCACCGGGCTCGGGCACGCCCCTCCCTGGCACGCCCCTCCCTGGCACCTCCCTCAGCGCTTCTTGCCTTCGCGGGCCACCGTCGTCGGCAACCGTGGGGGGCGCGGTCAGGGCGTTCCGCTCGGCTCGTCCCATGTCCGGTGGTAGTCGGCCCAGTCGGGCCGCGGTCCCGGCAGCCCGGTGTGGGCCGCGCGCAGGCCGTCGAGTGTCAGGGCCAGCATCCGGCGTCGCGCGTGGTCGTCCTCCTCGGTACGGCGGGGGTACCGGCTGAACATCTCGATGACGTGCGCGATGTCGAGGGTCGTGACGTCCTCGCGTACCGTCCCGTCCCCCTGCCCCCGGAGGAGCAGGCGCTCCGCCAGCCCCTTCGCCTCTTGGTTGGAGGCGGCGATGTCCTCGGGCAGGCTGAACGTCCCCGCGAGGGCGGCGAACGCCCCCGCCCGGGCGTCGACCGCCGCGGCCATGTAGTGCGCCAGCGCCTCCCAGCCGCTGCCCTCCCGCTCCAGGGCGGCACGGAGTTCCCCGATCGTCTCGGCGATGCCGATCGCGCACAGCCGATGGAGAAGCTGCTCCTTGCTGCCGTAGCGGCGGTAGAGCGTCCCGATCCCCACCCCGGCCCGTACCGCGATGGCGGACACGGGGGCCTCGGCACCCTGCTCCGCGAAGACGGCGCGGGCCGCGTACAGCACGCGGACGTCGTTGCGTTCGGCCTCGGCCTGCCGGCCGAAGCGGCTGCCCGCCCGCATCCCTCCGGCATCTGGATTCTTCATGCCGTCCAACCTATTGCCTATCGGAGCCAAGCACTCCGATACTCCTATCGGAGCGAATCGCTCCGATAGGAGGTTCCGATGGAGAACACGTCCCTGCTGGCCCTGTCAGCCCCCCTCTTCGTGCTGCTCGTCGTCATCGAGATGGTCTACTACCGGCTCCACCCCGACGAGAACGCCAGCGGTTACGGCGTTCGCGACACCGCCGCCAGCTTCGCCGTGGGCGCGGGCGCCGCCGTCGTGGACATCCTCTACAAGACGATCGCCGTCGCCGTCTTCGTCGGCCTGTACGAACTCACCCCCCTGCGGATCGAGGTCACCTGGGCGACGTTCCCGCTGATCCTGCTGGCCCAGGACTTCTGTTACTACTGGATGCACCGGAAACACCACACGGTGCGCGTGCTGTGGGCCAGCCATGTGGTGCACCACTCCAGCCGCAAGTACAACTTCTCCACGTCGGTCCGCCAGCCCTGGACCGGCCTCACCTCGCAGATCTTCTACATCCCGCTGGCCCTGGCCGGCGTGCCTCCCTGGGCGATCCTCCTGTGCGGCGCGATCAACATGCTGACGCAGTTCTGGCTGCACACCGACCGCATCGGCCGGCTGCCCCGCCTCATCGAGAGGGTGATCAACACCCCCTCCAGCCACCGGGTGCACCACGCCTCGCAAGGCGGCTATCTGGACCGGAACTTCGGCGGCATCCTGATGATCTGGGACCGGATGTTCGGCACCTGGGCCGAGGAGACGGACCGTCCCCTCTACGGCCTCACCAAGAACATCGACACCTACAACCCCCTCCGCATCGTCTCCCACGAGTACGTCGCCATCGGCCGCGACCTGGCCCGCGCCACGCGGTGGCAGGACCGGGTGCGCCATCTGCTGGGCCGCCCCGGATGGCAGCCCGTACAGGAGGCGCTAGTACAGGAGGCGGAGGCTCAGCGTTCCCATCCCGGCCCGAAGGCCGCAGAATCACCGGTGATCGGTTCGGGCGACTGCTGTCCCGGCGCGGCAACCGGCGTCCTGTGCGCCTGCGCGGCCGCCGGTACGGAGATCGCACGCTGAGAACACGGGAGACGAACACCATGGGAGGCGACCTCTTGGACGGACAGGACGACCCGGCCGCGCGGACGTGGGAACTGCGGGAAACCGTCGTCGTCGCGGCCCCTCCCGAGGAGGTGTTCGCGGCGGTCAGCGATGTACGGCGCATGCCGGACTGGAGCCCTGAGTGCATAGGGGTCCGCGTCATCGCGGGCCGTAACGGCCCCCGCCCCGCGTTCATCGGCTTCAACCGCAACGGCTTCCGCTATTGGTTCACCGTCTGCCGTGTGACCCGCTGCGAGACGCCGAAGGAATTCGCCTTCCGTGTGTCGATCGCCGGACTCCCCATCGCCTCCTGGGGATTCCGGCTCAGCCCGGTCGAGGACGCTGCCGAGGGCACCGACGCCACGTACGTCACCCAGTACTGGCACGACCTGCGCCGCGGGCGCCGGGGGAGGATCACCGACCTCCTCGGCCGCGTGGCCGCCGGCACGTCTCCGGCGGCCCGGTTGCGTACGAACCGCTCCGGCATGGCCGCGACGCTGGACCGCTTGAAGCGGGCGGTGGAATCGGATGCGGAGCGGAACCGTACGTCCTCCCGGGCCACTCCCTCGTCGGCCTCCGGCGCCGACTGACACGACGGGCGCCGAATGTCGCCGACTGACGCCGGCTGGCCCGACTGACGCCGGCGCGAGCCGCACGGCGTCCGCGGCGAGCGGACCCTGCTGTTCCCCGACACGGGTGTCGGCAGACCGGGCGAGGCGCGAGTGTGGGATTGCGCACTACCCCGGATCCGGGTATTCCTTCCTCATTTGCGGTGGTTTTCTAGTGACGGCTTTGTGTGTGCGATGTGTGAGTGTTGCCGTGCGGCATCTGTTCACGGGGGAGAAGGGTCGCTCGGCTTGATGCGTCACAGGTAGTGCGGAATGGTGGACCGTGGATCTGTTTTCCAGGTGGAAGGTGGTGGGTCCCGCATAGCGGGCCCCCGCGTATGACTGTTTCCCCGAGTGTTTCCGGCCGGTCGCGTGGTGTCGTCTCGAGTACGAGTACGTCCTGGCTGCGCGCGCCGTACCCGGCGCTGGTGGTCTGCCAGGACGGCGGTGTGGTCGAGGCCAACGAAGCGGCGAGCGGGTTGTTCCCCGGCATGATCAGCGGTGCGTGGCTCGCCGATGTCGCGCCGTCCTGGCTCGCCGACGCCCATCGGCGTCTCGCCGGGCCGCCGCGGCCCCGCAGCAGGCCGTCCGGCCGGCCGCAGCACTCCCGCACCGGCCCCGACCGGGATGCCGCTCTCGACCGGGATGTCGCTCTCGACCGGGATGTCGACGGCGACGGGAATGCCGATGTCGACCGCGGCGTCCGCCGTGATGAGGGCCCTGATCTCAGGCGCGGCCTCGGCCAGGGGGAGCGCTCCGACGAGCGGACGGGTCCCGCGCCGGTCCAGGGGCGTCACGACGGGCGGCTTCTTCGCGCTCATGCCACCCTGTCGGACCACGGGGACGTCGCCTGGTGGCTGGTCGACGACACCGACCGGGCGGTGCTGGAGCAGGCGCTCGAGGGCGAACGGCGGCGCACGCTGTTCCTCGCGGAAGCCTCGTCGAAGCTGCTCGCGTCCTTGAACACCGAGCGCTGTCTGGAGATGACCGCGCTGCTCGCCGCCGAGCACCTCGCGGACGCGGCGGTGGTGGTCGCCCCGCCGACCGGTCGGCGCCTTCCTGTCGTCTACGCGGCGGGGGGCCGTACGGAACGCCGCAACGCGGCCGTGGATCCGGCGGACCTCCCGGGGCTGGCCGAGGCTCTGCAGGGCTTCCCGCCGGTGCCGTCCAGGTGGATCGATCCAGCGGCCCTGCCGTCCTGGGCTGTGCCCGACCACTTCGACGGCGTCCCCGGTTCGGTCGCCGTCACCCCGCTGCCCGGCCATGGCGTCCCCGCCGGCGCGCTGATCCTGCTGCGCCGCAGTGACCGGGCGGCTTTCGACACCTCCGAGGAGCTCTTCGCCCGGCTGTTCGCCGCCCGCGCCGGCGCCGCCCTGTCGGCCGCCCGGCTCTACGGCGAACAGGCCCGCATCACCCAGACCCTGATGGCCGAACTTCTGCCGCCCGCCCTGCGGCAGGTCCACGGTGTGGAGTTCGCGGGCGGCTACCGCGCGTCGAAGGACACCGAGCGCGTCGGCGGCGACTTCTACGACGTCCACCCCGGCCCCGAGGCCGGCCGGGAGCCCCTCGCGGTCCTCGGGGACGTCTGCGGAAAGGGACTGGACGCGGCCGTCCTGACGGGCAAGATCCGCAACACCCTGCACGCGATGGTTCCCCTGGCCACCGACCACCAGTACGTCCTGGGCCTGCTCAACGACGCCTTGCTGACGTCCCACCACACCCGGTTCGCCACTCTGGTCCTGGCCTCCGTCAAACGCGTGGGCCCCCAGGTCCGGCTGCGTCTGACCAGTGCGGGGCACCCCAGGCCCCTGCTGCTGCGCACCACCGGCGAAGTGGAGGAGGCCGACACGGCCGGCACCCTGGTGGGCGCGCTGCCGACCGTCACCTCACGCTCGGCGACCGTCTACCTGGCCCCGGGGGAGACCTGCCTGCTCTACACCGACGGCATCACCGAGGCCCGTGGCGGCCCGCTGGGGTCGGCCATGTTCGGTGAGAGCCGCCTGCGGGCCGCGTTCGGCGAGTGCGTCGGCCTGCCGGCCGAGGCCGTCGTCGAACGCATCCGGATGCTCGCCTCCCAGTGGGTGGGCGACGGCCCGCACGACGACATGGCGGTGGTGGCGATCACCGCCCCGCACACCACCCATCTGACGGCGGTGAACGGACACACTCGGGGCAGGTACACCGCATGACTTCTCGCATTCCGGGCCCGCCCGCCGCGCCCGCCGACCCCCCTCCCGCGATGCCGGACGCTCCCACCGCGGTCGCCCGCGGCCTTGCCGTCGCCCCCGCCACGCCCAGCCCGGTCCCTGCCGCCGCTCCGGCTGCCGTGGGGACGGGCGCTGCGGTTGCCGCCTCCGGCGCTCCGGCCTCCGCCGGCCTTGGGGCCGGACCGGTCTTCGGGGAGGAGGATGCCGAGACGCTGCGGGAGCGGCTGTGGTCGGCGGTCCAGGCCCGCGGCGAGCACGCCGCCGTCGCCGTGTGCTTCGAGGCCCTGGACGGCGGCATGACGGCGGAGGACGTCCTGCTGGACGTGATCGGGCCGGTGCAGGCCCGCGTCGGCCAGGAGTGGGCGGCGGGCCGCATCAGCGTCGCCCAGGAACACGCGGCGACCGCCATCCACGACCGGGTCATCGCCGCCGTCGCCCACCGGACCCCGCACGCCCCTTCCCGTACGCCGCGAAACTCCTCCGGTACGGCGCCGACGCGGGTGACCGTGGCCTGTGTGGAGGGGGAGTGGCACGCCCTGCCCGCCCGGATCCTGGCCGAGGTGCTGCGCGGGCGGGGCTTCACCGTCGATTTCCTCGGCGCCCAGGTCCCCACTCCGCACCTCATCGCCCACCTGCACCAGACCGGCCCCGACGTGGTCGCCCTGTCGTCCTCGATCCCCACCCGCCTGCCCGCCGCGCACGCCGCGATCACCGCCGTCCAGGCGATCGGCCTGCCCGTCCTGGCCGGCGGTGCGGCCTTCGGCCCCCAGGGCCGCTACGCCCGGCTGCTCGGCGCGGACGGCTGGGCACCCGACGCCCGCGCGGCGGCCGAGATACTGGCCGCCCGGCTGGAGCGCCCCGCCCCGGCCCTCCCGGCCGGTGTCCCGGACGCCGCAGGCCGACTGCCCCACCTGGAGGACCAGGAGTACACCCTGGTCGTGCGCTCCAGACCACAGCTGGTGAAGAACGTCCTGACCGCCCTGGAGGACCGGCTTCCGGAGATGCGGTCCTACACCGACCAGCAGCGGGACCGGACGACCGAGGACATCGCCCACATCGTCGACTTCCTCGCCGCCTCCCTCTACACCGACGATCCCGACCTGTTCGCCGGCTTCGTCACCTGGACCGCCGGCATCCTGCAGGCCAGGCACGTCCCCGCCACCGTCCTGACGCCCGCCCTGGACCTGCTGGCGGCCGAACTCGGCGACTTCCCCCGCGCCCTGACGCACCTCGGGGCCGCACACGCCGCCCTGACCGCCTTCCCCTCCCGCACCACCGCCCCCGTCCCCGGCCCCGGAAACCACGCATGACATCCCACCCCCACGTCCCGTTCCGTCTCGACGCCGCCACCGCCGGCGACGGGACCCTGCATCTGACCCTCGCCGGCGACCTCGACTGGGACACCGCCGAGGACCTCCTGCGGGCCGCTCGCGCCCACCTCGCCCCCGAGCACCGGCCGGCCGATGTGCACCTGGACTGCTCCGGGCTGACCCTGTGCGACTCCACGGGTCTGTCCACCCTGCTGACCCTGCACCGCGAGACCGCGACGGCGGGGGTACGCCTCCACCTCGAGGGCCGGCCCGAGTTCTTCGACCGGCTGCTCCACCTGACCGGCACCTACCAGCACTTCACCGGCGCCGCGTCCCCGGCCGAGGCCCGCCCGGAGACCGACGAGGACACCGGCGCCCCGCCCCTGCCCCGCCCCCGATAGCCCGTGCGGGGGCGGCCCCGGGTCCCGGTAGAGAGCACCCCCGTGGTCTCGGCCCGGGGCTCGCGGGATGCCGCCCAGGGCTCCGTCCGGACTCGGGCTAGGATCCGGTCCATGGCGCTGACGGCGAAGGACGTGGACCGTTTCGAGGCCGCCATGCCCCGTCTGGAGGCGGTCGCCTACCGTCTCCTCGGCTCGGTGAGCGAGGCCGAGGACGCCGTACAGGAGACGTTCCTGCGCTGGCAGGCCACCGATCCCCACCGGATCGAGGTCCCCGAGGCCTGGCTGACGAAGGTCCTGACCAACCTGTGCCTCAACCAGCTCGCCTCGGCCCGCGTACGGCGCGAGTCCTATGTGGGCCAGTGGCTGCCCGAGCCGCTGCTGGAGGGCGACCCCATGCTCGGGCCCGCCGACACCGCGGAGCAGCGCGAGTCGGTCTCCTTCGCGGTGCTGACGCTGATGGAGCGGCTGGCGCCACGGGAGCGCGCGGCCTATGTGCTGCGGGAGGCCTTCGGATACTCCCACCGGGAGATCGCCGGGATCCTCGAGGTCGGCGAGTCGGCCGCCCAGCAGCTCTTCCACCGCGCCCGAAAGCATCTCGCGGAGGGCAGGGCGCGTGCGGAGATCGACCGGGCCGCCGCCCGGCGCGTCGTCGAGGAGTTCCTGGCGGCCGCCACCAGCGGCCGGACCGAACCGCTGGTACGGCTGCTGACCGCCGACGCCCGGGCGATCGGCGCCGGCGGCGGGAAGATCCCGGCCCGCGCCAAGGCGTTCGAAGGCGCCCAGGCGGTCGCGACGTTCCTGCGCGGCCTGTTCAGCCCCGGGCCCGCCAAGCGCGCCCTGGCCGGCGGATCGCCCGGTGTCTATCTCACGACCGCCAACGGCGGCCCCGCCGTCGTGGCGGTCGTCGACGGCCGGGTCGTCGGCATCATGTGCCCGGAGGTCACGGCCGAGGGCATCGCGGCGTTCCGCAACCAGGTCAACCCCGACAAGCTGCGGCGCGCGAGCGCGAGGTGGGCGGCCGCCGACCACGGCGCACCCCTCTTCCACGCCTTCTGACCGCGACCACCCCCGCCTCCCACCCCGCCCCGGTTGGGGTGTGTCCCGCTTCACACCTCCCGTCCTGTCAGGGATCGGGGCGCTGTCCGGTTCAAGAGGTGCAACCGCGCATCTCCCGCAGCGGACCGTGCAGACAGGAGCAGGACATGCAGCACCGCATCATCGTTCTCGGCGCCGGGTACACCGGCGCGGTCGCGGCCGGCCGTATCGCCCGCCGACTGCACCGCGACGACGTCGCCATCACGCTCGTCAACCCCGAACCCGACTTCGTCGAACGGGTCCGGATGCACCAGCTCGCCACCGGTCAGGACCTGCCGTCCCGGCCCTTCAGCGGCATGTTCGCGGGGACCGGCGTCGAGGTGACGCTCGCCCGGGTCACCGGCGTCGACGTCGACCGCAAGACCGTCACCCTCGCCCCCACTGCGACTCCCGCACCCGCTGGCACCGGCACCGGCACCGGCACGGAGGCCCCGGCCGCGACCGGCGCCGACGGCGGTGTGCGGCAGCTCCCGTACGACACCCTCGTGTACGCCCTCGGCAGCGGCTGGGACGACGGAGGCGTGCCCGGTGCCGCGGAGCACGCCTTCGAGATCGCGTCCCGGCCCGGAGCGCTGCGGCTGCGCGCGCGGCTCGCGTCCCTGCGGGCCGGGCAACCTGTGGTCGTGGTCGGCGGCGGCCTGACCGGTCTGGAGGCGGCGAGCGAGATCGCCGAGGCCCGACCGGACCTCGACGTGACCCTCGCCGCCCGCGGCGGCCTGGGGGAGTGGCTGAGCGGCAAGGGCCGCGGGCACCTGCGGAAGGTCTTCGACGGGCTCGGCATCACGGTGCACGAGCACACCGCCGTCACGCGCGTCGACGCCGACCGCCTCACCACCGCCGACGGCAAGGTCATCCCGGCCGCGGTCACGGTGTGGACCACCGGCTTCGCCACCCACCCCCTCGCCCGGGCCACCGCCCTGGAGGTCACCGACGCGGGCCGGATCATGGTCGACCCCAGCATGCGCTCGCTCTCGCACCCGGACGTGTACGCGATCGGCGACGCGGCCCTGGCGATGGGTCCGGGCGGCAAGCCACTGCGCATGTCCTGCGCCTCGGGCACCCCCATGGCGTGGCTGGCCGCCGACGCCCTCGCCGCCCGCCTCACCGGCGGGAAACTCCCCAGCATGCCGGTCCGCTACTTCAACCAGTGCCTCTCCCTGGGCCGCAGGCAGGGACTGATCCAGTACGTCACCGCCGACGACCGTGCCGTCAGCGCGGCCCTGACCGGCCGGACGGCCGCCCTCTACAAGGAACTCGTCTGCAAGGGCGCCGCCTGGGCCGTCGCCCACCCGACCCTCGGCCTGCCCACCCGCCGCCGCCGCACCACGGCGACCACGGCCCGGGCGAACTCCCCCCTGCCCGCCTCGACCTGACACCTCCGGCACCACGGGCGCCCGCACCCCCTGTCACCGGGCGGGCGCCCCGTCACGAGCCGGCCCGTCCCGAGCCGGCCCCGCCCCGGCCGGTGCCGTAAGGCCTTACCCGTACGCCCCCGCCGGGGCCGGGCTGTCGGCCATCGACCGTCGGCCGCAAAAAAAGATTCGTCGCATCCGGTCACACTTCCGTCGTCTGCTCCGTCAGTGAGGTGAAGACACCGGACAGGCCGATGCGAAGGAGCCCCGCCATGACGACCACCCCGATCTCCCGGATGCCCGATCCCGCCGCGTTCGTTCCGGAGGTGAGCGAGGTCAGCGCGGCCCTGTTCCGGGCCACGGGCAACCGGTCGGTGCCGCGCACGACGATGAGCCTGGTGCACCTCCGGGCCGGGCAGATCGTCGGCAACACCTATCTGACCATCCTGAACACCAGCTTCCTCCGTAAGGCGGGAGAGACCGAGGAGCGCATCACCGCGGTCGCCTCCTGGCAGGACGCCCCGTACTTCACCGATGCCGAACGCGCCGCGCTCGCTCTGGTGGAGGCGACGCTCCAGCCGGCGCCGCACGGCCGGGAGCGGGTCACCGACGAGCTGTACGCCGAGGTGGCCCGGCACTACGACGACAAGGCGCTGGCAACCCTGACCATCGCGATCGGCCAGATCTCGTTCTTCATCGCCCTGGCCGTGATCGGCAAGCCGGCTCCGGTCGGATCCCTCGCCGACGAACAGTGGTCCTGACCCCGCCCCTGTCCTCGTCCCCTCATTCGGCGGCGCGGCGGTCAGCAGAATATGACCGATCGGCAACAAACTGACCGGATGGGCAACTTTCTGACCGACTCGATCATCTCGTTGCTCGACATGGTCAGACGCAGGTAAGAGGGCCGAGCATGAATGCGGTACCGGTGGACGGGGCGTCCCCCAGAGGGTCGGAGAACGAGCGGCTTCCGGGCGGCGATGACGCCGCGCGGGTCGACGGCGCGGACGGGGTCGGTGGTGGCGGGAGCGCACGTCCCGCCACGCCGGGGGAGACCACCCGTGAAGCGGTAACGGACCCGGAAGGGGACGCGGCCGCGCCGGACGTGGAGCCGGAAACACCCACGGCCACGCCTGACCCGGCCCCGTCCGAGGCGGACACGGACCCGGCCACGCCGGACCCGGACCCGGAAGCAGAAGAGGTCACGGCGTCGCGGGACGAGCCGGTACGGGCTCCGGGCCCCGCGCTGGATCCCCGGTCGGCGGCCGCCGGCGCTGCCACCCGCCCTTCCTGGGCCGCCCCGGACCCCGAACCTGTCTCCGCGCCCGAACCGGCACCGAAACCCCAACCCGCACCGACACCTGAACCCCCGGCGGTACAGGCACCGGACCCCGCACGCGCACCCGCCCGGGAACCCGCGGACGCCCCTCCGTCACCGCCTCCGGCCTCCGCCCCCACCCTCACTCTCACCCTGACTCCCTCCTCACCCGCCGGCGCCCGCGACCGCGCTCCGAGTCCGGTGCCGGCGCCGGAAGCCGCGTCCCCGTCACCTGCATCGCTCGTGTCACCCGCGTACGACCCGCCGACGGAGCACACCGACGAGCTTCCCGCGTCCCCAACCGCGAAGCGGACCTCCCTGCGGTGGCTCAAGATCTCCACGTCGCTCGTCCTGCTGGCGGCCGTGGCCTTCGTCGCCGTGCAGGCACTGCGGCCGCTGCCCGCGCCGGCGGTCGGCGGCGCCAAGGCCTCGTACGCCCTGCCGGGCCGGTTCGAGATTCCGTGGCCCGACCACGGACAGGGCGCGGTCCACCTTCCCGGCACCGGCCAGGTCGCCGTGTTCGGACCGCAGGAGTCGGTACCGACCGCCAGCGTCGCGAAGATCATGACGGCGTACGTCATCCTCCAGGGGCATCCCCTGAAGAAGGGCGAGGAAGGGCCGCGGATCGCGGTGGACGCCCAGGCGGTCGCGGAGGGGACGTCCAGGAACGAGTCCAGGATCCAGGGCCTGACGCAAGGAGCGACCTTCAGCCAGCAGGACATGCTGAAGATGCTGATGATCCCGTCGGGCAACAACATCGCCCGGCTGCTGGCCCGCTGGGACGGCGGCGGCGCCTCCACGGCGCCCTTCGTGGCGAAGATGAACGCCGCGGCCAAGGACCTGGGGATGCACGACACCGTCTACACCGATCCCAGCGGCCTGGACTCCCGGACCGTGAGCACGGCCGTCGACCAGCTGAAGCTGGCGGAGGCGGCCATGAAGTCCGACGTGTTCCGGGCGATCGTCGCCCTGCCCGACGCCACGATCGAGGGGCTGCCCGAGCCGCTGTACAACAACAACGCCAGCCTGCTGCTCGCCGGGTTGAGCATCAAGGGCATCAAGACCGGTTCCAGCACGCCGGCGGGCGGCACGCTGGTGTGGGCGGCCTACAAGACGGTCGGCGAGAAGACGCCGCTGATCCTCGGCTCGCTGATGGGCCAGCGGGCCGAGGGGCCCGATCCCGACGCCCTGCGGAGCCTGGACCTGGTGAAGACCAACGCCCAGAAGGTCGTCGCGGCCGTCCGCGCGGGCCTCACCGACGGGAAGATCGTCTCCCGGGGACAGACGGTCGGGTGGGTGCGGGACGCGCTGGGCCGTCGTACGCCCCTGGTGGCCGTACGCGACATCGAGGTCGTCGGCGTACCCGGGCAGAAGCTGGACGCCGTGCTCCGCGTGAACGGCGCAGGGCTGCCCAGCTCGGCGGCACCCGGCACGGAGGTCGCCACGCTGACGGTGGGCAGCGGCCCGCAGGCCCTCCGGGTCCCGGTGGCGGTACGGGAAGGGCTGACCGAGCCCACGCTCCTCGACAGGCTCACCCGCCTCCCCTGACCCGCGCGCTCCCCGACGCCGGGGACCCGGAGCCGCCGCGAGGGCCCCGGGGCGTCGGGGAGGCATGGACGGCCGGGTGCACGCGGATTCGCTGCCCGAGTGGGCGGAAGGGGCATTGCGGGCGCACATCGGGGGCACCAGTCGACTCGGACCCCGTCGGCGTGCCCCCCACGTCGACGCCCACCCGGCCCCGACCTCGACATCCGAAGAAACAGAGACCATGACCCCGCCCCCCACCAGCCCCGCACCCGCGACCCAGGCCCCGCTCCGCAAGGTCCTCACCACCCGGCTGCTGTACTTCTTCATCCTCGGCGACGTGCTCGGCGCCGGGGTGTACGTGCTGATCGGCCAAGTCGCGGCCGCCTCGGGCGGCGCCGTCTGGGTGCCCCTCACCGTGGCCCTGCTGCTCGCGCTGCTCACGGCCGCCTCGTACGCGGAGCTGGCGACGAAGTACCCCCGCGCTGGCGGCGCCTCCCACTACGCCACGCGCGCCTTCGGTCCGGCGGTCGGGTTCTTCACCGGCTACTGCATGCTGGCCGCCGGCATCGTCTCGGTCGCGGCGCTGGCACGCGGCTTCGCCGGGGACTATCTGCGGGCTTTCGTCTCCCTGCCGCTCGTGCTGGTCGCCGTCGCGTTCCTCGCCCTGCTGGCACTGCTCAACGCGCGCGGCATCCGGGAGTCGACCCGGGCCAACACCCTCGCCACGCTGGTCGAGGCGAGCGGTCTCCTGATCATCGTCGGACTGGGCGTGTGGATCACCCTCCGAGGAGACGGGGACGTCGGCCGGCTGACGCAGCTCGGCACGACGGCGGAGGGGCCCCTGGCAGCCGTGCTGAGCGGAGCCGTCCTCGCCTACTACTCCTTCGTCGGGTTCGAGACCTCCGTGAACGTGGCCGAGGAGACACGCGACCCCGGCCGGTCCTACCCCCGCGCCCTGTTCGGCGCGCTGCTGACCGCGGGCGCCCTGTACGCGGCCGTCGGGGCCACCGCCTCCGCGGCCGTACCGACCGGGACGCTCGCCGCGTCCGACGGTCCGCTCCTCGAGATCGTCCGGGCCGCCGGACACGTGCCGGTACAGGTGTTCGCCCTGATCGCGCTGGTGGCGGTCGCCAACGGCGCCCTCCTCACGGGGATCATGACCTCGCGCCTCGCCTACGGGATGAGCCGGGAAGGGCTCCTGCCCGGCTTCCTCGCCCGCGTCCTTCCCGGCCGGCGCACGCCCTGGGCCGCGATCGCCGTCACCACGGCGCTGTCCGCGCTGCTGGCGACGAGCGGGGGGATCGACGTCCTGGCCGGCACGCTGGTCCTGCTCCTGCTGGTCGTCTTCTTCGTCGTGAACCTGGCCGTCCTCGTGCTGCGCCGCGACGACGCGGCGGGCACCGGTCACTTCCGTACCCCCACGGTCGTCCCGGTCCTCGGCGCCCTGTCCTGCGTCGCGCTGGCGACCCAGGTGGAGGCACCGGTGTGGTGGCGGGGCCTGGTGGTACTGGCCATCGGCGCCCTCCTCGGCGCCTTCACCCTGCTCCGCCGCCGCCACACGCCGACCCCCGCCGAACCGCCCACCACCCGCGTCTGACCCCCGCTCCACCCGATCGCCCCGCCCGGCGCGAACCTCAGCTGCCCTCGGACTCGAAAGTGCGCAGCAGATCGGCGGCGACGCTCACGGCGATGGTGGAGGGATCCTTGCCGGTGATGTCGGCCAGTCCGATCGGGGTCTTGATCCGAGCGATGGTCGCCTCGTCGTGACCGCCCTCGGTGGCGAGGCGTTTGCGGAACCGGGCCCACTTGGCCGCCGACCCGATCAGGCCGATGGAGCCGAGGCGGGGGAGACGGAGGGCGGCGTCGCACAGTGCGGCGTCCTCGGCATGGTCATGCGTCATGATCAGGACGTGGGTGCCGTGCGGCAGTTCCTCCAGTACCTCCTCGGGCAGCAGCGGCGTGTGATGGACGTGGACCTGCGCCACCGCGTCCGCCAGTCCGGCGAGCCGCTCCTCAGTGAGCAGATCGGGGCGGCTGTCGATCAGATGCAGGTCCAGGTCCTGACGTGCCAGGATGCGCGCCAGCTCCAGCCCGACGTGCCCGACGCCGAAGACCGCCACCGCCCGGACCGTCGGCAGCGGTTCGAGCAGCACCGAGACCGTGCCGCCGCAGCACTGCACGCCATGCCGGTTTACCGCCTTGTCGTTGAGGGCGAAATCCATCAGCTCCGGCTCCGGCTTGCCCGCGGCGATCATCTCCCGGGCCCGGTCGATCGCCACCGCCTCCACATTGCCGCCACCGATGGAGCCCCATGTCGTCGTCCGGCTCGCCACGAGCTTCGCGCCGGCGTCGCGCGGGGCGTGACCCCGCACGGTCACGACGGTCACGAGCACGCCGGGCTCCCGGCGTGCCCGCAACCGCGCGACCGCGGCGACCCAGGTCATGTCAGGCACCGCTCAGCGCTTCGGCGTCGGGACGGACCGCGCCGTCGGCCGGACCGGAACGGAGGGACGGGCCCACGGCGCGACCGTTCTCGACCGGCCGGACCCCGGCCTGACCGTCGGCGGAAGCCTCCCCGGCCGGGCTGCCCTCGCGAGCCTCGCCCTGACGAGCCGCCTGGACCGCCCAGTACACCGCTTCCGGCGTCGCGGGCGAGGCCAACTCGACACTGATCCCGCCCGGCCCGAACGCGGCGGCCGCCTGCCGCAGCGCTTCCCGTACCGAGAACGCCAGCATCAGCGGAGGTTCCCCCACCGCCTTGGACCCGTACACCGCACCCTCTTCGGTGGCGTTCTCCAGGAGCCGGACGTGGAACTCCTCGGGCATCTCCGAGAAGCTCGGCAGCTTGTACGTGCTCGCGGCCTGGGTGAGCAGACGGCCGCGGTGGGGGCCGTCACCGGCGTCCCAGCGCATGTCCTCAAGGGTCAGCCAGCCCGCGCCCTGCACGAACCCACCCTCGACCTGGCCGATGTCGATCATCGGGGAGAGGCTGTCGCCGACGTCGTGCACGATGTCCACCCGCCGGATCCGGTACGCGCCGGTGAAGCCGTCCACCTCCACCTCGGCCGCGGCGGCGCCGTGGGAGAAGTACTTGAACGGCGAGCCTTGGAACGTCTTCGCGTCCCAGTGCAGCCCCTCCGTGCGGTAGAAACCGGCCGCCGACAGCTGCACACGCTGGAGGTACGCGGTGCGCACCAGGTCGTCCCAGGCCACTTCCCGGTCGCTGCCCAGGGCGCGCGCGACGCCCTCGACGATCCGTACGTCCGAGGCACTGGAACCCAACCGTGTGGCGGCCACCACCCGCAGCCGCTCGCGCAGCTGCTCGCAGGCGTTCTTCACCGCCGCACCGTTGAGGTCCGCGCCTGCGCTGGCCGCGGTGGCGGAGGTGTTGGGCACCTTGTCGGTACGCGTCGGAGCCAGCCGTACCTTGTGCAGGGGGATGCCCAGCGTGGTCGCCGCCACCTGCAGCATCTTGGTGTGCAGGCCCTGACCCATCTCGGTGCCGCCGTGATTGATCAGGACCGAGCCGTCCTTGTAGATCAGCACCAGCGCGCCGCCCTGGTTGAAGGCGGTGAGGTTGAACGAGATCCCGAACTTCAGGCCGGTGACGGCGAGCGCCCGCTTGGTGTGCGGATGCGCGGCGTTGAAGGCGGCGATCTCACGCCCGCGGTCGGCGATGCCGGCGTCGTCCTTCACCTGCTCCCAGACGGCGGAGATGCGCTCCGGCTGAACCACCGGCTGTCCGTACGGCGTCGACTGGCCCGGCCGGTAGAAGTTGCGCTCCCGCAGCTCCATCGGGTCCAGCCCGAGCAGCGGCGCGCACCGGCCCATGATGTCCTCGATCACCAGCATGCCCTGCGGTCCGCCGAAGCCGCGGAAGGCGGTGTTGGAGACCTTGTTGGTCCGGGCGATGCGGCCGGCGACGCGGGCGTGGGGAATCCAGTACGTGTTGTCGATGTGGCACAGCGCGCGGGCCACCACCGGCTCGGACAGGTCGAGGCTCCAGCCGCCGTCCGCGGTCAGGGTGGCGTCCAGGGCCTGGATGCGGCCGTCGGCGTCGAAGCCGATCCGCCACCGGGCGTGGAACCCGTGCCGCTTGCCGGACATGGTCAGATCCTGCGTCCGGTTGAGCCGTACCCGGACCGGCCGGCCCGTCAGCCTGGCACCGAGCGCGGCGACGGCCGCGAAGCCGTGCGGCTGCATCTCCTTGCCGCCGAAGCCTCCGCCCATCCGCAGGCACTGCACGGTCACCTCGTGGCTGTGCAGACCGAGGACGTGCGCCACGATCTCCTGGGTCTCGGAAGGATGCTGAGTACTGCTCTGGACGAACACCTGCTCGGCCTCGTCGACATAGGCGAGCGCCGCGTGCGTCTCCAGGTAGAAGTGCTCCTGGTCGGAGAACTGGAACTCGCCGCCGAAGACGTGCGCGGAGTCGGCGAAGCCGGCGTCGACGTCACCGGTCACCATCACGGGCCGGGCGCCGTGGAAGCTCTCGGCCGCGATCGCGTCCTGCAAGGTGATCACGGACGGCAGTTCGTCGAGGTCCACCTCGACGGCCTCCGCGCCGAGCCGGGCCGCCTCCAGCGTCTCGCCGAGGACCCAGGCGACGGCGTGACCGTGGAACATCACCGTGTCGGGGAAGAGCGGCTCGTCGTGCTTCATCCCGGCGTCGTTGACGCCGGGCACGTCGGCCCCGGTCAGCACCCGGACCACTCCCGGGACGGCGAGTGCCGGCTCCGTGCGCAGGTCGGTGATGCGGCCGTGGGCCTTCATGACCTGGACCGGGTAGGCGTGCAGTACGTCCTTGGTGCGGTGGACCAGGTCGTCGGTGTAGAGGGCGGTGCCGGTGACGTGCTGGACGGCACTCTCGTGCGGCATCGACAGACCGACGACGGGCTTCTCGGGACGCTCGGACAGATGACTCATGACGACACCGCCTCGGTGGTTCGCGTGTACAGCTTGCGCAGGCTCTGGCCGAGCATCGCGGAGCGGTACGCGGCGCTGGCGCGGTGGTCGGACATCGGCGTGCCCTCGGACCGGAGCACCGGCACCGCGGCCTCGACGGTCTCCGCCGTCCAGGGCCTGCCCTCCAGGGCGGCCTCGGTGGCGATGGCACGGATCGGGGTGGCGGCCACGCCGCCCAGGCCGATGCGTGCCTTGCGGACGATCCCGTCCTCGATGCCGAGCGCGAACGCGACCGCCACACTGGAGATGTCGTCGAAGCGCCGTTTGGCGATCTTGTGGAAGGCCGCGACCGGGGACAGCGGCAGCGGGACGCGCACCGAGCGGATCAGCTCGCCCGGCCGGCGCACGCTCTGCCGGTATCCGGTGAAGTACTCCGCCAGCGGGACCTCGCGCTCTCCGTCGGCGTCGGCGAGCACCACCGACGCCTCCAGCGCGAGCAGCACCGGCGGACTGTCACCGATGGGGGACCCCGTCCCCAGATTGCCGCCGAGGGTGGCGCCGTTGCGGATGAGCCGGGACGCGAACTGCGGGAACAGATCCGCGAGGAGCGGGACGGCGCCGTCGAGACGGCGCTCGATCTCGGTGAGGGTGAGCGCGGCCCCGATCTCGATGTGGTCGGAGGCGACGCGCAGTTCCCGCAGCTCGGGCAGTCGGTCGAGGGCCACCACGCAATCGGCCCGCCGGGCACGGATGTTCACCTCCACGCCCCAGTCGGTGGAGCCGGCGACCAGCACCGCGTCGGGCCGCTCGCGCAGCACCTCCAACGTCTCGGCGAGGGTGTTCCTGCGCAGGAACGTCCGGCCGTCCCGGGTGTACTCGGTGGCGACCGGCGCGGGCGGCGACTGTTCGCGGCGCCGGGCCAGCGGGTCCTCGTCCGTGGGTGTGCCGACGGCGTAGGCGGCGTCGCGGATCGGCCGGTAGCCGGTGCAGCGGCACAGGTTGCCGCTCAGCGCGTGCAGATCGAAGCCGTTCGGGCCGTGCTCGGCGTCGCTGCCGCCGGCCGGGTGCGTGTGCGCGCAGCGGTCGGGGCGGTAGTACTCGGCGGCCATGCTGCAGACGAACCCCGGTGTGCAGTACCCGCATTGGGAGCCGCCGCGGACCGCCATCTCCTCCTGCACCGGGTGCAGGGTGGGCGGTGTGCCGGGGCTGTCGACGGAGGCGAGGCCCTCGGCGGTGATGACCTCCTGGCCGTCGAGTGCCGCGGCCGGGACCAGACAGGCGTTCACCGCCACCCAGTCGGTGGGCTTGTTCACGCCGGGGCGGGCCACCAGGACCGAGCAGGCGCCGCACTCACCCTCCGCGCAGCCCTCCTTGGTTCCGGTGAGGCCTCGCTCGCGCAGGACGTCCAGCACGGTGGAGTGGGGAGCGGCCGGTGACAGGGGTGTCTCTTTCCCGTTGACCGTGATCCGCGCGGCTACCACGACGGGCCTGCGTTCCGGACAGTGATCGGACGGTTCATCATGTTCGCCAAGACGGGCAGCTTTCTGTGTTTCCGGACGCGCCACAAGACAGGGGCGGTCGGGCGCAGGACGGCACGCGACAGCGGCGTACCAGGAGATCAGAAGAGGGGGGCGGAGAAACCGCGATGTGCCGTCGACGGACACATCAGGACGGCGTCGTCAGCAGCCGTGCGCAATGCGACCCGGAATCCAGACCGTGCTGTGGGCGAGGCGACTCAGGTCGGAGCTGGTGTACATCCGCTGGTCGCCTCCTCTCGGTCGTCATGGGTCTGCGCTGACCGCAAGGTAATGACTGGCGCCGTCGAGGTCAAGGGGCCGGAGTGTCACCTCCGGGCGAAAGCGGATGCCCGCGGCGCCTGGAAGACGGCTATCGCGACGCCTCGAGCAGGGCTGCCGCCAGGCGGCGACCGTGAGGGGGAGGGGGCCGGAGCAGCCGGGGCGCGGCCGGGCTGTGGGCGGCTGGGCTGTGGACGGCCGGACTACGGCTGGGTCGGTCGGCAGTAGCACTGTACGAGTTCGGCGTGCGCGGGGAAACGTGAGACTAGTTCGTCGGGCCGGCCGAGGGTCATGTCGGCGTAGTCGAACCCGGGTGCGACGACTTCACTGATCAGGGCGTGGTCTCCCGCGGCGAGGTGGGATGCCTTCCACACCCCTCCGGGTACGGCCAGGGTGAGCACCTGCCCCCGGCCGGTGTCCTGCCCGAGAACGGCGCTGCTGTAGTGCCCGTCGGGGTGGAGCAGGTGATAGGTGATCGCTTCGCCGTGGTGGTGGAAGTGCAGGATGTCGGAGCGGTTCAGGTGCCAGTACCCGACCGGCGACCAGTGGGTGAGCAGGTAGTGGATGGAGGTCAGCGTGTAGCGCTCGCCGGCGGGTGTCCGGACGCGCGGCCGGTGGTCCGCCTGAAAGGTCCGCCGGAAATACCCGCCTTCCACGTGCGCTTCCAGGCCGAGGGCGTCGATCCAGTGCTGCGCCGTGATCAAGGCAACCTCCTGTGTGGACCGCCGACGGGGGTGGGACCGATTCGAGTGTGCCTATGTGGACCAGATCGTAAGGGGCTGACTTGGCTGGTCGCCGCTGCCCTCGGCGAGGGCGGGTCGGCGGCGACGGGCATGGGGACGGTGTGACGGGGCACGTGAGAGCGGGCCCGTCATACGGGGCCCGGGCGGGTAGACCGCCAGCAATTCGACATTCAGGAGCTGTTCGTACGTGACCGAGAACGCGTGGAATTACCGTCCGTCCTTCAACTACGCCGTCGGCACGGACCTCGTCGGCTACAAGGTGGAGGCGGTCGACGGAAGCATCGGAAAGGTCGACAAGCACTCCGAGGAAGTGGACGACGCTTACATCGTGGTCGACACCGGTGTGTGGATCTTCGGTAAGGAGGTCCTCCTGCCCGCGAACACGATCTCGCGCGTCGACACGGAGGGCAAGGAGATCACATTGGACCTCTCCAAGGAGCAGATCAAGAACGCCCCTGAGTTTCACCGTGACAAGCACCTCGACGAGGTCGAGTACCGCGATCAGGTGGCTTCGTATTACGAGCAGACGGGTGGCACAGACCGGAAGTAGCCGCAGGTCGGGGATGCTGTGCGCCCGGGATGCTGAAGTGGTGCGGGATTCGCGCGGTGTCCCCCGCAGACGTGGTCGGCCGAGACATGGCTTGCATCGATATGGCTCGCATCTGCGACCATGATTCCTACGAAAGGCATTCTCCTTGCTCCGCAGGGGCTCGGCTGACCGGAAGGCATGCGCGACGTGACTGAGCCACGTGACCGTTGGGCGGAGCTGACCGGCGGGAAAGCCGGCGAGGAGTACGCCCGGAGGTTCGCGCGGCTCGCCGAATCGGGCCATGACATCCACGGCGAGGCCGCTTTCTGCGCGGCGCTGCTGAAGCCTGCGGCCCGGGTCCTGGATGCCGGCTGCGGCACCGGCCGCATCGCGATCCGGCTCGCCGAACTGGGCCACCACTGCACCGGCGTGGATGTCGACGCCTCCATGCTCGCCGTCGCCCGCCGCGACGCTCCCGACCAGGAGTGGATCCTCGGCGATCTGGCCCATCTGGATGCCCTCGGCGTGCGTCCGGACTTCGACCTGGCCCTGGCCGCCGGAAACGTCATCCCCCTGCTGGCCCCGGGCACCGGGTCAGCCGTCCTGCGGCAGTTGGCCGCTGTGGTGCGTCCGGGTGGGTTGGTGGTGACAGGGATGGGCCTGGATGCGGCGCATCTGCCGCTGCCGGAGCCGACGGTGACTTTGGATGAGTACGACCGCTGGTGCACGGGGGCTGGGCTGGTCTTGCGTGGGCGTTTCGCCACGTGGGGCGGCGATCCCTACGAGCCGAGCTGCGGCTATGCCGTCAGCGTGCACTCCCGCTCTGCGCTGTAGGGCTCAGTTCCCCTGTGCGCGGGCTCGGCGCCTTGGGGGTGCTGGCGGGGGAGGGGATAGGTCCCCAGGTGCGGGCGGTGTACGTCGGGGGCTCAGGTGCTCGCTGGTGCGGGTGAGCGAGGTGTAGGGCCGGGCGGACGTCCGCCGCGGCTCTCTTCATTCGCCGTCTGGGGGTCTGTACGGCGGCCACGACCAGCCGACCCGGGAAGAGGCAACGCCAGACCCCGGCCACCTCAGCCGCCCTGTCGCGCCCCGCCCCGCCCTGCTGCCCCCGTGGTGGTGGGGGCTGTTGTGGTGAATTGGGGCGACACGCCATGGGTAATCACGGATTGTGGCTATATTGCTACTATCGGTGTTGTGTTGTTCTGCCCGTGTTGGGTGGCTGGGTAGCCCGGAGGCTGTGATGGGGACGCTGGGCAGGATCGAGCGGCGTTTCGAGGCTGTGGTGAACGGGACGTTTGCGCGGGTGTTCAAGTCGGCGGTGCAGCCTATGGAGTTTATCGGGGCGTTGCGGCGTGAGTGTGATGTGAACGCGCGGATCTGGGATCGGGACTGCACGATTGTGCCGAATGGGTTTGTGGTGGAGTTGTCTCCGGGTGATCACGAGTTGCAGAGTGCGTGTCTGGTGATGTTGGGCCAGGAGCTGGTCGGCAGGTTGCGTGATTATGCGGAGGAGCAGCGGTATTCGTTTGTGGGTCCGTTGAAGGTGCAGTTGCAGCGTAGTGAGGGGTTGCGGGCGGGGCAGTTCCGGGTGCGGAGCCGGTTGGAGGTTCCGCCGGAGGTGCAGGGTGTGTTGCAGGCCGGTGCGGGTCACCACGCCGGGTATGCGACGGCCGGGTATGCGGCGGCGGGGGGGCGGGGGGGGGGGGGGGATAAGCAGGTCCTGACGGTGGAGCAGTTCATATCGTTTGGTCTGGCGTTTGCTGCGGACGGGTCGCTGGTGCGGGCTGTTCCTGCGGGGTCTTTCGCCCCGTCGGGGTGGGGGGAGGGGGTGTGGGACGGCAGGGGTGGCGGAGTTGTGTCCCGGACGGGCCGGGTGGCGCGTGCGTTGCCTGCCGGTTCGGGTGCGCGCCTGGCGCTGGGGCCGGGCACAAGCCACACCAGCGGTGGCGGTGTGGCGTTGGGGCCGGGCCCCAGCCACACCAGCGGTGTGGTGGTGGGGCGGGGCGGGGGTGGTGCTGTCCGCCCTGCAGCAGGGGAGGGGGTGTCGCGGCTGGTTGCGGGTGCGGGGGAGTCTTCCAGGAGTGGGGTGGCGGTGGGGCCGGTGTTCACGACGGTGCCGCCTGGTGGTCTGCGTCGTGAGCAGGCCCTGCCCCGCCGCCCGGCCCCGGTCACATCGCATGTTGGGGAGGAGGGCCGCCGTCTGGTCGCCGGCCCGGTACCCGGCACACCGCCCGCCGGTGCGGGAGCCCCTTCCGGTGCGGTGGCCCGCTTCGGTGCGGTGTCCCGTGCTCCTTCGGAGACCGGCTCCGGTGCGGTAACCCAGCCCGGTGTGGTGTCCCGTGCCTCTGCGGTAGCACGCTCCGGTGCGCATTCCGGTGGCTCTGCGGTGTCCCGCCCTGGTGCGGTGGCCCCTGCCTCTGCGGCGGAGGGTCGCCGTCCTGCTGCCGGTCTGATATCCGGCGCACCGCCTGCCGGTGTGGAATTCCCTGCCGGTGCGGTGACCCCTGCCGGTGTGGTGTCCGGTGCTCCTGCGGTAACCCGTGTTCCTGCGAAGACCGGCTCTGGTGCGGTAGCCCCTGCCTCTGCGGTAACCCGCTCGGGTGCGGTGTCTGGTGCTCCTGCGGTGTCCCGTGCCGGTGTGGATACCGGCGCTTCCGTGGCAACTCCCGCTTCTGTGGTGTCCCGCTCGGGTGCGGTGGCCCCTGCCTCTGCGGCGGAGGGTCGCCGTCCTGCTGCCGGTCTGATATCCGGCGCACCGCCTGCCGGTGTGGAATTCCCTGCCGGTGCGGTGACCCGTTCTGGTGCGGTGTTCCGTTCTGGTGCGGTGTCCCGCGAGGGTGCGGTAGCTCCTGCGTCTGTGGTGTCCCGTTCAGGTGTGGTGTCGCGTGCTGGTGCGGGGTCCGCTGGTGGTGTGGGTGTGGTGTCTGGGGTGTGTGTGAGGTCCGTTGCTTCTGCGAAAGGGTTGATCGTGTCTGATGACCGGGATGGCCGGGATGACCGGGGTGGCCGTGTGGATGGTTGTGTGTCCGATCGGGAGGGTGTGGAGGGGGCGGGGCTGGTGACGCCGGCTTCGGGTGGTGCTGCTGCGGAGTCTGTGCAGGGGGTGCAGGGGGTGGTGGGGGATGAGGAGCGTGGTGAGGTGGTGTTGCGGGGGGAGCCGCAGGCGGGGCTGCGCGCGGAGGCGCGTGGTGGGCAGGGTGGTGTGTACGGTCCGGGTGGGGAGCGGGGGCCGGTGTCTTTCAGCGGGGGTTATCCCTTCGGGCAGGCTGGGGTGGGGCAGCGTTTCGGTGGGCCGGTTCCTGCCGGGGCGGGGTGGCCGGGTGGGGAGCGGGGTGGCCGTGGGGGTGTGTTGGGGCGTAGTGCGGCGCTGGAGCTGTCTTCGGACCGTTTGCTGCGGGGCCGGCCGGGGGAGCGGCGTGGGTTGAGCCGGCTGCGTATCGGTGGCAGGAACGCGGAGCGGGAGCGTGAGCAGAAGCTGGCGATCCTGCGGACGCCGGTCATGCAGTGCCACAAGATCGCTGTGATCAGTCTGAAGGGGGGTGTGGGCAAGACGACCACGACGACGGCTCTGGGTGCGACGTTGGCCACGGAGCGCCAGGACCGGGTGGTGGCGATCGATGCCAATCCGGATGCGGGGACGCTCAGCCGGCGGGTGCGTTGTGAGACGAGCGCGACGATCCGTGATCTGGTGGCGGAGCTTCCGAACATCGACAACTACATGGCGGTGCGGCGGTTCACCTCGCAGTCTCCCAGCGGTCTGGAGATTCTGGCGAACGAGGCGGATCCCGCGCTGTCCACGGCGTTCAACGATGAGGACTACCGTCAGGTGGTCGGCTGTCTGGGGCAGCACTATCCGATCGTGCTGACCGACTCGGGGACGGGTCTGCTGCACAGTGCGATGCGGGGGATCCTGGATTTCGCGGATCAGCTGATCGTGGTCGCCACGCCGAGTGTGGACGGTGCGACGAGTGCCAGTACCACGTTGGACTGGCTGAGTGCGCATCACTACGACGATCTGGTGCAGCGGAGTATCACGGTGATCTCCGAGGCCCGTCAGAAGAGCAAGATGGTGCGGGTGAACGACGTCGTGGACCATTTCCGTGCCCGCTGCCGGGGTGTGGTGATGATTCCGTTCGACGAGCACCTGGCCACGGGTTCGGAAGTCGATCTGGAGCAGATGAAGCCCAGGACTCGCCGGGCGTACTTCGATCTGGCGACGCTGGTGGCCGCGGACTTTCCCCGGACGCAGCCCGAGGCGGTGAGCTGGGGCGCTGCCTATCCGCACTCCGGCTACAACGCGGCCAGTATGTTCGCGGCCCCGCTGCGGGGCTGACCGGCCGCCGGATAGGGCCGGGGCGCCCGCCCGGGGGCGCCACGGGTCTCGTGTGTGCTGCTTTTGCGTGCTGCCAGCGCCCGCTGCCGCAACGCTTCCCCAGGCTCAGGCCCAGGCCGGTGCGGCAAAAAGTAGGGGGGCCGGCAGCGTTCGGCCCCCCGGGTGTTGCGGTGGGGGCGGGCACTCGTTTTTCCCGTGAGCCGGCCCGCCGGAGCCGTGTGCGCAAGGCCCTGCCGGCGACGGCCCGCCCGCTTTGCCTTGGGTGTTCTCCGGCGGGCCTGGCCGGCCGGCACCGGGACCCGTCGTCGGGCTGGCCCGGTCAAGGATCCGCAGCGAGCGGGCCCTTGACCGGGCCTCAGCCGGTCCCGATCCGCCGCTCCGGCCGTGGACACCCGGGGCGGGGCGGCGGCTGCGGCGCATCTGGCATTCCGTCAGGCCGTGGCCAGGGCTTGTGCCCTTGGTGCATGCGGGGCTGATGAGGATCTGCGAGAACGACCAGCGATGCTTTCCCTCCACTTCGTTGCAGCTCGAACTAAGTGGGGTGTGTGGGGAGCGAAGAGCGCACGTGAGGGCCCGGCGACCGAAGGTCGCCGGGCCCTGTTGATCGGTGACGGTCAGGCGAAGTCGTTGCCCGCGGGGCTCGGTGCCGTGCGATCGCCGAGATTGTCCAACCCTGCCGACGCAGTGCGTGAGCATCCACGTCTTCCTCCCGCGTGAGCATCCAGGCCCCCGACCAGGCCCGCTACCGCTTGGAGCACCAGAGCAGCGGCCTGCGGCTGCCGGTTCCCGCCGGCGGGACACGCAAGGAAGCTGGACGGCGGGGAAGTCGTCTACGTCGACCCCTCCGGACTCGAGGGACTGCGGTTCAACGGCGCAGGGTTTGCGGGCTCCGATGTCCTGCGGCACTGGCAGGCGACCGAGGAGGCGCAGACTTGCCGCGACACCCCGGGCTGCGGACGCGTCAGGGCGGCCACGACAGGGCGCGCAGGACCCGGCGGCTGGGGAGTTCACCTTCCAGGACAAAGCGAGGAAGTTCCGGGCCGCGGTGACACTACGTCGTCTACCTCCGCGCACCGGACGAGCAGGGGAGCCGCTGCCGGCCCGTCTTCGACACCGCCGTTTCCGGCCTGCGCCTTGGCACCTGAGCTACCGGCCCGCCCTAACCCCGGCCCGCCCCAGCCCCGGCCCGGCCGGGACTGGGGTCGGCGGGCTTCACGCCGCCGCCGACGCCTTCGCCAGCGGCCCGCCGCCGCCCCCCCGTAACACCGCGTCCCTCTGCCGTCGTTGCTGCTCCGGCGGCGCCGCCCGGGCTCGCCCGGTGTGTGTCCGGGCAGACGAAGACCGCGCCCCCGCTCCGGGGCCGTGAGCCGGATGCGCACCCGCAAGGGCGGCGGGCCCGGCCGGCCCCCCGTCACCTTCTTCGTGGCTCCGCAATGGGGCCTCCGGCCTTCGGGTCCGGCATGACTTCCCCCTTGTTGTTGATGGTCCCGGGGGGGCACCGGGTCCGGAGGCATCGCCGGACTGCTGATGACGGGCTTGGGCACCAGTTTCACCCAAGGCCGGAAAGGCTCTCCGTAACGTTCATGTGGCAGCTCGGTGCCGAGGCAAGGCCGGACGAGAAGCGTGATGGGGGAGCCTGCGCATGATCGACACCAGCACCATCGGCGTTCTCCTCGGCCTGGACGTCGGCAAGGGTGAACACCCCGCCGCCGCCGTCACCCTGGCCGGGAGGAAGGCGTTCGACAAGCGCCTGCCCGACACCGAGCTTCCGCGAGCTGTTCGCCAAGCTCCAGGCCGAGCACGGAACGGTGCTGGTCGTGGTCGACCAGCCGGCCTCGGTCGGCGCCCTGCCGCTGGCGGTCGAGAGGGACATGGGCTGCCCGGTCGCCTATCTGCCCGGCCTGACGATGCGGCGGATCGCCGACCTCTACCGGGCGAGGCGAAGACGGACGCGAAGACGCGTTCATCATCGCGGACGCTGCCCGCGCGATGCCCCACACGCTGCGGGCGGTCGACGGCGAGGACGAGACGATCGCCGAGCGGAAGATGATCGTCGCTTCGACGACGACCCGGCCGGCGAGGCAACCCGGGTCGCCAGCAGGCTGCACGGCCCGCTCACCCAGATCCCCCGGTCCTAGAGCGCGTGCTGGGGCCGCGGTTGCAGCATCCGGCTGTCCTGACCCGGGCACCTCGCCGCCTACGCAGGACTCGCCCCCGCGACCCGCAGTTCAGGGTCTTCGATCCGCGGCGAACAACCCTCTCGGTGAGGAGTCCAGAGCACCCGGTCAGTCCTCCGGCCGAAGCCGCTGACGAGCGGCCTCCAGCCGCTGGTCATAGTCAGGCGCGAACAGTGCAGGAACCGTCTTGTCGAGCGTTCCTGCGATTCGATGAATCGGTGCCCAGACCGCCGGATCGTCAACAACTCGGCCGAGGCCGGTCATCTGGAGCTTCTCCAGCCAATGCGACAGCACCAGCGCCTCGTCACTCGTGAGCTTGATCGTGACCTGGCTATCACTCATGCACACCCCTACGGCTCAGCCCGCCCTTGACCGCACGAACCTACTGGCCTTGGACCTTGACCCAACACAGAGGGCGGCACCCCCCAGCCCTCCCGCGCGCGCCGGGGCCCGGTGGGGCCCGACCTGCGGCGGACGCGACCGGCATCCTCATCCGCCGCAGCCCCGCTACGACCGGGTGCGCAACAGGCCGGCACATCCCCGGGCCTGACGGCCCGCACACGTAACCCCCGCCCCTTGCTCTCGTACGTGAGCGAGTAGTGCCGGACCTGACGGCCCGCCGCCCCGCCCCCTGCCGCCGCCTCGTCCCGCGCCGCCGGTCCGCCGGCGCCGTGAGCGCGCTGAGGACAAGGCAGCAAGCAACGAGCACCAAGCAGGGGGCACCAATCCAAGCCACAGGCACCAAGC